>JBGCET010000020.1:0-207897 GCA_045106555.1 Lysobacterales bacterium | reverse complement strand
AGCGACTGCGCGATTGTCAACAACAACACCACTCGCAGCGGCGGCGGCATTTACAACGTCGGCAGTTTGACCATCGATGACTGCGACATCTCTGGCAACAGCTCCGACAACGACGGAGCCGGGATCAGTATCGTCTCCTCGCCTGGGGAGGCGCCTAGCGCCCCCGAGCTGGATATCAGCAACTGCATCATCGCCAACAACATTTCCAATTCCGACGCCGGCGCCATCTCTACCACCTCAGCAAACCTGCTGCGCATCGATAACTGCCTGATCACCGGCAACGAGGCCAGCAGCAACGCCGGTGGCGTGCAGGTGGAAAGCGTCACCGCCACCATCACCGACAGCACCATCTCAGGCAATACCGCTGGCAGCAGCGGGATGAGCGGCGTCGGCGGCGGGCTCTATGTTGTTCCGGCCACCAACTTGACGGTGTCAAGCACCACTATCAGCGGCAACGAATCCGCCTTTGGCAGCGGCGGCGTCCACATGTTTGCTATCAGCCCAAGCTCTACCATCACCCGATTTGTGAACAGCACCATCTCAGGCAACCAGAGCCTCAATTTGGACCCTGCCCAGGCCGGCGGTATCTACATGAACGGCGGCACCCACACCATCGAAAACACCACCGTTGTAGACAACGTACTGCCGAGTGGGTTTGCCGGTGGCGTCTTTGCGACCAGTGCTACCACCGTTAGCCTGATCAATTCCGTACTGGCCCGTAACGTGGGCAGCGTCGAGTGTTCCGGATCGGGCATCACCGCAACCACCAGCCTGATCGAAGACGGCACGTGCAGCGCCGGGCTCTCCGGTGCTCCAGCGCTGGCCGCCACCCTGGCGGACAACGGCGGGCCAACGCAAACCCATGCGGTGCTGCCGCTCAGCCCAGTGGTTGACGCCGGCAACCAGACGTCTTGCGACGCCGCAACCCTCACTACCGATCAGACCGGCATGCCACGGCCCATCGACGGCGATGGGGACGGCACCGCCACCTGTGATCTGGGCGCCTTCGAATTTGTCGACATCTTTGCGCCCAGCGCCGGGTTGTCGTTTGCGCCGGGCGACATCACCGGAATCTTTGGTCAGGAGACGTTCTCCGTCAACTTCGCTGACGATGCTCCCATCGATCAAAGCACCCTTGGTGTGGACAACATTCAGATCAGCCCCGCCGCGCCCATCGAATTTCTGGGAACCAGCAACGTGAGCAACGGTGGGCGATCCCTCACCGGCGATTACCGAATCATCCCACCCGGCGGCTTCTGGGACGCAGCGGAAAACGGCACTTACACACTGTCGCTGGCCGCCGGCGAGGTATTTGATACCGCAAGCCCAACCCCTAACGGCGCCGATTCAGCCCAACAGCTGGACACCTTTGAGGTCACGGTTCCCCAGCTGGACGTCAGCGGCAACGGCCTCATCATCAGCGAAGGCGATACCACCCCGTCCGCTGCCGACGATACCAACTTCGGCGAGGTGGCGGTGGGCGCCACCCTGACCCGAACCTTCACCATCGCCAACAGCGGCCTGGGCACCATCAACTTAACCAGCCCAATTGCCGTCGGCGGCGCGTTTAGCATCAGCGCCCAACCCGCGGACACGGAACTAACCGCTGGCGAGAGCACCACTTTTGACGTGTCGTTTAACACCGATACGGCCGCCGTCAGAAACTCCACCGTGTTGATCTTCAAGGATATTGGTATCCCCACCGATGCGTTCACCTTCACCGTTAGCGGCACCGGGATCAGCCCGGAGATTGCCGTCAGCGGCAACAGCTTCGACATTCAAGATGGCGATAACTCAGCCACGCCGGAAGACGGCACCGATTTTGGCGCCATTGCCACCGGCGAGTCCGTCATCAGCGTGTTTACCATCGCCAATACCGGCGACGGCGAACTGACCATTAACGGCGTGACGGTGAGCGGTAGCGGGTTTTCTGTCACCAGCCCGCCCGCTACCACGATAGCGCCTGCAGCCAGCACCACCTTCGCGGTTACCTTCAACCCAAACGCTGAAGGTCAGGTGGCCGGTGAGGTCAGCATCGACAACACCGATGCCGACGAAAACCCCTACACCTTTGCGCTGCGCGGTGAGGCCCGCTCACCGGACATCCGCGTCCGCGGCAGCGACACCGAGATCGCCAACGGCGACGACACGCCAGACCTGGCGGACAACACGAACCTTGGCAACGTCACCCTCGGCGAATCAGTATCGCGGTCCTTTGACATCCGCAACGTCGGCTTGGGCACCATCAACTTAACCGGGCCAGTCACGGTCAGCGGCGGCGTTTTCACAGTGGACATCCAGCCGGACGACACGGCACTGGGAGCCGATGAAGACACCTTGTTTCGCATTACAGGACAACCCGTGAGTTTTGGTACGGCTAGCGGCGTGGTCACCATCCCCAACGATGATCCGGATGAAAGCCCCTTTACCTTTAGCGTTTCGGTTACCGCCATCGGCCCGGATATCGAGGTGTCAGGTAACGGCGATGTCATCAACAACGGCGACGATACGCCCGACACCGCGAATGGCACCGACTTTGGCAACGTGTCGATTAACGCTAGCGTCATTCGCAGCTTCGTCATTCGTAACACCGGCAGCGAAGTGCTGGTGCTGGGCACGCTGCAATCCAGCAATCCCGCCTTCACCGTCACTCGCACCGGCTCTGACGCGGTCAACCCAGCTGAATCCAGCGGCATCGATGTGGCGTTCTTGGCAAGCTCAGCGGGCCCCGCTTCAGCCACAATTTCTATTGCCAACAACGACGTTGACGACAATCCATTCACCTTTGACGTCGCCGGCAACGTCCTGGCGCCCGATATCAGCATCAGCGGCAACGCCTTGGACATCCCGGACGGCGATACCACGCCCGATCCGGCAGATGGAACGGATTTCGGTGGAGTCCTGGTGGGCGACAGCGTGACCCGCACTTTCACCATAGCCAATACCGGCAACGACACTCTCAACATCACCGGTATTGAGACCAGCTTTCTTCGCTACACCATCAGCAGCCCACCGGCCAGCACGGTGGCAGCGGGTGAAACCGCCGAATTTGCCGTCACGTTCACCCCGGTGATTGGGATGGAGATTGGGGGTCGGATTACCATTACCAGCAATGATCCGGACGAAAGCCCCTACACCTTTGATCTGACCGCCCTCGGGCTGGCGGAAGTGGTGTTTAGCGACGGTTTCGAGGAACCCATGAATTGATGGCAGGCGGGCCGCAAGGATGGCGCCGTAATCGCCTTAAGCCACGTGCGTTTTAACCGGTGTGACTAGTGCTTTTTCCCACCGACTAGGCGACTTAGCATCGACGCCACTTGCTATCGCCCGGCGCGTCCCCTACGCTGGTTTTCGGTTAACGCACGCAGATGTTTAGATAAATGTTTTTCTCCCTCACCGCTTCGTGAGTATTCAAACACCCGCACAAATTCTGACGGCCGGCGTCCAACCCCACGCGGCTTCATCGCAACCATCACTGATACGAGAGCTGTTTAAGAGCATCAGTGGAACGAGCGTTATTTCCTTTGCAGGCGGCATGCCCGATCCCGATTTGTTTCCTTATGAAACATTCAGCCGATGCAGCAGCCAAATCCTTGATCACCCAGAGACACGAAGGACGGCATTGAACTACGGACCGTCGGAGGGCTACTTGCCGCTGAGACAATGGCTCTCTAGCCACCTGGGGCAGTTGGGCGTTTCACTCCAGAGCCAGGATATCCAGATAACCAGCGGCGGACAGCAGGCATTGGATCTGGTGTGTCGAACGTTGGTTTCGCCCGGAGAAACTGTTGCGGTGGCACAGCCCACCTATCTTGGCGCGCTGCAGATTTTCAGGAGTCAGGGCGCGAACGTCGTCGGCGTACCGTTGGACGATGAAGGGCCCATAGTGAGTGCGCTGGAAGACGTGTTCGCGCAAAAACCCAAATTCTTCTACACCGTGACGGATTTTTCCAACCCAACGGGGGAATCCATGTCGCTCCTTCGACGCCAGCAGCTCATTGCCTGCGCGAGAAAGTACGGGATTCCCATTGTCGATGATGCGGCATACCAGCAGTTACGTTACCGCGGTGACGATATGCCGCCGCTCATGGCATTGGACAATAACTCGAGCAATAACCACGTTGGCGAAAAGTACCCTGACAATCTCGTCATTCACGTCGGTACTTTTTCGAAGACGCTGGCGCCGGGGCTTCGAGTCGGCTGGATAGCGGCGCCTCGAGCATTTTTGGACAAAGTCGTGATCATGAAACAGGCCGCAGATCTGCATTCGCCAATGCTTAATCAAATGCTGGTGAAACAGGCCGCCGACGCCTGCTATGACGACCATGTGTCATCGCTGCGCCAACACTATGGCCAGAAACGTGACTGCATGATCGATGCCCTGCAATCGGTGATGCCCGACGATGTGCAGTTTACAAAGCCTGATGGTGGAATGTTCGTTTGGTTAACCCTGCCCGAAGGATTCAACGCTGTGGACTTGATGAGAAAAGCGATCGCCGAAGGCAATGTGGCGTTCATTCCCGGAGCCCCCTTTTTTCCCAATGCTGAACAGGGCGCTCGATATTGCCGATTGAGTTTTTCAGGACCATCCAAAGACGACATTGTGACCGGCATCACCTCACTCGCAGAGGTGATCACCCGGTCGCGGAGAGCCAACGCCATGACTGTCGACTACGGCTGACCCCTTTTCTGACGGCAAGGCTCAACCGTTTGCGCGTCGGTTTCATTGACGGCCCAAGCGCCACAGGGTTACGCTGACAGGACAATTTCTCACACAGGCCAACAGCATGTCTTTACGCATTACCTTCGATCTCAGCGATACCGATCTGAACCACTTTCGCGGGGTAATGCGTCGCGCCATCAAGGCGCATAAAGAAACCGACGATGCCACCATTATTAAGGCCGCGGGTGAACTGCTGAGCCAGGTCAATGCGAAAAAAGCGCCAAATTTTATTACAGACCGGCTGTCTCGCCTTCGAATATTGATTGATATGGTCGGCGACGAGGGTTGGGCATTGCCCGCTGCCGACCGCAAGCGCGTGATGAGCGCCCTGGCCTACTTCAGCGACCCGGAAGACCTGATACCCGACGAAATTCCGGGCCTGGGATTTCTTGATGACGCCATCATGATTGAACTGGCGGTGCGCGAGCTGCAGCACGAAATTGAAGCCTATCGGGACTTCTGCGTATACCGTAGTGCCGAGGCGGCCCATCGCGGCATCAAGGAAAGCGAGCTGGCGAGAGAAGATTTTGTCGTCAATCGGCGCAAACGACTGCATGGCCGAATCAAATCCAGGCGTGCCAAACGCAAGCGCAGCGGTGGTTCTATGGGCAACTTCAAGCTTTTCTAGCGATCCGCAAAACCTGCCGAAAAAGCCTGCGCAAGCATCTAATAAAACTGGAATTTATTCCCTTGGCAGTCTAGTATCGCCTGCCCGGGGTCTTACTGGTAACCGCGATGGATGCGCAGGTTCCTGCCGCCCTGGCAGGAAAAAACACAATCCGACGTTGCCTGATGGCCATGCTGATTATCAGTCTGGCCGGCATACTGATGCTCGGCTGCCCTGCGCTAGCGTTCGAGACGATCAACCGCATCAAAGCCTCTGGCGAACTTCGCATTGGCCAAATGGCGCCGGCTTCATCTACCGCAGACCAAGAGCGAGTCTTGGCCCTGAATTTGGCCGGAAGACTCAACGCCAGGGCGTACTTCATTGATTATGTCGGGGTAGACGCGCTGCTCAAAGCGCTCCGCGATGGCGACATCGACGTTGCCATTGAACCCCTGTCTCAGGCCCGCCCCCTACCCGCTGGTCTCACCCACACCTTGCCAGTTAGACACGCCGATCTTTGGCGAGTCACCAGCCCCTACATCACCACGTCAGACAGTGAGTCTGCCCCGCTGACCGTTCATTTCGCCTCCGATGCCTGGCATCAGGCGCTGTCGCTGAAGAAAGCTAACAACAAGTTACGCCTGTCCGTAGCGCCAGTGCGCGCGAGTCGATTCAGTTTGTTATCCCAGGTAGCACGGGGTGAACTATCCGCTTCGCTAGCCTATGCCCACGAGTTTACCGATACAGAAATCAGCGGACTCAAACCCCGCCATCGACTCCGCGATCAGGTCGCGCTTAGCTGGGTGGTGCGCAGCGCCGACCGGGTACTGCTGAAAAAAGTGGACGATTTTCTCCGTGAGCGCTCGCTAACGCGCGCCGCGCTGTACGTCGACCACAGCGATTGGCCGCAAATTAAACAACGAGGGCGATTACGTCTGGTCACTCTGTATCGCCCAGAAACGTATTTCGCTTGGTCAGGACACTTCATGGGGTTTGACTATGACCTGGCCAGAGCCTTTGCCCGCACCCACGGCATCGGTCTGGAAATGGTCATTGCGCGAGATCGCCAGGAAATGATGGAGCGCCTGGAAAGGGGCGAAGCGGATCTGGCGGCGGCACTGCTGCCCTCTACAATGGTGACGGAAACCACTGTAGCCAGCATTCCTTATCTTAATACCGGCGGGCGAGTGGTCAGCCGCAAGGGTCGCTTCCACCGCCTGGGGCCACTGGATTTTCATCAGAAGCGCGTACTTGTTGCCGGCAAGAGCCCCTATCGCGCCCACTTTGAGCAACTGACCAAAGCCGGCATCAGTGCGCAAGTTCAAACCCAAGCATTCAGCGCAGAACAACTCGTTGAGGCGGTTATTCAAGGACAAGCCGATTTTGCGGTAGTTGATGATCACGAGTTCCAGCTGCAATCCCTGTGGCGCAGCGATATCGTCAGCCTGATGACGCTGGACCAAACCACGCCCAGAGTGTGGGCGATGCGTGATGACACACCCCAGCTCACCGCCGTAATCAATGAGTTTCTCTCCAGCAAAGCCAGCCAGCGCCGGGTGCGAATCAGTCGTGGCAAATACTTTTCTGGTTCGGCTGCCAGCGACAATCTGCGCAGCGCGGTGGCAGTGTTTCAGCGCGATCATCGGTTCTCTCCCTTCGATGAACTGGCCCAGCGGTATGCCAGCTACTACGCCTTCGACTGGCGACTGATTCTGGCCATCATGCTGCAAGAAAGCCGCTTTGATCCCAATGCCGTCTCGCGCTCCGGCGCCAAAGGGCTGATGCAACTGCAGACCGCTGCGTCCCAACAAATGGGCATCTCAGACCTGTTTGATCCTCAGTCTTCGGTCCATGGCGGGGTGAAATATCTAGATTGGGTGCGCAGTCAGTTTGAAGAGGATCTGGATATTCGAGATCGCACCTGGTTTTCTTTGGCTGCGTACAACGGCGGTTTATCCCACGTCATAGCAGCGCGCAAGCTGGCCGCTCGCCAGGGCCACGACCCAAGACGATGGTTTGGTCATGTCGAGCACGCGATGACGGAGCTGCCCAAGCAACCGCGCTACCAGGATTTGGATGCCAGCCAGGTAACCGACTACGTCAGCCGGATCCGGGACTACTTTGAGATGTATGTGCGACTGACCGAGCATGAGCCTGGCCCTGGCCGGGGCTATGGCGATAGGACACCCGTAGCAGCGTTCGTCGGCGAATAAGGGGAGTGGGGTCAGAGTAAAGCGCGGGGCGATCTGCCGGGCCCGAAGGCCCGGGTTCCTACTGGTAGATCTTTATGGGTTGGGACTTATGTTAGAAATCCACCGTGATGCGCGCATAGGGAAAGACGCCCGGGACCCGGTAGTCCGCGACGTTAAAACTGTTGGCAAACGCGGTCACCGAGATGGGTGGACCTTTGTCGAACAGGTTGTTCACACCCAGGGTTATCCGGGTGTCGTACTCGCCCAGATAGTAAGAGGCCTGCACATCGTGATACGTCGTGGAGCCAATGCGACGATTGTCCTGGAAGCCGGAGTCATCGGAGTCGGGCCCGGCGTTACAAAAACCGAAGGCCCCGGACAATGGTCCGTTTAGCGCAGCAGAGGCCTCACACACTTCTTCCGACCCCTTGATGTGCTGCACACCCCAGGACGCTTCCCAGTTGCCGTAGCTCCAGTTCACGTCCAGGCTCGATTTCCAGCGGGTAAAGGCGCCGTCACCAATGTTGAACCCCAGGCGATTGGCGGTGACGAAGTCGCCAGATCCATCGTTGGCCAGAACGGTCAGTTCATTGGTGCCCTGATAGGCCGAATCCCACACCACACGGAAGAAACCAAAATCGCTCTCCGGGAACGAGTAGCTCATCAACAGGTCAACACCTTCAACTTCCGAACCACCAATATTCGTGCCCGCGTTTAGCAGATCTAAGATTGCGCCGGACGACGAACTGCGACTGATCAGATCGCACAACACCACGCCCGTGTTCGCACAGCTGTTGAGGATGGTTGCGGCGCCGACGGTGGTGATCGTGTTATCCAGCTCAATGCGGTAATAGTCCACAGTCAAGTCCAGCCCGTCAGCCCAGCTTGGGCTGTACACAAAACCCAACGTGAACGACTCAGCAGTTTCCGGGGTTAAATCCGGATTAGAACCCTGGGTAATGCGGATTTGCGAATTCGCCTGCTGGTAGCCTGCGGGAACGCCGCCGCAACCTGGCAATGCGGGGACCGTGTCCACAGTTCCGTCGCCATCAGAATCAAAGGAGTTGCAAGGATCGGTTAACTGGGGAAACGCATCACCCCGACCCGCAAACAGCTCTGCAATAGACGGCGCTCGAAAACCTTCTGAGAAGGTAGCGCGAAGCAGCAGATCGTCGATGGGCTGCCATTCAATGCCTACCTTGGAGTTGATGGTGTCGCCGAACGTGTCGTAGTCTGACCAACGGCTGGACAGTGACAAGTCCAGTCGTTCAGCGCCGGTTACGCCCTGCAGCAGCGGAACCGCCATTTCCAGATAAAACTCATCAACGCTGAACGCGCCAGAGGTGGGCTGACGCGCATTGCCCGAGGTGATCCCGGCAGACACCAAGGCATCTGGAGAATCAAAACCTTCTTCCTCTCGATGCTCAACGCCCAGGGCTAGACCCAGCGGCCCTGCCGGCAGCTCCAGAATTTCACCGCTCACGTTGGCGGTGTAATTGATAAGGGAGTTTCCGAACGCCTCATTTTCGTTGTACAGAATGTAATTGAGCATGGCGGGGGTAATGGTGCCCTGCCCGTCTGGCCCCTGCCCACCAAATAGGTTGAGTTCAACACAACCGTCACTGAACGCGTTGTCTCTACAGGGTTGGCCCGACAGCGCTTGCAGTACACGCTGAATATTCACCTTACCCGCGTTGCGGCTGGTTCGATCAATGTCGCCATAGCCATAAGCCACGTCCCAGTCAAAATATCGATCGCCAACTTGGAAGGCGCCTTCCAGGGCCACCGCAAAACGGTAGCTATCCACATCCTGGGTATTAATCCGCGGGCCCGCTTCTACCAAGCGACGGCCCAATATGTAGCTCGCCGGGTCAAAATCGATACCAAAGGGGTTAAAGCTGTTGCCAGCAGAGATGGGCACGTTCGCCGCAAGGTTAGCGCCGAACCCGCAACAGCCCAAAAACAGCGGCGTCGGCGCCAGCAGTTGCTCAGATTTTCGGTTGTTAAAGCTGGCTTCAACACTCAGACGGACATCGTCGGTGACGTCATAGCTGCCCTGGGTGAAGATGTTCGTGCGCTCCTGGGGCGTCAAAAGATAGTTGTCTGGGGCAAAGTTAAAGCGATCAGCGCCGCTTCCAGGGGCACCGAAGGAAAAGTCGGCGGGCCGAAAAGCGGCAGCACCTAAACCTCCTGGACCGGTGACGTTCGCTCCGGGGTCAGTGGCTAATGAAAACGAACCCAGCGAGGATGAACCGAATCGCGCCTGGGGCGTTCCCGAGGACCCAAAGGCGTTGCCGGTGCCAAACTGAGGTTCTGCCGAAATGGCTCGGTCTCCGGAGAACACATCTTCAGCCTGCACATAGGAGGCGTTAAAGAACACCGAGCCGCGTTCTGAGGTTGAACCCACAGAAAAATCGAAGGATTGAATTTCGCCATCGTTTTCTGACTCGTATTGGCCGATGTAAGCGTTCGCCTGCAGACCTTCAAAATCATCCCGGGTAATAATGTTCACGACGCCGGCAATGGCGTCCGAACCATAAATGGATGAGGCGCCGTCTTTGAGAATTTCAATTCTCTTAATGATGGCAACCGGAAAGTTATTCAGATCGACAATGCCGCCCAGGTTTGAGGTAAAGCGCCGGCCGTTGAGTAATACCAACAGCCGGTTGGAACCCAGGTTGCGCAAATCCAGCCGAGTTTCACCGTTGCCGCCGTTGTTAAATTGTGTGTTGAGTGCGGCACCAGCAATGGGCAGGTCCTGCAATAGATCGCCGACAGACGTCAGTCCAGAGCGCTCGATGTCTTCACGTTGAATCACAAAAACCGGCGATGCGCTCTCGACGTCCGCGCGCTTAATTCTCGAACCGGTAATAGTGACCCGGTCCAGGTCAACAGATTCATCCTGATCCTGAGCAAACACGGGCAGCGTAGTTGCCGCCAGCAAGCCGCTTTGGATCACGGTGTGGATGGCCCGGGTCAGGGGCCGCTGGTTGAATGTCATGGGTGGTGCACTCCTTCTTAGGATTGGTCGCTGGCACTGCCATCGCAGGCCCGAGAGCATGCTGGGCGTTAGGGCCTGAAAACTCCTGATTAAGCAGGGCAAGTTATGAACGGCGAATGCGCACCCGCATTTTTCGCAACATGACATAGGCCGAAAGGCCCGCTGGCGTCTGAATAGTTCTGAAAAGTTCTGATTTGTGTGATGAAAACCGGCAAAAACGTGTGTTTTTCTTCCGGGTTGGTTATAACTGTGGCGACACATACGAAAAGCGACGTAATCAGACGCCCATGTCAACGCCGGCTGCATCCAACTCAGAACTGAACTGCCAAGGAGTCATCCAGATCGCTCAGTGCGAAGTCGACCTGGACGCGTTAACCGTCAGTTCAGCCCAAGGGCAAACCTCCATCAGCTACAAATCTGCACTGGTGCTGCGCGCCCTTTATGAGCAGCCGGGAAAACCGGTGACCCGGCGTCACCTACTGCAAACAGTATGGGCAGACTCCATGCCGACGGACGAGGTGCTGTCCCATGCGATAACAGAATTGCGCCGCGCAATGGGCGACAGCCCCCGCCAGGCGAAAGTGATCCAAACCATTCCGCGAGTGGGCTATAGACTGCGGCGCGAAGCCTTATCGTGCGCAGAGGCAACAGCTACCGCCAGCGCACTGGTGTCCCCTGAAACGGCACTAACGTCAATGTCCACGACGTCGCTCAGCTTTGGCCCCATGGGCGCCGTCTTGGTGCTTGTTGGCGTGATCACGCTGGCGATGCTTGCGCGAACCCCCGCTGTTTCTGTGCAGCCAGACCCGCGGATGGCTGATCGGAATACCGCCCGCGCAATTACCTTCGATTACGGCGTCGAGCGTGGACCCGTATTGTCGCCAGATGGTCAGACCCTGGCCTATGTTGCCCAAGGCGCCGACGATTGGCAGACCGACCTGTTTGTTCGCCCGGTAGACTCAGGAAAAACACGCCAACTGACCCATTCGGTGCAGTTTGAAGCGGTCCCTGATTTCTCGCCCGACGGCCAATCGTTAGTGTTCTTACGCGGCGGGCCCAGGCTGGGAGAGCGACGGCAAATAATCTTGCTGGACCTGCAGAGCGGCAGTGAGCGCGAACTCACAACCACCAATCTCAGCACCACGTTGGATTTCTCCCCGGATGGCAAGCGCGTGCTGTTTTCCCGCCTGGTTCAACCCGATGGCATCCGTCTGCACGAACACTGGCTGGCGTTGGGAGAAGACCGGCTGCTGGCCTATCCGCGCACCGACAGTTACCACGAACTGGACGGTCGATATGCACCGGACAACAGCGCGATTGCCTTTCGGCGAGGAATCAATCCAAGCAGCGAAATTGTGTTGCTTGAGCCGGGCCAGGCGTTGCGTCCGATGTTTGTGCCTGGGGATAACGTCTATGGAATGCGCTGGCAGGCAGACTCCCAATCGCTCATGCTTAGCGTGCTGCGCCAAGGCCAAGCGCAGTTGATGAAGCTGACTCGAAGTGGCGAACTGAGTATTCTGCCCTACGGCAAGAACGGCACCGAACCGGCGCCAGGGCCACTGAACAATCAGCTGGTTTATGTACGCTGGAATGCCCGCACGGAGCTGCGTCAGACAAACTTATCGACCGACGCCCCCTCCGCGGCCCCTTTTCAGTCCACCGGGAGTGACCATGCGCCCGCGCTGTCGCTCGACGGCAACCTCCTGGCGTTTGTCTCCGACCGATCCGGGTCGCCGCAAATCTGGGTAGGCAATCCCCATAGCGGAGAGTTGCGGCAGCTTTCCGATCAGCCCACCGACCAGTGGACCCAGTTAAGCTGGAACAACGAATTTCAGAACGTCACCGCACTCCAGCAGTACCAGGGCCAATTGACCCTGTGGCGTTTTCCACTGGACGGCCGACCGAGCAAACTGCTGCACCACGATGGCAGCGGCAACGAACCCGCGGTGACCGCGGCGATTCAGGTCGGTAGACAGCAGGTGGTGGCCATTGCGAGTGAGGGCGGGCAGGTGCTGCAAATGGGTCCGGACGGTGGGCGCAAAACACTGGCCCATCGACAGGCCCTGCATATGCAGGCCGGACCGAACAACGACGTGTACTTTTTCGACCCACAACGACTCAACTTGGCCAGAATCTCGTTAACCACCGGCGCGGTAACTGACCTGGACTTACCCGTGGGCTGGGCCAACCAACAGGGCTGGCAGGTGGGTGAAAACGACGTAGCCGTGCTCGACTACGGCCGCAATAACCAACCCTGGCTGCGGCGTTTTCGATTGCCTGATCTAAGCCTGAGTGACAGTCGGTTGCTATCGGGCAAGGTGGGCGATTTCCAATTCCACCTGTCCGGTGACCAGATTGTGTATTCCACCATCGTGGCGCTGGATTCAGACATCATGTTGGCGCAGCGTTAACAACCACTCACCGCCCGTCGCCGTCGCCGCGCCGCCGGGACCGAAAAACGCTGGATCGAAGTCACCATTGACGCTAATGTCGAGCCATGAATATTCCTTCACTCTTGTTGTCCTTGTTGATCATTGGACTATTGGCATCACTTCCCGTCGGCGCTGCCACGGTGACGTTGAAAGACGGTAGCGTAGTGAACGGCAAAGTCTCGGCGCTGAGAAACGGCGTTTACACAGTGACCAGTCAGTCGCTGGGTTCCATCAAATTGGCCGAAGCCGACATTGAGTCAATCAGCTACGGCAATCGTCGCCAGCGCAGTGACACACAACAACGCCATGGCTCAGACCACAACCAGGAAATTCAGCAGATTCAGCGCGGTCTGGCCGGCGACTCCGTCACCATGTCCATGATCAGCGAACTGCAAAACGACCCCCAGCTGAAGGCGATTTTGGAAGATCCCGACATCATGCGTGCGGTATCCGCGGGGGATCTGGCCACGCTGATGGCGAGCGAGAAGTTTATGGCATTGATGAACAATGCCGGCATCAAGGACATTACCCGCAAAGTGACCGGCGAGTGACCCGGGACCGGGTCGACGAGCGTCAAGCAGACTCGACAATTGCCGCAACACCCATCCCGCCAGCAGTACAAACGGAGATCAGAGCCCGGCCTTTACCCGCTTGGGATACCAACTTTGCCGCCACCGGCAAAATACGGGTACCGGTAGCAGCGAACGGATGGCCTGCTGCAAGGCTGGAACCTTTGACGTTCAGCTTGGCCCGATCAATGCTACCGAGTGCCTTATCCAGGCCCAACCGGTTTTTACAAAACTCTTCAGACTCCCAGGCCGCCAGAGTACACAGCACCTGCGCGGCGAAGGCTTCATGGATTTCAAAGAAATCAAAGTCGTCGAAAGTCAGCCCTGTTGCCTTGAGTAGCTCAGCCACGGCCACTGCCGGCGCCATTAACAGCCCTTCGCCGGCGACAAAATCCACGGCAGCGGTGCGCGACGCGGTGAGGTAGGCCTGCACCGGCACATCATGTTCTTTGGCCCAGGCATCACTGGCCAGTAATGTCGCGCTGGCGCCATCGGTCAGTGACGTTGAATTACCGGCGGTCAGTGTTCCGTGCCCGGACCGTTTGTCAAACGCTGGCTTCAAGGACGAGAGTTTTTCCAGGGTACTGTCAGCGCGCAGGATGCCGTCGCGCTCAAGACCCCGAAACGGCACTACCAGGCCATCCATAAACCCTTCGTCGTAGGCTGCGGCCAGCTTCTGATGACTGGCCAGTGCCAACTCATCCTGCGCCTCGCGAGTAATGCCCCATTCACGGGCCATCATTTCGCAGTGCTGCCCCATGGATTTGCCTGTTCTTGGCTCTTCCACGCCAGGAAATGAGGGTTTCAAATCGCCCAGGCGAAAGCCTTTCCACGCCTTCAGTCGCTGGCCCAGGGTTTTCGCCCTAGCGGTGGCCAGCAGCCGAGAAGCAAAACCATCGCCAAACACGATAGGCACATCAGACGTGGTATCGGCACCCGCAGCGATGCCGCTGTCGATCTGCCCCACGGCGATTTTATTGCCCACCAAAATGGCCGCATCCAGGCTCGTTGAACAGGCCCGTTGCAGGGTAATTCCTGGAGTAAGCGGTGACAGCCCGCTGGACAGCGCCACTTCCCGCGCCATGTTCCAGTCTCGACTGTGTTTGATGACTGCACCCATAGCCACCTCACCCACCACCTGGTCGGACAGGCCAAACTGCTCCACCAGTGCGCCCATGGCCTTAATACCCATCTGACGATTGCCAATGGTGGCGTACGCGCTGTTGTTACGACAAAACGGAATTCGGGTGCCGCCGCATATGGCGACCGGTAGCTGAGCTGTCATGAGTGAACCATTAGATAAGGTTGATAAGAACTATCCGCTATGCGGTGATTGCGATCAAGGGTATCCCGCGACCATGACCCGTTTGCCGTGGCGATGCTGTTCGTAGCCGTCGGCCGGCGGTACCAATAGCTCCACTCGGCTGAAACCCACCTTATGCATGATCCACAGCAACCCCTCAGTGCTGGGCGCCAAACAGATCCCCTGGGTGCTGGCTTCCGGCCCGTGGGTTTCTTCGGTCTCGTCGATGATCCCAAAACAGCCTTTCAGGGGTCTGACAAATTCATAATTTCCCCAGTCCACGTTACCCGACAGGTGAGGCACCACCTGAGTCTCCACCAGGCAGACCTTGCCGGTTAGTGCGTGGGCTGTCCGAATGGCGCCCACCGGGTTTTCCAGGTGGTATATCAGACCCAACATCAGAACTATATCGAAGGTCCCCATGGCATCGGTATCCAGCGCGTGTATATCGCTGACCTTGCCGTCAAACTGGTCATAACCACCCAAGTCTGCCATCAGCGTGGCATCAGCAATGTGCTCCGGTCGGGCATCGACCCCCAGCACGCGCTCAGCGCCCCGGGCGGCCAGGGACAAAGAAAAGTACCCTTGATGGCACGCAAGATCGACCACGCTCTGGCCGGCCAAACTGTCACCCAGCAGTGGATTAATGGCGCTATCCATCATTTGCATGCGAGTGTCGTGAACGGCGTTCAATCGTCCACCGTCATAGGTGGGCGTGGTTGCTCCGCTGGGCAGGGCGAAGGGATAGAACCATTCGCGCTCCAGCGCTTTTGCTTCTTTGGCTGCTGCGTCCATACCTAAATGCTGCCCTCAATCAAGAATCGGCAATGGTACAATGTGGGCCGATACGAGCAACCGTTATCTCCTCTGTGACAGCCAAACCCCAACCCCATATCGAGCCCAGCCAGCTGCTGAATCGCTTTTTCAGCGTACGCCAGCATTCGCTGGGCATTACCGCCGACTTAAGTGCGGAGGACCTGTTGGTTCAATCCATGCCGGATGTGAGCCCAGGAAAGTGGCATCTTGCGCACACCACCTGGTTTTTCGAAACCTTTGTGCTGCGCGGCGACCCACAATATTCAGTGTATGACGCCCATTTCGAACATCTGTTTAACAGCTATTACAACGCCGTCGGGCCTCAGTTT
This sequence comes from Lysobacterales bacterium, assembly GCA_045106555.1. GTDB lineage: Bacteria > Pseudomonadota > Gammaproteobacteria > Xanthomonadales > SZUA-38 > JANQOZ01. The sequence continues at coordinate 191,925 of JBGCET010000020.1, read as the reverse complement.
GCCCGAAACCGCCGGGGCATGATCAGTCGCCCAAACCTTGAGCAGGTGCTGAACTACCGCGCACATGTCGACAGTCACGTGGCCGAACTGCTGGGACAAGGCGCCTGTTCGCCCGACACTCTGGCGATCATTGAACTGGGCTTGAACCATGAACAGCAACATCAGGAGTTGATGTTGATGGATATCAAGCACGTACTGTTCCAGAACCCTAGCTTTCCCGTCTACAAAATAACGCCGCCGCCTTCCAGTCCGCCCGCAAGGCCGTCCCGATGGCTTGACGTTGACGGTGGACAATCCGGCATGGGCCACCCCGGCGACACGTTCTGCTTCGACAATGAGATGCCGCGCCACGCCACTCTGCTGGCCCCTCACAGGCTGGCAGACCGGCTGGTGACCAACGCAGAGTATTTGGCGTTTATCAACGATGGCGGCTATCAGAACTCGGCTCTTTGGCTGTCTGACGGCTGGTCGGTGATCAACACCGAAGGCTGGCGCGCGCCGCTTTACTGGGTCAGCACCGATAGCGGCTGGCAGGAGTTCACACTGAACGGCCTTCGCCCCCTGGACCTTGCGGGACCGGTGGCGCACGTCAGTTTCTATGAGGCAGACGCTTTCGCCTCCTGGGCGGGTCATCGCTTACCCACCGAAGCTGAATGGGAGCACTCGGCGCACAAAGCGGGTCAGCCAGACGGTACCCTGGTTCCCCTGCCCGCTGGCCCGCACTGGCCCCAATTTACCGGTGCCCTGTGGCAATGGACCCAGTCGGCCTATCAGCCGTACCCAGGATTTAGCGCCCCACCCGGCGCGCTGGGGGAATATAATGGCAAATTCATGTGCAATCAGATGGTGCTGCGGGGAAGCAGCTTTGCCACACCCAAGGGACATGCCAGAACCACGTACCGGAACTTCTTTTACCCCCATCAACGGTGGATGTTCTCGGGCATACGGCTGGCCGACGACCTGAAACACTGAACGAACCATAATCGCGAATACCGCACCAACAAAAACAACAGGTTAACCGCTTCATGAGTGAAACCACATCGGTCAGCGCGCTGCTGGCCATCGAAATTGACCCCACTGAGCAAATGCCTGATCTTGCACCGCTAAGCCGCGAGCAGGGCCAAAAACTGATAGACGCCGTTACTGCGGACCTGGCCAAAATGATGCCGGAGGTACGCAGTTTGGGGCTGGCTCTGTCGGCTGCGCTTTACGACCAAACCCAGATTCTGTCGCCGGGGTTTCCGGTGCATTCAGCGCTGGCTGACATTTATCGGGAAAGTCAGGGCAGTGCATTTCAGCCTTACTGTCTTGCGCTGGGCGCAGCGGAGGGCAAAATGCCCAAGCCAGCGCTTGACCCAGCGCTCAATCGCCTGACCGGACCACTATTAATCGTGCCCTGGGTACTCGCCGGCCCTGCCGAAGAAATCAGCGCTGCCAGCCGCGAGTTGGAGCAGGTTTTGGTGGGCAACGGCCAGGCGTCTGCTGCTACCGCATTGGCCTTGAACGACCTGTTCGGCTTCAATCTGGTTCACGCTCAATACCTGACCACCAACGACCTGTCTGCCATGCTAAGCCTACAGTTCACGAACGTTGGCTTGCCGGAGCTTTGGGATTTATTGGAAACCGCTCTGTACGCGCCCAATGAGGATCGTTGGACGGTCACCGATTGCGGCAGCCGGGTGGCCTACCTGAATCATCATGTGGAAGTGCTGTTCCAGCCTTTTGATGCCTGGGCGGAAACAGCGGATGCCAGTTTGGATCCGGAAACGTTGGCCAGCCAGTATGCCGGCTGCCTGCGCAGCCAGCGCCAGATTACCGTCACCCTGAATGCCCACGGGGTCCCGGTGCGGGTCATTCCGATCTGGACCATGCCGAACGCTATGGAAGACTGGCGCGCCACCCGAAAAGACACCAAGCCACAGGCGATGCATTGGCATCATGTTGCCCTCGACGGAGCCCAGGATGGCCCTGTGCAAATCACCCAACACACTGACCCTGATCTGGGTTCCATTGCCTTCACTGTGGCCTGGCAGGGTGCCGACGGTGCTCTCACCCGGATTGAACATCACTATCCGCTGGTGCCTGAGGGCGTTGCATTACTGATGAACCAGATGCAGCAGATGGGTGACGGCGAACGCTGTTTGTCCTACCCCGGCAAACTGGTCATCGATCCCCAAAACCGAAGGCTCACCGTAGATCCCGACGCCCTAGCCCCCAACTGGCACTAACCAAGGACCTCACCATGACTCAAGCAGCAACGGCCCAATGGTCTTCCAAAATGGCCTTCACCATGGCCGCCATCGGCAGTGCCGTTGGCCTGGGTAACCTGTGGCGCTTTTCGGCCGAAGCGGGCGCTAATGGCGGCGGCGCGTTCATTGGCATTTATCTACTTTGCGTGCTGCTCATTGGCATTCCCGCCATGATGAGCGAATTTCTTATCGGCCGGGCCGGCCAGGCCCGTAGCGCGGTCAACAGCGAGGCGGACCTTGCCAGCCGCAGTGGCGTTTCCGCATTCTGGAGCTCCGGCGCGTGGGTTGGGCTGATTGCCAGTTTTATTATTGTGAGCTTCTACTGCGTGGTGGCGGCCTGGGTCCTGGCTTACATTCCGCGCTTTATTACCGGCGCGTTTGATGGACAGTCACCCACTGAGGTGGCCGGCCAGTTCAGTCAGATGATCACCAATCCGAACGAGCTATTAGGTTGGTTTGCGCTGTTTGCCGGCCTCACCATCTGGCTGGTATCCCGGGGCGTCAATCAAGGGCTGGAGCTGGCATCCAAGGTGCTGATGCCACTGTTTTTTGTTCTGTTGGTGGCACTGGCGCTGTACAGCTGCATTACCGGCTGGGCCTCTGGCGGTACCTCTCAGGCGATCAGCTTTTTGTTTCGCCCGGACTTTTCCGCCATCAATGGCGATGTGGCCGTGCGTGCCATGGGGCAGGCGTTTTTCTCCCTGGGCGTGGGCGCAGCAATCTTGGTCACGTACGGAAGTTACCTGCCTCGCTCCATCAGTATTCCGCGCTCAGCCCTCATCATCGGGCTCAGCGACACCGCAGTTGCGCTGATTGCCGGCTTTGCCATATTTCCTATCGTGTTTCAGCATGGGCTGGATTTCCAGGCTGGCGCAGGGCTGTTTTTCCAAACCTTGCCCACCGCGTTGATTTCAACGCCCGGCGGCAATCTGATGGGCGCCGCCTTTTTCTGCATGGCCTTTTTCGCCGCCCTAACCTCAGCAATCTCGCTGCTAGAACCCTCGGTAGCCCATCTGTCAGAACAGTTCAATATGCCCAAAGCCCGAGCCGCCATCATTTGCGGCGTGGGCATGCTGGCCGTTGGCGGCGGCTGTCTCTATAGCCTGAACTTCTTGGACTTTCTCGATCAGGGATTAACCGCGCCCATCATGCTGCCGCTGTCAGCGCTGCTGATTGTGTTGTTTGTGGGTTGGCGACTGAAGCGGGCCATCCTTGAAGACCAGCTGGATGACGAAGACAAAGCGCTGGCCGGATTCTTAATGTGGATGGTGAGATTTGTTGCGCCAGTCATGACCACCATCATTTTGGTTTACAGCGTTTTCGATCGCTACTTCGCAGCGGGCTAAGGCCGTTCTGGAAGCGCCCCGGCCCACGCGGGATGGCGAGGGGCCTGAGGGTTTTGCTGGATCTCCCCGCCGGCGACAACCCTGACCGGCAACATTTGAGGCAGTTTCTTACAAAAACTGCCAGGTTTTTCTCGATCACGTCGCGTATTCGCCGCTGTGCGCTGGTAAAATACGTAGGCAATGAGCAGCCCCAGAACACCTCGCGCCCAGAAAATATTTACCCGTCGGGTCTCCGATGGGCACCTCATGGCCGTGCGCAACTGGCGCCATCGCTTAACTACGGACGATGCCATCATTGCCGTACCGCTAAGCGACACACAGCTAAGACGTTACAAAATCGACAAAAAGGCGGGATTGGCTGACGAGGCCATATTCAACGACCTGTTCCCCCCACCAGACCGAGACAAGATCGCCTTATCCATCGACGAGCTCACCAAAACTCAGCTGATTTCTTTGATCGAACGGGTTCAGCAGGTGGAGTTACCCACCCTGCAGCGCATGTCTTGCTCAGATTTGGCACTGTTGTTGCGATCGTTAGCCAAGCAGAAATCCCAGACCCAGGCCTGGCTGATTTGACCCACCGGACAACAGGGGGAGCAGCGCCCACGCGCTGCTGACACACTGTGGACGTTTCTCATTTACTGGACGAACTGAACGAAGCCCAGCGCGAAGCGGTAACGGGCGAAGCGGGCAACTACCTGGTACTGGCAGGCGCCGGCAGCGGCAAAACCCGCGTGCTGGTGCACCGCATTGCCTGGCTTATCGAGGTGATGGGCTACTCGCCGTTCAACGTGCTGGCAGTCACCTTTACCAACAAAGCGGCGGCGGAAATGCGCCAGCGCTGCGAGTCTCTGCTGGGTGGCCCCAGTCGAGGCACCTGGATTGGCACATTCCACGGCATCGCCCACCGACTCTTGCGCATGCATTACGAGGACGCGGGCCTACCCCAAACCTTTCAAATTCTGGACTCTGACGACCAGCTCCGACTCATCAAACGGGTCAACAAAGACCTGGACCTGGATGAGGCCAGCTGGCCCGCCCGACGCTCTCAGTGGTACATCAACGACCGCAAAGACGAGGGCCAGCGCCCCAAGAGCATAGAGGTGGGTGAGGACCCCATCGCCCGAGGCATGCGCGATGTGTATCAAACGTATGAGGACTACTGCGAGCGGGCGGGCCTGGTAGATTTTGCTGAGCTGCTGCTCAGAGCCCACGAACTGTGGCTGAATCGCCCCAGCGTTCTGGCCCATTATCAGGAGCGCTTTCGGCAGATTCTGGTGGACGAATTTCAGGACACCAACGCCATCCAGTACGCCTGGGTAAGAGTGCTTGCCGGCGATACCGGCAATGCCTTTGTGGTGGGAGATGACGACCAATCCATCTACGGCTGGCGCGGCGCCAGAGTAGAACACATGCAGCGCTTTACCAGCGAATTCCCCAACGTGGGCACCCGTCGGCTGGAACAAAACTACCGCTCCACCGCCACCATTTTGAATGCCGCCAACGCGGTGATTGCCAATAACGACGGTCGGCTGGGCAAAAATCTGTGGACGGCTGGCGCCGAGGGCGAACGCATCCAGATGTATGCGGCCCACAACGAACACGACGAGGCGCGCTACGTCATTGGAGAGATTGAGCGCTGGCTGGAAGAAGGTCGCGACGCCAACGAAATTGCCCTGCTTTATCGCTCCAACGCCCAGTCCCGCCTGTTCGAGGAAGTGCTGGTGAACCAGCGCATTCCGTACCGGGTTTACGGCGGATTACGATTCTTCGAGCGGGCCGAAATCAAAGATGCTCTGGCCTACCTGCGACTGCTGGCCAGCCGCGACGACGACACCGCGTTTGACCGTGTGGTGAACGTGCCGGCCCGGGGCATTGGCGAACGCACCGTGGCCATCGTGCGAGAAACCGCTCGCGACCGAGACTGCTCTCTTTGGCGTGCTGCCCAAGTGCTGATCATTGAGGAGGGCGTTAACGGCCGCGCCGCAAGCGCGCTGAAGCGCTTTTTGGATCTGATCGAAACCATGCAGGACGATTGCGGCGATCAGGAGCTGGAATTCCAGATCTCCCACGTCACCAAAGCCACCAACCTGATTGTGCACTATGAAAAAGAACCGTCAGACAAACTGGAGGGCCGGCGGGAAAACCTGTCGGAACTAGTGAACGCCGGGCGCGGCTTTGCGCTGCCTCCCGATGACGAAGATGCGGGATTAAGCCGTCTTGAGTCTTTCCTTGCCCACGCAGCACTTGAAGCCGGCGAAGGCCAGGCGGAGGCCTGGGAAAACTGTGTTCAGCTGATGACCCTGCACAGCGCCAAAGGTCTGGAGTTCCCCCTGGTGTTCCTCGTCGGGATGGAGCAAGGCCTGTTCCCCAACCAGCGCGCCGCTGAAGAGTCCGGCCGAATGGAGGAAGAACGCCGCCTCTGCTACGTCGGCATCACCCGCGCCATGGAACACCTGGTGATTACCCATGCGGAATCCCGCCGCTGGCACGGCAGCCACAACTTCCAGCGCCCCTCGCGATTCTTAAGCGAACTTCCCAAAGAACTGATTCACGAGGTTCGCCCCCGCGCGAGCCTCCCAAAAGGGCCTGCACCTGCCCGCCTGCACACGCCACTGGAAGAACCGGGCCCTCGTCTGGCCCTTGGCACCCGGGTACGCCACAAAACCTTCGGTGAAGGCATGGTGATGGATTTTGAAGGCGCCGGCGACCACGCTCGGGTACAGGTCAATTTCGAGCAAGACGGACGCAAATGGCTGGTGATGAGTTATGCCAACCTAGAAGAACTGTGACCCACTAATTCCCATCTCTACCGACGCAAGAGAACCGAAGTACTCCTAAGACGAGGCGGCTGTCATAGGGCCTTTGAAGGAAGTTAAGCGGATCATAGAGGCTGCGCGCCGGTCACTTTCGACGGCGAAGATTCACGATCGCCGCAGATTGGGGCTATCGACAGAGGAAAATAGCAAAGCTATTTGACGATGGCGATGGGCACAAGCTGCGGATGAGCGTGGATTTGCAGCCCGAAAGTGACCGGGGCGCAGCCTCTCTGGGAGCCATTCCTTCAAAGGCCCTATGACAGCCGCCGCCGGATCAAAGCCAATACTTCTGACGACTTGCGTTAGAACCAACCCGCTATCCCCGAGGACGCGGTCCGAATAGGTCCATGAATCGGATGACTCCCTGCGGCCCGTTTTACTCCGATTCATGGACCTATTCGGACCGCGTCCTCTCCCATTGTTCGCCGCGACTTTCATTGAGTCTGTCGGTCGGCGTTATTAAGAGGTTATTCTGGGATCTCTTTGCCGTCCCACGCTATGTGTTTGCCGGATTGTTCTGGGGTCAGGGTTTGGATCACGTCCAGAAGGTGGTTGGCGGATCGTTCCGGGGTGAACAGCTGAGCGTCAGGAACGTGGCGTTGGAACGGAGCAGACAGATCGGTGGCCACCGTGCCTGGGTGCAGAGCCACACAGGCCAGATTCGGGGCTCGGCGAGCGCTCTCGATGGCCAACGTTCGGATACCCATGATCAAGGCGGCTTTGGACATACGGTAGCTGTACCAGCCGCCTTTGCGGTTGTCGCTGATGCTGCCAACTCGGGCGGCCAGCGTGGCAAACACGCTGGCGGCATTGTGGGTTAGCAGCGGCACGAAATAACGAGCAAGCAGCATGGGGCCCACGGTGTTGATGTTCAGCAGGGCGGTCATCGCATTTTGGTTGAGGTCTTTGAGCTGTTTTTCTGGCTGCCAGGAGTCGCCGTGCAGCGTGCCTGTCGCGTTGATGAGCCAGTGCAGCTGATCTACCTGACCGGCAACTGAGGCGGCCGCAGCCGCGACGCTGTCCTCGCGGGTCAGGTCGATTAGATGACTGCCTTCATCGCCGCTGCGCGATGCGCAGATTAGGTTTGCATCGGGCCAGCGGCGTTGAACCTGCTGCGCCAGGGCCTTACCAATGCCGCCACTGCTTCCAATGATTAATACGTTCATGGCGCTAGTGTATGAGGGTCGTGTCAGTGCAGCGTGATGGCGTTTATTTGGCCCAATCGGGGTAGAATTCGCCGCTGATCTCAACGAGGGTGGTGACGTGTTTCAAGCTTTATTGCACGTGAGCGTATTTTGGCTGTGCTTTCCGTTGGTTTTAGCCCAGGCCCTGTGGCTCAGACGCTCCACTGAAACGCTGCCCGGTGCGCCAGGACCCGGGCTCGGGCAAACGCGTTCGCCGGTTTCGTTTCGCATTTTGGGATTGGGTGACTCCATCATCGACGGCGTGGGCACGGAGCACCGCAGTGAATCGCTGACGGCGCAACTGGCAGAAGCGGTTAGCACTCGTTTGAACTCTGATAAGGGGGGCGTCAGCTGGCATGCGGTTGGTCGCAGTGGATACACCGCGAGCAAAGTTGCCGACCGGCTGCTGACTGAGCTGGCTCCCGAACCCTATGACCTTATCGTGATTTCTGTAGGCGTTAACGATGTGACCGGCCTGGTAAGCCTGGTCAAATTTGGCCAAGACCTGGAACGTTTAGCCGAAGGGGTGGAAAAGCACTCACCGGATGCCCAGGTGATCCTTCTGGGTGTACCACCCATGTGGCAGTTTCCGCGCCTACCTCAGCCATTGCGCTGGGTCATTGGGCAACGCGCCAAAGCGTTCCAACATGCGGGACAATACCTGGCGAGTAGTCTTAACTGGGATTTCCTGGCCACGCAGATCGATACTCAACCGGAAAATTTTGCTGAAGACGGCTACCACCCTAACGCCCAATCCATTGTTCTTTGGGCCAAAGAAATTGCTCGGGCGGTGCGGATAAATGAACTGCTAGCTTGATTTCAGGTGCAATAAGCCGGCGATACCAAGAACTCCCAGAGCGCCGACGTCGATCCAGGCGATTTTCACGAGATGGGTATTGTCCACACCGCCAACAAATACCAATAGGACATACACACCCATGCTGATTGCGCCGGCGATCACTGCTGCATTGCGCAGTGAAGGGATAAATCCGGCCGCCACCAGCAACGCGCCGACAATCCCAAGCAAGACCGCTCTGTGCATTAGCAACAGCGCGATATCGTTATGAGCGATGTCCACTGCGTAAAGGCGGGCTAGCTGGGACACACCCAGCACGCCCACCACTGGAGCCAGGTTGATTAACCCGACCAGCACAAACCCTGTGGTTGCCAGAAATTTCATCAGCGAACTACAGCGTAAAACGGCTGACCGAACAATAACCGCAGAGGTTATTGGTCATATCGCCAGGAGGTTTTTGAAGGATTATCTTCCTTCAGGCGTCTTACAGGTGTTCTGTTTCACAGGCGCCCAAGGCGACCCGAGCCACCATGACTATCGTGATTTCCCAAAGCGGTCCTAACCGGTGCCCAGCACTAAACATCGTTTGCCGTCAACGCCTCACCCGGCATGAGTCGTCCTACTTAGGTCATGTGCTGCGTGGGTCGCAGGAGCGATTTCAGGCCGTTGAAATTGACCTCTCTCAGGTTGAGTTCATCGATACCGCAGCGCTGGCGGTGCTGGTGGCGGGCTACGTTGCAGCTATCGCCCGCGGCACGCCGTTTACCCTTACTGGCGCATCCAAAGCCGTTTGCGATTTGATATCTCTGCATCGCCTTGAGTCAGCTCTACCAATGGGCGCCGGCGCCTTCAAACCCAAGCCACAACTGGCTTCTGCAACGGTAGACAGGGCATAACAGATTACCTAGTGTAGCCAACCTCTTGACGGGCATTTTCGGCGCACTGCATGGCAACTTCAGAAAATCACTATCGAGACGTTCTGTCAGACGTTTATTCCTGGATGCAAGGCGGGTTCGAAACCCAGCTAAAAAGCAATCACGAGTTTTTTGACCGTTTGAAGCTGCACCCGACGGGATCAAAAACCGCGGTGGATTTGGGCGCTGGTTGTGGGTTTCAGAGCATTCCACTGTCCGAACGAGGCTTTAACGTCACGGCAATCGACCTTGATCAGAAGCTACTAGACGAACTGCGGGCCAACGACACCACTGACCGCGTGGTGACCCATTGTGACGACCTGCTGCATTTCAGCCAGCACGTCGAAAGCCACTGCGAATTGACCGTGTGCATGACCGATACCCTCCTGCACCTGCCCACAAAAGCCGATGTGAGCAGGTTGTTGTGCGACGTATATCAGCAACTCGAAAAATCGGGCCAGTTCGTTCTAACCTTCCGCGACATGTCCTTTGAACTCACCGACCTGGATCGGTTTATCCCGGTGAAACAGGATTCTCAAACGATTTTCACCTGTTTCCTTGAGTACGAGCAGGAGCAGGTCAAAGTCCATGACCTCGTCTACACTTCTGTCGCCGGAACCTGGGAGCTCAAGAAAAGTTTCTACCGGAAACTGCGTTTGTCACCAGACTGGGTAGAGTCGCAGCTGAGAGCCGCTGGATTCACCGGTGTCGATCTGCAGGTGACCAACGGACTGGTAACCGTTGTCAGCAGGAAAAGTTAGTTCCGCCAGAACACCGGCGTAAATAAAATCAACAGCGTAAACAGTTCCAGTCGCCCCATAATCATGGCTAGGCTCAAAATCCACTTGGCCGGGTCTGCCAAATCGGCGTAGTGGGGGCCGGCCTGGCCCAGGGCAGGACCCAGGTTGTTCATGCAGGACAGCACCGACGACACGGCGGTGACCAGATCAACGCCAAACCCGGTCAGCAGCAGCGACATGACACAGAAACAGAGCACGTAGACGGAGAAAAACCCCCACACAGACTGAATCACTTTTTCTGACGCGCTGCGATTGCCCAGCTTTACTGGCGCCAGCGCGCTGGGATGCACCAGCCTGATCATCTCCCGCCAGCCTTGCTTGTACAGCAGCAGCACCCGAATCACTTTCATGCCGCCACCGGTAGAACCGGCGCAGGCGCCGATACAACTCAGCAGTAATAACAGCAGCGGTAGCGTCGCTGGCCAAAGGTAAAAACTGTCAGTGGCGAAGCCGGCGGTGGTCGCGATGGAAATCACCTGGAACATGCCGTAACGCAGTGCCTGCAGGGCGTCGGGATATACGCTGTGGCTCCACAGCTGCCAGGTACAAAAAACCGTGGCCCCAACTAACAGAGCGATGTACGCCTTTAATTCTGGATCACCGGTATAAGGCGACATACTGGCTCGACGCCAAGCCATGAAGTGCAGCGCAAAATTAATCCCCGCCACAAACATGAAGGTCATGCAGATGACTTCGATGGTGGGGCTGTTGAAGTAACCGATGCTGAGATCGTGGGTGGAAAATCCGCCGATAGCAACGGTGGAAAAGGCGTGGCCCACGGCGTCAAAAATTGTCATACCGGCGATCCAGTAGGCCAGTGCGCAGGTGACGGTAATCCACAAATACAGGTTCCACAGTGCCTTCGCGGTTTCGGCAATGCGCGGGGTGAGCTTGTTGTCCTTCATCGGCCCGGGGGTTTCCGCTCGATACAGCTGCATGCCGCCAATGCGCAGCATGGGCAGCACTGCTACGGCCAAAACAATAATTCCCATACCGCCCAACCACTGCAGCTGCTGGCGGTAAAAAAGGATTCCTTTGGGAAGAAAATCAATGCCGGTGAGAACCGTTGCGCCGGTAGTTGTCAGCGCGGACATGGATTCAAAAACCGCGTCGGTCAGGCTCAGTTCAGGCTGGCTGGACAGAAACAGCGGCACGGAACCGGCCAGCCCCAGCACCATCCAGCAGGCCACCACCACCACAAACCCATCGCGGATACGCAGCTCACGGCGAACGTGGCGAACGGGAAACCAGCATGCTGCGCCCAGCACTAATACCAAGGCGAACCCTTCAAGAAAGGCGGTGGTGCTGCCGTCAGCGTAAAACCAGCCCACCAGTGCCGGCGGCACCATGGTGACGCTGGACAGCACCAGCAGCACACCCACGATGCGCTGGATGGACTGAAATCGAACGTTAGTAACGGCCATCAGATGAAGGTGGCGCCAACCTGGAACAGTTGTTCCACTTCACCCAGCCCGGCCTTGTTGAGCACCAGCAAGATGACGTGGTCTTCCGGTTCAATCACCTCATCGTGGTGGGCAATAATCAGCGATTCGCCGCGCACAATGCCCACTATGGTGACCTCCTCAGGAAGAGGAATTTCCTCCACCGCACGGCCCACCACTCGGGAAGTTCGGTTATCCCCATGAGCCACCGCCTCGATGGCTTCAGCCGCGCCCCGGCGCAGCGAATGCACTTTAACCATGTGGCCACGGCGGACGTGAGTTAACAATGCGCCAATGGTAATTTGCTGCGGCGACAGAGCGATATCGATGGTGCCCGCTTCCATCATGTCCACGTAAGACGCGCGGTTAACCAGTGAGATCACTCGCCTGGCGCCCATTTTCTTAGCCAGCATGGACGACAGTATGTTGGCCTCATCGTCATTGGTCAGGGCGCAAAACATATCGGTTTGGTCGATGTTTTCTTCCCGCAACAGATCTTCATCCGCGCAGTCGCCGACCAGAACAATGGTTTTTTCCAGACTTTCCGCAATGTACTTGGCCCGCTCTCGAGAGCGTTCTACCAGCTTGACCAGGTAATCTTCTTCTTCCAACACCGCGGCGAGGGACGCGCCAATATTGCCACCGCCCGCCAGCAGCACTCGCCTCGCGGGCTGTTCAAGCTTACGAATTTCCGCCATTACTCGAAGGATGTGGTTACGCGCGGCCAGGAAGAAAACAATATCACCCGGGATCATGATGGTATCGCCCTTGGGTATCAGGGCTTTTTCTTCTCGGAAGATAGCGGCGACTCGAATTTCAATATCGTCCGGCAACAGCTTGCGCAGTTCGGAAATCTTGTGCCCGGTGAGGGCACCGCCTTCAACGGTGGCCACCGCCACAATCTGTGCCCGACCGTCAGCGAAATCCAACACCTGCAGTGAACCAGGATACTCGATCAGTCGCTTGACGTGTTCGGTCACCAGTTTTTCCGGGCTGATCAATACGTCCACCGGGCAGTTTTCACCAGAAAAAAGCTCGGGGTAGTCCAGATATTCGGCGGCCCGCACTCGGGCAATTTTGGTGGGTGTATGGAAGATGGTGTAGCACACCTGACAGGCCACCATGTTAATTTCATCGCTGTTGGTCAGCGCCACCACCATATCGGCATCTTCGGCACCGGCCCGGATCAGTACCTTGGGGTGGGAGGCGTTGCCCAGCACGCCGCGGATATCCAGCTTATCTTGCAGCTCGCCCAAACGCTGAGCGTTTGTATCCACCACCGTAATGTCGTTTTCTTCTCGTGACAGGCTGGCCGCCACCGACGAGCCGACCTGACCCGCACCCAGAATCATGATTTTCATTCGTTGAGCCGCTTCGGGTCGATGTTGAGAGCGCGCAATTTGCGATAGAGGTGTGTGCGCTCCATTCCCGCCGCCTTGGCCAGTCGGCCGACGCTGCCCTGAGCCTCTTTGAGCTTATAGACCAAATAGGCCCGCTCAAATTGCTCCCGGGATTCACGCAGCGGCAAAGAGAAATTCACATCCGCCAACAGCTGATTTCCCGGCGTCTCGGTCACCGCGCCCAGCGCCGCCTCGACCTCATCGGCTTCAATGTCGCCAGCGCCGAGAATCAGCAGTCTCTGCACCAGGTTTTTCAATTCTCGTACGTTGCCGGGCCAGCGATGGTTGCGCAGCTTGTTTTGCGCAGCCACGGCGAAATGGCGGTAAGGGAGCTTTTCTCGACTGGGAAAATACTCGGTATAAAAACGCAGCAGCTCAGGCACGTCCTCCGGCCGATCCCGCAGCGGCGGCACGGTTAAGGGAACCACGTTCAGCTGATAGTAAAGATCTTCGCGAAAGCGTCCCTCTTTGACCTCTCGTTCCAAATCGCGCCGCGTTGCAGCGATCACTCGAACATCGATGGTCACCGGCTCAGTGCCGCCCAGGCGGGTCACCTGACCGCTGGTCAACGCGCTGGAAAGGCGGGTTTGAGTGTCCTCGCTCATGTCGGACACCTCATCAACGAACAACGTGCCGCCGTTGGCTTGCTCAAGTCTGCCGTAGTTGATTTGGCCATCGGTTTCTTGGCCAAAAATTTCTCGTTCTGAATTTTCAGCCGCAATATTGCCGACATTCAGTTCCACGAAAGGCTCCTGAGCACGATTGCTGACCGTGTGCAGGTAACGAGCAACAGTGGCCTTGCCGACACCCGCCTCGCCGCTGATCAGCACCCAGGTATCGTGCCGGGCAACCCGCTCCAGCTGTTCGCGCAGCTGCTGCATGGCGGCGCTAACGCCCACCGGCTCGACTGCCGGAGCCAGACGTTGGCGCAAACCTTCGTTTTCACGTTTGAGGCTACCGGCCTCCAACGCCCGCTCCACGCTTAGCAGCAGCTTGGGTAGTGAGACAGGTTTCTCGATAAAATCGTAGGCCCCCAGTTTGGTGGCCTCTACCGCAGTTTCTACCGACCCGTGCCCGGACATCATGATGACGGGAAACGGTAAAGCGCCTCCCTCACCCCATTCGCGCAGTAGACTAATGCCATCGGTACCGGGCATCCAGATATCCAGCAGGGCGAGATCCGGTCGCGACGCACGACGGGCCTCACGGGCCTGCTCAGCATCTGCCGCGCTGGAGACGGAAAACCCTTCATCAGCCAATATGTCGGTGACCAGATCCCTGATATCGGGCTCGTCGTCCACGACCAGGATGTGTCCTGTGGACATTGTTGCTTAGTTCCCTGTAGCCGTCATAGGTGAGTGGCGCATGGATGTGTTCGCACTAAAAACACTGGTCATAATCTGCATGGGCATGGGTGGCTTCGACCCACAGTATACCGCCGCCGTCAGCTTGTGACCTGTTGCATCAATTCGAAGAAATTTGGGATTGTTCAGGCGGCGCGCTGGCGAGCTCAGCAACCTCTACCGGCAAGCGCAGCTCAAACACGGCTCCGCCCTTCTCCGCATTGCGGGCGCTAATGTCGCCGCCGTGTTCTTCGGCAATTTTTTTCACAATCGCCAGACCAATGCCGGTGCCGCGACTCTTGCTGGTGGCATAAGGCTCAAACATCTTGTCCTGGATATCCGGCGGCAATCCCGGGCCATTGTCGCGCAAACTCAAACATAGGGTCGCAGCGCCACGTTGCCACTCCAGATGACTGGCAGCATTGAGCTTGAGAGCGCCGGCGTCATTAGCCTCCTGAGCATTCTTGATCAAATTGTGCAGCAGCTGCCTGAGCCTCAGGCGGTCGGCAAATACTCGCGGCTCTTGCTCCATCCACTCACAGGTAAGACTCATTTTTCGATCGCCGGCCTGATAAAACTCCATCATCTCCTCAACCAGCTCGCTGAGGCGCAGGGGTTCAAGCTGCAGCGTGGGAGCCCTGGCGTAGTCGCTGAAAGCATTGACCATGGTCTTCAAGGCTTCTACCTGGCTGACGATGGTACGGGTTGCGCGGTCCAGAACTTCCGCATCTTTTTCGGGCATCTTACCCAGGTATTTATGCCTTAGACGTTCGGCTGACAGCTGTATTGGAGTCAGTGGGTTTTTCACCTCATGGGCCAGGCGCCTTGCAACCTCACCCCAGGCGGCTTCGCGCTGGGCTCTGGCAAGATCGGTCATGTCTTCAAACACCAGCACGGTGCCGACGCTGTCGTCAGGCATTGGCAAACGGGCACCGCGGCAGGTTAAAACCAACTCATCGCCCTCACCTTCCAGGGTGATTTCTTCCCGCCAGCGATGAGAAGTTTGAGCGTTTCGAACGGCCAGATCGGCCAGCGGGGTTAACCACAGGTGGTCTTTCGCCACCGCGCTCAGGGTACGCTCACGCAGCGTGTTGTCATCAACACCCAATATATCCTGGGCAGCCTGGTTGACGGCTTGAATAACCCCGCTGCTGGTGAGGGTAATGACGCCGGAGGTCAAACTGCCAAGCACGGTTTCCAGAAAATCTCGTCGGGCTTCGGCCTCACGGCGGGATCGGCTGGCTTCATCAGTTGAACGCTCAATTTCCTCGGTCATCAAGTTGAAAGACTGGACCAGGAAACCCAGCTCGTCGTTGCTTGGAACGGGCAGACGGCGCTGGTAATCGCCCCCGGCAATGCTTCGGGTGGCCTCCGCAAGATTACTGATCGGGTGCACCAGACGGCGTGCCGTATTGAAGGCTAGCAGCAGTGCCAGGAGAACGCTTAACGTCAGCACCATAGACAGGATCAACACAAAGGCCTGTTTCAGCGCTTTGCGCTGAAACTTCAGCGACTGGTAGCGCAGGTACTGCAGTTCGACATTACTTGCCTGTTCATCAAAGCCCTGAGGCACCTCGAAGATCCCCTGCAAAACCCGCTCCGGCCCCAATCCGCGATCCGGAATGGCATGCAGGACGCGCACCTGCAGTGACCCGTCTTCTTCCATGTTGGGCTCGTAGTCCACAAAACTGCCACGCTGACGAGCCTGCAGCAGCTGCAGGTCGCTGGGTAGGTCCGCGGTAAACCGGCCGAGATCGCGGCTGCTGGTGCGAATCACCCGACCGGTGTTGCCCAGCACGGTCATCTCCAGGGCGTCACCTTCCGCCACCAGCGCGCGCAGAGGCGAGGCCAGATCATCGTTGGAAATATCGGCCAGTCTTTGCGCCATTCTGGCCGTCAAATTATTTTTTTCGATTTTTTGCAGTTCCAGAAATCGAACCCCAATGGCCTGGGCGTCTTCCAGCGCCGTGGCAACGTCAACATCGAACCACTGATCAATGCTGCGATTGAGAAAATCCACCGAGAACCAGTAGACAATCAGGGCCGGGGGCACGGCCAAGGCCACAAACATCAGCACCATACGTTGAGTCAGTCGGGCCCCAGGGTGGCCGGCCCGGCGCCGCCGCACCAGGTTGATCAGTCGCCACAGCACGGCGACGGCCAACACAAATAGCGCAATGCCCGCAACGGGAAAAATCCACTGGTAGTACTGACTCCAGGTGCTGTCGCCTTGAGTTGCGTCACCAGCGGAATACAGGGCAATAAAAAGCAGCGCCAACACCGACGCAATTGGCAGGGTGCGCTGAAAAAACCGCGCCACCGGACGGCGACTCATGGACTCTCGCCTGCAACAGGCACCCAACCGGTGTCCATGCGCCATTGGTCCGAAAGATAGGACGATAAGCGCAAGGCCGGCGGCAGGCGCGAAATGACCAATCGCTCGCGCACCCGATAGTAGCCGCCCTCAGCCGCGAACTGATCCGGAGCACGCGCGGTTTGCAGCTGATTAAGGGCCCCAAGCAGGGCGGGAAAATCAATAAAACTGGTGGCCACGTCGCTGGCAGGCAAACTCAAGGTGAACCGACGCGACAGTGACCGATAGCTGATTTGACGTTCTTGGGATTGGCTCCACAGCAACGCGTCCCACAGTATGGCCCGGGGTTTACGCAGTTCTATCTGCCATTGCAGGGTGACGGGCACGCCATGTCGCAGCGCGTCCAGAACATCTGCAGAAAACTTGTGGTCAAAGGTGAGCTCCGCTCCCTGATTGGAGTGCAGCGCCGGCACGGTGGCAGAGGTCAAGGTGATGGATGGCTCCGATTCTGCAGTGGCCCCTGAACACCCCGTCAAGCTCACAATGAGCAGCGACAAGAGCGCCAGCGCGACCAATGAACTGGTCTTAGATTTTTTCCAACAGCGCGTAAAAAAACCCATCGGTACCGTCCTGACCTGGAAGAAGCTGATGCCCCCACCCCGTGTCAACGCCGCTGGTCAGCGTCAGAGGCAATACCCTGACATCAGAATGAGCCGCGCTAAAAGCCGCTATTGTCGAGTGATTTTCCGCTGGTAGCAAAGAGCATGTTGCATAGAGCAACCGTCCACCGCGCTTAAGGCGTGGCCAAAGGGACGTCAGTAGTCGATCTTGCTGATCGCGAAGCGAGTCAATATCATCCGCTCGACGCAGCCATTTGATATCTGGATGACGGCGAATAACACCGCTGGCGGAGCAGGGTGCATCCAGCAAAATGCGATCAAACGCCTCACCTTCCACGTTCACTGCGTCGCCAACAACCACCTTGGCTTTCAATCCCAGCCGATCCAAGGTTTGGGTGATTTTTTGACAGCGCCGTGGGTCAATATCCATCGCTGTAAGCGCAAGCTGTGGATCACGCTCCAGCAGATGAGCCGTCTTGCCGCCGGGAGCAGCGCAGGCGTCCAGCACGGTCATAGGACCTTGCGCATCCAGCAATTCAGCCGCGAGTTGGGCCGCCTCATCCTGTACGCTGACCAGGCCATCAGCAAAACCTGGCAGATCGGAAACCGCCATCGGTTGATCCAGCACTAGCGCGCTTTTGGCCAGCGGCAGCGGCCGCGCGACAATGTCTGACTGAGCCAGCTGTTGCAGATATTTGTCCCGACTGATACGACTCAGGTTTACCCGAAGCGTCATGGGTGCTTGCCGATTGTTAGCTTCAAGAATATCGGACCAACGTTCCGGCCAAGCCTGGATCAGCGCATCAACCAGCCACTGCGGGTGACTGTGGCGAACCGACGCCTCGGAAATGCATGCCTTCATCTCGCTATCGTCCGGTGGCCCTGCTCGGAGATGATTACGCAGAACCGCGTTCACCAAACCACGGGCCCAGGTTTTACCCATCTGGACGCTGGCTTTCACCGTTTCATCCAACACCGCGTGACGGGGCGTGGCAAACCAGGTAATTTCCGCAAGCCCCACCAACAGTAGGCATTTAAGGTCGCCCTCTCGAGCACGGATCGGCTTGTCCAGGTATTGAGCTAGCGTTGCCTGCAGTAGACTCAGGTGTCTCAACGTGGTGTAAACCAAGGCCTGAGACAACGCGTCGTTTGGGCCAGAAGGTTCCGGACGAAGATCGCTCATCGAATGACCTTCCAGTACACGCTGTACCTGCAACGCTGCCTGAGCTCGGCTGTTCAGTTGGCCACCTGAGCCGCGCTTGGCGTTTGCGCGATGCTTAGGTCGGCCCCCAGCGGCGCCCTTATTCAGGGGATTTTCCAGTTTCCGACAGTTCCAATCGGGCCCCAACTGGCATCTCAACGGCGTTCAAAAATGCGGCCACTGGCAGCGCCTTACCACCGGGTCGTTGAATTTTTGTGATGCGCAACACGCCTTCGCCGGTTGCGAGATCAATACCCTCGGCACCACTGGCCACCACGGTGCCCGGGGTATCGGTAACGCCATCAATCGCCTCTCCCGCCCACACCCGCAACCACTGGCCGTTAAACTTGAATCGGGCCACGGGCCATGGGTTAAAGGCTCGGATACGGCGCTCAATCTCCACTGCGCTGTTGCTGAAATCCAGGTTCGCTTCATTTTTTTCCAGCTTGCTCGCGTAGGTGGCCTCGGCATCGTTCTGGGGCTGAGGCCTGAGCGTATGGCGTGACTCAAGTGTCTGCATCAGCAGCTCAGCTCCCATGGTGGCAAGCCGATCATGCACGTCGCCGGCAGTGTCGTTTAGGTCAATGGGCGTGGCCGCGCGGGACAGCACATCACCAGTATCCAGACCCGCGGCCATTTGCATGATGCACACCCCGGTCTGGGAGTCGCCCGCCAGCACGGCCCGAGCAATCGGCGCCGCGCCGCGCCAACGCGGCAGCAGTGACGCATGGATATTCCAGCACCCCATCGTCGGCACAGACAAAATCGAACGGGGCAGAATTAACCCGTACGCTGCCACTACCATAAGGTCTGGCTTCAAGTCAGCCAGCAACTCGGCGGCGTCCTCGCCGCGCAGCGACAGCGGTTGGCGAATATCAGCCGAGGGGCATTGGTCCAGCGCGAAGGCTTTGATAGGACTGGCGGTCAGTTTACGACCGCGCCCGGATGGTCGGTCCGGCTGTGTGTAGACCGCGCTGATCTGGTGCTCGCTGTCTGTGAGCGCCTTCAGGGCAGGCAGAGCAAATTCCGGGGTACCGGCAAAAACGATATTCATGTCAGCGTCTTCAGGCCGACGCTTCCAGACGCCGGGCTTTTTCCAGTTTTTTGCGCACCCGTGCCTGCTTTAGCGGCGACAGATAATCCACAAACAGCTTTCCGTTGAGGTGATCCAGTTCGTGCTGAATACACACCGCCAGCAAATCATCGGCCTCAAGCACCCGGCTTTCGCCATCGATATCCTGAGCTCGCACCTTGATCCAGTCTGCACGATCAACCTTCGCGTAAATGCCAGGAACGGACAGGCAGCCTTCTTCACAAACCTGCTTGCCGTCCTGCTCAACAATCTCCGGATTGATCAAAACGTGGGGGTTGTCGCGGTCGTCTGACACGTCCACGACCACAAGCCGGCGATGGATATTGACCTGAGTGGCCGCGAGACCGATGCCGGGAGCGGCATACATGGTCTCCAACATATCCTTCGCTAACTGGACAATTTCCCCATCAACTTTCTCAATTGGCAACGCTTTGGTGCGCAAACGGGGGTCTGGAAACTCAATAATGTTAAGTAATGGCATGAAATGGACGAAACTATGAACTGAATCTCATATTTGTGCTGGCAAACAGTATTTAAAGTATAACCGCAGGGAAAGTGCGCCGTCTGTGAAGGCGAAATAACCCTCGGTTTATCGGATGTTTTCCGCAAACCAAAATTCGGATACACTAAGTTCTTTGGGGAATCAACACATTGGCCGCGATGTTTAAACCATTACTTGCGATAATTGCCGGTTCACTGCTGTGCGCGAGCGCCGCGGCTCAAGTTGAACTGAGAGACGATCACCCTGACCGCTATGTGGTCGTCAAGGGTGACACCCTGTGGGATATCTCCGATCGGTTCCTGCAAAAACCTTGGCTCTGGCCGGAAATCTGGCAGGTCAATCCGCAGATTGAAAACCCTCATCTCATCTATCCCGGGGACGAAATCAACCTGGTCTACATCGACGGAGAGCCTCGCCTGTCGCTGCGGCGAGGCCGCAAGCTGTCGCCCCATCCTCGGCGAACATCGCTGGCTGAAGCGATAGAACCGATCAATCTCAACGACATCCGGCATTACCTGGACAAGCGCACCATACTGGATGCCGCTGAACTGGAAAACCTGCCCTACGTCGTCGCCATGGAAGAATCTTACCTGGCCGCCACCGAAGGCCATCGGGTCTATGTCCGCGGCCTGGAGGGAGCAGCGGTAGGTGAGTCTTACGCGATTGTGCGGCCTTCCGTAGAGTTTCGCGAGACACCGGAAACTTGGCCCTATGACAAGGCCGAGTCTTTTCGTCCAGAAACCCGGGATTGGGAATATCCCGCGGAGCGCTCCATTGCCGACTTTGTGTCCCGCTTCTGGACCGAAAAAGTATTGAGCGGCAAATACAAAAACACCCGAATACTGGGCTACGAGGTCGTACAGACGGCAACCGCTGAGGTGCTGACTTTGGATGACCCGACAACGCTGCTGCTGACCTCCAGTGAGCTGGAAGTACTGCCGGGTGACCTCGTTATCCCGCTGTTTACCGCAAACTATGACCTGGAATACTATCCTCACGCCCCTGAGTCTGTCCCTGACAACACCCAGGTGATTGCGTTGAGCAACGCCCTGTTCGGCGTCGGCCCCACCCAGGTCGTTGCCATCAATAAGGGCTGGGAAGACGGAATCGAGCACGGCGACGTATTTGCCACCTTCCGCCCAGGCTTCCTGATCCGCGACGAAATCAAATACCCTCGGGATGATGTGAAAACGTTCTTCTCCAAAGAGCGGCGCAAGCAGGCCCGTGTCCAACTACCTGACGAATACTCAGCTCACGTGATGATCTTTAAATCCCACGAGCGGGTCAGCTATGGCCTGATCATGCGGGGCAAACAGGCTGTGAGGATACTGGATAAGCTGAAAATGCCCTGAAGGCAGTCTTCGACCAGACCATTCGGGGGCGCGCAAGCGCCCCTTTTCGTTAAAGACCACCGCTGGAGCCAGTCTCGGCGTTGATGCCAAGGCCCTCATCATCAAGTGCAGCTGCAGGTCACAACCCAGGGTGCTCCGCTGATAAGATCGCTGCCAACCTCGCGCGTATCACTGCAAACACGGTAATTGGTCCTTCACAGCCCATGGAAAATTCCTCGCAACGGCCTGTCTCCTCTGATCTTTCGACCTGGCTTCGGCTTATTCGAGCGTTTGCCGGGAGCGCCAGTACCGGCGTTGATGCGCTGCGTGAGGCCGGTGGCGCACAACAACTGTTCAACGCAAGCGCCTCCGAACTGGCAAGGTATGGCATCAGTGCGTCCGTCGCGAAAGCGATAAAAGACGACGATCGCTCCCATCAAGCAGGCGACGACGCGTGGCTCGATCTCCCCAACTGCCACCTTGTTACCTGCATGGATGACCGCTATCCGCCTCAGCTCAATGACATTGCCGACCCACCGTTGGCGTTGTTTTGTCGCGGCAACCCACAACTGCTGTGGCTACCCCAGGTTGCCATCGTTGGCACTCGCAAACCCACCGCAGGGGGCCGCCGTCATGCCCGTATGTTCGCTCAGACTCTTGCTAGCCAGGGCTTGGTGGTCACCAGCGGTTTGGCGTTGGGCGTTGATGGAGAGGCACATCAGGGGGCGTTAGACGCTGGCGGAATGACGATTGCGGTCGCCGCCACCGGGTTGGACCGCATCTACCCGGCACGCCACGTCCAGCTGGCCGGCGAGATCGTTTATCAGGGCCTGATCGTGAGCGAATTCCCGCCTGGCTGGGAGCCGCGCAAGCGCTCGTTTCCCCAACGCAATCGGCTGATCTCGGGGCTGTCGCTGGGCGTGCTGGTGATCGAGGCCAGTGTTCAGTCTGGCAGCTTGATTACCGCCAGACTTGCAGGCGAACAAGGTCGCGACGTGTACGCGCTGCCCGGCTCCATCGACAATCCGTTGGCGAGAGGGTGCCATCGACTGATCAAACAAGGCGCTCGATTGGTGGAAGATGGGGCTGACCTGATGGCCGAAGTAGGCCCCAGAGCCCAGGCCGTTGCCGCCAGCAGGCGTCGGGTACTGATTGCGCCACAACGTGAACGATCGTCGAAAACCACGCCGCCAGACCACGATTTTCGGTATGACAAAGACTACAAGACGCTCTACGACGCGGTGGGCTTTGATGAACTTCCGGTGGATTTGCTGGTCGATGCCACTGGATTGACGGCTGCATCGGTTTCCTCCATGCTCCTGATTTTGGAACTCGGTGGCCTGGTGCAGGTTGGACCGGGTGGCGGCTATTGCCGCACCGGCGAGGGATGGCAATGAAAGAAAACGTCCTTGACGTTCTGATGTACCTGTTCGAAAACTATATGTATGACGAGCCGGAAGATGATCCGGATCGGGCGTCTTTAGAATCCAGCCTGTCAGAGGCCGGCTTCAGTGACCGGGAAATCGGCAAGGCTTTCGACTGGCTCGATGGCCTGGCAAGCCAACGTCACCTGCCGGAGATGCAGGGCCGGTCTGACGGACCTGTGCGCGTCTACACAGATATCGAACAGCAGCGACTGGATACCGAGAGTCGCGGCTTCATCACCTTCTTGGAAGGTGCTGGCGTGTTAGATTCGGCGCGACGCGAGCTGGTCATTGATCGCACCATGGCGCTGGAAAACGCCGAAGTTGATCTGGACGACCTCAAGTGGATCGTCCTGATGGTTCTGTTTGACCAGCCAGGCCAGGAAGCCAATTACGCTTGGATGGAAAATTTTATGTTTGAGAGCACCACGGAAATGAGCCACTGACGGCAACGTTTGTTCAGCGGCCCTAAGCACAGCAAAGGACCCAGCGCCTCAAGGCGACCACACGATGACTGCAAATCTACTCATTGTTGAGTCTCCGGCGAAAGCCAAGACCATCAACAAATACCTGGGCAAGGACTTCGTTGTCCTCGCATCCTACGGCCACGTGCGGGATCTGATCCCCAAAGAAGGCGCGGTAGACACCGGCGACTTCTCCATGAAGTACGCCACCATCGATCGCAACGCCAAACACGTCGACGCCATCGTTAAAGCGATGCGCAAAGCCGACTCTTTGTACCTGGCCACTGACCTTGACCGCGAAGGAGAGGCCATCTCGTGGCACATTCACGAGATCTTGAAAGAGAAAAAGGTGCTGAAAGACAAGCCGGTTTTTCGCGTGGTGTTTTCCGAAATCACCAAGAAGGCCATTTCTGACGCCGTCGCCAACCCGCGGGACATTTCCATGAACATGGTGAATGCCCAACAGGCGCGTCGCGCGCTGGATTACCTGGTGGGATTCAATTTAT
The DNA here is from genome assembly GCA_045106555.1 of Lysobacterales bacterium. Taxonomy (GTDB): domain Bacteria; phylum Pseudomonadota; class Gammaproteobacteria; order Xanthomonadales; family SZUA-38; genus JANQOZ01. The sequence goes on along the minus strand of JBGCET010000020.1, from coordinate 168,177 downwards.
CCCCCCTGCTGTGGAAGAAAGTTCGTCGAGGACTGTCAGCCGGCCGGGTGCAGAGTCCTGCGCTGCGCATGATTTGTGAACGTGAAAATGAGATTGAAGCTTTCGAACCCCGCGAATACTGGACCATCGAAGCAGATCTGAACAAGAAAGATCAGCCGTTTGTCGCCAAGCTGGTGGAGTATGACGGCAACAAGCTGGACCAATTTGACCTCAATAGCGAAAAACTCGCTGGAGATGCCAAAGACAAACTGCTCAAAGCGGCCGGCGGCAAACTCACCGTCGGCGATCTGACCAGCCGTCAACGACGCAGACGCCCGGCGCCGCCATTCATTACTTCAACCCTGCAGCAGGACGCAGCCCGCAAGCTGCGGTTTTCCGCCCAGAAAACCATGCGCGTAGCGCAGCAGCTGTACGAAGGGGTGGAGGTTGATGGCACTCAGCAGGGTTTGATTACCTACATGCGTACTGACTCGGTCATGTTATCCAACGACGCCCTGGACGAGCTGCGCGCCGTCATTGAGAAAGATTACGGCAAGGACAAGCTGCCGGAGCAGCCCAACACCTATAAAACCAAGTCCAAAAACGCCCAGGAAGCTCACGAAGCCGTTCGTCCGACTTCCGCAGCCCAGCGCCCGGCAAAGATTAAATCGTTCCTTAGCGACGACCAGTACAAGCTTTACAACTTGATTTGGTGCCGCACGGTGGCTTGTCAAATGATGCCGGCAGTGATGAACACGGTCACCGCGACCTTTCCCTGTGGCGATGGCGCCAGCTTCCGATCCAGCGGTTCAACCGTTGTGGAACCCGGGTTTTTGGCGGTTTACGAAGAGTCGGAATCGGAAAAGAAGAAAGCCGAAGCCAAACTGCCACCGCTGGAGAAAGGCGAAGTGGTGGAGCTGGCAGAAATTCGCGGCGAACAACACTTCACCGAACCACCGCCAAGATTTTCCGAGGCATCCCTGGTCAAAGCGCTGGAAGAGTACGGCATAGGTCGGCCCTCTACCTACGCCAACATTATCCAGACCCTGGTCAACCGAGAATACGTGGAGCTGGAAAGCCGGCGATTTTTCCCCACCGACGTGGGCCGTATTGTCGCTCGATTCCTGGCCGACCACTTCACCCGCTACGTAGACTACGATTTTACCGCCCAGCTGGAAGACAACCTGGACGAAGTCAGCCGCGGCGAACGTGAATGGGTTCCGCTGCTGCAGGAATTTTGGGACCCCTTCACCACCCTCGTACAGGACAAAGAAGAATCGGTTTCCCGGGACGAGGTGCTGCAGGCCCGAGAGCTGGGCACAGATCCGAAATCTGGCAAACCCATTTCCGTGCGCATGGGACGGTTTGGGCCTTACGTGCAGATTGGTACCAAAGACGACGAAGAAAAGCCAACCTTCGCTGGTCTGTTGCCTGGGCAGAAGATGGATCAAATCGACTTGGCCCAGGCACTGGAGTTGTTCAGGCTGCCCAGAGAGCTGGGGAAGACCGAAGAAGATTTTCCCATCACGGCCAACATGGGCCGGTTTGGTCCCTACGTGCGCTTCGGCACGAAGAGCTTTGTTTCCATCAAAGAACCGGACGATCCCTACACTATCGCTCTGGACCGGGCTCTGGAACTCATTGCCGAAAAGAAAAAAGCGGATGCTGAACGCATCATACAAACCTTTGAAGGCAGCGAAATTCAGGTGCTGAAGGGCCGCTATGGGCCTTACGTGACCGACGGCAAAAAGAACGGCAAGATCCCGAAAGACCGGGAACCAGAATCCCTCACTCAAGCCGAGTGCGAAGAAATTATCGCTGCAGCCCCGGCACGCAAAAAACGCGGCAAGAAACGGGCCGCTAAGAAGAAGAAAGCCAAGACGGCCTGATTATGGCACTACTCAATGCCCGGGACGCCGCGGGTTTCGTGTCTCAGGGCGGGGTCATCGCGTATCCCACTGAAGGGGTGTTCGGAATCGGCTGCGATCCCTTCAACGATGCGGCGGTGGACGCCGTGCTGGAACTGAAGGGCAGACCCGCTGATAAAGGCATGATTGTCATTGCCAGCAACATCAGCCAAATTGACCCATGGGTCGCCTGGGCGCAAATTGATCGAGGAAGTATTCTGGCCAGCTGGCCGGGACCGGTCACCTGGATACTACCCGCCACCGACCAGGCGCCGCCTTTGGTGACCAGCAACAATGCCATTGCCGTAAGAATCCCCAGCCACCCGCCCATGCGGGAACTGCTGGATGCCTGCGAGACGCCCCTGGTATCGACCAGCGCGAACCGCTCCAGCGAAGCGCCAGCCAGCACCCACGAGCAGGTCAATGACTATTTTGCTTATTCGGTGCCTATTGTTGACGGCCCGCTTGGGGGACGCCAACAACCCACTGAAATTCGAGATGCCCGCAGCGGGCAGGTAGTGAGGAAAGGATGAACAAAGAGGCGGTTAAAACCTATCTGACAGGGCTTCAAGGGCAAATCTGTGACGCGCTGGCTGCAGTGGACGGCGGATCGTTCGGCGAAGACCAGTGGCAACACGCCAACGGCGGTGGCGGGCGCTCACGCATACTGGAAGATGGGGATGTGCTGGAAAAAGCGGGTGTAGGCATGTCCCATGTCCGCGGTGACAAACTCCCTGGCAGCGCCACGGAAAAACGGCCCGAACTGGCCGGACGGGGATTTGAAGCCATGGGTGTTTCGCTGGTGATTCACCCCCGCAATCCCCACGCACCCACCAGCCATGCCAATGTACGTTTCTTTGTGGCAGAAAAACCCGGCGCTGAGCCCATTTGGTGGTTCGGCGGCGGGTTCGACCTAACCCCTTACTACGCCTATGACGAGGACGTGGTGCACTGGCATGAAACCGCCAAGAAAGCCGTCAGTCCGTTTGGTGAGCAGGTTTATCCCCGCTACAAGAAGTGGTGTGACGACTATTTCTATCTCAAGCACCGAGCGGAAACACGGGGGATTGGCGGCCTGTTTTTTGACGACCTGAACGAGCCAAGCTTCGACGATAGCTTTGCCCTGATGCGCAGCGTCGGAGATCACTATGTGCCCGCCTACCAACCGATTTTGGAACGTCGCAAAGACATCCCTTACACGGAGGCTCAACGAGACTTCCAGGCCTACCGACGCGGCCGCTACGTGGAATTCAATTTGGTCTACGATCGAGGCACCCTGTTCGGCCTGCAAACCGGCGGACGTACTGAATCTATCCTGATGTCGCTACCACCCAAAGTGGCTTGGCGTTACGACTGGAAACCCGCTGAGGGCACGGCGGAAGCTGAGCTGGCCAACTACTTGAAACCCAGAGACTGGCTCGCTGACAGCAAAGCCTGAAGTACACCGTTGACGCCTCGTCTGGGCGGGTCGTCCGGTCACCTTATTGCGGCCATTGCTGGCCACCAGATCGCAAGATTGACCCCGGAGGAAGGGGAAACCTCCGGGGTCATGTGGAAACGGGCTTGGGGAAACACCGTCTCCGCGCGGATCCACTCAGGGAGGGAGATGGATCCAGCCTTGCGGGCTTACTTAAGTAGACCGGCCTGGGCGAAAAAGGTTTCGCCACCATGACTTATGGACTAGTAAGCGGTAGAAAAAGCGATCCATGGCTTTTTCTACACCGACACCGAAGAAAGTGATTTTTTGATCTCTCACATGTTCAATCACCTGCGGTTATTGAGCATTTAGGCACACCCTTGTTGCCAGCTGTGGCTTTCATGACACTTTCTCAAACAGCCCTCTAGGAAGTAGACGTTCGACGTCAACTAAAGCGCTTATCACCGCGGTCGATACTCTCTGTATCGAACTCCGGGAAGCTCGCGATGGTTGATGCTGCCATCAAGAAATTTGTGAACGACGACAGGATCTGGCAGGCCGCAGGGGTTGCCAGCTTTTGTTTAGTCAGCGCCTTGCTTTTGTTTCTATTCTCAGGAAAGCCGTCACCGGCCATCGTGGCTGCGCTTGCTGTCACTCAACTGCTGCTGGTAGTGGGCGTTATCCGCTTGGGGCGCAAGCACGATCAACAGCTTAACCGGCTCAATTCGGTATTCAATAACTCACCCATTTTGCTGTACTCGACTGACGAAAACGCCCGCATCATCGAAATCAACAATATGGGAGCACAGAAATTGGGGTATCCAAAATCTGAGCTCATCGGCCGCCAAATGCGAGATTTCATGCCTGATGAACAACGGGAGGCTTTCAATGCTCAGTCAGAAGGTCAGCCGTTAACCAAAGAACTCGTAGACACCGGTTACGTCAGAAATTTGAAATTCGCTCTTAGACGCTCTAACGGCAAACCGTTTTTTGCCTCAATCAATGCTCAGTTAACCCATGATTCCCGGGGCAATATCCGCGGCGCTGATTGCGTAGTCATCGACGAAACAGACTGCGTACTTGCCGAAGAATCTTTAAAGCATGCCAGAGCGGAGTTGTTTCGAGCGTTCGTGGACTTGCCTGTCCCCATGTTCCATTGCGGCGCGGATGGAATTTACCTAAGAGCCAATCTTTCGATGCTGAACCTGATGGGCTGCGAAACTCTAGAGCAACTCAACGATTTGGGCCACGATTCAATGCTAGCTCCCGAATCCCATCGGATGCGCCGCTCACCAGACGTTATCACCAACACCCCACATGTATTCTGGAACCGGCAAGGCAAAGCGCTGGATGTCCAACTGTCACTGCGCGAGATTCCCCGCTATGACGACAAGAACGCGGCAGAAGGTACGCTGGTCGACATGACCGCTCATGTTGAGGCACAGCGCGTTGCACGAGCCGCAGAAATTGAGTTTCGCGAACTCTACAACAAGACGCCCATTATGCTTTATTCGGTAGATCATAAAGGATGCGTCACCAATGTTAATTACTTTTTTCTCAATACGCTGGGCTATCAAAAGGAAGAAGTGATTGGGCTTCCGGCGTTGGATCATTTTGTATTCGAAGGGCCGCGACGAGACTATTTCAGAAACACTCTCAGCGAGCGTGAATCCCCTGGCGCCATCGATGTACAACTTAAGACCCGCTGCGGCAACATTATTGATGGTTCGCTTGAATACAAATCGAAATTTGATACCCAAAACGTTTTTCAAAGCTCCATTGTTTCCGTGGTAGACGTCACCCTGGAACGGCGCGCGATGCTTGAACGTGACCAGATGGCCACCGAGCTGAAAACCAGCCAGAAGCTTGAGGCAGTAGGTCAACTTGCCGCGGGTATCGCTCATGAGATTAACACTCCAAGTCAATACGTCAGCGACAACTTGGCCTTTCTCACCACGGCGATGAGCGATGTTACGGATTTGATGAAACACCTCGCGACGCCGATAGCCGATAACAAAGACGCCGAATGGGTCCATCGAGCACAAACACTGGCCGAAACGGCAGACCTGCAATTTTTGATGGAGGAAGTGCCCCAGGCTTTGGAGCAGTCCTGTCAGGGCGTTTCGCAGATTTCAAAAATCGTTCGCGCCATGAAGGACTTTTCTCATCCAGACGCAGAGAATTTTGAGCCAACCGACCTCAATCGGTTGATTGAGTCGGTCCTGACCGTTGCCAGCAATGAGTGGAAATACCTGGCAACAGTAGATTTTCAACTGGAGCCGAACCTTCCAGCCGTGGTGCTCAACCCCTCAGCTATGAATCAGGTCTTACTCAACTTGGTCGTCAATGCCAGTCATGCCATCGCAGAAGTGGCGGGGGAAGAACCGACAACGATGGGAACAATCTCGGTGTCCACTCGACAGCTTGATGATGAGGTAGAAATCGTCATAGCCGATACCGGGTGCGGAATCCCTCAAGAGGTAATCGAGCGGGTGTTTGACCCGTTCTTTACCACCAAGCCGGTTGGCAAAGGTACCGGCCAGGGTTTGGCAATTGCCCACAGAATAATCGACCAGAGCCACGGCGGAAAAATCCAGGTGAGCTCGGAACCCGGCAAAGGCAGCAAGTTTGTGATCACCCTACCGCTCACCCAGGAGGCGCAAGACGTCAATGAGGCAGCGGCATGAAAAAGGTGTTGTTCGTAGACGACGAACCAAATATTTTGCAAGGCCTGCGCCGTTTGATGCGCCCCTATCGCGACGAATTTTCCAGCGATTTCGCGGACGGTGGCGATCAGGCGCTTGGCATGTTGGCAGGCGGCAATTTTGATGTCTTAGTTACCGATATGAAGATGCCCGGCATGACCGGCGCACAGCTGCTGGAAATTGGCAGGTTAGCCCTTGCCAGCCTTTGCCGGGCCCAATATTAGACGGTGATGAGCACGGTTCAGCGAAACGCACCATTATTGGACGCCGAAAAACAGATCCTCGGCGTCACTCATCCCCAGGTCGGCGCATTTTTGCTCGGTCTTTGGGGGCTACCGGACACCGTAGTTGAAGCCGTAGCGCTGCATCATGCTGATGACATTGAAAACCCGACTCACGTCTGCCGTGCCGTGATCGTGGCGGTAGCTATAAAGAAATTTGAAGACGAACATCATGATTACGACCGGCTTGTTGGGTCGTTATCTCATCTTGCCACCGCGTCAGACATTGATCGCTGGTTAGAGCTTGCCAAGACCGCCTAAGTTTTACCGAGGATTGACCATGAAATACCGTGTCCTATTTGTCGATGATGAACCTAACATCCTGCAGGCCATTAGTCGGAACTTGCGCCGACAGGTAGACCTGCTGACCTGCGACTGCCCGAGCAAAGCATTGAAGCTGTTGGACGAGCGCGATGACATTGCCGTTGTGATATCGGATATGCGTATGCCAGCTATGTCAGGCGCGGATTTTCTGGCTGAGGTTCGCAAGCGTTGGCCGGATATTGTCAGAGTGATGCTGACCGGCAACAACGATCAACTGACCGCCGTTGAATCGGTCAACAAAGGACAGGTTTTTCGTTTCTTAAGCAAACCGCTAAATACCGAAATTCTCTCTAACGTCGCCAATGCCGCCCTGCGGCAACATCAGCTGATCAGTGCCGAAAAGGAGCTGTTGGAAAAGACCCTCAATGGGAGTGTGAAAACCATTGCCGATATTTTGGCCCTGGCGAAACCCGAAGTGTTTGGCATGGCCGGGCGCATCAGAGATCTGGCAAAACAACTGGGTGAAGAAGTTGACGGAATCAAACTCTGGCAACTAAATATTGCGGCCACCCTGGGGCAGTTGGGATGCATTACCGTCAGTGATTTCATCCTGGAAAAGATCCGCCATGGTCATTGTCTGAATGCGCAGGAGGCAGAAGAATTTCTGTCCCATCCTCAATACGGTGCGAGTGCGGTGGCAAAAATCCCTCGCTTAGAACGCGTGGCTGAGATAATTCGCTATCAACACAAACACTATGACGGCGGCGGTTGGCCCCGTGATGACACCCGTGGTACCGAAATCCCCCTCGAATCCCGGGTGCTCGCTGTGGCAGCGGCTTTTGAACGTTATACCGATGTCGGTATGTCTGAAGATGAGGCAATGAAAAAGCTCAGCAACAATATCGACACCAAATTCGATCCGCAAATTGTTAGCCTCATGGCCAGCATGCTGAGCGCTCAGACGACCCGGGAGACCATCACGCCGGTGGAGGTGGGCAAAATCAAAGTTGGCATGACGCTCCATCAGAACGTGGAAACCAATGAGGGATTGCTACTGGTATGCAAGGGACAACGAGTGTCTGACGCGGTCCTGATCCATTTACTCAAATTTAAGCGCAACGGTGGATTAACCCAACCTCTGTTAATGAAGGTTTGCGACCTGCACAGCGAAGCGGCGTAGTCTGCCGCACAACGCCTGAATCTCCTCAGACCGTGCAGGTCGGTGATAATTTTGTGATTTTTCTTCCCTAAGCTCGGTCTTTAGGTATACCTACCCGCGGACCGGGCTTAATTGTGAATCGATCTGTACTCATTGTGGAAGACGACGCCGACCTGGCGCGGCTGGTCTCCATGCACCTGAAGGACATCGGCTGTGAGGTGCGTCACGCGCCGGAAGGTCCTCAGGGGCTTTCCCTGGCCCAAAGCGGCCAGTTTGGCTTGGTGATCCTGGATTTAATGCTGCCAGGCATGAGCGGGCTGAAAATCTGTCAGCGCCTGCGCGCTGCAGAGTCCTACGTCCCCATATTGATGCTGACGGCGAAATCCACCGAACTGGATCGCATCTCCGGTCTCGAAGCGGGCGCCGACGATTACCTGTCCAAACCCTTTAGCATTTTAGAACTGGTGGCGCGGGTCAAAGCCCTGTTTCGCCGGGTAGAGGCGCTTCAGAACCCACAGGAAACTCACGCCCAAGAAGAACTGGCAGTTGGCGATCTGGTGGTCCAGATTGATCAACGGCGAGCCCAACTGGCAGGACAAGAACTCGCACTGACAGCAAGAGAGTTTGATCTCCTGCTGCATTTTTGTCAGCGTCCCGGGCGGGTGTTCAGTCGTGCCCAGCTGCTAGACGCGGTGTGGGGTTACAGTCATAGCGGTTACGAACATACCGTCAATTCACACATCAACCGACTTAGGGCAAAACTTGAGGTTGATCCACGCAACCCGAAGTACATTTGCACTGTGTGGGGTGCCGGCTATCGGATGGCTGAGGTCTGATGGGTTTTTCGCGCCTTTCCAGCAAGCTGACCTTAACTCTGCTCGCCGTGTTACTGAGCGTGGGCATCGCTTATCTCAGCATCAGCCAGCTGATCATGGATCGTCACCAACATCAGGTGCACCAACAGCTGCATCAAAACCTGGCGAGCAACCTGGTGGCCGAAAACGTCCTGATCGGCGCCGAAGGCGTGAACGACGAAGCGTTGGAACACGTGTTCCAGACGCTGATGGTAGTCAACCCCAGCATCGAGGTGTACCTGCTGGACTTAAGCGGCAATATCCTGGCCTACTCGGCGCCCTATCGTCGGGTCAAACGCGAGTCGGTGGCCATGGAGCCCGTGATGACCTTTCTCAGAGGCGACGCCGGGTTTCCCCTATGGGGTGACAACCCCCGTTCGGTAGACGGGCGCAAAGTGTTTTCCGCAGCGCCAGCGCAAACACAGGGCATTACCTACGGTTATCTGTATGTGGTTTTGGGCAGCGATGCGTTCGACGACGCCGCTGCCAAGGTCAGTGAAGACACGCTCTGGAGTATCAGCGTCGCCTCATTGGCGTTCCTCATCGGTTTTGGGGCGCTAACGGGCACCATCATATTTCGTACTCTGACCCGGCGGCTAAGGCAACTGGACGCTCAAGTCAGCCAATTTGACAGCAGCGTGAAAGATCAACAAATTCCAGAGGTGCTTGAGGTGCCCAACCGGGCGCCAGACGACGGCGACGAAATTGACCGTCTGGAAGCGCGCGTCAGCCAGATGACCCACACCATCGCCGATCAAATGACCACCATACAACGCACCGATGAGATGCGCCGACAGCTGGTGGCCAACGTGTCTCATGATCTGCGCACGCCGCTGGCTGCGCTGGATGGCTACTTACAAACCCTGCGCTTGAAACGGGACACACTTAGCCCGCAACAGACTCAGGAATACGTGGATATTGCGAGCAAAAGCTGTGATCGGCTGACCCGGCTGGTTGACGAGTTGTTTGAGCTTTCCTGCCTGGAGGCCACCCACCGCAAGCCCAACCCGGAACCCTTTTGCCTGGCTGAGCTGGCCAGCGACGTGCTGCAAAACTTTCAGCTGCGTGCTCAGCAAAAGGACGTCTCGCTGACCATGGACTGTGACCCGGAGGCCTCCCATGCCTTTGCCGAAATCGGCCTGATCGAACGAGTGCTGGAAAATCTGATCGTCAACGCCCTGGCCCACACCCCGGCCGGCGGCAGCATTCGCGTCTCCCTAAGCCCCGGCGATCAAAGCGACGTGCGAGTCACTGTCCACGATTCAGGCACCGGCATTGCGCAGCGAGATCTACCCTACCTATTCGATCGATTCTACCGTCCCGACGATGCCGCCAGCTCCCACAAAACCGGTGCTGGCCTGGGCCTGGCCATCGTCAAGCGAATTCTGGATCTGCACCAAAGTCGCATCGAAGCGAAAAGCCGTGCCGGGCACGGCAGTTCTTTTATCTTCTCACTCCCATTGGCAGGATCAACGCCAGCCACCGGCTAGCCAACAGACTATTTAGGTAACAGTATTTAGCCTAATTCGTCTTTGGTAGAACCCGAGCTTGCCTCGCCGCCTGGACCGTCATGCCTGCTAACCACCTCACACCTGCACTAATACTGCTGATTGGATCAATCAGTCTTCCTGCACCAAAAGCTCACGCCACTTTTTCAATCGTTGCTTGTGACGCAGATACACAGCAATGCGGAGTAGCTGTCGCTACGCATAACCTTGCGGTTGGTGACGGGGTGCCGTTTGCCAGGTTCGGCCTGGGCGCTGGCGTGTCCCAGTTCGAAACCAATGCTTGCCATGAACCCGCAGCTTGGAGCCAGTTAAAGCAGGACGGCAATGCCGACAAAGCCCTTGTCGAGGCTCTGGATCGCGACTCGGCATGCGAAGACGGACTGGACTCCGCATTCAGGCAAATTGGTATTGTAAGCATCAACGGCTCAGCCGCCGCGCACACCGGCCGAGAGGCCGCAGAGTTCTCAGGCCATCAAACCCGCAGGCACGTTTCGGTGCAGGGAAATGGGTTGACATCGGAAGCCGTGCTGGAGGCGATGCTTAGCCACTATCTTCACGCAAAAGGCCCTCTGCCTGAGCGACTACTCGGCGCCTTGGAAGCCGCGTATGCCGCCGGCGGCCAAACCATAGGTGTAACGTCTGCGGCGCTGCTGGTTGCCACTCAGGAAGGATGGCCTGTGGATACTGACTTACGCGTTGACTTCGCCCCCGGCCTTGCGATTGAACAACTGCGAGCCCAGTACGATGCCGCGTACGCGCGACAGCTAATCAATCGAGCGCGCCGCAGTCAGTCAGCCGAACAAAAAGCGCAGTTGGCCTCCGAAGCGCTGCAGCGAGCTCCGCATTGGGACAGAATCTGGCTCTCTGCAGCTCGCCTGTCGGCGCAAGACGGCCACCATGATCGCGCGCTGCAACGAGCCTGCAGGTTCGCAGCGATCAACCCTGCTTGGGCCCAGTTGCTGGCCGATGAATTTGATTTTTCATCCTGCCCGCCGAATGCCATTCCTAACGCCAGCAGCGCAAATTAGGCTGGGATAGTTTCGTGATAAAGCGGTGAGATCAGCGTGAGGTTTGCCTCTTAGCCTGTGCAGCGTGGGTATCGACACGGGTTTTCCCTGTCATCCCCGCGACTGACAACGACTTTAGGGAGACAACACAATGAATCATCGTTCACGGGGCATGGGCCGCATGACAAGCCTTGCCGCAGCACTGTTGCTGGGCACAACCGCTGCTCAGGCGGTAGAACTGAAAATAACGGTAGAAAACCTGGCACCGAACCAGGGGGTCTTTTTCACCCCGGTCTGGATGGGTTTTCATGACGGCACCTTTGATATTTATGACACTGGCCAACTGGCATCACCGGAGCTTGAAGCGCTGGCCGAAGATGGCAATAACGGCCCAATTAGCGACGCGTTTAGTGCGGCCACCAGCGGCGGTCAAGACACCACGTTGACGGCGCCTGCGGGGTTTGCCGGTGCACCGGTGTTTGATCCGGGCGACCGAGCCAGCGTCACGCTGGATATCGACCCGACCAGCCAGCGCTTCATGAGCTATGCCTCCATGCTGCTGCCCTCCAACGATGCGTTTTTCGCCAATGCCGACCCTCAGGCACTGGAGCTGTTCGACGCTGCGGGCCAGTTCAACGGGTCCATTAGTTTTATTGTTCGCTCCGATCGAATTCGCGACGCCGGCACCGAGGCAAATACCGAGTCTGACGCGGCGTTTTTTAACCAGTCGGCCCCCAACACGGGAGACGCCACAACTGACGTCATTGCCAACCACCCGGGGTTCAACGGCTCGGCGGCTAACCCCAACGCCACACCGGTCGTGTTTCTCGGCGGCACCAGCGGGCCTGGCGTATTTTTTGACGCCGTTGCGGCAGATTTTTCTGTGCCCAACTATGCGGTAGCCCGCATTACCGTTGAACCCGCCAACCTTCCGGTTCGCGTGAGCGTCACTAATCTTCAGCAGGACAACGGAACATTCCTGACGCCAGTTTGGGCCGGCTTCCACGACGGCTCTTTTGATCTTTACGACATAGGCGCGCCAGCTTCACCCGGGCTTGAGCGGGTTGCTGAAGATGGCAATACGGGAGACCTCAGCGCTGAATTTGCTGCCCTCGTCAGCAACGGCATCGACACCACCATTACCGAACCGTCAGGGTTTACAGGGGCCCCGCTGTTTGATCCGGGTACCACCGGCAGCGCCACTCTGGAGCTAAACCCCAGCGCTCATCGGTACTTCAGTTTTGCCTCGATGGTGATCCCATCGAACGACGCGTTCATTGGCAACGGCAACCCCACAGCGTTTGAAGTGTTTGATGAAGACGGCAATTTCAACGGCCCGCTGCGGTTTTTTGTGGCTGGCGACGGCGTACGTGACGCAGGCACCGAGGTGAACACCGAAGTGGATGCTGCGTTTTTCGACCAGAGCGCACCGGACACCGGTGATGTGGAGGGCGGCAGCGTGCAGGTGCATCCGGGCTTCAACGGCTCAGTGGGCAACCCTGATGCGACTCCGGTGAATATTCTTGGCGGCACCAACGGCCCTGGTTTTTCCTTTGACGCCATGGGCGCCGATTTCAGTCGCGGCGGTTCGCGAATTGCCGAGGTGACTATCAGCCAAGGCATTGACGGTTCGTTCAGCGGCTCTTGGTACAACCCGGATCGCAGCGGCGAAGGCCTGATGATAGAGCTGACCAACGGCGATAATCCAACAGCGGTGGTGAGCTTCTACACCTACGCCCCGGATGGCTCGGGCGACCAGGTATGGCTGATTGGGTCAGGCCCCCTGGCCGGAGATACCGCCATTGCTGACCTGGTAATTACCCAGGGCACCACGTTTGGTGACACGTTTGACCCGGCCGCGGTAACCCGCACGCCGTGGGGACAGGTGCGAGTGCAGTTTGCGTCCGACACCACGGCCACCCTTGAGTATGAGTCGGTGATTGATGGCTACGGTTCTGGCCAGATCGACCTGACCCGTCTCACCGCGCCGCTGATTGGTGCCTCCCGCTGATCAGCCAGTCGAAGTAAGCGTTTCACCAGGGCCCCGGAAACGGGGCCTTTTTTTTGCCGGGCAGTTCCCATTTTACCAACGAACACCTTCGCCAAGGGCTACTCAAAACTATCGAGAAACAAACGATCCTGAGCCAACACCGCCTGTTCAGCCTGCAGGCTCACGCCATCCAGAAAGTAGCCAGGATATTCGCTCTCAGCCAGGCGAAAAGACAGGTGAATGCAGGCCGTTTGGGCCGGCGCATCCAGAATCAGGCTGAGATTTGGCACCCGACTCCAACCTGAGCCTGTTGGGGTAATAAACCGGTCCGCGGTGGACACCACGTTGGAGGCATTGCAGTCGCTGGTATTTCTGTATTGCACCAGCACCCGGACTGGATCGATGAAATCTGTGGGGCCGAACAGCTCCTTTACGGAAAACACCAGCACGTAGGGCTGCACAACCGCCACCGGGATATTGGTAAAAAAAGCCACGTTGCCGCCGTTCATATTGGTGATGGCGACGGCACCGGAATCGATGGCCCCGTCCATGTCCTGGCCAGGGTCAAAGCGAGCATCACGAAAACGAAACCAGCCCTCGGCGTCCTCATCAAACTGGCCGTTGGTCACCAACTCCTGGGCCTGACCATTGTCGAAAGGCATCAATGCCAGAGTACATAGCAGGCAGGCGATTACCGCCCGTGGAAATCCATTGTTCATTGTTTTCTCCGACGTGGGCGGGCACCCGGAGGTGCCCGCCGTGGTCAATGTTGTGGCAGAACTTATTCGAAGGAGTTGGAGAACATGAGGTCCTGCGTAGGCTGCGGATCGGCGTCCACATCACTCACCAATGTCAGCTCATTGTTGCTACCCGGACCTACTTCTGGGTCATCGGTGGCGCTCACGGCCTGCACCACCAGCTCCAGAACCTGAGCGGTAAACGTCTCTGGCATGGCGGTCACAGCAAACGACTGGGCAGCACCTACCTGAACATCATCGGGGGCAAGACACTCAAAATTTGACTCATCAATGGCGCTGCACACCCAGCCCGAAGGCGGAGACACGATGAATGATTCCATGGTGCCGCCAGCAAAGCGTCCGCTGAGCACAGGCTGTTTGGCAACGCCTGGGCCCAGGTTTTCTAGAGCCACCTGGTACTGAATAAACTCCTCCAGCTTGACCCTGTCCGGGCTGCTGCCCGTTAAGCTCAGGTCAGCAGATGCACTGGCAACCATGGCGGCTCCGGATGCCTCATTGTCAGAGGGGTCCGGATCATCAGCGCCGGACAACACGTCGGCCTGGACGCTCCACTCACTTTCAATAAACGGTGAAGGCAGTCGCGAAGATACGGCAAATTCATAGGTAGCGACCGCCGCAACATCTCGCCGACAACGAATGGTCCAGTTCTGATTCGGCAGCTGTACGGGGTCCAGACAGGTCCAGCCCGCTGGCGCCTCGTCAACCCGGATGGCTTCGGCTTGAGGATGCAAGGTAAAGGTAATACTGGCAGATGGCGCCACATCCGGACCTACGTTCTCAAGGGAAAAGCGAAACACTGAGCGGGTGCCCGGTGCGGCAAAGGCCGGCTCTTCGACGAGCGTTGCTATCAGGCCGGCATCTTGGCCAATGGAGGTGGTTTCAGTGGCCCGGTTGTTGCTGTCGTTGGGATCAACCATGTTGTCGCCCGGCAGCGAAGTAATGCGCCCGGTCAACACGGTCGGCACCGATGGCGCAACAAACTGGGTCGCTACCGCAGGCGCGGTGGCGCCGGCGGCCAATGGCAGTTGGTAGTGACAAATTATGGTGGCGTTGCCGTCAACACAGTCCCAATCGGCGCTGAACGGTATCACCGAATAGTTACCAATTTGGGTAGGCAGATTGACTCGAAATCCCGCGTTATTCGCTGCGGCCGGGCCTTCGTTGGTCAGCGTGAGGGTGTACCCCATGGTGCTGTTGGGGCCATAGTTGAGGCCGCCGTCATCAATGCTCACAGCCAGATCCGTCAGGCGTGGCGTCGTGCCACCTTGGCGCTCATAGGGGCCGATATCCCAGGGACGGTCCGGATCGCTGTAGACCACGGGTCGACGTCGCGCGTCAAGATCGTAAATCGCTCTGTCGCTGAAACCAAGTAAGGTCAGGTACTCGCTGCCGCAGGCATCCTGGCCGTCAGAACCCTCATTGAGGCGAAAATCGCTGTTGGACCCATTAACAAAACCCGGGTTATTTCCGGCCTGAGCGTTGGTCACGATAGCGCCGGGAACGTTGGAAAAATTTGATGGGTTGGTAGCGTAAAGACAATCGGCAATCAGCGTCGGTGCCTCAGCTCCATCGTTCTCGAATCCCGGTACACCCGGGGAAATCACCGTCGATGAGTAAAGCTCAACCCGAGGGCGGGTACCGCCGGTTCGGATGACGCCGTCAACGCTGGAGCTGTTGCCAACGATAGCGCTGTGAACGGCGGTAAATTCGGGGTTGGTGCCTGCCAGATGGATGATGTCATCCTCATCCACACCGTCGTTGCGGTGAACCAGCGTGTTGAAGATCTCCAGAGTGGATGCAGAGACTATGTAGAACGCTGCGCCGTGGGGATATCGAACTTCTTCGGTGAACACGCATTGGTCTTCTCGAACAATACGGTTTTCATTGACGTACACGCCATCAAGCACGGCCCGCGACAGATGGGCGACAAAAAGCGCTCCGCCTTGCCCTGCCCAGCTAGAATCTGAAGCAACACAAATGGATCCATCCCCAGTCGAAAAACCGTTGGCGGTGTTATTGGAAATACTGGCACAGCCCGTGTAGTCAGGATGAGCGACGCAGCCAGATATTGACCTGCTCAACTCAAATTGGGCGTTTTGAAAAACGTAGACGCCGCCACCGAGCATTGCCAGGTTGTTCACAATATGGGCGTTGGTCAATTCGACCTTCGTGCCGGCATTCGCTGCATACACACCGCCGCCATGACCTCGGTCAGGGTCAGAGCCCGTAGTCTGACGAATTTGATTGTCAGCAATAAGCGTTGTGGAATGCCGACTCCCAAGGGTTACATCGCTGCCCGCATAGGCAAACAATCCGCCACCGGAAGCACCGTTTTCCGCCAGCGTTGAGCCACTTGGCGGCGCGTAACGGGGCATGTCAATGCGATTGTCCGACAGGGAACGAAAGCCCGGCGCGTTGCCAGTCATTTCACACGACGACAGAAACACACCGGCGCCATGGGTACCGGTTTCGTTGCGATCAATAGCGCCAGTGCGGTAGTCAACCTCTCCGTTGACGCAGTAAACGCCGCCGCCATGTTGACCGGAGGCGTTGTCGATCACTTGCGTATCGTGCTCAAGGCGCAAGGTCGCGCCGTTGCTGCCGTCCAAGTAGATCCCGCCACCCGCATTCATGGCAAAGTTGTCCCGAACAATCACGTTGGACAACCGTGTGTCGTATTTCGCGCCAACCCGAATGCCGCCGCCGAATTCTGCGTCGCCATTTTCAACAATCACGCTGGTTAACTTCAGTGAGGTGGGCTCGGCGTTGGCGAACCCGCTGGCAAATACCACCGGCAGATTACCGCCATTGCCCCGGATAACTGAATGCTGGGCACCGTTGGCGGTCTGGTCGCTGCAGCTGGAGTAACCACCAATAATCTCAACGTTGCGGCCCACCATTAATATGGGTTCTGCAACAAATCCGCCCGCTTCATTGGTTAAGCGAATGGTTTTGCTGCCGCCCAGCTCAATGGAATCCACCGCCGCCTGCAGGTGATTAAAATCGCAATTGGCGCCCCCACCGACGGTGACGGTGTCGTTACCGGCGTAGGCATTGGGCGCCTGGACCAATGCCGCGGACAATACAAACACCGCCGCCATTGCGCGGTGGGATGAAGGGGATAATCCGAATCCAAGACCCAGGCCGAAGCCGGGCGTTTTTCGGGAAAAAGGCGTGATACTCATGTTTTTGGTTCTCCAAATTGGGGGCTGTGCCCGCTTGTTGGAGGCAAGTATCCAGATGCCGGAGCGATAGGTCCTGACCAACAACTGACCATGTCTTGACCATTGGATGACCAGAGCTTTAGTTTTTTCAAATCAAAGGCTTAGATGAACATCCAGGGTTGAAAATTGGGCTAAAAACTCGCCCCCAACTGCTCTCCATAAGACGAAAACCCGCCGTTTGGCGGCTGCCGCAGCCTGCCCGGGGGCCACACACAATAAGACTAGACGCTCTCTACGCGACCATGGGGCACCGCCACCGCGCTTATGCGGCGAGGCCGCTCTAGGAATGATCAATCTTCTTTGTCGCCAGCGCTGAAAAACTGCGTACATACCAATACACACGGAGGTCGGCTCAACGGCCTCAAGCATTTTAAAGGGCAGGCATGAACATCAAACACAAGTTGCTGGCGGTCGCTGTTACGGCCGCACTCAGTGGATACCAGTGCGCACAGGGCGCGACTATCATCGTTACGACGTCCGGCGACCCACTTTTGGGTGATCCGCTATGCACCCTGCGATCGGCGGTCAGCGCTGCGAATACCAATGTTGCCGTTGGCGGGTGTACCGCGGGCAGTGACGTGGAACCTGACGTAATTGAATTTTCGCCAACCCTGTTTGGCGACACGATTACGCTGTCGGGCATCCAGATTGATCTGTCGTCATCCATGACTATCGATGCCTCCGCAGCTAGTCGCCGAGGATTGACGATTTCCGGCGACAACAGCTCCAGGCTGTTCGCCATTTCTAACGGAGGTGACAGCACCCCCATTAATGTGACGTTGCGCGGACTGACCCTAACCCAGGGGTTTGTAAGCGGCGAAAATGGCGGTGCAATTACCAATGATGGGGAAATCGTCCAAATCGACGACTGCATCCTCACTGGCAACCAAGCGAATGACCTGGCTTCGCCTGGCTCCGGCGGCGCCATCGAGAACTTCGGCCAAATGACGCTGACCAACAGCACGGTCAGCGGCAACACCGCCAGCAACGAAGGCGGCGGAATAATCAACCTCGGGGCTTCGTTGACGCTTAACAGCACCACAGTGACAAACAATTTCGCCAACAACGGTGGAGGTATCCGAAGCCAGGCAGGACCCGGGGCTAGCCAACCCGATCTACTGATTCGTGGCGGCACCATCAGCAATAACGAGGCAGCGTCATTTGGCGGCGGTATTTCCGCTTACAACATCGCGACATTGCTCAACACCAACGTGTCCAATAACAGGGCAAGCTACGGCGGCGCCGTGTCCATGTTTAGCCCTAATACAGAACTGGTCATCACCAATACTGAGTTGACGGAAAACTTCGCCGCCGGTGATGGTGGCGCGGTGGCAAACTCCATGTCCGGCATCATCACCATCACCAACAGTGAATTTCGCAATAACAGAGCCGGCTTCATCGCTGGCGCGATCTATTCCCGCGGCCCTACCACCATCAGCGATACCCTGGTGACGGAAAACGTCGCTGCGGGAGGCGGCGGCGGCGGCATTCGACACTCAGCGGGCTACAATTTGACGATCACCAATAGCCAACTGACCCTGAATGAATCATCGGAAAGTGGCGCTGGAATTCATGCCGCCGGACCGGTTGTTCTAAGGGACTCCTCATTGTCCGGCAATGTCTCAGAAGGAAATGGCGGGGGCGTGTTTGCCCAGAGTGGCCTATCCGTTACCCGCAGTACCATCAACGACAATATTGCGAACAATGGCGGCGCTTTCTTTGCAACCAATTCATCCACCGCCCTGCTGTCAAACGCGACCGTTTCAAGCAATGTTTCATCCTCTGACGATAACCCGTTTTTTCCTGCGGCAATTTATACCGCCGGCGCCCTCGTTATCCGAAACAGTAGCCTGGTGCAGAACGGACCCAACGGACTCTCCGGACCGGTTGGGGCCAACAGTTGGAACCTGTTCAACACTGTCATCGTTGACTCAGAAATGGCCGACTGTGTCGATGCAGGAACCTACCTGTCCCAGAACATCAATAATTTTATTGCTGATGGCAGCTGTTCTGCGGACGCCGAAAACTTGATGATCGGTGACCCGATGCTGGGACCCTTAAGTAACAACGGCGGCCCGACCAACACCCATGCCCCTCTGTCAGGCAGCCCGTTGGTCGACGTCGGCGATATCGACGAATGCGCCGATGAAGATCAGACCGGCATGCCCCGCCCCATTGATGGCAACAGCGATGAAGACAGCGACTGTGACATTGGCAGCGTCGAGTTTGTTGACCTGTTCCCGCCGTTGGCAAATCTGACCAGCGCCCCCAGCGTTACCCGTCCGGGTGACACCAGTTACGAGATTCAGGTGACCTACACAGACCTCGACGGCGCAGTGAACTTTGCCAGCGTGGGGCCCGCCGACATTACTGTCCTTCCCGGTCCCTTGGCGGTACAAAGTGTTGCCCTGAGCGGCACCACCAGTCAGCTGATAGCCACCTACACCCTCACGCCGCCCGGCGGCGCCTGGGTCCCCAGCGACAGCGGAAGTTATACCCTTTCGGTCAACGCCGACGAGGTCGTGGACACCGCCACCACTGGCGTCAACTCGGTGCCAGCGTCTCAGTTAGGAGGCTTTACGGTGGCCATTCCCGATCTTGAAGTTGCCGGCAACGGCGTTGCTATTGCTGCCGGGGACGACACACCATCAACGCAAGACAACACGGACTTTTCCGATGTGCCGCTGCAAAACGCTCGCAGCCGCACATTCACAATAAGCAACGTTGGCGCAGGCTCCATCGACCTGACCGACCCAGTGGCCATCAGCGGCGAAGGGTTCACGGTCAGCCAGCCTGCGCAGAGTGCTCTGAACGCCGGCGATTCCACAGAGTTTCAGGTTACGTTCGCACCCACAGTACTAGGGGCGCAGACCGGCACGGTGACGATTGTGACCAACCTCAGCGATGAAAACCCTTACACCTTTGCCGTTGAGGGGAATGGGGTAGCAGCCCAATCGCAGATTTTTGCCGACAGTTTCGAATCGCCGTAAGCGAATCAAAAGAACATCAGTTTAATGACGAGCGCGCTGAGGCCCACGTAAAGCGCGCGGCGAATCCAGACCTCTCCGTGGTCAATACTGGTGCGAGCCCCCAACCAGCCGCCCACCGCGTTGCCCAGGGCCAACGCAAGGCCTGCGCTCCACAGCAGTTCAACGTTGCGGGCGAATACCGCCAGCGCTACGACGGTGTAAATCAGCACAATCAGCACCTTGTGGGCGTTGGTGCGCACCAGGTCCAGGCCCAGCACTCGGTGCAGAATCGGCATCAGAATGAAGCCCACACCAATCTGAATAAATCCACCCCAGGCGCCGGCCCCCACCATGCAGGCGTGGCCAGCCCACAGCCGGGCGCTAGAGATTTTCCGGTTCGGATCGGCGCTCTGACCTGACGCTTTGTCTCCGCCGGTAGCCATCAATACCATCACCGCCACCATCACAAGGGCCAGCATCCGGTTAAACCAAACGCCATCTAGCTGGGTCCCCAACGAGGCCCCGGCGGCAGCGCCAATCGACGCGGCGGCCGCTAACGACAAGCTGAGTTTCAGGTCGCTGAACCCAGAACGGAAAAACGTAATGCTGGCAACAATATTTTGCGCCGCAATGGCAATACGGTTAGTGCCGTTGGCCACCGGTCCCGAAATGCCCATGAACAGCATCGCGGGAATGGTCAGCAGCGACCCACCGCCCGCCATCACGTTCATCCAGCCTGCCAGCACACCAATGGCGCTGAGGAGGGCGTATTGCCAAAGCTCCAGAGTCATTGAGCCAGGGTCATTGAGCCAGAGTCATTGAGCCAGAGTCACAGACATTTAGTGGGCGTCGTTCCAGTTGTGACCTTTACCGGCTTCCACCAGCAGCGGCACGCTCAGTGATGCCGCATCTGACATCCGCTCCACCACCCCGGCCTGCACTTCTTCCAGCGCCTCTTCATCCACCTCCAACACCAGTTCATCGTGGACCTGCATGAGCACCGCGGCCTTTTCCCCCATCGGGCCGCTCAACCACTCGTCAACCGTTAACATGGCGCGCTTGATGATGTCCGCCGCAGTGCCCTGCATAGGGGCATTGATCGCCGCCCGCTCGGCCGCCTGGCGTCGCTGGTAATTGCGCGAGTTTATCTCCGGTAAATTTAGCCGCCGGCCAAACAGGGTTTCCACGTATCCGGCGTCATGGGCCTTTTCCCGGGTTTCTTCCATGTAGCCCTTAACCCCAGGGTAGCGAGCAAAGTACACGTCGATGTATTCCTGGGCTTCTTTGCGCCCTACGCCCAGTTGGCGACTCAGCCCGAAGGCGGACATGCCATAAATCAGGCCGAAATTGATCGCCTTGGCAGCCCGTCGTTTGTCTGGGTCGATGGTATCGGCGTCGCCGCCAAACACCTCAGCTGCAGTTGCGGCATGCACGTCTTTGTCCTCTTTGAATGCGGTAAGCAAACCGTCGTCGCCAGACAGATGAGCCATGATGCGCAGCTCAATCTGGGAGTAATCCGCCGCCATCAATATGCGTCCTTCGGGCGCAATAAAGGCCTCCCGGATGCGCCGCCCTTCCGGGCTTCGGATGGGTATATTCTGCAGATTAGGGTCATTGGAGGAAAGACGTCCCGTGGCTGCTACCGCCTGGTGATAGGAGGTATGTATGCGGCCAGTTTCACGATTGATCTGATGGGGCAGGCTATCGGTGTAGGTAGACTTCAGCTTTGACAGCTGGCGATGCTCCATCACCATTTTCGGCAGCGGGTAGTCCCGCGCTAACTGCTCCAACACCTCTTCGTTAGTGGAAGGCTGACCCTTAGGCGTCTTGCGTAAAACGGGCAACTCCAGCTCTTCAAATAAGATCTGCTGCAGCTGCTTGGGCGAGGATAAATTGAATTTACGCCCAACCTCTTTATACGCAGATTGCTCCAGCGCATGCATTCGCTCAGCAAATTCCTGGCTGAGCCCGGCCAGCATAGACTCGTCCACCAGCACGCCTTTGCTTTCGATTCGCGCGAGCACCGGCGCCAGCGGCATCTCGATCTCTTCAAAGACCTTTTTCAACGCAGGCGCAGCTTCCAGCTGAGGCCACAGCGTTTGGTGTAGCTGCAGGGTGACGTCAGCATCCTCACCGGCATAGTTAGCGGCGTCATCCACCGGCACCTGATCGAAGGTAATCTGTTTTGCGCCTTTGCCGGCTACGTCTTCAAAATGCACCGTGCGCCGTGCCAGATAGCGCTCGGCAAGGGCGTCCATGTTGTGCCGGCCGCCGCCTGCGTTCACCACGTAAGATTCCAGCATCGTGTCGAACTGCCAGCCCGAAATCGTCAGGCCGTGGCGTCTAAGCACCAGCGCGTCGTATTTAAAATGCTGCCCCACCAGGGCGCAGCTTTCGTCGTTAACCAAAGGTCTGAGGGCATCGATAACCTCCGCCACCGAAAGCTGCTGGCCAGCATCGCTACCGGTGTGAGCAATCGGCACGTAGGCCGCCTTGCCTGCCTCATAAGAAAGACTAATCCCCACCAAATCCGCCGCCATTGGGTCAAGACCGGTTGTCTCACAATCCAGCGCGTAGGTGCCTGCCTTCTGGCAACCTTCAATCCACTGGGCCAGGGTGTCTACGTCCCTAACGATTTCAGTATCGGTGGTATGGTTTTCGGTCACCGGGTCCTCTTCATCCAGATCGGTTAACCAGCGATTAAATTCAAATCGGGTGTAAATCTCCCGCAGCGTTTCGACGTCGGGCGAGCCCAGACTCAAACTCTCCTCGGTCACGTCTAGCTCGACGTCCGTTTTGATTGTCACCAGATCTTTGGACAGAGGTAATGAAGGCAGCGCTTCGCGCAGGTATTCACCAATTTTTCCGCCAATGTCATCCGCGGCCGCCATAACGCCATCCAGGCTCGAATAGGCATCCAGCCACTTGGTGGCCGTTTTAGGGCCGCATTTGTGCACCCCGGGGACGTTGTCCACTTTGTCACCCACCAGCGCGAGATAATCGATGATCAATTCTGGCCCTACCCCAAACTTGGTTTTCACCCCTTCAGGATCCAACACAGTGTTGCTCATGGTGTTCACCAGCGTGACGTGTTCATCCACTAGCTGTGCCAGGTCTTTATCGCCGGTAGAGATCAAAACGGGCTGTCCCTTTGCGGCCGCCGCCCGCGCCATGGTGCCAATGACGTCGTCCGCTTCCACCCCTGAGACTTCTATTAACGGCCAACCCATGGCCTTGATCATTCGCTTCAGCGGCTCGATCTGCACCCGCAGATCGTCCGGCATCGGCGGGCGATTGGCCTTGTACTGGTCATACATTTCATTGCGAAACGTTGGCCCAGGAGCATCAAACACCACTCCCAGTTTTTCCGGGTGATGTTCATTCACCCACGCTCGCAACATGTTAGCCACGCCGTAAAGCGCGCCGGTAGGCTCTTTCTTACTGTTGGTCAACGGCGGCAGTGCGTGGAAGGCCCTGAACAGATAAGACGATCCGTCGATAAGGTATAGAGTGGGGTTGCCAGACATGAAATCAGCCTCTGCAGGACAATATAAGTTGAATTGAAAGGGCGTAGCCGTCACATTATGAGGGACCTGCTCAGTACACGCGAATGGTGAATGTGATGAAAACGATGCCCCTGTTGATTAGCGCAATAGCCATGGTGCTTGCTGCAAGCGCTCCCCAGGCTCAGGAAGCTCGCACGTCCTCTGAGCAGCGCCCTGTGCTGGAAGACGCGCCGCCGCCGCCGCTACCCAATCTAAAAACCGCACCTAAACCCGATCCGGACGAGCCCGTAATCGGCGATGTCCCGCTCCCGCCCAAGGCGCGCACCAGTCAGGAACTGGTCCCATCGGTAAGAATCACCACCGATGATGAAGGCCGAATTATTGAGGAGTACTCCAATAACGGCGCTATTTACATGGTTAAGGTGACCCCAAAAATTGGCCCGCCATACTATTTGATAGACGCTGACGGTGACGGTGAAATGGAAACTCGGGATTTTGAATCCGACAATGGTATTAAACCGGTGCACTGGAAACTGCTGGAATGGGAGTGAAAGCCTGCGTCGTATAGCGGGCCTGCACATTGATCGATCGCCTGGAAGCCATCGCAGAATGGTCAGGAAAAATTGTCGCCTGGTTCACCCTGGCGATGGTGCTGACAACTTGCGCCGTGGTGGTGGCTCGATACGGCTTTGATTGGGGTTCGGTGGCTGTGCAGGAAGCGGTGCTCTATCTGCATGCCATGGTTTTCATGCTGGGCGCCAGTTACACCCTCAAACATGATGAGCACGTCCGCGTCGACATCTTCTACCGACCCGCCTCAGTACGCCGCAAGCATTGGGTTAATCTGCTGGGTGTCGTTTTTCTATTGTGGCCTACCTGCGGCTTCATTCTCTTTTCATCGCTAGATTATGTGGCGGCATCTTGGGCCGCCAACCAAGGCTTAGGTGAGGCCTCGCGGGAGGCCGGCGGCCTGCCTTTCGTGTATTTGCTGAAAACGTTGATCCCGGTAGCCATGGGCCTTCTGATAATTCAGGGACTCGCGTTGGCGCTGCGCAGCGTTGTTGGCTTGCGCCAGGACGTCAACTCCTAACGTGGATGGTTTAGCTGCATTGCTGCTGTTTGCCTGCGTTTGCCTGGTACTGATGGCCGGTTTCCCAGTGGCGTTTACCCTGGCCGGCGTTTCCTTGCTTTTTGCCGGCATTGGCACGTTAGCGGGAGCCTTTGACCCCGCGTTTCTTAACGCCATCCCCAACCGGGTGTTTGGCATCATGGGCAACGAAACGCTGCTGGCGGTGCCCTTGTTTGTGTTCATGGGTATCGTGCTGGAACGGTCAAAGCTGGCAGAAGATCTGCTTGGCGCCATGGCGGGATTGTTGCACCGACTCAGCGGCGGCCTTGGCATCGCCGTATTGCTGGTGGGTATGCTGATGGCGGCTAGCACCGGCATCGTTGGTGCCACGGTGGTCACGATGGGCCTGATGTCCTTGCCCAGCATGCTCAAGGCAGGCTATGACCCGAAGCTGGCCACCGGCAGCATCTGCGCCGCCGGAACGCTGGGTCAGATTATTCCGCCCTCCATAGTGCTGGTGTTGCTGGGCGATGTTATTTCCAACGCCTACCAGCAGGCGCAGCGAAACCAGGGCATCTTCTCTCCGGAAACCGTTTCCGTTGGCGAGCTGTTTGCGGGTGCCCTGGTGCCCGGAATACTGCTGGTGGGTGGTTATATGCTCTACGTGGTGTGGGTTGCCTGGCGCCGCCCCGACCGCGCGCCCCGAGCCAGTGATCGCGACCAGGAAGTACCAGCCATCGGCAAACTATTGGGGGCACTGCTTCCACCCTCGCTGCTGATTGTTGCCGTGCTGGGCTCCATTCTGGGGGGTATTGCCACCCCAACGGAAGCGGCGGCCGTGGGCGCAGTTGGCGCCCTGATTCTGGCCTTGCTGCGAAGAGAGTACGGCCTGGCTTCCCTGAACGAGACGATGCAGGGCACGCTGAAAGTCAGCGCCATGGTGTTTGCGATCCTGATTGGCGCTGGCGTATTTTCGTTGGTATTTAGGGGCTTTGGCGGCGATGATGCCGTGCACAATTTGCTGACGGGTTTGCCCGGCGGTGCCGTTGGCGCGCTGCTGGTGGTGATGGCGATTATGTTCGTGCTGGGTTTTGTGCTCGATTTTATTGAGATTATTTTTGTGGTGGTACCCATCATTGGGCCGGTGTTGCTGACCATGGGTATCGATCCGATCTGGCTGGGCATTTTGATCGCAGTGAACCTGCAAACCTCCTTCCTTACCCCACCGTTTGGATTTGCCTTGTTCTACTTGCGCGGCGTAGCAGCCGATTCCGTGACCACCGGCGACATTTACCGCGGAGTGCTGCCCTTCATCGCGATTCAAATATTGCTGCTTGGGTTAATCGCGGCTGTTCCTTCACTGGTCACCTGGCTGCCGGAGCAAATTTACGGCTAGCTGTTGTTGCTTTCCCGATCGCTGTATCCGGATACATTTTTTGCTGTCCTTGCGCCAACGTCACTTTCTGCTCACGTCAAATTTCACTTTGACAGAATGACTACACTTGTGGTCTTATAGACTACACTTGTAATCAAAGAGGTTGCCATGATCAAGATCAGCGACGCCGAAATGCAGGTAATGGGAGTGTTGTGGAATAGCTCGCCACTCACCGCTGCAGAGGCTGCGGAAATTCTGGAACCCCAAACGGGCTGGCACAGAAAGACCGTCAATACGCTGATCAGTCGGCTGGTGAAAAAACAGGCTTTGAGCTTTGTTGATGACCGCCTTGGCAAACAGTACTCACCGTTGATTGCCCGGGAAGACTACGGCCAGGCCGCCGCCAACCAACTGGTCTCACAGCTGTTTGGCGGTCGTGTGGCGCCGCTGGTGGCCCATTTTGCAGAAGAGCAAAGCCTGTCGAAGGACGATATTAACGAGCTGAAAGCCATCCTCAAGGAGCTGTCCGATGACTGACCTGCTGGTCTGGCTTACCGAAACTACCCTGGTCGTGGGCACACTGATCGCCATCGTCTGCCTCGTTGGAAAACCCGTAGCGGCGGCGTCTAACGTGCGCTGGGGTTACCTAATTTGGACCGTGCCCGCAGCTCGCCTGGCGCTCTCAATGCTACCCGAACCGCTGGCCACATTGCCGGCGGCTGTTTTGCATCAGGCGGGAGTCCCTCAACTAACCGGCTTCGACCTGTCAGCCACTATTACAGCATTACCCGAGTTTTGCGTATGCCTGGCGCTGGCAGCATGGGTCGCAGGCGTTGGCATTTTCGGGCTGCGATTGATGTCGCAATACGCTGGATATTATCGATCGTTGATGGCCAACAGTGCTCCGCTGTCTGGCGATGACCAGAAAAAACTGGCCCATTGCTGTCAGCAAATGCAGGTTTTCCCTGTCATCAACTGCCGACAATCCCCAACGATATCGGGTCCACTGCTGCTGGGTTTGCTGCGCTCAACGTTAGTGTTGCCAACCGGTTTTTTTCAAACGTCACCGGCGCCAGTGCTGGTGATCCGCCACGAGCTGATCCACTTCAGGCGGCGTGACCTGTGGAGCAACCTTGCAGGCGCGCTGATTCGCTGCCTATTTTGGTTTGTGCCTTTAACGAGCTGGGCAGAACGTCGCTTCCGGGACGATCAGGAAATCGCCTGCGATCGCGCAGTGTTGTTGGAAGAGAAAAACAGCCACCGCAAAGGCTATGTCCATGCGCTCATTCAATCGACAGCCAAACACCCTCAGTGCGCTGCGGCCTTTGTTGGCCCTGAGCCTGCGCTGAAACAACGCGCACGGGCGGTAGTGAAGCACCGAACCAGCTTCATTCGAGACCTGGCCGGAGCTACGATCACCGCCGCACTCGCTATTTTTGGCCTCACACTTGGCGTTGATAGCCCGGCAATCGCCCTGGATTGGATTCCTCCGCTGACCTTTCCGGCGCCATTGCCTGGGCCCTGCTCCTGATGGGCATCGTTGCGGCGATGGTACTCCCACAACTCACCTCCAAGGTATCACCTTCATGAAGAACTACCGGATTTCGGCGGCCCTGCTCATCCTCATTGCCAGCCATTGTGGCGCTTGGGCTAACGAAGATTTAGACCGCCTGGGCAGAGACTATTTCGCCGCCAGGGCGGCCACCCAGGCGCCCAACGCCAGCGCTGAGACCCTCGAACAATATCTCCAGCTGTTGGCTGAGGATGTCGGCTATGAACACAAGCCGTATAGAGCGTTAGGAGAGGTCGCGGGCGGAAAAGCACGGATGCGAGAGGGGATGACCTACTACCTGGGCCGCAACCACGCCTACGACGCACGGTTACTCAACGTCGCCACTGGACACAAGGCCGTCGCCATTCAATACCAGGTGGACTGGTCCGGACAGCGCGGCGGTGAGGGCCCGCTGATCTCGCGCAGCTATGTGGCTATGGAGGTATTGGAAGTGGAACAGGGCAAGGTCACGTTAATTCGCGAATACAGTCCCTAGTCGCCTTACAACTCTCTCATCATCCAGCGGTTACAGGCAAAGTGGCCGGTTTCGCCCATCGGACCTGTTAGATCTTCAAACCCCTGTTTTCGATACAGGCGTCGAGCCTTGTGCATTAATTCGAGGGTTTCAAGATAACAGTGCTTGTAGCCCAACAGGCGGGCTGAATGGAGGCAATGCCTGAGAACCTGAAGCCCCATGCCGGTGCCGCGGACCGTGGGCATGAAGTACATTTTCTTGAGCTCACACACATCCGCATCACCGCCAACCAGCGGCCCCACGCCGGCACCACCCAGTACCTGGTCGTTATCATCCACCACAACAAAAAACGCGCTGCCAGCACCGTCGTAAGCGCCGTGCATATCAGTGACTTCAGGATCGTTGATTGAATAGCCGCTGCCTACCGCACCGTGCTCGGTCATCACATCCCGGATAATTCTCGCCATGGCGCCGTTGTCAGTGGGGCGAATGGGGCGAATATGAAACGCGTCGCTCAGGCGTGCGTAGCGTAGCGCCGCGGCGTACTGCTTCAAGCCGTCCAGCATGGCGGAACGCTGAGAGTCAGGCACAAACGCTAACGCTCTTCGCACCTGATCGTCGGCCTCATCGTGAATCTGGGTAAGGGTTGTGCGGCCTTTCTCGGTCAGGTTCAGTGGCCGGCGTCGTTTGTCCCCTGGGCTGGCTCTAACGGCGATAAGGCCAGCCTTGTCCAGCCGACCAATTAAACGACTCAGCGACGACTTTTCCACCAGCAGGATCTCGGCAAGCTCAGACGCCGTGACCGATCCTCGTGCTTCCACCTCCATCAGCAAATGGCATTCCGGCACGCTAAAGCCTGGGACGCAACCAGAACCATCGACAATCCGGAACTCCCGCACTAGAGTACGGGCGGCGCTTCGCAAATCACCGATCAAGGGATTCATTATGTGCTCCTGCCACCTAAATAGTTGTATATTGCAACGATAATAGTGCATTAGCATCTTGCTCCTCTATGGATAAACTTTCAACACAGCAGCGACACCAATTTTCCGAACACGGGTTTCTGCGCCTTCCCGGGCTGGCTAACAGCGCCACGCTGGATGGCATTCATCAACAGGTGTCGGGCGAGATGCGCCAGTCTCCCCTGGAGCTGGAAATTGAAGTGGGTTATCCCGGAGCGCCGAAAACCCTACAAGCACGGGGTGCAAACACACCACGACGGCTGCTCAATGCGTTTGCCCGCGGCGGCGCTCTGAGCGCCTGGGCACAGCGCCCGACGCCCATCATTGGCCAGCTGCTGGATACCTCTGGCGTGTGGCTCAGCCAGGCCCATCACAACTGTGTGATGACCAAATATCCCAGCTACTCCAGCGACACGTTGTGGCACCAGGACGTGCGGTTTTGGTCGTTTGAGCCGCCATTGTTGATCAACTGCTGGCTGGCTCTAGGTGCGGAACGGGAGCAAAACGGTGGACTGCGGGTGATTGCCGGCTCTCATCGCTGGTCGTTGGATCCCGAGCGTTTGGATCAAGGCAAGTTCTTAGATCCGAACCATCCAGTGAATGCCGCCGCAATCGCCAACTCTCTGCAGCTGGATCTGGATCCCGGTGACGCGCTGTTTTTTGACGCGGGATTATTCCACTCTGCCACCCGAAACCGCACCGATGCCGTCAAGCTGTCGGTGGTGTACACCTATCACGGCAGCGATGTGCGGCCCATCGAAGGCACGCGTTCTGCTGCCGTGCAGCCGGTGCATTTTGACATCTGATCGCG
This sequence comes from Lysobacterales bacterium, assembly GCA_045106555.1. GTDB lineage: Bacteria > Pseudomonadota > Gammaproteobacteria > Xanthomonadales > SZUA-38 > JANQOZ01. The sequence goes on along the minus strand of JBGCET010000020.1, from coordinate 138,405 downwards.
CAACCATTCGGTTTGTGTTGGCGCGACCGGCCGTTGCCGGCAATATTGGTGCGGCGGCCAGGGCCATTAAAACCATGGGCCACAGCGAGCTGTGGCTGGTGGCACCACAGACGCCGTTTCCCCACCGCGATGCCGCCGTCCGCGCGGTCGAAGCCATCGACGTTCTGAACAGCGCGCAGGTCGTAGACACGCTGGATGAGGCACTTGTTGACTGCCAACTCACGGTAGGTATCTCTGCTCGCCAGCGCCAGGCGGATTGGCCCCTCTACAGCCCCCCAGAGTTAGCCGAGGTGGTCGCCGATATTCGGGGTCCGGTCGCACTGGTTTTCGGCACAGAATCCAGCGGCTTATCGAACGAAGAGTTGTATCAGTGTCGCGCCCAGAGCCTGATCGCATCCAACCCCGACTGCCCAAGCCTGAACTTATCCCATGCGGTGCAAATTTATGCGTGGCAGCTTGCCCAGGAGGTCAGGCCACCCAGCACTGGCCGAACCGATCGACCGACTCAACAACAGCTGGATCACCTGCAACTACAGATAAGTCGGCTTATTGACCGGCTGGACTTCGCTCCCGCCAGCCCTGATGATCCTCGACTGTCTGCCATACTCAATCGCGCAGACCTGAAACGGGCGGACTGGTCTTTGCTGGAAGGCGTGATACAAAGAGCGCTGGATCGCTTGCCGGAGTAACCCGATGAACACGGTTTTTACGTTTGGACCTGCCTGGGACCTGCCCGACCCCAGCCCTTTTGTCACCAAACTGCTGGCTTACCTGACTCTCGCGAAAATTCCCTTTGAAACCGTCAGCGGATTTCAACACGTGCGCAGCGCACCCAAGGGAAAGTTGCCTTATGTGAAAACGGAATCAGGCCAGATCATTGGCGATTCCAGCCTGATTATTCAGGCCATGAAGAACCAGTACGGCGATCGCATCAGCCCTCACTTAAGCGCCGAGCAAAGAGCCATTGGCCATGCCCTGGCGAAAATGATGGATGAGGCTACCTACTGGTGCATTGTGCATTCTCGCTGGGCCGATGAAGACAACTGGCAACATTTCACGTTGCCTACGCTTTTCGGCAAGATGCCCGCGTTGCCGCGCGCCATTTTGCCAAGGGTGATCCGTCGCGGCGTCATCAAGAGCCTTCATCAACAGGGCATTGGCCGCCACTCCCCCGAAGAAATTGCCAATATGGGTATCGCCGACATGCAATGCCTCAGCCATATGCTGGGCGACCAACCGTTTCTGTTTGGCGATGAGCCCTGCGAGTTCGACGCGTGGGTATATGCCTTTGTCTCAGGGTTCAGCAAGGTCCCGCACACAATCCCATGCAAGGCGGTGATATCTGATGGCCCCCTGGCGGAATACGTTCAACGGTTTGAAGCCCAAACCCAAATTCTGACCACCACTGCCAAATCCACCTACGGAACCAGCTCATGAACATCAAGATCGCGCTCGCGGGCCTCATCGTTTTTTGCGCCAGCCACGTTGGCGCTCAACCGTTGTGGCCAGAGGTTAACTACAACCCGGACGTGCCGACGTTAAAGCAAGTCCTGGGCTACGAACCCGGCGAGCGAATCACCAGCGCGGCCGATACGCTCAGCTATTTTCAGCAACTGGCTGCGCGAAGCCCGGCGCAAGTCAGAATATTTGAATATGGTAAGAGCTGGCAGGGACGCACGCTGTTTTATGTGGCTATCGGTAGCGCTGACAACATTGGTGCGCTAGAGCGTTTTGAAGCGGACATGGCAATGCTTGTCGACCCCGAGACTGGGGCTGGCGCAGCCGCTGAAATGATCGAGAAAATGCCTGCATCGGTGTGGCTGGCGTATAGCGTCCACGGCAACGAGATTTCAGGTACCGACGCGGCTCTAATGACCGGTTACCATTTGTTGGCAGCCCAGAACGACCCGGTAGTGGATGAGATCCTGCGGAACGCAGTGGTCTTTATCAATCCGCTGCAAAACCCTGATGGTCGCGAGCGATTTTTATTTCACCACAACGAAAGCCAGGGCATCGAACCGGAAACCGATCGTCAGACGGCCCAGCATGACGAGCCTTGGCCATCGGGACGGGTCAACCACTACTTATTTGATCTGAACCGGGACTGGCTGACGTTGACTCAACCCGAAACCCAGGGCCACGTGGATGCGCTGCGCCGCTGGTTACCGCTGGTGTTTGTTGACCTGCACGAGATGGGCCCTGATTCCACCTACTACTTTGCCCCGGAAGCGGTGCCTTACAATCCTCACCTGGCCCAGGATCAACGCCAAAACCTGGAACTGTTCGGACGCAACAATGCGCGCTGGTTTGATGAGTTTGGCATCGACTACTTTACCCGCGAAGTGTTTGACGCTTTTTATCCGGGATACGGTGCGTCCTGGCCTGCTTACTATGGCGCGGTGGCGATGACCTACGAACAGGCGTCCGCAGGAGGGCTGGCGATACGCCGACGTAACGGTACCACTCTGTCCTACCGAGACAGCGTAAGGAATCACTTCGTTACCTCCATCTCCACCGCCCAGGCGGTGGCCAAACACCGCGAAAAGCTATTGGCAGATTTTCATCATTATCAAACCAGTGCCATCGCCGAGGGCAGTAAAGGCACCCGGGAATACCTGATCAGCCGAGCTGGCGATCACTCGGCAGCCGACAAACTGGCCGGGCTGCTGGTTCGTCAGGGCGTTAGGGTCAAACGGTCACCAGACGGGTTCTCTGCCTGCGGACAGGACTATCCGGCAGGCAGTTACGCGGTGTCCCTAGCCCAACCGGCAAAACGGCTGATTCGTACCCTGCTGGACCCACAGGTCGATATGGAAGCAAGCTTCCTGGCTGAACAGGAACGGCGCCGCAGCAAAGACCTGCCGGATCAGATTTACGACGTTACCGGCTGGTCATTACCGCTGATGTATGGCGTCACCGTTAACGACTGCGGGCGCGCTGTCAAAGGCACATTTGAAGATGCTGGCCCGGAATTGATTCAACCTGGCGTTCTCACCGAAGCCGGGGCATCGGTGGCGTATCTGGTTCCGTGGGGCAGCCGCGCCGCGATGAAATTACTGGCATCGGCCCAACGTCAGGGCATACGGGTTCGTGGCAGTGACCAGACCTTTACCCTGAACGGCCAGGATTATCCGGCTGGCACCTTAATTTTGCCCGTCAAGGACAACCCGGTTGATCTGGGTCCCCGGCTGGCCACCTTGGCGCACGACACCGGCGCCGAAGTGGTTGGCGTGTCGGACAGTTGGGTCACTGATGGGCCCAACTTTGGCAGCGGCAATGTGTCAGATCTTCCGGCACCCCGCGTTGCTCTAGCCTGGGATGCCCCAACCTCGCCAACGTCAGCAGGAGCCGCTCGATTCGTTATTGAACGCCAGTTCGGCTACCCGGTTTCCACCCTGCGCAGCGATACCCTCGCCCGGGCCGACCTCAGCCGGTATGACGTGGTGATTCTGCCAGAATCCCGTTGGTCCTATCCCCCTGGACTCAGTGAAAACCTGACCGAATGGGTTAACCGTGGCGGGGTCCTGATCGCATTGGGCAATGCGCTGTCTGCCGTGACCAGCGGCGACAGCCCTCTCCTGCCACTGGCACAGGAATTGAGCCAGCTGAGCGCAGAACCTCAACGGGATGAAGAGCCTGACGACAACGGAAAAGTCACCGGCAGTGTGATTACCTCACAAACGCAATACGAGAAAGCCATCACCGGACAGGGTATGTCCCCGGACGGTGTTGCCGGAACGCTGCTGCGGGCCGACGTCGACACAGAGCACTGGTTGGGGGTGGGCGTCGCGCCTCAGGTCAACCTGCTTCTTCGGGGAAGCCGAATTTACGCCCCGCTGCGCATCGACCAAGGGAAAACGGTGGCCCATATGGCCGCTCCGGACAAGTTGCTGGCTAGCGGGTTTCTATGGGAAGAAAATCGCCAGCAACTGGCGTTCAAACCCTTTGTTGTCACCCGACGTCAAGGCCGCGGACACGTCATCGGCTTCACCTCAGACCCCAACGTTCGAGCCTATTTGGATGGCCTGAACGTGCTGTTCATGAACGCCGTATTGCGCAGCACCGGACATAGCCGAAAATTTCGCTGAGACACTCCGCCAACCTGACGCGTCTAACAAAGGAACGCAGTCAGATTACGGATAGTCGCCATGAACAATGTAGCTCCATTGATGGCACTGTTTTGCCTGTTGCTGAGCGCTGACGCCTTTGCCGGAAGCTGCGGCTCCGGGCCAGCACCTGCCGATGTGGCTAGCGGGAATTTGGCCCCGGCGCCCGCCGAGTCCTTTCAACCCCTGTGTCTGCAGGTCGTTAACGACCGTCCTGTGGACCGAGACGAAATCGCTTTCTCTGCAGTCCCTTTGCCCGCCAGTTTTGACGTCACCGACACTCGTCGACTGGCCGTCGTCACCGGCGAAAGGCTGTTGGCAGCGCAGTTTCAGCCGTTATCCCGCTGGGGTGCGCCGCTGGCGGATGCCAATGCGCCGATTCGCTGGTTGGGGATTTCTTTGCCGGTCCAGTTGGGGCCCGACACCCGTGCCGATTACAGCCTGCGACTCTATGATGCCCCGGTCTTAAGCAACGACCCGCTGGCCATCACCGTCACAGAACAGACGGGCGTGTATACCGTTGATACCGGCGCGGCGCGCTTTACCGTCGACCCGGCTCATCCGGCGTTGTTAACTGAGTTGCTTATCCAGGAAACCGGCGAGACCGGTGTCCTGTTGTATGAAGCCGGACCCTCCGCAGGTCCACGCCTCGTGCTGACTGGAAGCACCAGCGGGCCGACGGCCTTAGGCGCGGAACCGCTGGCCGCAAGCACTTCTATGCAACGACTGTTTGCCAACGGTTTTGAGGCCAACAGCGGTGGACCAGCGGGTTTATCCAGCAGCGCAGCAGCGCAGGTTGATCCAGGCAGTTTTGCCTTGGTCGAAAGTGGCCCGGTCAAAGTCGTCATGAAAGCCCATGGACATTTTGTTGATCCCAATGGCACCAGCGTCTGCAGCCCAGGCACCGCAACGCCTTACGAGAGTTTGGGGTATACGGTTGCAATGAGCTTTTTCCGTGGTCGCCGGGATGTAGGTCTGGAATTTGAGTTTCGTAATGAGTGCAGCGATGCACTGACCGGCCCCTGGACCGATCAAACCCTGAACGTCGACGAGGTGAGCTGGCAATTTCCGCTGGTCGGTGCCCCAACGCAAACCACGGTAACGGGCACGACACTGGATCTGGGTGAAGGTTTTGCCCGGGTCGCACAACATCGAGGCAATTTTGCCAACGGGCCATGGCAGCGGCGCGCCAGCGTGACCCGGGAAGGTCAAACGCGCCAAACCGCAGAGAATTTTGATCAGCCAGTAGTGGGGTGGACCGATGCCCGATGGATTGTCGGACTGAGTGCCGCCTGGATACAGTATCGTGAGCCGCAAGCGCTTGAGGTGTCGTCTTCTGGTCTGCGGTTTAATGCCGTGGATGGTCACCTGACCGTGGGTGAAGGCAAAGGCATTTGGAATCACGCGCTGCTCTCTATCAACGCTCGCTCGGCGCAACCACTGTCTTCACAGCTGGCCGATCTGGGTCGGCGCAGCCATAACTTTCTCGAAAGAGGCCTGTTGCCCCAAGTCACTCTGCGGGACGTAAATCGGGCCAATGTGTTTCCCTCTCTGGGCACACAAGCCAGTTCAAACATCAAAACCGCCTACCTTGGATGGATGAATTTACTGCATCAACAAACCATCGGCGACACCGGCCAGCTGCTGAGGAACGGCAGCATCGGATCCCAACTGTGGCCCGACACCGGGTCCGCGGACTCGTTTGATGTTGATGCACAATCGCCCAATAACATCAGTTCCGGTATGAACTACTGGGACCCGGCCGGCAATGAATTACTCGAATATCTGCGCAGCGGCCAGCCTCGATGGGCGTGGGATTTCGCCCTGGCCGGATACCGCACCCAGCTGCACGCAGCCTATCTGAACACCGGAAACCACCGCCATGGGAATCGCGCCGGCCTGGCAGTCACCTCCGGCGGGCCGGGTTGCGAACAGTTCCAACCGCCCTGCGCTACCGATGGGACAGGCGGTGGACAATGGCACCGCTCCGCTTTCGGATCCGACGACTACACTTACGCTATGAGTGCCGAACTTGGCTATGTGATTAGGCCCACCGTAGGAATGCTTGAACGTTTTGCCCAGGCTGGCGCGACGGTATTTGCTCGCTACGACCCAACGATTCCCGAGGCCAATCGAGAGGCGTTTGTCAACGCCGTCAACATTACCCGTCAGGTGATACAGCATCTCGAAATGCTGGCCAACTGCGCAGAATTTGTGCCGGGCCAGCAAGGCATCCATTGTGATACCCGGCTGCACCAGATGGTAGGCGAGCTCGCCAGAGACAATCTGGCTGCAGGTATCTTGTGTCAGGGTGCAACCGACTTTGGCAACGGTATCAGCGGCGATATTCCTGGACCACCGTCGGCATTGCCTACCCAATGTGCCACGCCTCAGCAGTTTATGCAGAACGCCTTGATGCTGCCGTTTTTCCACCGGTACTTTACCAACTACGGCAACCCCCCCGAGGGCTCAATCAGCCGCGCCCTGGCACGATCTGCCCAGGTGCTCTATCAACAGGGGCTGGCCCAGCAGGCTAACGGCGCGTTGATAGCGCAAGGGGACTGGGCAGCGCGCCTGGATTGCACGCTCAACGACAGCGGAACCGACGTGGTGAGCTGTCAGCCAACCACCGATTCTGACCTTATGACCGCCATGTCACCGCACACCAGGCCGCATACAGCAGCCATGCTTCTGATAGGCCACGAAATTGACCCAAGCATCAACCTGTGCGCGATTACCCGCAGCGTGCTGGATGAGCAGGATTTTGCCGGTTCCCCGGATAATTTTGCCGGTGGCTGGAACGGCGTCGGACATTTCAATCAGGCCGGTTGGTGGAAAGGCAGCGCCCAGATGCTGCAACAGATGATTTTTGGCGTCGGCATCTACGACACCTGTCAATAATTCGTCCTGCGTAAGTCGGTTTTTTTCTCCTCACAGCAGCTCCCACCTACATCGGATACTATTCCCGAAAGCTAACATCGTCAGTCATGCTTATAATTGGCGGTCGTAACAGGAGTCAGCCGCCGGAGAGCGGATGTGAAAGGAATCGTCTTTTTTTGGATATTGCTGCTCGCGGGCTGGATGGCCGGTGCCGAGTATGTGTGGCTGTGCCAGGTGAAAAATCACTGCGAAACGGCAACTGAAGCCACCGCAGCGACGTCAGCCCAGGCCATTGACTCTGAAAGTCCGGACGGCCGCGAACCCAGAGAGGATATCCTTGCTAATGCTGACCCCGGCGCTAGACCGTCCGCTTCGTCTCAGAACGACCTGACACCCATTGAACCCGCCACCAATACGGCGGCGGCTGATGCGGCAACAACACCAACAGCTGACTTCGCCACGACGGCAGCGCAACCTGCTAAGGCACTGGTCAATCAAAATCCCGAACCTCAGGCACTCGCGTCATCGGTAACAATTCGTGTTGGAGGTCAAACACTTTACGCGTCCGACCCCTTCGGTTTTGAGACCAATCAATGGCAACTGGGAAAGACCAGCAATGGACCAGGGATTGCGACGGAGCTAGCCCAGATTTTGCGCCAACACCAGGCACTGGAGATCACTGTATCCGGACAGTATCTTGAAACGGAATCAACACCTCAGGGACACAGCAACCTTGGTGTTGCCCGGGCCCAGTCCTTTAGCGACGCGCTCGTTGACGCCGGTATCGCGCGAGACCGAATAAGCCGTAATTCGGTATTGCTGACTGATACGGGTTTGCAACCCGGAGTCGCTATGGACACCCTCGATTTCAGCGCCTTGCTGGAATCTCATGCGATGTACTTTGACACCGCATCAGCAGCGCCTCGTCCAACACCTCAGCTAGACAAATACATTCGTGAGGTGACGCAATTTCTGCGAACCCACCGGGGCGCCAGCGTGCGAATTACCGGTCATACTGACAACACTGGGGTGATCGAAGGTAACGATGCACTGGGGCTGCGGCGTGCACGACAAGCGGCAGAGCAACTGGCTACTATGGGCCTGCCGGCAACCCGCGTTCGGATCGGCTCCGAAGGGCAAAATCAACCAGTGGCGGATAACTCAAGCCCGGCCGGGCGCGCAGCCAATCGCCGGGTAGAAATTCAGCTTGATATGGGAAGACGATAAACATGGCCAACGACGCACTGATACTGTTGGTGATAATGCTGGGCTGCATAGGCCTGGCAGCGATCATCTGCTGGACGGTATGGGGCCGGGCGCGAAACTTCCTGAATAACGAACTTAGCAGCCTGCGCGGCGCCACTGACAGAGAGCTGGCAGATCTGTCGCACAAAGTCGAAGTACTGGAGTCTCGTCAACAGGAAGATCAGGCAACTGCCACTGCGCTGATCGATGAGCGTGGGGAGCTGGAAGACCAAATCAAACTATTAACCCACGAATTGGAGGAGGCGACAGGACAACTGGCTACCGCCAGCTCTGAATTGGTCAACCAGAAACTAGCAGCAGAAACTGCCAAAGCCAAGCTGGATAAGCTGCAAGACTAAAGGTCTTGGGTCGTCGCCCTATCGATCTCCGGGTCGAGCGGGTTCGGGTGCGGTGATGGGATGACCGTCGGGCCACGGACGCCTCGGCATTTTCTGATCTTGATACTGCGCGAGTACCGATTGAATGGTTTGTTGTTGAGCTTTGGGTAAGCCGTCACGGACGGCAGCAAATAGCGCCTGCTGCTGATATCCCAACGCAGCCTCCCGACTCCCTGTGGCAAATTCGATCATCGCCAGAGCGGTAGTCACCTCAAGGCCGGAATCGCCAGCATAAAGTTGTCGGGCCGTATTCAGCGCAAGCGGCTTATCCCCAGATTGACCGGTGTCACAGGTTGCAACGACGCGCACAAACGTCAACCCTAACGATGCTTCCGGTTGCGACCTCAGCCGACGATCCAGCAATCGCGCCGCGTCGCCACAGCGGTTGGCTTCAACCAGACTGACCGCCAGGCGCAGCGTAATAATATTTTGAAAAGGCTGCGCTGCATGCAGCATTTCCAAGTGCTCGATGGCGCTGGCATGGCGTCCACTGCGCATCAGATGATTGGCCAGCAGCAGGCGAGCATCATATAAGGTTGAGTCGCCGCTAAGGGCTTTTTGATACCAGCCTACCGCGGCCTCCATCGCTCCCTGCATTTCTGCAAGCACACCACGCTGCTCCATCGCCAGTGCGTAATCTGGAGCAGCGCGCAAGGCCTGCTCCACCGCCTCAACTCCACTTGCCAGTTCCCCCTGGGACTCTAGCATCCGCGCCAGCGTCAACAACACATTGGGATTGTCAGGAGCGATGTCTCTGGCTGTGTTCAGGAATCCGATACCTGCTGCGATATCTCCAGACTCTGCGGCTTCGATGCCAAGGGAGAGAAAGTAATTGAAACTGCGCGAATGAGACATCAGACGTTGCAGCAGGGGATCTTCCAAAGCCACCTCTCGCTCACCTCGGCGCTGCAACCAGCGCGCTGCTTGCTCTTTGTCGCCGTTTCCGCGGTATGCCATCGCTAACGGATTGGCTAAGGCGCTGGCCATAGGCTGGAGTTCCAAGGCGCGGGTGAAGTGGCCAATCGCCGCTTCAAAGTTTCCTGAGCCTAAGGCGATTTTTCCGGCCATTGCTTGCGCCGCAGCCATATTAGGCCGGTCTTCGAGCAAGTCGGTGAGCGAGGCTTTCGCAGCACCCGTATCGCCCTGTTCAAGTTGTGCTGCAGCCCGCCTGAGTCGAGCTGGTTGATAATCCGGATTCAATGTCAGACTGTCTTCGAAGGCTTGCTGGGCTTCAGAAAACCGCCCCTGCTGCATCGCCAGCAAACCCAGATAATAATGCCAGCGTGCGTCTTGAGGCGATAGCTTTGCTGCCTCCTCAAAGCCCTGCCTGGCAGCCGCGGGAAAATTGTTTGCCTGGTAAACCATCGCCAGTTCTGCGAGCGCGGTAGCGCTGCCGGGTGGCTCATTGAGAAACGCGTTTCGCGCATCGGTCAGCGCATCACGAATATGCGATGGATGGCCTTCAAGTGACGGGTGGTCGATGGTGCTGAACACCAGCAAAGCGATAAGCAAGGGGGTCATGGTCGGGTCAACTTCCCGTAAGGATGAATACAATGTCTGACGTCCAACCAACGAACGTACAACGAGGAAACTTTAGAAGTTGAGAGGTCACTGGGGGTTGTCCCCCGCCAACGAACTTCGGACCGGGTCAGGATGACCCGGTCCGAACTTTAACCTTAACCGTCGGTCAGGTCGTCGACGCGTTCAGCACAACCGTTGCGCTTAACAGACGCCATGCCTTTGGCACAGGATTGGTTGGAAGCGTACATCTGGCTGCGTCCAATTTCCTGATGATTGCCCGCCTTAACGATAAAGTATTTCTTACCGTTTTTGGCTTCCCGTATTTCGTACCGGGATTCCTTTTCACAATTTTTCTGTACCGACGCAATACCGTTCAGTGCCGCTTTCTTCGAGGTGTATCCCTCACTGGAAATAATGCACTCACCGTTGCCGGCCTTGAGGCGAAAATAATACTGCTTATCTTTGCCTTGGAAGACTTCAAATTTGCCCGCCATAGGTTCCTCTCCTTAAGTTTCTAACTCCCACGATTTTTTTCCCAGGGCAAGGAGTTTTCCAAGCCTGCGTTCATCCAGGCTCAGGTAGTAAACCCCGAAATGTCAGCCGCCCCGGCGACTAACGATTTTTTTGACCCCTCGGCGACAACCTTAACATCGCACTTGCTCGAGGCAAAGGGCATTAATACCCATTTTGACCGTTCCGTTCACGATTGTTCACGCCCAGCGTCTATAATGGGGAATCCGGGTCCGCTAACCGACCGCCATCCCCAAAACGTTCTATGCCCAATCAGCCATCGCTGTTAAAAAACCCTGCTGCAACGAGTGTCAGCGTCTTCGTACCCAGTCGGGAATTTGAATGTTCGCTGGAGTTTTATGTCCGGCTGGGATGGCAATTGAATTGGCGCAGCCCCACCCTGGCCAACTTGGAACTTGCCGGCAACGCATTGCTCTTGCAGGATTATTACGCGAGACAATGGGCGGACAATTTCATGATTTATGTCACCGTTGAGGATGCCGAAGCCTGGTATCACCACGCGGCGAAAATCATTGAAACTGGGCGTTTTGGCGACGCACGTGTATCACCACCAAAAAAGCAGGATCACGGCGATATTGTGACCTTCGCGTGGGACCCTTGTGGCGTGCTGCTGCATTTTGCACAACCTGACGCCAAACAACCCTAACAACAAAAAGGCTGAGCCATTTCTTATGAACGTCACGCAGGTCAACCCGTTGTGGTGTCAAAAAAGATCCTGTGGATCCACATCAATTGACCAGCGTACCCGGCGCGCGGCGGGCAACGCCGAGACGAGTGGCAACCAATGGTTCAGCACCTGGTGCAGGGGCTGACGTTCAACCGCACTCAGCAAAATTTGCATGTGATATCGGCCAGCACGACGCTCCATGGGTGAAGGTAAAGGCCCCAGGAACTCCACTCCCCGGGTAGACGGCACCTTTCCAATTGCTGCACCCATGAAGCCTTGCACCAGCGAAAGTTCGTGAGAATGCGCGCGCAACAGGGCCATATTGCCGACCGGCGGATAACCGGCAGCGCGCCGTTCGGCCAGCAAATCTCGGGCGAAAGCCGGATACCCATCGCTGAGCACGCGGTGAAACATTGGGTGGTCCGGCTGATGGGTTTGTACCAAAACCCGGCCTGGCTTTTCTGCTCGCCCGGCTCGACCCGCCACCTGCACCAGAAGCTGAGCCGCGCGCTCCGCGGCGCGAAAGTCGCTGCTGAACAGGGCGTGGTCGATATTGACCACTACCACCAAAGTCACATTGGGAAAGTCGTGGCCCTTGGCCAACATTTGCGTTCCTACCAGTACGCCACTGTCGCCGCTGCCGATATCTGCCAGCAACGCCAGCAGGCGTTTACGACTGCGTGCAGAGTCCCGATCTACACGCCACAGCTTGGTCTGGGGAAAGGCTTCTGACACCATTTGCTCAACGCGCTGGGTGCCCAGACCCAGAGCCGCAAGTCGGGTTGAGTGACACTCGCCGCATGCATTTGGCGCACGTTGGGTCACCCCACAGTGGTGGCAACGCAGCTGGCGATGGCGCTGGTGCAGCGTCAGCCGGCTATCACAACGGGGGCACTCCGCGACCCACCCGCAGGCATCACAAAGCAGGGTGGGAGCAAAGCCGCGCCGATTGAGAAAAACCAGGGCTTGTTCTTCCCGGTCCAACACCTCCCTGAGCGCCTGGCGCGCCTGGGGTGTTAATGCCTCGCCGCTTCCACCGCCTCGACTGTCCACCAGCTCAACACTTGGCATGGTAACGCTGCCCGGCCGTTGACTCAGGATCAGATGTTGATAGCGACCCGTCCACGCATTGTTTAATGTCTCAAGGGACGGCGTGGCGCTACCCAGAATTATGGGTACATCCAGCTGACGAGCGCGCTGCACCGCAACATCCCGCGCCGAGTATCGGAAACCCTCGTGTTGTTTGAGAGACAGATCATGTTCCTCATCAACCACCAGCAACCCCGGGCTAACAAGGGGACAGAAAACTGCCGAACGGGTTCCCACCACAACCTTTGCTTCGCCGCTAGCCGCCAGGTGCCAGCCTCGACTGCGCTCACCATCGGACAAGCCGGAGTGCAACAGCACAACCGCGCCACCCAGGCGCTGCCGAAAACGTCGCTCGAGCTGCGGCGTGAGCCCAATCTCCGGCACCATCACTAACGTCTGCCGGCCTTGTGCCAACACCTCAGACATCAGGTCAAGGTACACCTCGGTTTTGCCACTCCCGGTCACGCCCTGCAGCAAGTGCACACCAAAACCCGGCTGGCTTTTAACCCGCGCCACGCAGTCGGCCTGGTCAGCGGTCAGTGTGGGACTGGAGGACACGGCAGCGTTCAGTGGCTGATCTTGCTCAATGATGCGGCCTGCCTCCAACAATCCTCGCAGGACCGCTGAGCTAACCGACTCTGATGCCAGTTGGGACCTTGTCAAAGGACTTGTCGCCAACAAGCTCAATGCCAACAGCTGCTTGCGCCCTCGGACCTGATCGGCCGCCAAGGCCACTTGCCCCGTTTCGGAAATGACCATCTGTTTCGGTGCAGGCGCCGGCTGTTCCCATCCCGGCGTCACCATCGTCGCCAAAACTTCTCCCAGCGGATGGTGATAATAACGGGAACACCAGTGAGCTAGCTTTAGCTGATCTGCATCCAACGCCGGCTCTGGCCAAAAACTGCTGACGGGTTTCAAGCGAGACAGGTCGGTTCTGCTGGCCTCGCAGCCCACAACCACCCCTTTCAACCGGCGTTTACCGAAAGGGATTTCCACCCTCATGCCAGGGAGGGGGGGCACATCGAAAGGCCAAAGGTAGTCAAAGGCGCCGGGCAGTGGCACCGGCACGGCAACCTGGCAAACGGTGTCAGAGGTTTCGAGTTGGGGATCCATGAGCGCGGCTTAAGTTTATCTTAATGCGCCGGTCATCGACCCCCGCCAACTCACCGGATCAGTGAATTTTAGGGTTCTAACGCCAGAATTAATCGAGACAAATCGCGCTCGATGCTGCGAGGTGCGCGCGCGGCGCTATCAATGGCCTCACCCTCACCCATAACCGATAAGGTTTGAGTGCGGATTCGATGAGAGCGAAAAGTTCGACTCAGCAAGCGATCCCACAGCAACGCGCTGGCCGACGTTACATCCAGACCCATGGCGGTATCACCATCGCCATTGCCTCCCATACATACCTGCAGGTGGGTGGCGCCCTCAACAAACAGTGGATCCATAGCGCTTAAGAGTCGACGCCGAAATTCCAGTTGTGGCATGAGCAGGTGCCGTACCTGTTGATCGTCCAGCGACAACCAGGCGGGTTCAAAGCGGGCGACATCGAAGAAGCTGATCAGCCAATCCAGGCGGCCAAACACTAGCGATAAATCGTCGAACAAACGTTGCTCACACTGACTGGACTCTGCGCTGAAATATCGGTAGCTGGCGCTGACACCTTGCCACGCCAAGCGTCGACAGACCGCAGCGCCACGCGCGGGATCGGGGTCGGTAATAACCAGCCGGACGCCCTGGGAGGCCAGGTGACGACACAAAGCCACACCCAAAGAGTGGTGAGGGGATCCAATCAGCGCAACCCGAGGTCCAGCGCTATCGAAGCCTTCCTTTGGCAAAATCCATGTCAACGTAATTCATCCTGAAGCGTTGCCTAGTATTAAGAGAAATTCAGCGGTTGATGTATCGGCGAATATCGGCGAATCCTAGCTAAACCTGACCGAAATAATATGGTGGTACGATAACATGGGATCTGAAACCCTGGTGATGATGCAAACAATGTTTACGCCCCGCACTGGCGACGAGCACGCCAGCTCAGTGCAGCGGCTGGACCTTTTTCTGCGCTCCGCAGAGCGCCAGGCATATACCATGGCCAAATACGCAACCGGCAATCACGATGAGGCACTGGATATCGTGCAGGATGCCATGACGGCATTTGTGCGCCGCTACCAGCGCAAACCGGAGCAGCAATGGCGCCCGCTGTTCTTCCGCAGCGTGGATAACCGAATCAAGGATTGGTTCCGCCGACGCAAGGTTAGGCTGCGTTGGATGCTTGCTGGCAGCCGTCAACAGGACGACCTCGGGCCGGAAAGTCAGGCAGAAAATCTCAACGAACCTCAACCTGACCGTGCCCTGGCAAACGACCAAACCCGGCAAACCATGGATCAGGCACTTTGCGCACTACCCCACCGACAGCGTCAGGCGTTCCTGTTGCGCACCTGGCAAGGTATGAGTGTCGCTGAAACCGCCAAGGTCATGGGCTGCAGCGAAGGCAGCGTGAAAACCCACCTGTCTCGGGCTACTCAGGCCCTGCGGGAAAAACTGAACAACCATCATGGAGTATCAACGTAATGTCTGATCTCGACCCCCAACTGGCCAAGCGGGTGAGTGACGCGGCTCAAGAGCAGTCAGAAAACCTCGATGCCGGAACGTTGTCTCAACTCAACCAGGCACGCCAAAAAGCACTGAATGAAGCGCGCCAGGAACCCCGTGGTCGCTGGCTTCCCGGTGGCCTGGCCGCCGCGGCCGCGATGTTTGCCATTGCGCTGGGGATGAGCCAGCGCATGCCGCCACCAGCCCAGCCGCTACTCGAACAAACGCTGCCAGAGCTGACAGTACTCACCTCTGACGAGTCCCTTGAAATGCTTGACGAACTGGAATTCTACGCCTGGTTGGATGAGGTCTTGACCGAGGGTGAGGCCGGGTGAAAAAGTGGGCGACCTATGCCTTACTAGCGGCATCCACTATGACTGCTCGTGGCATTGCGCAGGACATTGACAGCGCCTCGGACCCAGCGCCCCAGTCTGATGAGCCACCTCCCAGCATGGCCTTACTGGAATTTGTTGCGCTATTTGAAACGGACGATGGAAAATGGATGGACCTTACGGAGATCCCCGAACAACTGGACCAGGACTTAGCGCCCGTCGTGCCCCAAAAAGCGCCCAGCGAAGAGACCGAGTTTGCCACGCCGGCCAGTGAAATAGATGCCCAACAACCGCTGCAAAACAAAAGAAGAGCCCACGGTGCGAACTAGTCTCAAATCCTTTGTCGCCCAAGTTTTCGTTGCTGCGCAGCTGGTTATTGTTTTACCGGTCGCTGCTGAAGATTGGGAATCACTGTCGCCAAGCGAGCAAAAAGTTCTTGCGCCTTTCGCTCAGGATTGGGACGCCATGGCAATCGACCAGCAACAGCGCCTGATTGACGGTGCCGGGTTGTGGACTTCGATGAGCGCTGAAGAAAAGGCCCTGGCCCATCGACGCTTTAGTCAGTGGCAACGATACGGCGCAAGTCAACGCCAGCGTATATTGGAACGGTTCGCGCGGTTCCAGGCGCTGCCTCCCCTACAGCAGCGATTATTGCGCCAGAATTTTGTTCGGTTCAACGCTCTGTCCGATGCCCAAAAACGCCGCATTCGTAGCCGATGGCAGGCAATGACTCCACAGCAGCGCGCAACTGCCCTTCAGCGAATGAAACAACGCCAAGCCGCCCAGGGTAGTGCAGGCACTTCCCGCCCAAAACCCGTTCGCGAACCCATGCCGCCGTCCCAGGCTCGATGGTTTCGAGAATTGTCCGACCAGTTGAGTGCGCCAGCCCGTCAGCAGCTTGCGCAACGCCTGCGCAATGCCAGTGCTAGCCAGCGCAATGCGCTGGAGCGCCAGCTGGCCAACCTGTCCAAGCCCGAAAGAGAGTCGTTCCTGCTCGGCACCTCTTCGTCAAATTAGCTAGCCGCTTTGGGACCGCAAAGCACGCGTTGATCCTGGCACGGTGTCAGACTTCAATAATCAACGGATTCGCGTTACAGGACACTAAAAGCCCAGCGCGGTGAATCCGCCATCAACCGCCAGGGTTTGACCAGTGACATAGCTGGCGGCGGGCATGGCAAGGAACACCACCGCCGCCGCAACTTCGCTGGCCGATGCCACGCGATTCAGCGGGGTCCTATCCAGCACCTCCTGCAAGTACTTCGGATCGGACAACACCGTTTGTGCCAAGGGCGTATCGGTATACCAGGGCGCCACAGCGTTGACCCGGATACCGTCTTTCGCCCATTCGCAGGCCAGATTCCGAGTGAGTTGAATCATCCCGGCCTTGCTCATGGCGTAGGGAGCACCGGTCCGAAGATGAGTGAGACCGGCGACCGAGGACACATTGACCACTGCCGGCGATTCACACACTCGCAACAGACCATGGCACAGACGGCTGAGCTCAAAACAGGTGCCCAGATTGAGATCAATCAGCGATTGAAACTCGCCATCCAGATAATCCAGCGCTTGCTTCCGAACATTGCTGCCGACGTTATTGATCAATAGATCCAGTCCATCCCAGAACCCGGCTAACCAAGCCGGGATGCGGCCCAGCTCCTCGAGATAGGCCATGTCCATCGCCAGCCCATAAACCTCCTGATCGGGAAATTCTTGGGCCAACTCGGACACTTTCCACTCAAGCGCCTGCTGGCGCCGGGCCACCAGAGCCACATGGGCACCCTGAGCCAACAGTTCTTTGGCAACGGCCAAACCAATGCCTGCTGAGCCGCCGGTCACCAGCGCTCTTTTGCCTTTAAGGTTCCAGCGTGCTTTAGGGTCTGCCGTCACGGCGTCAAATCCTCGGGCTCGCCATATCGGAAGCCCTGTAGCAGGTCGATTTTCAAGTCCTCGCAAAACCGTGCTTCGGCATCGGTGTTGATACCCTCTGCTACCACCTGCACATTCATGCCCTGGGCGTAGCTCACCAGCATTCTGACGGTTTGTTGATGGGCAGGCGGCGAGGTGTCAATGTCGTGCATTAATGATCCTCGGAGCTTGACGAAGTCTGGGGTTACCTCCGCCAACGCAGTGAGACGGGCCTGCTCAGTGCCGAAATCATCAAACGCCAATAGAACGTCCATAGCTTTCAGCCGCCGATCCACCTCAGCCAGGTGATCGCGGTCGGCAACCGCCGCTTCATGGATTTCCAGCACCAGTAATAAATTCGGTTGGCGCTCCCGCAGACTTTGGATATCGTCCAGAAGATTGTCTGGATCTAACATTTCCCTGGGATGGATATTCAGGAAAAATGGCACGTTGTGTCCACTGGCCGCGGCTGCCTCTACCCCAACTTTTCGCATCATGCGGGCCAGTTCCACCTGGCGGCTGGAAGACTGGGCCAGTTCAAACAGCGCCATTGGCGATTGCGGCAACGTATCGCTGGCACCGCGGGTAAGGACCTCAAAACCGAACAGTGTGTGCGCTGCACGCTCGATCATCGGCTGAAACAACACCGTAATCTGTTCGTCGGCAAGCAATTGGTCAAAGGGATCAAGGAGCGCCACCGCGTCGGCGCCATCATCGCCACTCACTGCAGCTGAAGCCGCCTGTTGCTGACCGGCATTGACCACGCGAAACGCCAAATCAGCAAACTGCAGCGTGTCACCATGTTTGATAGGACAACGCTCAGTGGCTTGCTGGCGATTGACGAATGTGCCGTTAGTGCTATCTAAGTCCATGACCCAAAGCTGGGATCCGTCCCAGTTGATTTCCCCATGAAGCCGGGAAATACCATGAGTCTTCAATGACAGCGACAAGCCTTTCTGGCGTCCGATTCGAAACGGGAAGTGGTCCAACGCAAGGCGCAGGCGTTCACCGCCAGGCGTCAGGCTACCTTCCAAAAACCACTCGTGTTCCACTGTCATACCAAACTGAACCCGCTGTTAATCTCGCGATCATACCGTCGCGGCTATTGTGAACCCGCCGCGTCGATGTTCATAATGCGCGGCGATGTCTATCTTACTGAAAAATACGTTGCTTCAGCCGCAACCCCTCACTGCCGGAGAACCCGTGGCTGTGAGAATTGCCCTAAGCCTGTCCGACGGACCCACTTTCGACTTGGACTGTGTGCTTGAGTGGTTCAAGCCGGGCACCGAACTCCCAGTGTTATCCCACCACCTACGAGGCAGCGGGCTGGATATTGCCTGGCTCCCCGACGCCAGCTATGAAATTGCCTGGAGCGCCAGCGCCCTGGACCTGGAACCCGGAGAGCACCATCTGGTGGTCTCTTTGTATCAATCCCGCGGCCCTAGCATTGAGCTGGCGCACCGCGAAACTCTGCCGGCGACCATTGATACAGGCAGTGGAGGCGTACGGCCTCAGGCCGAAGGCACCCAAAGACCCGGCCACTGGGAAGTTCGATCCCTGGATGGCGGGGTACCGGTGGATCAATTGTCTTGGCGGCGAGGTCACAAAGACTGGTTCTACCGACACTTTGACCATGCTGCCCGCACCATTATCAGCTATATGCTGGGTGACTCACCCCTGCTTCAAGGACGAATTCTAGACGTGGGCTGTGGCGATGGAATCACCGACCTGGGGGTTTTTTACCGCTGCCAACCCAAACAGCTGATTGGTATCGATCCCTTCAAAGGTTACGAACGTTTGCCAGAGGTTTGCGCAGCCAATCACCTGCCGCTGAATGACTTGCCCGAGGGCCTGAAATTTCTACCCGCCAGCGGTAACGACATACCCTTTGAAGACAACAGTTTCGACGTCGTGCTGTCTTGGGGCTCGCTGGAACATATCGCTGGCGGCTATATGGACACCTTGAAAGAGATTCGTCGGGTACTGAAAAATGGTGGCCTGTTATTTGCCCATCCTGGGCTCTACTACTCCAATTTTGGCCACCACCTGGGTGAATTTTGTGACGAGCCTTTCTTCCATCTCACAAAAACCCACGAGGAACTGGAGCAGCTTGTGCTGAACACACAACCCAACTACATGGACCGAGCGGGGGAATTCTCCACGCCAGCTCAATATTGGCAGTGGTATAACGAACTCAATCCGATGACCGTAGCGGGCTTCGAAGGTGAGCTGAAAGACCTGGGCTTTGAATTTTACCGGGCTGCGCTGCGAACCGAAGATATGATTGAGTACCATCATCCAAAACTGCAGAACTATGGAATGCAGGACCTCGCTACCGTTGAACTCTATCTGTCAGCCTACAATCGAAAATGAACCTCAGCAAAAATCTGGCTATCGTTGCTCTAACAGTGCTGGTATTGGGCGGTTGCGCGACCGCGCCGGTTGAGGCCGACTGTGAACCGCTACGCGCTTGGCAACAGGGTCTGGATGGTAAGACCGCCATGGGGCGCTGTGACGCAGCCGATCAACGCGTTTGGCAGGAAGCGTCCAACCTGGGACTGGAACTGCGCCAGTTAGTGCAGCAGCGCCAGATCCTCAAAGACCAATCCGACGCCAGCAACAGCCTGCAATTTGCGAGAGTGCAACGAGAGATTGATCAGATTGTCGGCGCCGCCCAGATTCGCGGCTGGCCGCTGCCAGACCGAATCCGTAAAGCGTCAGGCCACTAACACACTGCCTGGCCCGCAAAAATCAGGCCATTCTGACGCAGTTTCTACCTGCTGCTTTGGCTTCAAACAACGCTTGATCGGCGGCCCTTAGCAGATCTTTGGGGTCGCGCATGGGCGCGACGAACTGGGCCACACCCACGCTGATGGTGATGGCAATGGATTGCTCTTCGATTTGCATCGGCGCACGGGCAACGGCATGTCTCAGGGCTTCCAGTTTAACCGCCGCCTCATCTAATCCCAGCCCCGGCAACATCACGGAAAACTCTTCGCCACCCAGACGCGCTATCAGATCACGGTCGGCGCGTTGGTGGTTGAGAATGTCAGACACCTTTTTCAGCACCTGGTCACCTATCAGGTGATCGTACTGATCGTTCACTTCTTTGAACCGGTCCAGGTCCACCATTGCCAGGCTCAACGGCTCGGCGCTAACCGAGTGGCTGCGAATGGCTTGTTCCAGCGACTGTTCAAATACCCGCCGGTTGGCAATGCCGGTCAGAGGGTCAGAGCTGGCTCGCGCATAGAGTTCATTGTGAAACGCAGTTTCGACGGGATCACTGGCGACAAATTTCAGCACCACACCACCAAAACTCAGTCGGTCGCCATCTTTTAAAGAGCATTCACTGATCACGTCACCGTTGACTTGGGTGGGGTTGGTAGACCCGAGGTCCTTAACCCGGTATTGCTTACCGTTAAACGCCACCCGACATTGACGACGGGACACGCTGTCTTCCCCGAACTGCAGGTCGCAGTCATTAGAGCGACCAATTGTCACCGCGGACAAACCCAACTCGAAGGATTTTCCGAACGGCTCGCCGCGAATCACCACCAGGGATGCACCGGAGCCGTCGGGCTCAGCATCAGTGAGATTGAAGTATTGCTGGGTAGTTTCGTGATTATCTGTCAAAAAAACGTGCTCCCGGGTACACAGATATTTTATCCTGTGTGGCGCTGGCTCGCATCAGTCGTCGTATTTCCGGGAATGACGTCACCGATAACGGTCAACAACTGCCTATCGCCACAAGGAAAATTTGATGACTGATGCCCTCACTGCCGACGCGCTACGTTGGTGTGTAGACCCCGAGCAGATGAATTTTCGATCCACCGAAGAGGTGACGCCCGAACCGGAGGTCATTGGTCAGCCGCTGGCGGCAGAAGCACTGAGGTTTGGACTGGACTGCAAAGCCCCGGGTCAAAATGTATTTGTGCGCGGGATTCGCGGAACCGGGCGCTTGTCCATGGTGCAAGGAGTGCTGTCGGAGATGAATGCGCGCTGCAGCGACCAGCGTGATCGCTGTTACGTCCACAATTTCAAACAGCCCGACCGACCTCGCCTGATCGACCTTCCTAACGGTCAGGCCAGAAGGCTGCGTCGAGCCATGCGGGAACTGGCAGATTTTGTGTCCGGAGCGTTGGGCGAAGCGATGAACAGCCAACACCTGCAGGCCGCTCGAAGCTCGCTGCAGGAAGAAGCCCAAAAATCGGTCAATGAGATCACAAAACCCTTCGAAGAGGAGTTAAATGGGCAGGGCCTGGCGCTGGTTCAGGTAAAAACCCCCCAGGGCAACCAGACGGCAATTTTTCCGCTGATTGAGGGTCAACCGGTGCAGCCGGAACAGTTTGAAACCATGGTCAGGGCTGGCGATATCAGCGCTGACCAACGCACGGAGATCTTCGCCAAGATCGAGACGTTTGCCAAACGTCTGCCGGAAATCACCCAGAAAATTGGCAAGGTGATGCGCGGCAATGGCCAGCAGATTAACGCACTCAACGAAAAAAGCCTGCGAGGATTGGTCAGCAGCACCGCTGATGGCATCAAACAGGACTTTACCGAACCCGCCCTGCACACCCATCTGGACGACATTGTGGACGATGTGGCGGAGCAGGTGCTCACCAATAAGGGCAAAGATTTCGATCCGGTTACCCGCTATGGGGTCAATATCCTGTTGGAGCACGAACGCGATGATCGCCCGGTTGTGCTGGAAACCAGCCCCAGCTTGACCAACCTGCTGGGCAACATTGAGACGGTTTGGGATTCCTCTGGCCAGCCCAGCGCCGACTACCGATCAGTCCGCGGCGGGTCCCTGCTCGCGGCCGACGGCGGTTACCTGATTTTGGATGCCCACGATGTGATGGCAGAGCCCGGAGCATGGCAAATTTTGATGCGTACCCTACGCACCGGCATGCTGGAAATTGTGCCGCGAGAACTGGGCTCACCCTTTTCGCCAGTAGGCCTGAAGCCCGAACCCATCGCCGTGTCGCTGCGGGTCGTTCTTATCGGCAGCGCTAGCCTGTATTACCGACTGGATTCACTGGACTACGATTTCGCCCATCAGTTCAAGGTGTTGGCCGATTTCAGCGAAGTACTGGATCGCGGTCCGGAGGCGCTGCGCCAGTATGCTGGAGTCCTGGCGCAAATCTGCAAAGAGGAACACCTCAAACATTTCACCCACTGCGGCGTGGCCGCGCTAGCCGAGCACGGAGCGCGGGTGGCGGACAAGGCCGGCAAACTTACTGCCCGTTTTGGTCGTATCGCGGACCTCGCCCGAGAGGCCAACTGGGTATCCGATCAGCGCAACGGCGAGTTAACCAGTGGCGATGACGTACGCGAAGCGGTAGCCAGAACCCGTCAACGGGCCAGCCTGCCCTCCATCCGTTTCCAGTCTTTCTTGAAAGACGGCACGGTGCTGATTGAAACTCAAGGCGGCAAAGTGGGCCAGGTGAACGGACTTGCCGTGATGAGTGCCGGACCCATCAAATTCGGTTTTCCTGCCAGAATCACCGCCGCCATTGGCCCAGGCAGTGCCGGCATTATCGACATCGAAAGCCGTGCCAGCATGTCCGGCTCTATCCACACCAAGGGGTTTCATATCCTGGGCGGGCTGCTGCGCCATCTGCTGAAAACCGACCATCCAATGGCCTTTAGCGCATCCATTGCGTTTGAACAAAGTTATGGCGGCATCGACGGCGACTCGGCCTCTGGCGCAGAAATCTGCTGTCTGCTGTCCGCCCTTACTGATATTCCCTTAAGCCAGGAACTGGCCATGACCGGCGCCATTGACCAACACGGCCGGATTCAGGCTATTGGTGGGGTGAACGAAAAAATCGAAGGGTTCTTCGACATCTGCAACCACTTTGGTTTAACCGGTAATCAGGGAGTGATCATCCCAGCATCCAATGCCGGTGACCTGATGCTGCGTCAGGATATTGTTGAAGCCGCTCGCCAGGGCAAATTCTCGGTGTATCCGGTGGCCAGGATTGAACAAGCGCTGGAATTATTCACCAACAAGCCGGTGGGGGAGTGGAAAAACGAGCAATACCCGGCAGACAGCCTGCTAGGTATAGCCCGGCGCCAGGCTCGAGACTTCTGGGAAGAAACGGCCCGTGGCCCCCAGCCCGTGGAGGGTTGATTCACGGCCGGCCCAGGAAATTATTCAAAGCCGTCGAGAAACATAACATCGGATAAGACAGGCAGACTGGCGTACTCTGCGGCGCCCATGTCGCAGTCGGCATCGCCATCATTATCGCCGTCGATGGGCATTGGGGCTCCGCGCTGATCAAAGGCCAACAGCGCTCCGTCGCTGTCTGTGCAGGTTCCTGCATCGATCGCCAAAGACGCTTGTTTGAGCGGATAGGCGTAGGCTCTACCAAATCCGGTGGCGGCGTCGAACGTCCCGGGATTTATGTTGTAGAGCATGCCTAGCTGGATTGAAGAATCGACGCGACAGCGCTCGCCAACAGATGGTCCGGGATTACCGATCATAGAAAAACTGCCCGTGAAGGGAACATTGCAGTCCGGGTATAAACCGGAATTGGGGACAGCATTCTCAGCAATGATGGAATTTCTTAGAGTGACCTCCCCCCCCAAACAGACGCCGTCCGCGACAAAAAATCCACCCCCATCTCCATCGCCGTCGTTATTGGCATCAGCCTCATTGCCGGCCACCGTCACATGTGCCAGCCGCAGATCGCCATTGCATCCATACAAGCCACCGCCAAATCGATCAGCCGTATTTTCTAAGACACTGGCATTGGTGAGATCAAGGGTTCCTCCAGCATGTGCAATTCCCCCGCCATCCCTTTCCGCCGCATTGCCGTCAATCACTGACGCCCTCACCATCACGGAACTGTTAAGCATAGAAATTCCGGCGCCATTGGTGGCCTTATTGAAATTGATTCTCGTGCGAAGCACGGAAACGTTGGTTGAATCGACCAGCAGCCCGCCGCCACTCATCACACCTTCAACCTGCAGGTTATTATTGAGCCGAATGTCGCTATCAATGATTTGCACCGGTCCTGAAGCGTAAATTCCGGCGCCGCCCTTCAGGTTAGCCGTTCCTAACGCGCGCATTGTATTCCCAGAGATGTCCGTGTTCCTGATCACAACGGCGCTATCGCCGCTGGTATGAATACCGCCACCGGTATTAGCGCTGCCAATGTTGAATAAAACCAGGCTGCCGGAAATATCCATTGCACCCGTGTTGTAAATTCCGGCGCCGTTCTGGGCTTCGTTGGCACCAACCTCCACATTCGACAGCGTTAGCGATGAAGGAACCCCGTTACTTTTTCCGTTGTAGATACCGCCGCCCCGACGACGACCGATATTGTTGATTACTCGGCCATCACGCAACTCCATCTCACCGGAATTGGTGATGCCGCCAGCCGTAAGGCCTCGAGATAGATTGCTTTTGACGACAAAATCATTCGCAATGAGGCGCGCTTCATTAAAAATCCCGCCGCCTTCAAGGGCACGATTACTCTCAATGGTGACCCTTGTTAAGGTCACCAAAGATGGCGTGTCTGACGGCTGAACCCAAATACCGCCACCGTCTCCGGTTGAGGTGTCGCCATGGCGAATGGTGAAGTCTCGAAAGGTCACTGTACGACCGGGAAAAACGGTAAACACCCTGCCCGCATCGGACTGAGGCGCGGCGGCGGCCTGCACAATGGTTTGTTGCTGATCTAGGCCCTCGATCACAATGTCTTTGGTAATCAGGATATCGACTTCCGTGTGTGCGCTGGTCATGAACAGCACCACGGTGCCACCCGGTTCTGAGGCATTGATGGCCACCTGAATGCTGGAAAAATCGCAGCCGTTGGTACACACGCTAACGGTTCCGGCGCGTGCGCCGCCTAAGCACAGAAGCGCTGCTAGCAGCGCAATCACTCGAATCACCACGGGAAACTCTCTTAATTAACCTGTATTCCCACGTATAACGACCGGCGGCGAAAAAGCGCACACCGGGCCAGCGCTATTCAAAGCCGTCCAAGAACAGCGAATCGGGCAGAACGGGCACGCTACCAAACTCTACGGCACCCATGTCGCAGTCGGCCTCACCGTCACCATCGCCGTCAACGGGCATTGGGGCACCCCGCTGATCGAACGCCAGTGGGTTTGCGTCTAAGTCAAAGCACGATCCGGCGTCGATCGCCAAGGACGGAGACTTAAGGGGCAGCGAGTATGCGTGCCCGTCACCCGTGGGCGGATCAAAAATCTCTCCCGTGACGTTGTAGATCATGCCCACCTGGAACATAGTTCCAACCGAACACCGCACGCCACCAGGCGGCCCAGGATCGCCAATCATCGAGTGACTGCCGATGAATGGGGCATTGCAATCTGGGTATTGGCCACCGCCTGTAACGGTATTGCCAGCGACGATGGAATTTCGAATTTCCGTCCTGGCCCCAGAGCACGCGATGAACAACCCACCACCGTCGCCTAGCCCGTCGTCATTATCATTGGCGATATTCTTCGTCATGGTCACATGGGTCAATTGAAGATCGCCACCACACTGGTAAATGCCTCCGGCAAACCCATTTGTCTTGTTGTCAGAGATGGTCGTATTGGTAACCTGCAACGCTCCGCCATCTTGGTAGATACCACCGCCAAGATCAGAAGAGAAGATAGCGCGGTTATCTCGGATTGATGAATCAACGATAGTCACTGAACTTGCGAAAGAATAAATTCCTGCGCCGTTCGGGATCTGATTGGACGCAACGCTTACACGATCAAGAGTGACCTCCGTATTTTGAATATAAAGACCACCACCTGCAAAACCTATGTCGAAAGATCGATGCTTATTGAAACGAATATCGCTTTCACTAATCCGCATAGGCCCGGAGGTATAGATCCCAGCTCCTTGAGAGGTAAGGGGAAAGGGGTCATCGGTCAATGCGTTGTTTATTATGTCGGTATTGGTGATACCCACCAGACTACTCCCAAGGTTGTGGAGTCCGCCTCCCGAGTTCTCAGCACTGTTGTTCGCTATAGTGCTTTCGCTGAAAATGGTCATTGCACCTTCGTTAAATACGCCGCCGCCACGGCGAGCAAAATTGCCATGAACGACGACCCCATCAATTGACAAAGAGGGTTCGTTGTCACCGTCTTTGAAGCTAAGCACTCCGCCGCCATGGCTCGGTACGTTGTTGCTCTGGATGAATCCCTGGCGCAAAGTAAGATCGCCAGTATTGTAAATGCCGCCGCCGCCGCCGGCCCTGACAGTATTTTCTGCAATGGTGAAGTCGTCGATTTCCAGTTGCGCTTCGTTGGCGATTCCACCGCCCTGTGTGAGCGATCGATTTTGGCTGATGGTCATTCTTTTCAGAGTAACCAATGACTGGTTTGTAGACGATTGGATCCAAATTCCACCGCCGGACCCTGCAGGAGCATCGCCATGGCGAATGGTAAAATCACGAAGTATTACCGTATTTCCGGACAGGATCGTAAATACTCTGCCTGATTCAGAGTTTGGCGCGGCGGCGGCCTGTACAACGGTTTGCGCTTGATCTACGCCCTCAATGGTGACGTCTTTATCAATGAGAATGTCAGCCTCGGTGTGAGGTGTTGTCATGAACAATACAATAGTGTCGCCCGGCTCAACCTCAGTGATAGCCGTTTGGATATCCGAAAACTCGCAGCCCGATGGGCAGACCCTCACTGATCCAGCCTGCGCGCCGAAACAGGAAAGGAAAAGTACTAGGGCAACAACTGTTTTAGTGACTCCGGACAACATAGCTCAACCTGTTTTTGGCAATTCGTGATCTGTAAAACGACCAACTACGAAAAAACGCACAAACAGGCAGTGAATTTGTTGCGTTGATGGGAACTGGCAGTCAGTTCATTCCAAACGCCCTAAATCCACCTTCGCGCCATCGGAGCCTCACTCAAACCCATCAAAGAACACGGGATCGAGCAAAACGGGCACGCTACCAAACTCCACCGCTCCCATGTCGCAGTCGGCCTCACCATCGCCATCGCCGTCGACGGGCATTGGGGCGCCGCGCTGATCGAACGCCAGTGGGTCGCCGTCAGCGTCAAAGCATCTTGCACCGTCGATGGCGAGCGACAAAGGCTTAAGGGGTAGCGAGTACGCATGCCCTACCCCCGTGGGTGGATCAAATACGTCACCCACGGTGTTGTAAATCATGCCTTGCTGGAACATGGACCCGATAGCGCACCGCTCTCCCGTTGACGGGCCCGGATCACCGATCATTGAGAAACTACCGGTGAACGGCGCATCGCAGTCTGGATAAACCCCCATACCCATAACAGTATTTTCTGCGATGATGGAGTTCCTGATGTCGGTCGTCGTAGGAGTACAGTCCACGCTCAAGCCCCCACCGTCGCCGTCTAACATCCCGTCGGAGTTCGCGACGTTGTTGGCAATCGTTACGTGAGCCAGGAATAACTCACCTGAGCACTTCAGTATTCCGCCGCCAAAGCGCTCGGTCCGATTGTTTTCAATCGTTGTGTTACTGATCCTCAGCGCTGCTTGAACTTGAGTAATTCCGCCGCCGCCGTTGGTGGCTGAATTGTCGTAAATCGCCGAATCTCTGATCGAAACGGCGCTGAATTGCGGGATGAACATTCCTCCACCGCTCGTGGCCTTGTTGAATGCGATTTGAACCCGCTCCAATGTCATGTCGGTGCTCTGCACGTAGAGACCACCACCGTTGTTACCGAATTCAGAATCCGGGGTCATATTGGCGTTGATTGCGCTGTCCCTGATCTGCATCGGCGCTTCAGAAAAAATTCCGCCACCTAACAAATTTCCATCATCCAAGCCTCTAGTCACCTGATTTTCATTGACCTTGCTATGTTCAATCACCGCTAGTGAATCCCCGGAGTGAAAAATTCCGCCACCGCGAAAAAAACTCTCGTTACTGGATATTTCACTGTCGCCGGTCACCGTCATTGCACCATAGTTGGCTATGCCGGCCCCTCTAGTGGCTCGGTTACCCCTGATGCTCACCCCTTGCACAATTAGAGTTGGTGTAGATCCCTGGACATTGCGACTGGACAGGCCACCACCCAAAGTTTCAGCGTAGTTGTTGACCACTTCGCCGTCATACAACTCGGCGTAGGATGTGTTGGCGATGCCGCCCCCCGCAACGCCAACAATGGAGTTGCCAACAATGCTGAAGTCGCGCATTACCAACCGCGCTTCATTGAAAATACCGCCGCCATTGGTTGCTCGATTGTTCCGGATGTTGACTCTCAGAAGGGTAACCAGAGATTGCGTATCGGAGGACTGGATCCAGATTCCGCCGCCGTCGCCATTGTCAGCACCCCCGTTCTGAATAGTGAAATCCCGAAACGTCACAATGAGGTTCGGAAGGATGGTAAACACCCTACCGGCCGAGGAATTGGGTTGCTCAAACGCCTGCACTACGGTTTGCTGCCGGTCTACGCCTTGGATTACGACGTCTTTGTTGATAATGATATCGGTCTCGGTATGAGGCAAGGTCGTCAATAGGGTGATTGTGCCACCTGGCTCTAGGGCATTGACCGCGCCCTGGATAGTGGAGTAGTCACATCCAACAGGACACACGGTAACCGATCCAGCGTGAGCTGCCCCGAAACTCAGGAGCGTAAATAACATCACGATCAATCTGTCGCGCATAGCAGGCCTTCCTGTTCTTTCTGACGTTAGTCGCACCATGAAATTCCTTCGAACACCGTTCGGGTGTTATTACATTGTGATCAACCCTGTAAAACGCGCCACTCAGGGAAACCGCACACGCAAGAAGTACTTTTTGGCGTAGCCTGTTTGTTACTCGTCCGTTTTGATCAGCGGTTGGTCCCAGGCGCCCTCAAAAACGAGCTCACTTAGCGGTCGTCGAGCGCGGGTAGCGGTTTCGCCGTCGCGGTATCCTTCGTCAAGATCATCGACGTTGCCCGGGTGACCAACCGCAATCATCGACATGGCGGTAAAACGGTCGGGAATGCCGAAGGCTAGCTGCACAGCGTCGGCGTCGAAGCCGCCCATCTGGTGCACTACCAGGCCGTTGGCCACGCCCTGAAGGTGGAGGTTTTCAGTCGCGGCGCCAGTATCGTACTGGCCCCAGCGATTGGGTTTGTCATTGCGGGAAAACTGGCTGTCTGCCAGCACCAGGATCAAAATGGGCGCGTTGCGGGCCCACTGTTGATTCGCTGGCACCAGCGTATTCATGGCCGCGTCCCAACTGTCGGCGTTGCGCTCTTTGTCCCACAGCATGAATCGCCAGGGCTCATCAGCGAAACACGAGGGTGCCCAGCGAGCAGCTTCCAGCATGGACAGCACCAGCGCTCGATCTACTGGCCGTGGATCAATGGCTCGGCCGCTCCAGCGTTTGGCAATAATTGGCTTAATTGAGTGTTCGGCAGGGGCGGTTCGTCCGCTCATTCAGATTGCTCCAGAGAGATGGCCAAGGGCCAAAAACGCCATTGTAACGGTCTTTTTCCTATTACAGGGCCAATCACAGAGCGTTTCGGGACGTTTAAGGGAGTTATTCCCGGCAACTTGTCAACCACTGTAATTGCACCTTGCAAATTACGGGTTGGCTCGCCATGATGCGCGGTTCTTCAGGGTACAAATTGGGACACATAATATGAAAAATCTTCTAATGATTGCGCTGCTGGCGTCGTTTCTGACGGCCTGCGGTTCTGACGACGGCGAGAGCATGGCAGACAAAGCGGCTGAAACCGCTGAAGCGGCCAAAGAAGCCGCTAGCGATGCGGCTGACGCCACCGCTGATGCGGCTGGCAAAGCGATGGACAAAGCCGGTGACATGGCCAGCGACGCGGCTGATGCAGCCGGTGACGCCATGGATAGCGCTAAAGACATGGCCGGAAATGCAGTAGACGGCGCTAAAGACATGGCAGGCGACGCGGTTGACGGCGCAAAAGCCATGGCCAGCGATGCGGCTGATGCAGCAGGCGACGCGGTTGACGGTGCCAAGCACATGGCGGGTGACGCTATGGACAAGGCTGGCGAGAAGCTGGAAGCGGCTGGTGAGTCTTTGAAGGATTCCGCCATGGACAAAGCGGAAGATGCTGCGGCAGACGCCATGGATAAGGCTGACGATGCGGTAGAAGAAGCCACCGACGGCGGCAACTAAGCGCCAAGGTTTACCTTACGGTATTAAGGGCCAGCTCTGTTTCAGGGCTGGCCTTTTTTATGCGCTACGGTTTTTCACCGTCGCACAGCATCAATAGGAACGCGTACTCCAAGGCGCGCTCTTCAAACTGACGGTAACGACCGCTTACCCCGCCATGGCCAGCCTCCATCTCGGTGTGCAGCAGCAGCAAATGATTGTCGGTTTTGACGCTGCGCAGCTTAGCCACCCACTTGGTAGGCTCCCAGTATTGCACCTGGGAATCGTGCAGCCCGGAGGTCACCAGCAGGTAGGGATAGGCCTGGGCTTTCACGTTGTCGTAGGGAGACCACTGGGCAATCTGTTGATACTCCTGCTCAATGGCAGGGTTCCCCCATTCATCAAATTCACCGGTAGTCAGCGGAATGTCTTCATCTAACATTGTGGTCAGAACGTCCACAAACGGCACCTGAGCCACCACGCCCCGATACAGTTCGGGAGCCTGATTGATGATGGCTCCCATCAGCAACCCGCCGGCCGAACCGCCCACGGCAAACACCTGCTCTTTGCTGCCATAACCCGCCTTAGTCAGAGCTCGGGTAACGTCTACAAAATCGTTAAATGTGTTGGGTTTGGCCGCTTTACGGCCCCCGTGATACCAAGCTCTGCCCAGGTCTTCGCCGCCGCGAATGTGAGCAATAGCGAATATCATGTCTCGATCCAGCAGACTCAATCGACTGGCGCTGAATTCTGGGTCCACACAGCTGCCGTAGGCGCCGTAGCCATAGACCAAAATTGGCCGTTCGCTGAGCGGCGGGCCGCCGCGACGATAAACCAACGAAACCGGCACATCCACGCCGTCACGGGCGGCAATGCACATCCGCTCGCTGGCGTAGTCGCCAGATTGGTAGACGCCGCCCACACGAGCGCGTTTGCGCAGTTCAGTGTTGCCGGTGCTGAGGTCCAAGTCATGAATCTCGTAAGGACGAGTTAACGATGACACACCAAAGCGCAACGCCGGCTGATCCACACCGTTATCGTCCAGGAAATAACAGGGATGCTCAGAGGCATCCAGATCTCCCAGCCTGACTGTCCAGTGATCGCATCCGTCCAGAGGCAACACTCGCAAGGACGGCAGCCCACTGCGGCGCTCGGCAACCACCAGATGATGGGCAAACAGCTCCACGTCGTCCACCAGCACCGCGTCATCACCAGCGATCACGGTGCGCCATTGCTCTACATCCGCCGACTGAGCCAACGTGGCTTCAAACACCTCAAAATTCTCGTGGCGGCGGTTGCTGGTGACAAAATAGCGCCCGTCACGGTCGTCTACGGAGTACTCGTGGCGCTCAGCCCGAGGCGTGAAAACCTGGAATTGCGACTCGGGTTCGTCAGCTCGTATCCACCACACCTCATCGCTTAACGTCGCGCCGTGGTGGATGTAAATGGTCTGCAGAGAAGTGCCACGATAAACCGAGGTGTAATAACGGGAATCGGTTTCTTCCCGGCACAGCACATCGTTTGCAGGGTCGGTGCCCAGTTCGTGACGCCAGACCTGATAGGGAAGCAGCGTTTCCGCGTGTTTGCGCACGTAGAACAAAAACCGGCTGTCCGCTGACCACACGACGCCGCCGGAAATGCCCTCAATGCCCAGAGATCGGCTTTCCCCGCTATCCAGGTCAATCAGATTGAGAGCGTATAGACGACGTCCAACGGTGTCTTCAGTAATCGCCAGCCAGCGGTGGTTGTCGCTCACCGAAAGACCGCCTAATTCGTAAAAAGCATGGTCCTGAGCGCGGGCGTTGGCGTCTAAAATCACGTCGGCAGCGTGGTCGCCAGAGAGGGAACGGCGCAAATACTGGGAATACTCCTGGTCACCGGTGACTCGGCTGAAGTATTCATAATCACCCATCCGATGGGGAACCGATTCGTCGTCACGAATCACTCTTTCCACCATTTCTTCGTTCAGCTGTTTGCGCAGCTGGGCGACCGGGGTCAGGCAGTGTTCGGTGTAGGCATTTTCCCGCTGGAGATGATCCAAAATTTCAGCATTGGTGCGGGAATCATCCCGCAGCCATTGCCAAGGGTCATCACGGGTGATGCCATGGGCCACATGCTGGTGTGGCCGCTGAGCCGCCAGGGGCGGCTCTGTCTGTGGTTTCAATGCGGCGCAGTCAACTCAGGAACGGTCAGACACATCCACGTAGTCGCGCGCGCCAAATCCGGTGTACACCTGTCGAGGTCGGCCGATGCGGGTTTCCGGCGTCTCGCACTGCTCCAACCACTGAGCCACCCAGCCTACGGTCCGCGCGATCGCAAACATCACGGTAAACATGTTGGTGGGGATGCCAAGTGCTTTGTAGATGATGCCGGAATAGAAATCCACGTTGGGATAAAGCTTGCGCTCAACAAAGTAGTCGTCTTTCAGTGCAATATCTTCCAGCTTCATGGCCAGTTCCAGCAGAGGATCGCTGATGCCCATCTTTTCCAACACGTCGTGGCAGGTTTTGCGGATGATTGTGGCGCGAGGGTCGAAGTTCTTATACACCCGATGACCGAAGCCCATTAAACGGAATGGGTCATTTTTGTCTTTGGCCCGCTCCATGAACTTGGGAACGTTCTCAACGCTGCCAATCTCATTGAGCATGCGAAGCACCGCCTCATTAGCGCCGCCATGGGCCGGACCCCACAGTGCGCAGCAGCCCGCCGCGATACAGGCATAGGGGTTAGCCCCTGTGCTGCCTGCCAGCCTGACCGTTGAGGTACTGGCGTTTTGCTCGTGGTCTGCGTGCAGAATAAACAGCAGATCAATAGCGTTTGCCGCTACTGGGTCAACCTCATAAGGCTCAGCAGGCACCGAATACATCATGTTCAGAAGCCTGGATGCATAGCCCAGAGCATTGCTGGGGTAGGCGTAAGGCCAGCCGATGGAGTGTCGGTAGCATGCGGCTGCAACGGTCGGCATCTTGGCAATCATGCGAATGGCCGCCAGACGCCGGTGTTGCGGGTTATCCATGTCCAGCGAGTCGTGGTAGAACGCTGACATTGAGGCCACAATTCCCATCATCATCGCCATGGGGTGTGCGTCGTAGTTGAATCCATGAATAAACTGCTTCATCGATTCGTGAATCATCGTGTGGTAACGAATTTCCTGGCGAAAATCTTCCAGCTCGCCGCCGTTCGGTAACTCGCCGTTCAGCAGCAGATAAGAAACCTCCGTAAAGGAGCTTTTCTCTGCCAGCTGTTCGATCGGGTAGCCTCGATACAGCAAAATCCCCTCGTCACCGTCAATGTAGGTGACTGCGCTGCGGCAGGCGGCGGTAGCGGCGAACCCGGAGTCGTAGGTGAAATATCCCAGCGCTCCAGGCAGTTTTTTCACGTCAACCGTCGGCAGGCCTGCAGATCCGCTAATAACGGGTAGTTCTACATTCGCACCCGTACTCGGGTCGGTCATTAGCAGTTTATCAGCGGGCACTATTAGCTCCTGGATGAGGTTTTTTGGGGCGCAAAGGATACCACAGGTGTAGGGCGTCAGCCTGCACCTTTCGGAATTGCGGGGGTAACGATCATCAACGCTGCTAGATGCAGCATTGATCGGTCCTATTCAGCGAAAGCCGAGGATCAACCCGGTAGAACCGGGTTTCACGGCCTTTGCGAAAGGCTTTTTCAGCCTTTTCCGCGACGAAAACGTTTCTTGAACTTATCGACTCGGCCGCCGCTGTCCATGATCTTATGCTTTCCGGTATAAAACGGATGAGACTCACTGGAGATTTCGACCTTCACCAGCGGATATTCCTTACCGTCTTCCCAGGTAATGGTGTCTTTCGTCGACATGGTGGAACGCGTCAGGAAAGAGAAATCGCAGGAAATATCCTGAAAAACCACTTCGCGGTAATTGGGGTGGGTATCTTGTTTCATAGCGTGTTGGTGCTCTGGGGGCCGCAGCCCTTGCCTAACGAAGCCGGGCAGTCTATCGCGACTTTTGCTTTGCGGCAAGCGGTACAATGACGCCATGAAGAATCCCATCAACATCGCGCTATGGCTTTTGCCCTGGCTCATTCTTGCTTCCGTGATTGCGGCCCGGATTGCCCTGCCCGTAGAGGAATTCCGAGCTCGCTTGATGGGCGAACTTGGGCCCATTGAACTGGGCACAGTGGTAATTCTGGCAATCGCCATCGGCGTGGGCCTCCACCTGCTTCGGCAACCCAACCACAACGGCCTGCAGAAAGTCTGGTTTGTGATGGTTGTTTTGGGCTGCGTCTACTTTGCCGGCGAGGAAATGAGCTGGGGGCAGCATCTGGTGGGCTGGTCTACCCCCGACTCTATTGCCGAGCTTAACGACCAGCAAGAGACCAATCTCCACAATATGAGCAGCTGGCTCGATCAAAAGCCTCGGTTGGCGCTGGAGCTTTGGATGGTATTTGGCGCTTTGCTGGCTATTTATCGCTGGCTGGCAGGACCCAGCCTCCCGCTGAGAGAACCCTGGATCTGGGCGCTACCCGGACTATCCTGCGCTTCAGCTGGCGTTGCCGTATTGCTCAGCCGACTACCCGAACGTCTGGGGGATATCGTGCCGGCGCTGGCGGCCGCGCCTTTCGATATTCGCCTGGCTGAGGTTCAAGAACTGCTGATTGGCGTCCATTTGCTGAGCTACCTTTGGTTTGCCCACGGCCAGAGCGAGAGTCGCTAGCTCTCTCTTTCCACTGAGAGCACGTCACCCATTTCTGCCAATACAACCACTGGGCGGCAACAGATTTCGCAGTCTATGACCTGCTCATCGCGAGTCGCGTGGGGCTCTAGAAACACCGTAAAGGACTCCCAACAAAAAGGGCACTGGATAGCGCGTTCGGCCAGTTGCTCACTCATCGTCGAGAAATAACGCCTGCAGGTCGTTGAGGTACCGAAAACCCAGATCGGTAGGGGACAGATAATCGTTTTCCTGGGACATCAGCCCCTTACTCAGCGCCTCGCTTAATCCAGGCTCCAGTTCAGACCGTTGAAGCCCCGTGCGGCGGTCAAAGTCAGTGAGAGAAAAGCCCTCTCTCAGCCGCAATGCTCCCAGCATGAATTCAAACACCAGATCCGAGGCCGAAAGTGTTTTGCGTTCAATCGTCTTTGTGGCGTCACTCAGGTAGCGCTTTGGGTGACGTTGCTTGACGGTTCTCTCAACAATCCCTTCAGCGCCATTGGTGATTTTTCCGTGGGCGCCGGCGCCTAGGCCCAGATAATCACCGAATCGCCAATAGTTGAGGTTGTGCTGACTGGCAAGGCCGTCTTTGGCAAAGGCTGACACCTCATACTGGCGATATCCCCCAGCTGCCAGCGCGCCGTGGGCGTGGGATTGCATCTCCCACGCCAGCTCATCGTCAGGCATTTGCGGCGGCGGGCGATGGTGGAACGCGGTGTTGGGCTCCAGGGTGAGTTGGTAGTGGGAAATATGGTCTGGGGCCAACGCGATGGCCTGACGGAGGTCCGCGCGCATTTCCTCCAGGCTCTGGCCAGGCAATCCATACATCAAGTCCAGATTGAAACTGGCGAAACCTGCCTTGGCCGCCTGCTCCACGGCTCGTGCAGCTGTTGCCCCATCATGGACACGACCCAGTCGCCTCAATGATTCATCGGAAAAGCTCTGCACCCCAAGCGAAAGGCGGTTAACGCCAGCCTGGCAATAGTCGGCGGGCGGCCCCGATTCCAGCGCTCCCGGGTTGGCCTCCATAGTGATCTCAGCGGCTGGACGCAGACTCATGCGGGCGGCAACGGCACCCAGCAAACGCTCAATGGCCGCCGGCGGAAACAGACTGGGGGTACCTCCACCGATGAATATGCTGCTTAAGCTGCGGCCCCAGACCAAAGGAAGGTCAGCCTCAAGGTCAGCCAGCAGAGCATCAATGTAGTTGTCTACCGGTGCCTGCTCGCGCAGTTCATGGGAGTTGAAATCGCAGTAAGGGCATTTTTTCACGCACCAGGGAAGGTGCACATAGAGGCTCAGCGGCGGCAATGCAGAGATCATTGTTTGATTCAGGCAACGCCGTGGTTATTGAGCGCCGCCAACAAACCGTCAATGGCCTGACCTCGGTGGCTGATTAGGTTTTTCTCAGCCGCAGCCAGCTCTGCACTTGTCGTCGTGCCACCATCAACCACGAATAACGGGTCGTAGCCAAAACCGCCCTCCCCGCTCGACTGGCGGGCGATGGTGCCCGACCAAGTGGCCTGAACAATCAGCGGCATTGGATCCTCTGCACTACGCATCAACACCAGTGCGCAGCAGAACTCGGCGCATCTATCATCACTGCCTTCCAGCGCCTCAAGCAGCTTCTGATTGTTTTGGGCGTCGGTGGCATCGGGTCCGGCATAACGAGCGGAATACACGCCAGGCGCGCCGCCCAGTGACGGCACTCGCAAACCGGAATCGTCCGCCAACGCCGGCATGCTGCTGGCCTGGCAGGCGGCTTTTGCCTTCAAAATGGCGTTCTCAACAAAGGTGGTGCCGGTTTCCTCTACGCCGTGCAAATCAAAGTCGCTCTGCGGCCTAAACCCAATATCCAGCGCGGCGAAGCGTTGATTAAATTCCTTCAGCTTGCCGGGATTGCCGGTAGCCAACACCCAGGTTTGGCCTTGATTGTCAGTCGCATTCACGTATTTGCGCCCTATTCGGCGAGGGCCGCCCGCTGCAGCTCAATCAGCCGGCTGATGCCCTGTTGGCCCAGATCCAGCATCGCATCAAGCTCATCCCGACGGAAGGCGTGGCCCTCGGCGGTGCCCTGAATCTCAACGAAAGCCCCGGCGTCATTCATGACCAGGTTTAAATCCGTCTCAGCATTGGAGTCTTCTGGGTAGTCCAGATCTAACACCGGGGTGTTGTTGTAAATGCCAACAGAAACCGCAGCGATTGCCCCATGAACCGGATCTTTCTTGAGCTGCTTGCGCTTGAGCAGCAGCTGACAAGCATCCACCAGAGCCACGTAGGCGCCAGTTATGGAGGCCGTGCGAGTGCCGCCGTCTGCCTGCAGAACATCACAATCCAGCGTGATAGTCCGTTCGCCCAGGGCTGCCAGGTCAACCACGGCCCGCAAAGATCGCCCAATCAGTCGCTGTATTTCCAATGTGCGTCCGCCCTGCTTGCCCCGCGCCGCCTCTCGACCGGAACGGGTGCCGGTGGCCCTGGGCAGCATGCCGTATTCTGCAGTCACCCAACCACGACCCTTGCCGCGCAAAAACGGCGGAACCCGGTCTTCCACCGAGGCGGTACACAACACTTGGGTATCACCGGTGCTGACCAGCACGGCACCCTCGGCATGTTTGGTGAAATGACGCTGCAGCGATACCGCGCGAAGCTCATCAGGGGCTCGACCGCTGGGCCTGATGGTGGTGAGTTTGTCGTTCATGGAAAGGTTTTGCCTGTGATTGGTAGTTTGATAAAGCCGACCGTGAGTTTACCATTGGCGTTTTGGTGCAGTGAAAATAACCATGTACAGCATGACCGCGTTTGCCGCCGGCAGCGAGGATACGCCATGGGGCCATCTGTCGCTGGAACTGCGCAGCCTCAATCACCGCTACCTCGAACTGTTTATTCGTCTGCCTGAAGAGTTACGCAGCCTGGAATCGGGGTTTCGCGAAACCCTCGGACAGCATCTGAGCCGCGGAAAGGTGGATGTGTCGCTGCGCTTTAAACGCGGCAGCGACGCCGCTGGCAGCTCAATGCAGCTCAACACAGCGCTGCTGAACGATCTCGCCGAACTGGCTGACCGAGCCCGCAGCCAGGTGCAGGAAACGCCCCGCGCCACAGACCTTGAGTTTCTGCGCTGGCCCGGAGTGGTTCGCGAACCCAGCCCGGACGTCGGTGCCCTGGGCGAAGCCGCCACCCAACTCCTCAGTGTTGTACTTGCCGACCTGAAATCCATGCGGGAACGAGAAGGCGCGCGGTTGTCGGGGCTGCTTACCGATCGGCTGGCGCAAATTGAACCCATCGTCAGCGGGGTGCGCCAGACCCTGCCGGAGATCCGGCAACGGTTAAGCCAGAAAATGAATGAAAAGGTTACCCAGCTGGCCCAACAGTTGGATCCGGACCGTCTGGAACAGGAAGTAGCGTTGTTGCTGCAGCGCATGGATGTGGATGAAGAACTGGACCGGCTTACTGGCCATGTAGAA
Organism: Lysobacterales bacterium; assembly: GCA_045106555.1. Lineage (GTDB taxonomy): Bacteria > Pseudomonadota > Gammaproteobacteria > Xanthomonadales > SZUA-38 > JANQOZ01. The sequence continues at coordinate 99,909 of JBGCET010000020.1, read as the reverse complement.
GAGGTCACCCGCCAATTATCCGCGAGCAAGCCTGTGGGACGTCGGCTGGATTTTCTGATGCAGGAACTGCACCGAGAGGCCAACACCTTAGGTGCCAAGTCGGTGGATCAACGCACCACCCAGTGGTCGGTAGATTTAAAAGTGCTGATCGAGCAGATGCGCGAACAGGTTCAGAACATTGAGTGAATCCCGCGCAAGCCTGGTGTTTATTGTTGCCGCACCGTCCGGTGCCGGCAAAACGTCGCTGGTTAAAGCGCTGGTTGAAGACAGCGACGATCTTCTCACTTCGATCTCTCACACCACCCGTCAACCGCGCCCCGGGGAGGTTGACGGGGAGCATTATCATTTTATTGCCGAAGATACCTACCAGATCATGGTCGAGCAGGGAGATTTTCTCGAGCATGCCATTGTCCACGGCAATGGCTATGGCAGCAGCCGGTCCGAAATGCAACGCGCACAATCATTGGGCGCTGACCTGATTTTGGAGATTGACTGGCAGGGTGCCCGGCAGGCAAAAGCACAAATTCCCAGCGCTCGGTCCGTATTCATTTTGCCGCCGTCTCGGACTGAGCTTGCCAAACGTCTGCGACGCCGCGCCCAGGACAGCGACGAGGTCATCGCCCGGCGACTGGACGGCGCGGTGGAGGAAATGCGTCACTGGGACGAATTCGATTACGTTGTTGTCAATGATCAGTTTGAGGTGGCGCTGGCGCAGCTTAGATCGATTGTTAGCGCCTGTCGCTCAGCCGGCCAGGCCCAATCCCAACAGTTGAGCCCTCTGCTGGACGATTTATTGGGTCGCCAATAGGCATAGCAATCCCCGCCATACCGGCGTAGTATTGGAAGGCTGTGCGCCCCATCGGGCCAACCGAAATCAGGAAAACGTAACATGGCACGCATTACCGTAGAAGATTGCCTGGACCAGGTAGACAACCGTTTTGAGCTGGTGCTGCTGGCAACTCGCCGCGCCCGTCAGATCTCCAAAGGCGCCGAGCCGCTGGTTGAAGCGGAAAACGACAAGCCTACCGTGATTGCTCTGCGGGAAATCGCCACCGGCGAAGTGAATGCCCGCACGCTGGAAGAGCTTGAGAAAAAAGAACAGGAAATTATGGAAGCTGAGGCACTGGCTGAAGCAACCCGTGAAGCCCTCGAAGGCACCTAAGCTTTTCAACTGGCTCAGGACCTAGTGGCACAAGCCACCGCTCCCGATATTGATCCTCCCGGCGCCAGCCCGGAGGACGCGTTCCGCAGCCTGAGGCGTCAACTCAAGCACCTAAATCGGCGACAAATAAGGCGCATCGAGCGCGCTTTTCAGATGTCCCGCGATGCCCACCAGGGCCAAACCCGCAAGAGCGGCGAGGCCTACATTCATCATCCTATCGAAGTGGCCGAAATACTGGCGCGGATGACCATGGATGACGACACCATCGTCGCAGCGCTGCTGCATGACACCGTCGAAGACACCGCCATGACCTGCGAGCAGGTCGAACAGTCCTTTGGCCCCACGGTTGCCGCGCTTGTAGACGGGGTCACCAAACTGGAAAAAATGGACTTTGCCAGCCGTCAGATGGCAGCTGCCGAGAGTTTTCGCAAAATGCTGATGGCCATGTCCCGGGATATCCGGGTGATTGTCATCAAGCTAGCTGACCGTCTTCATAACATGCGCACCATTGGCGCCATGTCGCCGGATTCTCGGCGTCGCATCGCAACGGAAACCCTGCAGGTATACGCGCCCATTGCGAATCGACTGGGCATGGAAAACATTCGCCGGGACCTGCAGGAACTCGGGTTTGCAGCGCTGCACCCAATGCGCCACCGGGTCATTCGCGACCATGTGCGTTTGGCGGAAGGACGAAATCAGGAAAAATTGGCGAACATCGCGCGCGCGCTGCGCAAACGACTGGGAACTGCGAGCATCAAGTGCCGGGTAGAGGCACGGGTTAAAAGCCCCTTCAGCATCTATCAGAAAATGCGCGGCGGGGCGGGGAATTTCAAGAACGTGTTTGACGTGCTGGGTTTTCGTATCATTGTGGAACGGGTCAGCCAGTGTTATCAGGTGCTCGGGGTGGTTCACAACTTTTACAAACCGCGTACCGGAAGCTTCAAAGACTACATCGCCATCCCCAAAGCCAACGGCTACCAGTCACTGCATACGGTCCTGTTTGGCCCTTTCAAAGAACCCGTTGAGATACAGATTCGAACCGAGGCGATGCATACCGTTGCTGAGCGCGGGATCGCCGCCCATTGGGCCTATAAAGAAACCGACGACCGATCCATTGCCGCCAGTAGCCGGGCTCGCCAGTGGTTAATGCAGGTGCTGGACATGCAGCGCACCACCGGCGACTCCGTTGAGTTCCTGGAGCACCTGAAAGTCGACCTGTTCCCTGACGAAATTTATGTCTTCACGCCCAACGGCGCGATCAAAGAATTGCCCCGCAACGCCACCGTACTGGACTTTGCCTTTGCGGTGCACACACAGGTTGGGTTAACGGCCACTCACGCTTGGGTCGACAAGGAAGTACGCCCGCTGCACCAACGTATTGAAAGTGGCCAAACGATCAAAATCATCACCGCGCCATCTGCAGAACCCAGAGCCAGCTGGCTGGATTTTGTGGTTACCAGCAAAGCCCGTACCGCTATCCGCCATCACCTGAAGGGTTTGGCTCGGGGCGATGCCGTTCGGGTTGGCCACCGTATCTTGGATCAAGCGTTGGTGGCCCGAGGCGTTTCGCTGGACAATCTCAGCGAAACACAACTGGAAAGTTATTTAACTGAAGCCAAACTGGAACACCTGGAAGATCTGCTGGCTGACCTCGCTCTGGGCAACCGGATACCCGCCATCGTGGCCAGACGGCTCACCGAGGGTTTAGAAACCACCACCGGTGGTGATGACGCAGAGGATTTAACGGAGGAGGCGCTGCTGCTTACTGGCCTGGAAGGCAACGTTATCAGCTATGGTAACTGTTGCCACCCCATTCCCGGCGACCGGGTCACCGGCTACATCAGCTCGGGCAAAGGCATCGTGGTTCATCGAATCAGCTGCCCTAACCTGAAGGGCTATCGAAAATTCCCCGACCGCCTTTTGGATGTCGCCTGGGATCCAGAAGAAGAAGGCCTGTTCAGCGTGTCATTGAGAGTAGACACAGTGAATCAGCCGGGCGCCCTTGCCACCGTCGCTGCCGCCATCTCTGACGCTAACACCAATATCGAACAGGTGGCCAATCAGGAACGGGACGGCGAGGCCAGCATGCTGGTCTTTACCGTATCGGTGGGTGGACGCAAACACCTGGCGCGAGTGATGCGAAGAATCAAAAACTCCCCGGTAGTCCTTGCTGTCCACCGGGAACGCAACTAACAAACCCCACAACCAACAGGGGCAGGAGCCAATCATGAGCCGAGAGATTATTCGAACACCTGATGCGCCGGCAGCCATTGGCACTTACAGCCAGGCCGTCAAATGCGGAAACACCGTGTACGTGTCTGGGCAAATCCCCCTTGACCCAGCCAGCATGACGCTGGTTGAGGGTGGTTTCGAAGACCAGACCCACCGCGTTTTCAAGAATCTGGCAGCGGTGTGCAAGGCAGCAGGCGGCAATCTTAACGATATCGCCAAGCTCAATATTTTCTTGACCGACCTCAGCCATTTCGCTCAATTGAACGACGTTATGGGGCAGTATTTCTCCGAGCCTTATCCCGCCCGCGCAGCCATTGGTGTATCGGAGTTGCCCAAGGGCGCTGCGGTGGAGATGGATGCGGTGATGGTTCTGGACTGAGCAGCACTGATGGCCGGCAAGAAAGCCCCTGCCGGACTGGACGACCCGTTGACGGCGTTATCCGGGGTCGGGCCAAAGGTGGCAGAAAAACTCGCCCGTGTTGGCCTGGAAAACGTATCAGACTTGTTGTTTCACCTGCCGCTGCGTTACGAAGATCGCACCCGTTTGTGGCCATTGGGAGATTTACGCCCAGGTGACGTGGCTCAGGTCGAAGGCGAGGTTACCAACAGCCGCATTGTCTGGGGGCGACGCCCGATGCTGCTTTGGACCCTGGGTGACGGCTCCGGTCAGCTCACCATGCGGCTATTTAACTTCTACCGCTCCCAGCTCAATCAGCTGAAAGTCGGCACCGCGTTTCGCTGTTATGGGGAAGTGAAGCCTGGCCAGCGTGGGTTGGAAATGATCCACCCGGAATACCGCAAGGTGGAAGACTGCGGCCCCCTGGCAACTTCCCTCACGCCGCACTATCCCGCTGGTGACGGCGTGTCGCAAAAACTCCTGAGAAAACTGGTGGCCGCGGCGTTGAAATTGCTAAGCGAGACCGAACTGTCGCCGTTACCAGAAGAGGTGACCACATTGGCGGGCATTGATGCCGCCGCGCCGCTCAACGAAGCGTTGAACTATGTTCATCAACCGCCACCGGAGGCCGACACCGCGGCTCTGGCCGGCGGCTTTCACCCGCTGCAACAGCTACTGGTCTTTCAGGAGCTGCTGGCCCATCGCCTCAGTCTTCGCCAGCGACGCCAGAGCGAACGCAGCCGCAACGCTCCGCCCATGAGCGTAAAAAGCCCGCTGCGCAAAGCCCTGATCGATTCACTGCCGTTCACCCTGACCGGCGCTCAACAGCGGGTCGTTGCAGAAATCGGTGACGACATCGCGCAAACCAGCCCCATGCTGCGCCTGCTGCAGGGCGACGTTGGGTCGGGCAAAACGGTGGTTGCCGCTGCAGCGGCGGCCCAGACCATCGATGCTGGCCAGCAGGCGGCTTTGGCCGCTCCCACAGAGCTCTTGTCAGAACAACACTTCAGCGGACTGCGCCAACTGCTTGAGCCACTGGGCATTAATGTTGTTTGGCTTACCGGAAGGATGCGCGGCAAACAGCGCAGCGAAGCGCTGGCTGCGGTCGCCGGCGATGCCGACTTGATTGTTGGCACCCACGCCCTGATGCAGGACGGTGTGCATTACCGTCAACTAGGACTGGTCATTATTGATGAACAGCATCGTTTTGGCGTGGACCAGCGAATGGCGTTAAGAGAGAAAGGCGGCGGCGCTAACTCCTCACCTCACCAGCTGATCATGACCGCTACCCCCATACCACGCACCCTGGCAATGACCGCCTATGCTGACCTGGATATCTCCACCATCGATGAATTGCCGCCGGGCCGGATTCCCATCAACACCGTGGCCATGAACAACGTCCGACGCCATGAAGTGATTGACGCGGTGCGCGGCGCCTGCGCTGGCGGCCAAAGGGTTTACTGGGTTTGCACCATTATTGATGAATCCGAAGTGCTCCAGGCTGAGGCCGCTTCGGACTTAGCCCAGTCCCTCACCGATGCCCTCCCGGATTTGGCTGTGGGCCTGATTCATGGCCGTCTGAAAAGCGCAGAAAAAGACGCGGTAATGGCGCAATTTAAGCAGGGAGAACTAAACGTCCTGGTGGCCACCACCGTAATTGAAGTGGGCGTGGACGTGCCTGAAGCCACACTGATGATTATCGAAAATGCCGAACGTTTGGGCCTATCCCAGCTCCACCAGCTGCGCGGACGGGTGGGCCGAGGCAGCGGCGCTTCGTCCTGTGTCTTGCTCTATCAAGCGCCTCTAGGGGGGATGGCTAAACAGCGCTTGAATGTCATGCGGGAAACTAACGACGGGTTTGTGATCGCGCGCAAGGATCTGGAGCTGCGCGGACCCGGCGAAGTGCTAGGCACTCGGCAGACCGGCGACGCACAGTTTCGCATCGCCGACCTATCCCGGGATCGCAAGCTGCTGCCCGCCGTTGGCGAGGCCGCCGAGCTGATGCTACGCGGCTGGCCAGTGGAATCGCAGCAGCTGATTACTCGCTGGATTGGTCGGGCAACGGACTACGCAGACGTTTAGTGACCCGCTGATGATTCGCCTTCTTACTGACCCAAAAAAACGCCGAGCCGTGATCCAGCTGACCCGGTTGGACAAACCCATCGGCGTGTTTCTGTTGCTGTGGCCAACGCTATGGGCACTGTGGGTGGCGGCTGACGGCTGGCCGAAGCCCCGGGTTCTGGTGGTTTTCCTGCTGGGAACGCTGTTCATGCGCATGGCCGGTTGTGCCATCAACGATTTTGCCGATCGCAAAGTGGACGGCGGCGTTGCCAGGACTCAAAACCGCCCGTTGGCCACCGGCGCACTCAGCGCCAGGGAAGCGCTGTGGGTATTTGGACTGCTGATCGTCCTATCTTTTGCGTTAGTGCTCACTATGAACGCACTAACCATTGCGCTGTCGTTTGGCGGCGCTGCATTGGCCGCGGTGTATCCGTTTATGAAACGGGTAACCCATTTGCCTCAGCTGGTGCTGGGGGCCGCCTTCTCCTGGGCCATTCCCATGGCGTTTGCGGCCCAGACCGGAAGCGTCCCTTCCCTAGCCTGGCTTATGTTCCTGGCGGCGTTTCTACTGACCATTGCCTACGACACCATGTACGCCATGGTAGATCGGGCCGACGATCTTGAGGTGGGCATCAAAAGCATCGCCATCGCCCTTGGTGAGCTGGACCGCCCCGCTATCGGTCTGCTCCAGGCACTCCTGTTACTAACCCTGCTCCTGGTCGGTCAGCAGTGTGAGTTCGGCGGAACTTATCTGGCCAGCATCGGGATTGCCGCAGGACTTTGCGTCTATCAGCAGTGGTTGATTCGACACCGAGAACCTCAGGCCTGCTTTCGCGCTTTTCTCAACAATCAATGGCTGGGATTGGCCGTGTTTGTCGGGATTTTGGTGGAAACCACCCTATTGCCTTCCGCGCTTTAGCATTTCTCGGCTAAAGCTCTCGTCCCATGCGCCGTTACCCAAGTGGTGATCTCTAACGAGAGTAATCGAGGCTCCGTCGCGCGTGCCCCAAGCCACTAACCTAACCGCCCGTTCGCTAGCGTTACCCCGACGCTGGCGGCTAGGGCCGTGGACGGCAATGATGCTGCAGGCCTTTGCCATGTGGCTATCCATAGTGGCATCGTTTGAACTGGGGTTTGCCAGCAATGCGGTAGTCGCGGTGTGGCCGGCGGCAGGGTTTTCCATCGCTATGGCGGTATATTTTGGATGGCGCGGTTTCCCGCCAATATTTTTCCCCAGCCTCCTCTATTCGTTGATGTTTCAGGGGGACAATTGGAACTTTTTTGTCTGGACTGCGGCCGGCAATGCCCTTTCGGCCCTTGCCGCGGCATGGCTCTACCGGCGCCTGGATGGACCAAGGCAACCGCTGAAATCCGTCGCGGGCGTGATCAAACTTGTCGCTGTTTTAGCGGTCAGCATGAGCGTGTTTGCTGCCGTGTTGGGAATGATCACACTGCACCTTTCGTTTGGCTTGTCCGGCGCAGACCTGCGAGCAGTTGGCTGGCGGTGGTTCTTTTCAGATTTCACGGGTGCGGTTCTGGTAGCCCCCACCCTGCTTGCGGTTTTTGGCAGCTGGCGCACCGTTCGCGTAGAGTTCTGGCGGTCGCTTTACAGCAATATCTGGCGTCCCGCCATCACCTGCATGATGGCCCTGAGCCTGCTGTATCTGGGCAGTGACTATATGCCAGATGGCCTGGGCCAATACCCCACCGTACTGCTAACCATGCCCCTGTGCGTTTGGCTGTCGCTGCGAGCGGACACACCGTCTTCCATGATGCTGTTGGCACTCACGGTCATTGGATCTTTGGCGGTAACGTTATCTGCTGTGAGCGACGCCTCGGAAGGGGCGTTCCTGGCAGTTCAGCTCTATGGGCTGGTTGCCATGTGTACCAGCTTGGTCCTGCATGCCAGTGGCGCAGAGCGAATGCGGGCGGTGCGCGCGTTGGCGGTGGAACGACAGTCTCTGGAACAAACGGTCATGGCCAGAACAGCCCAGCTGCAACAACAGATCGAGGCTAATGAGGAGGCCAATCGTCGGCTGGCGCAACAGGCTCGTACCGACGCCCTTACGAAAATCGCCAATCGACGAGAATTCATGTCGGTCAGCGCAAACGAGATCGCCAGGGCCCGCCGCATTGGCATGCCGCTGAGCGTGGTGATGCTGGATATCGACTTTTTCAAGAAAGTAAATGACCGGTATGGACACGCCGCCGGCGATGCAGTGTTGATTGCGGTTGCCAAGAAACTGGTCGAGAGCGGGCGCGACGGCATCGATCTGGCAGCACGCCTGGGCGGAGAGGAATTTGCCTGCCTTCTTCCCAATACGGGTTTGAACCAGGCCTGCGCATTCGCCGAACGACTTCGCGCCACCCTTGAGGCCCTGGAGGTGCAACATGACGAAAACGTTCTGAGCATTACCGTGAGCCTTGGCGTGAGTGCCCTGGATGATGCCATGAGCGGCATCGAAGATGCTCTACAACTGGCCGACGAAGCCTTATACGAGGCTAAAAACAGTGGTCGCAATCAGGTGGTCAGTCATGCTGCAGCGAAGGCCGAACTGATTTCAGGTATCGGCTGACTTTATTCAAACCCGTCAGCAAATATCTGGCTTCGACCCCCACCAACTGTCGTATCGCACTGACCTGATCTCGAATATTCCAGTGCGCCCAGGTCAACCAATGGATTGCCACGCAACACACCACAATAGTCGCGCTCGACACTGTTCAGCGCCATCCCCTGGTCCACCAACGCCGCACCATCAAGCAAGGAAAAATCCCCATTGGCAGGATCGGCAAACCAGCTTTCCATCTGAGCATTGCTAAGGTTTTCCAAATTATCGACCTCAGTGCTGGTACCTCCATTGCGATTGCGAATTTCACCGCTCAACAGATTGTTTCTCAGGTCCACTGAACTTGCCGCGAAGCGCACGTCGATACCGGTGTTGTTGTACAGCGTATTGTGGTGGACCTGGGAGCTGGCCGCCTCGTTCAGATAAATCCCCACATCCGCCGGGCAGTTAATAACCAGGTTATTGCGCACAATGCCGCCCTCGTGTTCCGGCGAACAGGAAAGATCCTCGCAGATGCTATCAGGACCCGTCCCACCACCTCCAAGTGACAGACCCAAACGAACCTGACCACTATGAAAGCGCTCACAGATCACCAGGTTGCGCTCGATTAAGCCGTCTTTCGAGTTGCCTTTGAGAAACGCGGCGTAGCTGATCTGGTTGCCGCCACCCTTGGCGAAATCGTAAATGGTGTTGCCCCGCACGACCCAGCGACGACCACCCACAACGTCTATGGGTGTAACCGGATTTGCGGTATTTCTTGGCGCGGCATTAAACAGCTCATTGCGCTCAACCAACACATCATCAGGAAACTCCCCGCTGCTGCCATTGGCTTTGAGCATTGCATTAAAACCATGCAGGCGATTACCGCGCAAAATGGTGGAGTCTGCCCCACCCACCACATGAAACGCATGCTCGCAGTCGCTGTCGTTGCTGCACACGCCTTCGATATCCAGATTCTCAAATCGCCACCAGGGTGCGCTAATCAAGAACCCTTCAACAAAACTGCCTGCGCTGTCCCAGCGGATCAACGCGTCACCCAGGGCAGGGGCGCGGACGGTAATTGGCTGACTCGACGTTCCACTGCGACTCACCGAGATACGGGTGGCTGAAATGCCATAGGTACCAGGCAACAAGGTAATGACGTCCCCGGGTAACGCCGAGTCAATGGCCGCAATTAGCTCACCCGGCGTTGCTACATCCCGGGTGCCAGCATTGCCGTCGCAAGCCAGCGCAAAAAATAGCAGGAAGAAAATAGGTCGCATCGTTGTCATCGTTTTAGTGTCCATTAACAACGACGCGAACACTGCCAACTTCATCTCAGAACGTAGGTTCCCACGCATAGCCAAGCTTAACAAACAGCGTTCGGCTGGTAGTGACAATGGAATCCACCTCGTCGTTATCGAGCCCGTTATCGGAGTAACCGGCAAACAGTACCGTTCGCGGATTCACCTTGTAGCTGTAAATCAGCTGAGTTCCCAGACGTTTGCTGCGAACATCTACCTCGTCTTGGTAGAGCGCCTGGTTACGTTCTACGTCGGTGTATTGAACGGTCAAGCGCAAACGTTGACGCAAGTTGAACTGGTAGGAAAACCGCAAGTCAGTTTGGTTAGCGGTGAAAATTTCGCCTTCATCACGCTTAAGCTGCTGATAGGTGTGATCCAAGGAGATGGACAGGTGCTTACCCAAGTTTAGATCCAGCTCAGGGTTGATTTGAGTCAGCTCGCCAAGCTGAGTATTGGCAAAATCGATCTGATCACCAAAGCGCGCAAACATCTCCAGCCTGACGCCAGACCAGGGCTGGGTTTCTGCATAGACGCTGTAAAAGTTCTCCCTAAACAGGACGTCGTCGAAAAACCGATCCCGTGCACCAAAGCCCACGCTGACAAAACTCTGCAGCGGCATCTGTATATTGGCACTGAACTCAAGCTCTTCTTCCAACAAGAGCCCATCGTTATCATGAGTAATGTCATAGTCCGAGTAAATCTGGATACGGTTCCACCAATTCTTCTCCGCCTCACCCCACCAGCGATACCCGGCACCCACCACCGCTCGATCAAAATTATTGCGCGAGAAAAAGCCCAGGTCGGCTCTGAATTCGTCGTCGTAGTCTTCGTAACGAACGGAACTGAACCAGTTACGCTCGTTGTGCTCGTAGGAAACCCGGTAGCCATCGCCTGAGGTCTCCGGCTCCAGACCAAAGTCATCCACCACGGATGTGGGATTTTCGCTGTCAGCCATCAGATACTGAAAGCTGATGGCGTCGCTGTCAGTGAGTCGCCAAAGGGCATCCACACCACCTACATGGTTGTGATAGTCGTCGCCCTGCCGGGCAGTAAGCAACAAACCGACCGACGAATTATTCAGTATGTCCCGGCGGTAGCGAACCACCGCGTTAGTGCTGGCTTGATCCAAGGTGGCCAAATCTGAACCCAGACTTCCTGGTACCAGGAAGTTCGTCACCGTATCGTCAGCCAGAAACACGCCGAAAGCGTTGGCGCCCGTTTTGCCCGTCATTCGCAGACCGTAATCCGGATCCACCACGCTGCGGGTATAAACGGCGTTAATCGGGGTTTCAAAAAAGTCGGCGCCTTCGAGAAAAAAGGGCCTGCGCTCAGGGAAAAACAGCGCAAACGTGGTGTTGACATCCAGTTGGGCAACGTCCGCCTCTACCTGGGAAAAGTCTGGATTAAGGGTACCGTTCAAGGTGATGTTAGGAGTGACCCCCCAGCTCACATCCAAACCCGGTTCAATGTCCACATCACCACTGACCAGGCTGGCATCCGTCACCTCGTCCCGTTGCTCGTTGCGAGTTACCGTGATGGTAGGGGTGACCTCTATATCCCGGCCCTGCTTGGCATTCGCAAAACCCTGAAATTTCTCCAACTGGCAGAGATAGCAGTTCAATCCTCGCTGCTGAGGGTTATTGGACAGACGATAACGAAAGTCCCGCGGGTAAAATCGCAGCAGGTCGATACCCCAGATTCGGGGCCCATCGGTGTCTGCTGGCAGCTGCAGCGCAGAATAAGGAATATCCATTTCCACCACATAACCAAAGTCGTGAACCTTTCCCGCCGCATCCCAGATCGCGTCCCAGGACTCATCTTCGTTGTCGTTAACGTCATCTAAGATCAGATCCATTTGAGCGCCGTAGGCGTTGGCGAAAAATTCCAGCGCCCGACGCTCATCGTTGAAAGTGTCCAGAGCAACGCCCACAAAGTCGTCTTGAAACGCCGAGTCGCGGTCGCGGAAGAAAGCGCGGATGGCGGAAGGGTCCGGGTCTTCAGCCCGAAACGCCACGAGGAGCGACGTCCCGCTGTCGATAAGGTAAACGGTAGTGGCTACCGGCGCGGGTGTGTTTTCCCCGGGAAAGGTTTGTAGCGGGAGTTCCACCTGCCTGGCCTGCTGCCAGACCGGCTCATCAAGCTCCCCGTCCACCGAAATACTGGCATCAATTTGCGGCACGTCGATGGGATCCGACGCAGCGAGCCCCGTGTCCGCCCACCCGGTGGCGACTATCAGTATCAGCCACGCTGTCCTGGCGCTCGTGATCAATCTGGTCAAAACGTTGGCTCTCCCTGCCGTTGCTAGTTGGACGTCTCACGGGATTCTGCGGTTTACACACTGCTTAACAGGACGCCTTCGCGGCCGAAATGTTACCCGCTAACCCGAGTCTGCGGTCAAGATTCTGTCAATTGAGCCGACAAAACGATGAATCGGTTAGAAAACAGGAACCTTGAATTGAACGTGGCAGACCTAATGACACCGAACCCAGTTACGGTGGCAATGGACGATACGCTGGAACGGGTACGCGAGCTATTTTCGGAAAATTCTTTCCACCATCTGCTTGTCGTCCACAAAGGTGAGCTGCGGGGCGTGCTGTCGGACCGCGACCTGCTGAAATCCATCAGCCACAAGGTGGGAACCGCTGCGGCTCAACAACAGGATATGGAGACGTTAAATCGTAAGGCGCATCAGATCATGTGCCGTCAGTTGATCACCGTGGAGCCAGAGGATGGCATCGGCCAAGCGGTTGAAAAATTTCAGACCCATCGGATTACCTGCCTTCCCGTGGTCAACAGCGAAGGCCGGGCCATGGGCATCTTGACCTGGCGCGACATCATGGCCCAGCTGAAGACCAGTCGATAGAGCCCAAGTTACGTTAGAATTGCCAGCGAACTTACGAACAGGGGAACTGGCCATGAGGGTGATCGGCCTCGTAACACTACTGTGCGCGTTTAGCGCCGGCGCAGTAAACACCATACTTCCGACGGAGCACAGCTTCGATCCCAACGTTCCTACGCCACAGTCAGTGCTGGGTCACCCGGTGGGCGAATGGCATGTGCGGCCCGACCAGCTGGTTGATGTGATGCGTCAGATCGCTAACGCATCACCAAGGACTACCCTGGAAGAGATTGGCAGAACGCACGAAAAGCGCCCGCAGGTTACCCTGGTGATCAGCGACCCGGCCAACCTCGCGAACCTGGACGAATTGCTGCAGAAACACCGGGACAAAGCCCAGGATGCGCCGTTAGTACTTTGGTTCGGCTACAGCATTCATGGCAATGAAGCCAGCGGCTCTAATGCCTCCATGTTGTTTGCCTATCTGCTGAGCGCCAGCCAGGACCCGGAAATTTCAGGATTGCTAAAAGACACTATCGTGCTGCTGGACCCCTCGCTGAACCCCGATGGCATGGGTCGTTTCGCCACCTGGGTTAACAGTCATCGCAGCACATCCAGCCCGGTGGCCGAACGGATTAACCGGGAACACCAGGAAGCTTGGCCCGGCGGTCGGTTTAATCACTACTGGTTCGATCTGAACCGAGATTGGCTGCCCTTAGTGCACCCCGAATCACGCGCCCGAGTGGCCTTCCAGCAACGCTGGCAGCCTCATGTCATCACCGATTTTCACGAAATGGGCAGCGATCAAACCTATTTCTTCCAACCCGGTGTACCCAATCGGCGCCACCCCTTAACCCCGCAACGCAACGCAGACCTGACCGCCGAACTGGGAACCTTCCATGCCAAGGCACTGGATGCCATCGGCCAGCCCTACTACACCGAAGAGAGTTTTGACGACTTCTACTATGGCAAAGGCTCAACCTACCCCGACGCCCAGGGCGCGATCGGCATCTTGTTTGAGCAGGCCAGCGCCCGCGGCCACCTGATGGCGACCCAACGCGGCAAGCTTTCACTGCATACGGCGATCCGCAATCAGTTCACCACCTCGCTCTCAACCTTGCGCGGATCGGTAGCGCTGGCCGACAAGCTGAAAACTTATCGACGGGGTTTTGACGACACCACCGATGCGCTGGCTCAAAAAGATCCGCTGGCAGGCTTTGTGGTGGGTGATGACAACGACCCTCAACGGGCCCTGGCGTTTTTGGGCACGCTGCTACGCCATCAAATCCGGGTGTTTGACCTGACCTCGGAGATGGAAATAGACGGTCAGACCTTTGCTCCCGGTAAAGCGTGGGTCATCCCTACCCGGCAGCCCAAATATCGCCTGTTAACCAGCCTGTTCGAGACTCGCACCACCTTCGCTGACAATACCTTTTACGACGTCTCTGCCTGGCATTTGCCGCTGGCTTACGATCTGCCCTGGGCCGGCGTTCGGCGAGTCGGCAACCTCCAAGGAGACCCCTTTGAGCCGCCGCCCCCACCGACTTCTGCGACGTTGCCCGATGCGGTGGCTTACGCCATTCCCTGGCACCAGCAAGGCGCCGCTGCGACCCTCAATCGCCTGCATAAAAACAAGGTGCGGGCGGTCGCGGCAACGCGCCAATTTCGCGCCTCCACGGTGAACGGGGAAAGAGAATTTGCCCGCGGCACTCTGGTGGTCTATCCCGGGGCTGATCAGCCCCTGGACGAACTGATGAGCCCAGGAATAGAGGTGGTGGCGCTGACCAGCGGACTGACGGCCATGGGACCCGATCTGGGCTCGCCCAGCTTACAGCCCCTGTCTGAAGTCAAACCGTTGTTATTGGTGGGCCGCGGCGTCGACCCGCAGTCCGCCGGCGACGCTTGGCACCTGATGGACACTCGTGTGGCCATGCCGCCGGTAATGATCCAGCCCTACCAGTTGATGGAAGTGTCGCTGCAGCGCTACACCCACCTGCTGATGGTGGACGGACAGTACAAAAATCTGCCCGCGGATGCCGTGGAACGCATTCGTCATTGGGTACTGGGGGGCGGCGTTTTGGTAGCCAGCCAGCGGGCGGCCCAATGGGCAACCGCGCAAGGACTGCACAAGGCACCACCCAACCCCGGTGATGAGCCGTCGGAAAAACCGGAACAGGACAAACAGGCTGATAAAGAACCGCTGGCGCCACAGCCCTACGGCGACTATGCCCGCCAGTTTGCCGATACCGTCACCGGCGGCGCCGTGGTGAACACAGATGCCGATCTGAGTCACCCATTAGCCTATGGCCTGCAGCGCCCAAATCTGCCGCTACTTCGACGCGGCTGGGTGGCGTTGAAACCCGCGGAAAACCCCTATCAAACGCCGTATCGCTACAGCCAGGCGCCATTGCTGGCCGGCTTCATGGGTCCAGCCAGAACCACACAGCTCGGCGGCAGCGCCGCGGTCATTGCTACCACCGTGGGCGCAGGAAAGGTGATTCGAATGGCCGACAATCCCAACTTCCGGGGTTTTTGGCATGGTGGCAACCGGCTGTATCTGAACGCGCTGTTTTTTGCTGACCTCATTAAACCGACGCCTGTAGCTGACACGGAAACTCGCCATTGAGCAGGCGCCGTCACCCGGTTCTTGATGACCTGATCCACCTGCTGCGCCTGGAGCGGCTGGAGGACAACCTTTTTCGCGGCCAAAGCCGTGACATTGGCAGCAAACAGGTGTTCGGCGGCCAGGTGCTGGGGCAGGCGTTGTCGGCGGCCAGTTACACCGTGGAGGGGCGCAACGTGCATTCGCTGCACAGCTACTTTCTGCGCCGCGGCGATATGCAGGCACCCATAATTTACGAGGTAGACCACCAGCGCGACGGGCGTAGTTTCTCTAACCGGCGAGTCGTCGCCATACAGCATGGGCGACCGATTTTTAACCTGGCCTGTTCTTTCCAAGTTCCTCAGGCGGGGCTGGAGCATCAAAGCGCCATGCCCGACGTGCCCATGCCCGACACGCTGGAAGCGGAAACGGTCAGCTCATCCCAGGATCTGGCCCATTTGCCGGAGAAAATGCGTCGCTTCATGTTTGAGCAGCGGCCATTCGAATTTCGCTGGGTCACGCCGCAAACCTATAGCCAACAAACCACTGAGCCCAGTCGTCAGCTTTGGTTTCGCAGCGACGGCACGCTGCCCGAAGATCCACAGCTGCACCGCGCCATGCTGGCCTACGCCTCTGATTACGGGCTGTTGACCACTGCCGGTCTGCCCCACGGAAAAACCATGTTCTCGGAAAACCTGCAAATGGCCAGCATCGACCACGCCATGTGGTTTCACCGGCCATTTCGCATGGATCAGTGGTTACTGTACTGTTTCGACAGCCCCATCAGCGTGGACACTCGCGGCTTCGCCCGCGGTCAGGTATTTGATATTGATGGGGCGTTGGTGGCGTCAACAGCCCAGGAAGGACTGATGCGTCTGCGCTGAATGCGACTGCAACTCGGCGCCGTTGATCGGGTTTGGATGCGCTTTGCGCGTCTAACTATGAAGCAGCTATGGGAGCCATCGTATGCCATCTACCAGGATCTGGGTTCAGGCCAACCGCATTTTCGACCAGATCAGTCGGTTGGACGGCGATCAACGATCACGCCGGGCCATAGCCTTGTGCCGGGACAATTCCGACCTTGAGGAATGTGTGCAGCGGCTGCTGGAAGCTGACAAGCTGGAGGCAACCGAGGCCTACACTGATCCACCCGCCCATCGAATCAGGGTTCCCGACCCACAACTCATTGGCCAACGCATTGGCCCCTACCGGGTTCAGCGCCAGATTGGCGAAGGTGGCATGGGCGGCGTATTTTTGGCCAGTCGCATCGACCCCGGTCATCCCCGTGAGGTGGCAATAAAGGTCCTGAAACCCGGTCTGGATCAGCGCCGCTTTGTCCTGGAGCGCCAACTACTGGAGAAACTGAACCACACCCACATCGCCAGACTCGTTGACGGTGGAGAGCTGGCCGATGGTCGACCCTTTGTTGTGATGGAGCACATCGAGGGTCAACGCATCACCCGTTATGCGAGGCATCTGCCCTTAAAGCCGGTGTTGGTATTGTTTCGAACCCTGTGCCTTGCCGTGGCTCACTCCCACGCCATGCTCGTCGTGCACCGTGATATCAAACCTGCCAACGTGCTGGTCTCTGAAGACGGCACGCTGAAACTGCTCGATTTTGGCATTGCCAAGTTAATGGCCGGCAACAGCGAACTTGCCGCCGTGTCCACGGCCTCACAGTTGCGCCCAATGACTCCAGAATACTCCAGTCCGGAGCAACTGCTGGGTGAGCCAATTTCCACCCGAACCGACGTCTATCTGCTGGGTCTGCTGCTGCACGAATTGCTCAGCGGCACCAATCCATTGAAAGGACTTTCCCAGGGCCAGCGTCTGCTCGACATCAGCCAAGACACCGTTCCACCTCCGCCCAGCCGGATGGCCGTTACGGACGCGCCACTGAATGGAAGCTATAGCCGCCTGCAGCGCATTGACCTGGACCGTATCACCCAAAAAGCGCTGCGAATTTCCCCGGACCGTCGCTACCAGAGCGTCAACGACTTGGTTCAGGATATCGACAACGTGCTGGAGGGTCGACCCGTCAAAGCCCGGGGCAACTCCAAACGCTATCAATTTGCCAAATTCCTTGTGCGCAATCCCGTTGCGTGTGGACTCAGCGCCGCGGTGGCTGTGCTGCTGCTATCCGTGGCGCTCATCTCCGCCCACCATTCCCAGGTGCTGGAGCGCCAAATGGAACGCATCAGGGCCGAGCACCAGCGAACAGAAAGTGTCACCAATTTATTGATTGAGTCGTTTGCTCAGGCCGACCCTACTCGCCATCATGCCGGTGCGTCGGCCAAAGACCTGCTGCTGAAGGCGGCTCATCGCCTGGAACAAGGCCTTTCAGCAACGCCGGAAAATCTCGCTAGACTCAGGCTCGCAGTGGCCGCCATCATGAGCCGGCTGGGTATGTTTGCTGAAGCCGGCGAGCAGCTCAACAAAGTCGCTGCGCTGGACGGCGGGTCGGACAATATGCCGAGTAATGGGTCTGGCGACTCACCCACCAACGCATCAGGGATCACTCAGAAACAGCGTTTCGAAATGCATCGGTTGCAAGCCCACCTGGGCATTGAAACCCGACGCTGGGTGCTCGCCCGGTCTCACCTGGAGGCCGCTCGATCAACGTTAGGGCAACTAAGCCGTAGCCCAGACGACAATGCAGCGCTGGTGGACCTGGAAGTCTATTCCGCCAGAATCCATACTCGTCAGGGCAATTCGGGAGCTGCCACGATGGCTTATGAAACCGCATTGAATATCGCCCGTCAGTACACAGACAGCTCCGCCAAGAGCTTGGCCTACATAGAGCTGGAGTTTAGTGAAATGCTGCTGGCCAATGGCGAAGAAAAACGCGCTCACCAATATTTGGAACAAGCCCATAACAGTGCACCGCAGATTTTGGAAAGTGCGCCATTCTGGATTCAAATGCTACGGGCCCAGGCGCGAGACGCTATCCGCCGAGGCGATTACCGGCGCGCACTGGTGGTATACAACCGAGGGCTGGCCCGGGCCGGACAACATTTTGGGCCACGCAGCGAAGAAGTGGCCAGCATGCTGAGCGGCATGGGCACCGCCAACGAACGTCTTGGTCATCGTTCAGTTGCTAACGCGCTGAATCTGATGGCCTTTGATATCAGTCGTTCTCGGGCATTGGATGGCGACTTCATACTGGTCCAACGCTCGCTAAACCTGGCTCAGCTGTTGGCCTTCGAAGGACACCATCGCGAAGCAGCCTTGTTGTTGGGGGAGCAGCTAGACAGTCATTATCGGCTTAACAACGCGCCGGACCCGCAGGTGCCGGTATACGAACAGGCCCTGGCTCGTTTCAATCTGAACTCTGGTAATTCTCGTGGAGCGAAGATCAGCTATCGCAACGCCTTACTGGTCAACCAAGACCTTCCGTTTTCGCCGGCTCGGGAACGTTTTGACCACCAGGCCCTTTGCGAAATCTCCATTCTTAACGGCTATGATTGGCGCGGCCTTCCCGCTCGACTGCTCGAATCCTGCCTGCCTTCAGCAAGAAAAAATCTTTTGCACAACATGTATTCCGACCCTTCCGGATCGCCTCACGGGGTTACAATGCCCTCCAGATTTCTTGAGGAACTGGATTGAGTCTTGTTACCAAAATCCGAAATACAGCGGGTCTGCGTTTATTGTTCATCCAGCGATCAGATTGACCCCCGGTACCACCAGGCAGCCACAGCGCTGGGAAAACACCTGGGCAATGCCGATGTTGAGCTGATCTACGGTGGAGGCTCCAGAGGCTCCATGGGTCATGTGGCCAATGGCGCACTGGACGTAGGCGGGCGCGTGACGGGAATTTTACCGCGCTTCATGCACGACCTGGAGTGGGGCCACGATGGCCTCACTGAACTTCAGCTGGTTGATGATATGCATGAGCGCAAACATCGCATGTTGGTGAATGCCGATGCCGTCATCGCGCTACCCGGCGGCTGTGGCACCTTCGAGGAGCTATTTGAAGCCATCACGTTCAAACAACTGGGGCTATTCATGGGCCCCATTGTGTTGCTCAATACGCTGAATTATTTTTCCCCTCTCATGGCCCTGCTCTCACAATGTGTGGAGCAGAACTTTATGACGCCAAAGCACGAAGAGATGTGGCAAGTGATTGGTGCTCCGGAGCAGGCAATGGACGCCATTGCCAATGCGCCGGACTGGAGCCGGCCGCTGGATAAATTCCCGCGCTGATGAGCGAGCGTAAAACCTGTTGAGTCCTGCCCCGTCACCTCAATCGCCTTCGTCGGCACAGGCGCGCCGATACTTTTGGCTGAAGCTAGTTTTGGCAGCGGCCCTTGCCGCCGCTGCCTGGTCGCCATGGTTGGATCAGAAAGCCCAGGGGTATTACGAGCAGGCGTTTACCCGTGCGCTGGTCACCTTTGGGTTGGCCAGAGCACTCAATGGTGTAATTTCGGTCATTCAAGGTACCGAACTGTCGCTGCAACCAGCCGGGGTAGGAGTCACCCTCGCGCCTGGCGAACTTATTGACCCGGTGAACGATCTGATTGAACGATTTTCCTGGGTCATGCTGGTGAGCAGCACGTCTCTTGGCAGCCAGAAAATTCTGATGGATATCAGCGCGTGGTGGGGAGTCTCCTTGATTGTGTCGCTGGGGGCTTTGATTTGGCTGCTTGTGCAGCCGGGAAAAAACCGCCGTGTGAAGCGGTTCGCACTGAGGTTTTTTCTGTTGGCGCTGTTCCTGCGGTTTGCGATGCCCGCCATGGTCATGCTGAACGAAGGCATTTACTCCCTGTTCATGGCCGAAGAATACGCTCAGGCAACGTCACAGATTGAACAAACTCGGACCGACCTTGAACAACTGACCGCCAGCGAATCGGAGGAAGGCCCCGATAAGGGCTTGTTAGAATCGCTGGGCGATTGGTTCGGTGAGACACGAGACGCGCTTAATGTACGTCAGAAAATGGCACTTTATAAAGACAAACTGGCGGGCGCCAGTGAACAGTTTCTCAAACTGGCTGCAGTGTTTCTGCTCCAAACCGTGCTGTTGCCGCTGCTGTTTTTGTGGGCGTTTGCCAGGGCTCTGCGTAACATCGGAGCGCTGTTGAGATAGGCGGCGCTAGGCGTACACGGCTCAGGCAGAGAACCTTCAGTAATCGAACTCCGCCACTACCGGAGTGTGGTCTGAGGGCCTTTCCAGCTGCCTGGGTGCCGTATCGATGTACGCGGCCGAACACATTTCCGTGAGCTCGGGGCTGGAAAGCACCAGGTCGATACGCAGACCCAAGCCCCGGTCAAAGCCACCCATGCGGTAGTCCCACCAAGAAAACAAACCGCCATCCTCATGGTGCAGCCGGAAGGTATCGGCAAATCCCAAATCGTAGATGGCCAGCAAGGCCTCGCGCTCCTGGGTAGAACACAGAATTTTTTCATGCCAGCGTTTTGGGTCGTGCACGTCCCTATCATCAGGCGCGATGTTGAAATCGCCCATCACGACCGTCAATGGATGTTCATTAATCTGGGCTTCCAGAAATTCGGTAACGCGGGCCAGCCAATTGAGCTTGTAGTCGAACTTTTCACTGCCCACTTCTTTGCCGTTGACCACATATAAATTGACGACTCGCAACTCGCCCACGGTCGCAGCGATGATTCGGCGCTGAGGGTCATCCAGGTTGGGCACGTCGGTAACCACATCTTCCGGCGTTTCCCGGGTAATCAGCGCAACGCCGTTGTAGGTCTTTTGACCCGAAAACGCCACCTGATAGCCCGCCTCGCGGATCGCGTCTGCCGGAAAGTTGTCGTCGGTAAGTTTGGTTTCCTGCAGACCCAACGCATCAGGCTGTTCAGACTCCAACCAGTCCAGCACGTGGGGCAGACGCACCTTGAGAGAATTCACGTTCCAGCTGGCAACTTTCATAAGCCATAACTCGCCAGCAACGGCTCAATGGAGGGTGCACGACCGCGGAACGCCACAAACGATTCCATGGCCGGTCTTGAACCGCCGGTTTCAAGAATCTCGGTACGGAACTGTTGGCCCGTTTGCGGATTGAAAATGCCGTCTTCCTGGAATTTCCCAAACGCATCCGCCGCCAGCTGTTCGGCCCAAAGGTAGCTGTAGTAGCCCGCCGCATAGCCGCCGGCAAACAAATGGCCAAAGCCATTTAAGAAACGATTGCCGCGTGGATAGGGCACTACCGCAACTTCGGCGCGCACCTCGCTGACAATCTGTGCAATCTGGCCATGAACAGCGGGATCAAATTCGTGATGTAGACGAAGATCCGTGATGGCAAATTCCAGCTGGCGGGAGAGGAACATGCCGGCCTGAAATTGTCGCGCTGCCAGCATTCGGTTGAGCAAATCTCCCGGCATCGACTCGCCGCTCTCCACATGACGAGCAAATTGATCCAGCGCCTCTCGTTCCCAGCACCAGTTTTCCAGAAACTGACTGGGTTGCTCCACCGCGTCCCACTCAACGCCGGCAATTCCGCCGACCGCAGGATAGGGAATGCGAGTTAGCATGTGGTGCAGCGAGTGGCCGAACTCGTGAAACAGCGTGGTCAGGTCTCGGTGATTGAGCAGAGACGGTTGATCGTCAGTGGGCGCTGGAAAATTGCAGTTGAGATAGGCCACCGGTAGTTGGTTGTGGGAAGGCCAGGGATAACGATCCCGGCAGTTGCCCATCCAGGCGCCACCGCGTTTGCCCTTGCGGGCGTAAACATCCATGTAAAACCCGGCGATGGTTTCGCCCTCGGCAGAGGTAACGTCGTAGTAACGCACATCCGGATGCCATACCGGTGCAGCCTCTTTAAGCGTGAAGCCGATGCCAAACAACCGGGTGGTTACCTCAAGCATGCCAGACAAACATGAATCAAGACTGAGATAGGGCCGAAGCTCCTCATCGCTAACAGAAAACCGGTCTTCCCGGAGCTTTTCCGACCAATAACCCAGATCCCAGGCTTTCAGCGGAACCGCTGCGCCCTGGCTGGCAGCAAATTCGTTGAGTTCACGCATGTCCCGGCGAGCATGAGGCAATGCCTTCTCGCCCAGGTCGCGGAGGAATTGCAGGGTGGCGTCCACATCCGGCGCCATTTTTGTTTCCAGCGAATACTGGGCGTAACTGTCGAACTCCAACAGGTCTGCCAATTCCTTGCGCAGCGTTAGCATCTCGACAATGTGGGGTGAATTATCCCACTGGCCCGCGTGGGGCCCCTGATCCGATGCGCGGGTGTTGTACGCTCGATAAACCGTTTCCCGCAGACTGCTGTCTTGGGCGTAGGTCATCACCGCGTGATAGCTGGGGTATTCAAGACTGATCTCAAAGCCGCCTTTTTTGCCGGCTCGGCTGGCAGCCTGCTGCAGGGCATTGTCCGGCAGGCCTGCCAGCGCCTGGTCATCGGAAAAGTGCTGACTCCAGTTGTCGGTCGCATCCTGAACGTTCTGTTGAAAGGCGGTACCCAGTTCGGTCAGTCGACGGCGGATGTCAGCAAACCGCTGCTGGGGGCCGGGCTCCAGATAGGCGCCGGAAAGACGAAAATCTCGCAGGGCATGAGTGACCACCTGCTGCTGGGGCGCGCTCAAAGTCGCATATTGCTCACTGTCGGCCAGCGCTTGCCAGGCTTTGGCCCGAGCAGGATTTTGATCCAGCGCAGTATGAAAGTCAGTTAACAGCATGACTGCCTCACC
Source organism: Lysobacterales bacterium (assembly GCA_045106555.1). Taxonomy (GTDB): domain Bacteria; phylum Pseudomonadota; class Gammaproteobacteria; order Xanthomonadales; family SZUA-38; genus JANQOZ01. The sequence continues at coordinate 77,116 of JBGCET010000020.1, read as the reverse complement.
GTACGCCTCTCGCCACGCCTCGCTGTCAGCCACGCTGTGCAGGTGCGACACCGGCGACCAAGCGTTGGAAATGGCCATCAGAACCTGTTCCTCTGCCGCTACCAGATGATCCCAGTCTGCGGGCCCTGAATAAATCGATTCCAGGGCGTTGTTTGCATCATTAATCAGCTGGCGAAGCGCCGGCACGGCGTGCTCAGCGTTAATTTGATCAAAAGGCGGCAGCGCCTGATTGCCCATCAGCGGATTGCTCTGGGGGTCGTTCTGGGGGTCGTTCTGGTTTTCGCTGTTGTCCGACGTTGTTACACTCATGGGATGTCTATTCGTCCTTACCGTAATACGCAGCCGCAAATTCACCCTAGCGCCTACATCGATGAATCCGCCGTGGTTATTGGCGACGTGGTGGTGGGGGAAGATGCTTCCTTCTGGCCCACCGCCGTTGCCCGGGGTGACGTGGAGCGAATTGTTATCGGCAATCGCACCAACATTCAAGATGGCAGTGTGCTGCATGTCACCCACGATGGCCCCTATTCACCCGGCGGCCGGTCGCTGATTATCGGTGATGGCGTCACCGTTGGCCACCGGGTCACACTACACGCCTGCACGATCGGCAATCATTGCTTGATCGGTATGGCGGCGCTGGTGATGGACAACGTGATTGTGGGTGAGGAATCGCTCATTGCCGGAGGCTCGGTGGTACCGCCCGGCAAAGTCATCCCCCCGCGCACCCTGTGGCGCGGCAATCCCGCTCGGGAGGTTAGAGCGCTAACCGACCGGGAAGTGGAGAGCCAGCATTACTCGGCCAACCATTACGTCAAGATCAAGAATTACTACCAGCAATAAGCACTGGACAATGGGCAACCGTGGCTAAAACGCCACGGCGACTCTGAGATAAGGGTAACGCCCAGGGGTGCGATAGTCGTTAGTATAGAAATTACCCGCAGCCTGAGTGGATAGCGGCGGGTTTTTATCCGTCAGATTTTGCACGCCCACGGTTAGCTCGGTGTTGTAAGCGGGCAGGTCATAACCGACCTGCAAGTCGTGGTAGGTCACTGACCCCAGCTGACGCCCATCCAGGCTGCCGTCGCCGTTCAAGTCTAGATTACACAAGCCAAAGGCATCCAGGCTGCAGCCTTCGCGCACCGCGTCGGTAAACCGCGCGGCCCACGAGGCGTGCCATGGCCCATGCCTCCAGCCGACGTCAAGGGATGCTCGCCAACGGGGGAAAAGCGCCGTTCGGACCTGGCCGGTAGTCGAAATTTGTTCACGCTCGGCAGTCAGCCCCAGCGATCCGGGAACCGCTGAATACACGGGCAGAGTCAGATCAAAGTCTGCCGTGTACTGGGCCTGCAAAGCCAGCTTCCAATGGCCGGATTGACTCACCCATTGAGCGCCCATGTCAACACTGGTTACGTCTACGTCGCCATCATTGACCAACGCAAACAATGGAGCCTCGGCAGCGAGGTTTTGCGATCCCGATGAGTTTTCCGTTACCGCCTCACAATGACGGCCTAGAAATGCGCAGGCATTCACCAACTGCTCGGAGTTCAGCGTACTCAACACATCATTGACGGCCTGGTCTCTGTAGCGGGTCCAGATTTTCAAGTTAGTGCCAGCAGGTTGATACGATAGGCCCAGCTGCCACTGGCGGGTGGTTTCTGGCTCCAGTTCGGATTGGACGTTGGCCGCCGCAAATTGTTGGCAACCCGTCAAATTGCCGTCAGATTGACAGGGATTGTTCACCTGAACACGGGGTACGCCCTCGAATGTCGCCAGCTGAATGACCCCTGGCGCAACGTAATCGTTGGATGCATCAAAGCTCAACGTTAGCTGATCATTCACAGCGAACCGGGTACCAAAATGGGCGGCCAGTACCTCGTCGGCCTGGTCCAAATCAGCGAACCGTGCCGCCAGGTCCATGTTCAGGCGTTGGGTCACCGGCAGCTCAGCGGAAAGGTTCAGCGCAGCAATATCCGTGCTCTGACGGCGTACATTCCGAGCCTGTTTGTCAAAAGCAACTCGAGCGGCATCATCCAGCCGCACTGTTTCCTGACGCCACTCCAATCCGGCACGCAATACGCTGTCACCACCGGCTAGGGCCGGTCCAACGACGTCCATCGAAACGGCTAGCTGATCGATGCCAAAGCGGCGACGGTCGATGGCATCAAAAGTGATGTAGCTGAGCATTTCTGGGGTAATGGTGCCCCGCCCATCGGGTCCCTGGCCGCCAAACACATTCAGCTCTACACAGCCATCGGCAAACAAGTCATCGCGACAGAATTGACCCGACAGGGCCTGGGCCACGCGTTCTGTGTCGATTTGCAAAGGCAGATTCTCATCGTTTTCCTGACGGCCATGGACCCATTGGACACGCCAACTTGCGGCCTGGCCAGCCAGCTCGAAATCGCCACTCAGGGCCCCGGATAACCGGTGTTGTTGGGCTTCCAACAGAAATTGCTGGTTTCCCGCCTCATTGAGCCTGCGACCCAGCAAATAGTCTGAACCACTAAAACGTTCGCCAAAGGGATTGAAGGCATTATCGGCAGCGATACTTACCGACCCGGCGCCAAACAGCCCTAGCGCCAGGATGGGTGGCGCAAATTGCAGCGTTGCGTCGCGCTGACTGTAAAACCCGTCTACATCCAGCCGCAGACTGTCGCCCCACGACCAGTCGGCCCGGGCAAACAACGATGTTCTTTCCTGCTGGTGCAAGATATATTCCTGGGCCGCAGAATTGTAGCGATCCAAACCCAACCCTGGCTGTCCGAAACTAAAGTCGCCGGGCCTGAAATCGCTGGCGTCAGTAACCTCTGCACCCGGATCGGTGGTTAACCCAAAAGACCCCAAGGAAGCCGCCCCGAACCGTCCCTGGGGAGTGGCAGTTGAGCCAAAGGCCGTGCCGGTGGCAAAACCGCGGGTTTCAGAAATGGTACGTGCACCACCCACCACCGGATCGGCGTCCAGGTGCGATACGTTGAAGTGAACGGAGCCGGTCTTGAATGCTTTGCCATACCCGGCGTCAATGTGCCTTGATTGGCCATCACCTTCGTCGAATTCACCGAACTGCCCGGCCACCTGCAAGCCCTCGAGGGAGGTTCGCGTGACCAGATTGATGGTGCCGCCCACCGCACCACTGCCGGTGCGTGCACTGTTGCCAGCAAGCTGAATTTCAATACGCTCGATAGCCGATAGTGGGTAGACACTCAAATCTGCCGCGCCACTTTCGGCGCTGATCAGGCGACGCCCATTGAGCAGCAGCAACGTACGCGCAGATCCCAGGTTGCCCAGGCTAATCGTTTGGTCACCACTGGAAAACCCATTCTGACCGCGGGTCCGGCCCGATCCGGTTTGCGCCAGCTGTGTAAGAAAATCCCCCAAAGTAAACCAGCCTGAACGCTCAATGGCGCTGCGATCAAACACCAGATGGCTCTCGGCTTGTGACGCTGATTGTGTGGCGGTCGGTTCGGCGTCGGCGGCAAAAGACGCCATGAGCATGGCGACACAGCAAGGACGTAAATATCGACTCATGGTTGACTCCCGGATAATCGATGGCACTCAACACATCCGGTATAGCGAATACCAAGCCATAAGGCAAATAACCCGATATGCCCAAGGGTCAATCAGGCAGATAATCTTCTTGATCAAAGCCCGTCCCGGCGATCCGAGTCAGGCCCTTGAACTCTTTGATCAATGCCTCTTCAAGAGCTCCGAAATTGACGCAGAACCTACCCTGCCATTCGTTGCGTAGCGGCATACTTTTTCAAGTGCACCAGCAGCAACGATATGGCGGCTGGGGTGACGCCAGCAATTCTACCCGCATGGCCAACGGTCTCTGGTCGCGCCTGGCTGAGCTTCTCCGTCACTTCTGCCGACAAACCCCGGACAGTGGCGTAATCCAAACCATCAGGAATCGTTCGACCCTCATTGGCTCGTAACCGATCAATCTCATCTTGCTGCCGCTTGAGGTAGCCCTCGTACAGGCTTTGGATTTCCACCTGCTCTGCAACACTTGAATCGCTGACGCCGGGTCCCAGGCCCTCGACACTGGTCAGTCGGCTGTAGCTCACACCAGGTCGTTTGAGCAATTCCAGCGCCCTGACCTCTTTACGAATGGGCTCATCCAGCAACGCGGTTACCTCGGCGCCCAGCGCGTTGTGAGGCGAGACCCAGATGTCGTTAAGGCGGCCCTGCTCTTTCTCAATGGCCTCAGTTTTGCGTTGGAACATGTGCCATCGCTTATCACAAACCAAGCCCAGTCGACGTCCCTGGGCAGTCAATCGGCGATCGGCGTTGTCTTCGCGCAGTTGCAGCCGATATTCGGCGCGACTGGTAAACATTCGGTAGGGTTCGAGGGTACCGTTGTTAATGAGGTCATCTACCAGAACGCCAATGTAGGCTTCGTCACGCCGGGGGCACCAGGGCGCCTCGCCGCGCACCGCCTGGGCCGCATTCACACCGGCCAGCAGGCCCTGAGCTGCAGCCTCCTCATAACCCGTCGTACCGTTAATCTGCCCAGCAAAATACAGTCCCTGAATAAACCGGGTTTCCAGGCTGGATTTCAGTCCACGGGGATCAAAATAGTCATACTCAATGGCATATCCCGGCCGCGTAATGTGGGCCTGCTCAAAACCCACGATACTGCGAACCAGCGGTTCCTGTACGTCAAACGGCAGTGAGGTGGAGATACCATTGGGGTAGAGCTCTGGCGTGGTAAGACCTTCTGGCTCAACAAAAATTTGGTGCGCATTGCGATCGGCAAATCGCACCACCTTGTCTTCTACGGAGGGGCAATAACGCGGCCCAGTGCCTTCGATCTCGCCGCTGAATAAAGGCGATCGATGCAGCGCTTTGCGGATCAGGTCGTGGGTTTTTTCATTGGTATGGGTAATGTAGCAACAGACCTGCTGCGGATGGTCGTCCAACGACCCCATGAAGGACATAACCGGCAGCGGGTCATCTCCAGGCTGGCGCTCCATCACGTCAAAATTAACGCTGCGACCATCAATCCGCGGCGGCGTGCCAGTCTTCAGTCGATCAACCTGGAACGGCAATTCGCGCAACCGCGCAGCCAGCGTGTTGGCAGGCGGATCACCGGCGCGACCGCCGGAAAAATTAGACTCACCAACGTGGATTTTCCCACCCAAAAAGGTGCCAACTGTCAGCACGACGGTTTGCGCGCTGAACTCCAAACCCATCTGGGTCCGAACGCCTGTGACCCGGTCAGCTGAGATCAGGAGATCGTCCACCCCTTGCTGAAACATGTCCAGGTTAGGCTGATGCTCCACCATGGCGCGCACCGCTTCTCGGTACAGCGCGCGATCGCACTGGGCCCGCATCGCCCGCACTGCCGGACCTTTGGAGCGATTCAGGGTCCTCCACTGGATGCCAGCTCGATCGGTGGCCAGGGCCATCACGCCGCCAAGCGCGTCAATCTCCCTGGCCAGGTGCCCTTTGCCAATGCCGCCAATGGCCGGGTTGCAGCTCATTTGGCCAATAGTCTCTATGCTGTGGGTCAACAGCAGAGTCCGCGCGCCCGTTCGCGCAGCGGCCATGGCCGCCTCGGTTCCGGCGTGTCCGCCACCAACAACAATCACTTCATACTGTGTGGATGCACGCATTATGCCGATCCCTGAAAAGCCAACCCGCTATTGTACATCAGCCCTGGTAGCCAGCGGGAAACAGGCCAAATCCGTCGCCAGCGTTATCGGCCCGTCATACGCACCGCGCACCGTTGCCAGAATGTCGTCTTGAACCTCAAGACTGCGGGCCATCCAGTGGCTCAATACCAATTGGCCCGGTTTGGCTGCAGCGGCTACCGCCGCCAGTTGAGAGGGAACCGCATGCAGCGCCCTGGCGGCTCGCCCCGCATCCTGGGGGATTACGGCGTGCAGAAGCAGAAGGTCTGCACCTTTTGCCAGCCGTGAGAACGCCGCTGTGACGGTCGTTTGATCAGACCCAAGCACCATTGTCTTTCCTTTTGCGGTGACAGCGTAAGCCACTGAGGGCACAATTCCATGGGGAACAGAAAGGCCAACTACCTGTATGTCATCGTTGCGGTAGACAGGTGTTGGCTGGCCTGCGTCCTCGACTGTCGTCGTCGGCTTCAGCGCCACCAGGCCGGCGCTACCGTCCAGATAACCTGCCAGATAGCCGAAAGCGCCCCTCTCTCGATCCAGCAGCCGGCTGAGAAATTCTTCCAGCGACGGGAAGGGGCCCGCGCCTGCAGGTCCGGCGATCGCCAAGGCTCGAGTGCGCGGTGAGAAATAGCCGCTTTTCAGCAGCGCCGGGAGCGCCGCTGCATGATCGGTATGAAAATGGCTCAGCGCAATCAGGTCCAAATCGGCAAAGCGAGCCTCCGCCTGTCCAAAACGGGTAAAGGTCCCACTGCCGACATCAATCATCACCCGCGCCTTACCATTGACCCAAATCAGATAGCCACTGGAAGAACGCGCGTCATCCGCGATCGGCCCACCGGACCCCAGCACCTGCAGGGCCACGGCGGACTCAGCGCAGGAATCCACGGCCCAGCTGCGGCTGGGAACAAGTAACAAAATGATCAAGGCGACCAGCAAGGCCGAGATCAAGAAAGGAAAATGGCGCACCCTATCTCTAACATGCACATCCCGTTCACCGCCCGAAAGCCACAGTCGTGGGGTGAAAACACCCACCCGACGAGGCAATGAAAAAGCTAACCTTGGCAACCGCATGGTTGTGTCTCCTGATCGGCCGGCCCGTCATGGCCGCTGATGAACCCAAATTTATTGTTGTCGAGCAACGTGAGGGTTATGAACTTCGACAGTACGAACCTTACCTGGTTGCACAGACCGAGGTGGCCGGTTCCCAACGCGGCAGCGGAAACCAGGCGTTCAGGCTTCTTGCCGGCTACATTTTTGGCAATAATCAAGAAAACCAAAAAATGGCGATGACAATCCCAGTGACCTCACAACTGGATTCCAGTGCTTCCGCCGAAGGCGACACGGTGTACCAATGGCAGTTCGTCATGGAACCCCAATACTCCCGACAATCGCTACCAACCCCCTTGGACCAGCGCGTCAACATACGCCAAATTCCCGCCCGATTGATGGCAGCACGACGGTATTCTGGCAGCACCTCGAAGCGGAACTTCCTGAACCAGCTGTCAATGCTTGAAAGCGCACTGCAGCGGGACGGCTTTCGCCCTCGTGGTGAACCCATTTCTGCCGTTTACAACGGGCCTTTTACGCCTGGATTTGCGCGCCGCAATGAGGTGCTGATCGAACTTGAACCCTCCCCTTCGGAATGAACCTGATGCAGCACCCAGGGAGAATAGTCGGATAGGCGGCCCATACGGCTATTCGTGGTAAAATAACCACACACTCGTCCTGCCAACAGGACGCTTCGAAAAACCATCAAAGCAACTAACTGTGGGTAAAAATTATGGGTTTGTTCAGTTTTGTACGAGATGCCGGCGCCTCTATTTTTGGCGCTGACGATAATCCCGAAGAGAAAGCTGTCGTGGTGAAGACGTTTGCCACTCGACTTCGTGAGCACAACATAGATCCGGAAGGCGTCTACTTCGATCGCAAAGGCTCACACGTAAAGGTCGATGGAGAAGTGCCCGATCAGAACACCAAAGAGAACATCGTGATGATTCTTGGCAACGTTGCCGGCATCGACACGGTGGAAGATCTCCTGGTTGTGGCTAATGCCGCCGGCGTCAGCACCGCCGCCGACGCGCCAGCAACCGACGGCGCCGATGCGACCCCAGATGACTGGCAGGCTGACACCTACACCGTCCAGTCCGGCGACACTCTGGGCGGCATCGCGAAAAAGCTCTATGGCAACGCGGGCAAATACATGGTGATTTTTGAAGCCAACACGCCCATGTTGAAAGATCCGAACAAAATCTATCCAGGGCAGGTGTTGAGAATTCCCGCCCAGGCCTGATTACGGCAAAACGTTAAACTCTGGCGGGTCGGGACACACCGACTCGCCAGAGAACGCGAAAAAAATCATTGTTCAGCGGAATCGCCATGATCGTGCCCACCCGGTCCATGAGCATGGCCATGCTTGATTTCCTCCTCAGTGGCCTGTCGAACATCTTGCACGGTAATATCAAACGTTAGCGTTAACCCAGCCATTGGGTGATTGGCGTCCAGATTGACCATAAACCGGCCGGCTTTGATGACCCTCATCATTTGAGGCCCGCGCTTGGTTTGAATCCGCAAAACCATGCCAGGCTTTAGCTTGCGCGCATCCACACCCAGGTGTTTCGCTGAAACCCGAGTCAACAAATTAGGCTTCCGCTCGCCGTACGCTTTCTCCGGCGGTACGGTGACCGAAAACTCATCTCCACTGCTGCGCCCCATTAGCGCTTCTTCAAGGCCAGGGATGATGTTGTTCGCCCCAATCAGGCACGCCATTGGATCTGCGTTTTCAGAACTCTCCAAGGGGGTGCCGTTTTCGCTTAGCGCATAGTGGAAAGACACTACGCAATTCTTATCGATGTCCAAGAGGAAATCCGCCGTCAGTTCGTCAAAACCGGATGGTAACCGAAAAAACCTCCATCATCGCGACGAAACAACGCAGTGGCGAGTGGGTCTTGCCTACGGGCGGTGCTGGGGTTGATAAACAATCGGCGCCCGGCGGGTCAGAAGGAACAGGGGGTACTCCGTGGACCGGGGGTATCCGGGCGCCGATTAATCACCAATCAATGCGTGATATTGCTAACTTACTCCGTCATGGCAACCCAGACCGTGAACTGGTTCAAAAAACGAAAAGCCTTTGTGGTGTCATTTTTATGCTTAAAAAACAAAGGGTTAAACGACCTCGAAAGTAATTTTGGCAGTTTCGTAAACCGATTGGCCCAGACGGCGTCCAAATGACATCTGATACGGGGAATCGGGTGGACAACTCAGAGGAAGCAACCCTGCTAGCACAGGCTCGGCAGGGAGATCGAATGGCCCAGCAGGCCCTGGTCAATCGCCATCAAGATGACGTGTTTTATCTGGCTCTGGGCCTTACCGGTCAGCGCAGTGACGCGGAGGATGTAATGCAGGAAGTGATGATCAAAGCCCTTAAGGGTCTGAAGAAATTTCGCGGGCAGTCCGGCTTCGCTACATGGTTGTATCGAATCACCCACAATACCTGCCTGGACTGGCACCGGCGCCAGCGTCGGCACAGATCGACGGAATCACTGGATGACAATCCGATGCTAATTGACAGTCTTGAGACAGACCTCACAACCGAACACCCGGAACGCAATTCCAGCAATCAGGAACTGGGCCAGGACCTGCTGGCGGCGCTGCAACAGCTTAGCCCCTCGGAACGCGGGGTGTTTGTCATGCGACATTTTCAGCAGCTGTCCACGCGGGAGACTGCCGTCGCCCTGGGCAAGGCCGAGGGCTCGGTAAAAGCCTTGTTGTTTCGCGCCGTTCACAAATTGCGCCAGCATTTGACCGCTCACCAACCGGAGGGACAAACCCCATGACTGCCTGTACCCGTTGGCAACCTTTGTTGTCTGATGCGGCCCACGGCGAAACCTCTACGAGTGCTGAGCAACAGGCAAAATTTCAAGCGCATCTTTCAGACTGCAGTGGATGCCAGCAAGAACTGGACGCCCAGACAGCTTTCCTGTCGTCGCTGACGCTGCCCGACAGACCTGCTGCCGGGGAATTAGACGCCTGGAGGCAGGTAGGCCCACAAGTCTACCCAGCACCTCGCCAACGCTTTGTTCTTGGGTTTCCTCTGGCAGCGTCACTGGGCCTGGCCATCCTGATCACGGGGATTGGCATTGGCCGTTTGATGATCGCCCAGCCCGCAGTCACCGGGGTGCCTTCACCTACGCTGGCTGCCAGCAGCGTGGCTGAACCTCAGCTCAATGAGTCGACTCAGGCCCGTGATGGCTATGTGGATTTTCTGGAAAGCGCTGCGCCGTTGCTGCTGGCCATCACCAACCGCAATAACCCGGCACTGATAAGCGCCCGATCCGACGCCCCCGCTGGCGGTTTTCGAGAACCAGAGGCCGCCGCGGCGTTGGCCAACGACGCCAATGCACTGGCCTTCAATCTTGAGTCTCAACAGCGGGACCGAGAAGCCGCGTTGGTGCGAGAACTGGAATTGGTGTTTCTGCAAATTGCCAATTTGCCTAATCCGTCCAATGAATCGGGTTTAAGGCTGCTGCAGGCGGCGATCGAAGATCGGGCGCTGCTGTTTCAACTCTCGGTTGAGGAACTTCGATACCTCCCGAACTCGCGTCCACCAGGCGCCTGATGTTATTCGACCAACACCCAAAGGAATGCTCATGATGAACGCTACCCAGACAAAGGTTCAACAACCCACTGCAAGTTGGATAAAGGCGCTTGCGCTGGTTTTGCCGCTAACAGTGACCGCGCCAGACGCAAAGGCCCAGAACAATGACGCGGCGGCAAAAGCCTACCAGCAGGGCTACAACCAGGTGCTGGACCGAAATTGGAAAGGTGCACTTTCTACCTTCACTGCGCTGGTAAAAAATCACCCCAGCTCAGATTGGGCTGATGACGCGGATTTCTGGCGCTGCTACTCCAACGACCAGCTCGATGAAGCGCCCGCCTCGGTTTTTGCCTGTTATGAAAATCATTTGGCCACCTACCGGCGCAGCGAATGGAGTGATGACGCCAAACGGGCGTTAGTCAGACTGTCACGCCAACTGGAGGGCAAGGGAGACTACGCCCAACGCGTCCGGCGCTATGGAAGGGAAGATGACAATCGCATGCTACAGGTGCTGGTCGCACTGGGAGAAATTGGCGATCAACGGTCTCTGGCGGCCATCATCCAACATCTGGATGCTACAAAAGATGAACACCTGCGGGCCCGCATTGCCGACGTACTGGAGGATATCGAATTGCCGGCGGCCACCGCCAAACTGGAATCACTGGTGGATACCGACCCCTCTGAGAAGGTGCAGCGCCAAGCCCTGCACGCCATCAGCCATCACGAATCCGTGGCCAACCCCATTCTAATGCGGGTCCTGCGTGATGAATCCAAGGCGCCAAGGGTTCGTGCCGACGCACTGGAATACCTGTCAGAACTGGAAGCGCCGGGAATGATGGATCTGCTGAAAGACCTGGTTGGCGGTGATGATGATGTTTTGGCGATGCAGGCCATCGATGAGCTTTCCGATCGAGAAGACCGTCAGTCCTTTAACATCTTGCGCACCATGCTGGGACAGGTACCTCATCAGAAACGGCGATTGGCCATCGTTCACGAAATGGAAGTGTTTGAATTTGACGACGCTGCGACGACTTTGCTCGAAATCGCCAACAACGACCCCGACCCCAGAGTTCGGGAAGCCGCCACCGATGGGTTGGCTGACATGGACACACCGGCTGCGCGGGAAGCACTGATTCAGTTGCTGCAAAACCTCAACGCGGAGCGTTGACATGCGCTGGCTGATTATACTGTTGACACTGTCCGGCTATGCCGACAGTGCTATGGCGAGCGACCGAAGTAGCACAGTAACGGTGATCAATACTGGCAGCTTTGAGCAACGTCTGAGTGAAGCTCGCAAGATCGGGGGTAAAACCTGGATCGGTTGGGCGATTCAGCGCTGGGCGGACCCCCAACTGTTCGGTCAGACCGGTCGTACGCGGTGGAACGGAAACTGGAATGGTCACTGGCAGGGCCGCAGGAATGGCTCATGGAACGCATCCTTCCGGCATGGACAATCGCAGTTTAACGGACGCCCCCTGAATCTGCTGGTCAATACCCCACAGCCGGGCCAGCCGCCAGTATCCCGCGCCCTGAACAGTGATTGGGAAATACGACCGTTGGCCATCCTGGTTGCGATTCATGATGGCCAAGTGCAACAGATCATGAGCAGTGACTTTTCTCTACCTGTCGACCTGCATGCGTTCCCCCTGCATTGGCTGGGCAAAACAACGTCAGACCAAAGCGTCGCCGCACTGGAAAAACTGGCGGAAAGTCAGGATCGCTTCGATCTGCAGCAGGCCATTACCCAGGCGGTAGGCCGACATCAGGGAGACCGGGCCTTGGGCATGCTGCAACGCCAACTTGGCGCTGTCCACAAACGCCATCCGGATATCCGCCGCGATGCAGCTGAAGGGCTGGGTTTCCAGCAAGGACCCCAAGTGTCTGACCTGCTGAAACATCTCATCTTGTCCGACCCACATCAGGTAGTACGCCAGGCCGCGCTGGAGGCGCTGCGCTGGCAACCGGCAGCAACCACTGGACAGCTTTTACAGGACCTGGCAAGCGGCTCGTTGGAAAACTCCGTGCAGGCACGAGCACTGAAATTACTGGCGCAACGCCAGCCCGAGACCGCAGGCGATACCCTGGATTCTGTGATCTGGACCGCCCAGGACGTCAGGACCGCGGCCGCGGCCGCAGTGGCGGTGGGTTTGCTGCCACCCAGCATCGCCATGCCGCTGGCATCTCGCGCCGCAACCACCCATCCCGAAGCCCATGTTCGGGTCGGCGCGGTTGAGGCTGTGGCCCAGTTGAAGGGCCCCGAATCACTGAGCATCCTGCGCGAGGTTGTCAGCAACGACGATGAATACAAAGTCCAGGAAACTGCACTGGAGGCGCTGGTCGACCTACCTCATTTTGAAGGGCTGGCGGCGGTCGCCAAAGTGGCACATACGCACCCCAACAAACGCCTGCGCGCAGAGGCCATAGAGGCGCTGGGCGATATGGGCCAGGAGCACCTACCCGCGCGCCGGGCTTTGATGACCCTGATTGACGTTTAGGGTCCGCCGCCCATTCCATGTCAGTGGTCACCAGAGGCTGATCAACAGCAGGAGATTGGGCTAAACTCCACTGAGATGGAAGTCCCATGGAGTGGAAGCACGGTGAAAATTGAAATTTACAGCAAGGGCTGGTGCCCCTTTTGCACTCGCGCCAAGGCGCTGCTGGATCGTTTGGGGTTGGGCTACGTGGAATACAATGTTGAATCCGAAGAAGGCCGGCTGGAAGAAATGCTCACGCGGGCCGATGGGCGCCGCACAGTGCCGCAGATTTTCCTCGACGATCGCGGCATCGGCGGCTACACAGAGCTCTACAAGCTGGAACAGGACGGTGAACTGACCGGCTAATGCTTTCCGCGATTGGCCTACAACACGAAGCGGCTAGCGCCGGTCGAGATTGACAGAGTAGATCACTACAGTCAGGCACTGACCCATAGCCCAGTGCCACTGTCATGCCCGAATTCCCTGACGAGCTAATTGTTCTCAGCAGTCAACCCAACTATCCGGCTCTGACCCCCACAGAGACCCGCGCCATCGAGTGTATTCGCCGCCGCGCGCTGCGTTCTCAATCACCTCGGACGACGGCCCCACTCGCGATGCCCAAGACCTGGCTAATTGTTCTCCTGCTGCTAATGTCTGCTCGCCCTCTGGTGCGATGCTTGGAGAGCGCTATTTTGTTGCACTGATTGCGCACTTGAGCGTCAGCATGACCATCGACCCACATACAGCAACAGGCGCGAGTCCGTACGGTGATAGCGTTGCGTTAAACGTTGGAAAGCACCTTGGAATCAACCGACCATCTGTCTGCAATTCGCTCCCAGGCAGAAGACGCACTGGCCAGTCACGATGTGGCCAGAGCTGAAAAAATTTTTGGCGAACTTCAATCCGAAAGGGATGAACCCTGGCGGCTGCGTCTTCTTCAGGCCCGCATCCTTACTGCTAAAGGACGCGTTTATCAGGCAATACGCAGCTTGCGTTCCCTTCCGGTAGGACAACGCCAGGAGCCGGATATTCAGCTTGAGCTGGGCCGATTGAGTTTTGCTCAAGGACAGATGTCTGAGGCCCGCACAGCACTACAGTCTTTCCTTAAACAGCGTACCGATGAATCTGAGGCGTGGCTCTTGCTGGCCGAAGTGCACCGTCGCAGTGCGTCGTGGGGCGCCGCCTCAAATGCCTGCTCGCGAGCGATCGCGCTGGATCCCGAGAACGTTGAAGGTTACCTGAAGCTGGGCCAGGTTTTGCAGGAGGGTCGTCAATTCGAGCGCGCCATACAGGTGTACAGCAGCGGTCTAAAAATTGTTCCCAACTCCGCTGAGCTTCTTTGCGACCTGGGCGCTGCGCAGTTGGCTATGGGTGATGCAGAACCCGCGATTCGGTCCCTGCGCCAGGCATTGCGCCTCAGACCCTTAAATATTGCGGCGGTATACAACCTGGGATCGGCGTTTGTCGAAATTGGCCAATTTGAAGAGGCCGAACGACGTTTTAGCCAGGTTCTCAGATTGCGGCCCGGGCACGCCGATGCCTGGTTCAAGTTAATGCAATGCCGCCGACAAACCAGCACCGATTCGGCAAGAACCAAGAAGCTGACTCGCCTGCTACAAAAACCTGCAGACAGCGCAAACCCTCGATTGTGGTTTGCACTGGGTAAAGCTCAGGACGACTTGACGCACTACAGCGAGGCATTCGCCGCTTACTCTCGAGCCAATGAATTGCGCGCGGCACAGTTCCAGCACGACCCCAGCAATCTGGAGCGTGCCATGGAGTTGACGACACAGACGTTTTCCGATGAGTTGATCGGACGCCTAAATGGCGGTGGTGGCAACTCGCCGCCGATGATTTTCATTGTTGGCCTGCCGCGGAGCGGCAGCACACTGCTCAATCAGGTACTTGGCGGCCACCCGAACATGACCTGCGTTGGCGAACATCAACGATTGAACTGGGTCAAAATGGCGGTGGCTCAGCCGTTTGGTGGACGTGTGCGATACCCAGATATGGTGCCGCTGCTCAGCCCGTTGGATTTATCCCGCATGGCGGCAGATTATTTACAGGAAATGCCACGGGTTGACGGCTGGCTGGTCGACAAGACGTTAGTTCACTATCAGGACATCGGCCTGCTGCACCTGTTGTTTCCCAACGCCTGGTTCATCGACATGCAGCGTGACGCCAGGGATTGTGGAATCTCCATGTATTTTGCCGATTTTTCCGCGGGCCACAGCTACAGCTACCGATTTAACTCTCTGGCCCGCAGAATCAGCGCCCACCAGAGCTTGATGGACCACTGGCGCAGCGTTCTGCCGGCAAGACTCCTGCGGGTGCGGTATGAACACCTGGTTTCCGACTTGGACGGACAGATCCAGGCCATTACGCGGCTGGTCGGCGCCCCGCCGCATCCAGATCCCGGCGGGTTTCACCAGAGAGAAAACGTGGTCAATACCGCCAGCGCCTGGCAGGTTCGACAACCTCTATATGCGGCATCCGTGGGGCGCTGGCGAAATTACGCTGAACACCTCGACCCTTTTTTGTCTCTGCTGGATCGCTGAAACCACAGCGCCGGGTAAGCGTGAGGCCCAAGGTGGTTCAGTTGGCAACACAATCGACCATATTCTGATAATCTCCGCTTGTTAAGTGACTGTTGACACGGGAAAAAGGTGTGTTGGTCATGTACAACACCAAAACACCTGGAGACTGAGGCGGCCCAAGCCGATACCTCAATCGAACCCAAACTACCTACTAATGGGGATTAATTGATGACCACCAAATTCAGCCGGTCTTTGATCGGTATAACGTTTGCCGTGACCTTTCTTGCAGGATGCGGCGACGACGACGCCCC
The DNA here is from genome assembly GCA_045106555.1 of Lysobacterales bacterium. Lineage (GTDB taxonomy): Bacteria > Pseudomonadota > Gammaproteobacteria > Xanthomonadales > SZUA-38 > JANQOZ01. The sequence continues at coordinate 61,567 of JBGCET010000020.1, read as the reverse complement.
GGCGGCTACTGGGTCTGCCAGTGCGCCTGCGGCCAAAGCTCAGTCCACTGGCGGTGGCAAGGGCTCGCCGCTGCTGGCCTACGTGCCGGCCGACACGCCCTACTTCGTCGGAAATCGCGACACCATGGACAACAAAACCGTTGATCTGATGTGGAGCATGGCAGAGCCAGGTTTGTCCTACATCGACAATGCCATTTCTCAGGCGCTGGACGACGAAAAAGTCAGCGACGACCCACTGGCCAAGGCCGTCATGGAAGAACTAAGCGGCAAAATGAACCGCCAGGGTATGGCGGATCTGGGCTTTGATCCCGCCGGCAACGCCGCACTGTATGGCCTTGGCGTCCTGCCGGTGCTGCGCGCTGATCTGGCCGACGGCAATCGCCTGCGAGAAACCATCTCCCGCATCGAAGCCAAGGCTGGGCAGGAATTTGTCGTTAACAACTTTGAAGGACAAGACTTCTACGAAAACGGCGATGAGAAAGCCAAAGTCATCGTTGCCATTAACGACGACGAACTGGTGATGAGCGTTGTCCCGAGTAACGCGCGGGAGGCGGGCCTGAAACAACTGTTTTCGGATAACAAGCCAGCCAGCAATATCACCGGCCGGTTGGACGACGTAAACGACGAGTACAACCTGCTTCCCATGTTCACCATGATGATGAATCCGGTGGGCTTTGTAGACGCCATGCTGACTGACAACTCAGAGGTCGCCTCGGCGATGTTTGCTGACGGTCGCCAGGCACTGGGTCCAGAGTGCGCGGCAGAATTTCGGGAGATCGCCGGAATCATGCCGCAAATTGTGTCGGGCTACACCGCATTCAACGACTCCGCCGTTGACTCCATTGCCGTGATGAAGCTGCGCGACGACATCGCCACGGCAACGAAAGAGTTAGCAGCTCCCATGGGCGGCATGGGCAGCATTGACGACGTATTGCTCCACCTTGGCTTCGCCATCGACGTTCTGAAAACCAAGCAGTTTCTGTCCGATCAGGCCAATGCGGTGGCGGCGGATCCATACCAATGCGCAGAGCTTGCCGAGCTCAATGATGGCATGGCGCAAATGTCAGCCCAGTTGGCACAACCCCTGCCCCCCATGGTGGGCAACTTTCAAGGTTTCCGTTTCAGCCTGAAGGAAATGGATCTATCCAGCGGCATGCCACAAAACCTTCGGGCATTGCTGATGGTCGGAATCACCAACCCCCAACTGGTAGTGGGCATGGCCAGCGCCATGGTGCCTCAACTGGCCAATCTGCAAATGACCACCGATGGCACCCCGACGCCGCTACCCGCCGGGCTCATCCCGTTCCCTTTGGATGGCCCGCACCTGGCCATGACTGAACAAGGTATTGGTCTTTCCACGGGCACCGGCGAAGAAACCGAGCTCAAGGGCTACCTCAGCGGCGATGCCGCCAGCGGAGACCTGCCTTTCCTGGTCATGGGTTACGACGAAGAAGGGATGGCGCTTTACCAACAGCAGATTCAACAGGCCATGGCATCCATGGCACCCGATGAAGATATGCCGGAACTGCCAATGTCTGACCTGTTTTCGCGCCAAACCATTTCCGCCTCGTTCACGGATCGCGGCCTGGAGATGTTTTCCAAAGCCTATCTGGAAAAATAGCGACACAATGCCCCGCTGCGCTGCAGCGGGGCTGGAGAACGTAAGCCATGGCTAAATCCGGGAAATACCGCCGGCGTCGGAGTCTCAGGGGACACCTGGTAGTCTGGCTGCGGAACCTGATCATCGCAGCGGTTGTTGCCGTGGTGGCTGGAAAGTTCTACGCCAACCACAAACTGGAAGAGTACCTGGAGCAGGCGGCGGGCATCGTCTCGAGCGCAGGCACGCTAACGGTAGCTGACAGCAGCGCGGGTTTCGATGGAAAGCTGACAGTGAACAATCTTTCCTTCATCCCCGACCCAGGCCTCGACGCACCGCCAGTAACCGTGCGTGAAGCGGTGGTTCATACCCCTGGATTGTTATGGCTGGTGGGGTTTGGCAGAAGCGAGATGCCTAATTCTATGGGCTTAACGCTGAACGGCATGAAAATGGAACTGGGCGATATTCTGGGCCAGGGTCAGCGCTCATCCATTAGCGGTATCACGACGGAAACTCTGGCCTGCGCCGATATTACCCGCTTCGAGACCATCGACTTAAACAACATGGGTTTCGCCGATATGGAATCCAACGTCGACGCTCGTTATCGCCTTATGCCGCCTGACGTTATCGAAATACAGGTAGTAATGGAAAACTCCAATGCATCAGAGGTATTGATGGAGATACAGTTGTCTGCGGAGCAACTGATAGACATTCGTCGAGGCAATGCACCGCCCCCATCAAATCTAAAAAGCATGTCGTTGACCTTTCAGGCCAGCGAGTTTAATCGCCGACGCAACAGCTATTGCGCTGCCCAGGCAGAAATCAGCACAGAAGAGTTTCTCGAAAACCATCTGGCCGCAGTGCGCCAGCTGACCACCGACGACGGTTATGAGATGAGCGACGAACTGAGTTATCAGTACCGCCGGTTCGCTGAGGGCGAAGGCGTCTGGACATTCCTTAGCAGGCCCGACAAACCTCTGGCCATGGAACGCCTCGCCAACCAGCCACCCTGGCGCATCCTTGAACTCTTGAAGGTGAATTCCGCCATCGCATCAGGGGTTCCGCAACCCGTGACCATCTACCCCATCATGCCCGTTGAAGACCGATTGGCCGACACTGTGGATGACGAGGGGAATGCCGTTCAACGCCCCGTTCAACAGTCCCGAAGCTGGAAGAAAGTCAGCTTGGGGAATCTTGGTAGCCACATTGGATCTAACGTTCGACTCAATTCCCGGTCGGGCAAACAATACACAGGCCGCCTCATCAGCGTCAGCGGCGACAGCGTCGTCCTCGACACATTGATGACCGGTGGGTCGGCACAGATACCTATCCCCCTGGATCAAATTTTTCGTGCGCGGGTTCTTACGCGCGACTGATGGTCCAAACCTGGACGCTGGCCGCGCCGGCACGCCGCAGGGCTAGCGCGCAGGCGTTAGCGGTGCTGCCAGTGGTTACCACATCATCCACCAGCGCAACCTTTTGACCCGCTACTTGGCTGGAGCCAATGAACAACCCTGCCATCGAGCGCCGTCTGTCCCGAGCCAGCAACGTTGACTGAGCGACGCTATCTCGGGTTCGAGACAGCCAGTCAGATTGCAACGGAATATTAAGAGCACGGGCGAGGAATCGACCCAACTCGACGGATTGATTAAATCCGCGAAGCTGCAATCGATTATCGTGTAAAGGAACCGGCAGCAAGACATCCACTCTGGGCGGCGCACAGCGATACAGAAATAGATCGCTGAGAAGACGACCAAGATGCAAAGTCCCGTCAAATTTATAGCTGCGAACCAGCATATCGACCGGCGTTGAGTAGCTCAGCGCCGCAACAACCTGTTGAAACGCGGGTGGTGACCTCTGGCAGCGACCACAGACCAGGAGCTGGTTCGAGTACTGCTGAGTCAATGGGTCCGCGCAAACACGGCAGCCACCACCGTGCCAGGGAAGATCCTGCAGGCAACATTCGCATAGAGCCATGCCATTGCAGCCGGCCCCGTGGCACAGCACACAGGTAGCTGGGAATGCGCCATTCCACAATTGATCCAGAGCATGGTAAACCTTCATAAGCAAATCCAGTTGACAGCCAGCCGGGGTGATCCAATACTGACAGCTCTTCCGCTGCCCGATGAAATGCCATGACGACCGTGCGACATGACTGGACCAATGAACAGGCGCTGGCGCTGTTCAATCAACCCTTTAACGACCTGTTATTTGACGCGCAAAACGCTCATAGAACCCATTTCTCGCCCAATCAGGTTCAAATCAGCACGCTGTTGTCGATCAAAACCGGGGCATGTCCGGAAGATTGCAAATATTGTCCCCAAAGCGCCCACTACAAGACGGGGCTCGAGGTTGAGCGCCTGTTGCCAGTGGAACAGGTGGTTGCGGCTGCCAGCGCAGCCAAGGAGCGCGGCGCCACCCGGTTTTGCATGGGCGGCGCATGGCGCAGTCCCAGAGCCCGAGACCTCAAGCCCCTCGCGGAAATGATCTCTGAGGTCAAAGCGCTGGGGCTGGAAACCTGCCTGACAGTGGGGATGCTGGAGTCAGACCACGCGGCACAGCTGAAAGATGCGGGGCTGGACTATTACAACCACAACATTGACACCTCACCGGAATACTACGATCAGGTGATCACCACCCGAGACTTCTCTGAACGACTGGAAACGTTGGACAACGTTCGCCAGGCGGGCCTGAAAGTGTGTTCCGGCGGCATTGTTGGAATGGGCGAATCCCGCGCCGATCGAGGCAGCATGCTGGCCGTATTGGCCAACCTTCCAGAGCACCCGGAAAGTGTGCCGATAAATCGGCTTGTGCAGGTACCGGGCACACCCATGGCGGGTCAAGACGAGGTGGATCCACTGGAGTTCGTACGCACCATTGCCGTGGCCAGAGTCATGCTGCCGCGCTCCGTGGTGCGCCTGTCCGCAGGTAGAACGGAGATGTCCGATGAGCTTCAGGCCTTGTGTTTTCTGGCCGGCGCCAATTCCATTTTCTACGGCGACAAACTGCTGACCACTGACAACCCAGCTGAACAGGCAGACCTGGAACTTCTTACCCGGCTGGGTTTGACCACCGGAATGCCCGAACCGCTGGAAGTTGGCTGAACCGGTTTCACATAGGCGAACGACGAGGCGCGCAACGGGTGCCTCGCAGACGATGACGGAATTACCTGCACCTTGGGCTGATGAACTGGCCCTGAGACAGCAGGCGATACGCCAGTCCAATCGGTGGCGGCAACGTCGCCCAGTTGATGACAAGCTTCAGGATTTCGCCAGTAACGATTACCTGGGATTGGGCAAAGCCCCAGAAATATCCAGCGCCCTGGCGGACGTGCTGGCAAACAGTGCTCGCCGCTGGGGCGTCGGTGCAGGCAGCGCTCAACTATTGGGTGGCTATCACCAGATTCACAAAGAACTGGAATCAGCCATTGCCCAGTGGGTTCGGCGACCGGCGGCGGCGCTATTTTCCACTGGCTACATGGCAAACCTGGGATTGATCAGTGCGTTGGCCCAGCGTGGCGATCTGGTGGTGCAGGATAAAATGAACCACGCTTCTCTCATTGACGCGGCGCAACTGTCGCAAGCCCGGCTGGTGAGGTTTCGCCACAACGATGTCGAAGCTGCCAACCGTCAGCTGGCGTTGGCGGCTAAGCGGCGCATGCTGGTCGTCGAAAGTCTGTTCTCAATGGATGGGGACCTGGCCCCGCTGGCGGCTCTTTCTGAACTGGCGCAAACCCACGATGCCTTGCTGTGTGTCGACGAAGCTCACTCGCTGGGCGTACTGGGTGATGACGGTGCCGGCGCTTGCGCTGCAGAACAAATTGATGCCAGTGCCGCGCCGATCATAGTTGGGACCTTTGGAAAGTCTCTGGGCACATTTGGGGCCTTTGTAGCCGGCCCACAGCTCGTGGTGGATACACTGGTGAACCAGGCTCGCAGCCACATCTATACGACCGCCCTGCCGCCCGCTCTCGCGGCCGTGACGCTGGATAATCTCCGACGGGTTCAGGAAGACCACTGGCGGCGCGATCACCTGCAAACATTGATCACCAAGTTCCGTCAACGTGCAGGGACACTGGGACTCCCGCTGGGAGACTCCCAGTCGCCCATCCAGCCAATCATTTTGGGTTCGTCGGAAAACGCCCTGAGGGTGAGCCAGACCCTGTTTCGCCAGGGATTTCATGTGCCTGCCATTCGCCCGCCTACGGTGCCCGCCAATAGCGCCCGACTACGAGTGTCCCTCAACGCCGCGCATCAGGTATCGGACCTCGAGCCACTGCTGCTAGCCATTGCCGGAGCCATTGATGCCGCTTAGTTTTACCGTACACCCCCCTGTGCCAGACGCGACCGGACCAATCAACGACCTGGTGCTCATCCACGGTTGGGGAATGCACTGTGGTGTATTTCAACCCTGCATCGATCAATGGCGGCAGCATTTCCGGGTGCTGACGCTCGACTTACCCGGCCACGGCCTGAACCATCAAATTCCGCTGACTTGCGATATGTCCGGGCTGTGCGATGAAATTATCCACGCGCTGGATCGTGTTGGCCCCGTTCAATGCCCAGCGACCTGGTTGGGCTGGTCGTTGGGCGGCCAGGTGACCCTGTCGATTAGCTTGAGCCACCCTCAGCGGGTCAGCCGTTTGGTCCTGGTATCTTCCACCCCCAAATTTGTGGTCGCCCCCGACTGGCCCGACGGTATGCCGGACGAAACCTTTGCCAGCTTTGCCTCAGATCTTGAGTTTGACCACCAAGCCACCTGGAAGCGCTTTCTGATGTTGGAAACCCATGGCGCAAAAACCCCACGACAGGATTTGCGCCAGCTGCACACACTGGCAGCTGAGCACCCAGCGCCCAGCCAAACGACCCTGGCGAGCGGGCTTGAGCTGCTGCGGACAAACGACCTGCGATCCCGCGCGTCAACGGTGATTCAGCCCACCTTGGTTATCAGCGGCCAGCGGGACCGTCTGGTTCCGCCGGCGGCGGCCCAATGGCTGGCCGAACGGATTCCCAAAGCCGAGCTTGAGCTGATGGCGCGATGTGGTCACGCACCCTTTATTGGCGCCCCCCAGAGGTTTATCCAACGGGTCTGCGCGTTCGCGCAAAATTCCTCCGCGTCGCAACCAGTTGCTGGATATGTTTGATACCCAAAGCGTTAGCCGGGCCTTCAGCCGCGCCGCTGGCAGTTACAGTGCTGCGTCGGTGTTGCAGCAAACAGTCGAAGATGAGCTATTGGACCGGCTTAATCTGCTGGGGCTAAACCCTCACAGGATCATTGATCTTGGCGCCGGTCCGGGACGAGCCAGCAGGGCATTGGCCAGTCGCGCAGGCACTGAACATGTGATTGCACTGGATCTGGCCGCCGGCATGCTGGACAGCTGGCGCGATGAAAAGGTTGATCAAGTGTGCGCTGACGCAGCCTGGCTGCCACTGATCGACGGCTGCGCGGATCTGGTGTGGTCCAACCTGATGCTCCAGTGGAGTCCAGACCCCGGTCGTGTGTTTGCCGAGATTCGGCGATGCCTTAGCCCAACTGGCGGATTGTTGTTCACCACTTTCGGGCCGCTGACGCTGACAGAACTCAGAGGTTCATGGGGCGCGGTCGATCCGGGCAACCACGTCAGCGACTTTATTGACATGCATGATCTGGGGGATGGATTGCTCAGCGCTGGGTTCAGTGACCCTGTGATGGACAGTCAAATTATTACCCTGACCTACCCCAGCGTGAAAGCGTTGATGGCGGAGCTAAAAGCCTGGGGCGCCAGCAATCGCCGCCAAGATCGACCCCGTGGACTGATGGGCAAGCAGCGATTGATGGACATGATTGAACAATACAACCAGCTCAAGGTAGACAACCGAATTCCCGCCACCTTCGAAGTGATCTATGGGTACGCCAAAGGTGCACCTGTGGGTCGCCCAGTGCGCGATGGCGACGGAGAAGTGGCGACTTTTCCGGTAGATTCTCTACGCACCCGGAAACGCGGATGAGCGGCTATTTTGTTACCGGCACCGATACCGAGATCGGTAAAACCTGGGCCAGCGTCGCGCTGATTCACGCCTTCAGGACTCAGGGCCTGACAGTGACGGCGATGAAGCCGGTTGCAGCAGGCCTTGACGCCCCCAGCGATGCGACGCTGTTGGCTGCGGCCTGTGGTCGAGCCATCGAGGCCCAGTGGCTTAACCCGCTTCAATTCGCTACACCCGCGTCCCCGCACCTGTCAGCGCGGCAGGAACAGCGAGAAATAACGCTAGCCCCCGTTCTCCAGGCCTTTGCATCACTGCAGGGGTCCGCTGACCGGATGATTGTCGAAGGAGTGGGTGGATGGATGGTGCCCTTGAGTGACCGCCTGATGCTGCCGGACCTCGTTAAGACGCTGAATCTTCCGGTTGTTTTAGTAGTCGGACTAAAACTGGGCTGTCTAAATCACGCGCTGCTCAGCGCCGACAAGATTCAGCGGGACGGGTGTGTTCTGGCTGGCTGGATCGGCAACACGGTCGATCAACACATGCCCCTCATGGAGGAAAACATCGCAACGCTGGAAGCGGCAATAAACGCCCCATTGCTGGGCATCATTCCACGAGTCGCCAAACCCGAAGACGGTGCGCGCTACATCGACTGCACAAAACTGTAAGTCGCCCGGCCGCCAAAAAAAAAAGCCCCCGCCGAGCTATGGCGAGGGCTGGCACTTCAAACGTCTGATGGATTAGAAGCTGTAGGTCACCTCAACCCCAGCTCGTCGCAGCGTTCCCGGGTGCAGGAATGATCCGCCAAACTCCGGCGCTGGAATCACTTCTTCCAGGTAGTTCTCATCGGTGGCGTTGCGTACAAAGCCCACAATCGACCAGTTATTGCTTTCCAGTCCTGCCCGAACATTGACCAAGGTGTAAGAATCACGCTCAGTCAGAGTGTAATCGCCGGGAGGCCCGAACAGCGTTGGACGCTGCTGGTCCTGAACAACGTGAAACCAGGTATCTCCCACGGTGGCCACGTCGACATTCACAAAGTAGTTCCAGTCACCCCAGGCTTGATCTTCCCAGCGGCCACCCACGTTAAAGGTGTAATCCGGCGTGTAGGGCGACTCGTTGCCCACGGTGTCCGGTCGAGCGCTGTGGGCCTTGATCTCGCTGTCGATGAACGCAGCAGAGGTGTAAAGGCTCAGGTTGTCCGTCGCCGCCCAGTTGGCGGAAAACTCCACGCCGTCCATTTCCACTTCGTCAACGTTCGTCACCACTCGCAGCAGGCCAAAGGCGCCAACGAGAAATTCGAAGAACTGCAGATCATCCACCTCGGTATGGTAATAAGCCGCTTCCAGACTTAGCGTTCCGTCCAGCAATCGAGACTTGAAACCCACCTCAAAGGCGGTGGAGGTTTCTTCGTCAAACTGATCCTGAATATTCAGCGGAATAAAGCCTTCGTTGGGTGATCCCGGCACACCGATCCCAAGCGCGCCGTTGATGAAGATGTCGGCGGTCGCCGCAGCACCCTGGTTGTTGAAGCCACCACTCTTAAATCCGCGACCCAGGCTGGAGAAAATAGCGGTGTTGTCCGTCACGTCCCAGCTAACCGACACCTTGGGCTGAAACTCGGAAAACGTTTCGCTCTTCGGTGCAATCACGCCATTAGGATTGACGCTGGGGCAAAGACCCGTGTTAATGGGATCTCCTCCGGTAAAGGGCGGGCCGTCACAATCAATAAACTGACTGCGTGCATCTACCGGCACCAGGTTGTTGACATCGCGACTTTCGCGATCGTAACGTGCCGCAAACGACAGCTCGACGGTGTCGCTGACGTCGTAATCGATGTTGCCAAACAGAGCAATCACCTCGGACTCGAAGTTGTCGTGCACCAGCTGCTCAGTGGGGTTGGCTCCGCCCTGAGGGACAAACAGCGCTTCGGTGACGCCGTTACCCAGGTCAATACCGGTGTTTACGCCCACTTCGCGGTCGATGTCCAGATAGTACACACCGGCCTGCCAGCGCAGATCAGAATCCTGGTTCGATGACAGGCGAACCTCAAAGCTAAGATCTTCCTGATTGCGTTCCTGATACTGAGTGCCGTCACAGGTGGTGGGCGTATAGGGTCCCAGAATCGGGCCTAACTCCACCGGCACCAGCAGCTGCGGGGCCGGCAGGGACACGCCCTGGGCCAGCAGAGCGTTGATGTTATCCGGACAACCTGTAGCAGGGTCAAAGAAAAATCCGAAGGCGCCGGAGGTACCGTCAGCACTCAAGGAGTTCTCGATATCGGAGTACAGCAGCCAACCGGTCAGGTCAGCGTTGGCAAAGCTGTGCTCAACCTTCAGCGAAAGCTCCAGCGCTTCCTGATCGTTTTGTGGATCGATATTGTTCTGAAACACAAAATCGTGGTCGTTTACATTTTCGTTGAACCGGCTGGCAAATTCCTCGCCAAATACCGGGGTCAGGGCCGCCACAAAGCCAGGCAGCGCAAACGCCGCGTTAAATGAGATCGACGCGGCATCTACCTCGCCGTAACGCAGCTTGGCGTCCCAGCGGGTGGTTTCGTTTTCCCAAATCAGACGCCCTCCCAGATTCCAGTTCTCGAAGTCGTCAACGTTGTCTTCACCGAGGAAGACATTGTTGTAGAAGCCGTCGCTGCTGCGAAAGTCTGCGTTCAGGCCGTACCACATGCTGCCCTCGTTAATGGGCCCGCTGATCGAACCCGCGATCAGCGTGGTGCTGTCTTCAGCGGCAGAGGCTTTCAGTCGTCCCTTGAACTCGTCGTCAGGGGTCTCGGTAGAAATGATGATGGCACCGGCCGAGGCGTTGCGACCATAAAGGGCGCCCTGGGGACCTTTGAGAATTTCAATCTGCGAAAGGTTGGTGTATTCCCGGTTCAGTGCGGCCGGGTTAGTCATCAAAATGCCGTCCAGAATCAGCGCAAAACTATTTTCCGCATCGCGTGCGCCGTTGATGCCCCGGATGTTGACCTGGGTATCGGCAACTTCCGCTGCGTCGACAATCGATACACCGGGAGTCAGGTAAATGAAATCTGCCGCCCGCTCAACGCCGGAACGCTGCAGCTGAGTTTGGGTAAATACGGTTACGGCGGCCGGTACGTCCTGCAGCGACTCAGACCGTTTGCGGGCTGTCACTACGATTTCTTCCAGCCCACCGGAAGATTGCGCCAATACTGGCTGGAATGCGCTTGCTGACAGGGCCGCCACAATGGCGCCGCTAAGCAGCGAAAAACGGGGTAATGATTTCAAGGTACATCTCCTGCTAGGGAACGGGTCAGCTCATCAGCCTACTGCATATTTATATGCATGACATAGCGTGTGAGAGCGCTTACTTCATTATGATTCGCGTTTTTTGTCAAATGTCTGGACATTTGCCGCTGACTGCGCGGTAATTGGGCGCTGAACATTGACGCTGGCCCGCACCTGCGGTACACACGTCGTTAGCCGCGTCGCGGCACTACTTACACAACAAACTCAACAGTGGGATTGATATGGCATACCGACTTGGCGTCGATGTCGGCGGAACATTCACCGACCTGATTTTGGTAAACGAGGATAGCGGCGATACGTTCTCCGCAAAAGTTCCCAGCACCCCCGATGATTCCTCCATCGGCGTGTTCAACGGCATCAGCAAGGTGTGTGCGGAGGCGGGAATAGATCCCAAAGCCATCACCCACGTGATGCATGGCACCACGGTTGCTACCAACACCATTCTTACCGGCACCGGCGCGAAAGTAGGCCTGGTGACCACCAAAGGGTATCGGCAGGTGCTGCAAATCGCCCGCTCCTTTGTACCGGGAGGCCTGGGTGGCTGGGTGATTTACAACAAATCACTGCCGCTGGCGCCGCTGGCCCTCACCATTGAGGCTGATGAGCGCATGAGCGCATCCGGCGACGTGGTGGACGCGGTGAACGATGATCAGGTTCGTGCTGAGCTAACCCGCCTTAAGGCCAAAGGCATCGAGGCCCTGACCGTTTGTTTGATTAACGCCTTCGCCAGCGACGTCAACGAAAAACGTATTGCGGAGCTGGCGGCGGAGGTGATGCCGGAAATTCCTGTGTCGCTGTCGTCTGAGGTTGTACCGGAAATGCAGGAGTACGAGCGGGCCATCACCACGGTCGCCAATTCCTACGTTCGGCCGCGGGTCGAGAAGTACATGCAGAACCTGCAAAACGAACTGAGCGACAAGATGGACAATGTGCAGCTGCATGTTCTGCGCTCGGACGGCGGCCTGGCCTCTTCGGCAGCAGCCAAGTCCTACCCAGTTAATCTGCTGATGAGTGGACCGGCTGGCGGGGTCACCGGCGCCGTTTGGATTGCCGGTCAATCTGGCTTCAAGAATCTGCTGACCTTGGACATGGGCGGCACCTCAACGGACGTAGCCCTGGTTCAGGACGGCGTGGCACAACTGCGACGGGAAACCACGGTAGGTGACGTGACGGTTCGCGCTTCCTCAGTTGACGTGCGAACAGTCGGCGCCGGTGGGGGCTCCATTGCCCACGTCCCGGAACTGACCAAAGCGCTGCGGGTAGGCCCGCAAAGCGCCGGGGCAGCGCCAGGACCGGCGGCTTACAACAAGGGCGGCACCGAACCCACGGTGACCGACGCCAACGTGATGCTGGGATATATGCCCCAGTCTGTACGTCTGGGTGGCGACATGGAAATCCGCAAGGACCTGGCTGAGACGGCGTTGAAAACCGTAGCAGACGGCTTGGACTTGAGTGTTCAGCGGGCCGCCGAAGGCGTCTACGACATCGTCAACGAACACATGTTCGGCGCACTGCGCCTGGTCTCGGTTGAACAGGGCCATGACCCTCGAGACTTTGCCTTAATCGCCTTTGGCGGAGCAGGCCCACTGCACGCTAACGCGATGGGACGCCTGATGAACTCCTGGCCGGTGCTGATTCCGCCGGGGCCAGGGGTGCTGTGTGCCTACGGCGATGCCACAACCCGGGTGCGCGACGAGGCATCTCGAACCTTCATTCGACGATTTTCCCAAACCACCACTGAAGAGGTGGTTGGGGTGTTTGAAAACCTGGCCGACGCCGCAGCCCAAACCCTCATTGAGGAGGGTGTGCCGGCAGACGAGCAGGTGGCCAGCTTTGAGGTCGATATTCGTTATCAGGGCCAGGGCTTGCTGCTTACCATTACCGTGGAACTGGATGATCTGAGGTCCACCGGCCTGGATGCCATTGGCGAACGTTTCGATGACCAGCACAAACAGCTGTTTACCTTTGCGTTGCCCGCAGAAAAAGAAGTGGTCAACCTGCGCGCAGTCGTGCAGGGCGAGTCAGCCGAAGTTCACGCCATGACCTTAGAGGACGGCGGAGCCGACCCCTCGGAGGCGGTCATCGGTAAAGAAACCATCCACGTTGATGGCAGCGATACCGAAGCGCAGATATATGACCGCTCCAAATTGAAGGCTGGCAATGAAATCGCCGGCCCCGCCATCGTGATGGAGATGGACTCCACCACGCTGATTCTTCCTGGCCACACCGGCCGTGTCGACAAAGTCGGCATGATCCTCATCAACCCGAACGCATAGGTTATCGAACATGCCAGCTAAACTGATTCAAGCCAACGAGACGCCGTTCACCCGGGTGGACGTGGATCCCATTACCCTCGATATCGTTGAGAACGCGCTGAAAAATGCCCGTTACGAAATGGACACGGTGCTGTTTCGAACCGCCATGTCCCCGGGGATTCGGGAGCAGCACGACGAATTCCCCATGATCGCCAACGTGGAAGGTAAAATGGTGGTGGGCCAATTTGGCTCCTTCATCCACGGATTTAAGGAAGCTTTCGACGGCACCATTGAGGAAGGCGACGTTTTCCTTACCAACGACCCCTACGCCTGTAACGGCGCGGTCAGCCACATTAACGACTGGCTGGTGCTTGTGCCGGTATTTAAAGACCACCGACTGATCGCCTGGGCCGCCATGTTCGGCCACATGACTGACGTGGGCGGCAAGGTACCCGGCAGCCTCCCCACCGATGCGCGACAGATCTTCGAAGAGGGCATTCGGGTGCCGGTGACGAAAATCTTCAAGAAGGGCGTTCTGCAAGAAGAGATTCTTGAACTGGTGCTCTACAACTGCCGACTGCCCCACTGGAACCGTTCGGATTTCAACGCCATCATCGCCGCCTGCCGCACGGCGGAAAAGCGCTGTGTGGAAATCTCTGAGCGTTTTGGCGACGACGTGTTCTATTCCGCCATGGATGAGCTGCTGGAACGCAACAAGCGCGCCATGGCTCAGCTGATCAAGAACACCGTGCCAGAGGAAAAGCAGTTCTTTGAAGATTACATTTGTGACGACGGCCTAGGAATGGGGCCGTACCGAATCAAGTGTGCCATGTGGCGCGAAGGCGACATGGTGAAGTTCGATTTCGACGGCACCGATCCACAGTCCATCAGCTCCATCAACTTCTACCTCAACGAAGAGATGTTCAAGATGTTCTGCGGCGTTTACATGATCATGGTGTTTGACCCTCAAATCATGTTCAACGACGGCTTCTATGATTTGATGGAAGTGAATATTCCGCCGGGTACGCTGCTCAAACCGCTGGAGCCCGCGGCGCTATCTTGCCGAACTCACGCACTGGGACGGATTTTCGACGTGCTGGGCGGACTGCTCGGCCAGGGCAGCCCAGACTTTTTGTGTGCTGCCGGCTTTTCAGACAGCCCGCACTTCATGTACTCCGGTTACGACAAGAAGGGCGAGTGGTATCAGCTTTACCAAATCGGTTTTGGTGGCGTTCCCGGCAAGCCTTCCGGCGATGGCCCCGACGGCCACTCACTGTGGCCCTCCTTCACCAACGTGCCCAACGAGTTCCTGGAAAGCTATTTCCCGCTGCGCATCGACGTGTATGAAACGCTGCCGGACTCCGGCGGCGCTGGACTGCACCGAGGCGGAAATGCGCTGCGAATTGGCTACCGTTTCTTGGAGCCTGGCGAAATTTCCATCCACGACGATCGTTGGCTGACGTACCCTTGGGGCGTCAACGGAGGCCATCCGGGTCAGCGCAGCCAGAAGATTCTGGTTCGAGCAGACGGCTCTGAGGAATTGTGTGAATCCAAGTGTGACCGCCTGCATGTGAACGCCGGCGACCTGCTGTACTTCGACACCTGGGGTGGCGGCGGCTGGGGCGACCCGCTGCAGCGACCCGCCGATCAGGTGGCCTTTGACACCGACGCTGGGCTGGTCACTGTTGACGGCGCTCGGGACAACTACGGTGTGGTGCTCAACGAAGATTTGACAGTTGATGAGGCAGCTACCAACGAGTTGCGAACAAAAATGGCTAGCGATCGTGGCGACACCAAGCTGTTCGATAAGGGCTTCGAGTCGATCGATGAGCTTAAGGGTCGATGCCAGGATGAAACCGGACTGGCAGCTCCGCAACAGCCACGCTTCGAAACCTGGGTAGACGTGCAGCGTCAGCGAATGACCAGCTAACGCTCAGCCACTTGCTACAACGAAAAAAGGCCAGACGTTTGTCTGGCCTTTTTTTTAGGGCCCGCCGGGCCACTTCTGCTCCAAGTTAGCGAGCTAATCAGCAACCTTGGGGAACCCATCCAAATAATCCATTACCTGGGCAACCGGCATTACGTCAGCATAACGACGCCCGACGTCACGCAGATTCGCTTCATGAGCATCGCGCTCCTGATCACCAACACATTCCTCTGGCACCATGGTTCGATAACCATAGGAAAAACTATCCACGATGGACGCCCGCACGCAACCACTGGTAGTGCAGCCGGTAATAATCGTCGTGTCCACCCGGTGGGTGGTGAGGAACGTCAGCAGCGGGGTCAGGAAAAAGATGGACGGCGCTGTCTTGGTAAACAGGAAATCGTATTCCTCATCGACCAGGCACTCTTCTATCTGCGTGGCCTCCTGCCCCCTGAAACAGTGCCCGTCAGACAATGGCCCCACCTTCCAGTACGCCATATCTTTTTTGCTTTGCCAGGCAACGTTGCATTGCGCGACGGGAATTCCGCGAGCTCGCGCAGCGTGCAGCAGAGGTTCGGTATGTTCTACAGCGGACGTGATGTGAGGCGAACCGCCAACCGGCCATTTATCCCGGGTGAACGAATGCTGAAAATCGACCGTCAATATGGCTGGACGCTTGCCAAAACCGATAGTCTCGCTGCCATAGCCTGCCTGTGTAAAACGATCAGTCATTCATCTTTCTCCTGTAAAACCCACAAGAAGCTCAGTGGCCCCGAGCATCGAAAACACCAGGGGCAATGAAGCCGTTGATAGCGCGAACGTTGTAGCACACACAGCGGTATTTTTGTCGACAGCATTGACAAAACCATCTCGCAGACAGATACCAGGCATGCTCTATTGTTATAACTTTAGTACGCTCGCGGTCAAAATGCTGACCGCAAAGGAGACTGGAATGAAACCCCTATGTTTAGCCGTGGCCATGGCGCTGGCGACCCCCGCGTCCGCTCAGGACATGCTGGAAGAAATAATTGTGACCGCCAGAAAAACCGAAGAATCGTTGCAGGAAGCTCCTGTCAGCGTATCGGTGGTGTCTGCCAGCCTGATCAATGAGCTTCAGGTGGAAAACCTGGAAGACATCGCCAAATTTACCCCGGGCCTGCAGTTCGATAACGAAGGTACCCGGGACTCCAATCGCCCAGTGATTCGTGGTCAGGCCAACATCCTGGGTTTTTCCGGCGTCTCGTACTTTATTGACGGCGTTTACATCACCGGCACCATTGCTGACTACGACCTCAATGACATTGAGCGCATGGAGGTGGTGAAAGGCCCCCAGAGCGCCCTGTATGGTCGAAATACCTATTCCGGCGCCATCAACATCATTACCAAACAGCCCGGTGATGAACTGCAAACCCGATTGCGCCTTTCCGCTGCTGAACACGGCCAATATGAGGCTAACCTAAACGTTAAGGGCCCTCTGATTGATGACGTGTTATCCGGCGGAATTACTGCACGGGTATTCAACATCGATGGGGAGTACCAGAATGCGTTTGACGGCAGAGACCTTGGCGGCGCCGAGTCTGAATCACTGTCCGGTGTGCTGGTGTGGACCCCTACTGACAATCTGGAAGTGCGCGGTCGCGCGTACTATTCGTCTTCTGACGATTTTCAGGGCGCCAGTTTTGTTACACCCTCAGTGGAGAACAACTGTTTCTCCGATACCGGGTCGGCACTGTACGGCGGCGTGGGGCGATACTTCTGCGGCACCATCCAACCTCGTCAACCCAACATGGATTTCGCCACCCAGTTTGTTGATGGTGAGCCCGGAGTTAACGTCTCCAACAGCCAGGTGAGCTTGAACGTTAATTACGACATGAACGATGCCTGGACCCTGCGTTCCATCACAGGCTACAACAAGCGCAACGACCATTCGGTGCTAGACGGCGACTATCTGCCAAGCTCCTTTCAGATCGTCAACTTCACCCCTGGCGGATTTCCTTTCAGCGGATTTCCCACCCCGCCCTTTGGCTTTGGGTTTATTCCGTCACCCACCGATTTTACGTTTTCGAACCGCAGCCGTACCGAGGACTTTTCTCAAGAATTTCGCTTCGAGTTCGACAGCGGCGAGAACCTGCGCGGCATGATTGGCGCTTACTATTTCAAGGAAAATGGTGACGTACGCGATACTCGAACCCTGCCAGCAGGCGCCCAAGCGGTTGCTGACGCGAACTTTGGCGCGGTCCTCGCCCAAGAACAGGCCAACTGCGCCAATAATCCCATCTGTGGGTTTGTGGTGCCTTTCGGTGGATCAACCATCATTGTTCCTCGGGACGTCAATCAGGAAGACATCACCAACAAAGCCCTTTTCGGGATGGTTGAGTACGATTTCAGCGATACGTTGAGCCTATCTGTGGAAGCGCGCTATCAGGAGGAGGAAATTGACCGTTTTGCTTCGATCAGAGATCTGGGTGGAAACTTCCCGACGCCGATTCTGTCCAGCGCCTCCTTTGACTCTTTTAACCCAAGAGTGACTCTGGACTGGCAGGCAACGCCGGATAATCTTCTTTACGCCGTCTATGCCGAGGGTAACAAGCCTGGCGGATTCAACGGCACGGTAGCCATCGAGGCCGGGGTCCCAACGTTTGAAGAAGAGGAAGTTCAATCGTTTGAGATTGGCAGCAAAAATGTGCTGCTGGATGGTCAATTGACCCTCAACGCGGCGGCTTACTTCAATCAAATCGATGGCTACCAGCTCACCCAAAATATCGACTCGGGTCAAAATGCGGTATCAGCCACGGTCAATGCTGGCAATGCAGATATCAATGGCCTGGAGCTAGACATGGTGTATCGACCTAATGGCGTTGAAGGACTGGCGATCATGGCCAACTACGCCTACACCGACGCCGAGTTTTCCAGCGGTTTCGACGAAAACCAGGGTTTGCTGCTGGACGTGGCTGACGATGGTGCAGGTAACTGCTCCACCGGTGATCAGTTCCCCGATATCGAAGGCTGCACGCCGCTTTTCGGGTCTATCGCAGGAAACCGAGTCCCACGAACGGCTGAGCATCAGGCGTTTGCCGATGTGAGCTATACCCAACCCCTGAACACGGTGTGGGAGTGGTACGTTGGCGGCAACGTCTCTTATGAATCGGAGAAATTCGCCCAGGTGCACAACTTTGCCGAATGGGGCGAAGCCACCCTAGTCGACCTACGACTGGGCTTTCGAAGTGACGAGTATCACCTTCAGCTCTGGAGCAAAAACGTCACCGACGAAGATTCGGTGGCGTCGGTCATTCGCTACCTTGACGCGGACAATTTCCGACGCGCCTTTCAGGGAACTTTGCGACCCGGAACCCAGTGGGGCCTCACTTTTACGGCGGAGTTTTAACGTTTCGCGCAAGGGCCTGAAGCCCCACGACCACCACCAGGGCAGCCTAGTCGGGCTGCCCTTTTTTTGCGCTGGTGATGCTCAATCAACGGCCAAGCGGGAGTACAATAAGGCAGTTATTACAACAGCCACCCAGGAATCGACCTACCATGAGCACAATTGTGAAACGCACCACGCTGTTTGTTCGGGATATGGACGCATCGCTGGCTTGGTACAAAAACGTGCTGGGCATGAGCGTATGGTTCGATAAGCCGTTTACCCTGTCGGGTGTGGGACTGGCTGCCGGCAAGGCTGGCGACGAGACCCGGCTGGTGATCTTGAAATGTGAGCACGATGAAATAGGTATGATCGGACTGCTGCAATGGCTCAATCCCGACCAACCACCTCCGCCGCCGCCGGAGGCTGTAACCTACGGCATGCCCACATTTGTTGTTTCCAGTGACGACGCCAAAGCGAACCATGACGAGGCCCTAGCGCTGGGGACTCGCGTGCACGCAGAACCCCATGATTGGTCTACCGAAGGCGCTGATGGACGAATCAAACACTTTATTGGCGTATCGCTGTTTGATCCCGACGGTCATTTTTTTGAGATCAATCAAGTAGTGCGAATCACCGACAAACCCATTGAAGACTAACTGAGTCACACCATGAGCCATCTGGCAGAACATTTTTCTCGTCGATACCTGAGTAGTGCTTTTGGACAAACCCATTGGTTGCTGCGGCGCCCGGAGACTCCTCATCAACCGGCTCTGCTGTGTTTGCACCCAATCCCTTACAGCGGCGTGTTTTTTAAAACGTTCATGGCGCTGCTGGACGATCGAGAAAGCCTCGCTCCCGATTACCCAGGCTATGGCGGGTCAGACGGACCCGGTGAAGTGGTGTCCATAGAGAACTTCGCTGCTGCCGTTGGGCCCGGAATCGAGCCCTTCGACGATCTTCACGTCCTGGGGTTTCACACTGGCTGTCTAGTCGGTGTAGAACTGGCGCTCAATCATTCCAGTATTAGTCGCCTAACCCTGGTGGACGTGCCCTTTTTCACCGCCGAGCAACGACAAACGATGACGGTTACCGACCACCAACTCAGTGCTGATCTGAGCTGCCTGGACAGTCTGTGGTCATTTTCTGTCAGCCGCAATTTACCAGACTTAACCCTGAATCGGTCCTATGAGCTGTTTATCGAACAGGCTCGCGCCGGAGAGCGGGAGCGCTGGGGATTTAAAGCCGCCTTCGATTATCCATGCGAACAGCAATTTGCGAAGGTCAAGACGCCGACCACCATCATCGCGACCGAATCAGGACTCAAGACGCCAACCAAGGCCGCCAGTGAAGTCATCCGTCATGCCGGATTTAAGCAGCGCACTGATATCAACGCACTGGTATTTGAAAAACACGCGAAAGACATCGCCGCAGAATTATGACCCCAACTGCACTTTGAGCCACGCCCGAGCGGCGCTCCAGGCACGATTGACGCTGCGCGACGATACCGTCAGCGCCTGGGCAGTTTCAGCCACCGTCAGACCGCCGAAATAGCGCAACTTCACTACCGTCGCCATCGCCGGGTCCTGCTCTTCCAGGCGGGTCAGAGCTGAATCTAATGCCATTAACTCTACCGCATCAGCGGCGTCGCTCTCCGCTCTGTCGTCATCCAGGCTAATACGGGTTGGGCGTTGCCCGCGTTTCTGGGTAGAGAGTGCTCGCGCCCGTTCCACCAAAATTCGCCGCATGGCTTCACCCGCGGCAGCAAAAAAATGGGCCCGGTTTTCAAACCCCGAATGGCTACTGGTAAGTCGCAAATACGCTTCGTGCAAGAGACCGGTAGCGCCCATAGTAATGACGTCACTCTCACCGGCGATGCGTTTTCTTGCCATCTGCTTAAGCTCGGAGTAAACCATAGGCAGCACGGCATCCAGGTTTTCCTGACCCGCTGAGAATTGCTGCAATGCCCGAGTAATCTCCTGGTCCGCCACTAGCCGACAACCGGAACAAGACACATTGGGTAAATTGTGACCCGTAACATCATTGCTTACAGGATAGCGCACACTCTGCCTTAGAATGTAGCCATGACTGATCCTCGCTGGGAAAAAATGTGGAGTTTGTTTCACGAGATTTCTGCGCTGCCCGAGCAAGAACAAAGCGACGCTCTGCGCATCCAATGCGGAGACGATACCGCCATGGCCCAGGAGCTTGTTGAATTGTTGGCGGCCAACGCCGACTCGTCACCGTTAGACAAACCGCCGGCCATGCTGTTTGACCTGGCAGTGGGCTTGGAAGGCAGAGAAGTCGGCGCCTGGAAACTGGAACGGGAACTGGGGCGAGGTGGTGGAGGCGCAGTGTACTTGGCCCAGCGCGACGATGGCGCTTACCAGCAGCAGGTGGCGATCAAATTTATGGCACGCCACCGCGATGAGCACGCACGGCGCAGCTTTCAGGCTGAAAGAGAACTGCTTGCGCGCCTGGACCATGCCAACATTGCCCGACTCATTGATGCCGGAGAAACCAACGACGGCATCCCTTTTCTTGTTATGGAGTATGTCCAGGGACAGTCCTTAAACGCCTGGTGCGAGGAACAACAGCCCACTATCTCGCATCGACTGCGGCTGTTCATCAAAATTTGCCAGGCAGTACAGTTTGCTCACCAGCATTTGATCGTTCACCGGGATCTGAAGCCAGCCAACGTGATGGTGACAGTCGATGGCGACCCCAAACTGCTCGACTTTGGCATAGCCAGGCCGCCGGATGCCAGCGACAGTCACCCCCAAACGCTGGACGCCATGACTCCGGACTACGCCAGCCCGGAACAGGTCTTGGGCCAGTCCGTAACAACGGCCAGCGACATCTATTCTCTTGGTGTATTGCTGTATCAACTGCTCTGCGGCCAGCGACCCTATGCTCTGGCTGGCACCTCTCGTGAACAGGCGATTGACGCCATATGCAATCGCCCCGTTGCCGCCCCCAGCACTCACTCAAACAGCGTTCAGCGGGCAAAAATCGCGGGCGATCTGGACGCCATCGTCGCAATGGCGATGGCCAGAAAACCCGCACAGCGTTATGGCACCCCCCAGGATATGGCCAGCGACATCAGACGCCACCTGACGCATCACCCAGTTTTGGCCAGAGGCCCTCAACGAACGTACCAACTCGGTCGGTTTATCCGACGACACCGGTTGAGCGTTGCCGCAACCCTGTTGGTCACCATTGCACTGACAGGGTTAAGCGGGTCACTGTTTTTTCAGGGGCGGCAGCTAAGCGCGGCACTGGGAAACGCCGAACAGCAAACCCGCAGATCACGCACGGCGTTCCAATTTCTCGCCGACCTTCTCCTGCAGGCGGACCCGGAAACTAACCAGGGCAAACCCATCACCGTTACCCAGGTATTGGACCAAGGGGCTGAGCAGTTGGTTAACCGGTTTCAGTCCGAACCCGTACTGAAATCGGAGTTATCCGGCACCGTCGCGGAAATCTATCTCCATCTCGGCGAACTGGATTCTGCCGAACAGTTTTTTCGTCAAGCATTGGTCGCAGATGGCGAGTCTACGACGGCTCTGGGCGGGTTGGCGCTGGTCGCCGGTGCCAGAGGCAATCCCCAGGAGGGCGAGGCTCTTCAGCGCCGGGTGATCCAGCAACTAGTGCGAGAAAACAATCCCGCCAAACTTGCCGAAGCGCGTCTTCGCCTGGCTGCTCTGCTTCAGGATCAAAGCCGGCTGGAGGAGGCAGATACCGAAATGACCGCCGCCTTGGCGGTTCCGTTGATTGACCCCGTCGCTGCTGCCCGCTCACGAATCCGATATGGCTCATTGCGCTGGGCCCAGGGCAACACCGGCCTCGCCGCTGAACAATACCAGTTGGCCCTAGCGACCTTTTCTGTCGAGCTCGGAAGCCAACACCATGAGACCGCTCGAGCCCACTACGCACTCGGTGCCGCGCGCCACTCCCAGGGGAATTACCAGGAAGCCGAGGACCACTATCAACAAGCTCTGGAAATCCGGGAGTCCATCTACGGACCGCATCATCCGCTGGTTGCTCGCGTATTTGAAGCCCTTGGAGGGTTGTTGTACGACGCGGGTCGGTCCGCCGAGTCACTCCCAATCAGCCAGCAAGCATTGGAGCTGCAGCAGGCTATTCACGGGCCGGACGCGCCCAGGACGACCCGCGCACTCAACCACCTTGCATTGGCTCAGCACGACCTGGGCGAATTTCAAATAGCCATCGACAATCAACGCCGAAGCCTCGCCATCAACATTGAAAACTACGGACCCGAGCACGCGCTGGTAGCGGTCAACTCAAACAATCTGGGATTGATTTATTTGGATCAGGGGCGTCCGAGTGAGGCAATGCAATCGTTTCAGGATGGCCTCAAAATTCATCAAAAAATTTACGCTACCGATCATGCCGCGCTCGCCTACTCGGCGCACTTTATTGGTCGAACTCATCTTCAACTCGGCAAGCTGGACGACGCGCTACGATGGCTCAACCAGGCTGTCGCCGCGCGAGAAAAACTGCGCGACGGTTATCATCCACAGCTGGCCGATTCTCTAGTTTGGCGATCGTTACTGAATCTCCTTGAACATCAGCTGACGACGGCCGCGGCAGACGCTGAACGGGCTCTGACAATTCGAAAGAAAAACCTGCTGAAAAGCGATTGGCGATTGGCCGAGGCCCAAACCATTGCTGGCAGCCTTAGGCTTCTGCTTGATCGTCAGGATGAAATCGGCCGGAGCGTCGCCCTGTCCTTGCTGGACGAAGGACTGCAGCGGCTGGAACAGTCCCGGGGCGGTCGCGACTGGAGGGTGATTGGTATCAGGAAACGCTGGCGCAGTGCAATTTGCCAGGCTCATCCACCCGGTTTGCTTGAGCCACCCGACAACCACCCGCTTTGCACGGTAGAATGAATTCAAACCACTGATCTGGCTGGCTTATGACGCTGATTCCGCTGTTTTTCCTTCTGCTGCTGCTGATGGCCATCAGCTTTCGACGATTACCGGTTCCTATCGCCGCCGCTGCGGTGGGCGCGCTCGCCCTGCTTTACCTGATCTCTCACAGCGTGTCCGGGCTGGCCACATTTCTCACCCTGTTGACGACAGCAACCCTGGCCTTCCTGGCCGTGGTGCCCTGGCGCCGACAACTGATCAGCGATCCGGCCCTGGGCTGGTTTCGCAAAGTGCTGCCAAGCCTATCGGACACCGAAAGGGAGGCGTTGGAAGCCGGAACGGTGTGGTGGGACGCAGAGCTTTTCTCCGGCGACCCTAACTGGCAGGAACTGCTGTCAACCAACAAGGCCACGCTGCGCGAAGACGAACAGGCGTTTATGGACGGGCCGGTCAACGATCTGTGCCAGATGCTGGACGACTGGCAGATTCGCGAAGATGCCAACCTTCCCGAAGAGGTTTGGCAATTCCTGAAAGAAAAGCGCTTTTTCTCGATGATCATCGACCCGGAATATGGCGGCTTGGGGTTCAGCGCGCTGGGCAATTCTGCGGTAGTCATGAAGCTCGCCAGCCGTAACCTGACCACGGCAGTGACGGTGATGGTGCCCAACTCGCTGGGGCCGGGCGAACTGCTCAGCCATTACGGCACTGAGGACCAAAAGAACCACTACCTTCCTCGTCTGGCCCGGGGTGAGGATATTCCCTGTTTCGCTTTGACAGCGCCCTCGGCCGGGTCGGACGCCGGCGCGATGCCTGATACCGGAATCATCTGCGAAGGCGAGTTTGACGGCAAAAAGGTCTTGGGACTGCGCCTCAATTGGAACAAGCGTTATATCACGCTGGCACCCGTAGCCACGGTGTTGGGACTGGCTTTCAAAGCCTACGACCCAGATCATTTATTGGGCGACAAAGAAGACCTGGGAATTACCTGCGCGTTAATCCCCACCGATATTCCTGGTGTTTGGACAGGTAATCGCCACTTACCGGTGGGCGCTGCGTTCATGAACGGTCCTACTCGGGGAGAGGATGTATTTGTGCCACTGGATTTTGTGATCGGTGGAGCGGAGCGGATCGGACAGGGTTGGTCCATGCTGATGTACAGTCTTGCTGCCGGCCGCGCCGTATCGCTGCCCGCACTGGGAACAGCCGGCGGCAAAGTCTCTGCCTTAGTCAGCGGCCAGTACGCCCGCATTCGAAAGCAGTTCAAAATGCCCATCGCGTATTTTGAGGGGGTGGAAGAACCCCTGGCCAGAATGGCCGGCATCACCTACCGCATGGACGCCGCCCGCAAGCTCACGCTGGTGGCGTTGGGCATGGGCGAAAAACCCGGTGTGTTGTCCGCAATCTTGAAATATCAGCTCACCGAGGGGAACCGGGTTTGCGTCAACGACGCCATGGATATTCACGGCGGCAAAGGCATCATTCTCGGCCCCAACAACTATCTTGGCGCGTTTTACCAGGCGCTACCCATAGCGATAACCGTGGAAGGAGCCAACATACTCACTCGTACCATGATCGTATTTGGTCAGGGAGCCATTCGTTGCCACCCCTATCTGCTGAGAGAAATGAACGCCGCTCAAGCCGCCGACACGGAAGCCACCCGAGCAGAATTCGACGCTGCCCTGTTCAGCCACGTGGGTTTCACCCTGGGCAACGGGGTACGCGCTCTGGTCATGGGCTTAACCGGCGCCCGCTTCGTCAGCGCTCCCACCGACGACCCCACCCGCAATTACTACCGCCAACTCACCCGTATGAGCGCAGCGTTTGCCTTCACCGCCGACGTCGTGTTGCTGGCTTTAGGGGGCGCCTTTAAATTTCGCGAAAAAATATCCGGCCGCTTGGCTGACGTGTTGAGTCATCTGTATATGGCCAGCGCCATGTTGAAGCAGTTTGAGGACGCCGGTCGGCCCAAAGAAGACATCCCCCTGCTGCGCTGGGCGATGGCCGACAGTCTGTATCAGATTCAACACTCGCTGATTAACACCCTACGAAACTTCCCCATTCGCTGGCTGGGCCAGTTAATCAAAATTCTGATTTTCCCCACCGGCAACTCCTATCGGGAACCATCGGACTCCGACGGCAAACACGCTGCCCGCATCCTGATTAGCGACAATCCGGCTCGAGACCGCCTCACCGAAGGCGTGCACCGAAGCGGCGGCGAAGATGCCGCTGGCAAACTACACAGTGCATTCGCCGCTGTGATGCTGGCCGCACCAGCAGAGCGCAAACTGAAAAAAGCCCTGGGCAATGTGGTCACCGTAGACAATTACCCTCACCTGATTGAGGAAGGTCTCAAACAAGACCTGATCAACCAGGAAGAAGCTGACTTGATTGCGGATGCGCAGCGGCAGTCCCTCGACGTCATCAATGTCGACGACTTTCCCCGCGAAGCCGTCGAGCGCAACTACCGAGGTTCCGCGGGCAAACCGGCGCCAAAGAAAACCGCGGCGAAAAAGAAGACGACAAAAAAGACCGCCAAAAAGGTGAGTAAGAAAAAGACCAATCGGAAGAAAAAGACAGTCACGAAAAAGTCGCCGGCGCCTGACGACTCATCCGAATAACTGGCCTACCGGGGTTTTAGCCCTGCGCCGATCGAGGCATCGGTCGACGTAGGCCCTTTAAAGGAAGTAAAGCGGACCGCAGGGAGCCATTCCTTTAAAGGGCCTACGTCGGCCGATGCCGTGACGACTCCCTATCATTCGCTGTACACAGGAACGACCGGCAAGTCGGTGGTCTGATCTTGTACCTTACCGTCGGTCTAGCTTCGCGGGGTTTTGTGGTGAGACGCCGAGGGCGGCAGCTGGAATAGGTCCTCGAGTGGATGGCTCCCTGCGGTCCGCTTAACTCCACTCGAGGACCTATTCCAGCTGCCGCCCTCTACATCTGCGTGTTTTTTGGGGTTAGAAGTTCCAGCGTACGCCTACGCTGAGAGTCTGGTCTTTGTTGGGGCGGGCGCCGTAGGGTTGTCGGCCCAGGATGTCTTCTTCTGAGGTGAGGTTTTCGACCCGGCCAAATACGCTGAGGGCTTCGGAGACGGCATAGGCGGCGGACAGGTCCCACACTAACGCGTCGTCGGTGCGTTCGAAGTCTCCGCAGGAAGCGCGCACGCATACCTCATCGGTGTAGTTCACGCCGAGGTAAGTGGACAATGCGCCCATCTCAAGACCGATCGTGGCGAACAGCTGCTGATCGGGGATATAGGGAATAGGGTCGCCGGCGCTGACGTCGCCGAAGAAATCTGTGTCGGCGATATCGGTGTCAAATTCTCCGTCGGTGTACGTGTAGCTGAGGTTAAACGGAATCGAAAACCAGTCGTTGCTGAACAATTCTGCCGCGACAAGTAGCTCCAGCCCTTTAACGCTGGCCGCATCGCCATTAAACGCATCGCCAATTTCGCAGTCGGCGCCGGACGATGCGGTGCACTCGCCCACCAGATTGCTGTAATCGCTGAGAAAAGCGACGGCGTCAATTTGCACCGTGTCATTGTTGTAACGCAGCCCGGCTTCGAAATTCCAGGCGTCTTCTTCCTGCACACCGGGCGAGTTGCTAGGTGCGGTAAAGCCTTTGTGGGCACCGGTCAGCAGCATCAGGTTGTCGTTGACCTGGTAGTTCACGCCCATCCCAGGCAGCACTACGCTGGTGGAGTTTTCCCGGGAGCTGCGGAAATTTTCCGCGGCCCGCGAGGACGGGTCGTTGGTTAGGCCATTGCGTATTTCAAAGCGGGTTCGGGATTGGTCGATGTCTTCAAACCGCACACCTGGGGTCAATACCCACTGTCCAAATTCGATTCGATCGACGATGTGTAGGGCCAGCGCTTCAGCATCCTGGATTCGGTTTCCCGCATTGCCCAGCAGGCCCAGATCCGCCAGAACCAGTTCGCCGTTGGTTTGGGTGTAGGTGCTGTTGCGTTGCAGGCGATCTTCCTCGTCTTCATGGTAACGCAGGCCGATTTCCAAAGCGTGTCGGGTGTCGCCAATTTCGCCGTTCCAGCGCGCGCCTAGCTGGATTCCCGCAGAATAATATTCTCGCGCGTTGGAACGCACCTGAATAGCGCCCTGCGCGGTATCCGCCGTGCCATCCAAGATCGCCTGAAGCTGTGCGGCGTTGAGACCTGCCGACGGTTCGCCTCGGTTGACCGCCTGAATGACATCAAACCAACTGGTTCGATTAAAATCCTGAGCGTTGGCGCTGCCGTCAACGTCAATGCCTTCGGTTTTGAACCAGTTTCGCTTGTGGTCGTTGTAATAACCGGTGGCAGACAAAGACCAAGCATCGTTGATGTCCAGGTTGTATCGAGCGATCACCTGATTATGTTCTGTTTCGATATTATCCAGCGCAGAAACGCCGTAGCGGCGGAACGCGTCGTTGTTAAAATCGGCGTCGGTCAGGCCCAGGTAACTTTGCTCAGAATCCTGCCGGGCATATTGAAACTTCAGCTCAAGGCTTTGCGCCGGAGCTCCTGGCTCGGTGCTCTCAAAGCGCAGTTTCGCCATGTAGTCTTCTACATCCAGCCCGGTGTTGGCGTCAGTGCGGTCGATGCTCTGGTAACCGTCGGATTGCCAGCGATGGGCTTCCAGCAGATACCCGAAACCATCCGCGTTATCGCCATAGGTCAGGTGCGCTCGCAGAGTGTTGTCCTGGCCATATTCGGCAGTCACCTGACCCGCCCGCTCAGAAGGAATGGGGGTCGACAGCATGTTGAGTGCCCCGCCGATGGTATACGGGCCTTGGGTGATGGCAGCCGGCCCTTTCAGCACCTCGAACCCCGCCATTCGGGCAGCGGTTGGGAAGTAGTAGGCCGACGGCGCTGAGTAAGGGGCCGGCGCAATCAGCACATTGTCTTCCAACAGTGTAATTCGGCCGCTGCGTTCTGTGGCAACACCGCGAATGCTGATGTTGGGTCGCAGGCCATACCCATCTTCGATTTGGATGGATACGCCGGGCACCTGCCTCAGTACACGCTGAACATCGGTGTACGCCAGCTTCTTTAGGTCCTCCGGGGTGATGACCTGGGCTGCGCCTGTGCTTTGGCGGGCTTTTTCCGGTGATCCAACAATGGTGATGAGCTCCAGGTCTGGCTGGGTGGCCCCATCGGACTCGTTTGTTGAACTAGCGTTTGCAGCCACTGTTTGAGCGGCACAAAAGGTGGAGAACAGCGTGAGCGCGATGCTGGTCGCCAAAGGGGTGAGTTTGGGCATGGAAACGCAATGGCTTGATTGGAATATGAATTCGAACACAAACCCCAATGAGAATCAATATCGTTTCGATTTTTAATTCAGGCCGAGAAACCTATCTGCCGTTAGCGTACTGCTAGAAACGACGTTGATCTGACCGCCTATGCCAGAATAGCCCGCCAGTCAGGCGGGCGACGATTCCTTATTTAGTGGGCCTTACCCTGATTGGCCACTGCCTGCTGGGCCGCAGCCACGGCTTCAGGATCACCAAGAAAGCGGCTGCCGGTGGCGTGAAGGTTTTCGTCCAGTTCGTATACCAGCGGCATGCCGGTGGGAATGTTGT
This sequence comes from Lysobacterales bacterium, assembly GCA_045106555.1. Lineage (GTDB taxonomy): Bacteria > Pseudomonadota > Gammaproteobacteria > Xanthomonadales > SZUA-38 > JANQOZ01. The sequence continues at coordinate 32,714 of JBGCET010000020.1, read as the reverse complement.
ACTTCACCACGTCGCCATCGCTCATCCCGTCTAGATGTTTTACCAGGGCTCGAAGGGAGTTGCCGTGGGCGGCAATAAGCACCGTTTTTCCTGCCCGGATCTGCGGTTCGATGTGCTGCTGGTAGTAGGGCACGACCCTAGCCACCGTATCGGCTAAGCATTCGGTAGCCGGGAGCTGCTCGGGGTTCAAATTGGCGTACCGCAAATCGGTTGACGGGTGTCGCTCATCGTCCGCTTCCAGCGCCGGGGGCGGCGTGGCATAGCTGCGTCGCCATACCAGCACTTGCTCGTCACCAAACTTCGCTGCCGTCTCGGCTTTGTTCAACCCCTGCAGCGCCCCGTAGTGACGCTCGTTGAGCTCCCACGCCCGGGTTACAGGTATCCACATCCGATCCATTGAGTCCATCGCCAGCCAAAGGGTGCGGATGGCGCGTTTCAGCAACGACGTATGAGCCAGATCCACCAACAGCCCAGCGTCCGCGATTTGTTGACCCGCGGTGGCGGCCTGAGCCCTGCCCGTCTCGGTCAGGTCCACATCCGTCCAGCCGGTAAATCGGTTGGCCAGGTTCCAGTCACTCTCACCGTGGCGCAGCAGTATCAGTTGATGCACAGCAAACTCCCTGTATGGGTCAGAAAATCAAGCCGCTAGTGTAATGAAAATCCGGCGTCACCGCCTGGTCGCGCTATCATGGGCTATGGAAAAAATACGTCTCACTCAATACAGCCATGGTGCCGGCTGTGGCTGCAAGATCGCCCCTGGCGTGCTTGAAAACATTCTGCGCAGCGAACTGACGCTGCCAACGTTTGCCAATCTGGTGGTGGGCAACGATACCCGGGATGATGCAGCGGTCTATGATTTGGGTGACGGTACTGGGATGGTCAGCACTACCGACTTTTTCATGCCCATCGTTGACGACCCATTCGATTTTGGCCGAATCGCCGCAACCAACGCGATTAGCGACATTTACGCCATGGGCGGCACGCCGCTGATGGCCATTGCCATCCTGGGCTGGCCGGTGGACAAACTGGACGCGGATGTTGCCCGTCAGGTGGTCGACGGCGGCCGGCAAACCTGCGCAGACTTAGGGATTGCTTTGGCCGGCGGCCACAGCATTGACTCGCCAGAGCCTATTTTTGGCCTGGCGGTGAGCGGCCGAGTCAACCTTGAGCACCTCAAGCGCAATAGTGGTGCCAGCGCCGGCGATCGACTTTACCTCACCAAACCCCTCGGCGTTGGCATCCTGACCACCGCAGAAAAGAAAGGGCTTTTAACCAGCGAACACCAACACCTGGCCCGGGATGTCATGTGCCAGTCCAATGTCGTTGGCCAGTACCTGGCGCCGCTTGATGGCATTACCGCAATGACGGACGTTACCGGCTTTGGTCTCGGCGGTCATTTACTGGAATTATGTCGCGGCAGTGGCCTGCGGGCTGAAATTGCTCTGGACCAGATACCGGTGCTTGACGGTGTTCCGACCTACATAAAAAGTGGCAACCTGCCCGGAGGAAGCGCGCGAAATTACGCCAGTTACGGGTACGACCTCGGGGCAATGGAACCCGAGATTCAGGCGCTGGTATGTGATCCACAAACCAGCGGCGGATTGCTGCTGGCAGTGGATGCCCAGGCTGTCGATGAGGTAGAAGCTGTACTGGCGAACCAGGGCTGCGGTATTCACCCTATCGGTCACCTGTTGCCGCCCGCAGCCGGCACGGTGGTGCAATTTCAGTGACATTCAGTGAGGTGGTTTCTTCCGACCAGTTCGGCCAACTGCTGACTGATGAGACACCGCTAATTGACCTGCGCGCGCCGGTAGAGTTTAACGACGGAGCTTTTCCTGGCGCCTTAAATCTGTGGCTGATGACCGACGAGGAGCGAACCGAGGTTGGTATTTGCTACAAACAACGGGGTCATGACGCGGCAGTAGAGCTGGGTCACCAACGGGTCAGCGGTGTTACCCGGGAGCGACGAATAAGGCGATGGGTGGATCAGCTTGAGCGCGCTCCAGACACTCGAATGTATTGCTTCCGTGGCGGCCAGCGATCAGAAATTGCCCAGCAGTGGCTGGCCGACGCAGGCTTCGAGGTACCCAGAATTGACGGCGGCTACAAAGCACTGAGACGCTTCCTGATGACATCTCTCAGTCGGCTCAGCAACCGTCAATCAATCCTTATCCTTGGCGGGTTGGCCGGCAGTGGGAAAACGGATTTGCTTGCCAAGCTCCCAGCAAGCCTGGATTTGGAGGGTTTTGCCAACCACCGAGGCTCCGCCTTTGGTCGACGGGTCAGTGGGCACCCTACACCCATTAATTTTGAACATGCTCTCACTATTGCCTGGTTAAAGCTTGAGCGCGCTGGTAGCAGTGGCATTGTGACAGAAGATGAAAGCCGAACGATTGGGCGACTTGCCCTCCCCCAGCCACTTTGGGAGGCGCTGATCGCCTCGCCCATTGCGGTGATTGAGGAATCCATTGAAACGCGTATTCAGCGGATCATTCGCGACTATGTGAAACGCAATCTGGCCGATTGGATGGCGCTGGACCCTGAGCGTGGGTTTGAGCGGTTTGCCAGCGAACTCCTGGCGAGCCTTAGCCGGGTAGAAAAACGACTGGGAGGGGTTCGATTTAAGGCGATGCAGACATCAATGCAGGCGGCACTGAACCTTCAAGCGTCCTCTGGCAGCACCGCCGACCATGAGAGCTGGGTGAAACCTCTGTTAGTGGACTACTACGACCCCATGTACGCCTACCAACTGGAAAAAAAATCAGACCGCGTGGTCTTTCGAGGGACCGCCGAAGCAGTGGCCCAATACAGCCAAAGCACTGCGGACCCGTTGCATTAGGGAATGACGCGCTGAGCAAAACGCTGGCCCCAGGGACGTTCACTGGCAAACGATACCGCCACGTGGGTGACCCGCCCCTGAATCTGGTCTTCCTGAGCGAACCCCCAGACCCGGGAATCTTCACTGTTGTTGCGATGATCCCCCATCATGAAGTACTCGCCTGACGGCACTTTGAAGGTGCGCTTGACTGGCGACAAACCAAGATTCGCTGAAAAAAGCAGGGTGTGAGCGGAGCCGTCCACTTCTTCAACCACCTGAACATTCCCATTGGGCAACCGCTCGAACGTCTGGGCGAGTGGCTGTCCGTTAATCCACACCTTAGGGCCCGACACCGTGACCTCGTCGCCAGGTACGCCCATCACCCGCTTGATGTAAACCTCATCGGTGTGAGGCGGGACAAAGGTGACAATGTCGCCGCGCTGAGGGCTTCCCCACCCTGGCAGGCGCTTATTAACCAGCGGGATCGAGGGTCCGTAGCTGAATTTCTCAACCCAGATGTAATCGCCAGGATAAAAATTGGGCTCCATGGACGAACTGGGAATGTGGGACCAGTCCGCCACCGCTGTTCGGAACGTTGCAATGCCCAGCAGCACGAACAATACCGGCAGATTTTCTCGGCCGATGCGCCGAATTTTTTGACGGGTGGTTTCGGTAGTTTGGGTCACGATTACGGTCCCATTGGTGGAGGCGATAGCGGTATGACCCAAACACCCCGGAATGGTTCCAACCTCAGGGCTTTCGGGGCTCCACAGAAATTTGTCGCGAGTGGGCTACCAGTTGATCCTCACTGTCCCACAGGACCACACTTTCATCCAGCAGCCCGCCGCTGACAAACTCCGTCGCTACCCGCGCGCGCAGCCAACCTGGTGCCGGAGCCCCCCGGATGTGCACGGTGAGTTCAATCGTCGGTGTCCAATTGATTGGCAAACCCAGATCAAACGCCGCTGGCTGGAAGACATCAACCAGCAACATCAGCTCAAAAGTGCTGGCCTGGTCTTTGCCCTGGGGCGGACCAATCCAAGCCTCCAGCGTGCCTTTCCCCGCTTTTTGGCCTGTCAGCATCGACGGCACGGCAGGATCGGCCAAAATCGTAATTCTCTCGTAAAGGCTGGCGCAGGTTGGTGGGTGCCAGGCAACCACACAGTTTGGCGGCGGCGGAAGTGTCGGCGGCCCTTGGGTGAAGATGCGCGCCGCCTCGTCAGGTTCGATGTTGTCGGCAAAAGCGCCCAATACGGTCAATGCCATTTTCTGCTGAAAATACACGTCGGCCCGCACCGTGGTCAGACGCCGCCCTTGTTTCAGCACCTGGCAACGTAGCTCACAAGGCCCATGACCAACGGGCCGGAGATAGTGGCCCGTAACTGACACGGCTTTTTGCCGTTCGGCCAGCGCACACATGATGCGGGCCGCTTCCATCATCAAATAGCCGCCGTTGGTATTGCCGGCAACATCCCAGCCCGGCGGGATGTGAATGGAAAACCTGTTGTCCACGGTTTAGCTGACTGTGTAAGACGCCAACTGCGCAACCGCCCGGTCGGCGGACTCCATCGCCCCTTCCATACCCGTTCGGTGCAAGGCGGTGTGCTCCCCGGCAAAAAACACTCGCTGACTGGGTCTACGGGTGGCATTGGCCAAGCGCGCCGTGGCCCCAACTGGCCAGAAAGCATAAGCACCGCCGGAAAAGGCTTGCTGCGCCCAACTGAATCGTTTGACGTAACGGACCTTTCTTTGTAGCGACGGACGAATCCGGGCCATGGTGGTTTCAACGAAGGTTCTGACCGTTGCCTCATCCATGGCGTCGATTCGGGATGAACCCTGACCGTTGATCCACAACTTGTACCCCACCAGATTTCCATTGCTATCAACCCGTGGAAACCAGCGTTCCAGCGGACTATCGGTCCACATCATGATGGGCAGGCCATCGTCGTCCCAGAATGTTTCGGTACCGGCGTCGTTAATGTCTACCATGATCAACGTCACTCGCGAGTAAGGCACCTGCTTTATCGCTTCTGTTTGATCTCGATCAAGGTGCAAATCCAGCTTAACCCGGCCTAGTGCGGGAAGCGGTAGCGTGCAGATACAGTGGTCGGCCCGAAAGCTACGCCCGTCTTCCGTCAGCGCGCGAACCCCGGCATTATCCTCCGACAGCTGAATGATGGCCGTATTAAGGTCGAGCGTTGAAGCCAGAGGCTGCGCCATCGCCACCGGCAGCGCGCTGCTGCCGCCCTGGACAAACTGAGAAGGGCCGGCAGATCGAAACAGCAGATGGTTACGCCAGGTCCGCAGCGCTGATGCCGAGTCCAGGCCGTTGTTATCGGCGCTAATATTCATCAAACGCTGGGCCTCGTCGGAGTATCCTGCTCGGGACAGCACAGTTTTGAGCGACTCATCGTCACTCAGGTACTGCGAATCGCTCCAGTCACCTAATTCTTTTAACGGATTCAGCGGCCCAAGCGCCCGGTGAAACATGGACGTGGGGAGATTCGCTCTTTCCTCGTCCGGCAATACATTGCCCGGTGAGGTGGGCCAATTGTCTGTCGAGCTGAGATGGCCATTGACCGATAGCGCCCAACCGTTAGCGAAGGGATTACGTCCATAAGCCTCCCAACCAGGTGATGGGCCAAACGCCACGCCGTTGGTGATTCCCGCGGCCCGAATTCTGGCGTAACCAGCGCCAACCTGCACGCCGCCGTACTCTGGTTGGTCAGGCAATTCTCGGTCGGTGTGCATGCGTCCACCAACGCGGCCTCGTGCCTCCAGAATTTGAACACTCAGGCCCATCTCACGAAGCCGAGCCGCAGCACTTAAGCCGGCCAGCCCAGCGCCCAGAATCAGCACGTCCGACCGTTGCGACCTGGATCGCACACATCCAGCAAGGCCGCTGGCCACAGCGGCGGAGCCAAGCCCGATCAGTAGCCGACGGCGGGTTTGCGATGCCTTTGGCCTTAGGGGCCTACTCACTTTCCCGCACCGCGTCGATTGGCATGACCTCACCGCGATTGATGTATAGGGCTTTCTTGCGCAGAAACCGGGTTAGTCCACTGGGGCCCATCCGCGAAGCGCCTAAGCCTGACTCACCAAAGGCATTTTTCTCGGCTTCAAAAATCATGCTTGTCATGCTGGCATCGTTAATACTTACGCCACCCACATTCAAACGCCGGGCAACTGCCAGGCACTGGGTTTCATCGGCGCCAAAAACACAGCCAGACAAACCGTATTCCGAGTCATTGGCCAGCGCCAAAGCCTCCTCAACGCTGTCAAAGGCCATCACCGGCAACACCGGCCCAAAGGTTTCCTCCCGCATCACCGCCATATCGTGATCAACCCCGGTAAGAATGGTGGGTGCCAGCCAGGCACCACCATTGCGAATACTCTTGCCCCCCGACACCACCGTGGCGCCCGCCTTCACCGCCTGCTCCACCTGGGCCAGAACCTTGCCCGCCTGGGGGCCAAAAATAAACGGCCCCAGGTGCCCGCTTTGCATACCCTGGTCGGTGGTCTCAACAGCTCCGGCCTTTTCCGCCAGCAGGTCGACGAACTCTTGATAACGACTGCGGGCCACGTAAATTCGCTCAATAGACTGGCAGGCCTGGCCAGTGGCCACAACGCTGCCGCGAAGCAGTGCGGTAGCGGCTCGCTCCAGATCCGCATCCTCCAGCACAATGGCGGGATCTTTGCCGCCCAGCTCAAGAAACGCGGGGATAAAATGTCGCGCCGCCGCCTCAGCCACTTTTCGCCCCGTTACCACGCTGCCGGTAAACGCCACCGCGCTAACCTGTTCGATCAACGCCTGTCCGGTTTCTGCGCCACCCGGGGTAAACGCCAACACTCTGGCCAACTCCGGCACCTCCGCCAGCGCATTGTTCAGCGGTTCAACAAATCGCGGCGTCACCTCGCTAGGCTTGATCATAACGGCGCAGCCAGCCAGCAACGCCGGTATGGCATCAATCAGCGACAGAGTCAGAGGAAAGTTCCAGGGGCTGATCACGCCCAGCAATGGGTAAGGCACTAACTGCTCAGCTAATTCCACATGGGGCATCACCCGGCTAGGACGGGAGGTGGTGGCCATCAGTTCAGGAGCCAACCCACACCAGCGCTCGATGGCGCCCAGCGTGCCGCCAAATTCCCCTCGACTAATGGCGCGTCGACCGGTATCCAAAGACAGCGCGTCCACAATAGCTGATTCACGCTTTTTCAGAGCCACGATCCATTGCCGCATGGCCTGACAACGAGCCTCCAGACCACCGGCTTCCCACACCATTTGCGCGGCTCGCAGAGAATCTGCCACTGAACCCAGCTGCTCTGCCGAATAAGGCTCCAGCTGATAATCCACCTCGCCGGTGCGTGGGTTTGGCACATCCATCAAGGCATCGTCTCCGTTGATAGTCATTGATCGGCTTCCTGTCGGGTGCAGCTGGCCTGAACCCAGCGCAAATTAATCGCAATACGATCAGCGTCCGGCCCGGTCCAGGCGTAAGACTCAGCGCGCTCTAAATCTTCTCGATAGGCGTACAGCACTCGGGAAGGGCGACCGGTGTTGTAAGGCCAAACCACATTACGCAGTTTCAGATTCACCTTTTGTGGCGGCGTCTCGTCGGTTTCCAGGTGGATCCAGCCGCCCTGGTCGTGGACGATGAGCCCGGTGCGAAAGTCCAGCCCGGCATCGGGGTCACGGCGCTGCACACCGGCCCAGCACTCAAAGGTCATCGCACGATTCAGGCGTTGGTAGTCCACGTAACTTCTTGCCTCATCGGCAGGTGCCGGGTCGCCCACCCAGAACGTGCTGTCGGCCAAAATCCAGTGGCTTTTTCCTGAACAGTTTCCGCGCCCGGAAAATTGGCCGCCTTCACGGCGCCATTGGGTCAAACACTGAGCCTCGGCATTTTCCAGCTCTGTCGCATCGGTAGCGGGTTGATCAAGAGGAAACAGCCGATGCTCAATGACTTTGCCCTCTGGGCTCGGGCTCAAAAGGTACGCTGAGTGACGAACGGCGTCCGAATCCCCGGCTCGACGCCAGCTTACGGCGAAGGCTGCAACACCGTCAGACGGGTCGTCTAGCCGAGAAACGGTGACGATCTCATGGTCGCGCCGCTCAGCCTCCGGTTGACCAATCTCATTTTGAAAATAGACCTGTTCCTGATTGCTGTACTGTCCGGGCAACAGTGCGATCAGCTCCCGAAAATCCCGTTCCACAATGCTGGCAGGGGACAAAGACTGGGCGAATACGGGCGCAACTAAAAGCACTCCCACAATCAGAGAAATAAGGCGCTTACTCATGGAGTGACTCAGGATTTAGGGCAAAAACACCGTCATCAAGCGGTCCATTCACCCGAAAGGTATGCCAAAAAATATCGTTGGTTTTTCGCCCGTCATAAAATAGTCGGACCCGCTGTGGCTGACGAAATTTTGGTGCCGAGTGCCAGGCAAACGCGGAGTAAATTCGATGGTGCCAGCCACGGGGCGTATCAAACCCCACCATCCGCACGGCCAGAGAATTCTGATCAATGCCAAACAGCGTTTCACTGCCACCAGCGTCAGTGACCTTCACCATGTAGCAGGGATGGCCCTCAATCTGATCGTCAGCCAGCCGACTGACCGAAAAACCGGGTTGGTCAGCGAACCGGATGATGCCAAAACCAAAAGCCGCGGACCATTGGGCGTCAGCGCTGCTTTTTTCCACCCGTCCGTTTTGGTTATAGGTGTGACTGCCATCCCAGGAAATTTGAAACACGACATCGCCATCGCTGCGCGCATCAAAGGCCACCTTGCCGTTAGCGGCATGGGCCGCGCCAGGTTTGGCCGGGAACTTGCGCCACATTCGGTAGGTATCCACCTGGGTCTGCTGGTCGATCCCGCCACCGGAATACATGGTCATGCGCCCTTCAAGAAACAGCGTCTGTGGGCGTCGCCACGCATCGCCCCCATTGGCGGCCGTTGCGGCCTTCACAATTTCCAGGCCGGAAAGCGGCGCTGAAAACGCCGTACCGGAAACCAACAGCAGTAATCCGAGGCAGGACAATAGGTGAACGATGAGGTTTGATCTGGTCATTTGGCGCTGCCGCTTAAATGGTTATAATGTTCTAACATTATATCATTTCGACGCTTGGAGAATCCGATGCCGTTTGGTCGCATAGTAACCCTTTTGATATTGCTGTTTGCAACTGTCGCCGCTAGCGCTGCTGAGCCGCTAGATCCGTCAAAACCTTATGACGCCGTGAACCTTACGCGCAAGATTCAATGCTCTATGAAAGACGGCGAACAGATCACCTTCTGGTGGTACGGCACCGCCTACTCCCGACGCATGGGAGAGAAAGATAAAGCGCTGTTTCAGGTCGAGGGTATGAATACCCGCGCCTGCGTCAGCGATACCCACCCGGAACGCGGCAAGGGCTTCAGACTGGTATCGCGGGAAATCCTGCTTTACAAAGATCCAAAAACCGGTGAGGTGCTCAACCAATGGGAAAACCCCTGGACCGGAGAAACCGTGGACGTACTCCACGTGGAAAACGATCCAGTGAATTTTCAGTCTTACGAGATAGGCCGCAACGGTCAGCCCGCCAGCTGGGATGGGCATATCCACAACGGCGGTTTTTGGGCTCGCAACACGGTGCCCCTTTACTACCCCAACGTGCTGGCCAGTGAGTACCAAAAGGAAATTGGCGGCACCTATCACGCCACCGAGATGTTCAATTTCTTTGGCCCGGCGGACAAACTGCTCGACCCGAACGTCAATACTGCGGAAGTACGGGTTGGCTGGTCACGCATGTCCGACTGGCTCCCCTGGATGAACATGGGTGGCCGAGAAGGCATTATTTACATGCATACCGCCGGCACCAAGCTGGGCTCGTGGGATGAGCTGTCCGATACCATGAAAAGCGAGATTCGTAAGTACTACCCCAAGTACGAAACGCCGCCGCCGGTAGACGATGACCGCCGCAATGTCACCAGCTGGTCGTATTTCCGCGACGTTCGGGAAGGCAAACGAGAGTTACCTGATCGCTACAAGTGATGGATCGGGAATAATTGTTCAATCCCGGAGCGGCGCAGTGCCGCTCCGGGTAAGATTGAGATCAAGCGCTATCCCAACGCGATTGGACGCGCTGTTCGCCTCACCCCTCCATTTCAGCGCCGTAATGCGTATGCACGCTTCGATAATATTCCTGCTCCATGATCCCGTTTCGCCAGGCCGTGATATTGGGGTAAGCCGCCAGACTGAACGACACCTTTTCTGACGGCTCCATGCCGGCGATCAGGGCCATGTCAGCCACAGTCACATGCTCACCCGCAATAAAGGCCGTCCGTCCCAACTGATTGTCGACGTGAGGCAGATTTTGATTGAGAAACTCAATCCCTTCACCGATGGATTTTTCGTCAACTGGCATGTCCATCATGGGTGCAAACATGCGGTTAAACAGCAGCTTGGCCATATTGGTGCGAATGTGGTGGGCTGAAAACTCCATCCACTGATCAATGACCGCCCGCTCTTTGGCATCCGCCGGATAACCGTGACCCCCAACCTTGTCCCCGAGGTAGCGACTGATGGCGTTGCTCTCCGCAAGCTTAAGATCACCATCCACCATCGCCGGCACCTTGCCATAGGGGTTGATGGCCAGATATTCGGGAGTTTTCTGCTCCCCGGCCATTAAATCCACATGATGATAATTGGCGTCAACGCCCAGCGCGCTAACCGTTAACCGCACCTGATTGGCAGGTGGCGAAAAGAAGTGCCCATAAATGTCCATTGAAGCGATCCGTCCAGGCTTAAGAAGAATCGAAAGCCTGTCACGGACCGTCCACCAACTCAACTGCCATTGGTGCTCGGACCTGACTACCCCGTCGGCAACGCTTTCAGCGCCTTCTTTACCGTATCGTTGTCTGGGTCAAGGCTCAAAGCCTTTTGATAGGCGGCCTTCGCATCTGCCAACTTTTCCTGATGCTGTAACACCATACCCAAGCGCCACCAGGCTGGTGACAGCGGAATGGGCCTGTCGGCTTTAAGCTCTTTCTCAGCCAGCGCCAGGTAACGACGCATGGACGTCTCGGCGGTATCTAAGAATTCACCGGATAACGCTCCCGTGCGCCCGATCTGATAAACCGCGATCAGATTGGGTGGGTCGTCCTGGGCCAGTGGGGTTAGCACTTGTATGGCTTCACTCCACTGCTCTTCCTGTTGCAACAGAGTCGCCAGACCAACACCGGCACCTTCATGGGTCGGGTTTTGCGCCAGAATTGAACGGAACGTCGTTTCCGCCGCATCTGTGTCACCCTCTATTAAATCGATCCGGGCTTTCCAGCTACGTCCTCTGACAGAATCAATTTTGCCTATGGCTTCCGCCTGGCGATACGCTTCTTTTGTCCGCCCGCCCATCACCCAGGGCGCCTGGGTATGAAACTGAATCAAGCCTTCTCTGGCTGACAGATTTTGCGGGTTCAGCGCCACGACTCGGTCCAGCGCCTTGCGCGCCGTTTTGGCCAGCCCGCCGGCACTCATGAGGCCGGCTTTACCCGCTGCATCACCGGCCGCCTCAGCCACACTCAGCCAGATGTTTTCATTTTCAGGGAAAGCCTTGGCTGCCGCTTCAAGGTCTTTCAGCGCCTCCTTAGGCTTGTCAGTGCGCAACAAATATTGCCCTTTGATATACCGCTGCTGCGGCGACAGACGCGTTTTGCCCTTTGCCTCAAGCCAGCCCTCAACGACCGTCAGCGTCCCGTCATCCAACGCTGCCTGCAGCTGGTCAACCGTTTGCTCTTGAGCACTGAGGCTGCTGGCAAAAACGCCAAGGAAAAAAACAGCGACGAAAAACCGTCGAACAAGATGTGTCATATTGATCCTTTCATTCATTTGGCCTGGCCGTGGCATAGGCGTCATTGACGAACCCGTAGCTCGGTTCACCAGCGCAAAGTGTCGTGCAGTACAATCCTTTATCCATGTCCCATTAGGCACTCAACCATGAGTTGTCTTGTTTCAGCAGGAGCGAAAAAATGCCTACTGTTGCCGTGACCGGCGCCAGCGGCCGACTGGGCCAGCGCATCGTCGCCGAACTTTGCAAGATCAAAGCGCCGGACACTATTGTGGCTCTTACTCGTACGCCCAAGACCTTATCCGGCCCTCTATCGACCGACCACGTCAGGGCGGCAGATTACGCCAATCCCGCGCAAATGACGGAGGCTTTTGCCAACGTCCATACGGCGGTTTTGATTTCTGCTCCTGTTAAGACGGGGGTGGACCGAATAATCCTTCACCGTAATGCCATTTCTGCGGCCAAGGCGGCAGGGGTTTCTCGACTGCTCTACACCAGCGTGATCGGTAACGGCAAAGAAGCTGGCACTTGGTATGACGAAACCCAGGAAGTGAATCGTGTCACCGAGCAGGACCTAAAGGACAGCGGGCTAGAGGTAACGATCTGTCGCAATGGCCTCTATCTGGACCTCGATTTACTGCATTTACGCGCAGCGGCTGACCAAGGTCATTACCAGAACAACGCCGGCGAGGGTCGCTGCGGGTACATCGCGATTGATGAATTGGCGTTTGCGACTGCCCGCTTGGCCACCCATCCACAATCGACTCCAACAACCATCAATCTGATTGGCGAAACCGTCTCTCAACAGGAGTTGGTGGCCTGCGCAAACCGGGTGTTCGAGATGAACGTTTCTTACCAACCCATCAGTGAACAGGCGAACGTCGAGCGACTAATGGCCCACCCTATGGTGGCGAAGCGGGGCATTGAGGTGGCACAGATGCTAACCGGTTGTTTTCAGTGCATGGCCAAGGGCGCGTTTGATGTAGAACCCCAGTTCCATCTGGCCGCCGGCAGACCCGCTAAGCCTCTGGAGCAACAAATGCGGGAGATTGGCTCACGGATGGGATGGCTGCCCGATGACTGAACCTCGCCACGTCTCGCCCCTAGTCCTGCTAGTTGCGGTAATCACCGCACTGGGCGTTGGCGTATTGGCCTCTCTGGCCATTCGGCCACCAGGAGCGCAACTCCAAACTCAAGCTACGTCGTCTGAACAGGCCATCGACCAGCTGACCTGGCGCGCTACCTCTTCGTTTACTGCCGTCATGCCGATCATTGGTACCGCGCCGGTGCGCCTGGCAGATGATTTGCGCGCCATGACCGGCGGCGCCATCGATATCACGGTATTTGATCCTGGCGCGATTGTACCGGCGCTGGAAATTACTGAGAGCGTTAAAGAGAAAAAGATTGATGCGGGTTATCAGTGGGTAGGCTACGACCAGGGCCGCATTCCCGCATCAACCCTAATTGCCGCAGTGCCCTTCGGCATGGAACCTCAGGAATTTCTGGCCTGGTGGTACTTTGGCGGCGGCCAGGAGCTGGGTGAGTCGCTGTACGCACCCCACCAGGTGATGCCCATACTGTGCAGCCTGACGGGGCCTGAAACCGCCGGCTGGTTTCGTCGTCCGGTCTCTACCGCCGAGGACCTGGTGGGTCTGAAAATTCGTTTCGCGGGCTTGGGCGGGAAAGTGCTGCAGCGCCTGGGCGCATCGGTCACCATGATTCCCGGCAGCGAAATTTTCCAGGCGCTGGAGAAAGGCGCCATTGACGCCACAGAGTTCGCCCAGCCGGTCATTGATGAACTGCTGGGCTTTTCCCGGGTGGCCAAATACAACTATTTTCCCGGATGGCACCAGCCATTTTCCACGGGTCATCTGCAAATCAACTTGGAAGTGTGGAACACGCTCCGCGATACCACTCAGGCGACGATCCGGGTGGCCTGTCGAGCCTCGGTAGCCCGCTCATTGGCAGAGGCGGAAGCGCTTCAGGGCCCGGTAGTAAAGAACTTTGAAGCGGAGGGTGTCGTCACCAGCAGCCTGCCGCTGCCGCTGCTGGAGACTTTGCGAGCAACGGCCACCCAAGTTTTGGATGAAGAAGCCGCCAAGGACCCGTATTTCGCTGAAATCCTGGCGTCTCAACGAGGGTTTTCTGCGACCTACCGGCGGTGGAAAATTCTCGGCTACCTGCCTCGGGATTTTTAGTCATGTCGCAGGAAAACTCCGCGCCGGAGATTACCGACAGATCAGCGTCTGGCGACTGGCCTCACACGGCGCTTTCGCGCCGCTGCCGGTGGCTGTTCCATTACCTTGCCGGCGCTCTTTCCTGGATCTGGCTGGCCTTGATCGCCGTTGTTGTGATCAATGTGATCATGCGCTATCTGTTCGGTGAGGGCCGGATTGAGTTTGAAGAAATTCAGTGGCACCTGTACGCCACCGGTTTCATGCTGGGGTTGGCTACCTGCATGGACACCGACCAGCATGTTCGGGTTGACGTGTTACACGATCGCGCCTCAGCGCAGACGCGCGCCTACATTGAGCTTTACGGACTGCTCCTGCTGTTCTTGCCCTTCGTGCTGGCTATGCTGATCTTTGCCCTGCCGTTTGTCAGCTATTCCTTTGCCATTTCTGAAGTGTCAGACGCCCCAGGAGGGCTCCCGGGACGCTGGTTGATCAAAGGTATGCTTCCGTTGGCCATGACCCTGTTGCTGGTAGCCGGCATCAGCCGACTGTCCCGAATTCTGGCGTTTTTATTTGGCTGGCCACATCGTGTCGATTAACGACCTGTTGTCACTGGCCATGTTTGTGGCTTTTATCAGCCTGATTCTGACCGGCTTCCCCGTCGCCTGGGTGCTGGGCGGACTGGCAATCGCCTTTACCGCTTTGGCCATCGTGCTGGAAGTCGACCTGGGGTTTGTCATTGGGGTGGATTGGGCCTACACCTCTCTGAGCGTTAACCGCACCTGGGAGGTTATGAAAAACTGGGTTCTGGTTGCCCTTCCCTTATTCGTTTACATGGGAATGATGCTGGAGAAATCTGGCATTGCGCGGGATTTAATGACCAGCCTTTCGCAGCTGTTTGGCCGTGTCCGCGGCGGCCTGGCCATCACAATCACGCTCATTGGCGTACTGCTGGCGGCCACCACTGGAATTATCGGCGCCTCTGTCGTTTTGCTGGCCATGCTGGGGCTGCCGGTAATGTTGAAACAAGGGTATTCCGAGGAACTGGCCAGCGGCACTGTCTGCGCAGTCGGCACCCTGGGAATCTTAATTCCACCGAGCATCATGTTGGTTTTGATGGCTGACCGACTCGCCCTGCCGGTGGGCGACCTGTTTCTCGGCGCACTGTTTCCCGGGCTCTTGCTGGGGGCACTTTACGTGGCCTATCTGCTCATCATTGCCAGACTCAAACCGGACAGTGCGCCGGTGGCAGATACCGCGACGGCCGTGACCCTGCCGGCGCTGTTGGCAGTGCTCGCCGCTATTGTTGCCCCAGCTCTGTTAATTTTTGCCGTGCTAGGGAGCATTTTTTTCGGCCTGGCTACCCCCACAGAAGCCGCGGGCATTGGGGCCTTTGGCGCAACTGTACTGGCAGCCACCAAAGGCCAGCTAACCCGCCAGGTGCTGGATCAGGTGCTGCGTCAGACCACCACCACAACCGCGTTTATTTTCGCCATATTTGTCGGCGCCACGGCGTTTTCTCTTGTTCTGCGGGGACTTGGCGGCGACGAACTGATTAAGGGCGCACTGCTGGATCTTCCGCTGGGCCCCAACGGGATAGTGATAGCCATATTGGCCTTCGTATTTTTCCTGGGCTTTTTTCTGGACTGGATCGAGATTTCGCTGATTGTACTGCCGCTGGTGGCACCCGTGGTTCAGGCGCTGGGATTTGATTTGGTGTGGTTTACCGTGCTGTTTGCCGTATGCCTGCAAACGTCTTTTCTGACGCCGCCGGTGGGATTCGCCATTTTCTATTTGAAGGGCGTTGCGCCAGCCAGCATCACCGCGGTGACGATCTACCGCGGCGTGCTGCCGTTCATTGCCTTGCAGCTTGTGGGGTTGGCCCTGATCTACCTGTTTGACCCGCTGGTGACCTGGTTACCAGCACAAGCTTACGGCCAGTGACCCACTACGTTAATTTAAAGGGTTTCAAATCCTGAACCAAAAACCAAGGACTGAAACACCCCCAGCGCCTGAACGCTGACGCTGCTATCGGTTATTTCTACGGACAATGTACCGGGCGTTGGCGATGCGCCTTTGACCACCGTGGCGGGCGAACCAATGCTGTAGGTGTTGGTTGTTCGCGGTATCAGCGTGTAGGTGCCTGCGGTTAGTGCCCCGGTGGTATAGGTGGCATCTGGGGAAGTGACGGTAGACCAGGAGCCAACCAAACTCCCGCCGGCATTGAACACATCGACGGTTAGCAGCACCGGCAAACCAATCACGGTGTCAACAACCTGACCCGAAATGGTAGGGCCCGGGGTGAGGGAAAAATCGATACCGGTGACGTTGGCTCCGGCCACAACCACGTTGCTGCCGGAACTGGCCGAACAGAAATTTTGCACACAATCCCCCGTGCTGCCAAACACCTTGCCGAAATAACCAAGCCCACTGTTGCCAAAGTTACCCAGCACCACGCGGCCACCATCTTTCACCACTACTCGGTAGTTTCCGTCAGGAAGTCCACCGGTCGTATACGAGCCGTCCGCAGCGGAGAATTCCAGCGCCACTCGTTGGCCTGACGGGGTAAAAATTTCCACATTGCGCCCAGCCAGCGGGTCGCCGCTCACCGAGTCAGTGAGCGTTCCAGATATTTGGAAACCCTGGCGCAAACTGAAGTCTATACCGGAGGTTACGGCGCCGGCGGTAATGGTCACAGTAGCGGCACCTGGGGCGGAAAAGTCACACGCCAAGCCCGGGCAATCTACCCCCATGAAGGTTTGATCGATGTAGGGCGCGCCCAAACGTTCCGCGTTTCCTTGCCCACTAAAGCTGTTGGCGAAAAACGTGGTTCCGGTGGTAACCCGGTAGTCGCCAGGAGCGACCCCGTCAGCGGTGATAATTTGGCCATCACTGTTCACAATGGCACCACCGGCCGTTCGCCCCATGGCATCTAGCAACACCAAGGTTGGCTGAGAACCACCATCAATCCCTAAACCTGTCGCGTCGTCAACCATCGTGCCGGTCAACTTTCCTCCGCGCACGAGAGAAAAGTTCTGTGTCACGGGGCTTCCAGGAAGAAGGGTAACCGGCACGCCTTGGCCCCTGTCGCAGCCCGAGAACGGGCATCGAGAGCCATCGTTCAGAACGCGAAGCAAATTGGTTTCCGTGGAGGGACCCGGATCAATTTCAATAATGTAGCTTCCGGACAGCCCTTCAATGCGAAAACTGGAATCTATGGGTCCGCCAAAGCGATCGCTATTAACAAAAAAGGTAGCCAGGTTACGCCCTTCATCCGGCGTCCAGACGCGAATAAGCGCGGTGTCCGGGCTGGCCAGAGGCAACCCACTGTCAGCGTAAAGCAATTCGCCGGTGAACAATCCACCCGGATTCAACGCAAAGTCTATGCCGGAAGCGGGCGTCGATCCGGCAATCGCTATGGGATTGGTACCGCGAACAAAACAGGCCAGAAATTCACAGGTAAATCCTCCAAACCCCTGGGACACAAAATTCCCGTACGGTAATGGCCCACCATTCACCCCACGGTTTCCCGCACCGGCAAAGTAAGTGCCGGGTTTAAAGGCAATGCCCGACGTGTAGTTACCGGACACGTCAGTGCTGCTGACAAACGTGGCAGCACTGATCACCTCAAAGGGTTCAGCACCGAAGAAATTGACCGGCACATCCGCAAGAGGCCCACCGGAGGCACTGGTCACCGAACCGCTGATGGTGGCACCAGCGCTCAAGACAAAGTCCTGATCGAGATTGTCGGTATCAGCAATAGCAAGGGCGCCATCCACAACCGGGGACAAATCTGGATTGAGCTCACAGAACCAAAAGCAATCAACCGCGTCCAGGGTATCTCCGGCACGCTGGGGAGCATGCATGGGCGCAACGATCTCGATTAGCACCTGACCGGTCACAACCGCCGGATCACCGCCAAAAAACTGGGTAGGTTGGCCGGCGGGATCAACGGTCAATGTCACCATGTAGTTGCCGTCTACATCAGTCGATGTGGTCACCAGGGGCTGCCCAAAATACGCTTGCGGGTCGGTGATACCTACCGTCGCACCTTCAATGGGTAAACCACTGATGGCGTCGGTCACGGTGCCGGACACTGTAGCGGCGGACGTGATTATCGGAGCGAACAACAACATGCAAAGTATTGGCTTTACCACGAGGTTCTCCATTGAGTTTTTCGCTATCGTCGCCGGAGCCGCAAGGGGACTCATCGACAAACAGGGATTTTTATTGCCTTCCCATAATGTAGTTCACTTTAACCGTCATTGCCCAGATTTACCTCACGGGTTCGTTGGCCGTCTACTGTCGATAAATGACAGCGTTGTCATTACACTACTCTTTGCTGTTAGATTTGCGGAAATGCCCACGATGATTACGCACTCCCCCCCACCTGGATGCACAGCCCCTCCGGGTAAGGCCACCCTGCATTTCAGACTATTGTTGCTGGCCTTGTGCATGCTGACAGGTTGCAACACCCATTCGCTGCAGCCCCACTCCGGTTTTAGCGACCATCGGGAAGAGGATGCTCAATGGCAGACAGTGCCCACCACCAACAACCCAGTGGCACGACACGAGGCATCCCTCGTCAGTGTTGCTAACCGCTTATACCTGTTGGGTGGCCGCGGTCTTAAACCCGTCAACGTCTTTGATCCTGAAACGAAGCGTTGGACCACTGGCGCAGTCCCGCCGGTGGAAATCCATCATTTTCAGGCGGTAGTGGTGAATCAGACCATTTATCTGGTGGGCGCAATGACTGGCCAGTGGCCCAATGAGAAGCCTCTGGATCGCATCCTCACTTACGACCCCCACAGTGATGCGTTTCAGTTTGGCCACACCATTCCCATAGGCCGCCGCCGCGGCGCGGCGGCAACGGTTGTGCATAACGGCCAGATTTACCTTGCCGGTGGCATCACCAACGGCCACCGCGAAGGCAGTCAGGCCTGGCTTGATCGCTACGACCCCCTGTCCGGGCAATGGACGGAATTGGCCGACGCGCCCACCGCCAGGGATCATGTTCAGGGGGCGATAATTGGCAATCAGATTTTCATTCAAGGCGGGCGGCGGACACACTTTGATAGCGGCAAGAATTTTGAGCTGACCGAGGCCGTGGGTGATATCTACGACATCGCCAGCAACCGATGGATAGCCGCCAACAGTGCCAATGTGCTCCCAACACCCCGTGCCGGGCATATGGCGATTGCGGTAGGGGGGCGTCTGGTGATCGCCGGCGGAGAAAGCGGAACCCAGAAAACCGCCCACAGCCAGGTCGAGGTTTTTGATCCAGTCATGCGACGGTGGTTTGCAGGACCATCGTTGACCAGGGGGCGACACGGCACCGGAATGGCCGTTGTCGGTGATTACGTCTATACCGCGTCCGGTGCTGGCGACCGCGGCGGAGAACCTGAGCTGACGTCACTGGAACGTATTTCCCGTAGCCGCGTGATTCATGGGCCTACCATTGAGAGCGAGGCTGCAATGCCTGTGTATAAACGCCATCATCCGGTAACACTCAACTTTTCCGCGCCACCCAGCAGCGAAACCGCTGAAGACAACCCTTTTCTCAACTATCGGCTTGATGTGGCGCTGACCCACAATAATAAGACGCGCATCTATCGGGGTTACTACGCGGCGGACGGTGAAGCGGCCGATACCGGTGCCGACAGCGGCGGCACCTGGCAGCTGCGCTTTACCCCCCATGAAAAAGGTCAATGGTCTTACAAGGCAACCTTAGTCAACGGCAGCAACATAGCGGTAGACGACCGGGCCCCGGCAGGCGGCCAAATCAGCATCAGTAATCCGGGCGGACAGTTTCTAGTGACCGACAGCGACAAGTTCGCTCCGGATTTCCGAGCAGGCGGCCCCTTAAGGGCAGAAAACGGCCATTTCGTTTTGGCCGGCAGCAATCGCCATTGGTTAAAGGCGGGAACCAACAGCCCAGAAAATCTATTGGGCTATGCAGATTTTGATGGCACCTATCGGATGCGCGGCAACCTGCGCGATGGCGAAGCGGCCGCGGGCGATAGGCTTCATACCTTTTCGCCACACCTGAAAGACTGGCGCGACGGTGACCCAACCTGGGGCACAGAACGCGGCAAAGCCCTGATAGGAGGCGTCAATTATTTGGCTAATCAAGGCTTGAACGCCGCCTACTTCCTGACGCTTAACATCAATGGTGATGGCAAAGACGTCTGGCCATTTCACGCGCCCGATGATTTCTCACGGTTTGACGTTTCCCGCCTGGAACAATGGAACCGGGTGTTTTCCCACATGCAGAAACGCGGCATTGCGCTCCATATCGTCCTCCAGGAAACGGAGAATGAACTGCTGTTTGATGAAGGCGACATGGGCCCGCAGCGCACGCTATACCTGCAGGAGCTGATTGCTCGATTTTCCCACCACCCCGGATTGATTTGGAACCTTGGCGAAGAGAACGGCCCAGTGCACTGGCGCCCTGAAGGGCAAAACACCGCCCAACGAAAAGCCATGGCGCGGTTTCTCAAAACCCACGACCCTAATCAACACCCGGTGTTGCTGCACACCCATGCTGAGGCCGCGGACAAGGACGCCATCCTCGGGCCGCTGCTGGGGTTTGAGGCCTTGGACGGGCTGTCCTTTCAAGTGGCCGATCGAACCACCGTCAATCAGGAAACGAAAAAGTGGATCAAACAATCCACCGAATCGGGTCATCGCTGGTTGATCACCATGGACGAAATTGGCCAATGGCACACCGGCGCGCCGCCAGACCTGGATGATCCAACCCGAGACAGTTTGCGCCGACACGCGTTGTGGGGACACCTGTTGGCCGGAGGTGCGGGCGTTGAATGGTATTTTGGCGCTCAGTATCCCGCCAACGATTTGACCAGCGAAGACTGGCGACTACGCGGCGAATTGTGGCGGCAAACCCGCCATGCGCATCACTTTTTCACTGAACACCTGCAATACTTCGAGATGACGCCCTGTGCTGAGGGAATGGTCAGTTCAGGCCTCTATTGTTTGCAGTCAGATACTCAATGGGTGGTTTATCAACCAGCCGGGGAGGCCGTCGAACTGCGGCTAACGTCGAATTTCCGCCGTTATGTTCTGCGCCGCTTTGATCCCATCAGCGGCGAAATGACCCCAGCACAACCCGGTCAGATCGACGTCAACGCGACGTCCCATGTTGTGAATGCGGCTGGGGAGATTGACCAGGTGCTTCTAATCGAGGCGAAGCTGCCCAGTGGTGCCGAATAATGGCCGCCATCGCCAGGACACCGTTAAATCCCAAAAACGCCGCAGTGGTAGTAAATACAACCGCCCACATTTCGCCGTGAACCAAAGACGCGGGCCCACCTTTGACGGTCACCAGCAACCAGACCACAAGCGCCAACACGACAGCGACCGCATCCAAAGCTCTCCGACCATACAGGCGCCCGGTAAACCCATATAAGGCCGCCCAGCCAATCTGCACAGGTAAAAGCACCACTTGCGCAATCCATACCTGGTCCATTGAAGGACTCCCGTGTCTAGAAAAAAGCTGTAAAACAATGTCTCGAAACGAAAATTCGCGACAAAAAGCCCATTTTTGGTGCAATTGTTGGTGCAATCTTCCGTCCTGGCGCAATTATGGACTTAAGCGCCGCGAAATTCCGCAATTTCCCGGGGGAAAGCACGTTGGCCTGAATATTGCTGCGTTGTGATCCGGTGGCGGTAGATCACTTAACTAATAACCAAATAGACGCAGGAAATAAGATGACCATTGTACGAAAACTTACTTTGCCGGCTCTGACTGGCATGCTGCTGATGGCAGGGACTGCCGCAGCGGACGATTTTACGGCCAATATCGCGATCGACAGCAACTACATCTGGCGCGGACTGACCCAAACCCAGAACGAAGTCGCTGTCTCCGGCGGCATGGACTACGTTTGGGACAACGGTTTTTATGTTGGCACCTGGATCTCTAACGTCAGCTACGCGCCAGGCGATGTATTCTCCTATGAGAACGACGTTTACTTGGGCTACTCCTTTGAAGCTAGCGGCGTCACCTATGACTTCGGCTATCTCTACTTCAACTACGACGACGAAGCTGAGTTCGATTTTGCTGAAGTCTATGGCTCAGTAGGCATTGGCGCATTTACCTTCGGCCTGAACATTCTGGCCCACACCGAAGCGGACGAAGCCCCTGGGCAAGACTTCGGTTTCGGCGAAACCATCTATGCCTACGGCGACTGGTCAACGGAGATTCGCGAAGGACTGGAACTGGGTCTGCACGCGGGCTACCACGACGGCGACTTCAACGAAGCGTTTAACGGCGTGCCCGAAGGGTACTTCGAGTACGGCATTTCCCTGTCCAAAGACGGCTTCACGGTCAAGCTGACCGGCACCGACCTGGACGACGCCGGCCCCGACGGACTGGACAACGACGAAGTGAAATTTGTTGTGGGTTATTCCAAGGAATTCGACTTGTAAATCCGGGCTATTGCCCACGAAAAAGGCCGCTTTTGCGGCCTTTTTTTTACCTCAAGACCCGAGTTGGGCCTTAACACTTAGCGGCCATCCGCGGGATTTTCACATCCGCGATGGCAGATTGACGTCATTGCGTTCAAGAGAATCTCCATGCCAGCCCCCTCATCTACTGCGCCTTCACCCATCGACAACGCGCCGACCACTGCCATTAGCCTGGGTTATGCGGGTCTGATCCCGTTTGTTGCTTTGGCTATTGCCCCTGTTACCCAGGTGTTGGCGGTGGACGTCCGACACGCGTTTATCACCTACTCAGCGGTGATCTTGTCGTTTTTGGGTGGCATCCGGTGGGGCGTCAACGCAGCGGCCAGCACCCCGTCGGGCAGAGACCTGTGGATTGGCATTTTTGTCAGCCTGGCGGGGTGGTTTGGCTGTCTGCTGGCCCCGGCGTCCGCCATTATCTGGCTGTTAACGGCCCACGTGGGGACGCTAGCAGTTGATCAGCTGCTGCCCGCGAGAGGGCAAATGACCTGGCTCACCGCCCTTCGCTTACGGTTATCCATCGGTGCCATTGTTGCCCACGTCCTGACGCTCGCCCTGACGTGACCGAAACGACTCGCCCCTTCAGGAAAGCGGCACCAAGGTCAATTCCACCCGGCGATTAGCCGCTCTGCCAGAGGCTTGGGTGTTGCTGGCGATGGGGTAACGTTCGCCATATCCGGCAGTAGCCACCCGGCGCGGCATAACGCCGGCGCGCATCAGGTAGTTGCCCACCGAGTCGGCACGGCGCTCCGACAGCAGCTGGTTATAGCTGTCACCGCCACTGGAATCGGTATGACCGGTCACTTCCACCAGGGTTTGATCGTATTCATCGAGCACAATGGCCACCGAGTCCAGCACGTCACCGAAGCCGGGCTGCAGGTCTGCCCGATCCACATCAAAGGTGATATTGCTGGGCATATTGAGAATAATTTCGTTGCCGTTACGGGACACCGACACACCAGAGCCCTCCAGACGCTGGCGCAATTTGGCTTCCTGTACGTCCATGTAATAGCCGATAGACCCACCCGCCAGAGCGCCCACGCCGGCACCAATCAGGGCCCGCTTACGACGGTCGCGACTGCTGTCTCCACTGAGCAGCCCAACCACTGCGCCGGCCGCAGCGCCAATCGCTGCGCCGCTGGTGGCTTTGGCGGTCTGCTCTTCCCGGGTGTACGGATTGACTGTGGTACACGCAGAAATGCTGAACGACAGCGCGGCCGCGAACGCCAATGTTGAAGTTATGGGGGTTTTGTTCATTGTTCTATCTCCAGCCTCATCATGATTTCAGGCTATCAAGACAAACCTTAACGGCAGGTTAACGGCTTGTTGGCTCAATTTGGGCCCCGAGGGGGCAAAAAAAAGGCGCCTGTTGCCAGACGCCTTGGTGTTTCCTAAGACGGGCCTTAGGGCAGCGGTTGACCCGGAGTCCAGGGCGCTCCTGCGTCCCGCAGGCGTGCTTCAAAGGCCGGAATCTGTTGTTGGGTGAGCCGGTTCATTTGCTCACGAATATCCGCAAACTGGCTCTTCGCCAACTCCAAGCTGCGCTGATGAGACGCGGCGGGCGCTCGACTGGACGCCGCGGTCCCCAGCATCGCGTGGAACAATCGCTCGCCAACACTGGGCGTGGTCAACGCGCCCAGGGCATTGCGCTCTTCGCTACCGCCCAGAGCATAAGCCAGGCCCTCGATAGCCTGCTGCAGATCATGCAGGTCCTGCTCAAGCTCTTGAGGCGGAGCCAGAGATCGGTCTAGAGCCAGGCGCAACGACTTCATCTGCGCTCGGGCGTGGCCTAGGGCCTGATTGGCGGCGGTAGCGCCCCGTTGAACACTGCCCAGCTCCTGCCAGAATGCGGCGGCGGCGGCTGGATCACTATCACCCAACGAACCACGTCCCAGGGAATTAACGGCAAAGTTCTGCGCGTCACCCAGCTCGGTCACCTCACCGTTCACCACCTGGGCCAGAGCCACGCTGTAGTCGCCGGGCGCCGCCAGATACCCTTCAATGTCGGTAAAGTAGTCGCCGCCGGTGCCAACCGCATGGGGCGCGGGGAAGCGTAAATCCCAGGCAATACGATGGAACCCTTTCTTCGCCGGGCCGGTCAATCGGCGCACGACGTTGCCGTCGGAATCGCGCACCGTCAGCAGCATGTGAGGCTCGCTTTCGCGGCGTTCAGCCTCAATGGCATCCCAGCCTGGAAACGGCACGTTCTCATCTTCATCTAACGCCTTCTCGCGTTTTTTGCGGGCCGCTTTAGCGGTTTGCAGATCTTCTGGCAGATAGTAGGTGATGACCGCACCAAACGGCGCGTTCGGCGCATGATAGTGAGCATGACCCTGGGAAGAATTGCCTTCGCCGCCCAGCGGAGAGCGACGGATGTACCAGCGGGCATCCCGTGGCTTAAACAACTGCGGTCCGGACTCAAGGGCTTCCTGGGTTAATCCGCGCAGCGGCGTGTAATCGTCCAGGATAAAAAAGCCGCGACCAAAGGTGGCGCCTACCAGATCGTTTTCCCGCCGCTGGATGGCCAGGTCGCGAAACGCGATGGTGGGGACGTCGCCGGTCAGCTCCACCCACTTACCGCCGCCGTTGAGGCTGAAATAAACGCCAAACTCGGTGCCCAGAAACAGCAGTTGAGCGTTTTCGTGGTCCTGCACCAGTCGCCAAACCAGATGATTGTCGGGCAGGTTATTGGTGATGGACTGCCACCGACGGCCGCGGTCGGTGCTCTTCACCAGGTAGGGTTGGTAGTCGCCGTATTTGTGATTATCCAACGCCACATACACGGTGTCTTCGTCAAACAGATCCGCCTTAATGTCGTTCACAAACGCCGTATCCGGCACGCCCGGCAGGCTGCCGACCTCAATCTTGCGCCAGCTTTCTCCGCCGTTGTCGGACACCTGAATCAGGCCATCGTCGGTACCGGCATACAGCAGGCCAGCCTTCAACGGCGACTCGGCCAGCGAAGTGATGGTGTTGTATTGAGACATAGCGTACATGTCCCAAGGCGCATCAATACTTTGCTGGCGACCCATAATCGGCAGGGTTTCGCGCTGCTCGTTGCGAGTCAGATCACCAGAAATTGCGGTCCAGGTATCGCCACGGTTTTCTGATCGCCATACGCGCTGAGACGCATGGTAAAGGCGCGTGGGCGCATGAGGGCTGACGAGGATAGGCGCATCCCAGTTGAGTCGCTCTGGCGCATCACCCGGCTCACCCTGAGGCTTGATGTAGCTGAGCTCACCGCTGCTGCGGTCCACCCGCACCAGATTACCCTGCTGCCACTGGGCGTACACGATATCCGGGTTGCCAGGTTCCGTCGCGGGCTGATGCCCATCGCCGAACAGCACCACTTCCCAGTCGCTGTTGCGGATGCCGTTGTCGTTATCGGTTTGCGAGGGTCCACCCTGAGTATTGTTGTCCTGGGTGCCGCCGTACACGTTGTAAAACGGCTCCGCATCGTCCACCGCCACCTTGTAGTACTGGGTGATCGGCAGGTTGGAGACATAACGCCAGGTGGCGGTGTGATCAAAGCTCTCGTACAGGCCGCCGTCACTGCCCACCAGCAGCCACTTCGGGTTGTCCGGGCGGAACGCTATGGCGTGGTCGTCGCCATGCTTGGAATCGTTGCTCATGGGCCCAAAGGTTTTTCCACCATCTTTAGAAATTAGGGTGGTGTTGTTCATCAGGTACAGCCACCCCTCGTGGTGGGGGCTGGCATACAGTTCCTGATAGTAATGCGGCCCGGTGCCGCCAGTGACGGTGTCTGAACGCCGCTCCCAGTTAGCGCCGCGGTCGGTCGAGCGATACACCCCACCCTTGCGCAGGTCCTGCTCAACGGCGGCGTAAATCACATCCGGGTTCAGCGGCGAGATGGCCAGGCCAATTTTGCCTTTGTTGCCTTCGGGCAGCCCCTGGGTGAGCTCGCGCCAGGTTTTACCGCCGTCGGTAGATTTGTGAATGCCCGACTTCGGTCCGCCGCCCATGTAGGCAGCCACCGTTCGATGGTGCTGCCAGGTGGCGGCGTACATTACGTCCGGGTTTCGCGGGTCGGCAATCAGCGACGCAGCGCCGGTCCACTCCTCGTCACCCAGGGTTTGGATCCATTTCTCGCCGCCGTCTTCGGTGCGGTAGATGCCGCGCTCGCCGCCTGCACTCCACAGCGGCCCTTGAGCGGCCACCACAACCACATTCTCGTTGTCCGGATGAACAATAATCTGAGTAATGTGCTCAGAGTCTTTCAGGCCTACATTTTTCCAGTTGGCGCCGCCGTCCTGGCTCAGGTACACGCCGTCGCCAAAGCTGACGTGGCGACCGCCCACGTCTTCCCCGCTGCCCACCCAGATGCGGCTGGGGTTGGACGGGTCGATGGTGAGCGCGCCAATGGAATAGACGTCCTGCTTGTCGAAAATCGGCGTCCAGGTGGTGCCAGAATTGACCGTTTTCCACACGCCGCCTGAGCCCACCGAGACGTACCAGGTGTTGGGGTCGTTCGGATGCAGGTCGATATCGGCAATGCGGCCCGACATGAAGGCGGGGCCAATACCCCTCAGCTTCATGCCGGCGAAGGTCCCTGCCGACAGCGTTTCCGGCTTTTCGTCTTTTTTCTTATCTTGCCCGGTAACTGCACCCATCGGCAGCAGCAGTGCGGCTGACAGCATCCATCCCAAAGAGTTATTCAATGTTGTGGTCCTCATTAGTGTTGTCCCATTAATTATTTGCTTGGGGCTGCATCGGCGCACGCCCCGGCGTCCAGGGCGCAGAGGCGCCCAGCGCGTTATCAATGGTATCCAGCGCCGCCTTACTCGCCGCCAGGGCCGTATTGACTTGGGTCAACTGCTCGGTGGCAATGGCCAGCGAGGCCCGTTGGTTGTCGGTGATTCCGGCCAGGGCATCCCAATGGGCAAACTGGAACAGACCCATGCGAGCACTCACGGACATTGGCGTCGGCGTTGCAGTGCGTGCCACCACTCGGTCTCCACTCAGAGTGATTGCAGTCTGGCGCAGGTTGGCCTCTACCTCAGCCAGCTGCTGATACAAGCCATCGTCATTCACCGGTGTATCGCGCAGCGCCACTTTCAGATGGGCAACGCGGTTATTGAGCTCACCCATTACGCCCTGAGCCGCCGCAATGCTGCGGGCCAGTGCGTTGGCCTGGGCCATCTCCTCGGCCTGGGCTTTTGGAGACGCTGGTCTGAACTGACCTTCATCCAGTGTCTTGAGCACAAAGTCCTGGGGTTCACCCAGAGAGGTCAACTCACCTCGGACCCGCATGGCCAGCGATACTGAGTAGTTGCCCGGCGCCACCAGCGTGCCCTTAGGTTCAGAGTCCCACGGGGCTCGGGGCCCAGCTGGTTTGATGTTCACCGCCTCGGGCGCCGGCAACCGCATGTCCCAGGCGACCCGGTGCATGCCTTTGCCGGTAGGACCGGTGATGCGACGTAGAAAATTGCCGTCAGCATCAAAAATGCTGAGTTCAACCACCGGGTCTTGCTCCGCGGCCTCTTCGCGCAGTGCGTCCATCGTGGGATACGGGTTGTCTTCACCGTCTTTCTGGCGCTTGCGCTCAGCTTCGCGGCGCTGCTTCTTCAGGGTTTTGAGGCTGTCTTTCAGGTGATAGGTAAACACCGCGCCGTAAGGAGGGTTGTCGGCCGTGTAGTAAGACGCCCCCATAAAGCCTTTGGGACCATAAGCGAAGTACGCTTTTTCTGCATACAACCAGGTGGGCTTGACCGGAAACAGGGTGCCCTGGCTGGCGGAAATATCCGCGGCGGGTATGCGCAGCGGCGTGTAGTCATCAAGGATGCGAATGCCGCGACCAAAGGTGCCCAGCACCAGATCGTTTTCCCGCCGCTGAATTTCCATATCGCGCACCGCAATGGTGGGCATGCCGCCGGTCAGTTCACCCCAGGTCTTGCCGCCGTCCTGGGTGTAGAACACGCCAAACTCGGTGCCGGCAAACAGCAGGTCGGGATTAACGTGGTCTTCTGCCACGGTGTGCACGGTGCCGCGCTCAGGCAGGTTTCCTACAATCGACTTCCAGCTGGCGCCGCGGTCGTCGCTGCGCAGCAGATAGGGCTTGAAGTCGCCTTTCTTGTGATTATCAAAGGCCGCATAGACCCGGTCTGCGCTGTGCTGGGAGGCCACCAGATCGCCCACGTAGCTCATCTCCGGCACCCGGCCAAAGCGATCTTCCCGGCGCCAGCTTTCGCCGCCGTTGCTGCTAACCTGAATGAGCCCGTCATCGGTGCCGACAAACAGCAGCCCTTCTTCCAGCGGGCTTTCGTCCAGCGAGACGATGGAACCGTACATGGAGGTGGAGTTGTTCTTGGCCACGGTGTTGACGCCCCAAACCCGGCCCATCACCTCCAGCGTATTGCGGTCCAGCTGGCGGGTGAGGTCGTCGCTGACGGCCTGCCAGGCGTTGCCGCCGTCGTCGCTGCGGAAGAGTTTTTCGGCGGCAAAATACAGTCGCTGGGAGCTGTGGGGGCTAATAATGAAGGCCGAGTTCCAGTTCCACTTGTGGTCATTTTCATCCGCACCCGGTGCCGGCGTGATGATGACCCGCTCAAAGCTCTGGCGGTCAAAGCGCGCCAGTAAGCCATGCTGAAGCTGGGAATACACCGTGTCCGGATTCGTCGGATCTACCTGGGTCTTGAACCCGTCCCCACCCAGGGTGAAGGTCCAGTCCTCGTTGGTAATACCTCGATCAAACAGCGTCCGGGAAGGCCCACCCAGAGAGTTGTTGTCCTGAGTCCCGCCATAAACGTTGTAAAACGGCAGATCGTTATCCGGGGTGGCCCGGTAGAACTGCGCAATCGGCAGGTTTTCCACAAAGCGCCAGTT
The DNA here is from genome assembly GCA_045106555.1 of Lysobacterales bacterium. Taxonomy (GTDB): domain Bacteria; phylum Pseudomonadota; class Gammaproteobacteria; order Xanthomonadales; family SZUA-38; genus JANQOZ01. The sequence continues at coordinate 3,576 of JBGCET010000020.1, read as the reverse complement.
AGCGCCGGCATCCCAAGACTGGTAAATGCCGCCGTCGTTACCGGTAATCAGATGGTTACTGTTGGCCGGATCAATGTACAGCGCGTGTTCGTCCACATGCTTATAAGCACTGCCAACGGCGCTAAAAGATTTACCGCCGTCGTTACTCACCTGCATGAAGGTGTCCATGGAATACACCCGATCCGGATTGTTGGGATCCACGACTAATTCGTTGTAGTACTGAGGGCTGCCGGCGCTGTAGCCAGACCGCTTTTCCCAGCGCGCGCCAAAATCGGTAGAGCGGTAAAGCCCTTCGTGCTCATCATCGGTCTCAATGACTGCGTATACGGTATCGGGTCGAGAAGGGGCAAACGCCAAGCCAATGCGGCCCTTGTCATGGGGCGGCAGACCGGCGGTAATTTTGCTAAACGTTTCACCGCCGTCAGTGGAGCGATACACCGCGCTGCCGGGCCCACCGTTAATTAACGTCCATACATGACGCCGACGCTGGTAGGTGGAAGCGAGCACTAGGTCTGGACGATCTGGGTGAATCAGCACGTTATTGGCGCCGGTGTGCTCATCGACTTCCAGCACTCGGTCCCAGCTGTCGCCGCCGTCTTTGGTTCGATACACACCCCGGTCACCACCGGAGTTCCATAACGGCCCCTGAGCCGCCACAAACACCACGTTGGAATCATTGGGGTGGATGGCAATCTGACCAATGTGGCCGGAGTCGGCCAAACCCACATTATTCCAGCTGGCGCCGGCGTCGACGGATTTATAAACCCCATCGCCATAAGCCACCGAGCGCTGAGCGTTGTTTTCGCCAGTACCCACCCAAACGACGTTCGGATTTTCCGGATCCAGCTCTACCACGCCGATAGAGTAGGAACCTTCGTTGTCAAATATGGGTTTCCAGGTGGTTCCTGCATTGTCGGTTTTCCACAATCCGCCGGAGGCCGTTGCAGCGTAGAACTGGTGCCAACCATCGGGGTGCATCGCAAAGTCGCTGATGCGTCCTGAGGTGACCGCCGGGCCAATGTCTCGAATCTTCAGTCCCGCAGCCAGGTCGGTTAATGGGTTTTTGTCGGCAGCAGCGGCTGACAAGGAAATAATCAGGCCCAGCAAAGCAGCCACGCAGAATTTTGCGGCAGAATCAGTCAATGCAAACTCCTCGGATGATGGTCAGACAGCCCCCCTGGGCCGGGTCAGAACATGCGCTGCGGTGCAGCGCAGGGCCACGATCATAAGAGTCTGACCGGTCAGTTGCAAAAAACGGCAGAAATTCTACCCAAAGCTGCAGCAACCTGAGGAATTACGACCCCTAGCACCAACGGGAAAAATCACTACTTGGACTGATACAGTGGCCAGTATTGATGCTAATTAAGAGAAATCCCGGTGCAAAAGATTATTGAAAGCGGCGATATCGTCGCGATCATGCTGGCAGTGGTAATGGTTGAGGCGGTGGTGTTGGTGGTTTATTGGCAACGCAGCGGTCGCGGCGTCCAGCCGCTGTCGTTGTTGCTCAACCTGGGGGCCGGCGGCAGCTTAATGGTTGCCCTGGGGGCCACCCTGAAAGGCTATGACTGGCGGATTACCGCCTCGGCTTTAGTGATTTCTGGCCTGTTTCATATGGCGGACCTACGCCGCCGCTGGACCTGAGGCGCTACCCCGACCCAACCGCCGACGAGCCAACATGATCCGAGCCTGGTGGTAAATCAGATAGGCAATCCCCAGCGTGCAGGGAGTCGCCCAAAGCACGGGGCTAAAGGCAAACTTCGGCATGAAGTTGACCGCACCAAAGGCCAAAAACGCCGTGTATACCGAGATTCCGGCGCCAACCAGACCTCGGGAATGTTGCACCAGCCATTCCTGATGGGGCGGGTTGGACCGAAGGATAAATCGCGTATTCAATATCCCCGCCGCCAATCCAACAATAGACATCCCGATGAGTAACGGCTGATTGACCAGCCAGCCCTGCCAGGCACAGTTGAGGGCGGTAAGAAAGGTCAGCAGCTGAAGAATCAGGTTAAGCGCCGTTCGGTTTTGCTCATGGTGCAGCCGATTGCGGATACACAGCCGGCCATAGTGGGCGAGATTAATCGTCATGGTGGCCAAATAGATCATCATCCAACCAAATACGGCCCGCACCAGAGCAGCGTCATCCCAAAACGGATGAGTTTCCAGCGGATACAGCAAAGTACAAATGCTAATGCCCACGGCAATGGTGCCGGTAAGCAATAACGATACGGCAAAAATCTTGCCCCAACGCTTATGCACCGGACCGCCTTTGCGTCCAACAATAGGCACCCAGAGGGTGATTAAACCCACCGTTCCCGTGACGATATGCGCGGCTACCAGTGAATCAAACATAACCATCCGTTCTCAACCATTAAAAGGCTGGCACATCTGTCCAGCGAACATTACATTAGACGATGTCATTGTTTATCGGCGCCCGTCCGGCGTCAAATTCCTTGTTCTGCACTAACGCGCGGACAAGGCGCACCAGGAGACAGGGTTGAGCAGTTCGAAGGCGATTGTAATTGGCAGCGGTTTTGGTGGTCTGGCGGCAGCGGTGCGACTGACAGCCCGGGGATACAAGGTCACCGTGTGCGAGCAGTTGGATGCCGCCGGCGGGAGGGCCTACGTGTACCGTCAGGATGGATTCACTTTCGATGCAGGCCCCACCATTGTCACCGCGCCATTCCTGCTGGAAGAGCTGTGGGATCTGCTTGGTAAAAAGATGTCCGACGATGTCGACCTGAGGGCCATAGATCCCTACTACCGAATCCGATTTTCTGACGGCACCCATTTTGATTACAGCGGCGACCACGAGGCGATGAAGGCGGAGATTGCCCGCTTCAACCCCAACGACGTGGCCAAGTACGACGCGTTTCTGGACTGTAGCGCCAAACTCTACAAAGTGGGCTTCGACGACCTCCTCTACGAATCGTTCGATACCCCCTGGAAAATGCTGCGCTGCGTACCCGACCTGATTCGCACCCAGTTTCATCGCACCGTGTACTCGATGGTGAAGAAATTTTTCACCCACCCAAAGCTGCGCATGGTATTCAGTTTTCACCCCTTGCTGATCGGCGGAAACCCTCTCACGACCACCGCCATTTATCTGCTGATCGCTCACCTGGAGCGCAGCCATGGCGTTCACTACGCCATGGGCGGCACCGGCTCTATCGTCAAAGGCCTGGTTTCACTGGTTGAGTCAGAAGGCGGCACGGTGCGCTACGACAGCAAGGTCGAAGAAATCGTCATCAAGGACGGCAAAGCGGCGGGCGTACGCCTGGCCGGCGGCGAAACCCTGGATGCCTCACTGGTGGTATCCAACGCCGATGCCGCCGCCACGTACAAATACCTGATACCCAAAAAACACCGGCGTCGCTGGACCGACCGAAAACTGAACAAGACCCGCTACTCCATGGGACTGTTCGTTTGGTACTTTGGCACCAAGCGCCAATACCCTGATGTGCCCCACCACATGATCCTGCTGGGCTCGCGCTACCAGACCCTGCTCGACGACATCTTCAAACACAAGGTACTGGCAAAGGACTTTAGCCTTTATCTGCACCGCCCCACCGCCAC
>JBGCET010000019.1:0-15338 GCA_045106555.1 Lysobacterales bacterium | reverse complement strand
TCGCCGGGATAGAACCAGCCACTTTGGTCGTCTTGTTGCTCGCCGTTTTCATCAATAAATGATTGCGCTAGGCCTGGACTGCGATACCGCAGGCGCCCGGTTTCGCCAGTGGATACGCGTTGCGCGTCGCCGTCTACGATTTCAACGTCTAACCGAAATCCGGCTCTTCCCACGGTCGCCGCGTGATCATCGAATTCGTCGGGCTGCAAAATGGAAATCCCGCCACCTTCGCTGGAGGCGTAATACGCCAACATGTTTGCGCACAGCTTTCGCCGAAACTCCGCGGCTTCGTCTGGAAACAAGGGTTCGCCCGATACCACCAGACGACGTAAACCGGACCAGGCGGGTTCGTTCGCAGAAACTAAAGGCGCTATCCGGCGCAACGAGGTAGGCACCAGGAACGCCACAGTGATTTTTAGCGTTTCGATCTCTGCCAGAATTTGCTCTGGCTTTTGCGGCGGCGGCGACATCACCACCGTTGCGCCAGCAGCCAAAAAACACATGGCAAACGAGCGCCCCGCGCCGAAATACAGCGGAGATGCAGCGTAAAAACGATCGTTGGCGTTGAAGCCCAGGGTCACCCACTGGTTGATAAAACGTTCCAGCATTTGCTGATGGGTTACCAGCGCCCCTTTAGGCCGGCCCGTGGTGCCCGATGACATCGAAACCAGCCAGACCTGATCACCGCCGCTAGCCAACGTTGGAATGTTTTGGGATTCAGGCCAGGTTTCGGGTAGTACCTGGGTATTCAGGGTTTCGGGCACTTCAGCGTCAATTTCATGAATCAGCAAGGCCACGTTCATGGCTTGACTGGTAGCGGCTTTTTCGCCGACCTGCCAACGGTGGTCCATAGGCACCAGCACTGCGCCCAAATAAGGGATAGCAAAATGCAATGCCACGTGTTGCGGGTGTTCTTTCAGACTTAAACCGATCCGTTGGCCGCTGCAGACACCTTGTTCCACCAACCAAGCCGCGGCGAGCTCAACGTCATGCCAAAACTGCTGATAGGTGAGTTTGCCGCCTGGCCACTCCAGGGCCGGATGGTCGGGCCGATTGCGGGCACCGTCAGCAATGATACCAGCCAAGTTCATTGGCCGATGTCTTCGGCCAGACCGTATACGTTAATCACGTTATCGCGCAGCAGTTTTTTCAGGCTGGCATCACGAATGGGCAAATCGCGGATCTCGCCCATGGTGCGGGCGAAATCCAGTACCGGAAAGTCAGTACCGAACATCACTTTATTGCTGCCGAAACTGTCGATGTAGCGGACAAAACTATCCGGCCAGTATTTGGGGCTGTGGGCGTCGCTGCCGATAAACACGTTGTCGTGCTTCCAGCACATGGCGATCATCTCCTCGGTCCACGGTATACCCACGTGAATGCCGATGAGCTTTAGTTCGGGAAAGTCGCAGGCCACCGGATCAAGCGTAATTGGCTGCCCCACACTGCGGCAGCGATACTCTGGCGAGTAGTTCATGGACTGCCCCACCTGCATCTGCACCGGCACACCCAGTTCGCAGCACTTGGTGTAGAAGGGATAGTACTTGGCGTGGTCCGGCGCCAGTTCGAACCAGTGGGGATACAGGTGCGCGCCCACAAAACCCAATTCCTTGACCGCGTATTCCAGTTGGCGCACGCCCTCCATGCCCATGAAAGGGTCAATACCGCACAGGCCGGAAAAACGTTTTGGATATTGCTCAACTGCGTCAGCCACCACCTCCAGCGGCATGTGGTAGCACCCGGGCAAACCCGGCCTGCCAGACTTGGCGGCCACCAAAAACCCATGGCCAATGCCTGCCGCGTCCATCCGCTCGATCATTTGTTCTAGAGTCAGGCCCGCCATCAGACCTTCTTTGGCCTTCATTTTTCCGGAGAAAAACTCAGGGCCCCAGTCGGGTCTTGCCGACAGCGCTCGTTCGGTCCAGATATTCACCACCGCATCGATGGCCTGATATTTCAGCGGTTCATGACTCATAGAGCTAACCCAATAGGAAAAGAGAAATTTGAGGAATGAAGGTCACCAGCACCAGCCCCGTCAACATGATCAATAGGAAAGGCACCACAGCCTTGCAGATGGTCCAGAAATCTTCTCGGAACGCGCCCATGGCTACGATCAGGTTCAGCCCGAAGGGCGGCGTCAGATAGCCAATTTCCAGATTGACGATCATCACAATGCCAAAGTGCACCGCGTCGATGCCCTGGGCATCGGCCACGGGCGCCAGCATGGGAGCCAAAATCAACACCGCCGACCCGATGTCCATTACCGTGCCCACCATCAACAGGAAGAGATTGCTGGTAATCAAGAATTCTGTGGGGCTTGAGAACTGTTCCATGAACCAAGCCACTACCTGTTCTGGAATTCGTTCATAGGTCAGAAAGACATTCAGACTCACCGCGAGCATAAGCACAGGAAACAAGGACCCCAACAGGCGGGAGGTTTCGCCCACCACATCGTAGACGCCTTTCGCGCCAAGTTCCCGGTGAACCAACATCTCTACCAACAGCGCATATACCACTGCCACGGCGGCAGACTCGGTCGCCGTGAAGTGGCCTGAGTAAATACCACCAAGAATGATCACCGGCATCAACAGCGACCAGATCCCTTCCTTTAGGGATACGCCAATTTCACCAAAATCCCAGCTGCCGCCGCGCTGATCCCAGTTGCGAAATACCGCGTACAAACTCATCAAGACCGTCAACACGAGCGCGGGCCCAATGCCGGCAATAAAGAGGTCGGTGATCGATACTCGCGTCATTACGCCGTAAAGGATTAGCGGAATGCTGGGTGGGACAATAATGCCCAGCGTACCGGCAGCGCACAGCGCGCCCAGGGAAAATGCCCGGGAATATCCTGCGCTGAGTAACGCCGGGTACATGACGCTGCCGACTGCCAGCAGGGTGACCGTTGAGGACCCCGAAATAGCAGCAAACAGGGCACAGGCCAGCACTGTCGCCATCGCCATTCCACCAGGAATCGGCCCGGTCAACGCCGCCACGAATCGCACCAGCCGTTTGGCCATTGCGCCCCGGGACATGATTTGCCCGGATAAAATGAACAGGGGGATAGAGAGCAATACGTCCCGGTTGAGGGCGTGCCAGGCATCCAGCAGAATAAAGCTTGGATGGTCCGGGCTCTGGGTCAAGTACACCCAAACCAGGGCTACACCCAGCACCACTACGAGGGGCTGGCGCAACACCACTAAGGCCAACAAGGCGCCCACGATCATAAGCACCGTCATGATGTTGCTTCAGTTTCGTCTGGGGCTTGAATTGGATCTTCCGGCCGCCAATCTGGATTGATGGCAAACGCGCCATGGCGAATCGTCGCGATGATAAACGCGAGCGGTATTACCGCCATCATGGGCCATACCAGCACACCAATCAGCACAGAACGCTCCTCCAGCATCAATGCGCTGTAGGTGATTTTGGTCCCAAAGAATGCAAACACCGCAAAAAACGCGGCGGTCAAAACTTCGGCCAGCCGGTTGATTTGACGATCCCAACTGGCCGGCAGCCAGCTGTCAGCAAATCGTGGGCGTAGATGAGTCCCGGCGTTAGACGCCAGCCCCAACCCCAGCATCACCACAAAGATATTGGCGTAAACGCCAGCCTGACGCGCCCAGTGCAGGCCCACCCCGGTGGTCTCCCGCCACAGCACGTCGGCAAAGATGGCCACCACCATAAACGTGAAGGCGGCAAAGGTTGCCGCGCGTTCGAAGTGGTTAAGTTTTTGCAGCCAGCCGGGGGCAGAATTTTCCATTAGAAAAAAGTGGCAATGTCCTTGTAGGTATCGCTGGACTTTTCATAGGCCGCCCAGTCATTGGACACGCGGCGTTCATCGATGAGGGTACGCTGTTCCAGCTGGCCGTTTCTGAACCACTGCCAAACGCGGGATCGGTAGGTACCGCAATCGCTGATTTGAATCATTTCGTAGAGATACAGGCTGGAATCGTCATTGCGCGTCCAGTGCAGCATGACAGTGCGGTTATGCTCGTCCAACGGAACCTCTGCGGCCCAGCCGGTAATTTCTGTGTAAAAAATCAGTTTGCCGTTCTCAATCCGGGTGGGAAAGTCCCGGACCTCGGTTCGGCCATCTTCCCAGAAGTAATTATTGGTCTGGTGATAGGTATCTTCCGTCGGAAACCGGCATAAAAGGCGGGACTTGTGTTCCCCCACCGGCTTGCCGTGAATATCCAGGTAGCGATAGAAACCCTCCCATACGCCTTCATGGCGTATCAGGACGGGCATGCTGTCTTTTAATGCCATGATCAGTGTTCCAGTAATTCGGTCAATTCATTCAGTGATGCAGGGGTTTGCCAGGAGGCATCAGGAAACGCCTGACGCGCGGCATCGCCCAACGGGTCGTTGCCCAGGCTGAACCAACGCCCCAGCGATGGATCGGGATTGGGAAGGTCAGACATTTGCGACACCGTACCGGCAATATCGCTACAGGCTAAAACCGCATTGAGTTGGCCCGTCAGCGTGTGTCCGTCAAGCATGGGTGTACCCCCCAACGCGTTCGCCGGCTGTGGCTCATTCCAGGGCGCAAACATCTGTCGCATGCGCAGCCAGTGCCATGCCTGCACCCAATGCGCGCCGCTGGTGGTTGGCTCCAGATCCGGCAGCGTCATGGCCGCAGAGCGGGGATTAAGCAACGTCAAGGCACTGTTGAACTGCTGCGCCAGCATGAAGCCCAGAGAGGCACTTTCTCCAATAGCCAGAATCTCCGGCGCAGACTCCAGCGTGTCCAATATCTGTTGATAAACGTTCACAACATCGCGCAGGAAACCGTCGGCCGGGGGACTTGCGCCATGGCCGGGCAGGTCTGGCACGATGCAGCGGCGTTTTTCGCTCAGGGCCATTGTGAGAGAACCAATGGCGGCGGCATTAAATCCAGGCTGGTGCAGAATCACCAGCGGCTTGCCGGAACCGGCAATGTGCAGATGAAACCCACCGAGATAGGTTCTAGGTTCAGCGGCCACCGACAAATCGTCGGTTGCAGCATTGACAGGCACCAAGGCCTGATAACGATTCACCTCGTCAACCAGCGCTGCTGCTCGCTGGTCCATGGTGGGGCCACAGGGCACCATGCGAAAGTTGTCGCCAAATTCGTAATCATCAAACAGGTCGGTGTAAGGCTTTACGATGCTTCCTTCCCAGCGAATGACGCTGGTGGGGACTGTCACTTCCTGCAGCAGAGCCACGTTTTCGCAAACGAAGGCTTCGCGATAGGCCCAGGCGTAGTTGGGCCCCGCCGCCAAAATCTGGTTGGCGAATAGGTTGCTGACCACGGGATTCAAGCCGCCCTGGGGCAGGCGAGAACCATGGTCTTGCCAGGGAAAGAACAACATCTGATCCCGGGCCAACGACCAGGTACGCATGAGGTGCCCACCCAGGTCATCGATAGGAATTTCTGGAAAGTACCCATCCAGCAGTCGGTTACGCTCTTCATCACTGAAATGGGCCGCGTTGTCAGCCACTAGAAAAGCGCAATGCTCAGGGTAAGCACGAGCATAGCCCACGCCAATTTGCGCACCCGTCGCCGTGCCGTAAACGCCGATTTTTTCAAAACCCAGGGCAATACGAAACCGTTCCAGCGCCTCAACATATTGGGTCAGACCCTGTCCGGTTGGGTCTTCAGGCAGAGAGTCCGATTGCCCATATCCCGGGGTATCTAGCGCCAATACTTTGCAGTGCTCCGACAGGGGCACCGCCAGTGGCATCAGCATCTTTGACGACAGCGGCGAGGCATGGAGCATCACCAGCGGTGGGCCGGAGCCCGCGGTGCGGTAGTGAATCAGCCGGGGCTGATCCGCCGATCCGATATTGGCATATGCGCAGCGCATGGTGAGGTCCGAATGAACGTCAGGAACCGGAGGTCTCGCCGCCCAAACCTAAGCTGCCTGGATTGATCCGTTGTGCTGGGTCCAGCGCCCCTTTAATGTCGCTCAGAGCCTTCCAGGAACGCGGATTCACATCGCTTAGCGGATAGGTCTTGCCAACCTGAAAGTGCACCGCGCCGGCAGCGGCAAAGATGTCGACCATCGCCTTGCGCAGGCGGTGAACCTCAGCGCGCGCCTCCAGGTTTTCATCAAACCCTTTGAGGCGTTTTCGCACTGAGGGCTCAACGGTCAGATCGTGCAGCTCCTGCATGGCATCGGGCCAGTAAAATACCGGCTCAAGCACAAAGCAGCTGGTGGAAACCGTCGCAAATAAGTAGCCAATCTCAATGTTGTGCTTCTCGATAGTGGCCGCTTCGCGTTGTTCCAGGTCATGGACCTGACCGGTCACCATAGCGGCCTTGGAATGAGGCAATAGCCCATGAATGGGCGCCCAACGCTCGCCATTGGGTCCGATCACATTGTTCAGTGGCGTAAAGGGGTTAGCCCGCAAAATTCGCGGAATTGAATCATCCAGCGCCGTGCCACGATGCTGCTTACAAATATCCGATATGGACTGAGCGCAGGCGTCAGCCGCCGCGTCAACGCGCTCTTCCACCATCAAATGCAGGGAGAATTTGGCACCCTCCATAAACTTGCGTCCGGCCATCGCCACCTTCAGACCGCTTTTCAGGGCGCTGCCCACAGAGCCACTGGCTTTCATGACGCCGGCCAAAGACTTGACATCCTTAGCCAAGCTCTCGCGCTTCATCCGCATGCCCGTTAAGCAGGGGTCAAAGCCAAAACTCTCCGTCGCCAGGCCCTGACGGCTGACCTCACTCATGGCGCTGATCATGTCTTTGTGGTCATCGAAGTCAAACGATAGATAGCGTCGGGCGTCCATTTGCTGGATGAGCCGTAAGGTGACGGTGGCCTTCAGTCCGAGGGCGCCGTTGTCGCCGGTGAACAGTCCGGTCAGGTCTGGGCCAAAGTGACGAAAGAAGGGGCTGCCATTGGGTTGGGCGCCCGAGCCTGTGACCATTACCTCACCATCGGCCAGAACCACCTCCATGCCAATGACTGAGTCGGCGCTGATGCCATAGCGCGCCGAACCCCAGAACATGGAGTTTTGCGACATGCCGCCGCCAACGGTGGCCGTAATGCCCGACAAGGTGCCCCAAAATGGCGTGCGCAGCCCGGTGTCTTTCAACGCTTCATGCAAATCCTGCCAGGTACAGCCGCTCTGCACCGTCACGTACATATCCTCGGCGTTGATTTCCACAATCTGGTTCATGGCCGACATATCCACCAGCACGGTGCCTGGCTGAGTGGCCAAATAGCCGGCGGTATAAGACATACCACCACCGCGAGCCACCACTGCCTGGCCTGCTGCTGCACACATGGCCACCAGTTGGCTCAGCTGTTGCGTACTGCTCGGCGACACCACCACCGAGACGGACTCGCCACGGGAATAGACGTCCTGGGACATCAGCGAAATTGTCGCGCCGTCCATCGCCACCTGGCTGGGACCCAGCAGGTTTTGCAGCTGTTCAATAAGGGTGTCGTTCGATCTTGCCTGAGCCATGATAATTGCCGTTTGTCTGCGCGGAAGTTAAATGTACTATATCTATAACATTTAACCACAGGTGGCCCTAAAATGGATAACCGACAGATTGTGCTGAAAACGCGCAGTGATGGCGTTCCCTCTCCCGAAGAATTTGAACTCATCACACGCCCGGCTGAGCAAGCCAGCGAAGGAAAAATGCTGTGCAAGACCCACTTCATAAGCTTAGACCCTTACCTGCGAGGCAAGATCAGCGGCCGCCATATGTCCGGCACCATTCATCCTGGCGAACTGATGCTCAGCGAAACGGTTAGCGAGGTGCTGGAATCCCAGCATCCTGAATTTGCCAAAGGCGACATCGTGGCAGCATTTGCCGGATGGCAAGAGTACCCGGTAATCGATGGCGCCCTGGCGCGAAAGGTGAACCCGGAACTGGGACCGATATCCACCACCTTGGGCATTTTGGGTATGCCCGGGCTGACTGCCTATGCCGGTTTGCTTCGACTGGGCGAACCCAAAGCTGGCGATACGGTACTGGTCTCAGCGGCTACCGGGCCGGTGGGCTCGATGGTGGGGCAAATTGCCCGCATTAAGGGTTGCCGGGTTGTGGGCATTGCCGGCTCAGAAGACAAATGTGCTTGGGCCGTCAATGAGGCAGGCTACGACGCCTGCATCAACTACAAAGCCAGAGACATCCGGGAGGCAATTGATGAAATCTGCCCCGACGGCGTCGATGTGTACTTCGACAACGTGGGCGGCGACATGCTGCAGGCGGTCATGGAGCGCCTGGCCATCGGTGCCAGGGTGGTGCTGTGTGGACTGATGGCCCAATACAACAGCAACGAACCGCCACCCGGACCCAATCCGGCGCTGATCATCAAGGCCCGAGCGACCGTCCGCGGCATGGTGGTTTATGACCATGAGGACGCCAGGGACGAATTTGAGCAGGCTGTCAGTGGCTGGCTCAAGGAAGGCAAGATCAAATACCTGGAAGATTCCGCCAGCGGCCTTGATCAGGCACCAGCGCAGTTTTGCCGGTTGATGCGAGGGGAAAATTTCGGCAAATCTATGGTCGCGTTGTAGTCGGGGCCTATTGAAACTCCGTTAGTTCGCGAAACGCCGAGCTCACTGTGAGTCGTCGCATAGCCTTAATGGAACTGCACGGCGCGGTTGCGTTGTTTGGTCTTGCCGGCGTCATTGGCAAGTCCATGACTTCGGGCGCCATCGTCACCGTCCTTGGCCGATCCGCCATTGCTGCCCTGGTGTTAGGGCTAGGCATGGCCATTGTCGGCCGAAGGTTGTCGCTTCCAGCCAACGACCGGCCCGGAATGCTGTGGTCTGGGGCGCTCTTAGCCGCCCATTGGTTAGCCTTTTTCCACGCCATTTCGTTGTCCAGCGTGGCCATTGGCGTTGTGGGCTTTGCGACCTTCCCTCTGTTTGTCACGCTCATTGCACCGCTGGTGGGCGGCCCTCGTTTGCGTGGGATCGACGCAATAACGGCCTTGGGCGTATTAGGCGGACTGACATTAATCGCTTCGCCCAGCAACACGGCTGCCTATGGAGGCGCTTTGGCATTGGCCGTTTTTTCAGGGTTTTTGTTTGCCCTGTTAACCATTCTCAATCGACGCCTGGTGTCTCGCCAACCCTTTCTCCTGGTGGCGTTTTTCCAACAGGCCGGCGCTGCGGTGATTTTACTACCCTTCGCCCTGGCGCTGGGCGCGGCACCCCAGGCAGGGGATTTTTGGCTGATCGCAGTACTTGGCATTATCTGTACGGCACTGGCTCAGACGTTGTTTGTGAAGTCTCTGGCCAACGTTGAGGCGCAGCTTGCCAGCGTGGTCACCGGTTTAGAACCGGTGTATGCCATTGCGCTGGCCGCGGTCTTGATTCATGAGGTGCCTGACATGCTAACCCTGTTGGGAGTTGGTCTGGTGTTGGCAACGGTAACCGCTGCCACCCTGATGGCGCCAAGGGCCACTCGGCACTGATAAACCCAGCCCATGGTCACGGCGAACGGTCAACCCATTGAGCACAACAAAATTGTGAATCAACGGCGGCTGATCTTACTGGTCGTGGTGGTTTTCCTTGGTGGTTGCCAGGGAGGGGGCAATCCGCCGCCGATCAGGTAACAGCAGCCAATCAGAACGAGGGCTTATCAATCCCCAGCCATGCCGCAAACAGCACCAGCGCGTAAATTGCCAGCACCGCCCAATAGACCGGCCCAATGGCTTTGGAGTACGCCGCGTTTTTCTCATCATCGGCACCTTCCATCACAATACCCAAGAAGACTTCGACGGCAGGTTTAAATAAGACATCCAGCGCCACACCGGCGACAAAAATCAGACCTACGCTCAACAGCTTCAACGCCAGCCAGGTGGGCACCGAGTCGCCCAGCAACATGCCTACGGCAATCCCTGACACGGCCAGCGCAAGCACCGCATTGGCGAAGAAATTGAAGGTCATCACGCGTTTTTCCAATGGCGTTTCTGGATTGAGAAACCCGACCCAGAGCACCGCCGCCCACGCCAGTCCGCCGGCCCATACTGCCCCCAGTACTGGGTTGGACACATCCACCAGATTCAACAACACCGCCAGGCTCAGCCCCGACGGGAGGATCAGCGTGAGCGCCGTCCGCGGCATTCGGTCCAGCACCATGGCGAGTTTCAAAACGGTGACCCGTGTTTCGACACTTAGATCGGTGCGCTCTGTGACCTTAGCGCCAAGAAAAACACCAAGGTCTGTGCCCAACCAGAAAACCAGCAGCAGTATGTGAAAGAAAATAAGTAAGCTGTACATTAATCGATATTCCTGGCTGCGCCCATGACGTCGCGAATGAGTTTTCCTGCGGCGGCATCCAGCGAACCACTCTCCGACTCACTGAACGCATAATTTTCCATTTCTTCCGGGCTAACCAGGCCTTTGTCAGCCAGCAACTTTTCCAACACCGTATGGCGCTCTCTTAACGCCCAATGCTCTTCCAGCAGGCGAGTGAGAATAGCCAGCAGCCGGTCCACGTCCGGGTCATCAAAAAAGGCTTTTCTACCTCCCTTAACCTCGCGACTCAGCTCCCCCATCAGGCTTTCACCGCCCCAAAGCCATACCACTTGATCTGGTCCGACAGACGCCCGGTGTCTTCGTCAAACTCCGCCGACCCGGTTACAGCATCCGAAAACTCCTTTTCACTGACATAGGTCTGGCGGGGCATCACCGCCTCAAAAAAACCGTCCTCCGGGAATCCTGCCCTGCAGGTGAGCTCAGGAAAATTTTGATCACGAAATGGCTTATAAAAAGGTTCGTTGTTGTAGTAGCTGTCCCAGTCCAGATAGAAGCCTTCGTAGGGGCCCATGGCCGAATTGGGCGGCAGCTCCATATTCAGCAATACGCCGCCAGGTCGCAGAATTCGATGAGCCTCTGCCATAAACGCGTCGATCATCTTAAGCGGCAGCTCATGCAGAAACATCGAGCTGAACACCACGTCGATGCTGTTGTCGTCAAACGGCAAACAATCGCCGGAAGCCTGCTGAAAATGCGCCTCGATACCCATACCCTCTGCTCTGGCGTGGGCATAGCGCAGACACGCCTCGGACAGATCCAACCCCGTTACCCGGGTATCGGGGAACGTTTGCTTCCACGGCAAGGTGTTGTGACCAATAGTGCACCCCACATCCACCACGTGTTGGGGGTTGATATGAGGGAATTTCAGTTTGAAGAATGTCGCCATGGACCAGCCAATATCGTTGAGCTGTTTACCCATGGCGCCAAACGCAAATACGTTAAGCCCGTTGTCATATACGGCGCCAGGTTCAACCGTTGCGTTGTCGCCCCCCCGATAATTGGAGGGCATGAGGTGAACGTCCACTGCATTGGCGTATCGAGGCGGATCTATCTGTGGGTCGACCGTCAAACTGCCCTTGGGACTTTGTGTCAGTGACTGGACCGTTTCGCTTAATGCGTCCTGATTGTTTTGCACCGAGTCCATCACGCTATCCCACACCAACTCTTGAGCGGTGCAGCGAAGACTTGAATAAAAATTAAAGGCTGGAGTTGACTTCAGAATATCGTGTACGTCGTTGCCGGTCTCGGGCGCCTGCCCCCCGTTACTCATATGGGCGGGCAACTGCCTTGCCTCAAAATCGTGTTGCATCTCACCGGCCAAATCCATCAGCACATAGCCTCTAAGACCCGACACAAAGCGTTCCCGCGACCGCTCGTCGCGGCTTTTCTTAAGATCAAGGGCGTGGTTTAACTGAGTGTCCATGGGCAATACCTAATGTCCGTACAGGGCGATAGTGTGCCGGGTTGGCGAGCGATTGTCGAAATCTGTTCAGGTGAAAGCGTACTGCTCCCAAACACCTGTGCAAGTCCAGTTAACCATCCTGCTCGATGGTGCCGTCCTCAGTATCCTCATCCCACTGATCCAGAGCCTCGTCCCGCAACGCTTTTGCGCCGGGGCGAACAGATTTGGCCGCAGGTTTGTGCGCGCCACCTTTACTGAGCAGCGGGTTTCGGGCCACCGGATTTCGCTTTTTGGTACTCAGCTTCTTGGCCATTGGGGGTTTTCCTGCGTCTGAGGGACCCGCAGGTCACTCCGGACTAGCCAGACCTTCAAGCACCTGGACCAACTCCTGATTGAAGGCTTCAGGTTGCTCCAGCTGAAGAAAGTGACCTACCCCTTCCATGATGACCGCATCGTAATCGGCATATTCCTGATTGGCCGAAACCTTAGTCTCAGCGGTCATGGGACCGGCGGCAGCGTTGATCACCCGCACCGGGACGCCAGCATCGCGCAACAAATCGGGCACACTGATGCGGGCAAAATCTCCGAGTAACGCCGCTGCCACCTGAGGATTGGCTTTGCGCCCTTCTGCCACAATCCACTCCTGAAGTTTCAACGGCACCGTTGGGCCCGCCAGACCTTCAAACATGCGCTTCATGCTGGCCGAGAAGTCGGCCTGAAATGCGGCCATCATCTGGCCGACCTGCTGGGGTTCGTAGGTCAGGCTGGCATCGTGCAACGTATCTACCCCGATCACAGCTTTTGCGACTCCAGGCAGACGCTGCGCTGAGGCCAGCGCCACCGGTCCACCCATTGAGTGCCCAATCAACACAACATTGCTCAGATTGAGCTTATTCACGACGGCGGCAACATCATCGCCAAACCCGACGATCCGCCAAACGCCCCGGTCTATCCCTGATTGCCCGTGTCCGCCCAGATCCAAAGCCACTACCTGATGGGTTTTGGAAAACACTTCCAGCTGTTCTCGCCAGAAGCTGATGTTGCAAGACCAGCCGTGAATGAAAACCAGCGTGGGATCTCCAGGAGACCGCTGTTGGCCAGACACCTGATAGTGAATTTCCACCCCATCGGGGGCATAAGTCATATTCACCTCCGGTTGTTTGTTCACCTCTGCAGGCGCCTTATCCAGGGAATCAACCGTCACTGAATCGCCCGCTCCATCGCCGCCGTCACAACCCACCAGCCAAAGGGCGACCCACACAATCATGCATTGTTTGTACAACATCCAAACTCTCCCAGTCAGGACTGTCAGACTATCAGTTTTGCGCTGGGATTGGCGCTGGAAAAACGCCACGACCGCTGATGTAAAGACGATTGCACACTCGACGGATTACAGCTCACCGTTCATCATGGCCGTTTTCCCGCAGGAAAAGATTTATGGCCGGCTTGAGCCACCGATTGCTATGGGTCAATGCGATCCTGATGTTTTTGCTCATCCCAGGCACGGGTTTAGCGTTAGATGCCACCGAGCAAGAGATTATAGATTCCATTGACGGCTCATCAACTGAAGCCCAGGAACTACTTCGTGAGGTTGTGGGTATCAACAGCGGCACGCAGAATTTTTCTGGTGTGCAGTCTGTGGGTCGCGTCTTCCAGCAACGCCTGGAAAAACTGGGGTTTTCGACGCGATGGGATGATGGGAGTGAATTTCGCCGCGCTGGACACCTTTGGGCAGGCCATGGCAACAGTGGCACTCGGTTTCTGTTGATTGGCCACCTGGACACGGTTTTTGCCTCTGACAGCCCGTTTCAAGGCGTCGAAGAACTTCCGGGCAATCGGTGGCGAGGGCCAGGCATCACCGACATGAAGGGCGGGGATGTCATCATCGTTTATCTGCTTGAGGCACTAAAGGCCGCTGGCGTTCTCGAGCATATTTCCGTGCAGGTGGTGATGACCGGCGATGAGGAGTCCCGCGGCAAACCTCACAGCCTGGCCAACAAAACTCTGTTGGATGCTGCCCGGTGGGCCGACGTGGCGCTGGGCTTTGAAGACGGCGATGGGGATCCTGAGACCGCCGTTATTTCTCGTCGTGGATCGGTAGGCTGGAAGCTATCGGTTACTGGTAAACCGGCCCATTCCTCGCAGATTTTTCGTCCCGACGTCGGTTATGGGGCGGTGTTCGAGGCCGCCCGAATCCTCAATGAATTTCGCGTAGCGTTGGCAGACCAGCCTCTGCTGACCTTCAATCCCGGCGTCATCGTAGGCGGCACTGACGTGACACTGGACGCCACGGCGTCTCGAGGCAGCGCCTTTGGCAAAAGCAATGTGATTGCACGCTCGGTAGAGGTGAAAGGCGGTATCCGCGCAGTGTCTCCACAGCAGCTGGCGAATGCCCAGCAGCTGATGCAAGAGATAACTCGCAATAACTTGGCTCAAACCCGTGCGGTACTGTCGTTTAGTGATGGATATCCACCGATGGCGGCCACCGATGGCAACCGGGAGCTTCTGGCTATGTACACTCAGGCGAGCCAGGACCTGGGCTTTGGGGCAGTTTCCGCCGTCGACCCGCGTCGTGCCGGTGCCGCCGATATCTCGTTTGCCGCCGGCCACGTGATGATGGCGCTGGATGGACTGGGCCTGATGGGCTACGGTGGCCACACGGAAGGGGAAACTGCGCTCATGAATACGCTTACCCAGCAGATGAAGAGGGCTGCACTGGTCATGTATCGATTGCTGGATTGCCAGGCTTGCGAGGCCGCAGGCAATGCGCCGTGAGGCAACTTAATTATCATCACCTAATGTACTTCTGGACCGTTGCTCGCGAGGGCAGTATCGCCAAAGCGTCAGAGGTGCTGCACCTGACACCGCAGACCATCAGCGGGCAGCTCAAGCTTCTGGAAAGCGCCATTGGCGAGGCGCTGTTTCATCGCAGCGGCCGTAGCCTGACGCTGACCGAAACCGGCCAAACGGTGCGCCAGTATGCCGATGAAATTTTTTCTCTTGGCGCCGAACTCACCCAGAGAATTCGCAGCAAAGAGCCGGGGATTCCAGAGTCACTGAACGTCGGTGTGGTCAATTCGATAGCCAAACTCATTACCTACCGGATGGTTGAACCCGCCATGTCCATGGATAACCCGGTACGGGTAGTTTGTACTGAGGGTCCGCTCAACACCCTATTGGCCGAATTGGCAGTACACCGCCTGGACCTCGTGATCTCCGACCGGTCAGTTCCCACCGGACTGAACGTCAAAGCCTATTCACATCCCTTGGGAACCAGCGAGGTGGCGTTTTTTGGTCGGCCAGATCTTGTCGACCGTTACAGACCCGACTTTCCCCATTCTCTGCATGGAGCGCCCATGTTGCTGCCAGCACCCTCCACCACTCTGCGCCGAAAACTTGATGAGTGGTTTGATCGTCATGATGTTGTGCCGGTCATTAAGGCCGAATGTGACGACAGCGCGCTGCTCAAAGCCTTCGGCGATGCTGGAAAGGGCCTGTTTCCCGCGCCCGCCGCCATCGCGGACGAGATTGAACAGATGTATCACTGCGCTCGTGTGGGAAAAATCGAGCAGCTGACGGAATCCTACTTTGCCATCTCGCCTGAACGAAAACTCAAGCATCCGGCCGTTACGAGCATCACGCGGATGGCTAGAGACGA
>JBGCET010000018.1:0-5652 GCA_045106555.1 Lysobacterales bacterium | reverse complement strand
GCCACGGTTTACACCCTGACGGTGGCAGGCCTGGGTGGCAACGCTCACTATGAACAGCGTTTTGCCAGTGAAGCCGAACAGGTTCACTCGGCCATCTCCGCGGGTGCCCAGGATAGTTTTCTTACAGGTCTTGGCGCCACTCGAAAGACCGTATTAGCCGAGCTCGGGCGTTGGTCCAGCGTCATGTCCGAGGACGACTCGGCGCTCATCGTATTGATCGGCCATGGATCGGTGGGTGGTGACGAGTATCGCTTTAATGTGGCTGGCCCTGATATCACCGGCGCAGAAATTCAACAGGCCTTAGACGCGCTGCCAGCGCGAAGGCAACTGCTGGTCAACACCACCAGCGCCAGCGGCGCGCTGCTAGAGGCGCTGACGGAAAAGCCGGGCAGGGTGGTGATCACCTCAACCAAGAACGGTCGTGAACTTCAGGCTACGCGGTTTTCGACCTTCTTCGCTCAGGCTCTGAGCACCCCTTCGGCGGATCTGGACAAAGATCGGCGCATCAGTGCAGCGGAAGCGTTTGATTTTGCTGACGCGGCCGTCGCCGACTACTTTCGCCGCGAAGGTCTGCTGGCAACTGAACATCCGCGTCAGGTGGGGGCTGATCCTAAGGCCATGATTCTGGCTCGGTTAAGTGCTTCGGACGCCAATGCCGCAGACAACGCTATCGATCCTGAACTGCTGGCGCGACGACAAACGCTGAACGAGCAAATTTCCGCGCTGCGGGCACGGCGGGAGCAAATGGAGCAATCCCAATATCTCACTGAGCTGCAGACCCTGTTGGTGGAGTTGTCTCGGGTCAGCGCGGCCATTGAGGCTGCGGGAGAGACGCCATGAGGGTGTCGCCCAAGCGACTCTTACTTCAGGCGACGACCGTCCTCGCGTTGCTGGCTTTTGTCGGTATCGTCAGCGCAACCCAGCGCGGCATTCACTACGGCGAACTTACCGATCCCGGTCTTGTCGCCTGCGATCACCAAAGCTGGCAAGGACAGCGTGATGCGGCCATTGCCTGCTACAAGCAAATGCTCAGCAAAGCGCCCCCAACGCCGGTGCGGGCTGAACTGGCCTGGGCATTGGGGGAAATCAAGGCGGCCAACCGATGGTTCCGTCAGGCGGTGAAGGAAAACCCGGACTCAGCAGAACTGCGCACGCGCTGGGGTTGGCTGTTTGCCGTCACCCACCAGGGGGCAGAAGCCCAAGCCTTGTTTAATGAAGCGTTGGCTTTGGATCCTGACTACCACTATGCCCGTCTGGGTCTGGCCAGCGCCATGGCTGGCGGATTCAGCGGCGCTGCAAGGCAGGCGCTGGAGCCGTTGTTGGAAGACGTCAACGCGCCGACCGGCGTGGCTATTCGGGCCAGCTTGATGCAGGCCTGGCTCGCCCTGGAGGAGGGTCAGCTGGAGCAGGCCACACTGCTGATGGATCGTGCGGACGGCATGCTGCGCACCAGCATCTGGCCGCGCTCAGAGTTGCTGGCGCTGCGTGCGGCAAAAGCGGCCCTGGCCGATGAGCCGATGCAGCCTTGGGTTGATCAGGCCCTGGAAGCCGACTCCGGGTTCGGCGATGCCTGGGCCGTGCCGGCCTACTTCATGGTGATAACCCGGCGCTACGAGCAGGCGGTGGTTTGGTACGAGGCGGCGCTCAAAGTGCAGCCCAACCTATGGTCGGCGAGACTGGAGCTGGGCAATAACTTTTTGCGTTTGGACCAACCCGAAAAAGCCCGTCAACAAATTGAGGCGGCCTACGCCGGCGACCCCTACAACGCCAAAACCGTGAACACCCTTCGGCTGCTGGATACCTTCGATACCTTTGATACCCAGCAGGTCAGTCTGACCGAAGGCGCTTTGAAAATGCGTTTGGCGCGAGATGAATCGGCGGTGATGCAGCCTTACGTAAAAGATCTTACCCAACGCAGCGTGGAGCTATTCACCGAGCGTTATCAATACAAGCCAACCCAACCCGTGGTGGTGGAGATGTACCCGGACCATGAAGATTTTGCGGTGCGCACCGTGGGCCTGCCGGGCGTAGGCATTTTGGGGGCTACTTTTGGCTACGTGGTGGCCATGGACTCGCCGGCCGCACGCTCCCCGGAGGACTTCCATTGGGGTACCACCCTGTGGCACGAAATTGCCCATATTTTTACTCTGCGCGCCACCGATCATCGAGTGTCGCGCTGGTTTAGTGAAGGCATCTCGGTGTTTGAGGAATGGCGTACTGGACCGGTGCCCGGAAGACAGATTCCGTTGGTGGCGCTGAACGCCATGGCGGAAGGTAAATTGCTGCCGCTGGCGGACCTGGACGCGAGCTTTATCCGGCCCTCCTATCCGCAGCAGGTGCTGGTGTCTTACATGCAGGCGGGTCTGACCTGTGATTTTATTGAACAGGCATTTGGCTTTGCCCCGCTGGTCACAATTTTGCAGCAGTACAAGGATGGCCAGGGTGATCGAACCGCCGTCGAAACTGCCCTTGGCATCACCCTGGAACAGTTTGACGAGCGTTTTGCCGCGTTCATCGAGCAGGAGTTTGGGCCAACGTTTGCCGGGCTTGAAGAATTTGATCAGCGCCGGGGTGACGCGGCCATGGCCGCCAACGATGAGCGTTGGCAGGACGTGGTGGAGCCAGCAGCGCGAGCAGCCACATTGCTGCCCTCTTATGTGGAGTCTGACAGTCCGTATTTGATGTTGGCCAGAGCTCACCGAGAATTGGAAGCGCCCGAGGCTGAGAAGACGGCGCTGACCGATTACTTTGACGCTGGCGGGCGTCTGCCCCAAGCGTTGGATCGGCTGTCGCTGGTGTTGGCAGCCGACGATCAAACCGAGGCGGCCGCCAAAGTGTTGGAAAGCAGCAATCTGGTGGCTCCACTGGAGCCGGGCCGGCATACCCGGCTCGGGCAGCTGTATTTGGCGCTGGAAGATTTTGAGGCCGCAGTGCGGGAATTTTCCGCAACGTTGGCCCTTGAGCCCCATGATCTGGCCGCTGCCCATCTAAATTTGGCCCAGGCCCATGACGCGGCGGGCAACAAAGCCCAGGCGCGCCTGCAGGTGCTGTCGGCATTAGAACTGGCACCCAACTATCGAGAGGCTCAGAAACTGCTGATGAGCCTGATTGACTCGTAACTTTGATGAACAAGGAATAACCATGGACAACGAACCCAGCCCGGAAGTGGCCCAACAGGTACAGCGTTTTCGTCTCGCGATGGAAAACATCCGCGGCCAGGTAGGCAAAGTCATTGTGGGGCAGGAAGAGGTGGTGGAGAGCCTGCTGGTGACGCTTCTGGTGGGCGGCCACTGCCTGATCACGGGCTTGCCGGGCACGGCTAAAACGCTGCTGGTGCAAACCATGGCTAAAGCACTGGGGCTGGATTTCAAACGCATCCAGTTTACCCCCGACTTAATGCCCACGGATGTGACCGGCACCGACATTGTGGATGAGGATGAAGCCAGCGGCCGACGCCAATGGCGCTTTGTGCCGGGTCCAGTGTTCACCAACGTTTTGCTGGCGGATGAAATTAATCGAACGCCGCCGAAAACTCAGGCCGCTTTATTGGAGGCGATGCAGGAGGCTCGGGTGACCGTGCGCGGCACCACCCATCAACTGACTAAACCCTTTTTCGTTCTGGCCACGCAAAACCCCATCGAGCTGGAAGGCACCTATCCGCTGCCGGAAGCCCAGCTGGATCGATTCCTGTTTAACGTGATGCTGGATTATTTGCCGGCCACCGACGAAATGGCGGTGGTGCGCCGGTTTACCGACCAGGTGGAAATGCCGGAGATTTCCAGCTGCACAAACGCTGAGGAAATTGTGGGTTTCCAGTGGCTGGTTCGGCAGGTGCCGGTATCCGACGAGATGGCTAAACTGGCGGTGGATCTGGTGCGGGCCACCCGCCCCAGCGATCCGGTCGCCACGGAAAAAGTGCGCAAGTACGTGAATTATGGCGCCAGCGTTCGAGCCAGCCTGAACATCGTGCTGGCGGCCAAGGCCAGGGCGCTGCTGGCGGGTCGCTATCATGTCGTTGCTGACGACATTCTGGCGCTGGCCGCGCCGGTGCTGCGCCATCGAGTGTTGCTCAACTACTTTGCTGAAGCAGACGGTTTGTCGGTGGATGATGTGCTCGCCGACCTGACCGCTCAGCCCAGCTTTCGGCGCTCTGCGTAAGGCCAGACGCTAATGCAGCCCGCCAGCCATTTACTCCAGCCTGCAGATCTCAATGGTCTGAACAACATGGAGCTGATTGCCCGCAGCGTGGTGCAGGGGCTGTTGCTGGGTTTGCACCGCTCACCCCAGTTTGGTTTCAGTCAGGAGTTTGCCGAGTATCGTCCTTACCGGGATGGGGACGATCCCCGGCATGTGGATTGGAACGTCTATGCCCGCTCCGACAAGATGGTGGTGAAACAGTTTCTAGGCGACACCAACGCCCATTTGATGGTGCTGCTGGACGCCAGCGCGTCGATGGGTTTTGGCAAGCCGGTGAGCAAATTGCGCTATGCGCAGATGCTGGCCGCCTGCCTAACGTTTCTGGCGGGCCGGCAGCACGACGCCAGCGGCTTGTTGGTATTTGATGAAGCGGTCAGAGCCTTTCATCCGCCGGCCACCAAACCCGGCGCGCGCCAGGCCATGCTGCATACCTTGGAGGCCTTGGAGCCGGGCCAGGGCACCCGCTATGGGCCGCCGTTTGAGGCGTTTTCCCAGCAGATCCGACGTCGCGGCATGGTGGCGGTGATCTCCGATTTCTTCGAAGACCCGGAGCGTATGGTGGAAGCCGTGCAGCCGCTGTGTCTGGCGGGCCATGACTGCATTTTCTTTCAGGTGCTGGACGGCGAAGAGCTGGCGCCTAGCGCTCGGGGTCCGCGTCTACTGAAAGACCTGGAGTCCGGTCAGGCGGTTGAGGTGTCTGAGCAGTTTCTGCGCGAACAGTACCCAGCCCGTATTGCTGAGCATGTCCAGTCAGTCGCAGACACCGTGGGGCGAGCCGGCGCCCAGCATGTGTTGCTGGATACGCGCCAGCCTCTGGGGCCGGCTCTGCGTCGCTACCTTCAGTTCAGGAAACACCGTCAATGAGCTTTGCCGCGCCAGGGATCTTGTTTGGGCTGCTCGCGTTGGCTTTGCCGCTGTGGCTGCATCGACTACGCACCGACAGCGCCCGCAGCGAACCCTTCAGCTCGGTGCGCTTGCTGCAAGCAGCCACCCAGCGGGTTTATGTTGATCGTCGCATTCGTTTCTGGCTGCTGCTGGCGTTAAGGCTGGCCCTGCTGACGTTGCTGGTGCTGATGTTTGCCCGACCGCGGCTGGCCGCTGACAGTATGGTTGACGGCGGTGAGCAACAGCACTGGATATTGGTGGACCTCAGTGCATCCATGGGCCAAAGACCGGTGCAGGACAATCTGCGCGCAACCGTTCAATCGGCGCTGGACGACATTCCCTCGGATCAGCCGGTGGGCCTGCTCAGCATTGACGGGGCCATTGAGGAGCGGGTGGCCTTAGGCCAGCCGAGAGGGGTTATTCTCAATCGCTTGTCGGACCTGCGGCCTGGCAATGGCCGGCTGGATTTTGGTGATCTACTGAACGCCGTTGGTGATTATCTCGACCGTGATGCCGGCACCGCCGTGGTGCATTTGGTCAGCGACTTTCAGTCCAGTGCAATGCCCGCGC
>JBGCET010000017.1:0-94105 GCA_045106555.1 Lysobacterales bacterium | reverse complement strand
GCTCTGTCTCTGGCTCTGGCTCTGGCTCTGGCTCTGGCTCTGGCTCTGGCTCTGGCTCTGGCTCTGGCTCTGGCTCTGGCTCTGGCTCTGGCTCTGGCTCTGGCTCTGGCTCTGGCTCTGGCTCTGGCTCTGGCTCCGGCTCCGGCTCCGGCTCCGGCTCCGGTTCCGGTTCTGGCTCTGGCTCTGGCTCCGAATGATTGGCCTGCAGCTCGTCAAGAGGCGCTTCTGTTGAGTCCGATTGTTCTCTATTGGCCAACGAATCGTCGCCAACCTGCGTTTCCTCAGCGTCTGATGCGTTCTCAGGTGTCGTCGGCAGTGAGATAGCTGGCATGACGACTGTTGCCGATTCAAGCTGGGTCCGGCTGCTGGGCGTAGCTTGCCGGGCTGCCCAATCTCGATCATCAGCAGTCTCGAACTGCTTGAGATCGATCACGTTCTCAGCCAGAGCTTCTGGATTGGTTTTGGTCTTCGGCTCTTGCAATGGTGGTGGCGTCGAACGGGTTCCCAGAGCGTCGGCAATGCGCCAACGCCCGGCGGCGCCTGCGAGGTCGCCGGCTTTTTTGCCCTCTCGGTTGCTGACGTCCGGCTCGGCACCCATGGCCATCAGAAGTCGGACGGTTTCCGCATCAGCCCGGGTAGAACTGACGGCGACCAAGATAGCCGTTCGACCGGGTTTGTCGCGATGTTCAGTTTCGGGATTCCAGAAAACCAGCCTTTCCAATACTTCATTGGCGCCAGAACGAGCGGCTTCCATCAACGCGTTATTGCCAAAGTCATCCCTGGCGTTTACGTCGGCACCGGCTTTCAGCAAGGCCTCTGCGATCTGGCCGTTGCTGCGCAGGGCGGCACCCATCAACGCGGTGCGGCCTAATTTGCCTCGATGGTTAACGTTGGCCCCATGGCGCAGCAGCATGTCTACAATGGCGGTGTCGTCTTTGGCGTTGAGCGCGGCCTCGGCCAGCGGCGCGGCGCCGCGTTCAGGGTTGACCTCAACGTCATGGTTTAGCAACAGCTCGATAGCGGGCAGCATGGCGGCGCCGGCGGCTGTAGCCAGCGGGGTTTTTCCTGCGCGGTTTTCCAGGTTGAGGTTTGCTCTGTGGGTCGAGAGCAAACCAAGAATCTGGGTGTCACCAAGCTGGGCCGCAAAATGTGCTGCACAATCGCCGCTGGGCGCGGTGCCATCCACGTCAACGCCCTGTTCCAGCAGCCATTTGGCGATTTGCAGGCGTTCGCTGGCGTTGCCGGCAACGGACGCTACCAGAAGAGGGATGGTCTGGGGGTCCTGCAGCGCATCGCTGTCGCGAGCCGCCAGTTGTTTCAGCTCGCGCAAATTGCCGTCAAAAGCGGCGCGGGCGAGCGGAGTCTGAAGGTCGCTGCGAACCAGTAGAGGCACATTCCGAATCATGCAAACGAGAAAATTGCCAGACGATGTTGTCTAGCGGCTGATAGTACCCGATTTTGCGTTAGAAAATCAGAAGTTAGATCACTATCATGATGGCTTTGATGGCCGACGAATTTTTCATGAACCCAGAACCGCCAATCACGCCCCCCAACCCTGCGCCTTCGCGCTGGCAATTGGTCGCCGATGTTCTACGCTTTCAGGCCAAACTTTTTGTGGATGGCCTGAGGGACCTGTTGATGAGTCCGATCAGCCTTGTTGCGGCTTTGTACGGTCTGTTGGTGGAACCTGAGAACCCCAGGCGACTGTTTGATCGGGTGCTGGACTTCGGCCGCGAAACAGAGGTTTGGATCAACCTTTTTGGGCGGCAATCCGATAAGCCGGGAATTGATGACCTGTTTGCCAACCTGGAAGAGCGAATGCGCCAGCAGGTCGATCAAGGAGGCATGACGGCTGCCGCCAAACAGAAAATCGATCAGTCGCTGGATCGTCTGCACGAACGGGTGGCAGGGGTTGACGATAGGCCCACCGAGGCAGACACCGCTGCTGGGTCAGATGAAGCAAAACCGTAAGGGCAGGACGGGCAGTGCTCAGGGGTTAAACGTCATGGGAACGGGCTTGGTTAACAGGTCCCGGGCATCATCAGGGTCCAGCGATTTACCAATCAAATAGCCCTGGGCAAGATGGCATCCCAACGCACTGACGTACTCCAGTTCGGAAGCCGTCTCAATGCCTTCAACCACCACTTTCAGCTTCAGCGCTCTCATTAACGCGACGATCCCTCGCAACAGTTCACGGCTGCGAGGCTCGGTATCCAGCGGTCTGACAAAAGCCTGGTCTATCTTGGCAAAGTCCACATCCAGTTGATAGAGCGTGGCCAGGGAAGAGTATCCGGTGCCGAAATCGTCCAGAGACACCTGGAATCCCAGTTCGTGTGCTCGATCGATCCAGACGTCGGTTTCCTGCATGTCCACAGCCAGGCTTTCGGTAATTTCCAGTTTGATATCTGCCCGACTCAGGCTGTAGCGCTCAGTAATTTCTGCCGCCTGAACAATGAAGTCAGGGTCGGAGATTTGTTTTGCCGAAACGTTGATGCTCATAAACAGTTCACCGGCGCCATATCCACTGGCGCGCTGAAATCCAGCGAGCTGCCTACAGGCCGTGTCAAACACGTAGAGGCCTACCGGCACAATGAGCGATGTTTCCTCGGCAAGGGTAATAAACAGTCCCGGCGATATGTGCCCGCGCTTGGGGTGATCCCAACGGGTCAGTGCCTCAAATCCGGCCACCCGTCGCTGATCACAATCCAACAGCGGCTGATAGTAGACCCGTAGCTCCTGTTTTTTCAGGGCATCTTTGAGTTCGGATTCGAGCCGTATTTTGTCGATACCGTGGCGGATGTACTCGCCCACAACGTCTTCGGAAATCAATTCGTCCGGTCCCGCCAGCAATCCGCCTTCGCCTTTGACCTTGTTTAGCCCGCTGCGATAACGGTCCAACAGGATTTTGACCAGCAGTTTGAGAACCGGGTCGGCTTGAGAAATACGGTCGGTCAGCTGGTCACGGGTAACGACCATCAAGTGTGTTTCACCGCTGGCGGTGGCTGTTGCGGTGCGCGGCGCACTGTCGATCACGCCCATTTCGCCAACGATTTCCCCCGGTTTCAGCTGGGTAAGTACTACCTGCTGACCCTCGGAGTTAGTGGATATTTCCAGTTCGCCTTCTTCTATGATGTAGGCGCAGTCGGCTTCATCACCCTCATGGAACAAAATTTCGCCGTCGCAAAGCAGTCGAGTGCTGCGGTGCAGCTGATGATTGGACACCCCGAACGCCTCCTGAAAACGTGAGTCGCCAGCATTTCCTGCGATCCGAAAGAGCGAGGCTGGAAGACAAGCGACATGTCGAACATTGTGGCGTGATGATACTGCAATCTTTCGCGCACTGCTTTCTCAAGCATTGCGCTACCGATTGCTGGCGGGCAGGGTTTGGGCTGTGTAATTTTGTCCGTTCCAGCGCAATAGGGCCGGTTTGCCGCCTGCTCGACAGGGCAAATCCCAAAAACCGGAAGAGAAAAAACTGCCGTATTGGTTGGGGCGACAGCTCACATCAGCTTCGCTGACTTCCCAGCCATCGCCTCTGTGCATAATGATACGGAACGGCGAGTCGGGAATAAATACGTCGTAGCGCCCTGGCGCTGGGGCTACCAGAACCTCCAGGCGTTGATCACGATTCAGATCTGCCAGGGCAACTTGGATCTGGTAGTCGGCTTCCGCAATGGATAGTTCCAGCACCTCTCTGGCCCAGTCGGGAATCCGTCCAGGTGCCAGCCAAGTCAATGGCTGGCTTGGGCCGTAGCTCGTCGAGGGACCTGGCTTGTGGCGCAATAACGTGCCTGCGGCAGCAGAGCTAAGTACAACAAGCGTCACAATGATTGTGAACACCCAGGCCCGACGGGTTCGGTTTTGACGTTTCCGAAAACGGATGGAATGCGATTTCATGGGCCTACTTTGGCCCTCGATTGTGGCCAGGAGGTGGCGCACAAAAGGCGCCCGAAGGGTTGTGCCAGGCAAACTTTGGCCCAAGATTCAAACAATGCCCGTTTACAAATTCCAGCCCCAGTTGACGCCAAAAACCAAGCTTGGCGGCATTCTCACAGCCATCGCCGGCCTTGGCCTAGGCGCGCTGATGCTATTTTTAGGGGTCTTTGTTGGGTTGGCATTGCTTGCAGTGGGGACCGTTTTTGTCGTCGGGTTGAAACTTCGCATGTGGTGGTTGGCTCGCCGTGGCGACGGTGTTGGGCCCACAGCTGAGCCGACACATACTCCCGGTGCACGCCCATCTGCGGGGCCTGGTAAGGTTCTGGAAGGCGAATACGAGGTGGTGAAAAAGCCGCCTGATCAGCCGTAGAGCCAATTAATCGCGGTGAGAGATACTCCCAGAAACACCAGTGTCATAAGCCCACCTGTCTTGAGAAAGTCGGTCACACGGTAACCGCCCGGCCCCATGATCAAGGCGCTGACTTGGTGGGTAGGGATCAGAAACGCGTTGGACGCCGAAATGGCAACGATCAGGGCAAAAACCGCCGGGTCTGCACCCACGGCCAGAGCGATATTGATCGCCAGGGGCACCAGCAGCGCCGTTGCGCCAACGTTAGACATCACCAACGTGAAAAAGGTGGTTAGAGTAGCCAGCAGCAATTGCAGCACCAGCATTGGAACGTCACCCAGAAAGTTTAGCGCTCCCTGGGCAATCCATGCCGCGGTGCCCGTGGTATCCATTGCCAGGCCCAGCGGAATCAGACTTGCCAGAAGAAACACCGTTTTCCAACTAACCGCCGCGTACGCCTCGTCCATGCTGATCACCTGTGTCAGCACCATGCCCACTGCGCCCACCAATAGACAAATTGACAGGCGAAAATGGGAAAAAACGATCATGCCCATGGCGAGCAGAAAAAACGCCAGTGCCCAGCCTACTTTGTGGGGCCGTTGTTCTTCTTTGGGCAGGTCGGTGACCACCACAAAGTCTCGCTCACCGCTGGCGCGACCCAAGTCTCGCCAAGTGCCATGCATGATCAGGGTGTCGCCTACCTGCAGCGGCAGACTGCGCAGCCCCTGTCTCAGAACTTCATCTGCCCGCTGCAGCGCCAATACGCTGAACCCATAGGCCTTGCGAAATCGGACCTCCGACACGGTTTTGCCTACCAATGGTGAGCCGGGTGTAATGACGCTCTCCGCGATGCCGGCTCTGGAAGGGTTCAGCAGAGCGCCAAAGCTGGTCAAACGCGGTTGTACCAGCATGTCGTTGCCGCTGGCAAAGCTATTGATCTGCTCCCGTTCACCCATCGCACCCAACACCGTGCCGACCCAGACCATCTCCTCCGAGGCGGGCGCTAAATGCCGGTCGTCTCCGTTGCGTATTGCGACCAGCGACGGAGCCCCTTCAAGTTGTTCAGCTTCACCGATGGTCAGACCTACAAGAGGGCTCTCTGAGGTTACCAACAGTTCGTAAACATCTCCCTTGACGCCATAAAGTTTGGCGAAGTAACTGCGAGTTCTTCCCGGTCGACTTTTCTCCAGCGTTTGGTTTTTGGGCAGCAGAAAACGCCCAAACAGCAGGAAAAACAACATTCCTGAGCCCAGCAGCATCAGTCCAATAGGCGTGACCGAAAATAAATGAAAGGTTGTGACCGTATCGGCACCCGGTGGTAGGTTTCGATTGGAGTTTTGGATCAGGTCATTGAGCAAAATCAGTGGGGAGGAACCCACCATGGTGAGGGTTCCACCCAAAATGGCGCAAAAACCCATTGGCATTAGCAAGCGGCTCAAGCTGATTTGACTACGAGTGGCGATCCGGCTGATCACCGGCAAAAACAACGCGGTCGCACCCACATTCTGCATAAAGCCGGAAATCACCCCCACCGTGCCGGAAACCAGCGGAATGATGCGGGCCTCGGTGCGTCCACCCATCTTTAGTATGACGCTGGCTACAACGGCCATAACCCCAGTTCGATCCAGCCCGGCGCCAATAATCATAACGGCGATGATGGAAATCACCGCGTTACTGGCAAAGCCGGCAAACAGCTGGTCGGCAGGGAGCAGGCCCAGCAGCCCAACGGCCACCATGGCGCACAATGCCACGACATCAACCCTTAGCAATTCCAGAACAAAAAGAATCACCGTGACACCCAACACTGCCAGAACCTGGATCATCTCCGTTGTCAGTACCAGTTCGTTACCCATGTACAGAAAAGCGATTTATTCGCCCGGGATTTAACATCGCTGGTATATCAGGTCGGTTACCTCATGGCCGAGCCTGAGGCCTCGGCGCTCAAAACGGGTTTCGATTCTCCAATCGGGCCTTGGTGATGGTTGTCCTGGACCGGCAACGTTGATGAACTGCGAGCTTGCTTCGAGCACTGAAACCATGTGGTCCGCATAGGGCTGCCAATCTGTAGCCAGGTGAAACAGGCTCTGGGGCTTCATGGCGCGGGCAATCTGGCGGACAAAATCTGGCTGTACGATGCGCCTTTTGTGATGCCGGGTTTTGTGCCACGGGTCAGGAAAGTAAAGCCTGACCCCTCCAAGGCTGGCCTCGGCCACATTATTTTCCAGCAGTTCGCAGGCGTCCTGGCAGATCAGTTGGACATTGCTCAGGTTACGTCGTTGAATTTCAATCAGCGCAGCGCCAACGCCAGGTCGGTGCACTTCCACACCCACAAACGGCGTTGTTTGATCCATCTGTGCCATCGCAATGAGCGCATCGCCGTTGCCAATCCCAATTTCCATGATCGGCGGGCAATCGCCTGGCACCAGGTTGTGTAACCACTCGCCGGCTTTTGGGGTGAGGCCTACAGTACTCCAGGAATCTTGCAGCGCTTTTTCCTGGGCTTCGGTGGTACGCCCGCGCAGGACAAAACTGCGCACGGTGCGCCGCGTCGCGGTGTCGTCCACCGATGTCTCGCCTTCGCTGTCGTGTTGCGCCTTGGTCATTAAAAATCAGTAGCAGCTGAGCCGCTATTGTAACCATCGCAGCATTGGCATAAAGGTTAAGTTACTTCTGGGACGGCACACTGGGCTACAATGGCCCAGAAGAAAGGATTACCGATAGTGTTGAACAAACTAGATATCACTCGAAACTGGCTTCCTCGTTACACCTCCATGCCGCTGGAAAAATTTGGTCGATGGATTCTCCTCACCAACTTCAATAACTACGTCACCACCTTTTGCGAGCAGTTCAACTGCGAGCTATACGGCGAGGGCAGACCGATGCAGGCGGCCACGAACAGCGATGGCTTAACCATCATCAATTTCGGTATGGGCTCACCCAACGCGGCTACGATGATGGATTTGCTAACCGCCGTTGAACCTGAGGGCGTGCTGTTTTTGGGCAAATGCGGCGGTCTGAAAAAGTCGACGGAGATTGGGAATTTTATTCTCCCAATTGCGGCAATCCGAGGCGAAGGAACCAGCGACGACTACCTGGACCCAATGGTGCCAGCGCTGCCCTCATTCAAACTGCACAAATTCGTCTCGGACAAACTCCGCGCTCATGATCTTGAATATCGGACCGGTGTGATCTACACCACAAACCGGAGAGTGTGGGAGCACGATGAAGCCTTTCATGAGCGATTGCGGCAAATGACCTGCATCGGCATCGACATGGAGACTGCCACAATGTTCATTGTGGGCCACAAAAATCAGATTTCCCGCGGCGCCTTGTTACTCGTTTCGGACGTTCCCACTACACCCGATGGCGTCAAAACAGAGGAGTCTGACAAAGCAGTCACCCAAAACTGGGTGGATCTGCACCTGCAACTGGGCATTGAGTCAATGACGGACATTGGAAAGGCCGGGGAGCGAATCAAGCATTTTCAGTACTGACCGTAGGGTACAAAAGCCAAGTGAGTGCACCTTTGTGGTAGAGCGTTGAACGGGTAAGCAGACTGATGGGCCCCTGAGAATGCTGACGCCTGGCGACTTCGTTCACTGAGTTGTGATCGCGAGGCGCCGGATCGGGACCGACAGTCATTGCCGGCCCCGATCTTTTCTTCTTAGCTGGCAGCTGCCGGCGTCAGGTCAGGGCGGGAAGTCGCTCCGGAAACCTCTTGCCATGCCGCCTGCAAAGCCTCAAGGCGGGTGGGGTGAGTTGTATCCCCGGGTATGCAGTGGTCTGCATTGAGCGCGGTGAGGGTTTTCTTTACCGTGTCACTCATACCGGTCACATACAGGGTTTTGTGTGCGGCTTTTGAATCACAGGCGATGGTTTCAACCGCCCGGGCGGCAGACACGTCCATGAACGGCACCCGAGAGAAGTCCAGCACGATAGCGCTTGTATGGTCCTTCACGCGCTCACGTACCTGGTGTCCCAAGTCGGCCGCGGCGCCAAAACTCAACGGACCGCCGAAATCGAACAGGGTGATTTTTCCTTTCGCTTTATCGAGTATGGCTTGCTCGTCTTCCGTGGTGATTTCCTCGGTGTCACCCTTAAACGAGGCAAGCTGCTGATCAGCCATGCGCTTGACGAATGCCAATGCCGCCATTACCACGCCTACTGCGACCGCAGTGATCAGGTCGACAAAGACCGTGAGTCCCAACACCATCACCATCAGCGCCAGGTCCCATCGAGGGCCTTGGTGGGCCCGCTTGAGGTAGCTGACGTCAATAATGTCGTAACCTACTTTGATCAAAATTCCCGCCAGTACCGCGTGAGGAATTTGCGAGGCCAACGGCGACAGGCTGAGCACAATTGCCAGCAATACAACGGAATGCAGCATGCCCGAAAGTCGGGTGAAGCCGCCGGTCCGAATATTCACCACCGTCCGCATGGTGGCGCCGGCGCCAGGGATCGCACCGAAGAAGCCGGCAATGGTGTTACCGACACCCTGACCCACCAATTCCAGGTCTGAGTTATGTCGGGTTCGGGTCATGTTATCGGCAACCAGTGAGGTCAGCAGGCTGTCGATCGCTCCCAGAAGGGCGAGAATAAAGGCTGCCTCCAGCACGATACCAAAACTGTCACGGCTAAATTCCGGCAGAACGAACGACGGCAGACCCGTTGGAATGTCGCCCAGGATAGGAGCGCCCTTCAGAAACAGGCTCAGCACGGTACCGATAATCAACGCGGCCAATGCGCCGGGAATGAATTTCCCCAGCGACTTCGGCCAGAAGAAAATGACCGCCAGGGTCACCAGGCCGATGATCAGCGCGTTGATGTTTGGATCCATAACGGCGCCGGGAATGGCCACCAGCGCAGGAATTGTTCCGCCGCCCTCAGGTTCATGCCCGAATAGCCGCGATAGCTGCAAGGCGATAATGATGCAGCCAATGCCGCTCATAAACCCCGACACTACCGGGTAGGGCACCAAACGGATGTATTGGCCAAGGCGCAGAGCGCCCATGGCAATTTGGATGATTCCTGCCAACACTACCGCAGCGAACACTAAAGAAATGTTTCCGCTCAGTGAACCGAATACGCCAGCAAAGACCACCACCATCGGCCCAGTCGGGCCCGAGACGTTTGAGCCGGTGCCGCCAAGCAGCGAGGCAAAAAAGCCCACAATTATGGCGCCCCAGAGTCCAGCGATGGGGCCAGCGCCCGACGCTTCACCAAAGGCCAGGGCGAGGGGAAGGGCTACAATTCCCGCGGTCAGGCCGCCGAAGCCGTCGCCCTTCAGGTTGCTGAAATCAAACCAGCCCTTGCGGCCGGCTGTCGAAGAGTTTGTTGTCATGATGCTGTCTCTGTCAGTGGCGGGGGGTTCAGGCCTCGCAGGAATGATCAACCAATGTGGAGATGGCGTCTTTGTAGCGATCATTTACCGCTACGAACTGCTGGGTGTCGTCGTCAAAGGCATCAACCGCACCCGATTTGATGTCGTAGACCCAGCCGTGCAGGCTGAGGTCGCCTTTAGCCAGACGAGCAGCCACCGCAGGGTGGGTTCGCAGATGCTGCAGCTGCAGTTTCACATTCTCTTTCAGAAGAAGGTGCATTTTTGCGTCATCGTCCTGGTCCTCGGCGACGAGCTTGACAACATCGACGGCAGCCCGCGTGTAGCCCAACCACTCCCGGACGTGGGGTAGCGCATCCAGACCCTCGGGATTCATGGCACCTTTCATGGCGCCACATTCGGTGTGTCCACAAATTACGATGTGGGGTACCTGCAGCGCAGCCACGGCAAATTCGATGGACGCGGTCATGCCACCGGTGTGGTTGGTATGCGGTGGTACGACGTTGCCTGCGTTACGGCAGATAAACAGCTCGCCGGGCTCGGTTTGGGTAATCATCGCGGTTTCGATGCGCGAGTCAGAACAGGTGATGAAAAGCGCTTCCGGTGACTGACCCTGGGCCAGTTGCTCAAACAGCGCCTTTTTCTCAGGAAAGACTTCATTTTGGAATTTGACAACTCCGGCAGCAAACTTTGGCATAGCGGTTTTCCTCTGTAATCGAATTTTGGTGAATTATTTTTGTGCTGGAACGGTCGCCCACAGCTTGCGAGCGGTTTTAATTTCTGCCGCTGAAACGGCATTCATGCGGCCTTCCACGAAGGCCAACCCATCAATGATCCACTCGGCGATCTCCGGCTGAACAAGGTGATAGAAGTGGTGTCGACCCTCTCGGCGCTCATCAACGACTCGGTGGGCACGGAGCAAGCTGAGATGCTGAGAGACTCGGGTTGAAGTAATCTCCAGCGCTTCAGCCAGACTGTTGACATCTTTCTCTTCCACCCGCAGCTCTTCGATGATCCGCACGCGATCCGGGTGAGCAATGGTCTTAAGCACCTGGGAAAGCTCCTTCGCGACCACGTTTCGACTAGGCATAGGTTAAAGCCTTTACATCTTCAGATATTTGAATATATTAAGGCCTGAGGTTGTTCTTGTCATCAAAAATCGACCACGTGGGGCAAAGTGTCGATGGTTTGAGTCGGGATGGGGGCGTTAGCGGTGTATTAATGCAGATGTTAACAAGCCGTTTCGGTTGACTTAACTATTTCTTAATACAAATGTTAGTAACCTGCTCCTGCACTCGCTAACGAAATAACCGGTATTCTTCTGGGATTGGCAGACAGAATGCAGGTAATCGGGGCAGTAGCTCAAAGGGCTCAAGAATGGAGTTTGGTCAGCACTCCTACTTGAGCCCTTTCTTTTGAACGATCATGATAGGCCTTTTCGCGGGCCTCAAATTAACATTCTTCACTCTCCAGACCCGACAGTCGAAAATTGTCAGATCTGGGAGCACAGCCCAAAAGCACACACTCAATGAAAATTCTGATTATTGAAGACAATCCAGACATCGCCGCGAACATTGGCGATTACCTTGAGGATCGCAATCACGTCGTCGACTTTGCGGGTGACGGAGTCACCGGCCTGCACCTGGCTGTGGTCAACGAGTTCGACGCCATTGTGCTTGATCTGATGTTGCCTGGGATGGACGGTTTGGATGTCTGTCGGAAGCTGCGCGAAGAGGCGCGAAAAAACACCCCAATTCTCATGTTGACGGCGCGAGATGCCCTGGAGCAGAAATTGGAGGGGTTTCAAACTGGCGCCGACGACTACATGGTAAAGCCTTTCGAGTTGCAGGAGCTTGAAGCGCGGCTGGTAGTGCTGGCTCGACGCGGCAAGGCTGTAGAACCAAGAGTGCTGGTGGTTGGAGATCTGGAGTTTAATCTGGATACCCTGACGGTGAATCGGTCTGGTACTGATATCAACCTTAATCCTACCGGTCTTAAGTTATTGCAGCGCTTGATGGAAGCTTCTCCCCGGGTGGTTTCCCGGCATGAGCTGGAGTTGCGAGTGTGGGGAGAGGAGCTCCCGGATAGCGATAGTCTGAGAGTGCACATTCATAGCCTTAGAGCCGCTATTGATAAACCCTTTGATTTGCCTCTGATTCAAACCCGGCACGGTATTGGATACCGCTTAGTCCATCCTGATGCGGTTCAAACGTAAGCTACGCGCCCGGATTATTGTCTCCTTTCTGCTGTTCGGCACGCTGCTGAGCGGCTTGTTTGCCCTAACTGCCTTGGGCATGCGGCAGTACCTTGAGAATGCCCTGATTGACGAAACGTTGGTGCGTGATCTTGACGACCAGTTAGACAAGATACTCCTGGGCGACAATAGCGCAGCCGGTTTTTCCTCCCGTTATTACGCCTGGATCGGGCGCCGGGATTTGGCTCTGCAGGCCATGCCCGCTGCCCTACCTGACGACTCTCAGTTACGCCAGCGGGTGGTCGAGCTGGTGGGGTTGCCTACGGGGATCCATGAGCTGGGCACCGAAAGCCGACGCTACAAAATCGCGGTCAATAAACGTCCTGAACTTTGGGGCTATGTCATCTACGACACCACTCCGGACCCACGAGAGAATTATCTGCTTTTCGGGTTTCTGGGTGGCGCAGCTGTGGCCTTCTCGCTGCTTATGCTGGTTCTTGCCATCTGGTCATCGAAAAGAGTGATAAGGCCAGTGTCCGATCTGGCGCGACGGGTATCAACGTTAGGCCAGGACATCCATCCCGAACCGATGGCGCCGAACTACGCCGATGACGAAGTGGGTCAGCTCGCCAGAGGCTTGGACGAATATGCGGAGCGGTTAACCGCATTGGTGGTGCGGGACAAAGAGTTTAACGCCGACGTCAGCCACGAGCTGCGAACACCCCTGGCTGTTATTAAGAGCGCAACAGAATTATTGCTGGCCCAGCCGGAAGTAGATGAAAAGACCCGGACCCGCCTAAACCGCATTGAACGGGCTGCCCGTCAAACTACCGAGCTGACCGAAGCCCTGCTGCACCTGGTTCGCGCTGAACGGGTTGATCGAGCCACCGGCGAGTACTTTCGGGTAGACCGTATCGTTGAAGAAGTGGTGGATTTCAAGCGGATCCAGATTGGCAACAAGCCGGTGGAAGTATCGGTAAATGTGGAAAGTTCGTTTCTTGTCTGCGCTCCGGAGTCGGTGATAGCGGTGGCGCTTGGAAATCTGATTGGAA
Organism: Lysobacterales bacterium; assembly: GCA_045106555.1. GTDB lineage: Bacteria > Pseudomonadota > Gammaproteobacteria > Xanthomonadales > SZUA-38 > JANQOZ01. Next base: position 81,236 of record JBGCET010000017.1, on the reverse strand, counting down.
ACGCTTTTAAGTACACCCCTCAGGGCAGTGTTGATATCACTGTCAGGAAAAATCAGGTGGTGGTTGAGGATACGGGTCCTGGTCTGGCGGAAGACGAATTGCGTAAGGTCTTTACCCGGCACTACCGGGGCAGTACCGTAAAAGGCAAGGGGTCGGGACTTGGGTTAGCCATCGTGCAACGTTTTTGTGAGCTTTATGAGTGGACGGTAGACGTCGCCAGCCGAGATGGCGGCGGCCTGTGCGCCACTTTGTCTTTTGGAAAAACGGGGCATTGATGGACGCCAACAATGCGTCCAATCTGCTGGAACAAGCCACTACGGCCTTCGACAAGGCGCGATTTACTCACGCCGCCGCGTGTGCGCGACAGATACTCTCACTCTCAGATGTCCCGCCCGAATCCGCTGCGGGTGCGCTGGCTATTGAGGGCGCTGCGCTGGTTCAGCTGGGGTTATACCGGGATGGTCTGGATGCTCTCAGGTTGTCCAACAACCTGCATATAGAGCACGACCTGAGAGACGCCACGGGTTTTGCGCACAACTATCTTGGCAATGCCCACGAGGAACTCGGCGACCTGCAGCAGGCTTATCTGCACTACGACCAGGCACTGGCATTGGCAGACCATGTAGCCGATCGTAGTCTACGTGCGCGAGTGCTGGCCAACATGGGCGCGGCGATGGCGGGCGAACGTCGCTTTGATGTCGCCATGAATCACCTGCACCGAGCAGCAGCTGAGGCCGACAGTATTCACCACAGTAGCCTGCAAGGCTGGATTGAAGGGGTAAAGGCTCGGGTGATTGCGGCTAAAGGCGATACCGAAGCCGCAGGTGAGTGTTTTGCCCGGGCGATTGAACTGTGCCATCAAGCCAGCGAAACCCGCGCGGAGGGAGAGATTCTCTTGCATTTCAGTGCCTACCTGGAAGAGTTGGGACATGGGTCTCAAGCACTGGAAAACTTGCGTTCTGCGTTGCGAATATTCCGTAGCGTGAACGCCCGCTGGGGAATTGCCCGGGCCTACGATCGCCTTGCGACGTTGGCAGAAACCATGGGTGACCCGGCGACGGCTTTGGCCCATTTTCGTGAGTACCACCAGCTTCGGGTGGAAATGCTGAAGGAAATGGCCAAAGCCAGAATTCAGTCGATGACGAACCAACGGGACCTGGAATTGGCGCAAATGGAACGCGCGGTATCTCACCTGCGAAACGTCGAATTGGCAGAGGCGCTGGAAGAAGTGGAGGCCCAGAAAACGGAATTGGAGCGTCTCAGTATTCGCGATCCACTGACCGGAACTTACAATCGTCGATATCTGGACTCAGCGTTGGACAAGGCATTTCATTTCGCCAATCGACACAACAATCTGCTGGCCATTGCCGTGATCGACCTGGACCACTTCAAGCAGGTCAACGACCAATACTCCCACGCGGTGGGCGATCAGGTATTGATCAGGTTTGTAGAGTTATTGAACGACAACCTTCGAGCCGAAGACGTCCTGGCCCGATTTGGCGGCGAAGAATTTGTGCTGGTGATGGCGGGTGTGGATCTGGCGGCGGGAGCGGCAGCCTGTCAGAAACTTTGCCATCGGGTGACAGAATTTGATTGGTCCACGGTGCAGGATGGTCTTTCCCTCACCATCAGCATAGGTTTGGCTGACAATGTCGGCGCGAGCACCTGGGCAGAAATCATGTCCAATGCAGACCGCCGACTTTATAAGGCCAAAGATGCCGGACGAAATCGCGTTAAACCCTCCCTCGACCAGCTGACATGACAACAACCCTGATCGCAGCGATGGATAACGCCCGTGCCATTGGCGTTGATGGCGGTTTGCCCTGGCATTTGCCGGCGGACCTGAAACACTTTAAACAAACCACACTCGGCAAATCGGTGGTCATGGGGCGACGTACTTTCGAGGAAGTGGGCAGGCCGCTTCCCGGTAGGCAAAACATCGTCTTAAGCCGCAGCTTGCTGCGGCCGCCCAAAGGGTGTGAGCTGGCCATAACACTGGAGCAGGCGTTAGCGCTTGCGACCAGTACGGAGGTGATGATTATTGGCGGCGGCGAAATTTACCGGGCCGCGCTTGGGTCTGCCGATCGACTGGTCATTACTCACGTCGACACCCGGGTGGATCGTGCCGATACCTGGTTTCCACGGATCATAAAGAGTCGATGGTCAGGCTGGACAATGCGGTCGATAGCGGCGGATGCAGGTAATGCCTTTGATTTTCGGGTGGTTGAGTATTTGCCCAGGATATTGAATGAACGGGTGCTGTGTCGTACCCCAAGCGTTGGGAAAAAGCCGACGCGTATCCCTCAGTGGAAGTTTGAGTTGCTGCGTGGACATATCGTTCAAATACTGGCTGATGCTGACTCTCCGGTATTGTTTGCCGAACTCCGTGGGCTTGTTGGTAGCAGACTGAACGCTGACCAGCGCAAGCGACTCGGTTCTTTGGGGTGGCACTGCACCTGTGTAAAACTGGAACTCGAAGTGGCCGGTGAGATTCAACGGCTGCGAGGGTCAGGCCCTCAGCTGCTCGCCTTGGCCTGACCTGGCATAGTGTGTGGGCGCCCCTAAACCTGAATGGGAGTGTCCAGATCTCTCAGCGCAACAGCGGTTAGTGGGCCACCCCACACACAGCCGGAGTCCAGGCACACAGCGTCCTCGCTAACGTGATATCCAAGCGTTGCCCAGTGGCCGAATAGTACGCGCCAGCCTTCCGGGCGGACATGGGGTAAAGAAAACCACGGAAAAAGATGGCTTTGCTGGCTACCTGGCGGGCCTTTGTTTTCCGCATCGAAAGCGCCTTTACCATCTAGGTAACGCATCCGGGTCAGGGTGGCAGTGATAGCACGAAGTTTCTGCCTACCCTTCAATGTGGCTTCCCAGGTGGACTTGCCGCCGTAAACTTTCTCTATCCGTGTTTTCCAGTCTGCCCCGCGAAGGCGTTGCTCAACCGCAGCTGCCAGATCCTGGGCGGTACCGACTGACCAATGTGGATGTAATCCGGCGTGAGACAGCATGATTTTCCGCCGTGGGAAGGTTTTCAACAGCGGTTGGCGCCGGACCCAGTCAACGAGGTCAGCGCCGTCGTCGGCATCCAAAATCTGTTGAAGTTCGGGCTCATCACGCTTACTGATGCCGGCAGCCTGGGCCAGCAGATGCAGGTCGTGGTTGCCTAATACTGCATGGCAGGCGTGGGCGTGTTTGACCGCAAATCGCAGCACTTCAAGGGACTGTCCTCCCCGATTGACCAGATCCCCGGCAAACCACAACCGGTCTTTCTCCGGGTCAAACCGAAGGACTTTCAGCAGCCGTTTGAGGGCATCAAAACACCCCTGAACATCACCAATCACGTATCGGGTCATGGGCGGTGGTAAGATTCGCGGCTTTGGTTTTGGATAAATACCCCCATGCGAGCGGCTCAATTTCACATCACAACGGTTAAGGAAACGCCAGCAGACGCGGAGATTGCCAGCCACCAGCTGATGCTGCGCACAGCGATGATACGGCGTCTCACTTCTGGCATCTACACGTGGACCCCTTTGGGGTACCGGGTATTGCGTAAAGTTGAGGCGATTGTGCGCGAGGAGATGAACCGAGCCGGTGCTCTGGAAATGCTGATGCCTGCTGTTCAGCCGGCTGAACTGTGGCAAGAGTCCGGGCGTTGGGATGTGTTTGGTCCGTTATTGCTGAAAATTGTTGATCGTGCAGAACGGGATTTTTGCTTTGGCCCCACACACGAAGAGGTCATCTGCGAATTTGCCCGTGATGAAATTCGCAGCTACAAGCAGTTGCCCGCGTGTTTTTACCAGATACAAACCAAGTTCCGAGACGAAATCCGGCCCCGCTTCGGCGTGATGCGTGCCCGGGAGTTTCTGATGAAGGATGGCTACTCTTTCCATCTGGATCAGGAAACCATGGATCAAACCTACCAGCAGATGTTTGATGCTTACAGTCGAATTTGTGAGCGAATGGGCCTTGAGTATCGAGCTGTGCAGGCAGATTCCGGCGCCATTGGCGGCAGTCATTCCCATGAATTCCAGGTTATCGCTGACTCCGGCGAAGATGCCATTGCCTATTGCCCGGACAGTGAGTACGCGGCCAACGTAGAAACGGCCGAAGGTATCCCTGATGTCCCGTCCCGTCCCGAGGCGACCGCCGCCATGGACAAGGTGGCGACCCCGACTGAAAAAACCATCGCCATGGTGGCTGATAGCCTTGGCGTTCCCGCGAGCCAGTGTTTGAAGACGCTAGCGGTGGAAGATAGCGAGGGAGAACTGGTGTTGGTTGTTCTTCGTGGCGACCACCACCTTAACGAAATCAAACTGGGCAGGGTGCCGCGATTTGCTGGCGGTTACACCATGGCCAGTGAGGGCAGGATTCGTGACGTACTGAACTCTGAGCCAGGTTTTCTTGGCCCAGTGGGAGTCGATATTCCGGTCATCGCTGACCGCAGTGCGGGGTTGATGTCAGATTTTGTCTGCGGTGCGAATGAAGCGGGCTACCACTTGAAAGACGTGAACTGGGACCGCGATTGTTCCATCAGCGAAACCTTTGACCTGCGCAACGTGGTTGAAGGTGACCCAAGCCCCGATGGCGTTGGCCAGTTGGCCATCGCTCGCGGCATTGAGGTGGGTCACATTTTCCAGCTTGGGACCAAATATTCCGAGGCCATGGGGGTCAATGTGCTGGACGAGAACGGCAAGGCCAAGCCCCTGATGATGGGTTGTTATGGCATTGGCGTCAGCCGTTTTGTTGCGGCCGCCATCGAGCAGCACCACGATGATGCGGGCATTATCTGGCCTCTGTCCATTGCCCCATTTGAGCTGGCGTTGCTGCCAATGAACGCACACAAGTCGACCCGAGTTCGCGAGGCCGTTGAGAGTCTTTACCAGGAGCTTACAGCCGCCGGCATCGATGTGGTGCTGGACGATCGAGGGCTGCGTCCTGGCGTGATGTTTGCCGACTGGGAATTAATTGGCGTGCCTCACCGACTGGTTGTGGGCGAGCGTGGGCTGGACGAAGGGCAGGTGGAGTATCGCGCCCGTGTGGACAGCGAAAACCAGTTTTTGCCGTTAGACGGATTGCTGGAGCAGCTTAAGGATCGACTTGGCATCAATCGCTGACCTGTTGACAGGCGTTGAGCCGGAATCTCGGCTCAGTGCCGAACGGCTGTTGGCTCACAGGCTGGGGCGGTCAAGAAGCTGGCTGTTCGCCCATAGCGATTACGTCCTTGAGCGGTCTGACATTAGCGATATCAATCGCGGATTGACGCGCATCCGTGCCGGTGAGCCGCTGGCCTACCTGCTTGGCAGCTGGGAGTTCTTTTCGCTTAACCTTAAGGTGACGCCTGATACGTTAGTGCCGCGCCCGGAAACGGAGCAACTGGTGGAACAGGCTCTGCATCTAATGGACGTCGACCAAGCACTGGACGTTCTCGACCTGGGTACCGGTAGCGGTGCTATCGCTTTGGCGCTGGCGGCCGAACGTCCGGCAGCCCGACTGATGGCGGTAGATGTGTGTCCTAAGGCGCTGACAGTGGCCCGCTACAACGCTCAAACTCTGAGCATCGCTAACGTTGAGTTCGTGCAGGGCAGCTGGTGGCAACCGCTGTCGGGTAAGGCGTTTGATTGGGTCGTTTCCAATCCGCCTTATGTCGTGCCGGGTGATATTCGATTGACCGCGCGCGGGGAGCCCGATCTGGCGCTGTTCGGGGGAGACGATGGACTACAGGCCTATCGGGCCATCGCCCAGGGTTTGCCGCAACACCTTAAAGACGGCGGGGGGGTCGTGCTGGAGCATGGGCTGGACCAACGTCAGGCCCTGATGAAACTGTTCGACGGCCAGTTCGACCGGTTGACCGGTATTGACGATTTTGCCGGTCATCCCCGGGTTTTGGTCGGAGAAGGTTTTTCCAGGGCAGCGACGCGATGAATCTGTTGAAAATACATGCCGCTGAGCGTGTTCCAGCGCTGGTTTCTTTTGGGTATTTCTTTTTCATTCTCTCCAGCTACTACTGCGTTCGCCCCATGCGGGATGCATTGGCGGTCAGCGGTGGCGTTGAGACCATGCAATACCTGTTTACCGCTACCTTTGTCTGCATGCTGGCCATCGTTCCGCTTTATGGGTGGTTGACCAGCCGATTGCCGAGGCGGGTTTTTCTGCCGGTGGTTTACCTGTTTTTTCTGAGCAACCTGCTGGCTCTGCACTGGGCGTTTGTGCAGTTCCCCGACAGTGAATGGCTGCCTCGAGTGTTCTTTGTCTGGGTCAGTATCTTCAATCTTTTTGTTGTGCCGGTGTTCTGGAGTTTCATGTCTGACCTGTTTGCCCCGGGTCAGGCGCGAAGGTTGTTTGGCGTGATTGCTGCCGGCGGCAGCATAGGCGCCATTACCGGTCCGATATTGGTGAGCGTATTTGTTGATGACATTGGCACCGCTGGTTTGCCGTTACTCGCCGCGGGCCTTCTCACTTTGGCTATAGGTTTGCAGTTTTGGCTATTGCGATGGTCTAAAAATCGCCCTGCCCACGGGGGCCGGACTGACCCTGAGCAAGCCATGGGCGGCAGCATCTTTGCCGGCGTTACCCTGCCTTTCAAATACCCCTACCTCGCCGCCTTTGGTGGCGTGATGTTCCTGGGCACCTTCTCGGGTGCGTTGCTGTACTTTGAGCAGGCTCAGGTTGTCTCAGATAGGTTTGAAGGCGCTGAGGCCATGACCGGCCTGTTTGCGCGGCTGGATCTGGTTGCCAACACGTTAACGATTATTATCCAGCTGCTGTTTACTGCGGGCATAGTGCGCTGGCTCGGTTTAGGTATCACCCTGCTGCTGTTGCCAGCTCTTGCGTTAGTGGGTTTCGGCGCAATAGCGGCCTCGCCGGTGCTGTGGGTGATTGCCGCCATTCAGGCATTGCGACGTTCAGTCTTGTTTGCCATCAACAACCCGGCGGTAGGTATGTTATTCACCGTAGTCGGACCTCAGTCTCGCTACAAGTTCAAACAGTTTGCCAACACCGTCATCTACCGCGCCGGTGACAGCACCGGCGCCTGGACTTTTACCGGCGTCATGGCCATCGGTGGAGGCCTCAGCGCTGTCGCAATCATCGGCATGATCGCTGCCGCCATCTGGTCATTCCTTGCGCTGTCGCTGGGACGTCGTTACCAGGATATGCTGAAAGGTAAAATTGCGATCCCGTAGTCGAACAAAGACGCCAGCCAATAGCCGACCTCGATCTAAGGCATTGGCCGTTATCACCTCCTCTAAGGAAGTCAAGCGGACCAAAGGGAGCCATTCCTTGGAGGAGGTGATAACGGCCAATGCCGGCTCGAAGCGTTGATATTACCCAGTAAAGCTTGAAATCTAGTGGCACGGCACCGAGCACGGGGCGAGTCGTAGGCCCTCTAGCGGATGACTCCCTTCGGTCCGTTTAACTCCACTAGAGGGCCTACGACTCGCCCCGTGCTCTCGCACTGAAGTTCGCAGGGTTCTAAACCGCGATCGGCGCTTTGATGTGGGGGTGGGGGTCGTAGTTTTGCAGCGAAAAATCGTCGAAGGTGAAGGCAAACAAGTCTGTCACCTCCGGGTTGATCACCATTTGGGGTAAAGCCCGCGGTTCTCGGGTCAGTTGTTCTTTGGCTTGTTCCAGATGATTCAAGTACAGGTGAGCATCGCCCAGTGTGTGAACAAAATCGCCCGGTTTCAGACCGCAGGCCTGGGCCACCATCATGGTCAGCAGGGCGTAGGAGGCGATATTGAACGGCACGCCCAAGAATACGTCGCCCGAGCGCTGGTAGAGCTGACAGGACAGGCGCCCGCCAGCCACATAGAACTGAAACAAGGTATGGCAGGGCGGTAGCGCCATGGCGTCAATCTGGGCCACGTTCCAGGCGCATACGATGTGGCGGCGGGATTCGGGGTGGTCTTTCAGGTCGGTCAGCAAACGCTGGATCTGGTCGATATGTCCGCCGTTGTAGTCGGGCCAGCTGCGCCACTGGTAACCGTAGATGGGTCCCAGGTGGCCATTTTCATCAGCCCATTCATCCCAGATTCGCACCCCATGATCCTTCAGGTAGCTGATGTTGTCATCGCCGCGAAGAAACCATAACAGCTCATGAACGATGGACTTGAGGTGTAGTTTTTTGGTGGTTAGCAGGGGGAAGCCCTGACTGAGATCGAACCGCATTTGATGACCAAATACGCTGAGAGTGCCGGTGCCGGTGCGGTCGCCTCGACGCTCGCCGTGATCAATTATTTGTTGAACCAGGCGCAAATAGTTATTCATTGGGGGTATTCACTTGAGGTCGGTAGGCATAGATGAGCATGCCAATACCAATGATGATGAGAGGCCACGACAATATTTGACCCATGGTCAGCCAGTCGCCAGCAATAAAACCAATATCCCGGTCCGGTTCCCGGAACCACTCAACGATGGAGCGAAAAACGCCGTAGCCGATGAAAAATACTCCGGTGACCGCCATCGGCGGGCGCGCTTTGCTGGAAAACATCCATACAATTACGAACAGCAGCAACCCTTCCAGCAGCGCCTCGTACAGCTGGGACGGATGTCGTGCCAGATGGTTAAGGTTGCCTGAAAGATACTGTTCCTGAAGTTGCTGTGCTGTGTAGGAGGTTTGCAACGCATCGGGGAAAATCATGGCCCACGGCACGTCTGAAGACCGCCCCCACAGTTCGCCACCGATAAAGTTACCAATGCGGCCGAAAAACAGGCCCGGCGGAATCATTGGGATCAGGAAATCAGCAATCTGGTGGTAGGGTTTACCGGTTTTTCGGGCAAACCAGGCGAAGGCCAGCCCGACACCGATCAGACCACCGTGAAACGACATGCCGCCTTTCCATATCTGATAGATGCGGTGAGGGTCTTTGACGACTTCTGCAAAGTCGTAAAAAACCAGGTAACCCAGACGACCGCCCAGCACCACTCCCAGGACGCCGTAAAACAGCATGTCGCTGACCTCTGCCTCGCTCCATCCGCTATCGGGCTGACGTGCGCGGTAGTTCCCCAACAGCATGAAGGTGACGAACCCGAGGAGATACATGACGCCATACCAGTGAATTTTCACCGGCCCAAGGTTAAGCAATACGGGATCAAAATTGACAAGAAAAGGCATGATGGAATTCTACCCGAGTTTGTCCGGTGGAAGCATGCCGCTGGCCCGGCGTTAGCTGGACGGCGTACCGGACTCACTTTTTTGTTAACTAGTGACGTAAAACGGCACTTTGGGACCAATGGCGGTCCGATTTTTCCCTGGGTCCCGCTATACTGGGCATTGTGCTTCTTTCCATAGATCAACAGGACCGCCCGTGAATCGCTTAGGCGACGCGCCCAGCCCATACCTGCAGCAACATGCCAGCCAACCTGTACATTGGTGGCCATGGTGTGACGAGGCGATGGCGGCAGCTCGGGAAAAAGACCTTCCGGTTTTGCTGTCTATTGGCTATTCAGCCTGCCATTGGTGCCACGTGATGGCAGAGGAATCGTTCGACGATCCCGAAACGGCCGAGGTGATCAACGAGCACTTTGTTTCTATTAAGGTTGATCGCGAGGAGCGTCCGGACCTGGATCGCATTTACCAGCTAAGTCATCAAGTCATCACCGAGCAACCCGGTGGTTGGCCCCTGACGCTGGTGCTTGACCCTTACACTCAAACGCCTTTTTTCGCCGGAACCTATTTTCCGGCGGAAGGCCGCCATGGTGTGCCTGGGTTTTCCGACGTTCTGGTCAATATCAGCAAAGCATGGAATGAAAAGCGCGATGCGCTGAACCAGCAGACGGAAAAATTACGGGATTTTCTGTCCCGGTCTACCCAGACGACCCCCACGGACCGCCCGCTGACCTTGGAGCCTGGTGGTGCCGCGCTAAGCAACCTGAAGCGCCAATATGATCCGATTCATGGCGGCTTCGGGTCCGCGCCGAAATTTCCTAACGTTCCGTTGTTGAGGTTTTTGCTCGACTGGTCGGGGTTTGATCGTGCCCAGCGTGATGATGCCGACGCGATGGTGACAAACACTCTGCAAAAAATGGCTGCTGGCGGATTGTTCGACCAGCTCGGTGGTGGCTTTTTCCGCTACAGCGTTGATGGCGCATGGAGTGTGCCTCATTTTGAAAAAATGGTCTCCGACAATGCTCAGCTTTTGGGGCTGTACGCGTCAGCGGGCCAGCGTTTTGGACGTAGAGATTTTCTCCAGGTCGCTCGCCAGATTGCCGCGTTCATGGAGCGCGAATTAAAAGCCGGCAGCGGCGGATTCATTACCGCTCTGGATGCCGATAGTGATGGCGGCGAAGGCCGCTACTATCTTTGGGAAAGAGAAGAAATATTGGCTAACCTCAGCTCTGTGGAGGCGCAGATAGCAGGTGCTTTTTGGGGCCTGAACCAGCCCCCCAATGTGGGCGAGAAACACTGGCACCTGGGTTGCGGTCTATCGCTGGAGAAGCTGGCAAAAAAAATGGGTATCGGTCGGTCACTGGCCGAGGAATGCCTGGTTAACGCCCGCCGGAAATTGCTGGGGCATCGACGTCTGCGGTCATCACCCAATCGAGACGACAAGGTGTTGAGCGCCAATAACGGTCTGGCCATTGGCGCGTTGGCCAGTGCCGCAAGAATCAGCGGCAGCGAGGCAATGGTTGGTGCTGCGCAAAAGGCGTTGGACTTCGTTCGATCAAGGCTGTGGAAGGACGGTCGGTTGCAGGCGGTATCCCGCGGTTCGCGAAGCTATCAGATGGGTTTTCTGGATGACTACGCGTTTCTGCTCGATGGGGTGCTTGAATTGCTGGCAACCTCGTTTCGTCCAGCTGACCTGGAATTTGCCCAACTCCTGGCGCGAGCGTTATTGACCCATTTCGAAGACCCCTACCAAGGAGGGTTCTTTTTCACTGCCAGCGATCACGAAACGCTGATTCAACGTCCTCGGCCTTTGCAGGATGACGCAACCCCGGCGGGCAATGCCGTGGCTGCTCGTGGTCTGCTTCGGCTAGGGCGGTTGCTGGATAATCTGGTTTACGTTAATGCGGCTGAGCGAACGTTGAAAAGCGCCTGGGACGAATTGCAGCGATCGCCTCAGACCTGCGGAGCGTTGCTGGGGGTGCTTGATGAATGGCTTAATCCACCCACGGTGCTCGTTCTTCGGGGCGAGACAGAGCAGGTTCAAAAAGCCCAGAGTGATTTGGCAAAAGAAGCGATTTTTCGCGCCCAAGTGTACGCATTGGATTCAGCGTCACTAACCCAACGTTACCCGGCCCAGGGATCATTCACCGCCTATCGTTGCGACGGTACCCGATGCTCTGCTCCCATTTTAGATCCGGGGAAGTTAGCGGCAGCCTGAAGGGTTGCCAAACCGCTGGCCTGACCGACGTTACAGGCCCAGCACCGAGGCCCCCTGTTCAAACACAATGTCCACCGGAATGCCGGCCTGAGCCAAGCGCTCCAGGTCGACCCCCAGGCGTTCGCCGACCACGCCTTTTTCAGTTAAAAGGGCGCTGGCGCCTGCATAGTCGCCGTCACCTTGCAATGTCAGAATCAGTTCGCCCAGGTCGGCCATGGCAGTGGCCATGGCCGCAAAGTCCACCGCGTAAGTTTGGTCTTCGGCGTTGTGAATGAACGCGCCACGTTCGGCAAAGTAATTAAATCGCACCATGTTGGCCTTGCCATGTGCTGAAGTGGCGCCGAACCGCACAGAGCGGAAAATACTGGCCAGGAACGTTACATAGTAGTCTTCAAGCTTGCCATCCAGTTCACCTTTTTCGTGCAGTCGGGTGACCATGTACAATCCCAGAATGTCCGCTTTTCCCTCTTCGAGAGCGGACGCAGTTTCTTTCAGTGCCTGGCGTACGGTACCGCGTCCATCCAGGGTGTTTTTAATCCCCAGGCCATGGGCGACTTCGTGAAACATGGTGTTGGCGAAAAACGCATCAAAGGTAATGTGGCTGCGTTGACCAGGTGCAATCAACACCTCGCTGATAGGCAGCAATATTTCATCAAACTTGGCTCGCATGGCGTTTTTCAATTGCAGTCTGCGGGTGCCTTTGGCCAGTTGGACTCGCTCATCGTTTGGCAAATTGATGGCAATGGTTTTTGATCCTGCGTTGCAGTCACCGGCGTAATAGATGACGTCATAGGCGTTGAGATCGGCATCTGATCCCGGGTTTTCTGCTTTGTAAGCGTCGCCTACCGGCAACCCGCGCTGCAGTTCGGGTAGAAAATCGGCAAAGCGGGCCAGTTGTTCGCTCCACTTCAGGTCTTTGATCAGCACGTATCCTTCGAAAGCTGCGCGGTAGCCAAACAGCTGATCTTCGTACGTTTCGATCGGGCCAATTACCAGCTCTACGGGATTGGTCTTGTTGTCCATCCACGCCATATCCGAGGCGTAGTAATCATTGCTCAGAAAGGCGTCTGCCCGCAGCCGGAGGTAGCGGGCGAATCCAGGGTCTTCAGCCAGATCTGCCGCTTGCCTGAGCAACAACGCGGCGCGCTGAAGTTCCGGGCCGAAGGCCTCGCTGTAGCGATGCAGGTGCAACTGGCCGCTCTCGTTCCGACGCACCAGAGAGTAGAGCCCGTCTTTACCAGGCTGCTGCCATTCTTCAAACTCCTCTTTGGTCATGTCTTCCGGATAAAAGCGCGCCCCCATGGGCTTTTCTTCAACGCCCGGCAGGAAGGGGCGGTTACTGTCCAAACGGTCCCAGGGACCGTAATTAATCTCGGCAAATCGGCGAGCGGCCGGGTCACTGATAGCCTCCAGCAACGGCTCGGGGTCACCATAGGCCTGGCGCCAAAAAAGGCCGTTCATAATGTCGGCAGCCTCGATCATTCGCGCCACCATGGCCCGCTGATTGTCTGATAAATGATCTAGGTCGGCCGCCAGCTGGACCTGCTTGTAGATATCAAAGCGATTGGCATTAGCGGGGGATGCCGTGTCGGTGGCGGATGCGCGTTCAGCGAGGTCAACCGAAGGTGTTGAGTTCTGGTTGCCCGCGACCGGTGCGGACTCGTCACTGCAACTGCCAAGGAAAATGCTCGCAAACATCAGCGCGCATAAGCTGAGCTTTTTCATGAGGAGGTCTCCGTTGGGGGGGTTAAGCGTTCAATAGCGTTGTCCAGGGCTTTGGGATCCAGCAAGGGCTGAGGTTTTTCCCGCAGCAGCTTCAGTTGTTCAAGGGCCCGTTGGGTATTGCCACGCAAAGCCATTAATTCGGCTTGCCAGAAACGCGGAAAGTCGGTTTCAGCAAACAGGCTCTCACTGTAATCCATTTGATTTTGCAGTTCGGATGCGCGGCGTTCGCTGATCAGCAGCGCCATCATTGAGACATGGGCCTGATGCAGGCGGGGAGCGCGCCGCGTCAACCGTCGATAAATATTAATGGCGGTATCAGCATCACCCTGGCGCTGAGCCAGCTCCGCCAGCCCTAATCGTGCCTGATGATAGTGATGGTTGATGGTCAATGCCTGTTCAAAAGACTCTCTGGCTTCTGGCATCTGGTTTGCCTCCAACTGCGCGCGACCCAAATTGTAGTGGGTATGGGGCATGGTAGGCTGAAGGTCTCTGGCCGTCGTGAACTGAGCCAGTGCATCTTCCGCGCGGCCCATAGATTGGTACTGCATGGCGAGTGCGGTTATGCCCGCGAGGTGCTGCGGGTGACGCTGGACGGCGTCTTCCAGGGTTGTCAGGGCGTTATCGCCATCACCACTGTCTCGTTGGGAAAGCCCGAGCAGAATCTGCGCATCCGCCATTTCCGGGGAAATTTCCAACGCACGGCTCAGACTGGCGATGGCGCCAGCGGAGTCGCCGCTATCGCGTTGACACTTGCCCAAATTCAGCCACGCGGTGTCGGTGCTGGGTTCAAGTACGGTTAATTCGCGAAAGTCTTGCAATCCGGCCTCAAAGTCGCCTTTCTGGCAGGCCACCATGGCTCTCAACTCCAGCGCTGCGGTGAGCTTCGGGTTGATTTCCAGCGCTTCGGCCAGGGCCTTTTCTGCGCCGGGGCCATCGCCGTTCTGCAGGGCATCGCGTGCGCGGTCCAGCGCCTGCAGTTCTATGCTGTCGGTGGCAACGGTTTCACCGGCAATTCCGTTGACGTCATCGTTCAATGTTCTTCTCCATGTCAGTGTTGCCGTTGCCCTGAGGCGCAGTTTGCAACGACATTCTACCAACTTACGCTCTCAGGTTATGTCCTAAACCGACGAAAAAATTGCGTAAGCGTTCGTTGAACTGAATGGGCCTCTAAGGCAAAAGTTCCAGATCTTTGCCGCCGCAACTGCGATGGTCCTGAGGTATCATGCCGCGTCAATTTTTTCGCCTTTCTTATTCGGAGAACACCATGAACCTCAAAGTCGACTGGAACATCTTGCTAGAGACTTACGTGATGCCTTGGGGTATCAAGCTGGCCATGGCCCTGTTGATTTACGTTGTGGGTCGTTGGGTATCAAAACTCATCGTCAAGGTGGTGAGAAACGTGATGAGCCGGGCCGGTACCGATTTGATTCTGATCAACTTTGTTGGGTCCATTGTCTCGGCGCTACTGCTGCTCGTTGTGCTGGTAGCAACCCTGGACCAGCTGGGGTTGAACACGACCTCAATTGTGGCCGTGATGGGTGCTGCAGGGCTGGCGGTAGGTTTGGCGCTGCAAGATTCCCTGAAGAACTTTGCGGCGGGCGTCATGCTAATTATTTTTCGCCCATTTAAAACGGGAGATTATGTTGAGGCGGCAGGCGTATCTGGCAGTGTTGATGAGTTGGAGGTGTTCTGGACCCAGCTAAAAACTCCGGACAACAAGTTGGTCATTGTGTCAAACGGCGACATTATCAGTAGCCCCATTACCAATTACTCTGCCAATGACACTCGTCGCGTCGATATGGTATTTGGCATTGGCTATGACGATGACATGAACCAGGCGAGAAACATCATGCTCGAGGTGATTGAGGCGCATCCAGCAATCTTGAGTGAACCCGCGCCGCTGGTCGCCGTGAGTGAATTGGCAAACTCCAGCGTCAACTTTGTCGTGCGACCCTGGGTCAAGACGGCCGACTACTGGACTGTCAAATTTGAAGTCACTGAACAGATAAAACAGCGTTTTGATGCTGGCGGCGTTTCCATCCCGTATCCACAAATGGACGTTCATATGAATCAATCCGGCCCAATCAACCATGGAGAGAAAGCCGCATGAAGCTGGCGTTCGTTGGTTTAGGCGTCATGGGATTTCCCATGGCAGGGCATCTGCGGCGCGCGGGTCACACGGTGACCGTATTTAATCGCTCATCGGAAAAAGCCGTTCGATGGGTGGAAGAGTATGGAGGCCACCTCGCCAGCACTCCGGCTGAAGCCAGTGAGGGGGCGCAGGTAATCGCCCTGTGTGTAGGCAATGACGATGATGTTCGGCAGGTGATGCTGGGCGATAGCGGGGTATTGGCGGGACTACAGCCCTCCGGCATTGTGGTTGATCACACCACCACATCGGCAATTCTGGCCCGCGAGATGGCCACTGTCTGCGCAGAAAAACAGGTGTCATTCCTGGATGCGCCCGTATCTGGTGGCCAGGCGGGAGCAGAAGGCGGCCAGCTGACGGTAATGCTCGGTGGTGATGAGGCGGCGTTTGACATCGCGCAGCCTGTATTGCGTTGTTATTCACGCAGCGTTCAACGGCTGGGCGATAGTGGTACCGGTCAGCTGTGCAAAATGGTCAATCAAATTTGCTTGGCAGGACTGTTGCAGGGGCTTGCTGAAGGTCTTCAGTTCGCCGGTAATGCGGGGCTTAACAAAGAGCAGGTGGTAGACGTAATCTCCAAAGGCGCCGCCCAGTCGTGGCAAATGGACAACCGGGCCCAGACGATGATTGCCGATGAATACGATTTCGGCTTTGCCGTGGACTGGATGCGAAAGGACTTGGGGATTGCCCTGACTGAAGGCCGCCGAAATGGATCAACACTCGAGGTGACCGCGCTGGTTGATCAGTTTTATGCCGAGCTACAGTCTGCTGGTGGCGGTCGGTGGGATACGTCAAGCCTGCTTCGACGCCTGTCGCCTAACCAGGCGGCCTCGAAGAAGGAGAGATTATGAGTAAGAACTACTGGCGAAATTCCTCGGTTATCCACTCAAGGAAACGCTGAACCGTCGGTCTAACCTCATCGCCCCTGCGATACAGAACGTAGTAACGGTCGGGAATCTTGACCCGTTGCTCAAAGGCGGGAACAAGGTGAGACCGCTGTAGCCATTGAGCCGTTAGCGGCAGCGCGGCGGTGACGATCCCCAGACCCTGCTCAGCGGCTTGCAGGGCTGAGAAGATGCTGTCCATTGTGATGGTGCCAGCAGGCTCAAACTTTTTCAGGCCCACCCCCCGGGCCCAAAGTTCCCAAGCATCCAGCTGGCTTTCAAAATAGATGACGTGGTGTTGATTGATATCCTGAACGTGATCCGGGCGAATGGATTGGGCAAGCTGGGGCGCACATACCGCCTGCAATTCCAGTTCCATCAGCGGTTTCGATACCAACCCTGGCCAGCTGCCCTGGCCTAATCCGATGGATACGTCGGCATGATCCGGATGGGTTTCACTGCGTCCAAACGATGACTCCAGATGCAGATCAATTTCCGGGTGCTGGGCTTGGAAACTCTGCAGCCTGGGTACCAGTATTTCTGTGGCAAAAAACGGCAATAGATGCAGCCTGAGTACCTGGCGGCCAAAACTGTGGGTGAGCTGTTCGGTACCACTTTCAATCCTGGCAAAAGCCCGGTGTACATCACGAAAGTAGGCCTGGCCGGCAGGCGTTAGCCGAATTGATCGAGGTAACCGCTGAAACAGCGGAATGCCCAGGTCTTCTTCCAGCTGACGGATACGATGACTGACCGCCGACGGAGTGACATGCAGCTCTGCCGCTGCAAGTTTGAAGCTGCGATGATAGGCCGCCCGCTCAAACGCCAGCAGCAGATTCAGGTGCGGGAGCTGGCGGCGCACATCAAGTGCCGGCGCTGGGTGCTTGCGCTGCTTCCGATGGGTTGGCCAAAACGCCGGCGGCCGGGTCATTGAACCGGGCAACATCCAGTTCGCCTTCGGAATGGGCGACGACCGTGGTTACCGCCGCGTCGCCCGTCACGTTAACCACCGTGCGCAGCATATCCAGCAGGCGATCAACACCCAGAATAAGTGCGATGCCTTCAACGGGTAGTCCAACCTGCTCCAGTACCGTGGCCAGCAATATGATTCCCACGCCAGGGACTCCGGCGGCTCCGACGGACGCCAGCACCGCCATTAACACCACCGTCATCAGTTGCACGACGGTCAGATCAATACCGTAGGCGTTAGCGATAAAAATGGTGGCGCAGCCCTGCATGATGGCGGTGCCATCCATGTTGATCGTCGCTCCCAGGGGCACGGTAAATGACGCAACCGAGTTATTGACGCC
Source organism: Lysobacterales bacterium (assembly GCA_045106555.1). GTDB lineage: Bacteria > Pseudomonadota > Gammaproteobacteria > Xanthomonadales > SZUA-38 > JANQOZ01. Next base: position 63,844 of record JBGCET010000017.1, on the reverse strand, counting down.
AAGACGTTCCTCGGTGGTGCGCAGGGTGACCGGCAATGTCGCGTTGCTGGAAGAGGTGCTGAAGGCAAACGCCATGACTGTACGCATTTTGCTCAAGAACGTTAATGGATTGAGCCCGGTCGCCAGTTTTAGCAGCAGGGGATAGGTCACCAGTCCGTGGGCCGCCAGAACAAAAACAACCGTCAGGAAGTAGGTCAACACCTCAGCGAACTCCTGCAGGTTTAACGTGGCGCAGAGTTTGGCCATCAGCGCCAACACGCCAATGGGTGCTACCTGCATCACCATCGTCACCAGCATCATGACCACCTCGTTGAGGTCGGCAAAAATGTTGCGAACGCGTTTCCCGGATTCACCGGCCACTGAGATGGCCAAGCCAAACAGCACGGCAAAAACGATCAGTTGAAGCATTTTGGCTTCGGCCATCGCGTTGATCGGATTTTGCGGCACCATCCCCAAAATCACTTGGCTCAGTGTCTGGCTAGGTGGCGGCGTATAGGCAACTTCTGGAGGTGAAAAGCCCTCTCCGGGTCCGACAATGCTGGCGACGCTGATTGCCAGCGCAATGGCCAGGCCCGTTGTGAGCATGTACAGGCCAACCGCTTTTCCACCCAGGCGGCCCAGTTCCTTCGGATCTGCCAGTGAGCTTACGCCACAGATCAGCGAAACCAGCACCACCGGTACCATCAACATTCTCAGAAGTTTGAGAAACAACTGGCCCAGCAGGTCAAAAAATCCCAGCGCGAGGGTTTCTTGGCCCCACTGCCAACCGCTGACGTTGATTGCAGTTCCAATCACCACGCCAATGGCCATGCCGATCAAAATACGGCGGGTGAGGGCGCCACCCAGGGGGCTGGAGTCTGTCATAGTGCTGCTCGATGAAATTCAGGGCGCATTATAAGCCATGGCGCGCCGACCGGCGGATTGTCATAATCTAACGCTGGATCGCCAACTGGAAAACGCCATGAACCGTCCGCTAAAGTCAGCCGCAGTGGTTTTCACTGCACTTTTTGTTCTCTCTGCAGGTGCCCAGGATTTTTCCAAAGTGGAAATTTCAACCATCAAGGTGACTGACGGCGTATTCATGCTGCAGGGAGCCGGAGGTAACATTGGTCTCTCGGTAGGGGACGATGGCGCCTTTATTGTTGACGATCAGTATGCGCCGCTGGCCGAGAAGATTCGCGCCGCCATTGCCCAGATTACGCTGCAGCCGGTGAGTTTTGTGGTTAATACCCACTGGCACGGAGACCATGCTGGCGGTAACGAAGCATTTGGTTCATCCGGCAGCGTGATTGTTGCTCACGACAATGTGCACAAGCGCATGTCTGCAGAACACGTCTCCACCATGTTCAACCGCACCATCCCGGCTTCGCCACCTGCTGCGCTGCCGCGAATTACTTTTACCGAACGGGTTACGCTGCAGATGAACGGCGGCGTGCATGCAATCCACGCACCCAATGCCCATACCGATGGTGATGCGTTAATTTATTTCGCCAAGGCCAACGTGCTGCACATGGGTGACACGTTTTTTAACGGGATGTACCCGTTTATTGATCTGGATTCCGGCGGCAGTATTGGCGGGCTTATTGATGCGGTCAACAAAGGTCTGATGTTAGCTAATGCGGACACCCACATTATCCCAGGCCATGGCGCCCTCTCCACTCGGCAGGACATGCAGGCCTATCGGGACATGCTGGTGGCGTTACGGGATCGAGTCGCTGAATTGAAAAGCAGCGGGAAAACGTTGCAGGAAGTCATCGACGTAAAACCTGGCGCGCAATGGGATGCAACCTGGGGCACCACCTTTATCAAGCCAGCGCAAATCGTGACCTTTATCTACAACTCTTTGTAAAAAACGGCCGCAACTTTCGCTGCGGCCGTTGGCGTCTAACGGGCTTGCCTCATTGGGCAAAGGTTCAGGCGGCTTTGGCTTGCTTGGGCTTGATGCTGCGAATTTCACGACGCAGCGTGGCCACCCGAGAGTCAAGCTTCTTGATGTCTGACTTGCTTGGAACGCCTACCAGTCCCAGCACCTTGGTCAGTTGGTTTTGCACCATCGACTCCAGTCGTTCGGAGTTCTTGCTGACCGCCGCTGCGGCTTGCTCTCGAGCCTGCTGAACGGTGGAACGAATTTGCACTCGACCGTCAATTTCCTGGCGTAGCTTCTGCACCGAGCCAGACAATGCCTGCGTCGCCTTGTCCTGCACGTCTTGACCTTCATCCACCAGTTCGGCGAACAGCGAGCTGGCATTGCTGCGCACTCGGGAAATGATGCCGAGGCCGGCCAAACGCAGTTCGCGAGCTGCGGTGTTAGCCTTTTGGATAGATTGGGTCAGTGAGGTGTTCATCGTTTTCATTGTGTTTGCACTCCAGTCATATGGTCGTCAATGAGCACAATATTCCGCGCTGAGGCTAGAGCAAACAATCTAAGGGTGCAGCACCCCATAATGTGACCTGCACAAGGTGCACAGATTTAACAACACAAAGGTTCTAGGCAACCCCGCTTGACCCACGTCCGTCGGGCGTGTGCTGGTCGCTCAAGGTTCGGGTGCCAGAGCACCCCCAGAGGCTGCTGGCGCGCCGCTGAGTTTCAGGCTTTCCAGTTTCATCCAGTCTTGCTGTGACAAGCCAAAATACGAATCCAGGAAACTGGGAAGGATCCCCCATGGTCGGGTGCTTTCTGAATTCCAAACGGCCGCCAGGCCGACTTTCTGATCGGGCAGTATGGCAACGACAGCCCCGTATCCGCTGACCGACCCAGCATGAAAAACAATGGAGTGCCCGGCGTAATCATAAAGGCGCCAGCCCAGTCCATAGTGGGCGCTTTTCAGTCGTGTGCGGCGCCAACGGCCGCGGTACATCTCGGCCCGAGTAAACACCTGCGGCGCGCGCAGCTGGGCGAGCGTTTGTTCACTGATTACATCGGGATGGGATCCCAGGTGTGCCCCCAGCCAGCGACATAAGTCCCCGGTGCTGGCATTGAGGCCGGCGGCAGCGGGAACCCGATAATAGTTATCGTTCACGGTGCTGCGGCGCAGAAAACGACCTCGGCCACGGTGGGGGCGGGCCCAATTGTCATCATGTTTCAGATGGCCCTGACCAAAGCCGGAATCCGCCATTTGCAGCGGTTGCAGCAAACGGTGCTCAACCTGCTCCTGATAAGTTACGCCGGTGCGGGTTTCGATGGCCTCGGCAATCAGGTTAAACCCAACGTTTTGATACCCGTAGCAGTCTGCCGCTGGGCACAAGGCCTCAACCTCGGAAAACCTCGGCACAATATCGCGGGGTTTTCTGCCGGCTTCCAGCAAATTGTCGTAAGCGTTGGGAGGCAGCCCCAGTTGGTGACTCAGTAGATGAGTTAAGCTGACCTGGTCCACTTCGTCCGCATTGGGCAAGGTGAAGTAGGGAATCATCGCGCCGACATTGGCGTTCAGATCAAGCTTGCCCTGCTGGTCGAGTAAAACGGCCGTTGTTGCTGCAAAACCTTTGGACACCGAGGCCAGCCGAAAACGGGTCTCAGCATTGATCGCGGAGCCGCCAAGATCTCGTCGGCCTTGTACTTTCAGCAGTCGGGTTGCGTTGTTGTCGATCACGCACACGCCCAGCCCCATCATATTGGGGGCCATACTCAGGCTTTCCAGATCGTTGTTCAGCTGGGTCAGGGCAGAAGAAAGTTCGTCAGCGGCGGAAACCGATGTGCCCGCTAGCAGGCTGAAAGCAAGAACCACCATGCAGCACAGCCGGGACCCCCGTAGGGTCTGGCCTTTTGTGGAACTGCAAGACTGACGTACGACAAACATCGTGCAGCAGCTTACCCGGCATTGGACGCTGCCGCCACCCATGGAGGTTGATTACACATGACTAAGGCCTCACTCAAGCTACTGAAAATTCTGGCATAATCATTTTTTATTCTCTTGGGAGAAACCTTATGGGGTGGATTTTTTTCGGCCTGATCATTGCGGCGATAGTGTTTGCGATCTCGCTGTACAACGGCTTGGTGACCAAGCGCAACCGCTACAAGAACGCGTTTGCTCAGATTGATGTGCAGCTGACCCGGCGCCACGACCTGATTCCCAACCTGGTAGAAACGGCCAAGGGTTACATGGATCACGAGAAAGAAACCCTTGAAGCGGTTATCCAGGCTAGAAATCAAGCGGTCAGCGGTCTGAAGGGTGCCACCAACAACCCGGGTGATGCGGGTGCCATGCAGCAGTTGGCGGGTTCTGAAAATATGTTGAGCGGCGCCTTGGGCAAGTTATTCGCGTTAGTGGAAAGCTACCCAGACCTCAAGGCCAACGAAAATATGATGCAGCTGACAGAAGAGCTCACCACAACGGAAAATAAAGTGGCGTTTGCGCGCCAGGCGTTTAATGACTCGGTCATGAATTACAACAATGCCCGTGAGACCTTCCCCAGCAACCTGGTAGCCGGCTCATTCAATTTTGATGAAGCCAACCTGCTGGAGATTGAAGACCCTGTGGTGCGGGAGGCACCCAAAGTCGAATTTTGATCACTGCCGCGATGCCGCTGCCCCACACTGGGGCAGTGGCTGGCTATCGATTGAGTCAGGAAGGCTCACACCATGAATTTCTTTGAACAACAGGACAAGGCGCGGACAAAGACGCGAGGTCTGATTGGCGTTTTCCTGTTGGCCGTTGCCGCCATCGTGGTGGCGGTAGACCTGGTGGTGTTGGTGGTTGCGGCCAGTATCAGCAACTCGGAACAGGACGTGGCGATGCCCACCTTTCAGTGGGTGAGTCAAAACCCCATGGTTCTGGTTTGGTCATCGCTGTTTGTCATTGCGGCCATTGGCGGCGCCACATTGTTCAAGATGGCGGTGCTTCGCGGTGGTGGTGGGGTGGTGGCTCGCTCCATGGGCGGCACCTTGATATCGCCGGATGCCACCGGTCCGAAACGCCGTCAGCTGTGTAACGTGGTGGAAGAAATCGCGCTGGCCTCCGGCGTCCCCGTGCCAGAGGTTTACGTGCTGGAAGCGGAGAGTGGCATCAATGCGTTTGCTGCAGGATATGCACCTGGCGACGCCGCAGTGGCAGTGTCTCGAGGCTGCCTTGAGACCCTCACTCGCAGCGAGTTGCAGGGCGTGATTGCCCACGAGTTCAGCCATATTTTTAATGGCGACATGCGGATGAATATCCGCTTGATGGGGGTGCTGTTTGGCATCTTGGTCATTGGCCTCGCCGGCCGTCAGATCTTGCGAGTGACCTATCATGGCGGATCAAAAAAGGATGGGGCACCGCTGGTGTTTGTGGGTGGCTCGCTGATGGTTATTGGGTTTGTTGGGCTGTTTTTCGGCCGTTTGATCCAGGCCGCAGTATCGCGCCAAAGAGAATATCTGGCTGACGCGTCAGCGGTGCAGTTTACTCGCGACCCCGACGGCATCAGCGGCGCATTAAAAAAGATTGCTGCCGTCTCTCAGCACGGACGAATCGAGGCCGCAGACCCAGAGGAGGTGGGCCACATGCTGTTTGCTGACGGTGTGGGCCGGCGGATGTTCGCCACCCATCCAAATCTGGAGGACCGCATCCGAGCCATCGACTCGCGCTTTGATCCCAGCGAAATTCGTCAGCTGGCGGCCAGAATTGCGCTGGAGCCGCCGCCAATGGACGCCGGTCCTGCGCCGGCTCATGACACTGGCGCCATGGGTTTTGCCGGACAAACCACGGTATCTGCGCAACCCCAAGAGCTGATGGCGGAGGTCGGGAACCCGAGCTGGGATCACGTAGCCTACGCTGAACTGCTGATTGACCACTTGCCACCGGAGCTGCTGGAGCGCGCTCGCTCGGTGCAGCACGCAGTCGACGTTGTGCTCGCGCTCTTGCTCGATACCGATCCCGTCATGCGCGGTCATCAGCTGGAGATCATCGAGTCTGGTATGGGGGCCAATCATCGTCAGCGGGTGGAGGACAACCTGAGCGCCACCGATGCGCTGCCCGCATTGCACCGCTTGCCTCTGGTGGAACTGGCCTTTCCTGCGGTGAAGCGCCGACCGCGCCAGGCGATTCGGACCTATCTGGCAGTCATTGGCCGGCTCATCCGTGCTGACGGCGAAGTGTCAGTGTTTGAGTACGCACTTTCCAAAGTGATCAGCCAGTATCTGGAAGAATCCATTCGACCCGACACGGTGGACCGTGGAGACGCCAGTTTGAAGCAATGCCGCGAGGCGGCGTCGCAGCTGCTGGCTGTACTGGCTGACGCTGGGCATGAGCAGGAAAGCGCGGCTCGTCATGCCTATCAGTCGGGTATCAACCATCTGTTTCCGATGGACTCCAGTACCTACACGGTGCCCACCCAGTGGGTTGCCACGCTGGACGCGAGTTTAGCCCAAGTCGATGAATTGAAACCCATGTTCAAACAGGCATTAATTGAGGCCGCTATCACGACCCTGGCCCACGACGGACAGGTCACCTTGGAAGAAGTGGAATTGCTCCGTGCGGTCTGCGCCGCACTTCATTGCCCGATGCCGCCCAGCCTGTCAGGCAGAAGCTGATTCTTTGAACAAGTTGCCATCTGGCGGTGAGCCCGACAGCTGGCTGGCAATTTTTGTTGATCGGCGATGTTTGTCAACAAACTCTGCTAGTTGATCGATTCCCATAATTGGCCGCGAAAACACGTAACCCTGCAGGTGATCGCAGCCCAGCTCTCGTAATCGATCTTGCTCCTGCGGCGTTTCTGCACCTTCGGCAATAGTCTTCTTACCCAGTGAGTGGGCTAACTGAACCACCGCAGACACGAAGCCACGCTGTGAAGCGTTGGTATCTACGTCGACAACAAATGAGCGGTCAATTTTGATGTAGTCGACGGGCAGTTTTTGCAGGTAGGTGAGTGAAGAAAACCCTGTGCCGAAATCATCCAACGCCAACGTAATGCCTGTGGCTTTCAGGGCTTCAAGTTGGCTAATGAGGTTGACGTCGTCTACCAGCAGGGATTCGGTGATTTCCAGCTCCAGATGCTCCGGGGCCAGAGCGTATTTGGACAGACATTCGTCTACGCATTTGACGAAATCATGGTCTGCCAGCTGCCGAACTGAAACGTTCACCGCAAGACGGGGCGGTCTGCAGTGTGATTCCAACGTTGTGTAGGCTGCACAAGCGTTTTCCAGCACCCACTGCCCCAATTGTCCTATCAGTCCATATTGTTCGGCCACCTCGACCAGTTCACCGGCCGAGACGCCAGAATTTGGCCAGCGGACCAGCACTTCAACGCCGCTGATTTCACCGGTTGACAGGGATATCTGCGGTTGAAATGCCAGGGCCAGCTCCTGGGTTTTCAGGGCAATACGAAGTCGCGTAAGAATTTGAAATTTACGAGTAATATCCTGGTTAATATCCTCAGTAAAAAATGTCCATCGATTTCGGCCAAGATCTTTGGCCCGATACATGGCAGCGTCAGCATTGCGTAGCAGTGCCTCCGGCGATTTGCCGTCTTGGGGATACAGGACGATGCCTGCACTGGCGCTAACCTGAGCCGTTTGGCCCTCAATATCAACCGGGCTTGCGATGGACTGGATCATTTGCTCGGTCCACTGATTCGCGATGGCAGGGTCGCCGCAGCGGTGCAGTATGATCACAAACTCATCGCCGCCAAGCCGCGCTACCGTATCACTTTGACTGACAAAGTCTCTCAGTCTTTGACCGACGCTACGGAGCAAGATATCGCCGCCATTGTGTCCCAGGGAATCGTTCACCAGTTTGAAATTATCCAAGTCCAGATAAATCAGAGCAAATTGCTCCACATTGCTGCCGGTGGAATCGCATGCGCGGGCTAAGCGGTCTTCCAGCAGGAACCGGTTTGGCAGACCCGTGAGCGGGTCAAAGTTTGTCTGGGTGAATAGCGCTCGTTCTTTTTCCGCGGCCGTCAGTGTGACGGCAATCCGGTCCCGTAATTCTACAAGCTGATTGCGCAATAACAACGTATCATCGTGGTCGCCACCCACTCCGGCGATAAGAAACCCCAATGGTTTGGAATGCCAGTTGATGCCGAGCATCAGGGTTTTCCCGGCTCCCATCTCGAATGTTGTTTGAGCTCCTAACCATTGATTGTCCAGATTCACAGGACGGTCTGCGCTGGAAATCAAGGCCAGGTCTGGTGGGCTAAGGGAAAAAGAGCTGATGTTTCCAACTACACCATCACTTGCCCGGGTGCTTTGGGAAAAAACGCGGTTCTTCTGGCGATGATCGACAACGCCTATGGTCAAGATTTCGCAGTCAACAAAGACAAAAGCCCTTCCAAGAATCAGGTTCAGGACGGTTTCAGTAGATTCGCTTTGCAATATGAGACGGTCAATTTCGGCGTTGATACGGTAACGACTGACCTCCTCATGCAAGCGCTCCATCATAGCGTTGAAGCTCTCGCCCAATTCGCCAAACTCATTGGACTCCTCAATCTCTACAGGCTCAGAAAAATTCGATTGGCTGACCCTCGCGGTTGCTGCAGTCAAGAGCTGCAGCGGCTTCAGACGTCTGCGTAGCAAGATCAACGAAAACAAGGCTGCGACGGCGATCGACAGAGCCACCAATGAGGGAAAAACTCTACCGAGAGCCAGCGAACTGACAAAGTCGTCTGCTGTTCTGAAGGCCGTCAGGCGCCAGCTGGCGCCAGCCAGCCTGCTGTTTAAAAATAACTCCCATTGCGCCACGTCGAACTGGCGTCCCCCATATTCCAATTGGCTAACGTAGGTCGTGTCTTGGGGTAACTGCTCCAACATCCGTTGCACATCGAAATCTGAACCATCCTGGTCGCCACAGTAAAGTAACAGGCCAGCCTCCGTGGATTCGATGCACATGGCGACTCGAGGCGGTAGAGATACTGATGTTGACCACAGCCACTGGGGGTCTATCGCGCCCTCTATCAGTTCTTCGCCCGCTGGTAATTGTAAAACCAGTGCGCCGTCAGTGGTGGACAAAGTGGAACGGCTCAGCTGGTCAGTCTTATTGGCCACTCGCCTGATACTGAGGAAGGCCAGCGGAAGCGGATTTTCCGACGCGGTTTTCAGCGTGGTTTGGGCCTCTTCCAGCCTTGCAAGGAGCAGGTGCCCTTGGGAGCGCAGAGCATCACCCAACTGGCGCTGTTGCTGAAGAGTCACCACTGAGGTGAAGTGACCAAAAGCATACAGGCTGATGGTCGCCACTGGCACCGCCGCCACCACAAGGAAGGCGGCGAAGAGTCGTCGGCCGATGCGTGTGGGGAGACTGGAGGTTTGCACGTCAGTAGTCTTCGGCGAGCCCTACATACTGCCCGTCTGAGGCGCGAATGATGTCATCGCGGCTGGCTTTCGCATTCAGCTGCGGTTTGAAATCACCATCCTTGCCAGCGCTAAACAGGTCAAAGTCGCTGTTAATCGGTTTAAGGTTGCGGTCTCTGCGCATGTTTTGCTTATCTCTGCCTTTACCGGTATGGCCGCGACGTTGGTCTTTTTCCGACGTGTTGGCTATGTTCAGGTACTGGTAGGGATTGCCCCATGGGTCGAGTTTTGTGTGCATATTGACGTCTTCCAAGGTCTCGGGAAACCGTCCTCTGCGAGCCCAGAACCGCTCGATTGCCAGCTCGATTTCCTGGATATCCGCCAGCGCCGTAGTGTTGTCGATCCGGTCCCGATACTGTGAGTACCCGGGTACCGCGATGCTGGCCAAAATACCCGCAATCATCACTACTACCAGCAATTCCGCCATAGTAAAACCACGGTATTTTTTGACTAAAAACATCTGCCTTCCTGGCGTTAACTCTTTGTCGGAGCCGAATGGTGACGGAAAAAACCGCTGAAATCCGGTAAATCATCGGCAACAGAGAGGTTTGTGACACTAATTTCCATTTCAGACAGGCATCACTGTGATGCGAGCGCTGACTGGCCCTTGGGCCTGACCTTGGAGGAATATCGACCGCTGGGAGGCGAACTTTATGGGGCAGCCAGTAAGGCGTCAGCGTTGATCGCCACTCGCAATTGCCGCTGGGGTCTCGCGGCACGGGATGTCTCTAGCCCAGCGGTGCAGGGATAGGGCTCGGTCGGTAATTTGTCGCCGATCCTCGGCCAGCACGTACCCTTGTTCAATCAGCTTTTCTGCGGCCAACTGAATTTCCCTGAGCGGTATCTCCGGTGCCAGAGCGGGGCGGTCGTCGTTCAAAATCTGACAGTGTCGAAGTGCAACCATCATGCCCTGAAAGTCTTTGAGTTCAGAGGGGTTAGGTAGCCCTTCTCGCAAAGACCAAGGGGTAAACGTTGCGGCGGGCACAGCGATTTCCAGATTGCGGATTCCGCCCAATTCATTGCCATAGGCGTCCACTGCCGGCACCAAAGAGGGAAAGCGGGGGCCAAGCGTGGGAGGCTGCTTATCGACAATACCCTGGCGCCACCGCCGGCCGTAGTCTGCTCGGTAAGCAACATGAGCAACGTTGGGCACCGCAACATCCGGGATAGCAGGAAACTGATAGTCGTCCAGCGATACCAGGGTTTTATCGGCGATGCTCGGGTAGCGACTTTCAGGCGGTGCTGTATTGTTCACCACCCAGTCGTTCAAACCCATGATCAATGCTCGAAGATTGACCAAAAAGTTCAGTGGGTTGTGCGGCCAGATACCATTTTCCGGCAATTCTTCGTCACTGGGGCCGGGGCCAACGTAATGCTGACCCGATGCCAGATGATAGATGCGTTCGTTGGCCAGCGGTGGCATATCGGCTGCGCCGTCGACTCGGGTATGAATGAGCGCGGCGGCACGCCCCCAGTACTCGTAACCGCTGTTGGTATAGAAGATTTTCGGGAGCAGGGCGGCGTTGTTGTAAGCTGCAAGCAGGCCATCGAGATTGCCGGTGATGGGGTCTGTTTGGCTAGCGCTGCTAAACGGAAACACATCGGTTGGATAGAAAAACGCGGAATATCGATGCCCATCTCGAGACGGCTGAGCAAATCGATGATTAAAGCTACCGCGCCCTGCGCCTGCGGTGTGAATGAGCAAGCCATCAAACACCCGCCGGCCTTGCTCATCTTCATTAAACCCCTGATACAGAAAGTGGCGGGCGAAACGGCCGGTCTGGCTGACGCCAAACCCCAGCACATGATTGACTCTCAGATCCTCTCTGGCGTCATGCTTGAGCCAACTGGCCATATCTCTGACTGCAGCCAGTCCCATACCTGCCAGTTTGGGGTCCTTGGCCACATAGGTCAGTTCATAGATAAACCCAGGCTGGGCACCGTCGTCAATTTTCAGATGAGGCGCCTTTGCGCCCAGTGCATTGCGTTCGAACACAAATTCCCACTGGTTTCTGGGCACCACCTCACGCTGGCCCTCTCGGCTCCTGCGGCGGGTAAGAACGTTCCTGGGGTCCACGGAACGGGCGGGGCGATAGGCTTGATGATTGCGATGAGACAGCGGTAACAACCGCGCAGCCTTATCGACTACCCAGTCGGAACGCACCAGGCCGTAGTTAACCGGGTCGCGACTGGGCGCTTCGGGGACCTCTAGGCGTAGTTTCGCGGGATCATCATTGGGTACATCCCATTGCCACCCCACCCACACCAGCGTGATGCCTTGGCGCATCAGCAGCCCGTCACCAAAGTGTTCGGGCAAGCTGGGTGTCAAAGAAGACTTGGCATTTTGAAAATACCGGAGTGCTGCCTTTCCGCCGCGATTGGATATTTCAAGCAGAGCTACCGGATTGGCTGGAGCGGTTAGCGGGCGCAGGATCATGAAATTGGCGTTGGCCATGACCCATTCGTGGGGATGGGTGGTTTTTGCCAGTGAAATGTCGCTGATCCTTCGGTTGACCTTGATCGCCGGATCAACGCTGAAGCGGACTGTACCTGACAGTCGCTCGTAGGCCGGGTAATGCTCGGTGGCTTCGATGGTGAGCCGGTCACGTATTCGCAGGCTGTCTACCCGGGCCGTTGCCTCTGGCGCTATCGTGATGGCGATGAAAATCGCCATCAGGGCGTGGGTACAGAGGCTAGAAAGACCGGCGAGCGGTTTCGTTACGTTTCGAATGGGACAGCGCACCAGTTGAGTGGGATAGAATGCGGTGATGTTTTTTGCGCCTTGCGGGTTGGCCAAATGGCTGTATGCAGGCTAAACGGGCTGAATCAAAATGGCAATTCATGATGTCTTGGGAATTTGCGGCGTCGTATCGCTGCTAGTCGCTTTTGGGTCTTTGCAACAAGGCTGGCTGAGTGCCCAGGATTGGCGCTATTACGCAGCGAATGCCTTGGGAGCGCTGCTGATTCTGGTGTCGCTTTGGGTGGACTTTAATTTATCCGCCTTTGTGATCGAGGTGTGTTGGCTGTTAATCAGCGTCATCGGCCTGGTAACTACCCTGCGACCAGACGAAGAGGAAATGGGATGAACCGACCTTTATTGGGCAGCAGTGCGCTGGCCGTTGCGCTGGCTGTCGGCGGCTTTCTGCTGGCCTACCAGTTTGTGGAGCCAGCGCCGCCCAAAAGGGTGGTAATGGCGACCGGCGGAGTCGATGGAGCCTATCAACAGTTTGGCCTGGCAATGAAAAAAGAGCTTGCGGACAACGGTATTGAGCTGGTGCTCAAAACCACCGCCGGCAGTCGTGAAAATGCACAACTGTTGGCATCGGGATCTGTGGACCTGGCTCTGATGCAGGGGGGTACCGAAATGTCTGACACCGAAGACATGCAGGTTAGAGCCTTGGCCAGCCTGTATTTTGAGGCGCTTTGGATATTCTTACGTGACGGGCTACCGGCAGAGCAGTTGGGGGACTTGGCGGCCCTGCGAGTAGATCATGGCGCGGAAGGCAGCGGCACCCGAACATTGGTTGACGAACTGTTTCAACTCAACGGCATTGATATCTCTGCGATGGACAATTTCGCCTCGGAAAATTCAGCGGCGCTATTGAACAATGGTCAGCTGGATGCGGTGATGACGGTGGCCGGCGAGTCATCGCCGAAAGTTCGCCAGATGTTGGAAATGCCCAACGTGGCGCTGATGCATCTACCCCGAGCATCGGCGTACCCTCTGCATAAGAGATATCTGTCGGCCCTTTCACTGCCGCCAGGTGCCATTGATCTGGCCAACGATCGACCGGCTGAAAAAAAGCACCTGGTGGGTGTTGCGGCCATGCTGGTAGCTCGAGAAGATTTACATCCGGCGCTGATCGATCTCTTGTTGATGGCCTCGCCACGCATTGTTGGCCAGGCGGGGTTGTTTCATGATCGAGGTACGTTTCCGTCAGCGCAATATCTGTCACTGCCGCTCGCTGATGAAGCCCGTCGCTTCCACGAGCGTGGCCCATCGTTCCTGCAGAGTATTCTTCCGTTCTGGGCCGCCACATTGATCGATCGCCTGATCGTCATGCTGGTGCCGCTGCTGGCTCTGGTGTTGCCATTGATTCGGGTCTTTCCACCGGTTTATCGTTGGCGTGTGCGCTCGCGGATTTATCGTTGGTACGAAGATCTGCGCTCACTGGAAGCCCGGTTGGATGGTGACGGCGTCAGCAGCGAACTCACGGCGTCGATCTTGCGCCTTGAGCAGGAAGTGAAACAGGTGGAAACGCCATTGTCCTATGCCGATGAGCTGTACCATCTGCGCAGTCATATTGAATTGGTGAAAGCCAGAGTTGAGGAATTTGCATGAACGGAAAAATCGCAATGGTAGTGCTCGTCTTGAGCATGCTGGGGTGTTCGTCGGAAGACAATGCCTCCGGTTCTGGCACCGAGTCGACTTCTGCGCCGGTTTCCATCGCAGGACAGTGGCGTGCGGTGCTGACCTCACCAGGTGGGGAACTGCCCTTTGAGCTGGTCATTGGTAACGATCAAAGCAGTGGCCACGTACTCAATGGCGAGGAGGTTGTTCCCTTCAGCGAGGTAACCCGAGACGGTCAGCACATTGAGATGACCTACCGTTGGTACGACTCGGAGATAACCGCCGAAGTTTCAGCTGACGGTGCGGTGATGCGCGGGCGCTGGCGAAAAACTTATGAAAACGGCGTGGACTCCAGCCTTCCGTTCAGCGCAACCCGGGGCATGGCGGTGCGGTTTCTGCCGTTGCCGGGGCAATCTGAAACCGTTGATATCAGCGGTACTTGGGCGGTTGAGTTTACCGACGAAGATGGCAATGAGCCTGCCCGGGGGGAGTTTGTGCAGACGGGCAAGCAGGTCAGCGGCACATTCATGACTCCCACGGGTGACTATCGTTACTTGGCCGGTTCCTTTGAACAGGGCCGGTTGCGTCTGTCCGCCTTTGACGGTGGCCATGTGTTTTTATTTGATGCCGCACTCAATGACGATGGGTCTCTGGTAGGGGATTTCTGGTCTCGTGAGACCTATCACGCCACGTGGAAGGCATCTCGCGCCAGCGAAGGCCAAGAGATTTTGCCTGACGCCTGGGCACAGGTCGCGATGTCTGATGGCGTAGCGGGCGTGAGTTTTGCTTTTGAAAACCTGAAGGGTCAAACCGTTTCCTTGAGTGACCCCCGATATGCGGGAAAGCCGGTGTTGCTGAATTTGTTTGGCACTTGGTGCCCAAACTGCAACGACGAGGCACCAATTCTCAGCCGTTGGTACTCAGAATACCGGGATCAGGGCTTGGAAATTGTTGGTTTGGCGTTTGAGTACACCGGTGATGTTGAGCGTGACAGGGAAATGATTGGGCGGTTCAAAGCGCGTCACGATATTGACTATGAACTCTTGTTGGCCGGCACCTTCGACAAAGGTGACGCGGCAGACACACTGGACTTTATTGACAATATAACCGCCTACCCAACCACGATTTTTCTGGACAAAAACCACAAAGTGCAGAAAATTCACAGTGGGTTTTCTGGCCCTGGTACCGGCAGTCACCACACGGAAATGGTGGCTGAATTGAAGTCCGAGATGCTGTCCTTGCTGACGAAAAACGCCCAAAAGTGAGAAAACACTCACCCTGAGGGGCCCGGTTAACATTCGTTAACGGAAAAAAGGCCGACGTAACATTTCTTCAAACACTTGGGGCTCAGCTTTGGGTACATTGCTTTCATGGAAACGGCAGCAACGCAAGGAGAGATCGCCATGACCCAAGCCAAAACCAAACGAACCAACCGAGTCGCCATGTACCACGATATTTCTGTGGAGCTTGGCAGAATTGAAATCCTGGTCGAAAACCAGGGAGAAGCCAACGTCGATCAAACCCTGCTGGCCAAGCGCACCAAGCTTGAGAGTGCCATTAAGCACCTCGCACTGTAATCGCTTAACCGATCAAGGAAGAACGCTGGCCGGGTCGCCTATGGATGGGTGGCCCGGCCAGTTTTTTATTGGCCGGCGGTTTTTTCTCGGTCAACCAGTTTATTGGCGGTAATCCACGGCATCATGTCACGCAGTCTGCCGCCGACCTGCTCAATCAAGTGAGCCGCATTGTTACGTCGCTGCGCGGTCATCGATGGATAGTTGGTTGCGCCTTCTGAAATAAACTTCTTGGCGTATTCACCGGACTGAATGTCTGCCAGCGCTTGGCGCATGGCCTTTCTGGACTCTTCATTGATCACCTTCGGTCCGGTGACGTACTCGCCGTACTCCGCGTTGTTGGAGATGGAGTAGTTCATGTTGGCAATGCCGCCTTCGTACATCAGGTCGACAATCAGTTTCAGCTCGTGCAGGCATTCGAAGTAGGCCAGTTCTGGCGCGTAGCCCCCGTCAACCAGGGTCTCAAAGCCAGCCTTCACCAGTTCCACGCAGCCGCCACACAGCACGCTCTGTTCACCAAACAGGTCGGTTTCAGTTTCGTCCTTAAAGGTGGTTTCGATAATCGCGGTTCGTCCACCGCCAATACCGCTGGCGTAAGACAGGGCAAGCGCCAACGCATCACCGGTGGCATCCTGAAATACCGCCACCAGATCCGGGATACCTGCGCCGCGCACAAATTCGCTGCGCACCGTGTGACCTGGCGCTTTGGGGGCAATCATCACCACGTTCAGGTCGGCCCGCGGCACCACCTGGTTGTAATGCACGGCAAACCCGTGGGCGAAAGCCAGGGTGGCGCCTTTGGACATATTCGGTTCAATCTGCTCCTTGTACAGGGCGGATTGAAATTCGTCCGGGGTAAGTACCATCACTAAATCCGCTTGGGACACGGCCTCACTGACCGGGGCTACTTTCAGCCCAGCCTGGCGAGCCTTGTCGACCGAGGCGGAATCGTCGCGCAAGCCAACGGTTACGTCCACGCCTGAGTCCTGCAGGTTTAGCGCGTGAGCATGGCCCTGAGAGCCATAGCCAATCACGGCGACTTTTTTGCCCTGTATCAGGTTCAGGTCGCAATCTTTGTCGTAATAAATTTTCATTGTTGCTGGAATCCATTATTCGTTGTTGAGCAGAGCTTACGGTACTCACATTAGTTATAAAAATGAAATATAATCATCGTAATGTGCCAAATTGAGCAATTATGGATTTTCGCCACCTGACCAGTTTTTCCGCATTGGCCCGGACGCTGCATTTCGGCAGGGCAGCCAGTGAGTTAAATATCAGTCCGTCCACATTGAGCCGTAGTATTGCGCAGCTGGAGGAAGTGGTTGGGGCACAGCTGATGGAACGCAACAATCGGCGAGTGGTGCTCACACCCGCCGGGGAACGGTTTCAACAGTATGCCCAGGACACCCTCGCCCAATGGGATGCGGTGCGTCAGGATTTGCGTGAAGGGGCCAGTTCGCTGGATGGGGAAATTCGCATTTATTGTTCGGTAACTGCCAGCTACAGCTACCTGCACCGATTGCTGACCGACTTCCTCGACGATCACCCAAGGGTCAAAATCAGTTTGAGAACGGGCGACCCGGACTTGGCGCCGGATCGAGTGCGGGCGGGCCAGGAAGAAATTGCCATTGGCGTTCGGCCCACCCGACTGCCGTCGGGTTTGGCGTTTCGGTCTATTGCGCAGTCCCCGCTGCAGCTAATTGGCTCAACGTCTGAGAAGGTCAGTGCTGAGGCCATCGGAGCCAATCTCTTGGCCGAGCAGCCGTTGATCTTGCCGGAACGCGGCGTCGGTCGCAGTCGGGTAGATCGCTGGATGAAGGAGCACCGGGTAACACCGACCGTGGCTGCGCAGGTTGCTGGCAATGAAGCCATTGTAAGTATGGTCAGTTTAGGGCGTGGGCTGGGTGTGGTGCCACAGATTGTGCTCGACAACAGTCCTCTCGCGGAGCAGGTTCAGGTTCTGCCACTGGCCGCGCCATTGGGCCATATAGAAATCGGTCTGTTCGCTCTGGAAAGTCGTCTCCAAGGCCGCCTGCTGGGTACTTTCTGGCAGGCGTCAAAGCGAGGGGCTGCCTCTGCAGATCCCGAAGCCGATGGGTGAGTCAAGATCGGCGGTTACGCTGACGGCGGCAGATATCGGTGGAACTCACGTAAGATTTGCGGCCGCTACCATTGAGCCCGGCCAGCGACCAGTCCTCGGCGAACCTGTAGTCCTGCAAACTGCCAGTTTCAGCGGCCTTTCATCTGCCTGGAACGCTTATAAACGCACCTTGAATTCTGCCGTGCCCGATACGCTCTCAGTGTGTTTCGCAGGGCCGGTCAGAGGCGACACCCTTCAAGCGACCAACAGCCATTGGGTCTTGAATCGATGCACGCTTGCCGCTGAGCTTGGCCTAAAAACCGTTCATTTGATGAACGACTTCGGAGCCATGGCCCATGGCGTGGCGCTGCTCAAGGCCCACGAGTTGGAGACCCTCAGCGGCCCCGATAGGTCTGCTACGCCCAGCGAAGAAATGACGACCGTTATTGGCCCGGGGACCGGTCTTGGTGTGGCGATTCTCAGCCGCCGCGATGGTCAGTTCCGAGTGATAGAGACCGAAGGCGGGCACATTGATTTTGCCCCGCTGGATGAGCTTGAGTCGGCCATGCTGAGGCGTCTGCGCGAGCGGTTTCTGCGGGTGTCTGTGGAACGCATTGTTTCCGGTCCCGGCCTGAATAATCTTGTGCAATGTATTGCCCAGATTGAGCAACGGGAAATTACACCGCTGGATGACGCCGCGCTTTGGCAGCGTGCGTTGAGCCCAGACTGTGATGATCTACTCCGCCTGGCATTGCAGCGATTTTGCATGAGTTATGGATCGGTCGCCGGTGATCTAGCGCTGGCAACCGGCGCATCGCGGGTAGTGCTGGTTGGCGGACTGACTCAGCGCTTGGTCGGTCATCTGCCGGACTCCCATTTTGCTCAACGGTTTTGCGCCAAAGGTCGCTATCAATCCGTGATGGCGGATATTTCTGTGCAGCTGGCCCGATTTGAGCAACTGGGCTTGCTGGGCGCAGCTGCCGGTTATATGGACAGGCTCTCAACCCGATAAACATCGTTTTCACAGGCACCAAGAGAATTGTTATGACCCATACAGAGATTGTCAGCAAGGCAAGACCCCCGTTCCAGTCTGCGACCCCAGGGTATGTTGCTAATGGCTGAATTCGTTCCGGTAGACCCGTTTGATCTGGTGATTTTTGGCGGCACCGGCGATCTGGCTCAGCGTAAGCTGCTGCCAGCCCTATACCATCGGGACAAAGATGCGCAATTTACCGACGACAGCCGAATTGTCGCAGTGTCCCGTTCGCAAATTGATCAGCAACAGTTCGTTACTCTGGTTCGGGAAGCGTTGGAAGCTCACCTGTCAGAAGGGGACCTGGATGAGGCTGTCTGGGCCCGCTTTGCCAGTCGCCTGCACCACAGTCAGCTGGACATCATGGCGGCCGAGGGCTGGGCCAACTTTTCTGAGACGCTGGATGCCAGCGGGCAGCGAATTCGCGTGTTCTATTTGGCAACTGCGCCTAACCTGTTTACCGCCATTGCGGCGCGGTTGGGCGAGTTTGGGCTCAAAGATGATCGGTCGCGCATTGTTTTGGAAAAACCGGTGGGCACGGATCTGGCCACAGCGCAGCAAATTAACGACGGGGTGGGCGACGTATTTGCTGAGCCCAACGTTTACCGAATCGATCACTACCTGGGAAAAGAGACCGTGCAGAATCTTGCTGCGCTGAGATTCGCTAACTCTTTGTTCGAACCGCTTTGGCAACGCACTTGCGTGGATCACATTCAGATCACTGTGGCTGAGAGTTTAGGTGTGGGAAACCGAGCGGGCTTCTACGACGGCACCGGGGCGCTGCGAGACATGGTGCAGAACCATATGCTGCAGTTACTGTGCCTGGTAGCGATGGAACCGCCCATCAGCATGCACCACGACGACCTGCGGAACGAAAAATTGCGGGTGCTGCGCTCACTGCGTCCCATTGATGCCAGCAATGTTAGCCAGGTGACCGTGCGCGGTCAGTATGGCGCCGGAGCCATCAGTGGCGAGGCGGTGCCAGGTTACCTTCAAGAACTTGGTAGTGATGGTGAAAACAGCGTTACCGAAACCTTTGTTGCGATCAAAGCTGAGGTCGACAACTGGCGCTGGAGCGGAACCCCTATTTATCTGCGAACCGGCAAACGGTTGGCGCACAAGTTTTCCGAAATTGTGCTGCAGTTTCGGCCGGTGGCCCACAGCATTTTCCCTCAGGCCTCCGGCGCGCTGGAGGCCAACCGGCTGATTATTCGGCTGCAGCCTGATGAAGGCGTGACTTTAAGTCTGGTGACCAAGCAACCCGGTCCGGGTGGCTTTCAGCTGCGATCCTTACCGCTGAATTTGAGTTTCTCCGAAGCGTACTCAGCGCGTTACCCAGATGCCTATGAGCGTCTGTTGATGGAGGTGCTACGGGGCAATCCAGCGCTATTCATGCGCCGCGATGAAGTTGAAGCTGCCTGGACCTGGGTCGACGCGATTCGGGCGGGTTGGCAGGAAAGTGGCACCCGGGTGTCGCCCTATGTCGCGGGCACCTGGGGGCCCTCAGATGCCTCTTTGCTGCTGGACCGCGATGGGCGCAGCTGGCGTGAACCTGATGCCCGTTAGCTTGCATCAATTTGCCTCTAGATCCGAGGCGAGCGTGGCGCTGGCGCAGTCCATCACTCGACAACTACGCCAGCATCTGCTGTCCAACGATGCCGCGACGCTGATCGTTAGTGGCGGTACCTCGCCGCTGCAGGTGTTTAGCACCCTGGCAAAAACGCCACTGCCCTGGGCTCGCATCCATGTACTGCCCAGCGATGAGCGAAAGGTGGATGCCGCAGACCCGGCCAGCAACCTGGGTATGATTCGCCGTGAGCTGGCCGTTGATCGTGCCGCTCGCGCGAAACTTTTCGACCTTCAACGGGAGGGTGCCGAGCAGCACCTTACCGAGCTGCCGGCCCCCACAGTGCACACGATGTTGGGCATGGGTGCAGACGGTCACACCGCGTCGCTGTTTCCCACCGCGCCTCAGCTGGCCGAGGCGCTGCAAAGCGGCGACTCCATGGTGGATATGTCGCCGCCGGATTCGGAGCACCAACGGATTACTTTGACGGCTGGCAAATTGTTGGACAGCCGGCGCATCAGTCTGTTGATTTTCGGCGAGGACAAGCGCGCCGTTCTGAACCGGGCGATGTTACCTGGCCCAACCGAGCAGTTGCCCGTCCGGGCGGTGCTTCATCAGCAACGAGCACCTGTCGATGTTTATTGGTCGGCGTAAATACCATCTTAGAGACCAGGGTTTGAAGCTATGATCCATCAAACGCTTGAACGTGTAACTGAGCGCGTTAGCACTCGCAGCGCTGGCACCCGCGCTGACTATCTGCAGCGGATGCAGGTGGCGGCTGACAAGGGCAGTAGTCGCGGCAGTTTATCCTGCGGCAATTTGGCCCACGGCATTGCGGCTGAAGAGGCTTCGACCAAAGAGGCCTTGTCGTCAGTTCGGCGTGCCAACGTCGGCATCATCACCGCCTTCAATGACATGTTGTCAGCCCATCAGCCTTACGGCCGTTACCCCGACGTCATAAAGTCGGCTGCCTGGCAGGCCGGCGGCGTAGCCCAGGTGGCGGGCGGCGTTCCCGCCATGTGTGACGGCGTGACCCAAGGCCAGCCAGGAATGGAGCTGTCGTTATTTAGTCGCGATGTGATCGCGATGGCAACAGCGGTGTCCTTGAGTCATAACATGTTCGACGCGGTTGTCGCTCTGGGTATCTGCGACAAAATTGTACCGGGGCTGCTGATTGGCTCGTTAGCGTTTGGCCATCTGCCGTTGATGCTTATCCCTGCCGGGCCCATGCCCAGCGGCATACCCAACGCGGAGAAGGCGCGAGTGCGTCAGCTCTACGCCGAAGGAAAAGTCAGTCGCGAGGAGCTGTTGAAGTCGGAGTCCGCGTCTTACCATTCACCGGGCACCTGTACCTTTTACGGCACCGCCAATACCAACCAGCTGATGATGGAGTTTATGGGGTTGCAGCTGCCGGGCTCATCGTTTGTGAATCCGGCAACGGAGCTTCGTGAAGCCTTGACTCGCGCCGCTACAGCACGGGCAGTGAACATCAGCGCCAATGGCGAAAGCCCTCAGAGGCTGGCCCACGTGGTGAGCGAAAAGTCTCTGATAAACGCCATCGTTGGGTTGCTGGCATCAGGCGGCAGCACCAATCATCTCATTCACCTGGTGGCTATCGGCAAGGCGGCTGGGATTGTAATTGATTGGGATGATTTTGATGCTCTGTCCGCCGCCGTGCCGTTGCTGGCGCGGGTGTATCCCAACGGCCAGGCCGACGTGAACCACTTTCATGCCGCAGGAGGCGTTCAATTCATGATCAGTGAATTGCTGGATGCCGGATTGCTGCACGATGATGTGGAGACGGTTGCCGGAAAAGGTTTACACCGCTATCGCCAAGAAGCCTTTTTGGACGGCGACTGCGTGGTGTGGAAAGACGGTGCCAGCACCAGTCACGACACGGAGATCTTACGCGGCTGTAAAGACCCGTTCGACACGAGCGGAGGTATGGTGGTGCTGCGAGGCAATATCGGTCGGGGCGCGATTAAGGTGTCCGCAGTGAAGCCGGAACATCGAGTGATTGAGGCGCCAGTGAGAGTGTTTCAAGACCAGACTGAGGTGGTTGCCGCGTTCGACGCCGGTGAACTGGAGCGCGATGTGGTGGTCGTGGTTACCCATCAAGGCCCGCGATCTAACGGCATGCCGGAGTTGCACAAGCTAACCCCCATTCTGGGCGTGCTGCAGGACCGGGGCTTCAAAGTGGCGTTGGTGACCGACGGCCGAATGTCGGGCGCGTCGGGCAAAGTGCCGGCGGCTATTCACGTGCACCCCGAGGCGGTTTGCGACGGCAATATTGGCCGATTGCGCGATGGTGACGTGGTTCGTCTGGATGGCGAATCCGGTGTGCTGGAGGTTCTGATAGAGACCGACAAATTGGCAGCCCGTAAACCTGTATTGGCGGCTGCTAAGGAAACTTTCGGCATGGGACGGGAGCTGTTTGCGGCGTTTCGCGAAAGAGCTACCGATGCCGAGTCCGGCGGGTCGCCGATCTGAGGATCAGAACAGCGAAGCCCCTTCGTTTTTCAGCTCCACGTATTGCTCTCGTGATCTAGCTGCACCCGCTTCAAGTTCAGCAACGATGGTTCGCCATTGCGGCGAGTCGTCCATGACACGGTAAGACGGGTAGCGCAGTCGCCACCAGTTGTCTCGCCAGCCGGCATCCACAGCGTCTTGCAGCGCAGTGATAGCCTGCACGTGTTCGCCGCGCAGCACGTGAATCGTGACATCCAGCTCGCCATACCCGTCACCCCGGACTCGGGGCAGCGTGGTCATATAGGCGAGCGCTTGGTCTAGAACGTCGTTGGCGCGCTCCTTCTCTCCCAGATACCAGTAGGCTCGGCCCGCCAACACCGCAGCCTGAAGCTGATCAAGGTTGGTGGGGGACGGACTGTTGCCGGTCAGCAATTCTGGCCAATGTTGATCGAGTAGCGTTACAACCTCCTGGTAGTATCCGGCATGAAGTAGGTTGCGGCCGACGGTCAGTCTTGCAAAAGGCATGGGCCAGCGGGACTCCAGTGCCTGAGCTTCCTCCAGCGCCAGGTCGAAGTTGCCACGAAATTCGTGCAGTTCCAGGCGGCCGCCAATAGAGGCTTCGGGGAACGTCTCCTCAATTTGATCGAAGCATTGCACGGCAGCGGCCTCATCATCAAAATCCAGGTGGCGCTTGCACGCCATGATCTGCAGTGGGAATAGCGTTGGGTCCAGCTTCAGGCCAGCCTGGATCCATTGCATTGACACAGCAAGGTCTCCCATTTCGCGCAGGTTGTTGGCCATGTTTAGGTAAAAACTCAAAAACTGGGGGTCGCGACGCAGTCCTTCGAGCAGAGCCGCGTTTGCGCCCTCGACCCGGCCCAGCTTCCAGAGCACTCGCGCGTATTGAACCGTTAGGATCGACGCCATGGGATCGAGCTCCAACGCTCGACGGATCAACGGGAGCGCCTCTTCGGCTCGGCCCGCATTCTCCAGCAGGTAGGCGTACCAATGATAGGCCGTCGCGTAGTTGGGACTGTACTGAATTGCCTGCCGGAAATGGCGCTCTGCCTCCTCCGACCGGTCTTGATCGACTCGCAGTGCCGCCAACGCCGTCCAGGCCTCACCGGACTGCGGGTTGAGCTCCAGCGCCCGATCAATCATGGATTGGCGGCGGGGCCAGAGGCCAGCCTGGCTTGCTGTGCCGTAAGTGCTCAGGAGGTTAAGAGTATCGGCCACCCCGACATAAGCGAGGGTGTAGGCAGGATCCAGCTCGACGGCTTGTTCGAAGTGTGTCCGGGCCTCACTTAGCGACTTTTTTGTACGGCGTGCCAGTGCCTGGCGACCTTGAACAAAAGCCGCATAAGCGTCCAGATTGTCGGTCGGAGGAGCGTTGAGGGTTTGACTGGCGTGGTCATCCATTGCCGCCTGCAACGAGTCCACAATGTGATGGGAGATTTCGCTTTGGATTGCAAACAGGTTTTCGGCATTCAGTTTGCGGTCGAAGGTTTCGGCCCAAATGTGTTGGTCTGTGTTGGCGTCGATGAGCTGGACATTGACCCGTACCTGACCGGCAGAGCGCTGGATGCCGCCCTCCAGAATATTGGCGACCCCAAGCGCTTTTGCAATTTCGGGAATTGAGCGTTCGTCATCCCGATAGCGCATCATCGAGGTTCGCGAGATAACCTTTAGTGAACCCACTTTTGACAATAGGGTCAGCAGGTCGTCCTGGATACCGTCGGCAAAGTACTGATCCTGAGTAAGGTCCGAGCGATTGGCGAACGGCAGCACGGCAATGGATTGACGATCAAGGGTGACTGGGATCGATTGCGCCGTCTCATCGATGTCGGGCGCCTGGTTCACGCTGTCGATAGGCGAGAACACCCGCCACAACCCGGTCGCAACCAAGACAGCTACCGCCGCTGTGGCGACGAGCCCAACACCACGGCGCATTGATGGCGCTGCCTCCGCCGCCGGTATTGAGGTCCCAGATACTGCCAAGGGGGCTGATAATGAGGCGTCAGACGCTGCTGGCTCGAGTTCTACGTTGGCAACAAAGTGGTAGCCATGACCATGCACCGTCTTGATGACCGCTTGGCGGGTGGCATCGTCGTTAACCGCCTTGCGCGCCTTCATTACAGCACGGGCAAGGGCCGCTTCCGTGATCACCTGGCCTGGCCAGATCACGTCCTGCAACTCGTCTTTATCGACCGCGCGGTGGGCGTTTTGCGCCAGAAAGGTGAGCAGGTTAAATACCCGAGGCTGAATCGGCAGCGCCTCGCCGTCTCGCAGGAGTTGCCGCGATGCAAGATCCAGCAGGTTGGGTCCGAAGCGGAGATTTACCGTGTCAGTCTTTTCGCTCAAAGCGCCATCCAGTGGGTATCAACATTCTGAGGGAAGTTCCTTTTTTCGGAGAGCTTTTAACAGTTGCTTCGGCCAACGTGGGCTCGCTAGATTGTATCAGCAGGGAAGACGTGTGAAACGATTTCGTCCGTGGCATCAATTGACAGCCGCTCGCGTTTGCGCTGATGAGCTGTAACGGTAGTTCGCTATGAAATACCTGATCCCAATCGGGGCCATTTCTTTTCGAGCCACTTTCAACCGACATCGTGACCGTGTCTTACGCCGCCACATTCAAGAAAGGAAATCGGGGTCAGGAAATCGGGGTCAGGTCTTTCGCCGCCACATCCCAAAATCGATTTTTTGCAGCACCATAAAGTACTGACGGCAAGGCCTTTGTCCTGCTCGATGGGGGGATGACCCCTACCGTCTGATCTCATGGACCAAGTCAGCATCAGACGAGTAAATCTATCGATTCACGCGGTAATGCAAAATCATATGACCACTCTGGAACGCATGGTGATCCTGTAACACGAGATTCGCTTGGTCCATTGGAGCGTTGAGCAACGGAACACCGGTGCCAAATAGCACTGGATTGACTTTCAGGATAAGGCGATCAATGAGCTTCTCGCCGAAAAGTAGCCCGCCAAGCTCTCCGCCGCCACACAACCAAATGGCTTTTCCCGCTTCCTTTTTTAACGCTCTGACGGTGTTGGCCGCGCCGCCGCGCACGAGCTGGATAGGGCTGTCTGAAGCCGTATCCAGAGTGCGAGAAAATACGATTTGATCCAATGTCGGGTAGGGAGAGTTTATGCCTTCCTGCAGGCCTACTTCGTAGGTCTTGCGTCCCATAAGAACGGAATCGAAACATTGGTTGTCCGATCGTGTCGGATCACCGCCGCGCAGAGGTGGTGGAAGCGTTTCTGGGTATTTCTCTAGCAGATGCGCGCCGAATTCATCACCCCACGTGAAGCCGTCCAACGAGCCGTCTGCTCGTGCGATGAAACCATCCAAACTGGTCGCAACGTAGTAAATGACTTCTCTCATTTTCTCTGGCTCTCAATGGAATCGTTTGCTCAGCGTTTACTGCCAGCCAACCCAGCCGGGTCCTCGTACTACTCTTCCCGGCGTCGCGCCGGTATGTTCGCCGTCCTCCAGCACGCGTTCGCCGTTGACCCAAACATGGGTGACGCCGGTTGCCAGGCGGTGGGGCTCAACAAAGGTCGCGCGATCGGTGACGGTCTCCGGGTCAAACACCACGATGTCGGCAAAGTTGCCCACTTTGAGTTCGCCGCGCTGGCGTATTTTCAGATGCTTCGCCGGCAGCGAGGTGAGCTTTCGCACTGCCTCAGTCAAACTGATCACGCCCTCGTCCCTAGCGTATTTTCCCAATACCCGAACAAAGTTTCCGTAGGCGCGGGGGTGGGTGCTGGAGCGCAGAAACACGCCTTGCGGTGCCATGGCGCCGCCGTCTGAGCCAAAGCTCATCCAGGGTAGTGCCACCTGCTTCGCGACGTTTTCCTCAGACATCAAGAAGTACACCGTACCGACGCGACTGTTGTCCTCGATAACCAGGTCCATCATGGTGTCTGCGGCGCTGGTGCCGCGTTGAGCCGCCACCTCCGCCAGCGTTTTGCCAGTTAGGGGTTTCAGGGCGTCACTGCGAAAACCAATCAGCAGCAACTTGCTGGGGTCGCCGGCGGCCAGGTAAAGGTTTTCCCAGTCATCGGTGGGGGTTTCAATTTCCTGTCGTAGCCTGGCCCGAATGGCCGGGTCTTTGAGCCGCTGAACCCAGGCATCCAGGCCCCCTTCCTGCACCCAGGGCGGCATGGCTGCGTCTAAGCCTGTGGCGCCGGCCGGGTACGTATACATATTCGCCCGCATGTCGATGCCCGCCGCCCGCGCCGACTCAATCTTTGCGATCGCTCGATCCATCTTGGGCCAGTTTTCTTTGCCTGCCGCTTTGAGATGATAGATCTCCACCGCAGCGCCGGTGGCCTTGGCAATGTCCAACACTTCGTCCATTGCCTGCAGCAATTGATTACCTTCAGATCGGATGTGGCTGATGTACGATCCGCCTAAGTCCTCCGCAACGTCGACCAGGGCGATCAGCTCTTCAGTAGAGGCATAAAATGCCGGCGCGTAAATTAACGATGATCCAACGCCCATGGCACCTTCTTCCATCGCAGTGCGAACCAGTTTGCGCATTCGCTCCAGCTCGTCCGGCGTTGGCGCACGGTCCTGTTCACCCAGTTCATGAATGCGTACCGTGGTGGCGCCGACAAACGAGGCGATATTGGGAGAGACGCCGCGGCGTTCGAGGTGTTCCAGGTATTCACCCAGACTGGTCCATTCGATGTCGTACCGAATGTCCCCCTGCTGAGCCAGATCCTGTTCTTTCATGGACGAGTTCCATGGCCCCATAGACCAGCCTTCACCCATTACTTCTAGGGTGACGCCCTGGTGGATGTCCGATAGTCCGCGGCCGTCGTGCAGCAGTGTGTCGGTGGCCCAGCTCAGCATGTTGATGAAGCCCGGAGCGACCGCCTGACCATCCGCCTCTACGACGGTTGTGGCGTGATTGTGGTCCAGTTGGCCCATCGCCACTATGCGATCATCAACGATGCCAATGTCCAGCGCCTTTGGCTCAGAGCCGGTGCCGTCATACACCAGCCCGCCGCTAATTATGGTGTCGAAAGTGGGTTGAGGCTGGTTCGCGCATCCCGCCAGAACCAACAGCGTCAGGTAAAGAGCCCAGCGCAGAACGTTGGCCAAGCTCATTGATAGCAATGCTCTTGGGCCGGAAACGAACCGTCTCTCACCGACGCCGCATAGCGGGCAATGGCGCCCTGAATGCCGTCGCCATGCTCAGCCAGGAAGTTCTTCACAAATTTCGCCGGGCGACCGGGGTAAAGCCCGAGCAGATCATGCAGCACCATAATTTGACCGTCAGTCTCCGGTCCTGCGCCGATACCAATGACGGGAATATCCAGGGCCTGGGTAACCCTGGCGCCCAGCTCGGCCGGTACACACTCCAGCAAAATGATGCTGGCCCCGGCATCCTGCAACACCAACGCTTCGTCAATGATCGATTGGGCTTTATCCGGGTCGCGGCCCTGCACCCGAAAACCTCCCAGGTGATTCACCGATTGGGGCATCAGGCCCATGTGGCAGCACACGGGAATGCCTCGTTGGGTAAGTAGTCGAGTGGTTTCCGCCAACCAGGCACCGCCCTCAAGCTTCACAATCTGGGCGCCTTCACGCATCAGGGTGGCTGCGCTTTCCAGCGTTACCTGTTCAGAGTAGAAGGTCATAAACGGCAGGTCCCCCATTAGCAGAGAGCCCCGGTTGCCGCGCTTGACGCAGCGAATATGATAGGCCACATCTGCGATGGTTACGGGCAATGAGTTGTCGTGCCCCTGAATAACCATGCCTAAGGAGTCGCCAATCAAGATCACCTCAACACCAGCATCACTGACCGCATAAGACTCGCTGTAGCCGTACGCGGTGAGACTGGAAAATCGCTCTTTGCCTTTCATGTTCAGGAGGGTGTTGATGGTGACAGGCTTGCGTGCTGTTGCGGCAGGTTGGCTGGACATGGGAGCAATTCCTGGAAGTTAAAGGATCAATCTGTACTGATAGTGGCTTGATCACAGACGCCATGCAACGGTGTAAGGTCAGCAATTGCTCCCTGTCAGCAATCAGTTCCCGGTATCATTGGCCAACAAGGTCGCCCAAAGAGTCCTATGGCATCCATGAAAACACCCCTTAGTGCATTTAATTTTCGTCAGTGGATTGATGATCACGCCCATTTGCTCAAGCCCCCCGTGGGTAACAAGCAGGTATGGGAAGGCACCGATATGATGGTGACGGTGGTTGGCGGTCCAAATCAGCGAACGGATTTTCATGACGACCCGGTGGAGGAGTTTTTCTATCAGCTCACTGGTGACATGTTGCTGAAGATTTACGACAACAGTGAGTTTTACGATGTGCCTATCTGCGAGGGTGACGTCTTTTTTCTGCCTAAACACGTGCGCCATTCACCCCAAAGGCCACAGCCTGGCAGCGTAGGGCTGGTGATCGAGCCTAAACGCCCGGAGGGTGCCGTCGACGCGTTTGAATGGTACTGCTTTGAGTGCGGCACCCTGGTGCATCGGGCTGAGGTATTGCTGAAATCGTTAGTCGACGATCTGCCGCCGGTGTTCAACGGTTTTTACGCCAGTGAATCTGCACGACGCTGCCCTGAATGCGAAACGGTTCACCCCGGAAAAACTCCTCCAGAGGGCTGGACTAACTTGACCCCAGGTCAGGACTAAACAACGCTTTACTGCGATCTAAACGGACCTAATTCCATGAATTTTGACAACACGCTGGCATTTGCCCGCGAATGCGATGGGGCCGATCCGTTGGCCTCGTTCAGAGATCAATTTCATCGCCCTCAGCATGACGGCAAAGATCTTCTGTATTTCACCGGCAATTCATTAGGATTGCAGCCTGTGGCTTGCCGAGACGCTGTGGAACATGAGCTTGCGAGATGGGCGGCGCTGGGCGTTGAAGGCCACTTCTCAGAGCAAGACCCCTGGTTTACCTGTCACCGAAAACTGGCCGGCCCCAGCGCCAGGCTGGTGGGTGCAAAGGAAAGCGAGGTGGTCTGCATGAATTCGCTGACCACCAATCTTCATTTGCTGTTTGTGTCTTTTTACCGGCCCACCGCAGAGCGTTTTAAGATCATCAGCGAGGCGGGCATGTTTCCTTCCGATCGTTATCTGTTGGAGACCCAGGTGGCTTTTCACGGCTTCCAGCCCGACGAGGCGATTGTGGAGGTTGGACCTCGGCCCGGTGAGCACGCTATTCGGCATGAGGATCTGCTCGATAGCATCGCTCAGTGCGGTGACCAACTGGCAATGGTGTTTATCGGCGGCATCAATTATTTCAACGGACAGTTCTTTGATATTGCCGGATTAACCAGCGCGGCACATAAAGTCGGTGCCAAAGCGGGTTTTGACCTGGCCCATGCGGTGGGCAATGTCCCCCTATCATTACACGACCATGACGTGGATTTCGCCGCCTGGTGCACTTATAAGTATCTCAATGCCGGTCCTGGGAACATTGGTGGTGCTTATGTTCACGAGCGATATGGGGAAGGGTTTGACGGCCCCAGATTTGCCGGCTGGTGGGGC
Organism: Lysobacterales bacterium; assembly: GCA_045106555.1. Lineage (GTDB taxonomy): Bacteria > Pseudomonadota > Gammaproteobacteria > Xanthomonadales > SZUA-38 > JANQOZ01. The sequence continues at coordinate 33,994 of JBGCET010000017.1, read as the reverse complement.
CATGACGAGAGTCGACGGTTTGAGATGCAGCCCGGGTTTACCCCAATGCCGGGTGCCCAAGGCTGGCAGTTAAGCAACCCGCCGGCAGTGGAGGTGGCAATGCTTAACGCGTCTTTGCAACTGTTCGATGAGGTGGGGCTGGACGCGCTGAGAGCCAAGAGCGTGAAGTTAACCTCGTTTCTGTTGCATGTGCTGAAAGAAGAGTTTTCTCGTCAGCCAGGGTTAGGGCTTGAGTGCATCACCCCGGAAGATCCCGAGCAGCGCGGGTGCCAGCTGTCGGTCAGACTGGGCGGCACTGACAAGTCGTTTTTTGATGAGTTATGCGCCCTTGGAGTCAGCGCAGATTTTCGCGCGCCCAACGTGATGCGATTTGCCCCGGCGCCCTTTTACAACAGTTTTGAGGACGTTTGGCGGTTGGGCAATACCATCGCCAAGCTGTTGGCTACACGCCAGTGAATCAGCGTGTTGCGGTAGTGGGTGCAGGGCCGGTAGGAACGCTGTTGGCCATCATGCTGGCCCGTCGTGGCTATCGCGTTGATCTTTTGGAAGCGCGCACAGACTCTCGCATTCATGATGTTTATGAAGGCCGGTCGATCAATATTGCTTTGTCCGAACGTGGTTGGCGAGCGCTGGAACATGTGCAGGCGGACGCGGCCGTGCGAGCCCGATCTTTACCGATGTTTGCCCGGGCCATGCACAGCGTAGAAGGTGAGATCACTCGCCAGCCCTATGGTCAGGAAGGGCAGGCGATCTGGTCTGTCTCCCGCGCCGCGGTTAACGAAGTGCTGCTGAATATTGCCGATGCCGAAGCCAGTATCACTGTGCACTTCGAAGCCGTATTGGCTGGGGTTGATTCTGATGAGAATCGAGCGCACTTCACTCGGCCTGAAGACACGGATCTGCACATCGATTTTGACTATCTGTTTGGTGCCGATGGAGCCAATTCCAAGGTGCGCCAGCTGCTGGCAGAGCCCGCGGGAGCCAAGGTTGACGTTCGAAAAATGGGCCACAGCTATCTGGAACTCAACATGCCAGCATTACCGGGCGCGCAGCATGCTATTGCTCGAGACGCATTGCATATTTGGCCCCGGGGCAACTATATGCTGATCGCGCTGCCCAATCCGGATGGTTCAATGACGGCGACGGCGTTTCTCCCCGACGATGGCGAAAATTCATTTGCCAGTTTAACCACCGAATCCAAAATTCAAGATTTTCTCCACCGCAATTTTTCTGATGCGGTGCCGCTAATGGAACAGCCCGTTCAGCGGTTTGCCAAGACCCGCCCCTCATTTCTGGCCTTGGCCAGCGTGTCTGAATGGGTCTTTGATCAGCGCGCCATTTTAATTGGTGATGCGGCGCACGCCATTGTGCCGTTTTACGGACAGGGTCTGAACTGCGGTTTCGAAGATTGTCAGACCTTTGCTGAGTTGCTTGACCAGCACGCGGATGACTGGAGCGTTGTAATGCCTGCCTATCAGGACGCGCGTAAACCGAATGCCGATGCATTATCCATTTTGGCCATGCGCAATTTTCGCGAAATGAGTGAGTTGTCCGGGCGAGAGCAATTTTTATTGCAAAAGCGCATTGAAAGAGATTTTCATCGTGCCCATCCGCAGCTTTGGGCGCCGCTATATTCCCAGGTGACTTTCTTGCCCGAGGTCAGCTATCAACAGGCTCTGGCTGGCGGAGATGAGCAGCAGGCCATTATGGATCAAATCATGGCGCTGCCGTTTGTTGCTGATCCCGATCGGTATGCCCAGGTGCAGCAATCGTTGCTTGATCTTGTCAGCGATAGACCTAAGCTCTCCCGATGATAGAAAATTCTTTGCTTTACGCGTTTCGGAGTAAACCCCGTGAAATCTTCTAACAGCAACTATCGTGAAGTTGAGTCTGACATTCGCACCGATTTCAAAGACAGCATGGCCTACGGTGACTACCTGCATCTGGACAAAGTGCTGTCCGCCCAGGAAATGCGGACCGAGGAGCACGACGAAATGCTGTTTGTCGTGATCCACCAGGCCAGTGAGCTGTGGCTGAAGCTGGCAGGCCATGAGGTGGCTGCCGCCATTCGTCTAATTGACGAGGGAAAGTTCCGACCGTCATTTCGAGTGCTGGCCCGGGTACGCCAGATTCTTGAACAGATGAAGCAGTCTTGGTCCATTTTGGCCACCATGACGCCGGTGGATTATCTGAAGTTTCGCGACAGCTTGGGCAACGCCTCAGGGTTTCAATCGGTGGGTTACCGCGCGCTGGAGTTCATGCTGGGAAACAAAAATGCCGCAGTGGTGAAAGTTCACCAAGACCGTCCCGACGATATGGCTAAATTGGAAGAGCAGTTACATCGGCCCAGCCTGTATGACGTCTCTATCCGCCAACTGGTCAGAGCAGGGTTTTCCATTGATGCCCACATCTCTACCCGGGATCTTTCTCAACCGTATCAGCTCAATGAGTCGGTGGAGGCTGCATGGACTAAGGTTTATCGCTTCAGTGATCGCTTTTACGACCTGTATGAACTCGCAGAGACCCTGGTGGACATTGAAGATGCATTCCAGAACTGGCGATTCAGGCACATGTACACAGTGCAGCGCATTATCGGTTTCAAGCGCGGTACCGGCGGCTCCAGCGGTGTGGGTTTCTTGCGCAAGGCTTTGGACACCAGCTTTTTTCCGGAACTCTTGGCGCTGCGCAGCAACATCTAGTGTGTTACGCCATCGCGTAAACCGATTCCGCGGCGGCGCGTCTTCACCGGATAGCAACACCTGCAAACTCGGTTTTCTGCTGAGCTAAAACGTTTGTGCCGAAGAAGCCGGTCTTAACATCCGGACTTTTTGGCTCAAAATAACGGAAGTGGGTCGTCTCGGCTGAAACCCAATCACGCCCGCGTTACCGTCGGTCTGTCACACCGCCGATATTCCTGATCAGCGCGCTGGCTCGTTCCGCAATCATCACGGTCGGTGCGTTGGTATTTCCGCTAACCAGGGTCGGCATGACCGATGCGTCAATCACTCTCAGCCCCTCTATGCCTCGAACCCTTAGCTGATCGTCAACTACTGACAGGTCATCATTGCCCATTTTGCACGTACCCACCGGGTGATAAATGGTCTCGGCCTTACGACGGACAAAGGCCTCAAGTTCTTTCCGGGTGGTCATCCCTGAGCCCGGAAAAATCTCATCGCCAAGTGATGACTTAAAGGCGTCGGCCCCCAGAATCTTGCGGGATAATCGAATGCCTTCAATCATCAAGTCCATATCCTGGGGCGCACTAAGATAATTGGCGTGGATTGCGGGGTATTTTTTTGGGTCACTGCTAACGATTTCGATATGGCCACGGCTGTCGGGTCTTAACGCACAACAGTGTAGCGTCACGCCGGCCCCATCCAGGCGGTTTCGGCCATGATCATCTAGCATGGCGGGAACAAAATGAAACTGTAGATCTGGCCGATCATCTTCAGCCAGATCGCTGACGACAAAGCCACCCGTCTCAGCAATGTTAGAGGTGCCAACGCCGCGATGGAACAGCAAGTATTTCAGGCCGACCGCAAGGTCATTATTTTTATCGTAGGTCTCGTTGGAATTGCTGTGTTTCAGTGTGCAAACGTCCAGATGGTCCTGCAGGTTTCTCCCTACGCCCGGCAGTTCGTGGGTAACCTTCAATCCCGCCCGTGTGATGACCTGGGAAGGACCAATACCCGAAAGCATTAGCAGTTGGGGGGAGTTGATGGCGCCGGCACTCAGTAGGACTTCCTGGTCCGCTCTCGCCGTTTGCAGGTGGCGCCCCTTAAAGTACTCAACACCGACCGCCTGCTGGCCTTCAATCAATACGCGATGGGTCAGGGCTTTGGTGATCACGGTGAGGTTTGGGCGTGACTTTGCGGGGTTCAGATAGCCCGCCGCCGTGCTCCAACGCGCACCACCTTTTTGAGTAACCTGGTAGTAGCCGAACCCGCGTTGGGTTGGGCCGTTAAAATCGTCATTACGGGAATAGCCGCACTCCTGAGCAGCCTCAAGAAATACTTCGCTGAGCGGGTTGTGATGGCGCAAATCCTGAACGCTCAGGGGGCCATCGCCGCCGTGATACTGAGAGGCGCCTCGTTCCTGATTCTCTGCTTTGACGAAAAAGGGCAAGACGTCTGCGTAACTCCAGCCGTTATTGCCCAGGTCAGCCCAGTGATCATAATCGGCTCGATGTCCCCGCGCGTAACACATGGCGTTAATCGAACTGGAACCGCCTAGCACTTTCCCGCGAGGCCAGTACAAACGACGACCATCGAGCTTTTCTTCCGGTTCGGTTTCGTAGCCCCAGTTCAGCCAGCGAACGTTGACCAGCTTGGCCAGACCTGCCGGCATATGAATGAATGGGTGCCAGTCTCGACCGCCAGCCTCCAGCAAGAGAACACGGATGCTGGGGTCTTCGCTTAGCCGATTGGCCAGTACGCAGCCGGCTGATCCTGCACCGACAATAATGTAATCAAACGTATTCGCGTCCATCGTCAACTCTGTTGATGTCGTAAGTGGTCCAGCCGCCCATGCAGACCTTAGCCTAATGGCCTGTGCCTGGTGGCTGGATTATCCTATTGACCGAGTCCGCGGACGCTGCGGGGCGATTCGGGGTCGATATGGTGCCGAAAGGCGGGCCTTTTCGCAAGTGACGATCATTGCTGAAATTTGCCCGGTAATTGGTCTATAGTCGGCCCTCATTCCGAGCAAGGCAGGCGAGATAATCGCACTGAACATTCCCATGAGCCCAAGAGAAATTTCCTTTCCCGACAAGGATCTGGCGCTAAAAGAGGACGTAAGCCTGTTGGGCGCCATGGTCGGTGATGTGCTGGAAGAGCAGTGCGGCGCGGAGCTTTACTCCCTGGTTGAGGCGGTTCGACTGGAAGCCATTGCCCGCCGTGAGACGGACGATGGGTCCACCCAGAAGCTGTGGGACCGAATCAGCAGCGCCAGCCCGGATTCTCTTGCTTTGGTCGTGCGCGGATTCTCAGCCTACTTTCAGGCGGTAAATCTGGCGGAAAAAGTCCACCGGGTCCGGCGAATTCGCGATTATCAGCGCGAGGGTTCGCTGATGGCAGACTCCTTGGACCAGGCCTTGTCTCAACTGCGTGATGCAGGCACGTCTGATGAGCGGCTGCGGGAGTTGCTGCAAAGCACCCAAATTGAACCGGTGATGACGGCCCATCCGACCGAGGCCACCCGGCGCACGCTGCTGGAAAAAGACCGCTCTATGGTGAAACGAATGGTGGAGCGATTTGATCCGGATCGCACCCCGGAAGAAGAAGACATGGCACTGCAGCGTATTCGTCAGGCGATGACTTCAGCGTGGCAAACCCGCGCCTACTCGGCGGCCCGACCCACGGTCGCTACCGAGCGAGAGCACGTGATGTTTTATGTCACTGAAGTGCTTTATCAGATTGTGCCGGCTTTCTATGAATCGTTCAGACGCTCATTGGATCGCTATTTTCCCCAGGCCTTGGCCGAAGATCGGCTACCCAGCGTGCTGAGATTTGGCTCCTGGGTGGGCGGGGACATGGACGGCAATCCCAATGTGGACCACAAGACTATTGGCGAAAGTTTGGCCGATCACCGCCAGCTGATTGTCACTCGTTATCTTCCGGAAGTGCGCAAGCTGGCCCGAGATCTTTCCCAGTCTATTGGGCAGGCCGAGATCAACGAAGCGGTGCTGCACCGGGTTACAAAATACGAGCGGATGCTGCCCGAAACAGCCGCCAGTATCCCTGATCGATACGTGGACATGCCCTATCGTCGTTTGCTGACCTTCATGACCGCCCGTTTGGTACAGGTGCTCAATGGCGGTGAAAGCGGTTATTCCAGCAGCACGGAACTATTGGCTGACCTACAAACCATTCGCACATCGCTTGAGCATAATCGCGGCGATAAGGCGGGTCTGTTTTTGGTCAAACGACTGATGTGGCGTGTGCGCACCTTTGGCTTCCATCTGGCAACCCTGGATGTGCGTCAGGACGCCATGGAGTTGCGTCAGGCGATCGCCGCGTGGAGCGGTGATGAGGATTGGGCTTCCAAAGACGCCACTGAACGTACTCAAACCCTAACCCAGTGGTTGGCAGAGCCGCCGCCGCTGCCGGACGAGGTACCACGATCGTTAGACAAAGTGCTGGCGGTTTTCCGCGCCATTTGTGACGCTCGAAAAACCTATGGCCCCTCCTCCATTGGCTGTTTCATTATCAGCATGGCCCAGGGGGCGGATGATGTTCTCAGCGTCCTTCTGTTGGCCCGCGCTGCCGGCTTGGTGGGAGACGATAATCAGGTGCCGTTGGACATTGCACCGCTGCTCGAAACCGTTGACGACCTGACTGCGGGCGAAGGCATCGTGCGTGGTCTGGCCGCTGAAGACAGCTATCGATCCCATTTGAGTCATCGTGGCGATCGCCAATTGGTAATGATCGGGTACTCTGACAGCAACAAAGACAGTGGCATTGCCGCAGCACGCTGGGCGTTGCAGCGCACGCAACGTCAGCTTACCGATGTGGCTGATGAGCTTGGGCTCAATATTGGGTTTTTTCATGGTCGCGGCGGCACGGTCAGTCGCGGCGGAGGTAACACCGTAGACGGCATTCTCGCTGCTCCCTCCGGCAGCGTGCGGGGGTATCTTCGAGTCACCGAGCAGGGTGAAGTCATTCATCAAAAATACGGCATTCGGCCGCTGGCCCTGCGCAACCTGGAGCAGATGACGGGTGCAACCTTAACGGCCACGTTGCGTCAGTCCGCGCCAGATACCCAGCAATGGTCTGAGCGCATGGATCTGATTGCCGGCAAGGCTCGCAATCAATACCGATCCATGGTCTATGACGATCCAAACTTTGAGCCGTTTTTCCGACAGGCCACCCCCATTGACGTGATCCAACGACTGGCCATTGGCTCAAGACCCAGCGCCCGACGCAGTCAGCGGGGGATCGAGAACCTACGCGCTATTCCGTGGGTGTTTTCCTGGGGCCAAACCCGGATTAACCTGCCCGGTATTCTCGGGTTTGGCAGCGGACTGGAAGCCGCCATACAGCACTTTGGCCAGGACGATGTTGCTGACATGATGCGTTGGCCGTTCTTCCGAAGTCTGATTAAGGATATCGAGATGGTGCTGGCCAAATCAGACCTTGAGATTGGCCGCCAATACAGCCTGCTTGCCGAACCCGAAGTCAGGCCTGTGTTCGACGGCATCTGCGCTGAGATCAATCTCACCCGGCATTGGATTCAGACCTTGCGGGGCAGCGACACGCTGCTGGACGACGAGGTGACCCTGAGTCGCGCGATCCGCCTGCGCAACCCCTATGTGGATCCACTGAACCTGATCCAGATTCGACTGTTAAGGCAGTGGCGGGAGGGCGATTGCAAAGATGATGAACTGCTTAGCAAGCTGTTTGACACAATTAACGGCATAGCCCGTGGTATCCAAAACACCGGATAGGCGGCCTTAACAAACTTCCAGCATCTACCTTATACCCTTAGCCGATGGGTACTCTGGTCGTTGCTGTGGATGGTCCACAGTGGCCCGTGGGATACTGGCCGCGGGTGTCAGCGCCGGTCTGGCTTTTCATCGCCATACTGGTGCATTGTGCTGTGCTGTGGTGGCTAAGCCTGCAGCCATTGCCTGCCCCTGTGCGCCAAAGTGCCATCGTCGTTGAGCTTATCGCTAAACAGGCCGCACCGGCTCTGCAAACCGTGATACCTGATCCCTTGCCTGATCTCTTGCCAGATCTCTTGCCAGATCCCGCCCCTCAGCCTGAATTGATTGAGCCAGCGCCGATCCCTGCAGCAAGGCCAGAGAGGGCCCCGGTCACAAGCGCTCCGCCTGAACCAGAGCCGGTGGTGGCTGACGACACTCCCGAGATTCCACCCCAAGTCACTCTGGAAGCAAACCCAGGTCCGACGGCGGATGATTTGCTCAGCCGCATGGGACGTTATCGCCTGGATGGTCAGTCTCAGCTTGAACCGTCCCCAGAGCCCGAAATACCGCCGATGCTGCTGGGGCTCGCCGACCAAACAAACCTGCTGACAACCCTGGACCGTCCACTTCCCCAACTGCCTTTCGAATCCGGTGAAATGGGCCTGAATTTCTATTCAGCAGGCTTCCGCGGAACGCTGGAACGAGGGCTCGACAAAATCAGCCCTGAGTTCGGATTCGTCACGAGCTTCGGCTTGGAAGTGAAATGCGTCTACGTCTTGGTTATCGTCTCCTGCGGCTGGCGCGAACGCCTTTAGTCAACCACTAGCCAGCCGTGCTGCCTCTTTGCGATTTGGTAAATCCCGGCTCTGGCCACGACAGGTCCCTTCAAGGAAGTAAAGCGGACCGCAGGGAGCCATTCCTTGAAGGGACCTGTCGTGGCCAGAGCCGGGCTACCGCCCCCATCCAGTCAACTGGAAGAGACGCCCGGCAATTCCACCCTATCGCGATAAAACAGGTTGTAAGTATCAAACGGATAGATCTTGCCCTGGGGCGTCACAAAATGGACACAAGATCGTTTCACCGAGGAGATGCAAAAATCATGGGCATCCAGGAACGACATGATCACCACCCGAAACACGTTTTCGTAGCTCAGGTCCGGTGCCTCCACCCGAGGTAAGCAACACAGCAATGTCTGCAGCCTCTCTGCAACATCTGGGCTTAAGGCATCTAACGAGAACGTATCCAGAAAGGCGTCTTTCAATTCGCTGCTGGTTTCGAACGTGATGGTGTTCCCGGTACCGGACAGCAGTGTCTCTCGAGAGATCAGGCCGGAAATGGGAGCCAGTTGTTGTGGCTCTTCAGAGTTGCGCAAGGCATAACCGATGCAAATGTTCTCCGGGTGACAGGGAAGAGGCAGCAAATCGTCATCTGAAAAGGCATTGCTCCCGCTGGCAATCTGGGTTCGAATATCGCTGAGAGTGAAGCGGTCGGGCTTGGCGAAATTCTCGGTTCGCCCGGCCCGCTGGATAGGCTGAAAGGTGATGCCCCGCACGCAGCGCCACTTCAGCGCATAGGCTATGAGGTCATCGATTTCATGGTCGTTGACACCTTTCTGCACGGTACACACCAAGGTGGTGGAAATGCCGCGCTGCTCAAGGTGTTTCAAGGCATCTTCCCGAGTTCTTCGTGCGTCGATGCCACGCAGAGCCCTGAGCGCGTCGGCTTTGAGTGAGTCGAACTGAAGATACACCTCAAAACCCTGGTTGAATTTGGCCAGTTGATCGGCGAACGCTGGTTCCCTGGCGATGCGAATTCCGTTGGTGTTCAGCATCAGGTGGCGAACCTCGGACCGATGAATCAGGCTGAGGATGTCCAGGATTTCTGGGTGCAGCGTTGGTTCTCCGCCTGACACCTGAACGAGGTCTGGAGTGATTTCGCTGGCCAAAAGAGTGTTGAGCATGGCCTGAATCTGCTGCATGGATTTTGGATTGCCCCGGTGGGGCGCGGAATCGGCGTAACAGATAGGGCAGCGCATGTTGCATTCATCAATGATGTCAAAAATGGCCAGACAGGAATGTTGTTCATGATCCGGGCATAAGCCGCAATCGTAGGGGCAGCCCCGTTCAATGCGGGTCTGGAACTGATGGGGTATATCGCCGGGCTTGAGGTACTCTTTGCACTTCAGGAAATAAGGGATGTCGGTCGAAACCAGGGTTTTTTGTGAACCGTGTTGCGGGCAACGTTTGAGGTAAAACACACATTCGTCCATGAAGACGATTTTTGCGGGAACGAGCACCAGGCACTGTTCGCACAACGATTGCGTTTGACCGTAAAACAAGTAAGGCCGTTGACGAGAATCAGTGTTCAAGCGGAACTCTCCGTTGCCAGGTGGTGTTGTGGTGACGACCGGCTGAGCATAAACAGGGCATAAGCCGCCAGCGCCGCACAGACCAGGTGAAACAGGTTTAACGGTCCTAATAGCGTCGCGTAGGGTTTCAAAAACTCCCAACAAAATCGTTGCAGGGCGTAGTACAGGGCAAACAGGTAGAAGCCGTTGGACTGCAGCCAGTGTCTCAGCGTTCGGCTCGAGCCGGGCCATAGCAAGAGGATTCCCGCCAGCAGCATCCCCATGGCCAGACATTCGTAAAGTTGGACCGGGTGGCGAAGGACTCCATCGCCAAAGTCTACGGCCCAAGGACCATGGGTGGCGACGCCGTAGGTTTGATCTGAAAGCCCGGCCTGAAAACAGCCCAGGCGACCGATCATGATTCCAACCAGTAGCCCGGGAACCATTCTGGCCCCTGTTGATCCATGAATTTGCCAGTGACGCTTAAAAATTTCGATGGCGACAATGCCGCCACAAATGGCCCCGAGTATGGATTTTCCCAATACCCCGGTAACACCCGATAGCCATAAATTGGCGCTGCCCAGAACCACACTGCCGATAATGACTCCCTGGGTAAGCACCAGGAGATATGCGGTGTTGCGGGGTTTGGGTACCGGAGAAGACATTCTCCGGGACACTACCATCGTGACGAGGGCAGCGGCGAAATACGCTAACAGGTCAAAGGCAAGATGGTTGATCGTCACGATGGTGTCATTGCAGCGATATCAGACAGCCGCCAAAGACAATAAACCCGGCGAGGAGCATCAGCGTGATACCGGCGCCCAGCTTGTGTCTGCCCGATTCCTTCAGGTTGAAGGTCGCTTTAATGCCGAAAGCGAAAACGCCCAAACCAATCAGCAGGCCCATCACCAATGGAATAGGTGTTTTGGAAAGGTCAATGCCGATGAACGCAGCGCAGCCGGCGAGAAAAATAAAGGCGCCAATTTCAGCAACCCAGAGCAACCAAAGCAAAACCCTCCAGGGGGATAGAGGGGCTTGAGCAGACACTGACGGGTGTTGGTCGTCCATGCCTCACTATACAAAAAAAGCGGCCCCAGCAATGGGGCCGCCACAGGGCACGGCAGTGGCGCAAACGCCTACTGCCGAATCATGGGTACCGCGTATACGCCAAACTCGTCCGCATTGGCGGTGGTGGTTTGCAGGAGATGCCCGATGGCCGGGAGTCCATTAAACGTGGTGCCGTCGTCGGCGACGACGGCGCCGATCATTGGCAGTTCAAGCACCCCTCGGACATCGTCGTCGAACAAAAACAGCTGGGCCTCACCCAACTCGCAAACAGCACTGAACGCGAAAAAATCGATCAGCGATACAAAGTTCAAAGCGGCGGTATAACGATCGCACTGTTGGCCAGCTGTCGGCGGTGACACATCATCAAGCCGGTCTCCGGTGTTGTCTACCAGGTTGCCGCTTACCTGCGTATCGTTGACGTCAAACGGCGATTCACTGAACGCTCGATAAAAACCTGGGTTTGCATGGAAGGGCCGGGTTGGAAACAACACCATTGCATTGGCAAAGGCCCGCGTTTGGCGCTCGCTAAAATACTCGGCAGACAGTTGTTGAGTCATGAGTGCCGCCTCTACCGCGTTGATCGGGCTGGCACTGAAGGCAAAGGTTTGGCCGTCGATTTGCGCTTCGGCCGGCACAACGTTAGCCAGTGAGGGACGCCCTGCACGCCGACTCACCGTGTGGTTTGGGACAGTGCTGAAATCGGCCAGTCCCGTTGGGCGAAATGCGAGGGTGTTGCCTCGATCGGTGTCGCGGATGTAAGACATACCGGACAATCCGCCGCCAGGTTGGCTGACGTCTTGGTTCACCATGACCTCGCCCGTTGACCACACCCCATCGAGGAAACGGCGCTCAATTCCATCACAGTCGGCGGCAAGTTCGGCGCTGATTTCTCCCATCTCAAAAACTTCGATGTACCCAGTATTTAGCTGAGATCGGGGTAAGCGTTCGCTATCCAGGTTGCTGTCCAGCTGAGCAGGAGTTGCGCTGGGGAAGGTGACCCGTGGAATGGTGCAGCTTTCGTCGTTGCTGACCAGTGTCGCCGAGAAAGCGGGTTTCCCAACGAGTCGGGCATTCCATGAATCTCCTGGTTTCAGGTACACGTTGACACTGATGGTGGGTCGTCCACCCAGCGAATCTTTTGTCAGTACCCTGAGTGCTTTACCCTGGTTCGTGTTGTTGCGAATGGTAAAGTCCGTTTCGTAACCGCCAATGGTGGTAAACGCTGGAAAGATCAATACCTGAGCATTGCGGCCACTGCTATCCAGGCTGACAGCGTCGGCGGTGTTGGCCAAAAGGCCCAACAGCAGAGTCAAAAATAAAATCGCGGTTCTCATGATGTCACTCCGTGGTTCCATGTCGGGCAGACGCCGGCGGCCGGCGTTTTCCCCCAAAAAGTCGGTTAAAAAACATATTGCACAGTTACCCCGACGTTCCGTGGGCGGCCGGGCAAGTAGTCGATACGTTGATTGCGCCGAATAACATTGGGCGTGGTTTGCTGATAGTTTCTGTCAAACAGATTGCGGGCGGTAAGCGCCAGCGTCAGTGCTGACCGTTGCCAGGCGATCCTCAGGTCGGCGAGCACCACGCCGGGAATGCGGGCTGAGTCAGGATTGTTTGCGTTAGCCTGCACTGCGCCGTGAAAACTCAATCCCGCACCAATCTGCCACCTGGGGCCGAGTTGTGCACGCCAGCTTAGCGACCCAGAAAATTCTGGTGCGCCTGGAAACTGGTTGCCGGCCGCGGATTCAAGTTGCGCGTCAGTTTCAAAAGGCAAGAAGTTGTTGAACCGGGTATCCAGCCAGCCGAGACTGAACGCCAGCTGATGGGCAGAGTCGAGTTTCCAGCGCCCATCCAGCTCAACCCCTCTGCTTCTCGAATTGCCTGCGTTAATGACGTCTCCCAGTCCCACGTTCCCTTGAACGACCTGCCACTGCCGATCCAGTTCGGTGTGAAACACGGTGGCATCAATATTCAGCCGACCATGTTTTCCGCGCCAACCCAGTTCGGCGCTGCGTGAACGCTCCGGGTCGTAAAATATCCATTGTGGCGTTCCGCTGAAGGTTGCATCCGAGATCGCGCCGCCAGCGTTAAACCCTTCCGCCAGGCGCACAAAGTACTCATCTAAGTCCGAAGGTTTATAGGCAAGCGCAAGCTCCGGGCTGGCGTTGCTGTAGCGCTGGCTAAACGCCTCGAATTGTCCGTCCTGGGGGATAAGCAGCAGTCCCAGAACCTGCAGGCAGTCGCTGTCTGCTCCGGTTGGTGACAACAGCAGTGAACTGCGACAACTGCGTTGCAGGTGATCGCGGGTATAACGTAGTCCTGCCTGCAGCTTCCAGTGGGACGTGAGTGCAGTGTCCAGGGAAATAGCGGCGGTTTTGCGCGAGAGTCTGCTGCGCAATGTCCAGCTTCGCTGTTCGCGCAGGTAGCCATCATTGTGCAAATTCTGACCGCTGCTGAGCCCAACACCAACTGTGGTGTTACCCCAGGTTTTCTGCCAGTTCAGATGAGCAAACTTGAGATCATCATGCTCTTCATCGACCAACGGATCAGTAGGGTCCAGGTCATTGGATAGGACTCGGCTGGGTAGCAGCTCGGCCGTGCCACGGGACGCCACCAAATCCAGACTGATCTGTCCCACAGGTTTGCGCTGCATCATGCCGGTCAGGGTGGCAAGCTGCCCGTCAACGTTGCGGCGCCGAAACGGCGGACTTCTACCAACTCGAGAAAACGGGTCTGTGGTTGCTATTCGCTGGGGCCCGGAGCTGCCGTTGATTGCCATCAGATCCAGGGTGAATCGTAGCGAGGGCCAATCGGCCGGTTCCCACAGCAATGCGGCGCGGCCGGTGGTGCTGCGGCGGCCATCATAATTTTTGCCCAAACCCTCGTTGCGTAAAGTGCCTGGGTCGGTCAAGGTACCCGCTAACGTCTGGCGATCCACGCTCACCCGCAGCGCCAATTCATCTTCAATGAGTACCGGGTTAGTCAGCAGCGATACCTGCGTATCCAGTAGTTCAGTAACGCCAACGTTGATTCGCTGCTCGGACTGAAAGCCGGGTGCAGTGGGTTCAATGCTGATTCGCCCGGCGAAGCTGCTAAACGGCCCTGCCACGCTGGCGCTGCGATTTCCGCGCTCAAAACCTGCGCGGGAGGTGTCCCAGGTGCTTAACGGCAGATTACCTAGCACAACGCCGGCCAGCGGCGCTTTTCCCACCAACGCAGCGGCGTTTCCCAGGGTGTTGAGATCGCCGCCGCTGGCCACACCGCGAACGTAATATTCATCCCCGCTACCAAAAACGTTGGCCGCGCGAGCGAACAGTTGATCGAGTTGAGTGTCGTTAAGATTGGCAATGTCTTCAGCGCTGAACACGGTGGCGCTGACGCCAGCCCGCAGCGGAGGGCCGCTGCCGCTGAGGGTCTGAGCTGTAATCGGCAGTGCATCAAGACTCACTTTGGCAAGGCTGAGTTTTCGCAGCTCTCGGTCGCCGGACGGCAGAATGTGGAGGGTGATGCCCGCCGACGGTAACCACTGAATAAGCGCTCCCTCGGTGGTGATATCGTCGTCCACAGACAAGGACAAATTAACGCCAGGCCCAAGCAGATAGTTCCAGCCCTGGGCCTCGCTGATTCGTCGTAGCGCCTGCTCCAGGGTTTGTGCATGCACGGTCGGAGCTGCCAGCGCTACGCTCAACAGCAAGGCCAGCAGCCCGTATCGACGGGTCTTTTCGATCATCAGTACAGCAGTGTAACCGGCCCGGCTGACAGGAGCTGCATGTCGGCACTTTGGACGAGGCTTTCAAGCAGCTGTTCGCCCACGTTCAGGTTAACCACAGCGGTTACCTTTGGATCGTCAGTGCCGGGCAATCGGATCACCCGCTGGGATAAGAAAGGGGCAATACGATCGAGCACATGGCTGAGCGGCGCATCGGAAAATACCAGATTCCCTGAGCGCCAAGAAAAGTAATCATGATCCCGGTCGGGATGCGGAGAGAGTGAGCCGTTCAGGGCATGTTGTCCGGGTCCGAGTTGAATGGGCTGTTGATGTTCTACAGCGACTTCAATCCGGCCGCTTACCACGCCCGCTCGATGTTCATCGTTGCGCCAGGCAACACCAAACTGTGTGCCCAATACGGTGACTGCCGAGTCACCGGTGGCGACAACGAAAGGATCTTGCGGGTCGTGTGTGACGGTAAGGAAGGCTTCACCGTAGTGCAGTTCGATGCCGCGTCCATTGTCGGAACGACTGACCGCGCTGTGGCCGGCCAGCTGAATGGTGGAGCCGTCTTTCAGGGTGATAGTTGCCGTTTCGCCCCGTTCGGTGACGTAGTCAGCCTGCACGGCCGTCCAGCGTTGGGGCAGTGTTGGTAACACCAGCAGTACCATCAGTCCCAGTGCCGCACCAGCCCACAGTCGCCAGCGCCCGAAACGGAACGTTGGCGCTGCCAAAGGCTCCCAGTCAACATGTGAAGTGGCCACGGGAGGTGGCAGCTGTTCGGCGGCAAACCACAGGGCGCTGACCTCGGCAAAGGCTTCGCGGTGCGAGATAGATTGATCCAACCAATGGGTGAAGTCCGGATCGCCCCAATTGGGATGATCAGTCGCGCCCAGTCGGCTCATCCACTGCGCTGCCTGTTCCATTGTTGCCGTTTTTTCCTCAGTCGTGTTCATAACAACGTTCCTGTGACCCTTATCCCCCAAACCGCCGGCATATGGCCCGTTGGCCAGCGGGAATCCGGTTTTCGAATCTGTGTTGCACTATTGCACCGAGCGCGCCATGGACTCACGCAGAAGTTTCAGTGCGCGGCCAATGTGGTTTTCTACGGTTTTTTCCGTAATGCCCTCTCGGGCGGCTATTTCCCGGTACGAAAGTCCTTCGTATTTTCGCGCCACAAACGCACGCCGACACTTTTTGGGCAGGTTGGCAATTGCCTGGCGCAGTAAGATCAGCTGCTCGTCAAGCGCAGCCACATCACCGGCCGCGGGGCTGTGGTCGTCGTCGACCAGGGTTTTCAAATGTCTGTCAGATCGCTTATCGCGACGCAGAAGGTCCCGCGCCAAATTGGCGGTAATGCGAAACAAATAAGCGCGTACGTTTTTGATTGGCTGATCCGTTGGTTGACGCTCCATCGCACGGGCCAGCCGAAAACACGCGTCCTGCACCACATCTTCGGCGCGGTCGGCGCCGACCATCGCTGCGGCAAATGACGTGAGTTCCTGACGATGTAGTTCAACGGCTTTAGCAGCGCTTTCCAATGTCATGCCGATGTCTTTCCGCAGCGGCACATTCAGATGGCAGGCGGCTGCAAGCGATACTCGATAGGGATTTTTACCTCCAGTCTTGCCGCACCAATATGGCCCGGTAGCGGTGGATAAGGGGCGGCGTCAGCAACCAACCTTAGTGCGGCCTGGTCCAAATGTTTAGACCCGGAGGATTTGAGCAACTCGCTGTTCATGAGTTCGCCGCGGCGACTGATAATAAAACGCACGGTTGCAGCCCCTTCAACCCCTCGTCGACGGGCGCTGGCAGGATAGGACTGATACTGGGCCAGGCGCTGGCGAATCGCCAAAATGACACCGGTATTTGACGGTTCCACGATACTGGCAGCCGGGGCCATTGCGCTACCCTCAAGCATCGGTTGAGGCGGTGAGAGGCCGGTAGACAAATCAATGGTCGGCGCACTGAGCTGAGTCGGCGAAGATGGCGCTGTTGCCAGCAATTGTTGATCCGTGGATGACGTCTCATCGTTGGTTTCCAAGGTCCTTGATGCGGACATTGTTCGATGATCGTGAGGCTGCGGGGCCAGGCTTTCTGAGGCGGGTTCCTGATGGGCGTTTGCTGGCGATGCCGGCTGCCCTGTGCTCGCCGGCTGGTTTCGGTTTTTAGGGCTGACCAGCAATACTTCCAAGGTGGGTAAGGAAAGTGGACGCGACACCGGGCGGCCAAACCAGGCCAGGACCAGTAGCTGAACAACAACGGATGCGGCAACGCACAATGCGAGCCTGTGGCCAGTGCGCTTCATGGTGGGTCGGAAACCTGCCGCTCAATTTTCAGCGCCCTTGCCCAGCCATAGTCGGCAATGCCGCGAACCCCGGGCGCAATTTCGACACGCTCGTTGCGCAGACTTTGAATGACAAAACCGGCAATCGGAAGGCCAGAAAACACGTGTCCTTCGTCGGAGATTATCTCGCCGCTTAACTGATATCGCACTTCGCCTTCGGCGGCGTTGTCCGGCACTCGAAACTCGCTTTCAATGTAGTCGCACGGCTGGCTGAAGTTAATGGTGTTGCTCATGGACACCGTGGTTACAGCGCCGTTAGCCAAATCACAGTTGGTGCGACCGGCAAATGGCTGCAGCTCAAAATTTCGGCCTTCGCGATCGACCGAGGTCACCCCAATAACGTTGCTAGTCAGGTTTTCCTCGGCCGCCAGCGGCAGAGAGGTTCGGAACGGCGCCAGGACACGGCTTTGACCCTGGGCCAGGTAAAATCCCCCAGCATCCACGTGGTAGGCCCGGGTCGGGAAATTCAGCGTGGTGAATACGGTCGCCCTCAAGTCTGCTGAAACGGAGTAATCGGTTCGCGCCTCAGTCGCCATTAGAAGCGCGTCCACCGCGTGAATCGGAGTCTGGCTCCAGCTGGAGACGCGTTCAACCTGCAAAGTGCGATTGCCAAACCTTACCGTCTCAAGGACCCGGCTCTCGGCGGGGCTGACATCCATCAGGCTGGGTTGGCGACTGGTCAATGGGTCGGTGTGAAGCGGCATGCTTCGGAAATCTTCCAACGCCAGGGCTTCGTACTGATGAGCTCGCCCGCGGTCCACGTCGACCAGCACCGCGTAACCTTCCAAGCCCCCACCGGGAGCCTGGATGTCCTGATCTGGCGTTAAATTCCAGATTCCGTCGGGTTGCCATCGGCGGGATATTTCTTCACAGTCTGCCGCCAGTGTTGGATCCAGACTACCCATCTCGTAGACCTCAAAAAAACCCAGCGACAGGCGGGAGAGGGACACGATGATGTTGGATAAGTCCTCAGTGAAAAAATCGTCGGTCAGCGCTATGCCTTGTTGCGGTATGTCAACGCGCTCGGGAAACGTGCAGCTGACGTCTTGGGATCTGGCGAGAACGGCGGACGCTGTGCGAATCGATTGTTCGCCATCGGGATTGAAAAGGGCGCTGGACCAGCTATCACCGGGCGCAAGATAGATATTGAGTGATAGGGTTGGACGGGCGTTTACCGGGTCTTTTACTACCAATCGCAGCGCTTTGCCGGTGTCCGATTGATTACGTATCTCGAAGATTGTCTGAAACCCTGCGCCGGTTAAAAACAACGGGAACAGCAGTACCTGCCCAGAGTCATCAAGACTCAGGCGAACCGCGCCGGCACTGGAGCAGGTGATCAGAGCGGCGATGGCGAAACAGCGTATCGGTCGTAATTTACCCATGTGTTCTGAAAGCAGACGTGCGACTCCCCGGGTCCCCCTAAGCAAATTGTTGAACAAGGGGGTCCATGGCGGGTTGAACGGATCACTGAGAAACAAACTGGCGACACTCGATTTCATTGATGCACCTGCAGTCTTCGGCTTCCGCCACTGGTGATTGGCCGGTGGTTTTTGGTGGCCCACCTGGTTCAGTATAGGTTAGCTGAATTTGTCCCTTGGAGACGCCATGTACGTCAATACACCGCTGTTATGCCAGCCAACTACAACAGGCGAGGTATGGTTGAAGATGGAATGTGACCAGCCTACCGGGTCTTTTAAGATTCGGGGTATGTCGCGACTGGTGCAGGAAGCAAAAGACGCCGGCGCCGCTGCCATTGTTGGCTCATCTGGGGGCAATGCCGGGCTGGCGGTGGCCTACGCGGCAAAAAAATTGGCTCTTAAGTGTCATGTGGTGGTGCCTCAGACCACCCCAGAGCTAACCCTTGAACGGCTCAAATCACTAGGAGCCCAGGTGCGCCGATCGGGCATCGATTGGAGTGAATCCGATCGGGTTGCCCGGCAGCTATGCAATGAGTTGGGTGGTGTTTATGCCCATCCGTTTGACCACCCGGAAATCTGGGCAGGTCATAGCAGCGTGATTGATGAATGCGCGGCCAGTGGTCTTATGCCCGACGCCGTGGTCTTGGCGGTAGGTGGGGGCGGCCTGTTATGTGGTGTTCTGACAGGCATGGCGCGTGCCGGGTGGACCGGCGTTCCGGTGTTTGCCGTTGAAACACACGGTGCGGCCTCGCTAAAAGCGGCCATGGACGCGGGCGGGCCAGTTGCCCTGGATGCCATTGACACTATTGCCATTACGATGGGGGCCCGACAGGTTGCCGATCGCGCCTGGCAATGGACTCAGGAACATCCGGTTCACAGTGTGTTGGTGAGCGATGCTCAGGCATTGGCGGGGTGTCGGCGCTTTGCCGACGACCAGCGGCGACTGGTGGAGCCGGCCTGTGGCGCCGTTGTTAGCGCTGTTTACGATGGATTGATAGACGCACGAACGCCGCTGGTGATCGCCTGTGGCGGTGCTGGTGTTACCTTAGAAATGTTGGAGCAGTGGCGCTCAGTCGCCGTTTAGCCATCGTCGAAGTCGTCGCTTCAGCACGCGAAACGGCCGGGTTAAACGCCAGGAGCCCGAAGCGCGCATGGCCGCTACCTCAATCCGCATCATGGCCAGCTGTTGCAGCTGGCGCTGAACGTTGACGTTGATATCGCCCTGGGCTTCTAACTGGCTGTGCTTCTTGATGTAGTCGACATAACTGCTGGAGGACGACAGCTGAGCTGACAGATCCTGGATGTTTCGATAAAGCCTCTGGGTATGGTGATCTCTGCGCTTTAAGAGTATTTCCAGTTCCTGCAAGTGCTCATCGGTTAACTCAAGACCGGCGCAATAGCGCACCGGGAGTTGTCGATCCACATACACAGTAGAGTGGGGTTTGGCCGTTTGTTGCGCCGGGCGCTCTTTGGAGTAGTAATACAGCGCAAAAGATCGGCGTGACAAGTGACGTTGATCCTCGGGCAGATTGATGCGCTCAAAGCCGTGCCAGGAATTCTCCGTCGTTTCGAAAATGACACATCGATTCATCACCGGCAGCACTCGGGTCACTTGATCCACCCCTATTGGCTGACTTGGATCACTGTGCAGGTCCAGCAAACCACCCCAGTCTTCTTCCCAATGGGGATTGAGGTAGACAATGAGGTTTAATCGGCGGTGCTGGCCGTTGCGGGGGTGATAGTTAAAGTCTACGTGGGGGTCCAGGTCCTGGCCGTGGCGATTTTCGTGGGTGCCGCCGCCAAAATAGTGGGGGTCAAACTGAAGGCCGTCAATCCCGGCAATGTCGCCAATCAGCTGACGGAAGTCCTTTTGGGTCACTAGCGTGTCCAGTTGAGCAAAGGCGCTACCCAAGCTCCGAATCTGCTCATGAACCGCTTTGGCGCCCACTTCGCCGTTCTCGTTTAATGCCAGCTTTTCGTCAAATGCGGGAAACTCCTTAACGAGTCGGCTGCAGAAGTTTGTCTGAAAGAAATTATCGATCACCACGTGACGGAAAGGCTTGGCAGCGGCAAACGCACTGGCGTGCTGGGTCGCGTTATTGGTTACCGTGGGATCAATTAACTCGTTGATTGCCACTGATCGCATGCGGGACAGTATTTTCATTTTCGAGTTAACCGGAGCTGAATAGACGTTAGGAAAGCAGTATTAGGCTCCCGAGGTAGGCTGTGGGTCAAGACTGACTGCAGATCTATCCTCAGGATTCCTGAACCCCAAGCCATTGCGATGATAAAATAGGGCGCTTCAGCCAAACAGAGTCAGGATTCATGGCAGGACACAGCAAATGGGCCAACATTCAACACCGCAAAAAAGCCCAGGATCGTAAGCGCGGAAAAGTATTTACCCGAGTTATTCGAGAGGTGACGGTGGCAGCCAAATCGGGCGGCGGAGACCCGGATGCCAATCCCAGACTGCGCCTGGCCATTGATAAGGCCAATGCGGCCAATATGCCCAAAGATACGCTGGAACGCGCTATCAAAAAGGCCACTGGCGATCTTGAAGGGGTAACTTATGAAGAGATCCGCTATGAGGGATACGGCCCCAACGGCGTTGCGGTGATGGTCGATACATTGACCGATAATCGCAACCGCACCGTAGCCGAGGTGCGCCATGCGTTTACCAAATACGGTGGCAGTCTGGGTACCGACGGGTCGGTGGGCTATCTGTTCAATAAGTTAGGTGTTATCACCTATGGCCCTGGAGCCGACGAAGACGCCATTATGGAAGCGGCGCTGGAAGCGGGTGCTGAGGACGTGCTGGAAGAAGATGGGGCGGTGGAGGTTATTACTCAGCCCGATGATTTTGAAGCGGTGCGCAACGCGCTGAGAGATGCGGGTCTGGAGCCTGACGATGCAGAGGTCACCATGAAGCCCGACACCCGGGTCGAACTGGACCTGGATGCCGGTCAGTCGGCGTTGGGTATGCTGGACATGCTGGAAGATCTGGACGACACCCAGGCCGTTTACTCCAACGCCCAGATTCCCGAAGAGGCTTATGCCTAGTGGATACGCGCTGAACGTTAACGACACATGAAACAGGACACCAAAGCTGACTCCCAGCCACCCAGTACCGTCAGAATCCTGGGTGTCGATCCGGGGTCGGTTATCACCGGAATCGGTATCATTGACGCCCAGGGTAATCAGTTGCGTCACGTGGCTCATTTTCCGATAAAAACTGGCGGCGGCGATTTCAATGCGCGTCTGCAGGCCATATTCAACGGTGTCAGTGAGGCGGTCGCTGAGCATCAGCCTCAGGAAGTGGCGGTAGAACGAGTGTTCATGTCGCGTAATCCGGATTCAGCGCTTAAGCTTGGCCAGGCTCGCGGCGCGGCCATTGTGGCGGCAGGCAGAACCTGCGAACTGGCGGAGTACTCGCCGCGCAGTATCAAGCAAGCGCTGGTGGGCGGTGGCGGCGCCGACAAAACCCAGGTTCAACACATGGTAGCCATGCTGCTGAAACTGACGCCGCCACTGCAGGCCGATGCGGCGGACGCATTGGCTGCAGCCATTTGCCACGCCCATCATCGGGCGACCCAAAATCGCCTTGCAACGGTCCCGGCGGCCGCAGTCAGGCGACGACGTAGACCCGCACAGTCAAGGCGATAATTCCAGCATGATAGGCAGACTTAGAGGTACCCTGATTCATAAACGCCCACCGCTGCTAATGGTGGAAGTGGGTGGCGTCGGTTATGAGATAGAAGCGCCAACCAGCGTGTTTTTTGACCTGCCCCACGACGGTGAGCCGGTGGTGATACTGACCCATTTGATGGTGAAGGAAGACTCTCACACCCTGTACGGATTTGCCGACGAAATTCAGCGCGAGCTGTTTCGCAATCTGCTCAAGGTCAGTGGCGTTGGCGCAAAACTCGCGCTGGCCATCTTGTCAGGGGTTAGCGTTGCTGAATTTGTTGGGATGGTGAATAACAACGACCCCGTATCGCTGACCCGCCTACCCGGTATTGGTAAGAAAACCGCCGAGCGACTGATTATCGAGATGCGTGACCGTTTGCCAGAGGGCATAGCCCCATCCGGTGGTGTGCCCGGAGCGCCAGTCTCGGCGGGCGATGCTGCCGCTGAAGCCACGGCGGCACTGCGCAACCTTGGCTACAAGCCCGCTGAGGTATCGCGCATGGTGCAGCAGGTCGACGGCGAGGGCCTGAGCGCTGAAGACATTATTCGCCAGGCCCTGAAATCTCAGGTGGGCAGCTGATGGATGATCGAATTGTTGGACCTGGTGATGGCGATGCAGGTGATGACGATCTCATCGACCGCAGTCTCAGGCCGCAGACGCTAAAAGAGTGTCTGGGCCAGGAGCAGGTGAAAGAAAAGCTGGAGATCTTTATCCAGGCCGCTAGAGGTCGAGGAGAGTCGCTGGATCATACGCTGATTTATGGCCCGCCTGGCCTTGGCAAGACCACCTTGGCCCACGTGATTGCCAATGAACTGGGCGCCGCGCTGAAGATTACGTCCGGTCCGGTGCTGGAGCGCGCTGGCGATCTGGCCGCCCAGTTAACCAATCTGCAGGAACACGACGTACTGTTTGTCGATGAAATTCACCGCCTGTCGCCGGTTGTCGAAGAAGTGTTGTATCCGGCCATGGAGGACTACAAGCTGGATTTGATGATCGGTGAGGGCCCAGCCGCACGCTCCATTCAGCTTGATCTGCCGCCGTTTACCTTAGTTGGCGCGACCACTCGAGCAGGCCTGCTTACCTCGCCACTTCGTGACCGGTTTGGCATCGTGGAGCGGCTGGAATTTTACAGCGTCGACGAACTGACCCAGATCGTTGAACGGTCCGCTGGCATTCTGAATATCGAGTGTGACCACAGTGGAGCCCAAGAGTTGGCGCGACGCTCCCGTGGCACGCCGCGAATTGCCAATCGGCTCCTGCGGCGGGTTAGAGACTTCGCCCAGGTAAAGGGTGACGGCGTTATCAACGACGCCATCGCTAAGGCCGCCATGGGCATGCTGGATGTGGATGCGGCGGGCTTTGATGCGCAAGACCGGCGCCTGTTGAAAACCATGATTGAACATTTCGATGGTGGTCCAGTGGGGGTGGATTCCCTCGCCGCGGCTATCAGCGAAGAGCGCGATACCGTAGAGGATGTGCTGGAGCCGTACCTGATTCAACAGGGCTTTATCATGCGCACGCCCCGAGGCCGTATGGTGACCAGCAAGGGCTATCGCCATTTTGGCCTGAAGCCCAGACCCGGTACCGGCGGTGATTTGTTTAGCGATCCGCCGATGGGCCCCGCTAAAGGCGCTGGCAGCAGCGATGACTAAGAACGATGCTGCCGCATCAGAGGCTGATTTTGTCTGGCGAGTGCGAGTGTACTGGGAGGATACCGACGCCGGCGGCGTAGTGTATTACGCCAACTACCTGAAGTTTATGGAGCGTGCGCGCACCGAATGGCTCAGGGCGCGTGGCGTCGTGCAGAGTGAACTGGAAGCCCAAGAGGGCGTGGTGATGGTGATGCGTTCCATCCGTGCCGACTATCTGGCACCCGCTCGACTCGACGACGAACTGGATGTGACGGTGAGCTTGGCAAACCGGCGCGGCGCCAGTTTCAGCGTCAACCAGGAGGTCTGGCGAACCTCGGACCAAACGTTGCTGGTGCGAGGTACCGGCGAGGCCGCCTGTTTGGATGCCAAACGCTGGGTCCCCTGTCGATTCCCACCGCTGCTGCGCAATCTTTGAACTCAACGGGTACTAACCCTGTCATAATTTGCGCCTGTTTTTGCCTCAAAATGGTCAGGAAACACCGAATAATGAACAACCATGAGACGTTTTTTCCTCTTTCAGGTCATCCAGGGATGAGCCAGCATGGATAATTTTAATCCGCTGCAGCTGATTGCGTCCGCCAGTTTGCCGGTGCAAATCGTCATGGCGATCCTGCTGCTGGCCTCCATTTCTTCTTGGTGGATCATATTTGGCAAGCGTAAGGTCATTGCCAGTGCTCGAAAAGATGCTGATGACTTTGAAGAGCGGTTCTGGTCTGGCGTTGATTTGGCCGCGCTTTTTCGGGAGATCAGCGCAGAACGCAACAAAGTTGCGGGGCTTGAGTCGGTTTTTGAGGCTGGTTTCCGGGAGTTTGCACGTACCCGGCAACGCAAACCTGGCGCCGGTGATCGGATGCTGGAGGGCGCTGAGCGCGCCATGCGTGTGGCCCTTAGCCGCGAACTGGATTTTCTGGAAAACCACCTGAGCTTCTTGGCCACGGTGGGCAGCACCAGCCCTTACGTGGGTCTGTTTGGCACCGTGTGGGGCATCATGATTTCGTTCCACGCCCTGTCGAACGTCAATCAAGCCACTATCGCGATGGTGGCGCCAGGAATCTCAGAGGCGTTGATTGCCACCGCCATGGGCCTGTTTGCGGCAATTCCGGCAGTGGTTGCCTACAACAAATATTCCAGCGAGGTGGAGCGACTGGAAGGGCGTTACGACACTTTTAAAGAAGAATTTTCCACCATTTTGCATCGCCAGGCCGACATGGATGACTAATCCAAGCGGCTACATTCACCGACAGGCCACCGACTAATGGCCCGCGGCAAGCGCAAGCAGATGGCCGAAATCAACGTCGTGCCGTATATCGACGTAATGCTAGTGCTGCTCATCATTTTCATGATTACCGCACCGCTTCTGCAGTTGGGGGTGGAAATTGAGCTGCCCGAGGCGGATGCCGCGCCCATGGACCAGCAAAGTGACGAGCCGGTGGTGGTTAATGTGATGGCCAACGGGGATTTTTACCTGTCTCTGGACGGGGCTGTAGAGCTGATTGACCTTGAAACCCTGGTGACCAAAGTGTCAGCCTTTGTGCGCAATAACCCGGATTTGTCGGTGCTGATCGGCGGCGATAAATCAGTGCCCTACGGGCGGGTGTACGAGGCCATGGTGGCACTGCAGAAAGCCGGAGTGCCCAAGGTGGGATTGATGTCCGACCCGCTGGAAATTGAGCCGTGAGCACGGCAATACTGAACAATGGCTCTGCAGCGGCTCAATCGTTGTTGCTGCACGGCGCCATTGGTCTGCTGCTGGTGTTTGGCATCAGTTTCAGCAGCGAAACCATCGAACCGAAGTTTCCCAATGTGATTCAGGCTGTAGTTGTGGACACCAGCGCCATGCGGGAGGCCCAGCAGCAGCGTAAAGATGCAGCAACCCAGAAATTGCGCGACGCCGCGACCCAGCGCCGGCGAGAAGAGAGAGAGCGCCAGCTTGCGTCCCAGGCCGAGATGGAGCGCAAGAAGGCCGAGCAGGACAAGGTGAAACAGGCGCAGGCGCAGCGGCAACTGGCTGAGAACGCTCGCCAACAGCGCCTTGCTGACGAACGCCAGCGCAATGAAGATCTGGCCAAAAAACAGGCCGACTTGAAAGCACAACGCGAAAAGCTGGTGGCGGAGCGGGAAAAACAGCAGGAAAACCTGGCGGCCATCCAGGCCGAGCGCGAGGCTGATGCCCAGGCAAAAGATCGCGCCATTGAAGATGCGCGGCGGCAACAATTGCTGGATCTTGAGAACCAACAACGACAAAGCGATCAGGATCTGACCAAAATGGAAGAGTGGGTTGGCCTGATTGCCGCGATGGTGCGGCAGAACTGGCGCAAACCGCCGACCGCGCGAACCGGCGAACGCTGCCGAGTGAACGTCAGCCAACTGCCCGGTGGTGACGTCATCAGCGCCACTGTGGCCCCAGGCTGCAATGTAGACGAGGTAACCAAACGCTCAATTGTCGATGCGGTATTGCGCTCGGAACCATTGCCCTATCAGGGCTTTGAACGGGTGTTTCGTCGACAACTAACTTTCGAATTTGTGGTGGAGTGATGTATGACCTTATTGCGTAAACAATGGCTGGCAGTTGTGCTGACGGTGCTGGCACTGGCCGTGCTGACGCCAGCTCAATCTCAAGACGATGTGGTTATTGTGATTACCCCGTCGGGTGAATCGGCGGTGCCCATTGCGGTGGTGCCCTTTGCCTGGAATGCGGAAACCCCGATGGGCGAGGCTGACGTCACCAAGGTGGTAACCGAGGATCTGTCCCGCAGTGGCCAGTTCCGCACCCTGCCCATGCAGGACATGATTGAGCGCCCCAGCCGCATCAGCGACGTGAACTACGGCACTTGGCGACGTCTGAATGTTGATTATATCGTTATCGGTGAAGTGACCGGCAGTGACACCCTGGGATACCGCATTCGGATGCATCTGCTGAACGTGACCACCGGCGATTCGCTGCTCAGCCTGGAATTTACCGCTCGCGCTGGCGGACTTCGCTACACCTCTCACCATATTGCCGATACGGTGTATGAAAAGCTGTTGGACGTGCCGGGGTTTTTTCGCACGCGACTGGTGTATGTCACGCGCAGCGGCGAAGGGGACAACACAGAATTTTCGTTGATGGTGGCTGACGCTGACGGTCATGGGCCGCAGCCGGTAGTGCGTTCAAAAGAACCCTTGTTATCTCCTACCTGGGCACCGGACGGGCAAACCGTGGCTTACGTGTCCTTTGAAAAGGGCAATTCGTCGATCTATACCCAGGAGCTGGCGTCAGGTCAGCGCCAGCTGGTGTCCAGCTTCAAAGGCATCAACGGCGCGCCGGCATTTTCTCCAGACGGTCGAAAATTGGCGTTGGCACTGTCCAGAAGCGGCAATCTTGAGATCTACGTCATGGATCTGGCCACTCGGCGCACGGTACAGTTAACCCGGCATTTTGGTATCGATACTGAGCCGGCCTGGAGTCAGGACGGGAAATCAGTGTTTTTTACCTCTGACCGAGGCGGCAGACCGCAGATTTATCAGGTAGCAGCGCGTTCGGGCGCGGAGCCCGAGCGGGTTACTCGGCAGGGGGAATACAATGCCAGGGCCTCCATGTCGCCGGATGGCAGTCAGCTGGTACTGGTGCATGGAAACGACAATAACTATAAGATTGCGTTGCTGGACACGGAAAGAAACCTCTTAAGGACCATATCGGACGGTCCGCTCGATGAGTCACCCAGCTTTGCACCAAACGGAAGAATGGTGCTTTACGCTTCAAGACGGGGGTCGCAGGGTGTATTATCCGCGGTTCCGATCTTTGGTGCTGCGGCGGCAGGACAAACCGCTCACCAATTACTATTTGCGGACGGCGACATCCGGGAGCCGGCGTGGTCGCCAATACGACAGTAACGCGCCAAATTTTTGTACTTGGGAGTTAGACGATGAAGAATCTGACCCGTTTCACCATGCTGGTGACGGTTTGTGCTGTTCTGGCAGCCTGTAGTGGTAAACAAACGCAACCTGCGCCTGTAGCGGATCCGGTTAATAACAGCAGCAACCGACCGACGCAGCCTGCGGTAACGAATACGGCGGATCTTAGCGACAACACCGATCCTCGAAACCTCACCCGCCCTGGCAGCCTGCTGTCCAAGCGAGTGGTGTACTTCGACTTCGATCAATCCCGCATCAAGCAGGAATACCGCGATATCATCGCAGCCCACGCCACCTACCTGGGTGCCAACGGTGGTGCACGCATCACGTTGGAAGGCCACGCCGACGAGCGTGGTACGCGGGAATATAATCTCGGCCTGGGCGAGCGACGCGGTAACGCGGTGTCCGACCTGGTTGACGCGCAGGGCGCAAGCGCCTCGCAGCTGTCGGTTGTGTCCTACGGTGAAGAACGCCCGGCGAACAACTGCAGCGCTGAGCGTTGCTGGGGTCAAAACCGTCGGGTGGAGATCGTTTACACCTCAACCCAATGATGCCCAATGATGCCTAGATCAAAAAGCGTCACAATAACGGCAGCCGCTCTGGCTGCCGTTGTTTTTGTGTTGCCAGCATCAGCCCAACGCTCCAGAGAAACACTGGCTGAAAGAGTGGCCAGGCTGGAACAGCAGGCTGCCAGCGCGGGGGATCAGGAAACTCAGCGCACCCTGTCGGATCTGCTGCTGCGGCTCGACGATCTCCAGAGCGAAGTCCAAAGCCTTCGAGGCCTGGTGGAGAACCAGTCCTTTGAGCTGGATCAAATTAAGACCCAGCAACAAGATCAGTATCTGGACCTTGATCGCCGCCTGAGTGACGTTTCTCGTGGAGGTGGCCAGGACAGTGGGTCTCAGGTTGTGAGCAACAACGTGCGAACCTACGAGCCTGTGCCAACTACGGTCGTTGGCAATGGCGGCGGTAATTCCAGCGCATCCACACAGCCCGTTTCTACCGACCGCCCGGAAGTTCGAGCGCCTATTGAGGCCGGGCTACAAACAACCGGTCTGGGTTCCGACCCCAATCAATCGGTTGCTGCGGTGGCCAATCCAGCGGCGGAGAAGGCAGCGTACGACGTGGCTTTTGACGCACTGAAACAGGGTCGATATGCGGAATCTGCGCGACGTTTCGATGAGTTTCTGAAGGCCTTTCCCGACGGCGAATATGCCGACAACGCTCAGTACTGGTTGGCAGAATCCTATTACGTTACCGGCAATTATCGGATTGCACTGGATGCGTTTCAGACCCTGACGTCAAAATTTCCTAACAGCAGCAAAGCTCAGGATGCCACGCTGAAACTGGCGTTTACCTACTACGAGCTGAAGCAATGGGATGAAGCGGAGCGCACCCTTAATCAGGTGCTGCAGCAGTTTCCCAACACCACCGTCGCCAGACTGGCGGAAAACCGCCTGCGCACCATGCGCATCGAAGGACACATTCGCTGACAGGGCGTTATCGCCCTGCAGCCATTCTGCGACGTCACTCATCGCGATGACCGTCAATACCGCCAGTGTTGCCAACGCCGAGGCCGGTGCGATTCCGCGCACCGATCAGCTGAAGCTGACCGAAATTTTTTACTCTATCCAGGGCGAGTCGCGTACGTTTGGTAAACCGACCGTGTTTATCCGGCTTACCGGCTGTCCACTGCGCTGCACCTACTGCGACACAGCCTACGCCTTCCACGGTGGTGAATGGTTTACCTTCGATGCCATCATGGCTGAGGTTGACCAGTACAACGCCGGCTGTGTGACCGTCACCGGCGGCGAACCTCTGGCGCAAAAACGCTGCGTGCAGTTACTGAAAAAGCTCTGTGATGCCGGCTACCAGGTGTCGTTGGAAACCAGCGGCGCGCTGGACATTAGCGAGGTTGACCCAAGGGTTAGCCGGGTGCTGGATCTGAAAACTCCGGCGTCGGGAGAAAGCCACCGCAACCTGTGGTCAAATCTCGAACAGATGACCGTCCACGATCAACTCAAGTTTGTTATCTGCAATCGCGGCGACTACGACTGGGCGCGGTCTATCCTTAAGGCCAACCCGTTGCCGGAAGGTCTGGAAGTGCTGCTGTCCCCCAGTTATGAAGAGCAAAACCTGACCACGCTTGCCGAGTGGATTCTTGAAGACCGTCTCAACGTGCGTTTGCAACCTCAGCTGCACAAGATTCTGTGGGGCGACGAGCAGGGCAAATGAAGGCAGTGGTGCTACTTTCCGGCGGCCTGGATTCTGCCACCGTACTGGCAATGGCCACCGCCCAAGGTTATGAATGCCACGCCCTGAGCGTTAACTACGGCCAACGACACAGCGTTGAGCTCACTGCCGCTGAGCGTCTCGCCGAAGCCCTGGGAGCGGCCACTCATCGAGTAGTGCAGATCGACCTCAGAGCCATCGGCGGTTCCGCCCTGACCGACGACATCGACGTACCGGAAACGCCTTCTGAGGGCATTCCCGTGACCTATGTGCCCGCTCGCAACACCACCATGCTGTCCCTGGCCCTGGGCCTGGCTGAAGTGCTGGAAGCCCGGGATATTTTCATCGGTGTGAACGCCGTAGACTATTCCGGCTACCCCGACTGCCGCCCGGAATTCATCAACGCTTTCGCCACTCTCGCAACCTTGGCCACAAAAGCCGGCGTGGAAGGCAACCCCATGCGCATCCAAACTCCCCTGGAAGCGTTAAGCAAAGCCGACATCATCCGCGAAGGCATCAAACTGGGCGTGCCCTACGCCGAAACCATCTCTTGCTACCAACCCAACACGGATGGCCAAGCCTGCGGAGTCTGCGACTCGTGCCGCCTAAGAGCCGAAGGCTTCAAGTCCGCAGGCCACCCAGACCCCACCCGCTATATCCCCTAACCACCAAACTCTCAGCCTTCCCGCGGCTTAGTTCTAACAAGCATGAACAACGATCTCCACCGACCTCCGTGGACGTGGGTTTCATCCAATGTGAGAGGGACCGACCCGCACTGGGTGTTTCATCGGAATAAAGCGGACCGCAGGGAGCCATCCGATGAAACACCCAGTGCGGGTCGATCCCTCGGACTACGCTGCTAAAGATACAAGAAAGACGAAAAAACCTTACGAGGACTCAGGCTTAGAAGAGAACATCGTCATCATTTTTTGTAACTGCTCCATCCCCTGATTTCCCAAAGGCATATACATTTCCAACAGTTTCTCAGGATTACCCATGTCCTGAATCGACTCGCTCATCCGCGCTTGAATCTGTTTCAGCATTTCTTCCTGTAACGCTTCTACATCCGGCAAGCCCATCACGGCACGCGCTTCCTGGGGCGTCATATCCAGTGAAATATTGACTTTCATTATGTGACCCTAAACCGTTGAAAGCGTCAGTCTACCGGTTGCGCCAATCACTTACCTTTCGACTTTCGGTTGTGATCGTCAGGCCGCGTTTTCAACGCCGGGTGTGTCAGCCATGTTACTCAGTTCCGGATGGTCTTTGATAATCAACAAGCGTCCAGCTTCGTCTGTTGCCTGGTGGTCACCCAACATACGCAATCCGCTTAACACAGCGTTGTTTTCGGCAGGGGTTTTGTGGTGAATGAGTTGCACCTGGCTGATAGCCAATTCCAACAGGGGAAAGTACGGGTTGGCCTGGGTTTGCTGTTCCTCGGCGTCTTCGCCGGCGACATGGAAATCGTCATCCATATGCCATTTGTTCAGTACCAGCGTAGTACTGACGGCACGTAAATTGTGTAAGGTCTGAAGCGCTGCATCTTCAGAAACTTCCTGATCGGCGTTTTCCAGGTACCCCAACACAGCCACCGCGCCAACGTTGTGCAGCAGACCGATCATGAACGCCTTTTCGACGTCAATATCGGGATGGTTCATGTGTTGAGCCAGTACTCGGCAAGTGGCGGCCACCTGGGTGGCCTGAGCCCATATTTTCGAGCCTGCGGCGAACAGAGGGCGAGACCGAAAGGTGAACATTTGCTGGACCGCCAGGGATATTACGACACTGACGGCACGTGAAAGGCCCATTCGAGACAGGCCATCGCCGACCGAGACGATTTCCGTTCGTCCTCGAATTCCTGCCGAGTTGGCGGCAGCCACCAATTTGCCTGCCAGTGATGGATCTTGCTCAATCAGCTCTGCGACTTGTGTGGTGGTCGCGTTTTCGTCATCAACGAGTGCGCGTACCCTTACCGCAACGGCTGGCATGGCCGGGACGCTGATTCCGCCGTTGTGAAAGTCTTCAAACAGCGATCGCAAGACGTCAGCGCCAACTTCGGTGATTTGAACGTCATGCACGGCAACAAGCTGTTCGCAGGTTTGAGCGGCTTGCTCCACTTGCTTTCGGTCAAATCGAATCACCAGAGAATCTCTGATGAACTTCGCTGACTCTTTGCCCCTCACATCGCTGAAAACCGGTTCCAGGGCGCGCTCTTCGGAATCGTCGAAAGTGTAGGCCTTGCCATCACTGGGATAAAATTTGATGCGACCGTCGACCAAGTGCAGGTGCCAGTTGCGTTCGTCGAAGGGTTCGAGCACGGTTCCTTTCGAGATGACCGACCGCTTGCCGTTTTCCAGCAGCGAGGAGCGCTGGCCAGCGGACAGGTCTTTTACGGTGGTTAGGGATTCCAGTCGCTGGTCGTCCATGGTTTTTCCATCACACGTGGCAGTCCATCGAACATCGGCCGGTGAGGAAAATTCTTAACTGACTGGGGTTACAGGCAGTCGTCTTCCAGTCCGCTGAAAAACAGGGCGTCGGTTGACCCATCAACCGTTAACGTGAGTGCCCGAATGACGCCGTTGTTGATGATGTCAATCCTGTAGGGTGAGTCGCCAAGATCATTGCTGCTTGGTGTGCCGAAAATGACGCCACTGTCGGCATCAATCTGGAAAGAATCTGGCAGGCCAGATGACGAAAAACTGCCCTGTGGTGATGAAAACAGATTCGCAGTTGAGAGTCCGGCTAACAGGCCTACCACGACTCTCGAGCCATTGGGCGTACAGCGGGCGAAGGGGTTTTCGATCACGTTCACGGTTACCTCGGCCGATGCACACAGAACCGGTGTGCCCTCATCGCAGGCTTCATAACGAAAGGTATCTCCCGTCAGATCCACGCCGTTGTGGCGGTAAATGAAACTTCCGTTGCTGGCGAGGCTTACGCTGCCGTTAGCCGGGGCGATGATCGGCGACGGAGATACCAACAAGGACATGTTCTCAGGGTCGCTGTCGTTATCAGTCAGTCGAGCGGAGCCGCTGTCCAACACCACGGCTTGCTGTCCTCGGGCCACCGTGATCGTGTCGGTCAGCACAATGGGCGGATCATTGTCGCCAACGATGTTAAAACTGACTGAACCCGTAGCCGACTGAGGGTCAGGCTGGCCGTCAGTTTCCCCATCGTCAACGATGCTGTAGCTGAATCCAGCCGGGCCGCTGAACTGGGGTGTCAGGGTAAATATCACCTCACTGCCATCCAACATGACGGTGCCGCCAGTGGGATTGGAAACGCCAGTCACCGTCAGCTGTTGGCTGGATTCGTTGCTGGCACCTTCGTTGTCGTTGCTTAAAAGCTCAGCAACCGGAACGCGAAAATCTATGGTGTCTTCCGTCACCGCAGACAAGATATCGGCGACCGCGACGGGTGGGTCGTTGACCGAAACAATGCTGAAGGTTGCGCGCCCCTCATCGTCGAGGAAGTCCTCAGCGCCGCCGGTAGTCCCGTTGTCTTCCATACGATAGTCAAATCGTGCATTGCCGGAAAATTCGGGGGTCGGCATGAACACCACGTTGTCGCCATCCAGAGATACCGCACCGCCCACATCGTTGTTGACGCGAACAATGGTTAAGGTTTGGGCAGATTCGTTCGCAGGACCTGCGCTGTCGTTGGCCAATAATGTTGTTGCTGGAATGATGTATACGGTGTCTTCCAGAAGGTTGGCAATGGGGTCATCCCCGGCAACGGGGTCATCGTTGACCTCGGTGATGTTAAAGGTCACCGTAGCGGTATCGGTCAGGGGGTCGTTGCTACCGCTTGTGGTGCCGTCATCTTGCGCGGTGTAGCGAAAACTTGCGGGGCCAAAAAAGTCGTCTTGAGGGGTGAAGCGAATGCTGGATGAAAGAAGGCTGGCGGACCCACCCAGTTCGTTATCCACTGCAGTAATTTCCAGTGATTGGTTGCTGCCAATATCGCCCACGTTATCGTTGCCGAGAAGGCTGGTGATGCTGATGGTGTCCAGATTATCCTCGGTAAAGCTGGCTGCGCTGTCGTCGTTGGCGACTGGTGGATCATTGACTTCGGTGATCACCACATTGACCTGAGCCTCCGCACAAAGCTCGGGCTCGCCGTTATCACACACCTCATACCGGAACAGGTCGTTGCTGGAATCGCTGCCATCGTGGATGTAGTTGAAGCTTCCGCTGCCGGTGATAGAGACAGTCCC
>JBGCET010000016.1:0-22725 GCA_045106555.1 Lysobacterales bacterium | reverse complement strand
CACCCAAGCGATTCGTCGACCCAGATCTACCCGGGACCACTCAAGCTGAGTAACGTTTCTCTCTCTTAAGCCTGTTGAGAGCGTAAACCTCATCATGTCCGCAATGTGTTGATGCCCGCGCAACCGGTTTAACAAGCCTTCTGTTAGTGCAGAAATGGTGGAAAGTACCTCGTTGGAGGTCCTAGGTCACCGCGCGTAAAAGTACTGGGTACCTTTTGAAATTGTGGGTGTCCTAGCGGGTGTTGTCCGCCTTAATCCTCTTGCCATGTGAATAAAAACAAAAGCTTAATCCCAATATGCTGCTGAGGATCGATAACCGCGGTCGTCCCGGATAAAAGAGGGGACGACATCGCGCAATTGTTGGGATGGTGCGGCGCGGGGAAAAGCATTGGGAGTGCCCGCTAATCGCCTGCGTCGCCACGTTAAGGTTTGGCCGGTTTTTTTGTACGTAAAAATGCCTCAACCTCTTCCAAGTTGGGCGGACAGCAGCCAGCCCGGGACACGTTAATGGCTGATGCTGCGCACGCCATCTCAAGGGATTGATCTAGAAGTTCAGGATCGTTCCATCGCGCCGGAGGTTTAGTTGCCTGATGGCGATACAGAGAGGCAAGGAATGCCGCGTGAAAGGTGTCTCCGGCGCCTACCGTATCCACCATTGGTGCTGCGCTATATGCCGGTTTTCTGATGGTGGTACCAGCGCTCATCAGCGTTGCGCCATGGCTTCCCTCGGTGACCAGCAAAATACCCTCGCCAATCATTTCCAAGGCTTTTTTGGCACTACCGGCGGTATCTGAGGCCAGTTGAAGAGGCATTAGGTCTTCATCGCTGGCCTTCACGATGTCTGCCATCGGCAATAACGACTGCACCCCATCAAGATAGGTCTGCTGGTTGATACTGGCTCCCAGACGGATATTGATGTCCATGCTGATCAGCACTCCACTGCTGCGCATAAGAGCGAATAACTGGCGGATTTTTGGCAGCTGGCTGGGAGTAATTGCCAACGAGCCGGTGTGAAAAATCTCCACGCCGGTGGGCAGATGATCGCGTATCTGCCCATAGGTGATGTCTTTATCAGCAACACCCTCTCGGTAAATTCGGTAACTCGGTGCGCCGCCTTCGTCGATGGTCACCAAGGCCATGGAGGTGGGCCATGGAGAACGTCGATCGATGGCTACCTTTACCCCTTCGCGGCGCAGCGTATTGGCCAATTGGTTTCCGAAGCTATCATTGGATAGTGGCGACAGGTAGCTGACCGGTATCCCCTGCCGGGACAGTGCAATGGCGACGTTGAAGGGTGAACCACCCAGGTGTGGGTGATAAGCGTTGTGATCATCCCTGATGAAGTCAATTAGCGCTTCGCCTAATACGCCGATCGTCACGGTTCTGTTCTCCGGATCTCTGGGCCATTTGCTGAAGGGTGGGCGGTGGCGCTGCTCTGACGAACGATCAGTTCGCTGGGGAGCACGCTGTCGCCCACCGGTTGTTCATTAACCAATCCCAGGATAGATTCCACCAGCGCCTGTCCCGCGCCTCGAATATTCTGTCTGATCGTAGTTAGTGAGGGTGTACTGAAAGCGGCCAGACCAATATCGTCGTAGCCCACCACCGCGACGTCTTGAGGTACCTGCAAACCGATATCTGCCAGGGAAGAAATAGCAGCCAGAGCGACTACGTCACTGGCGCACACCAGGGCATCAAAGGTGCTGGCAGATTCCAATACCCGGCGAGTCACCTCTTTGGCATTTTCCATGTCAAAGGGAACGTCAAACACCAACTGGCGCTCGGTGACTATGCCAGCTTCGGCCAAGGCCCTTTGGAAGCCGGTAAACCGGGCGGATATTTCCGGGTTGCGGGTATTGCCCAGAAAGGCGATCCGCTGGCGACCAGTTTCCAGCAGGTGTTTCGTCGCTCTGTAGCCGCCGCCTTCGTTATCACCACCGACCAGCACGTAATGTCTATTGGCCACCGGAGCGCCCCAAACGACAATTGGTGTTGAATGTTCCACTAGCGCATCCAGCGCTTTGTGTTGCTCACCCTGGCCGACAAAAATGACTCCGTCGGCGCTTTGGAATACACGGCTTTGTTGCAATTTCCCCACGTCAAAAACTGGTGCATGGGCGAGCAGTAGGTCGTAATCATGATCTGCCAGGCAGTCGGCAATGCCGCCTAACATTTCCAGAAAAAACGGATCGGACATATGTTGTTTGGACTTAACGTCAAACATGAAAACCACCGAAATAACCCTTTTGCGACGCAACCGAAAATCCCGCGCTTTTAGGTTGACTGTGTAGTGGTGTTTTTGCGCAAGCTGCTGCAGTCTGTTGCGGGTCTTAGCGCTGATCAGCGAGCTGTTATTCAGTGCCCGCGAGGCTGTAGCTCTTGATACACCCGCCAGATCAGCTAGATCCTGTAGGTTTTTAACTTTCCCTGTACTCATCTGCGGAGGTATTCGCCATCAATGGTGTGGAACCTAACGCGCCAAAGGTAACATAGGAAGGTACTGATACCGGTTCTGATCCAGGCTATCGAAGAGGTTTGATCTTGGATCAACTATAGGATCTACGTTTTAGCCACCCTTCAGGCTGTCGATTTGGCTGCCGTCGTATTGTTGTTTATCAGGCCGCCGGCTGTCTTCGCTGGGCGAGGGCTGCTTCCATGCGGCTAAGGGTTTCCCGGTTAATGCGATAGAAGCACATAAGTATCGCTGCGGCCAAAAAAAACACCGCCGGTAGGCCACTGAACATCAGGCGAATGCCGCTGATGGCAATCTCGGTTTGAGGCTGGTTAGCGACAAAGCCATACCAGGCAAGAATAAATCCCGGCATTGCGCCACCTACGGCGGCGCCAAATTTCAATGAGAACATCGAGGCTGAGACTACCAGGCCGGCAGAATGAGTACCGGTGCGCCACTCGCCGTATTCTGCGCAATCGGTATACATGGAAAACAGCAGGGTAATGATGACGCCAAAAGTCAGAATCCCCAGACTATGTAGAACCACCAGAGCTGCAAATTGATCCGGCGGTACGACGTAGCATAGACACAGCAACACAACGTGCACGAGGTTCATCCCAATCATTAGATGGTGTTTCTCAAAACGTGCGGTGAGGCCCGGAGTCATCAAGGCGCCAAGCAGTTGGCCAATCAGGCCGCAGGAAGTGAGAAAAGCCGTGCGGTCAAAGATCAGGAAGTATTGGGCTCCGTCATCTTGAAGATAGTATTTGACGTAAAAAACAATGGAAGCAAACCGCGCGATAAGACCAACCACCACGGCAATTCCTGTGAACACCAAAATTACCCAGGAGGGGTTTTTGAGCAGACCAACCAAATCATCGCGAATGCTGGTCGTGTTGGCCTGATGACGAATCCGTTCCTTAGTGGTCGCGAAGGTGACCCAGTACAGCAGCACTGAGAGTACGGCGAACAGCAATATGGTAAGACGAAATCCCAGCAGCTCGTCGGTTCCGCCCAGCCAACGCACTAGCGGCGTTGCCAGGGCGCCAACGCTGAGGGTCCCGAGGGAGGCAAAGATGAACCGAAACTGAGTTGCTCGGGTGCGCTCTTCGGCGACGGGTGAAATGACCGCCAGCATAGCGGAGTAGGGAACGTTAATCGCCGTGTACGCCAGCATAACCAAGGTATAGGTCACATAGGCGAATATCAGCTTGCCGGTATCAGACAGGTCCGGGCCCAAAAACAGTAGATAACCCAGCACTGCGTAGGGAATAGCCATCCAGAGCAGGTAGGGGCGATATTTGCCCCAGCGGGTTTCGGTGCGGTCTGCCAGCAGCCCCATGGCTGGGTCGCTGATGGCATCAATGATTTTGGTGACCAGCAGCATAGTAGCTGCGGCGCTCGGCGAGATGCCGAACACGTCAGTGTAGTAGTAAAGCAGAAACAGGCCAAAGAACCCCATATAAAAGTTTGAGGCCATATCTCCCAGTCCGTAGCCCACTTTTTCTTTGAAGGACAGCGGTTTGGAATCCAACGTACTGCCTGATGTTTTCATCGTTGTCCCCTCATGAGTCCAGCCAGGTAAGCAGATCATCATCTAAACAAATTCGCTGCGGCCCGTCTCCGCCAGTGGTTTGGATGATTCCCCGCCTTGTGCTCAATTCAATTCTTAACTCGGCCCGCTGGGTTTCTGCATCCCAGCGCATGACCAACTCATCGTCGGCGCAGTCGGGCATGGAAAAGACCCCGGAAAACGCGCCGCAGCTGTTGCGAAAACCTATTAAATCTGTCAAACACCTCGCCACTGGCCTGCGCAGAGCCTGGCGCACTTCTCTCCGGCTATAGAAGTGGCGGTTTGTATCGCGGCCCACATCGGTTGTTTCTACCAGCGCCAGATCGTTGTGGCCTGCCAGCAGTCCTACGTAGTAGACCTGAGGGATGCCGGGTGCAAAAAACTGGATGGCTCTGGCGATCAAATAGTCAAGGTCGTTGCGGCCCAGCGCGTCGTAGTAAGTTGAATTGATCTGATAAACGTCCAGATTAGAGGCGCCGTGTCCGCTCGCGCGCCGGCTAGCGCCGTGGGTTTTGCGGTGGATTGTCTCTACCAGGCTATCAATCTCGTGATTTTGCAACAGCCCTTCCATTTTCCCCTGGCCGGCCACATCCAAAATTCCAATCCCGTCATGGGTATCAAGCACGGTGACACAGTTTCGTGGGGCGATGTGCAACCAACCCTTGAGTGCGCTGGTCGAGCCGGTATAAAGGGTGTGAAGCACCAAAGGTGGTAGCGCAAAGTCGTAAACCCGGCCCACCTGGGAGGCGATGGCGACCTGGGTTTGATAGTGGGAGTGAATTTCAACAAGGGATGACATGCCAAGTTGGCGCGCACGTTCTGACAAAGTGGCAATAAAATCGAAGGTTTCAGGAAGCATGAAACAGCTGGTGCCGCGACGTTTGATGGCGTATCCCGCCGCATCCAATCGTATTTCCCCAACGCCAGCTTCAGAAAATCTTGCAAGAATGGAGTCTAGATACTCCTTGCCAGCGGCGGACTCCACGTTGATGTCCATTTGCTGTGGGCTAAAGGTGGTCCAGAACTCATGCTGACTGCCATCATCCAGCACTACGTTGGTAAAGGGTGGACCGGGCCGCGGCCGGTAAATGCGCCGAATTTCTTCGCTGACGGTTGCGTTGCCCGGGTCATCGCTGAACAAATCAGATTTTTTTAAAAACAGATCCCAATATGGCGAGCTAATCCCATGGCGTTTGACGTCTTCAAACTGGGGGGAACTGGAAGACAGATGGTTGACGATCAAATCAGCCATAACCCGGTAAGTAGGGGTCAGTGCAGCCACATCTTTCCAGCCGCCGAGTCGTGGGTCTACACGGGTATGATCAATAGGATCAAAGCCAGCATCTGAGCCGTCGATAGGGTCAAAGAAAGGCAGAATATGGACGCCGCCAAACAGCCCTCCCAGCTCGTTGTCCAGCATTGAACGAAGGCCTTGGAAATCGCCAGCGATGCGGTCGACGTAGGTTATCAGCTGGACATCTTTGGACATCAGTTAACGCTCTGGAAACTGCAACCACGATAGAGATATTTTGGTAGCCGGGTGCGGCACAGCATCACTTGATATTGCTGCAATGACAACCATGAGGCCCAGCCGTCCAGTGACGACTGGGCCCGTTGCGCAAAGCCCCCAATGGCTCCGCCTAGTAGGGCGCTAAAGAAAGTTATAACGCAGGGTAATAGACGTGGTTCGGCCATTGATAGGTCGGACTCGGACCAGGTCACCGGGCGTCGCTGAACCTTCTTCACCTTCGGTGAAACCTTCTTCGTCGAACAGATTGTTCGCGTTTAAGCTAATGCTCAGGTTTTCGTTGAAGTAATAGTTGGCAAACAGATTGGTCACCACGTAGGCGTCAAACTTCAGGTCGTTGTTGTCCTGGACGAACACTTCATCGGTGCCGACGAAGTTCAGGCCTACATCCCACTGCTCTGCGGAATACGAGGGTGTGAGGTTGAAGAAATAGTCTGCCTGGCGACGCGGTGTGTTACCCACATTGCTGCCGTCGGCGGTGCGCACAAGTTCAGAGTCCGTAAAGGTCACGCTGCCACGGATGTTGAAGCCGTTGTCAAAGTCGTACAATCCTTCCATCTCGATACCACTGGATTCATAGGTGTTACCCAACAGCTGTTGAGTAGTAACTTCAAATGCCAGTTCTTCTGTGGTTTCAGTATCGAAGTAAGTGACGTAGAACGAGCCTTGGCCGAACTGGTACTTCAAGCCAATTTCTGCCATTTCCACAATGGAATGGCCAGCTCTCGATCCCATGTCACCGTTAGCGTCCAAATTGCCGGTCACTCGATCCGGCGTCGCCAGGCTGCCGCCCTCAGCGATATTGGCAAATACTGCCAGATCGTCGTTGATCAGGTAGCTGCCGCCAATAGACCAGGAGTCAAAATCCTGCTCGTAATCGGCTCGGCGGGCTGCGCCAATGGTGGGTACCTGCTGCTCGTTAAGACCAATGGTACCGTCGCCGTTGACGTCCAGCGGCAAAAGCACCGTGCTTTCAGCAAAACGACCGTCTACGTCGTAATCGTTCTGCCTGTAGCTGATATCCCAGGTGAAGCGGTCACCGATTTCCCCGCTGACGGCCAGAAAAGGGGCCAACGCATCGATTTCGAAATCATACAGCCGTGTGCAGCAGTTTCCGAAGGCCGGGTTTCCATAAAGCACGCCGCCGACTGAGTTGCCTTGGTCAAAAGGCGTGAGGTCGCCGTTGAGTCGAACGTAGTATTGGTTGAAGTTCCAAGTTGTACTCACATTTTGGCTAAACGACGCCAGCCCTATCGTAGCCTGCACTGGACCAAAATCGCCATTAACTTTCAGCTCGGTGATTCGGTTGTCCATGTCGTTGACTTTGGTGTTAAAGAACACAATTTCCTGGGACGGGCCAGCGGTTGGGTCAACAAAGGGCGTGGTCAGAAACGGCGATGCAAAGTTGCCCTCAATGGAGGCACTGCGATGGCGAAACTCGGCGTTGAAGGTTTCGTTGATATCGTAGTCCGCAACTACCGCAAAGGAGGTCATCTCGGTTTCGAAACCTTCTTCGTTGCAATCAATCACGTTATTGCGACGCGGTGCACAGTCGGTGACGCCAGACAACAAGCTGCCCTCACCGAAATCCACCCCAAATTCGTCAAAGCGTGTGCCGCCACTGTAACGCGCAGGTATTGGCAGGTAGGTAGGGACGGTATCGTCCAGGCGTTTAAAGTGAAATTTCACCGAGCCCGCGTCGAAGTTTCCCGCCACCGTTGCTTTGATCTGATACCCGTCCTCAAGATCTTCCCGGGATTCCCGCGGGCCTTCTCCTTTTCGAACGTAGCCACCTACATGATAAGACCAGGTGTCCGACAGCGCTCCGCCATATTCCCCGTCCAGCCGCAGGGAGTCGAAATCCAGCCCGCCGGTGATGGCCATGGAACCGCCCTCCGTTGAGCCGTCCTTGGAGATAAAGTTGATGATGCCGCCTGGCGAGTTGAATGCCTGGGTAGCTGCGGTGCCGCCACGTATGGACTGCACTGTGGCGAGAGTTGAATCTGCACGCAGCCAGCTGTCAGCGGTGGCGAAGGCGGTGTCTCCCACTAATAGCATGGGGAATCCGTCTTCCTGGAAAGACAGATATTTTGCGCCGCCGGCGCTAATGGGCAGCCCCCGAACCTTCACGTTGGCATTGGCGTCGCCGGAAGAGGACTCAGCCTGTATGCCAGGAATGTTGCGAAAAATTTCCGCCGTTGAGCGCGGTGCGTAGTTCTGCAGTTCCTCAGTGCCAAGCGCGGTCACGGACGCTGAGGATTCAAATTTGGTAGTTGGGCGAGCGACGCCGGTGACAATAACTTCTTCAATCGGCTGGTCTTCAGCCTGGGCTAAAGCACTACCGACTGGAAGGCCGACAGAAATTATTCCACCCAGAGCGGCGGCGTATCGAAAGTGGCGTTTTTGACTGCACATGGCGTTTCCTCAGGTCATTTTTATCCGACGTATCGGAGCAAAATGCTAATGATTTATGCAATCGATTGCAACCATAGTCGATTGCCATCCATTTATGCTACGGAAGTAGAGAATAATTATCGTGTCAGGACACTTGCAGGCTGTTGAAAAAAGCCGCCCATGGCTTTTTCACCATCGACAACGAAACATGTCATCTTCCGTTGACTCACATTTTCAATTTCGATTTTCAGTCAATGAAAGTGTCGGCACTGTGCTAAACGCAGATTGTAAGAAGTGCGATTTTGCTACCACCCACGTCATTCTCGACCCCATGGATTTTCTGGCCCGGCTCGCCGCCCTGGCGCTACGGTTAGCCTCGGGGTGCGGCCTGAGTCACCGGAAAAACCCTGAGAGTGCGGGAGAGTCTAGGCCAACAGTGGACACGTATTTACGCCGGGCAAAGGCTGGCGGTCTATCTTGGCCGTTGCCGCAAAATCTTGATGATGCGACGCTGGAGCGCAAGCTGTTTCCGCCGCCTCCTGCATCGATGTAGTTCGCACATTCCCCGACCGGGTGCAGATCAACCGGGAGCTCAAGCGCAAAGGCATGACCATGTTCTTGTTGTGGCAAGCCATAAACAAAAACTAACGTTGTGGAACCAGATCCAAGAACATCGTATGGGATCAAAACGCCATCTATGCTTAGAACCTGTTCGGTGCGCACCGACGAGTTCGGTACTGTACCTACGCCTTCATTGTTAGCGCAGCCGGTTAAACCGCAAAGGACGGTGGGAACTATAAACAGCTCTGTGCATCGCATATTTTTTATGAGTTTTGTGCTCGAAAAAAAATGAATGCGGGTTAACATCCGCTGCCCCAGCCGTGTCTTCATTACGGATAACGTTGTAGATTTTTTTCTCGACTAGACAAAGTGTTTCCAAGCATAGAAGTATGCCATTCCGTATCCGCCCAACCTCCATGAAATAGTCTTGGCGCCATCTTCTTACCGTCTAGCAAGCGCGCTACGAAACGAAGCTTCTCATCCATATGATTACACTCTTTCCATGGCATCTGAGGGGCTCCTCAAATGCCTGATTGTGTAACCTATGTGCCCGGAATGAACTGGAACCTATGTGTCGAGAAGCACACTCGATTTTTCAGTGTGTTGGCGCAGCCTCGATGCGCGTCGCATTTATTTCGTTGTCTATTTGCGCCAGATCTGTGCCAATCACTATTGACGCATACGCGGCAAATTCGCCGATGACCGCATTGCCCACCGATCGATAGCCCAGACTGATAAAACCGATTTGGACTATTTTGGACGCGCCTGTGGACGTCTGCGCGTATTGTGAAACTCTGCTGTCGCCACGGTTTAGACCGTTCAACGAGGCTGCTCCAACCATTCCAACCATGAAATAATACCGGTGCGTTGTGAGGCTAAGGTAGGATCGTCAGGCATGACGTTTTCAAGCTCAGAAATTTCTGCCAAGGCCTCCTGAAGTCGTCCGAAAATCTGTGTCAAACGCGGGCCGTTTCGTTTGAGGGCAAGGCGTTCTTGCTCATAACCCTTGGAAATATCCGCAACTATCTCTTTTCGGCCTAGCGTTTCTTCGCCAATGGAATGTTCCGCCGACTCGTCAATGTCAGCCGCACGGTCACGCAGTGCAGCATGGCAGGTATCAAGAATCGGTCGTA
Organism: Lysobacterales bacterium; assembly: GCA_045106555.1. Lineage (GTDB taxonomy): Bacteria > Pseudomonadota > Gammaproteobacteria > Xanthomonadales > SZUA-38 > JANQOZ01. Next base: position 13,084 of record JBGCET010000016.1, on the reverse strand, counting down.
TGGAAAATTCACCCCACGGTAACGGAACAAACTCACAACCCGTTGCATTCAAGATGCAATCTGTATAGTGATGATGGCCCTTGGCATCAGCACCCAGAACAACCAAGCGGCGTTTTGCGTGTCGTGTCGGAAGAAGCCCTAGCACCTTCGCCGGCAACCGCTGCGCGCCGTTGGAGATGATCACATCTGCCTCTTGCAACCCAATAAGAAGCTGTTTGAATTCTACATGTCCCTCGCCGGCAAAATACTGCGTGTTCGGCAACGTGGCAAACAGCTCAAGCTCGGCCTCCTTTTCCACCAAGAGTGCGTGCAGAAACTCTCGGCGTTCATCGGGAAACACCAAACTGTCGGCAAGGGCGGTATCAATCAACTATCCCGCGCGCCTGTCACCATCAGAAAATACGACAATTTCAACAGACTTTGACGCGAACTCTAGAGCAAGCCTGCGGGCCACGGCTCTTAAGGTCGCCACTTCATCTGGCCGGTGGTTCACAGCGAGTGATGCTCGGTCATGCCATAGGGCAAGGTCACCCTCCCACGGTGTCTCGATCTGCGCTGTGTCACCCTTTCGAATATGAATCAGCACGCGCAATTGCGCCTTTGACGAAAACGGAGACTGAAAGCCAGAATGGGTCAAGGCTCTGTCGAACCGCTGACGCAGATCTTCAAAGGCTGACGCAGGCAACGTTTCGAACAGGTGCAAGAAAACATTACGATCACCCGCAAGACGGAACACCATGATGGCATCATCGGGCTGCGCTGCTATGGCAACTCTAAGGTCGGCCAACATATCGCAGATATTAGAAAAACCCTTACCGTTCCTGCTCGCCCTGATATCAATACTAACCCTTTGCCGGCCCGACAGATCTGGTATTGATTTTGAGGATACAAAGAACCGATTAAGATTGAGTTCGTGCCACATGTCACCAGTGTTGCGGGACGAAACGACGTCCGCTGGAACAAAACTGAATCCGATCTGCGTGCCTAAGGTGTAGAGGATAAAGAACTGATTTAGCTGATCGGTAAATCCTACTGTCGGATGGAGCTCGACGGTAAATTCTCTCATTTCACTCCCTACCTGCCGCTAACGATATTTTCAGATCAAGCTGGTCGTGACCCGCTTACGTTTGGACCTCGCCATCGAACAATGAGGTACATCCGCACACAAACTGAGACCGATCAGCGCAAGAAATGAGTCTCAGGGTAGTGCGTGTTCATCACCGTGTTAGTGAGCGTGGAATTTACGTGGAACTTGAGATCAGGCTTTCTTTGGGTACTTCTGGAAGGTTGGCATTGCGACATCAAATCCGAGATTTATTAAGCGCTCTTCGCCGTGGGTTAGCTGTGCGATATAAGGGTCGTAGATATGCTCGAACAATTCGCGATGAAGATCTCTGTCAACCAAGGAGCTGACATTTTCCCAAGCGCTTTCCCTCCGTTTCATGCCGTGAAAATGATAGACAATCAGCGGCGCTTCATTGATGCAGATGGTGTTACCAGTTATGGAAAGGCGCCGGCCTTCATAGTTCCAAGGCGCCAGGTTAACTCCAGGGTGATCCAGCGACGTAACGCGCTCATATCTGCTTGGCCAGAACGTCAGGTAACCTTGATTCAATAATTTGTTGTCCTCTGCAGGGTAGTGACACCATTGAAAACAATCATCTAACCAATCGCGCATGCAGGCCCGGCCCTGCGCATCATTGCGAATGATCATCAGACCAGCATTATAAACGCCATTCATAACGAGCCAGTCATGGCGCTGCGAAAAACCATGGGGGCTGACACCAATAGAAGCGTTTTCCATCATGTCCAGTAATGGTTTGGGCGACGAAAAGAAGAGGCAGTCGGAATCCACGTAGAACACCAACTCATCTGGAGCCATCATTTCTTGCATCAGGGAAAGAAGCAGGGCCGGCCTTCGCATTGATAGGGATTCCAGGTAATTCCTTTCGGTTGGAGGCTTGCTCAACTTCGGCCAGCGTTGGTCGACAAAATCGAAGTCCAAGGCGATGACGTTGTTGTTATATAACGCGCCTAAGCCTAGCTTGGTTTCCACATCCAGCGCCCAAATGACGACCCTCGAGTCCGGCGCGACAGCGAGCAAGCTATCGATCAAAGCAACACCGCGAGGAAAGTAACTTTTGTCGAAGTATGATACGTACGTCGTCATTTCAGTAGGTGATCCCAATCGCGCCCAATTGGCTGGCCAAGCGTTCACGTGCTGCAGCCAATGCATCGCTGCCAGCGGCGCGCCAGTAGTCAATCCGGTCGCGCACCTTGGCGACGTTTTCTGGTAAATCCTCGGGCCGTGAGTAATCGACTAGGCTGCGCGCCAGCCATGCGGCGTCGGAGTCCAGATCGATGTAGCGGGCAAGCAAATCATCAGGCTGAATTGGTAGATCGGGCCGAGGATCTGGTGACGCAATCCCGCCCCAGCCAAACGGTACTCCCTTCGCCTTGGCCGCACGGGCGACCGTTTCCATATCTGGATGCAGTGCCATGCTCATAGGATGTTTGAGACCGAGCGAGCGGGAGAAATCGTTTATCCCAAACATCAGTTCGTCATTCACGCAAAGATCCAGGATCTCATCCAGATGGTCCATCGCCGCAACGTCTTCCAATAGCGGGATGACGCGTGCGCGACCCGCCACCATGCCGAAAAACTCGTGCAAAGGTGCTGCATTTTTGAACTGGGGCAGCATGAGCGCGCTGACGCCCCGGCGCAGCGCCTCTTCGATCTCAACCGACGTTCCTGTGTGAAGCGGATTCAACCGAGCGAATAGCGGAACGCCCGGGGCTGCCTTCGCGACAACGTCAAGACTGCTCAGTTCATGATCATTGATCCGTGCGTTCTTGATACCAATTTGTCGTTCCGTCTTGCCGAGCCGCTCAATATCGACGCCGATAAATTCCAGCCCCGCCCTAGCGCCTGCGGCGGACCAGATCGGGTCGCGGGTGACCAGCGTGAGACGAAATTCCTGCCGCTTAATCAAGGGACACTGGAATTTCAGGTGCGCCCGAGGCAAGGGTCCAATCATCAGGCGCGTCATAGTCATACACAGCGTCGTTGATTACGACATAGGAAGCTGATGCAGCGGGGTTGGTGTTGCGTAGCGCATGCCAAACACCAGTCGGCACGACGAGGTATTTGGGCCGGTGAAGATTGAAGTTTAGCGTGCACCCCATGTTGCATGTCGGCGAGTCCACGCGGCTGTCATAAAGCCCAATGCGGATTTGCCCAGCGACAGGAAAGATGATGTCGCCTTGCCTTTTATGGCAGTGCCATTTGGTCGTCGCGCCAGGAAGCAAGGATGCCATGATGACATGGCGGACCGGGAAGTCCTCGAACCATTCTTCGCGAAACAATTCCGTTAGCATGCCGCTTTTGATCACGACGTTTTTAACTTCGACCACTCTCACCCCGTCGATGAGCGGAGGGGTCAACGGTTCCCAAGTTTTCGTGATCGACTGTTTGGCTTGCGCCATTTCAAATGGGTCTTGATGTTCACAATCGATCATGTTGATTTTTCCGGGCTTATGCGCGAATGATCAATACTATGCGGGTAAAACGTGGTACTGACCGTTGGATTGACCGTGGTAATTACGATGAGTATTGAACATTCGGTAAATCCGGCGATTGCTGGATCCTGGCACGTTGACGCCCATTTAATTCCGACGGCAATGCCCCGGGTATCACGGACACTTTGGGCCTATTCGACAATCACGATGCGTAGCACCGTCGGCCAGCGCTGCCCCTAATGTTTACCGCCATAGGGCAGACGGATGATATCCCCACGACCTCCTCGAGTATGAGTTTTTGTTTGCTCCATGCTGCAGCACCTACTAGCCAGTGTGCTGGCCAGCCAAGTCACCCTTGATCTTTCATCCGGGTCTTTGGACCTTGCACCGCTGGATCCTCAAGACCCTGGCAAGCTGTGGATCGTCGAGCGAACCAATGTACCTTCTGATGCCCGGGAGATTTGGCCGGTCGGAAGTGACCACCGGTTGATTCGCGCGGAACCAGACGATCGGGTTGGCATACCCGCAGGCGCGCTAACACCCGAGCTGATACTGTCTACAAGCCTGAGAGACCTAGAGCTAGACAGCGAGATTACCGCACTGGTCCTTATCGATACGCCCGCTCAGTTGATTGAATGGGAACTACTGAGGAGATTTGATGCGGCCAGCGTTCAGCTGTTTGGTCTGACTTGACCGTAACATTCCCTTATTTCAACGCGATGCGTCTGAAAATATCCACCTTGGTCAATCCGATCCATCGAACCGCCCCATGAAAACTATCGCCTTAGTTTCATTGTGAACCAGCAGAAAAACAAAAGGGTGATCGGCGTGAAACGGAATTGGTGGCGGTGGAGGACGTCTGCTACCGCCGGTTATTTGCACCATCTCGATGGCGGTAGCAGCAGCGGCCTCGGTGCCATTTTCATTTACCTCAATAAACGTCTTTTGCAAGACATCATCGATTTTCACGCCATACCGCTCCGGCGGCACCTGCGCTGCTGGCTTCACCATGCCGAAAAACTGCGCGCTGTTGGTGAACGCCTGACTCATTCCAAGCTCTTGGAGGATATCTGCCAAGCCAAAATCGCTTTCCACACTGAATTTCGGGATCCGAAGGTCGACCGGCACTGAATCTGAACGGTAAAGTTTAGACAAGAGGCGAGTGACTTTTCCGCTACTCAGCTGGGATTCAAGCTTGCGGATCGCGCCTTTTCGTTGAGGCAGCAGGACGACTAGTGACGTTGCCTGGCCGAGGTAGGGAATTTCCAACCCTCTTAGCCCACCCGATTCGAAGTATCGGTATTGACTAATCTGGTTCATGAAGTCCATTGAGCGCGCCTGCTTTGGCTCAACGAAAAAATCTCCAGTTTTAGTCTCTGATTCAAGAAATGTGTATCGCCATTTTGCGTTGAAATATACGGCGTTGGTCAGTACTAGCCTCGTCCATTCGTTAAGAACGTTAGGGGGTATCAAGTTTTTGATCTTCCCCTCCGTTTGTTCGCTTACTGCCTGATTTATTTGTTTTGTTGCTTCGCTGTAGTTCTGTCTAAAATCTACGCGAATGGGATCGGCCCCGTAGTACCGATCCGTAGTTCTCAAAAAGACGTCCTCAACGACCGTTTTACTGTCAATCCAAAGAGAATTGCTAATCTTGAGAATTTGCCCCTTAGGACTCCGCTGCAGTTTATCGAGTAAGCCCGCGCTACCCACCAGCAACTGCTGATCTGTTTGATCTATATGCATCGCTGCTGCCATCTCTAGCGCTGTTTGATCAGTTGCGCCCGCGTAGGCCATGGCCAAGGCTGTCGACAAGCTGACAGGTGAAAAAAGAAAATTGCCCTCCTCTCTTGCCAGTACTGAGAACATGTCTGCGGCAAATCGATTGTTACTCGCGGCCACTTCCAACACGGGGTCTGTTCGACCTATTTCATCATTCTGGTTTTGGCTTAGCGGTCCGGCGCAGCCGAAGAGCCAAAAGACGCAGACAGCAAGAAGGAAAATGCGGCGGTTCGATTTCACAGTAAATCATCCGATTGATTTTCACTGTAGACTGGCGTAGCTGCGAAATCGTTTCGCGCGGCCGCTAGGCGAGACGTAACCTGGTCTAGAATGAGGCGCTAAAATCGCCTGTCGCCCACTCAGGAAATCTTGTGTTAGCCATATCTAGTAATTTGGTTTGGGCCATCAGAACGGTTGGTCAAGGTTGCAGACCGTGGTGTCAGGTGGCGGATTGATGAGCGGTCGCCGCTCACTTTATGACTGCGGTATGTTCAAGCCGTCGACCGCCCAGCGCAGTGACCAACTGGTCAGCCTTGGTCCGATCCAGCCAGCGAAAGTCGTGGCTTTCTCCGGGTCTTTCTTTCGTCAAACGTATTGTAGGAACTCGCTCTAGCCAATCCCACTCGCTATGAAAAAGGCGAATGGGATGGGGCAACCGGCACTATAGCGGCCCCCTAAAAAGGCCAAAACGGTTGGTTCTGGCACAATCTTGAGGCTGGACACATTGTCATTACTCTGACTGTTGCCGGCTTCTTTGATGAGATCGTGTAGATTGATCTTGCTGCTGAAGGCTATTGATAGCGAGCGTCAACTGAGATTTCGATACCCAAAAATATTATTCTGAAGTTATGACTCCAGGAAAGCGAAAAAGATGAACCAAAAAATCCTCACTACTGGATTGATCGTCGTACTGATTAGCATGCTGGCTGGATGCGCACCGCGCATCGCCCAGAATTCTGCGTCTCGATTAGTTAAGCAATCTTCGGCGGTGGTGCCTTCATCGCAAGGCCTGACTTCCCAGCGGTATGTATCGCGTAAAAACATCAGCACCGACTGTGGTGTGACCGACACGCCGCCGGCGCCACCACCGGGTTTTGCCGTGCCCCCCGGTGGCAAGGCAGCGCCTATGCCGGCAGCCATCGCGAAACGTCAGGCGGTGGGAGCCGGTCGGCCTTTGGCGCCCACGGTGGCGGATAAAGTGTGGCCAGGCATCACCGTCATTGATGCAAATTACCGCAAGCCCATTTATCTAATCGACCTGGAAAAGAACGAGGTTGGGGAATTTTCCGGTGACTACTTCGGCTTCAAGCAGCTGTTGCCCACGGGCAATATTCTGGCCTCCAGCTTCTTGTATTCAGACACCTTTCGTCGTGGAGGCGGGCATGCCGGTTGTGTGGAAGAGTATCGTCCCGACGGTACGCTGGTTTGGCGCTTAGCCTTAGTCGACGATGACTACATCCAGCATCACGATGTGGTCAAACTTCCCAATGGCAACATCCTGGCGTTGGTCTGGGAACGAATCAGCGCAGCGCAGGCCATTGCCCTGGGGCGCAATCCGGAGCATGTGGCCGACAATGGCGACTTCTGGTTCGACGGTGTGATTGAGGTCAATCCGCACACCGTGGAAATTGTCTGGGAATGGAGCTTTAAAAACCACCTAATTCAGGATTTTGACCCCGCCAAGGCCAATTACGGCGTGGTGGCAGATAATCCCGGTAAGCTGGATATCAATGCTATTCGGTTTGGCCGCAACAATAGCGTCCGCGATGACTGGACTCACGCCAATTCTATTGACTACAACGAGTCGTTGGATCAAATACTTATCTCCTCCAACTACCTGTGGGAGGTCTATGTTATTGGTCACGGCATGTCGGCTCTTGAAGCCCAGGGAGATGCCGGAGATTTTCTCTTCCGTTGGGGAAATCCCGCCAACTACGCTGGAATCCGTGCTAATGAAACTGAGCCAGCGCGCCTGTACCAGCAGCACGACGCGCACTGGATTGGCGAGGGCTTACCCGGCGCTGGCAACATCATGATTTTCAATAACGGGGTAGAACCTGAACAGCCTTACACCACGGTAGTTGAGCTGACCCCACCACTGAAAACAGACAATACCTACGCGTTGGGAGCCAACGGTATCTACGGACCTTCAAAGCCGGCCTGGGAATACGTGCCGAAACCCGGCGAAGAATTTTTTTCCTGGTTTATTTCCGGCGCTCAGCGACTGCCCAATGGCAATACGCTGGTTAATCACGGCGCAAGCGCCAGACTGCGTGAGGTGACCGCGGAAGGCGATATCGTCTGGGAGTACCAGTTTGACGACGGAGCAGATGGGCCCCACATGATCTTCCGTGCTTATCGCTACTCGGTGGATCATCCGGCAGTGAAGGCGTTGCTGGGAACGAACCATAAGTAGCTGAAGGTCTGCTAGTCAGAGTTAGCGGCCCAGCGGCGATCCTCAGGTCCGCTGCCGCCCCCTTTTTTATTAGCTCAAGGCATCAATGGTTTTGGCTGGCGCCAGCTCCAGTGTGCGCCACTGGGCGTCAGTAGTAGATTCATCGGCGCCCCACAATGTCGATTGAGAATTCTACCTCTCCTGCTTATCGGATTCGGCTCAGAAAGTTAACCCCTTTTTGGCAATCAGACAGTAAGCAGCAGCGATTCAGCGGCAGCAATCCTGCACAATTCCCACTCATCAAATGGCTGAGGATGCGGTAGAGTGTCGGTGTTTCTTTCAGCCCGTGATCTGTCCCAACATGACCCGAGTTTTTTTGTGATTTTCGCGGCGCTGCCCAGCCGGTTTGCGGAGCGCGGTTCAGGGGCCTTGATTTGCGCCGTTGCCCTGGACTCCCGCGCGTCTGCCGCCACGTTTGAAGGGGCCTGAGATGTTGCGAAACACCGGCAGCATGCTCTCCATGCGGCTCCAGAGATGGATTCCTGAACCCTTCGTTTTTGCCATTATTCTGACTCTGCTGGTGTCCGCGCTTGCGCTGGCATTTACCGACAGCGGGATCAACGCGGTCGTTGACCACTGGTATCGGGGATTTTGGACGCTGCTGGAATTTGGCATGCAGATGGTACTAATCCTGGTCACCGGTTTTGCCATTGCATTATCACCATTGATCGCTAGGCTCATCAACCGGATCGCAAAGTTGGCCAGCACCCCCGGTGCGGTCTACGTTCTGGTGGTTGTGGTTGGCGGCCTATTTGGGCTGGTGAGCTGGGGCTGGGCGGTACTAACGGCGGTGCTGGCAAGGGAGCTCGCGCGGCGGGTCGAGGGGCTGGACTATTCCTACCTGGTGGCCTGTGTTTATCTTGCAGGCCAACCATGGGTCGGTGGGTTGTCCAGCTCAATCCCGTTGTTGCTCAACACGGAGGGCAACTTTCTGGTCGAGACTGGGGTGTTACCCGGGCAGATTCCGATCTCTACAACGCTGGGCAGCACCCTAAACTGGGTCTACCTTGCGCACCACTTTCTGGCCGTTCCCTTGTTGATGTGGCTCATGCGCCCGCACGTCCATGCGAGCCGTTCCATGCGTGATCTGGTTGATCCTTCCTATGAGGATCAGGGCACGGTCGCCGAGGAAGCGGCGACTCACATGCTGACCGGTAAATCTCTGTCCGACCGTTTGAATAACGCGGTCTGGCTGCAGCTCCTCATCGCGCTGGCCGCGCTGAGCTACATCGTACGCCACTTCGTCAACAACGGTTTTGATATCGATCTAAATATCATGATCTTTATCTTTCTTGCCGTGGGCCTGCTCGCCCACGGCACGCCCATGCGCTACGTCGTTGCCATGAAACGGGCGTGTGCCAACGTTTCCGGAATTGTCTTTCAGTATCCGTTTTACGCCGGCATCATGGGGATCATGATGTTCAGCGGCCTGGGCACGCTAATTGCCGACTGGATGGCTGACGGCGCAACCGTTCGTACCCTGCCGTTTATTGGCATGCTCAGCGGCGCGGTTGTGAATTTTGCGATCCCGTCCGCAGGCGGGGAGTGGGCGGTCATCGGGCCGGCCTTCACCGACGCGGCCAGCAGCCTGGCTGCGACGCTGCCCCAGGACCAGGTGCAGCCCTTTATTGCGCGGGTGGCTATGGCGGTGGCCTACGGCGAGACTTCAACCAACCTGCTACAGCCCTTTTTCCTGCTGGTCATCCTGCCCGTAATGGGAGCAGGGGTGCGCATCCAGGCGCGGGATGTCATGGGCTACCTGGTCCTGCCATTTATCTATATTTTTGCCAGCTCCGCTTTGCTGGTGACTTTTGTTCCGCTGTAGCGCTTGCCTCGCCAGCTTAAACGGAACGTTCATCCTATGCCGCCAGGTCGGACAACCAAGACCCGAAAAATTCGACGTCACCCCGTTTCGCAGCAGCTGTCATTGACACCAGTGATCCTGAACCACGCTGCCCTTTTCTTTCAGTGCCTGATGCCTCAATTGGTCGACATTAGCAGGCGCTTCGGTCAGTATCTTCGCCATGCAGCCCTCCACTTCTAGCAGAGCTCTGGCTCGACCGGCCGCAGCCTGGAGCACCGCGGTGCTGACCGGCGTCGCAACCCCAGTACTAATTATGCTGGTGCTTTCGGCAAAGTCTTCACCACTGGCTTTGGCGAGCGGCCCAATATTCACCTTAGGCCTTATGGGCGTAGGCATCATTGCAGCGGCGACTGCTGGACGCTTCTGGACCGGCGTCCTATTGGCATTGCTGAATGTAGCGTGCCTAATAGTGTTGGCACTTGCGCTGGGCATGGCAGCGCTGCCGCACCTCTTATCATTCGTATTGGCCATGGTCATTGCCAGCGCTAGTTTCGCCGCGCGTGGCGCTCTGTTTGCGAAAACCATGTCTTATAGAGGGTGGTTGATGGCCCTATTTGTGGTCGCCGGCGAAGGATCTGTGTTGCTCATAGCCTCAGTGTTTCCGGGCGCGCTGCCAGATTGGTTTCTAGCGCTTCTGCCCGCACAGTGGGCCAGCATTGCAATCCAGACCGCGCTCACCGGAACTGGGACGTATGCGGCAATGCCGGTTTTGATTGCCCTTGCTGGCACCGCAGCGACGACGCTGCTGGCGGCCAGACTTTGGTTACACCGCTGGCCTTATTTGCTTATGTTCACTGCTTGGCTCAGCCTATCTGCGGTGGTCTATTTCTGGTCTGTGCCGGCGGCGCCCTAAAACCAAAAAAAAGGCAACGGTGTCAGGTATAGATTTTGGCGGGCAAAGTACAGTTTGTTCAGGAATTGAACCTGACCCCAATTTAGGCTGAACAGTTTTCGCCAACTGCTACACCTCAATCCACGGTCTTTTCAACGGTCGTTACAACGCTCGCTACAACGGTTGTCCCTGAGACTACCGGCTTTCGGTAGCGCATGATCAGTGAAGAATTCATCGGCTGCTGGTGTTTCATTGCGGCTAACGTCGTGCGATTTACTGGGCCAATCCTGGAGGGCCGTTTTATGTTAACCACATTTACTCAACCATCATTCCACCAAGCTAAGAGGCCCAAGACAGAGGGTCGAAGGTCATGGATCGGTATTGTGCTCGGTACATTGGTGTCAACATTGGCCTTTGCCCAAAGCGAATCGGTGAAGCTCAACGGGGACCTGGTGGACGGTGGTGCCGTTCAAGGATCGTTGATCAGCCCGGATAGTGGACGCGTTGTGTATGTGGCCGACCAAAATACCGATGACCGCAGAGAACTGTTTAGTGTACCTATCGACGGCGGGCCAACAACCAAACTCGTCGGCGAGCCTGAAATTGACCGCCAACTCTTTTTTTCGTTCGTCATCGGACCAGACGGCCGAAACGTGGTGTTCGTGACGGATTTAGAACAGGCAGGAATCAGGGAGCTTTTCCGAGTGCCCATTGTTGGCGGGCCAATACTCAAGTTAAACGATCCGCTGCCACCCGGTGGCGATGTGTTTAATATTCGCTTCACCCCTGATGGTCAAAGGGTGATTTTTACCGCCGACCAGACCACCAACAGTGTGACTGAGCTTTATAGTGTTCCTGCGGATGGCGGCCCGGTCGTCAAGCTGAACGCACCCTTTACTCAGGGTGGCAGGATTCTCTCTTCCCAACGTATCAGTCCCGACAGCCAGACGGTAGTCTACTTAGCCGATCAGGATACCGACGGCGTCACTGAGCTTTACAGCGTGCCCGCCGCAGGCGGGTCGGTGACAAAACTCAATGGGCCGTTGGTGGAGGGCGGCGATGTAGACGGGTTTGATGTCAGACTTAGCCCTGACGGCAATACCGTGGTTTATGAGGCAGACCAGGAAACCGACGGGTTAAACGAGATTTTCGCTGTGCCGATCGATGGTGGGGTTGCCACTAAGATCAGTGCCCCGATGGTTAGCGGCGGCGGCGCGCGCCGGTTTGAGATCAGCTCGGACTCAACGCGAGTAATTTATTTAGCCAATCAGGACCGCGCGGATTTAACGGAGCTTTTCAGCGTTTCAATCAGCGGGGGAGAGGTGACGAAGTTGAGCGACCCTGAAGCTGTGGCCCCTGGCAGTTTTAGGCTCAGTGCGGACGGCACAACGGTAGTGTATCGATCTAATGAGCTGCTCAATCAACTGTTCAGCGTTGCCGTCACCGGCGGACCGGTGATTCAACTGAATGCCCCGCTACCGGATAACGAGAGGGTGAATGGTTTTATCCTTAGCGCTGATTCAGCATCTGTGGTGTATTCCATTAATTCGGCCGGCGACGCGACGCCGAAGATCGTGGGTCAAAAGGGCGTCGAAGCCCCGACGACGGCGCTGTTTCGCGTGTCAATCAATGGCGGCTTGGTGACTCAACTCACCGAGCCCTTTAATAACGGCGCCAGGGTGGACGATTTTAATATCACCGCCGACAGTGAGCTCGTTGTCTACTCGGCGAATCAGGATGAGGTGGGTGTCTTTGAGCTGTATGGCGTACCAATCGGTGGCGGTAACGCGGTCAAACTAAACGGGCCACTAACCGCCGGCGGCAACGTGGATTTGTTCGACATCAGTCGAGACAGCAACGCGATTGTCTACTCCGCCGATCAGGACACCGACAACGTCCAGGAGATCTATCGAGTAACTCGTGGCGGCCTGGGGCGACCAGACCCCCTGTTTTCCGACGGTTTCGAATCCGATAGGTAGCCAGACAATGTCAAACTGGCGGTCGATTGCAAATATGGGGCCGCGAATACGAGGTCTGGCGCAAATTTAGTCGGGATAAGCTCAGTTTCTTCAGGAATTGAACCTGCCCCCGTTTTCATGACCCCACAAACCCGTTTTAGCTCAACGCAGTGCTAGTATCTGCTGAAAGAACCACGAGAAGGAATAAGGGGCATGAAATCTGTATTGGTCTCAGCTAGCCTGGTGCTGGCATTGAGTATCGCGACCACACCCGCTGTTGCTGCGGACTTTGTTCCAACGCCCGAAAAGCTGGATGTGATTAAACAGGTCAATCAGCTCGAGCAGGAGATCGCCACGATGTCCCGTGAGCTATGGAACTACTCGGAGATTGCGTTGCTGGAAACCCAGTCCGCCGAGTTGCTTGCAAGCATCCTGGAAAACGATGGGTTTGCGGTTGAGCGCGGCGTCGCAGATATGCCAACGGCTTTTGTTGCGCAGTGGGGTACAGGCCATCCGGTTATCGGCATTCTTGCTGAGTACGATGCGCTACCCAATATTGGCAACGACCCTGTTCCCGGGCTTAAGCCTCGTGCTGACGGCCACCCCCATGGTCACGGCTGCGGCCACAACCTGTTCGGGGCGGGATCGGTAGGAGCGGCTATCGCTCTTAAACGCAC
>JBGCET010000015.1:0-108793 GCA_045106555.1 Lysobacterales bacterium | reverse complement strand
GTAATTGCGGGTTTCCCGCCGGGATTGCAGCATTGCGCTGGCTCTCCATTGATGCTCCGGCATCGGTCACAGAAGCAGGTTGCTTCTTCATTCACGCCGACGAAATAATCGGCGTATCTTCACGATTCACGACAGGAGGTAACTCTGTTCGTCCAACAACGGCCAACTGTGGCCGGCTGGTAGTCATCGACTTCGGTTTTCCGGGCGGTGAACTTGATTGCAGGCTTCAGGCTTAGGGATTGGTGTCCCACGACTATTACCGACATCGTCGGACTGCGTATCACTCTCGGGTGCGCAGTGGTCATTAAAACTCACCAACTGAGAGACATAGCACCATAAATACCTGAACTATCAGTTTGAAAACGAAAACCGTTTGAGGAGTGGGCTGGGGCTCGCAGCGCCGGCTGGTCGGATTGATCTAGTGAAGGCTAGTAAGGTCCGTCACTGTCACCGTTTGCCATCGCGGTGAGCTGTGTCGACGATTGCGGCTGAGCGTTCAGTCCAGTTCTGGTCTATTTTGCTTGGCGCAATGTATCTAAATAATTGGCCCAATCAGTCATCATTTTCTTACGCTTCGGCCAATGTTCGGAACGGTCATAAGCTGCCCGAGTTGAATTGGCATCCGTGTGGGCCAATTGCCGTTCGATGACAATCGATTCCCAACCTTGTTCGTGCAGGAGAGTTGAGGCCGTTGTCCTAAAACCATGTGCGGTCTGTGTCCTTCCGTCGTACCCAAGCGCTCTAAGCGCTGCGTTGATCGTCATGTTCGACATTGGGCGTCGTGGTGTTCGGAGGCTGGCAAACGCATAGGGGCGTTTGCCTGTCAGAGGCTGCAACTCTTTCAGCCACTTCACTACTTGCGGGCTAAGCGGTATTCGGTGTGGTCGAGCCATTTTCATTCGCTCTGCACGAATTCGCCATTCAGCGTTCGGAAGGTCGAATTCCTCCCAGCTTGCTTTTCTAAGCTCACCGGGTCTTACGAATAGATATGGTGTCAGACGAAGTGCGATTTTCACTACAACGTTCCCTTCGTAACCCCAGATCGCTTTCAACAGCATGCTCAGTGATTCCGGATCCGTGATGCCAGCGTGGTGCTTTGAAATAACCGGGGGTAGGGCACCGCGAAGGTCTGCTGTCTGATCTCTTTGGGCGCGTCCGGTTGCCACCGCAAAACGCATGACCTGGCCAATGATCTGTTTGACTCGATGTGTTGTTTCCAGTGCGCCGCGTTTCTCGATACGTCTTAGGACGTCCAATACTTCGGGCGGTTCGATGTCTGCGATTGGTCGATTTCTCAGCCAAGGTAAAATGTCGTGATCCAAGCGTTGGTTCTTGGCTTTCAGCGTTGATGCCCTCCACGTGGGTGAAAACCGGGCCATCCATTCGGCAGTCACTGCGCCGAAGGTGTTCTCCTGAGATTTCTTTGCCAAACGTTTGGCGACCGATGGGTCTATTCCCTGATCGAGTTTGTCCCTGGCATCGCGGGTTTTCAGTCTGGCTTGCTTGAGGGAAACATCGTTGCCGGTGCCAAGTGCCAGAACTTTTTCTGAACCCGCAAATCGGTATTTGAATCGCCAGTATCGTCTGCCCTTTGTGTTGACCAATAGATACAGGCCATCTCGGTCATAAAGTTTGTATGCCTTGGACCTGGGCTTGGCGTTTCTTACGGCAACGACGGATAGAGCCATGGGGGTACTTTTCTTGCGGTGTACACCAGATACCCCCAATTATACCCCCAGATAGAAAAAGATACCCCCGGACGTGGTTGGGCAGTGCAGGAATGAAAAATCCAGTAACCTATTGTTTAATAGATCAAATAATTTTTTATTGGATGTCGTTGGACGCATGAATGGTGCCCCGACCAGGAGTCGAACCTGGGACCTACGGCTTAGGAGGCCGTCGCTCTATCCAGCTGAGCTACCGGGGCAGTGTTGGTGTGCGGCGCGGCGTAGTTTACCAGCGTTAGGCGTGTGCGCTACATCGGGTGGGCTTAGTGCGGACTCTCCTCGTTTTGGGTGTCCAGGTGGCTCTGGCGTTGCAGTTGCTACGGCGGCCACACCAACGGAAACACCTCATCATCATGGGCAAGATCCCCTGGTGCTAATGAAACATGATCCTGGGTGACGGTGGGGTCGGCGCCGGGGTGAGGGTGCCACACGGCGTCGTCGCCTAGCCAGCGGGTTGAGATGGCCGCTCGGCGTCGGTGGGCCGACTCGTTGCCCGGGGCCCAATGAAGTAGCCAAGCTGAGAAAATCACCACGTCTCCGGCTTCCATGTCCCAGCCGATGATGTCGTAGTCTTCCCGATGGTTCTCGACGTCGGGGATGGGCTCGCCTTCTCCTTCACGAATCCAGTCAGCCGGATGTTCGTCCCGGTCGCCGAATACCTCGGGCAGGTAGTAGATCTCCTGGGCATGGGACCCGCGGACAAACTCCATCGCGCTTTCCGCAACCGTGGTGTCGGTTAGTGCAAGCCAGATAGAGCAGATCTGTTTGCCCCTGAACGGCCAGTAGGGTAGATCTTGATGCCAGGGAGTGATGGCCTGAGTACCCGGTTCTTTGACCAAAGTGTGGTCGAAATAAAAGCGCGCTGCATCACTCTGCATTGCGTGGGCCGCCAGCTGTCCAATGCCTGACTCAAACACATAGTTTTTGATGACGGCGTTGCTGCGCCACTGGTATCGGTCCGTGAACATGCGGTTGGTGCTGGCGTCGGGATTGGCATCGTTAACCCAACGGCTGGGATTTTCGAGTTGGCCTTCAACAACCATTGTGAGGCTGTCTATCCATTGCTGGCTCACCGCATTTTTTATGCGGACCACGCCATCGCGCTGATAGGCGGCCAGCTCATCGGTGGAGAGGTCCCGAGTCATGGGCTGAGGTCTTTTCTGCGCCCGGACAGGCCCAGGCATTACCGAACAGAATAAATGTCTGGGTCAGTCCAATACAACCGGGGCCACGTAGTTTTCGGGTTTCACCACCAGCACCGAACGATTAGCGTCATGCAGGATCACCTCTGCAGCGCTGCCAATTAATAATCCTGGCACGTCACTGCGGGCCATGCTGGCCATTACCAGCGTGCCTGCAGAATATTCTTCAGCAACAGCAGGAATCACGGTCTCGGGCTGTCCGCGAACCAGGTGGGTTTTAAGGTCTGGGTGATCTTTCAGAAAAGGCTCAATTAATACGTTAAGCGCCTGGGCGTGTCGTTCCTTGATTGCGTCGACATGGCTGGGTTCGTCGGTGGGCTTGATTTTGAGCCAATCCAAATCCCTTGCAATACGCTCACCGGGTGTCGCCCAGGCGTGTACAACGTGAACCGGTGCTTGGTCCAGAGCTGCCATGGAGGTTGCCACCTGCAAAACCACCTTCGCCACGTTGCGCGCTTCCGCGTCCGTGGGCATGGGGTCTACGGCTGCCACAATGGGGTTCGGTACGGTTACCTGCGGATCAACAATCCACACCGGACAAGGGCATTTGCGGATCAGATGAAGGGCGTCGCCGCCGAACAACATCTGGTGCCCAAGGCTCCGTCCGCGGGCAGTTTTCAGTACCAGGTCAAAAGCGTCGGTCTGCACCCGGCGCAGTACTTCAACAAAGAGCTTTCCCACCTCTACCCGAGACGTCACTTTTGCCCAGCTGTTCGACTCAATCTCGTGAGTGATGGCGGCGATGCGACGATGGATTTCCTCGAGCACTTTGGGAAAGTGGTCAAAACCGGTGCCGTTATCAGACGCCGGATTCTGTGGCCACAGCAGGGTCATGTCTGCGCCGGCGGATTGGCACAAACGAATACCCCGCTGAATGGCCGCATCGTGCAATTCCAGCGCTGCCGGAACCACCAGAATGTTGCGAAACCTTTTCATGAACGGCGAATAGAGTCAGGGAACGCTCCCAACCAAATAGGGGTCGAAGAGGTAACGAACATGTGGGCCCCCCTATGAATGGCAAAGGTTTGGTTGAGAGTAGAGCATCTGCTCTGGTAACGCTTTTATCGGCCCTGGGCCTACTTGCCTTGAGTCAGACCGCCGTTGCCTGGCAAAGTGAATTGGTGTCTGCCGCGCTAAAACGCACCGAACAACACGTCACCTATGATGGAGGATATCGCTCTATCGGCTACCCCGGGGGCGATGTGCCGAGCCATTTAGGAGTGTGCACAGATCTCATCGTGCGGTCGTATCGAACCCTGGGGCTGGATCTACAAAAGGCGGTTCACGAAGACATGACGCAGAATTTTGCTCAATATCCGTCGGAAGCGCTGTGGGGGTTAACCCGGCCAGATGCCAATATCGATCATCGAAGAGTGCCCAATCTCAGGCGATTTTTCGAGCGCCAGGGCGCTGCACTGGCAATTTCTCAACGTCCTGAAGACTATAAAGCGGGAGATGTGGTGACATGGCGTTTGCCCGGAAATTTGCCGCATATCGGTATTGTGTCTGCGCTGAAGGTGAATAAAGTACCCGCGACCCCACCGATCATTCACAATATCGGTGCCGGACCGGAGGTAAGCGATATGCTATTTAAGTACCCAATCACCGGTCATTATCGTTTTGACCCAGCCGGCATAAACAATACGGGCGGGGCCCGGTAGGATTGGACGGATAACCGCCGGGCTGTGCGCGCAAGCCAAGCCTGCAAAGACAACAGCATTGCCAAAGGAATTGCACGATGAACTTACTGCTAATTAGCGCGGCACTGGCTCACGCCGCCGCCTCCGATAAGTTGCCGCCAGCCACCGTTGACGGTGCGGATGCCGGTCAGACTGTTCGCATCATTTCCCTGGACGCGGGCAGTAAAAGCAGCAGTCAGCCGGCCGATGTAGCCTCGCCAATATATTTGGTGCCACCATCGCCGCCTTTGGTAGCGGTCGTTCAGGAAGATGGTTCGATAGTTTATCGCCACTCCACGCAGTACATGAAGCCCACCACGGGCGCGCCATCTGCAGAGCGCAAACCCCAATGAGGCTGGCTATCGGGTTTACGGTGCTGTTGGGCCTGGCCGCCCATGGACTGTCGTTTGCGCAGATTGAGTTGTCCTCTTCCGGCACTCGCGATATTAGCGTTGCTGAAGTGCCGGCCGGTTCCGCCGCCTTAGACTTTTCCTACTTTTTGGATGTGCCTACAGGTTCACAATCTCTGTCGGTGGTCCTGCAAGGCCAACTGGCCAGCCGGGATCTTGACCTGTTCATTCGGGTCAACAATCCATTCCCCGGCGATCTCAACAGCATCAACGAGCTGATCGCGGTTTCCGATTTTCGCTCGGAATCTCCGGCTGCTGGGGAATCAATTGTTATTGCGGACTTTGTTGTGCCTGAAATAGCCGGCGCCAGAGTCTACGTTGGGGTTGTGTCATTTGAAGGCGATCAAACCACTGCTCAAATCACAACCAGCGTAAACGCCCAGCCGGTGGGCAACCTGCAGATCAACGTGGATTTTGACAACGTACCCGGCACGGCGTCCTGTGACACGGTGCCTTGGAGCGACCCAACCGTGTTCACCCCGATTGCCGGCAACTCGGCAACAACGCTGGGTGAGGCTCGACGAAATGCCATGCTGGAAGCCGCCCGCCTGCTGTCTCGAGAGCTCTACAGCGCGGTTCCCATTACTATCAATGCCTGCTGGGAGGCCCGCGGCGGAACTGTTAATGGCGCTACGCTGGCCGGTGCCCGGGCTCGCGCAGTCATCCCCAATGGTCCGGGAGCGCCTCAGCCCAATTTGCTGTATGTGCAGGCCGTGGCCACCCGACAGGCCGGCACCTCCATCGCCGGGTTAAGAGGCGGTCCGGTTGAGTCTGCCCCGGATATCTTTATTACCTTCAACACCGACATTGATGGCACCGAGGCGCTTGGGCAGCGCACGTTCTATTACGGCCTGGACGGTACGTTAAATACGGATAACGACACCGACTTCCTGTCAGTGGCCATGCATGAGATCACCCATGGTCTGGGGTTTGCCTCAACCTTTGACGAAAATGGCCGGTTCGCATTCGATTTCCCCGACGTGTTCAGCGCAAATCTGGTGGACAATCGCAGTGGTGGTGCCACGTCGCTGGCAGATCCCAGCGTTACCGATGCGGACCGATTGGCGGTATCCACCTCTGTCTCTGGTCTGCAGTGGTCTGGTCCAGAGTCGTCCATCTCCCGCCGCAACCTGGATGCGACGCAGGGTGACGCCTACATCCGCATGAACGCACCGGTAGAATTTCAGCCCGGGTCTTCGGTCTCCCACATTGCGCAAAATTATTGTGAGCTGATGACCGCCAATGCGGCCAACTGCATTGACTCCCCGTTTCGCTCTCTGGCGTTGTCTCGACCCATGCTGCACGAAGTAGGTTGGGCGCCAGCCGGTGATCAACCCACTTACCTTGGGCTGATGTTTGACCGAGATCGAAATGGCCACGGGTTTGAGTTCGCCTTGGGTGGCCAGGACGCTGCCGGCAACAATGTGTATGTGCTTACCTTCTATACCTTCGAAACCCTGGGTCGGAACCCTGAATGGTTTCAGGCCATCGGCACCATGGAAAACGGTGTGTTTTCAGGCACCCGCAATGATGACGAAATTGGCTTTGCCCAGTTTTTGTATGACGATTCCCGAAACCCGCCTCAACAGGCAGACCCGGGCGCCGCGGGGCAGGTGGTGCTGAACTTCAATCGACCGGCGGATAACTCCGCCTGCGACGACGGTGTAGACCGCAGCGGCGCAGGAAGCCTGGCGGTATTGCAGTTTGTACTGGCACGCCAGGTGGACGAGTGGTGTGTGGAACCGCTGACGGCTGAGAGCACCCGGCCGACCACGGATTTTGGTGGTCTGTATTTTGCCGGCGAGGCAGATACCGGTTGGGGCTTCAGTCTAGAAAATATCGAAAACGCTGACGGTACAACCACTCTGTTTGTGCTGCTCTATGTGTACGCTGCGGACGGCACACCGGTGTGGTTTTTTGGTTTGGAGACCTTTGACACCCTGTCTGGAAACCTAAGTTTCGAGATGTTCCAGCGCACCGGCTTTGCCCGATTGTCACGCAACGGCAACATCAGCGATGAATCCGTGGGCAGCATGACGCTGACTCTAACCCAGCCATCCAGCAGTTTGGACGCTGGCAATCGTGTTAGCGTCAACGTGGCTTATCAGGGCAGCGAAGGCGGCGAATGGGTCCGCGATAACGTGGCCATTCAGCGCTTGTCTCAACCCAGGCCGTAATCGGCTCGCACCTTGTGTTGGTAATCGACGAACTGTGTTGCGATTACGATCAGCCGATTGCGCACTGACCGATGGCACAGGAAAACGCTCTGGCATTGTGTTGTTATGATGTTAAGTAATTTGCAGCAGCGTTTTCCCGGGCCATGCCCGGTCAGAGCCGCCCTGGGGTACTTCTCTCCCAGGTTTTAGGATTGGCACTCGAAAACAGGGAATTTTCGGGGCGGCTCTTTTTTCCTCTGAATGCATTTCCTTGGAAATTGGCTGTTGCCTTACGCGCCCCTGAGCGAACCTTCCATTATGTGAAACGCTGCCGGAATTTTGCCCCATTGATGGCTAATCTGGCGGCATGCATCGATCATCAATGTTTCCAATGTTGGCACTTGTCGCAGCCTTCGCTCAGCCGGCAATGTCTCAGCAATGGTCTGAACCCCAAACCGTTGGCGCCCGCAGCACAGGCATCGTCGGCACGGGCGACTTTAATGGCGATGGCTGGGCAGACGTGGCCTACGCTCGGAACGGTGCGTTTCAGTGGTATCCGGGCCCTCAGCTAGACGCCGACGGGCCGGAGTACGATATCGGCAGCGGCAGCGGCACATCCTACGGTGGGGTTGTAGCCGATGTTTCCGGTGACGGCTGGCCCGACCTGGTGGCCTCAGACGGTGCTCGCAGCAGCGGCCCTGGAAGCCTTTGGGTTTTTGTTCATCCCGGTAACGCCCAGGCTGCGGTGCAGCCCTGGCAACGTATCGAAATTTATTCTCTGGATGTGTGGCACCAGAACGATATTGCCGTGGCGGACATGGATGGCGATAACCGTTTGGATGTTGTGGTAAGAACCCGCTCCGACGACATACGCTTGCTGGTTGCGCTACAGAACAGTGATCTGACCAGCTGGACGACGCGATTTTGGCCAACGGGCGAAACCAGCAATACGCCGGAAGGGCTGGCTGTTGGTGACGTGGATAACGACGGTGAGCAGGAGATTGTGTTGTCCGGGGTTTACTGGAACAACCCAGGAGGCTGGCGTAGCGGCGAGCCCGAAGAGTTCATGATCGACAGCGCGTTTGTGAACCGTGCGGTGAAGTCGGTGGTGGCGGATTTTGATAGCGACGGCCAGGCTGACGACATTGCCATGGTCACCGCGGAGGGCAGCACTGAGGTGTACCTGGCCCTGTACTCCCATAACGGCAGCCCGCAACAGGGCGAGACCGCGTGGACCCGATCAATTTTGCTGGACCAGGTAACGAACTACCACACGTTGGCGGCCGGCGATTTTGACGCAGACGGCCAAATCGATCTGCTGGCCGGCGCGTCGTTTGGCGATACAGGTATACGGATCTTCGAAAACCGTTCGCAGTCCTGGCGTGAGCAGGTGGTAGATGCTGATGGACAAATGTATGTCACCAGCCTGGCGGATCTGGACATCGACGGAAATCTGGATTTTGTTGGACCCACCCGCTGGCAGAGAAGGGTAGTGGCCTATTACAGTCTTGCGCCCTCAGGCGTGGTGTTTAGCAACGGGTTTGAATAGTGCAACCATTTCCTCGCCGTAGGGCTGCCAACAGACCTGCATGACTCGGCCAATTTTTTCTTGAGTTTTCCTCGCAGCACTTTATCGTGAGCGCATGATTAAACTACTCGCCGTAATTGCGCTGCTCGCAGCGCCAATTGTGCATGCGGACGTCTCTGCGCCGTTAACGCTGGATCAAGGTAGCCAGGATTTTCTCAGGCTGCTGGAAGAAGACGGCCGCGCAACCTCTCTACAGGTATCGGTGGTGCGCTTCGGCGGGCGCTCTGGCAATGCCGCCAAGCCGGCGGTCAGCGTTGACCTTATCAGCGCGGTGCATGTCGCAGACCGCACTTACTACCAGGCCTTAAACCAACTATTTACCGAATACGACGTGGTGCTGTACGAACTGGTAGCGCCGGAAGGGACCCGAATTCCCTCAGGTGGGCCTGACCCGGACAAACCCCGTGGGGTAGCGTCACGCATGCAGCTGGGAATGAAAAATTTGCTGGATCTAACCTTTCAACTGGAAGAGGTGGATTACACGCCGGCGAATTTTGTCCACGCAGACCTGTCGCCAGAGCAGTTCAGTGCTTCCATGGAGCAGCGCGGCGAGTCGTTTTTTCAGCTGTTGTTTAAAGCGTGGATGACGGCGCTGGCGGCGCCCGCCCAAATGGGTGTGGTGTCCGACGCTGAAATTA
Organism: Lysobacterales bacterium; assembly: GCA_045106555.1. Classification (GTDB taxonomy): domain Bacteria; phylum Pseudomonadota; class Gammaproteobacteria; order Xanthomonadales; family SZUA-38; genus JANQOZ01. The sequence continues at coordinate 99,393 of JBGCET010000015.1, read as the reverse complement.
TCTCCGCGCTATTTTCCAGCGACCGCACCCGGCGGTTGAAAATCATCATGGCTCGCCAGTTCAACGACATGGATCAAATGATGAAGCTGCTGGATGGTGGTGAACAGGGTTCCACTCTGATTACGGTACGTAACCTTCGCGCTCTGGAAGTGCTAAAACGCGAGCTGGACGCCGATCACCAACGTGTTGCCATTTTTTACGGCGCTGGCCACATGCCAGATCTTGCACAGCGTTTGATGACAGACTTTTCTTTGGTGCCTAAGTCGCGCACCTGGCTGGATGCCTGGAACCTCAAGCCCGAGTAATTGTTAGCGTTCAGTGAACGCTATGTGGTCTTCACTTTCGTGAAATCTTCACTCACCTTTATGTGACCTCTGTTTCATTGTTTGCGCCCGACAATGCGCGTCGCGTCGGAAGGCGCGTCCCCAAACACACAAAGAGAGGCACCTATGAGAAACCGAATTATTCTTGGTAGTTTGCTTGCCACCACCATGGCGTTACCCGCCCAAGCGCAGGTTCGAGCCGTGGTTGGACACTTCGCACCCTTTGCTGAAACCCTGGAAGGCACTGCAGTGGATGTTGCCGTCAACGGCGCCGTTGCCCTCGAAGGTGTGCAGTACGGGCAATTCACTGATTACCTGGACCTTGGCGCCGCTGGCACCTACAGCGTCGACATCACCCCTGTTGGCGGCGCAGAGCCGGCAATTTCTTTCTCAGCCGACTTACCTGATGGCGACTACACGCTGCTGGCCGCGGGCGATGGTGTACGCCAGGACCTCCAGCTACTGGCTCTGACCGACGACAACACGGCACCAGCAGCAGGCAACATCAAAGTTCGCGTAGTGCACGGTGCGCCGTTTGCCTCCACCCTGGAAGGCACCAACGTGTCTATTCGAACCGCCGGTGGCGACGTGGTGGGCGGACTGAACCCAGTACCTTTTGGTGTCAACAGCGACTACCTTGAACTTCCGGCTGCAACCTATGACCTGAAAGTGGCTTCACCGGATGGTTCAACCAACTTTATCGATCCCCTCCCGGTGGATTTGGCCGACGGCACCATCGTAACCATCATTGCCACCGGTAACGGCGATCAGCAGCCGCTGGGTATCACCGCATTGCCCGTGGGCGAGCTGGCCACCCGTGTGCCCGTAGACGCGACTGGCACAGGCATCTACGCCAACGCCGCCACCCCGGGGCAGGGCGCACAGATTTTGACCTTCCCGCGTCAAAACCGAGCGATTGGATTCCTCTACACATTCGATACCGCCGGCACCAACCAGGCTTGGTACCACTTTGACTCCTGCAACAGCGCGCCGGGTCAAGACGAGTGTGCCACCCCGGGTGCGTTTGACGGCGTAACCGGTGCAGTGACGCTTTACCGTTCGGAAGGTGGCGTATTCAACGCGTCCAACCAAACGACGCTGGTTCAGGAAGGTACCGGTACCATCACTTTTACGTCCTGCGACTCGGTCACCATCGTTGGCGATTTCGGCAATGGCGCCGGCGAAGTCACGCTGGAATACGATCGCATTGGCGATGCACTGGCTTGCTCTTCAGCGCTAAACCAAGCGGCGCAGTAAGCACCTAAAGTAGGAAACCGGCGGCCTCGCTTCAGGGCCGCCGGTTTTTTTATGTTTGGGAAATTTTGCCTGGGTATTGAGCAAGGGTATTGAGCAAGGATATTGACCCAGGGTATTAGCGCGAATACCGACGCACATATGCAGGAACTTGGGTAATGCCTGCGCCATCGGTGGCGGAAACAATGTTTCCTGGCGTTAAGGCCAGTGGTATCACGCCGGCCCAAATTGGCAGGTCCAGGTCCTTGGGTAGATCTTGCGGTGGGCCGTTGCGCACCTTCACCGTCGCCTCTTCCAGCGCCAACGTTAGCACCGAGGTGGCATTCATTTCTTTCGTTGAGGGCTGTCGAGCATCCGCCCAGCGTCCGGGAGCCAAGTGCTCTGTCAGGCACTGAAGCGCGGCGAGCTTTCGTTCCGTATCCTCAATCAGGTGGGCCTCACCCAGAGCCACTACCGATCGATAGTTCATCGATGATTCGAACACGGACCGGGCCAGCACTACGCCATCCAGCAAGGTAACGGTGACACAAAGCGGCAGGCTTTTTGTCAAAGTCTTGAGCATCCGGCTGGCCACCGAGCCATGCAGTATTAAGTCGTTGTCCATCCGCGCATAGGCGGTGGGAATCACCATGGGCTGATCGGCGTCAATAAACCCCACGTGACACACCATGGCCTCATCGAGAATGTCGTAGGCGGCCTGGCGGTCAAAACTGCCGCGATCGGCCACTCGGCGAACGGTGTTGCGGTCGGTTTGTTGTAAAGGATTCATGGCAAGCCTTGTTGGAGTTTGGCCTTACCGTACCCCGGCCTACCCGTTGCTAACAGAGACAGTTCAGCCATCTTTAGAGGCTCAAATGACCAGTGGGCCTTGCCTTGTTAATTGACTTGCTTGGAACAAGCAAATATAACGACCGTATGCCTTTGCCGCCTAAAAACCCAATGACCCACAAGGTTCGAGACCAGATGGGGCGAGCCGTTGAGGTGCCCGTAACGCCCCAAAGGGTGGTTTCGCTGGTGCCCTCCCAAACCGAGCTGTTGTTTGATCTTGGTGTGGAAGACCGGGTGGCTGGGGTCACCCGTTACTGTTTGCACCCCAAACGAGCGCGAATTGCCTGCGGCGATGCTGGCGGCACCAAAAAAGTGAAGTTGGAGTCCATTAAGGCCTTAAAGCCAGACTTGATTATTGGCAATAAAGAAGAGAACGACAAAGAGAGCATTGAGCGACTCGCAAAGCACTATCCGGTTTGGATGAGCGATATCGAAAGCTTCGATGACGCGGTGGTCATGATGGAGTCCATTGGCGGGCTGATGGGCGTCGGCGAGCGGGCCGCCGCGATGGTGGGTCAGATTCGAGACGACTGGCAGGCGCTGCCCGATGGAAATGAAACTTCGGTGGCTTACCTGATCTGGAAAAAGCCCTACATGGCCTGCGGGTCCAACACCTTTATCCAGGCCGTGCTGGACAAGCTCAATTTCAACAATGTGTTTGCCGATACCCCTCGATATCCAGAAACCGACCTCGACCAGCTGGCTAAGCGCGCCCCCGACTGGGTGTTTTTAAGCTCCGAACCGTTCCCGTTTACTCAAGTTCATGTGGATGAGGTTGGCAAGCTACTGCCCAACTCTCGGGTGATTCGCGTCGATGGTGAGATGTTCAGCTGGTACGGCAGTCGGCTGTGCCTGGCGCCGGCTTATTTTCAATCGTTGATGGCCCAAATGAAGGAGCCTGCTCACTCATGAGTCAACCCGACCGTATGACCCACGCCCAGCGTACGGACCTATCTGATCGGCGCATGCTTGACGCCGCTATTGCGTTGATCGTTGAGCGTGGCACCGACAAAACCACCCTGAAAGAAGTGGGAGAGCGCGCCGGCTACAGCCGAGGTCTCGCCGGTTACCGGTTTGGTTCCAAAGCCGGGCTGTTTGAGGCCATCGTGCGTTCTGTGGGTGAGCAGTGGCTCACCGATCTGAAACGCGTCACCCGTGGTCAGTCCGGCCTTGCGGCCATCAACGCGGCGGTGGATGAACACTGCCGGTTTTGCCTGGAAGCGGCTGACCCGGTGCGGGCGTTTTATATCTTGTGGTTTGAATCCATTGGCGTGCAGTCGCCGGTGAAAAACGTCATCAGTACCATCCATGAGCGTCGTCGCCGGGACATTGTCAGTTGGCTTGGCAGTTCTGGTTACCTTGGGCCCGTTGCGCCGCAGGCTATTGCCGCCCAGTTCAACGCCGCTATTTTGGGCATCGTCTATCACTGGCTGGCTCATCCTGATGACGCTGCCGCCATCACCACACTTCACGAACAGTTAAAAACCAACATGGCCCTGTATTTTGCCGAGGAACGCTCATGAGTAACGTTGCCCCTATTCGCGCTGACCAATCTGAACTTAGGCAAACGCCATTGCGATTTGTCACCGCTGCCAGCCTGTTCGACGGCCACGATGCATCCATCAACATCATGCGCCGTATTTTGCAGGGCTCAGGCGCGGAAGTGATTCATCTGGCCCACAACCGCTCTGTGCATGAAGTGGTGCAGGCCGCTCTGCAGGAAGACGTAGACGGCATTGCCATCAGCTCGTATCAGGGTGGCCACGTGGAATATTTCAAATACCTGATTGATCAGCTCAAGGCTGCCAACGCCTCCCACATCAAGGTGTTTGGCGGCGGTGGTGGCGTCATCGTGTATGACGAAATTCAGGAGCTGGAAAGTTATGGGGTGACGCGAATCTACTCACCCCACACCGGCCAGCAACTGGGCTTGCAGGGCATGATCGACGACATGATCGCGGCCTGTCGCGGCGCCACGGACGCGCCTGCCGCCGAAGCCATCGAAACCATGGATCTGGCCAACCCGGTAAGCCTGGCCAGAGCGTTGAGTAAGGCCGAGAAAGGATTGCTAACAGCCGCCGACCAGGCCTTTATGGACGGCCAGGAAAATACCGTGCCGGTGCTGGGAATTACCGGTACGGGGGGCGCGGGAAAGTCCTCTCTGACCGACGAACTGATCCGCCGCTTTCGTCTCGACAGCGGCGACACGGTGAAAGTGGCTGTGATCGCCATCGACCCCACCCGGCGCAAAACCGGTGGCGCGTTGCTGGGCGACCGCATTCGCATGAACGCCATTTATCATCCCAATATTTTTATGCGTTCCCTGGCTACGCGAGGCGCAGGCGGGGAGGTGCCGGAGTGTCTTCGACAGGTGATTGCGCTCACTCGCCTGGGCGGCTTTGATCTGGTAGTGGTGGAAACTCCGGGCATTGGTCAGGGTGACGCAGGCATCGTGCCGTACGTGGATGCCTCGCTGTACGTGATGACGCCGGAGTTTGGGGCTCAGAGTCAGCTGGAAAAAATTGACATGTTGGACTACGCCGACGTAGTGGTGATCAACAAATTTGATCGCAAAGGCTCTGATGACGCGTGGCGCGACGTGTGTAAACAGGTGCAGCGCAATCGCGAGGCCTTTACGCAAAGCCCCGATACCATGCCGGTGTTTGGCTCCATTGCCTCGCGCTTCAATGACGATGGCGTTACCGCAGCCTACCAACACCTGCTGAGCGTGCTGCGTGAGCAGCAGTTTGTTCAGTACGAATCAAAGCTGGAGCCGGCCAACATTCGCTGCTCGTCGGAAAAAGCCATTATCGTGCCGCCCAAGCGTCAGCGGTATCTGGCAGAAATCGCCGAGACGGTAAGAGCCTATCTCGAGAACGTGGACAGTCAGGCCCTGCTGGCAAGAGAGCGCCAACATCTTGTGGAAACCCAGCGCATGCTGGAAGGGTCAACTATTCCCGATGCGCTGCCGGAACTGATTACCCGCAAAACGGACACGCTTACCGGTGAGGCCAAAAGCCTGTTGGACAGTTGGCCAGCGACTCGTGAGGCCTACCGCCAGGACGAGATGGGTGAAGGAGACAAAACCACTCGAATGACCACCACCAGTCTGTCAGGTTCGCGTATCCCGCGGGTCAGTGTGCCGGACTATGTTGATCAGGGTGAAATCCTAAAATTTCTCATGCGGGAAAACCTGCCGGGTTACTTCCCCTACTCTGCTGGCGTATTTCCATTTAAGCGTGAAGGTGAAGACCCGGCGCGAATGTTTGCCGGAGAGGGCGACCCGTTCCGTACCAATCGTCGCTTTAAGAAACTTTCGGAACACGCGCAGGCCAAGCGTTTGTCCACCGCCTTTGATTCCGTCACGCTGTACGGCTGGGATCCAGACACCCGCCCGGACATTTACGGAAAAATTGGCAACTCCGGGGTGTCTATAGCAACGTTGGACGACATGAAAGCGCTGTTTGACGGCTTTGATTTGTGTGACCCGAGCACCTCGGTGTCGATGACCATCAACGGCCCAGCGCCTACCATTCTGGCGATGTTTCTCAACACCGCCATCGACCAGCAGCTGGAACAATTTTCCAGCGAGCAGGGCAGGGTAGCCAACGAGACGGAAGTGTCAGAGATTCGCGCCTCGGCGTTGAAAGCGGTTCGCGGCACGGTGCAGGCAGACATACTGAAAGAAGATCAGGGTCAGAACACCTGTATTTTTTCCACCGAGTTCAGCCTGCGAATGATGGGCGATATTCAGCAGTACTTTATTGATCATCAGGTGCGCAATTTTTATTCCGTATCCATCTCCGGATACCACATCGCTGAAGCGGGTGCCAATCCCATTACCCAGCTGGCGCTGACCCTTTCCAACGGCTTTACCTTTGTTGAGGCCTACCTGGCTCGGGGCATGCACATCGACGATTTTGCCGGCAACCTGTCGTTCTTTTTCTCTAACGGCATGGACCCGGAATATACCGTGATGGGGCGGGTGGCTCGACGAATCTGGGCAGTTGCCATGCGGGAAAAATATGGCGCTAACGCTCGAAGCCAGAAACTGAAGTATCACATTCAGACTTCGGGCCGCTCGCTGCATGCTCAGGAAATGGACTTCAACGACATTCGCACCACCCTGCAGGCGCTGCTGGCCATTAACGACAACTGCAATAGCCTGCACACCAACGCGTTTGATGAGGCCATTACCACACCAACGGAATCTTCGGTGCGACGGGCATTGGCCATTCAGCTGATTATTAACCGCGAGTTTGGCTTAACCAAAAATGAAAATCCCAACCAGGGTGCGTTTGTGATCAATGAGCTTACTGACCTGGTAGAAGAGGCCGTGTTGCGGGAATTTGAGCGCATCAGCGAGCGGGGTGGTGTTCTCGGCGCGATGGAAACTGGCTATCAGCGCGGGCGTATTCAGGAAGAGTCGTTGCTGTACGAGCACAAGAAGCACGATGGCAGTCTGCCCATCATCGGCGTCAACACCTTTCAGCCCGAAACAGCAGAAGAAAACCCGGTGATAGAACTGGCCCGCTCTACCGATGATGAAAAGAAAAACCAGATTACTCGGCTACAGGATTTCCATCAGCGCCACAGCGATGAAAGCGCCAAAGCGCTGGCGGCGGTCCGCCAAGCCGTGATTGACAAAGAAAACGTGTTTGATGCCTTGATGTTGGCTGTACGCTGCTGCTCCCTGGGGCAAATTACTGAAGAGCTGTTTACGGTGGGTGGGCAGTACCGCCGCAGTATGTAAATTGGCTATGGCTGGCCATTGTTGGCGAGCCGTGAATTGGCAGCGTTGGGAGGTCCTTGACCGCCCGACGCCACCCATTAACTGGATCACCCAGGAGCGATGGCTGGAAGGTCGAACCAAAGCCCGGTAAAACCCTGCTCCTTAGCAACCAGCTGCGTATTGTGCTGAACCTGGGTGAGGCCAACTCCATCACCTGGGCCAATTGACTGGGCGTTGAGCATGGTTGTCCCCTCGACGCCGTGCAGATAGGCGGCGCGATCCCCAGCGGGCATCGACAGCCTTTGGCCAGGCTCCAGCACGACTATGTTCAGAACCATGTCCTGATTAATTGAGAGGGTATTGCCTCGACCCTCTGGGCTGATCAGTGCCGTGACGCTGCCGTCGATTACTGGCGTTTGATCTTCGTAGCTGGGTTTAATGCCGGGCTTTTGAGGCAGCACCCAGATCTGTAAGAAACGCAATGGGTCGCTATTGGATGCGTTGAATTCAGAGTGCGACACTCCGGTGCCTGCACTCATGCGCTGCACCTGTCCTGCAGTGAGTTGCGAGACGTGGCCCATAGTGTCGCGATGAGCGATTGTACCCTCTCGCACATAAGAAATAATCTCCATGTCCTTGTGGGAATGTTCGGCAAACCCTTTACCGGGACCGACCCAATCGTCGTTGATCACCCGCAGTACGCCAAAGCCCATGTGGGCAGGGTCGTAGTAGTCGCCAAAGGAGAAACTGTGTCGGCTGCGAAGCCAGCCGTGGTTTGCTTCCCCTCGCTCTTGGGATGGGCGGTAGTAGTCCATGTTATGCGCCTCCTTTTCCGTCGGGTAACTGTCCTCGATTGTGCGCGGAGTGGTAATCAATCATCGGTCCTGCCGGAACCACTCGCGTTGGATTGATCATGTCGTGACTGTAGTAGTAGTGGACTTTGATGTGTCGGAAATCGACGGTTTGGGCCACGCCGGGCCGCTGATACAGGTCTCGCACATAGTTCGACAGATTGGGGTAACTCTCAATCTGTCTGAGGTTGGTTTTGAAGTGTCCAAAATAGACTGAATCAAAACGGATCAGGGTGGTGAACAGGCGCCAGTCGGCTTCCGTTATTTGTTCACCGCAAAGGTAGCGTTGGTTGGTCAGCCGAAGTTCAATGTTGTCCAGTGCGGTGAACAATTTATCCACGTGTGTTTCATAGGCACGCTGGGTCGTCGCAAAGCCGGCTTTGTAGACGCCGTTGTTGATCGCGTCGTAAACGTACTCGTTGATCTTATCGATTTCGCCTTGCAGCGCAGCCGGATAGTAGTCGGATGGGTCTGGAGTGAATTCGTTGAACGCACTGTTTAAGATGCGGATGATCTCAGCAGACTCGTTATTCACAATAGATTGGGTTTGCTTGTCCCAAAGCACAGGTACGGTCACCCGGCCGCTAAAGTCTGGCTGCGCTGTTGTATAGACCTGGTGCAAATGGGTGATGTCTTTAACCGGATGGGCGCCGCCCTCGTCAGACAACACCCACCCCTGATCAAGCATTTCCGGCGCAACAATACTGACGCTGATCACCTCTTCCAGGCCTTTTAGCGCACGAAAGATCAACGTTCGATGGGCCCAAGGGCAGGCCAGTGAGACGAACAGATGATATCGGCCAGCTTGGGCCGGAAATTTTGCGTCACTGTCGTTGCTAATGGTGTCTCGGAACTGTGCATCGCTGCGCACAAATTCTCCGTCTGTTGAATCGGTGTCGTACCAGCGGTCCTGCCATTTGCCTTTAACTAAAAGTCCCATTGCTATTGCTCCTTGATTTCGCCTGTTAAATTCGAATAATCTGAATTGGGAGTTATTATAAATATTGACTAAATTATAAAAATCGAAAAAAATAGCAATTAATGTTCAAAAATATTGAATAATATTTCATGAGTGAAATCACCCTCGAGGGTCTGGAAGTGTTGGATGCCATCGATCGCAAAGGCAGTTTTGCGGCCGCCGCGGCCAGTCTTTACCGCGTACCGTCAAAAATCACCTACACGGTGAATCGTCTGGAGGCGGATTTAGGGGTCACACTGTTTCAAAGGCAGGGTCGGCGCGCGGTCATGACACCCGCCGGTCGTCTGCTCCTGGAGCAGGGCCGGGAGATTCTGGACGCGACCGCTCGATTGGTTGAAACCACGCGGCAGAAAGATCGAGGCTGGGAGTCACGGCTGCGTATCGCGATTGATACCGTATTGGACGAAGATTATCTGTCTCCCCACCTGCTGGCATTTTGCGAGATGCGCCCGGACACGGAAATCGAAATCACCCAGGAAGTGCTGGGCGGCACCTGGGAGGCAATCCAATTGGAGCGCGTAGACCTGGCGATCGGCGCGCCGGATGAAGCGGTAGACAAATTGGGCATCACCTCACGGCCTTTGGTCGATATCCCCTGGGTATTTGCGGTGTCTCCCGACCACCCGTTGGCGACTCATGAAGGGCCGGTACCTGACGAAGAGCGAGTGAAGCATCGCGCGGTGGTGGTGAAGGATTCTTCTCGGGAGCGCCCGGCCCGCACGCTGCGGGTTTTTGAAAAACAACAGCGCCTGATCGTGCCTACCATTCATCACAAAATTGCTGCTCAACGCGCGGGGCTAGGTGCGGGCTTCCTGCCTCGTTTTCGGGTGGAGAACCTGCTGCTCAGTGGAGAATTGATCGCGCTGGACACTGAAGCCGGTTTGATCTCCAACCATCTGCATATTGCCTGGCGAACAGTCAATAAGGGCAAAGCGCTGCGCTGGTTCGTAGAGCGGATTGTTCGGAAGGGTTGAGCGTTTTCATGAACTTGGCTAGCCGATACACCAGTCTATGCGCCAGGCCATGCGCCAGGCCATGCGCCAGGCCATACGCCAGTTCAGTAGTCAGCTATCGTTCCAGCCGGTAACGGAAAGCCACCCGGCTTTCCTGGCCCAGTTCAGACTCGGCGGTCCAAAGGTCGGAGATGCGGTAGCGCAAACGGATCAGCTGGATCGGTTCCAGAAGATCGACGGTATAGCCAATGTACAAATTGGGTGAGATCTGTTTACCGATGGCCACCGCAAGGCCGCCCAGTTCCTGAGTGAGAGAAACCTGAGGCAGAGAACCGCTTTCTCCCAGTGCACCCAATCGCTTGTTGCCCTGAGACAGGGCCAGGCCCAGAGCTGCGCTGGCCAGTTGGTCCGACTGGCTTTCATCCAGTCCATCGCCGCTGTTGCGCTCGCCAAGTACCAGCATGGCCAGCTGATCCGATTCGTTCATGGGCGGTTCGGACTCCAGTGCCGCGCTGAGACTGGAAGCCCGTCCTGTGACCCGTACGCCCACTTTGGCATCCCCCACTTCGCGATAGGCAAAAAAATCGATGGCTGGATCGTTCAGGGGGGTTTCCACGTAGTTTAGCGTGCCCCGCTCGATGGTGAGCTTCTGGCCAAACGCCCCGTAGGTGCCGGTTAGCAGCAGCTGACCGTTGCCCAGCATGGGTACTCCCGGCTTTTGGCGAACGCGCAGGCTGCCGCTGATCTCCCCTTTCAGGCCATAGCCCGTCACCTGCAGTGGATCGGGAATGCGCACCCGCACGTCCAGCTCTGTGCCCGCAGATGCAACAGTGTCGGCTGGCGTTTCTGCGTCAACGATAACGATATCCGGGCTTGCTTGTGCGGTGCTTGAAGTAGCAGTTAGTGCGATCAGCCCGTCATCCACCACCACTTCGCCGGAGACTCGCAGCTGGGCCCCGTCAATCTGTAACGACAGATCGGGACTTGCGGTCAAGCTTAGCGTGTCACTGTCGGCCAGCAGCAGCTTGTCGCCTTTCAAGCTGGCCGATACCCGTTGGGTTTCGCCGATGTCGATACTGCCGGACAGCTGACCGCTTCCGGCCCCAGATACCAGGGAGCCTTCAAACATTCCGGCGCCGCTGGTGGGCATATCCAGGCTCATATTCACCACCGGCTGGACGTTGAGTCCGGGTAGGCCAACGGTGACCTGATCGACGCGTGCCGTGCCGGACACCTCCGGCTGACTGGCGGGGCCTACGGTTTGGATATTCACCGTTAGCGGTCCGCCTTCAAGATCCAGGTCCGGCAGCAATACGGACAGCATATTGAGATTGTCCGCATTGAGGTTGGTGGTGACATCCAAGGTGGGATTGTCCAGCAGCTGGGTGAGGGTGCCGTTGGCTTCCAGGGTACCGTCGGCAACACCGGCGGTGGCTTTCACAGTGCTGGATTGTGTGCTGCCGCGTATGACCACCTGCAAATCTCGCAAGGGTTTTACCGTTAGCGTCTGTCCATTCACCTGAGGTTGGTCAGGAACCGGAACTTCCAGCCCGGCAAACGTGAGCTCAAGGTTCAGGTTGTCCTCGGTGGCATTTGCGCTCAGCGCCACGTCCGCGGAAAGGGGCGTCAGTATTTCCAGCCCTGCTGGCGCGCCGGGCCACCAGTTTCGCCAATTCAGCGCCCGCAGCCCTTCATTGGCAACATCCAATTCCAGATCCAGTGCCAGCGCATCGGGTTCTGCCAATGCGGCCACGCAGGCTTCGATGCCTGAGCCGGCTAAGCAGCCGCGCTGCAGCGACTGAGAGGTTGCTGACAGTCGCCCCTGCCAGGGCCCTTTATTCGTTAGCGCTGGCATTCCTTCTGGCGCGACCGTCAGGTTCTCCATCACAAGCCCATAGGCTTCATCTCGCCATTGGCCGGCCCCGTCAAGATTCAGATTGCCACGATCGGTGTCAGCGCTGAGGACAAACTGATGGTCTAGCGGCGTTCCATCCAGGGTGAATGCGCTTTCCTTCACCAGCAGTGAGCCAAGATCCAGGCCGGTCAGGCTTATAGCGGACTTTTTTGGCCCCAGCTCCAGGGCCATCTGGCTCAGTTCAATATCGTTAAGGGTAATGTCAGCCAGTGCGAGCTGACCGCGCAACGGGGGCCAGGCGCCAGACTCGGCCAGCAGTGCGGGTTGATCGGCGCTGTTGATCAATTGCTCAGGATTTGCCGTCAGCAGGCCGTTGATTGCGCCGCCCAGGTCAGGCCACACGCTTTGCAAGCGATTCAGTGCCAAGTTGATGGTGAGCGATTCGGGTGAGGACAGCGCCACTTCCAGTTGGTTCTCTTCGCCGGCATTCAACGTGAGCTGACCGCTTTGCGGGTTGGAGCCGTTCAGCTGAAGATCCCCTGCCAGATTCACAGCGGGTTTCAGTTCGCGGCTGGCAAAATTTACCCTTAGTTGAGTTTGCGGCCCGGAGTCGCTCATAGCCGAGTTGGCCGTGACCGCGCCCTGAAGCGTTCCCGTCAGTTGTGGATGCAGGCGCTGCAGATTTACCCCGGATACCCGCAGGTCAGCTTCCGCTCGCAGTGGGGCCTCCAGCCAAAGATCGGCGTCGCCATCCAGACGTCCGTCAGCAGACACTACGGCAATCTCTCTCAACCCCAATTCGCTGAATTGATTGAGGGAAAAGCGACTACTGGCTTGAACGTTACCGGTTGGTTCCAGTCCGTTGGCTTCGGCGTTGAGCCGCCCGCTGATTTTTTGGAACGGCCCACTAGCGTCCAGCGCAACTTGGGCTGACGCGGTGTCAGTCAGTTGAGCAATCGTTGCTTTTAGGTTCGCAGCAAAAAGTTCTGCGCCGTCCGCAGCGGCGCTAAGCTCCACATCGAGAGGACCAGCGTTGCCTTGAGTTTCCAGATTCCAGCGCTTTTCTCGGTAACCAAACTTAAGCGGATCAAGGTTCAGCGTCTGGTCTGCCTGTTGGCCGTTCAGGCTACCGATACTGGCGGCTAAATTGCCGCTGGACTGCCATCGCGCGGCAAGCGGACTGTCGTTAGCGCCCGCTTCTAGTTGTAATGACAGGAGGTGTTCGTAGGGCCAGCTGGGTGTGGTCTGGGCGTTCAGGGTCAACGCTAAATCCGGTAGAGCAACCTCCAGTTTCTTCAGGTCCCATAAGGCAGATTCAAGACTGGCCTGAACCATGATCGAATCAACTTGGGTGGTCTCACCGGCTGCCGGAATAATCTGAGCGTCGCTAAGCTGTACATCTCTCAGCTGAACGTCAATGGGCAGCGTTAACGAATCCGGTGGGGCGACATTCGGCGCCTGAGCCGGCTCAGGATCTGCGCTTGCCGCTGGCAGGAAGACGGACAGCTGGTTGACCTTCAGGGACTGCACATCCAACAAACCTCCCAGCAGCTTCATTGGCGACCAGTATGCGGACAGCTCACCGACCAATACACGCGTGTCGCCAGCGCGCACTTCCAGGTCGTTGGCGGTGAAACCCGCCAGCGACCCGTTCAGAGTGTTATAGCGGGTCTGCACGCCGCCGAAGGTGTCGGCCAGTGACAGCGCCAGAGACAGGCCGGGCCGTGTATATAAAATGACGATCACCAGCAGCACCGCAGCTAGCAGCAAAGCGAGTAACCCAATCAGTGCTCGACGAAACCAGCGGGGCTTTTCAGGAGCGACTGCCTGTGGATCTAATGCGGCGGTATTTGTCACAGATCCGGTCCGGCAGAGAAGTGAATCTTAAAGCTGGAGTCGGCATCGGTCAGGGCGCTGGCAATGTCCAGGCGTAAGGGGCCAATGGGCGTAAGCCAACGTAAGCCGATACCTGCCGAGTACGCGACGTCCTGCTCGCCAGTACCGAATGCGTTACCGGCGTCTACAAAAGCGGCCCAGCGAAATTTACCGGCCAATGGTCCGTCAAACTCGGCGCTGGCCACCGCCACGTATTCCCCGCCCAGTGGCTCCCCAGCAACGTTGCGAGGACTAAGCTCCTCAAAATCAAAGCCCCGCACGCTGCGGTCGCCGCCCGCGAAAAATCGCAAAGACGCGGGGGTCAGGCTGAAATCACTGGCCCACAGGGCGCCGAGCTGTCCGCGCAGGAGCACGCGAAAATCTTCACCCACGCCGTAGATGGTTTTTCCGTTGATTTCAATGCGGCCGAGGTCCGTTTCAGACAATAGCGAGTCGGCACCCAACTGGGCCACAGCGCTGGCCCGCCAGCCACTGCGGGGAACCGCTGATCCGTCACTTTCGCTACGGGACACCTCAACGCTGCCCAGGAGGAAGCCGACGCGTTCGTCCTGGCTGCCAATTTGAAAGTCCTCCACCAGGTAGGTGAGAGCATCGACTCGGTTCCAGCGTCCCCAGCGGGAGAGTCGGGAGACAGCAGCGCGGGCGGTGTTGCGATCTGAGCTGTCGGTGGATTCATCCACATAGTTAAGGCTTAAACTCAGCGAACGGTTAAGGTCTGAGGCAGAAGGAAGGTCTACCCGGGCGGCCGCCAACGAGCGGCGACTGGCCAGTTCCAGTCGCACCCGAGCTTGATATCCCTGGTCATTCAGCCAGCGCCGCTCAGCACCCAGTTCAATACCGGGCCCGGCATCAGTGGCGTAAATGACGCCGGCCTGATAGGCGGACTGTTTGCGGGGCGTTAGTTGAACCTCGATGGGAACGGTTGCTGAGGCCAGGTCTAAGGTGCCTGGGACAATTTCTACGGCGGCAAAATAACCACTGGCGCGCAGTCCCTGGCTGAAAGTCTGCAGTCGGGACTCAGAGAAATAATCGCCCTCGCTGAGAGTGACGTAACGTTGCAGAAAGGTCTTGTCCAGCGGGCTATCGGTAAAACTCACCTCGCCAAAGCGAAACCGGGGGCCTGGCTCCCATTCCAGCGCTATGTCGGCGGACCGATTGCCTCGATTGACCCGCACTTCGTGGGTCAGCAGCTTGCTAGACAGGTAGCCGTGGTTCAGAAGCCAGGCAGCAATGGCCTGTTTTCCGGCTTCATAGCGTGAATGATCCAACACTGCGCCCACCGGCAAAGGAAAGCTTACTGCCGGAACCACCTCGGAAGATCCAAACCGAATATCCACGGCGGTGACTTTGACGGGCTCGCCCGGTTCAAGAACGATGTTGAGTTCGCTGGTTGCATCGATAGCCAGGGTGGCTGAATCAGCGCTTTCAAGATTCAACTCAGCCGTCACCTCGGCCTCGTAGTATCCGGTGGGCTGCAGGGCTTTGGAACCTTCAGTGGACAGACGGCGGATCCAAAAATCCACTCCGTCATTGCTGTTGAGGTCCGCGAGCCTGCGGGCAGGTGCTGTGGCCAATACTGCTTGCTGTTGTAGTTTGGTGCCGCCCTCAATATTCAGCTCAAGTGCCCCAGCGGGAAATGCCCAGGCCAGCCAGCAACCGATCAGCAAAAAATGGCCAATAGATCGACAGCCACTGAAGGAGCGGCCAGTTTTTGCTGAATCAGAAAGGCGGTGCATAGAAAGCAATAGGACTACAAAATCACAAAAAGGTGCCGCCCGGTATTGGGTTATTGATGAAGGTCGGATCGTTCGCCGATGGCGTAGCGTAGTTTGATAAACTGCGCAGATTCCTAAGCGAGCAAAGTTTACCATGCCATCGTTCGATGTTGTTTCCGAAGTAGACCATCACGAGCTGAGCAATGCGGTGGATCAAGCCAACCGCGAAGTCGGTGCCCGGTTTGATTTCAAAGGCAGTGACGCCCAGTTCGCGTTGAAAGAGTCGGTGATTGAGTTAAGCGCTCAGGCCGAATTCCAGCTAGGACAAATGCTGACCATTCTTTTTGCCAAGCTGGCTAAGCGCGGCATCGACACAACGGCGCTGGAAACCTCTACGCCGATCGTCATGGCCAAGACGGCGACTCAGACCGCGACGGTTCGCGAGGGCATTGAGACCCTGCTGGCAAAGAAGATGGTTAAGCAGATCAAAGACAGCAAGCTTAAGGTGCAGTCGCAAATTCAGGGTGATCAGCTGCGAGTGACCGGCAAAAAGCGTGATGACCTGCAGGCCGTAATGGCGCTTCTGAAGGAAGCTGATTTAGGGCTGCCGCTGCAGTTTAAGAATTTCCGCGACTAAATTATTGAAGGTTTCCGGGCCGATCAGCCGATGGTGAAAAAGCCATTTAACGTCGTTCGGTAGTAGTCACCGCTGTCTGCAGCATAGATTGCCGGGGTAATTCGGTGGTTCAAGTAAGCCGGAAGCAGCACCAGCCGATTGTCCTTCGGTTCAATCGTTAAGCCCAGATCTTCCACAATCAGGTCGCCGTCAGTGAATTTCTCCGGCTGTGGATTGTGGTACCAGATCCAAGACATGAAAATCTGCGTCCAACCGACTCCCGACCCCGTGTCGGTGTGAGTCCGATAATCGGTGTCGCTGCGCATTTCAGTCAGCGCCGTGGTGAACTTATGCTGCTTGTTCACCAGCGTGTAGCTTAAGTCATGCAGCGTGTCGGTCTGGTCGAGAATGCTTCGGCTATAGAGTTTTTCAGGCAGAATCTGCAGCGCGAAGGAGCGCTTCCGATCGCCGTATAGTTGGTCCAGCACGGTGCGATACAAAATCACGTCGCTGCCATGATAGGTGGGCTCAATAAACTGCCTCAGGCTGGCTATTTCTTTGCTCACCATGTCGTATTCACGGGGCTCAAAGACGTTTTCTGCCACCACGATTTTGTCTGCCAGTATGCTAACTTCCATGGGCTGTCACAGTCCCTTCAGGTTGCGGTTTCATGTTTGGGTCGAGCGCCAATCAGGGCCAGAATGGCAGCAGCCAGAAAAGGCAGCAGCCGTTCGGCAATATCCCCGGGTGTGTTGGGCAGACTGTAAAGCGCTGCGGTGAGTCCAAATCCGGTCAACATGCTGGCCAGGGCCCAGCCAGGTTTTACCTGTCGCTGACACAGTAAAATGATGAGCAGCGGTCCGAAGGCGGCGCCCAGGCCATTCCAGGCAAACAGCACCCGGGAAAATATGGAGGCCGGCAGTGATGCGGCCAGCAGAGCGGCAGCGCCACACAGGGCGGCCATAACCAGTCGGGATACCAGCAGAGCGCGCTGAGGCCAACGCCGCGCAAGACCCATATCGTGGGCGACCGCAGCAGCGGCCACCAGCAGCTGGCTGTCGGCAGTGGACATGATGGCGGACAGCACCGCCGCGGTAATGACCCCGCCAATCAACACCGGAAACAGGCTGTTGGTGAGGTCAAAAAACAATGTTTCGCCGTTGCCGGCGTCGGGCATCAGCAGTCGCCCGCACCAGCCCAGCACGAGCATGCCCACCAGCACAATGACAAACCAACCCACTGACAAAATGCGCGCCTGGCGCAGAGATTTTTTGTCCCTCAGGGCCATGAATCGGTTGAGTAGCTGAGGCTGACCAAAGGTTCCCAGGCCAACCAGCATCATGCCTGCAGCAAACCCACCCGCTGCAATGCCGACAAAGCCGCCGCTGGCCGTTGGGGTCAATTCAGCCAGCGCGTCCACGAGTGCGCCAGGCCCGCCGATGGCGGCCACCGCCGCGATGGGGAGTAGTATCGCCGCGATACACATGAGAAGCCCTTGTAGCGCGTCGGTAACGCTGACCGCCCAAAAACCACCCAGCAACGTGTAGATCAACACGATAGCGGCGCCCAGCCACAGGGCGTGGTCGCGATCCATGTTGAAGTTACTGGTAAAGGTATTGCCGGCGCCCTGAAACTGAGCCGCGACGTAGAACACAAAGCAAAACAGCACAATCAACGATGCGCTTACCGCCAGCGCTACTCGCCAGCCCCCGCGGGCATCTCCCACCAAGACGTCTGTCAACGTCAAAGCGCTTCCGTCGGCGGTGCGGGCCTGCAGTCGTGGCGCGACCCAGAACCAGCACACGATGTGGGCCAGAACGATGCCGGGCAGTAGCCAGACAGCGCCCAGACCCAGGGTGAATGCGGCGCCGCTGACGCCAAGCAAGGTCCAGGCAGAGGAAGAACTGGCGGCATAGCTGATTGCGGCGACAAATGGCCCCAGTTGCTGTCCGCCCAGAAAATAGTCTTCCGTGGTGTGGGTTCGGCGCTGGGCCCACAGGCCTATGGCCAGCAGCAGCACTTTGTAGACAACCAGCGTAATCAGAACAACCGTCGCGCGTTCCATAAATCGTGTTTCGCCATCCAGTGCCGAGGATTCTACCTTAAGCGGCGGGCAGCAAGCGCTTTGCGTCGGTTACCGGGCTGGACGGTGATGGTAAGGTGTCGCCCTTAATAAAAGGGGATCACCCAATGAAAGTTCAGTGGCTGGCAAAATTGACGTTTCTTCTAGGCCTTCTGGCGGCCGTGACGCTGGCGCTGACCGGGCCCGCTTACAAGCAGGGTTGGTGGGATGTGGGGATGGTCTTTTTCAAGGTGTATCCGGGTATTGTTTATGGCGCTATGGGCGCCTTGGTATTGGGCTTGGTGGCGCTGGTGGCTCGTTGGCGATCCGGCAAAGGTTCGATCGTTTTAGCGCTGCTGGGGATGGTGCTGGCTGGCGGCGCGGCCAGTGTGCCCATTGGCATTAAGTCCAAAGCCTCCAAGCTGCCGCTGATTCACGACATTACTACGAACACAACCAACCCGCCTGAGTACGTGTCGATTGCTCCCTTGCGCAAAGACGCCCCCAACCCGGTGAGTTACGCCGGGGAAGAAATAGCCACTCAGCAGCGCGATGCCTATCCAGATATTCAAACCATCAAGATCCGGGAGCCCGTAGACCAAGTGTTTGCTGCCGCCCAGTCCGTCGCGGCTGAGCTAGGTTGGACGGTCCACGCGGCAGTGGCCTCGGAAGGGCGCATTGAAGCCACCGATACCACGCCTTGGTTCGGGTTTGCTGATGACGTGGTAATACGAATCAGCGAAGGGAGTTCAGTGACGTTGGTAGACGTTCGCTCAAAATCTCGGGTGGGACTGTCCGACATTGGCGCGAATGCTGAACGGATTCGTAGATTTCGCGATGGGCTGCTTGCCAGTATGCTCTAGCGGGGGCATACCCAAGGCAAGTTCTGGGGTGTCCCTGAAGGTTACTGTTCCAGTTCTTCCGCCACCAGCGCCAGTTGGTGGCCATTGGGGCTCAGCGTCATGCGGCTGATAGCGCCCACCTGGGTGGTCGACAAATCGATGAGTGGCACCCATGACGGCTGCTCACGGGTCCAGCGATACAGGACGCTGTCGTCGGCCATCCACAACGTGCCCTCGGGGCTGATGGCAAAGTCTTCCTGTCCAGCGAGGGTGGGGGCAATGAAACGATCGGCATCAATCGCATAGTCGTAAGCGTTGATGGTCCAACGGCTGTCCCCGGTCCCTTTGCTGACGTAGGCCACTTCGGTGCTGCCCGCGATGGCCACCATGGCTCTGCCGATGTTTTGCGCAACAGGCTGAGCGACGCCGGCCGGGCCGGCCAATTGCAGTGTGGGCGGTTCACCCAGAATGAACATCAAAGCAATTCTTGGTGCTGCCCAGGCGTGGTATCCCACGCCTTCGATGTTTTCGAAAATCACCTGCGGTGGTTGCCCGTCCAGCGGAATTTTCCACAGCCGCTGGCGCTGGTCGGCTTCGACGCGAATAACCGACAACGCATTGACTCGAGGCATCAGAGTTGGCGAATAGTCGCTTTCCAGATCAGCCAGGATCACCCGGGTGCTGGCGTTGGCAATGTCATAGGCCATCACGTTGGCCCGGCCGCTGCTGATTCGGGTGAAATAGAGGGTTTTGCCATCAGCAGAGTAGTGAGGCTGATTGTCATAACCGGGCACGTCGGTAATGCGCAAAATCACCGTTCGGGATTGATCAAGGGCCTGCAAATCCAACAGGTAGATATCCGTCGCGGTTTGGGCCCAGGCACCAAAACCGCTGAACGCAAGCAGTGCAGAACACAGGCATTGGGTAAGCCGATGGTTCATGATGGCAGGTGCTCTTCGATGAAGGGTTTCAGCATCGCGAAACGCCAGCCTGCCAGCTTGCGAGAGGGCTTGCCAGTTTGCAGCAGGTGGAGCAATTCACGTTTTCCGCAAAGCACCTCCGGGGCAATTCCCAGCGCTTCGGCCTGGTCCGAGATTTTCCCTCTCAGGTTACCCACCAGTTGCTTGGCGCTGCGATCCAATGGCTCAGGCTGGGCAGGCGGGTGACTTTGCTCCTCGCCAGCATTCTTTAAATGCTCCAGCAGCACTGGCACCTGGCGCGACACGCTTCTAGCGTGTTCCAGTTGCAGTCCCAGCAGCGCGTCTCGATCGGCAGGCATGTCCCGGGCCAAGGTCAACAAATCGTTGTCGGTCAGCACATGGCTGCGCGGCCGGTCTTTCTTACGTGCAGTCAGTTCTCGCCATTGTATCAACGAGGCCAAAGCAGAGCGCTGGGGCCCGTTGAGCCGCCAGACTCCTTTGAAGCGTTGAAACTGTTGGGCCAGTTGCTCGTCAATAGAGACTCGCGCGATGAGCTCATCACAGTCTTCGACAAGCCACGCCATGCGTTCCAGTTGATTGAGACGCTGGGTCAGATCTGCCAGCAATACGTCCAGGTGAGCAACATCCAGTGCTGCATAGCGAAGTTGCGCATCGCTCAGTGGCCGTGCTACCCAATCAGAGCGAGTCACGTCTTTTTCCACCACCGTATTACACAGTTCCATGACCAGCGCCTGGTAACTCAAGCTTGACCCAAGACCACACAAGGCGGCGGCCTTTTGGGTATCAAAAAAGCCCGCCAGCGGGGCATCACCAAGCCGCTGGAAAATTTCGATGTCCTCCGAACCGCTGTGAATGATTTTGGTGGTGTCAGGGTCAGCGAGTACGGCAACAAAGGCGGACCAATTGGAGATTTTCAGAGGATCAATTAACCAACACTGTTCGCCAGCACCAACCTGTATCAAACCCAGTTTGGCGAAGTAGGTGCGCGTTCGGACAAATTCGGTGTCGACGCCAATGGCGGTCAAAGATTGCCAGTAAGTGCAGGCATCAGAGAGCGCCGGGTCGCTGTCAATCCAGAGAAACGGTGGAGGACTATGGGTGGCGGGAGTGGGATCTGCCATTGGGCACCAGGATAAAAAACGTGCGCGCATGATAGCCGATTCGTAGTCAGAAGGTGCCCGATGGGCGTGACGAGTGATTAGAAACGCGCAATTTGTTGGCGGTGTCTTAACACACTTTTAACGCCTTGAGAGCAAGTGGTTGAAAACATGGGTTTTGTTGAAAATACCTACAGCGGTGATGCCTCGTGGAATGTGTCCCTGGCCACTTGCGCCAGGATTTACCATGGCCTACGTTGGGACTTCCGGGGCAAGGGTTGTCGGCACCATATCTGCCATGTCTGAATTCGAATCCACAGCATCTGTATCACTGAAAACATTGCGGCTGGGTCTTCTGGTTGCAGGATTGGTGATATTTGCTGGGGTTTTCTGGGTTTTTCGCAAGCCCGCACCGGTGGCGTCGATCACTACTCATTCGCCTTCTGCATTGACGGAAAGGCCTTCGACTCAATCCTCAACGGACACAAAGCAGCCTGCTGAATCAACTACCTCCGGGGATGCACAACCCGACCAGCTGGATCCGGCGCAATGGCGTATGGGAAACCAGCCCATTGAGGTGGAAGTCAGTGACGTATCCCAGGAATTGTCCATGGCCGATCAGTTGCTGGCCGACGGGCAACTCTACAGCTCAGACCAGGACGGTGCGCTTGGCCGATACGCGGGCATTCTGAGAGCCCACCCGGAGCACCCTGAAGCCCTGGAAGGCTTCGATTCTGTTGTGTCTTTATTGATGGAAACACTCCGCCAGCATGCCCAACGTCGGGAAATTGCGGCCGGTGCCAAAATCTATCAGGCATTGCGTCGTGCCGGCGTTCAACATGCAAACCTAACCCAGTTAGGTGACCGACTGGAAGCACTGGAAAAAAGTGCAAACCTGATGGCCCGCGCGGAAGCAGACCTGCAGGCGGGCCGTCTGATTGATCCGGCAGGACGCAGCGCCCTGGACCGGTTGCGCCGGGCGACGCAGCTCGACCCCTCCAGTACCGCTCTTGCTGACCGACTGGTGGGTTTGGAACGTCGTTTGATCGAGGAAGCCCTGAGTGCTGCCCGGGATCGAAATTTTGGCCAGGCCCGCCGGCTGCTGGACGGCGCCCAACGGGCCCGTGGTGGTTCCTCGGCGGTGGTGTATGCCGTGGAACAAGTTGCCCAGTTTCGCCAGGGGCAAATTGATCAAAGCTCCGACGCCGCCCGAGCGGCAATGCGTGACAGTCGATTTCCTGATGCAGAACAGGCCATTGCATCGGTTCAAAATCTGGGAGCGGATTCTCCGTTGCTGGCAGAACTTACCGAAGAACTGCGTTTGAGTCGCCTGTACAGCATTTATCGGCCCGCTCAACGTTTTACCGACGCATTGGCCAATGGTCGTCCCGGTCCAACCATGATGGTTTTGCCCCACGGCGAATTTCTGATGGGAGCGCAGGAAAACAAGGGCCAGGAAAACCGGGTAGAGCGCCCCGCCCATGAGGTGCGTTTTCAGCGCGGCTTCGCGATGGCGGAACATGAGGTGAGTGTCGCCATGTTTGGTCAATTCATTCAGTCCAGCGGTTATCGAACCGATGCTGAGCGGCAAGGCTACTCCTTGGCTTACAGCGAGCGTACGGGTCGGGTTGGGAGGCTGCCAAAAACCCACTGGCGACACGCTTACAACGGTCGCGACGCCGAGCCAGAAATGCCGGTAGTCCACGTGTCGTTTTCCGATGCCCGTGCTTTCGCTCGTTGGCTGTCGGACCAAACTCAGGCACCTTACCGGCTGCCCTCGGAAGCAGAGTTTGAATACGCCCTGCGCGGTGGAGAACCATCGCGCTACTGGTGGGGCGATGGTACGCCAGACCTCGCGGTGGAAAACCTGACCGGGGAGGGGGATGTGTCGGTTCGCGAACTGACCTGGACCGCCGCCTTTGATAATTACAGCGACGGATTCTGGGGGCCGGCTCCGGTGGCCAGTCTGGTGGCCAATCCCTTTGGGCTTTATGACATGACGGGGAACGTTCAGGAATGGGTGGCCGATTGCTGGCATGACACCTACGTGCGTGCCCCTTCTGATGGTTCGGCGTGGGTAAATCGTGGCTGTGATTTGAGAGTGGTGCGGGGCACCTTCTGGGGCGGTGCGCCGGATACAGCCCGCGCCAGCAGCCGCCACGGCTATCAGTCAAATACCCGAGGTGCATCCATTGGCTTTCGAGTGGCGCGGGATCTGGTCGTCACCCTGCCGCAAATGGCCGGAGGTTAAGTACTCTGGGGTTGGTGGAAGATCGTTCGGCGAAATTACAGGTTGGGTAACGTTGGCAGTGCTCTCCCAGTGCCCAAGTCAGCGCCGCTGCAGTTACCGGACACGCAGCCAGCGGTGCCTGAGCCGATACCGCGACTTAGGCGATGCATATTTCCTTTGCTCTTGCGTGCCGCTTCCCGAGAGTCAAAACAAATCCGGGTGACCAAATGGGTGCCGACTCTGCGAACGCGTTCGCAATAAACATTTTCCGCAAACCGCACGTCAACCTCGCCCATTTCCTCAACCATTTTCGCAACCTCGGCGCTGACCGCGGTTTTTTCTCCAGGGTTCATGGCCCTTTTCTGCGTTGAGGCGCAGCCAGCGAAGACGGTAATGATCAGCAGCAGAGCCGCGTTTTGGGCTGCGTGCGAAAGTTTATTGTTCATTGCTTTTCCCTGAGTCGGTCAACGCGGCCATCACTACGACCACTTTCGTAAGAGTAAAAGATTCGGTGTGGCGTGGCAACGTGGCAAAATACCCGCTGTTTCAGCCCAAGGCCAGATTGCCCAATGCCAAACGCTCTTTTGTCCCAAGCCCAGGTCGAACAATTTATCGATTCGGGCTATCTGGTGCTGCCGGAATTTGCCTCCTCGGAATGGGTTGATACCCTGCGCGGCCGGATGGACTCGCTGCTGCAGCAATTTGACCCAACGGCTCACCAAAGCACGTTCATTGGCAACAATGAGGCCGCCAGTGACCGGTACTTTCTTGAATCCGGCAACGATGTTCGATTCTTTCTTGAGCCTGATGCGCTGGATGATCAGGGGCAACTTCGCGTTCCGAAACAGGCTTGTGTGAACAAAGCGGGACATGCTCTGCATGTGCTGGACCCAGTTTATCGCGAGGCAACAGCTCAGCTTAAGATTCCGCAGTTGGCCGCAGCCTTAGGCCAGCAGATGCCAACACCGCTGCAAAGCATGTACCTGTTCAAACAACCCCGCATTGGCGCCCCTGTTGCACTACATCAAGACGCAACATTTCTCTTTACCGATCCGGTCAGCGTGATGGGTTTTTGGCTTGCGCTGGACGACGCTACCGAAGAAAACGGTTGCCTTTGGGCGCTGCCGGGCGGTCATACTCTGGGTCTCAAGCGACGCATGCGCCGGTCCGGTGAATCCACTCGAATGGAAATTTTGGACGATCAACCGTTCCCCGATTCGCCGCTGACCGCGCTGCCCGTGCCTCGGGGATCGCTCATTATTCTGCATGGATTGCTGCCCCATTTGAGCTACGCCAACCAGTCTGATCAACCTCGCCATGCTTACAGCCTTCACCTGGTAGATGGCGCCGCCCAATTTCCTTCTGACAATTGGCTGACGATGCCAGCAACAGGAACGATTCAATGACCGATACTCTTGAAACCATTTCCCTGGAACGTACCGATGGCCTCGCCATCGTGCACCTCAATCAACCAGAGCGGTTAAACGCCCTTAACGAGCAGATGCGTCAGGAAATCATGTCTACGGTGGACGTCTTGGCCACTGAAGACAGTGTGCGTGCCCTCATTATTACCGGAAACTCAGACAAGGCCTTCGTTGCCGGGGCCGATATCAGCGAATTCGCCGGTCGTTCGCTGGAAGAGCAAACCGAGGTTTACCAGCGACGTCGAGTGTATGAAGCACTGGCTGCGTTTCCAAAGCCTGCCATCGCCGCTATTCACGGCTACTGCTATGGCGGAGGCTGTGAGCTGGCTTTGGCCTGTGACATGCGCATCGCCGATTCAACGGCCAGCTTCGGACAGCTGGAAGTTCGACTGGGGCTGGTTCCCGGAGCGGGGGGTACCCAGCGTCTGGCGCGACTAGTTGGGTATGGGCAGGCGTTCAAGATGGCCGCTACCGGCGACACTATTGATGCCCCGGAGGCGCTGCGCATAGGCTTGATTGAGGAAATGGTGGAACCCGGTAAACACCTGGAGCGCGCCCGCGAGCTGGCGGGTCGAATGACGCGCTGGAGCCCAGTGGCGGTGAGTCTTATCAAGGAGTTGGTGAGCCAATCCAGCGAAGTACCGGTGAGTAAGGGTATAGCGTTGGAAAAAGCGGCGTTTCTGAAAGCCTTTGCCAGTGAAGATGGCCAAGAGGGTGTTACCGCCTTTACTGAAAAACGCCGGGCCAAGTTTACCGGCCGATGAGTCTTCACTATCGCTCCATCGCGCTGGTGATGGCGGCCGGGGTGTTTCTCAGTACCGCCGGTATTGGGGTGCGTCTGATGGAACAGGCCAGCGGGATGCAGGTGGTGTTCTATCGATCGTTGGGCATGGCGCTGTTTCTGGCCGTGTTTGTGCTGGCAAGAAATGGCGCCGGCGCGTTTCGCGCAACGCTCCATTCCGGGCTCAGCGGCTTTTTGGCCGGCCTGTTTTTCGCCCTGGCGTCAATCACGATCATTTTTGCTCTGCTGAACACGACCGTGGCCAACGCCATGTTCATCGTGTCGCTGGCACCGTTTTTTACCGCCGTTGGAGGATGGATCGTACTGGGCGAAAAAGTCCCCTTTAAGACATGGATGGCCATGGCGGTGGCAGCGGCCGGCGTATTGGTGATGGTGGAAGGCGCCATCAGCGGTGAGGGCCTGCTGGGAATGGCCTACGCACTGGCCATGGCGATGAGCTATGCCGGTTTCAACATTGCTATCCGAGCCGGCCGCCAGGGCGACGTCACCCCAGCCATCTGCCTATCGGGTTTCGCTCTATGCGCCGTTTGCGCCTTCTGGGTCGACTCCTTTGCGCTTCCCCTAAGAGACCTGCTGCTCTGTTTAGGCTTAGGGGTATTCCAAACCGGCCTGGGCGGCCTGTTGCTCGTATTCGGGGCCAAGAACCTGCCAGCCGTGCAGGTAAATTTCCTGGCGATGTTAGAGGTTGTGCTAAGCCCAATCTGGGTCTGGCTAATCGTCAACGAACAACCCGCCCTGGCAACCCTGGTAGGCGGCACCATCATCCTGCTAGCCATCAGCTACCAGGCTCTCTTCGTCACCAATGCCAAACCAGCCCCCCCGTAACCAACCCCAATACCGACGCGACCGACATCTAACTCCACATTGATCGACTGACCCCGATGCAGAGGCTTTGGAGCGCGTTTTAGCTCTGTGATCGGAGTAAAACGGACCGCAGGGAGTCATCCGATCACAGAGCTAAAACGCGCTCCAAAGCCTCGGCCAACAGCCCCCCTCAGACGCTCAATCCTCAGCAGAAACCAGGTCGCTGTCGTCCAATCGATGCCCCCAGTTGCGTTTGGCCTCCAAATACCGACGATTGCGCGGATTCACCCCTATCAGGTGTTTCACCGGCGTGATATCCGTCAACCCACAAGCCGTTAGATCATCAATTTTCTTCGGATTGTTAGTCATTAATCGAAAGGGATTATTGCCAACAAAGTGGTGGAGCAGGGTGGCCGCATCGGTGAAATCCCGACTGTCATCCGGCAGGCCCAAAAGCTGGTTGGCCTGGTAGGTGTCCTGGCCTTCGTCCTGCAGCAGATAGGTGGCCGCTTTGGCCCACAAGCCAATGCCCCGGCCTTCGTGGCCAGCCATATAGATCAACATGCCGCCAGCAGGGTCACCGGCAATTTGTTCAAGCGCACTCTCTAGCTGCGGGCCACATTCGCATCGTTGAGAGCCAAACACATCACCCGTGAGGCAGCTGGAGTGCACGCGCACCAGCGGGTTTTTCCAGGTTTTTGGATCGCCGGTGATCAGCACGCTGTTCACCGCCATGCTGGTGGCCAGCATGGAAAAAAGTGGGCCGCCGCCGGCTTCGCGAAGCTGGCTGGCCAAAGTCTCCACCTGGCCGAGCTCGGTGCTGCGCACCGCCACATACCACTGGGCCTCAATAGGCCGGCTTGCGCTGCGAGTAACCGGCAACGGAATGGGGCCCAACAGGTTCAGCGCGGTGCCGTCGTCTGGGTCAGAAACTGCCACATCCGGCAAGCGCTGACCACGGGCATTGATCCGCAGCAATTTGTCTTGGGCAATCAGCTGCTCACGAATTTTTGGGTCCAGATAGGTGAACATCAGCTGCGTCCAAGTCCGGTTATGCGGGAAAGCCAGCTTTGGTTTTCGCCGCTACGCTCAATGATTTCTGCCGGATTCAGACCGTACTCACCGTCGGGCAAAGCCTTTGCGATGGTCTTGGGATGCCCCTTGGAGCCCTGGTTGTAGGTCAGAAGGTCCAGTTTCAACTGAGGGGATAACGGTTGGTGACGATCGTCCAGTACAATGATGATGCGCGGCTGGGTGCGGTTCATCACGTTCTGGGCCTGGACGACGCCAATTTCTCCAGAGTCCAGCTCCACCAGGGAACCGTTGGGGTACAAACCCACCGCTCGCACAAATTCGTCGACGACTTGATCGGAGAAAGCGATATCCCGTTTGTTGTTTAGCGCGTCCACTGCCTGGGTCGAGCTGCTAACGACCTCGGTGTAGGGTTTCTTACTGGTCACAGTGTCGTACCAATCAACGACACCGACCAGTCGGGCAAGGACGGGGATTTGGTCGCCATTAAGGCCTTGAGGGTACCCGCTGCCATCAGCACGTTCATGGTGGGTTCGGATGATTTCGACCACCTCCGGTTCCAGGCTTTTTACCCCTTCGGCAAGCTCAACCCCGATTGCCACAAACTCACGAATGCGATCCAGCTCCTCGCGCTCCAGCGGTCCGGGTTTTTCCAGCAGCTGGCGGGGCAGGCGCGCCTTGCCGATCTGGCACAACAGGCCGCCCCAGGCAAGCCGTTCCAACTGACGTTCGGCCAGCCCCATGCCCCGACCGAGCACCGTAGAAAGTATAGAGGTTCGCAGCAGATGACCGCCAACAAAGGATTGGGGAATAACCAGTTGGGTCATCCAGACCATGGGGTCCGGATGACGGATAACGCTTTCCACCATCGCCTGAAGCGGTTGTTCGATGGGCGCGATCACCAGCGGTTTGCCAACCCTGACATCGTTAATCATTTGCCGAGTACAGGTTCGAAAGGTCTCAAAAACCTGATGGGCCTTCTTGAGTTCTGCCTGAAAACTGCCGGGCGCTGGATAGTAATCCGGGTCGACGGCTATGCGTGCACTTTCCACCGGAGCAGGGCCACCCATGAACGACTCCCCAGCCTTTTTCTTACGCTGACTGATTGCCGCAAATTCTCCGGTACGCGCGGGTTGGTCTTCGCTATTTTCGGTCATGGGTGCACGAAATCAGTCGTCATCCAGCGGTATGGTGACGGCGCCTTCAGCGGCGGAAGCCACCCCAGCGGCATATTTGGCGAGCAGTCCGGTGACTTTCTTGGTCGGTCGGGTCCAGACGGCGCGGCGTTTCGCAAGCTCGGCGTCGTCCACGTCCAGGTTGATGCTGCGCTGGTCGGCATCAATCACGAGCTTATCGCCGTCGGCAAGTAAACCCAGCGGGCCGCCAACAGCTGCCTCAGGTGCAACGTGACCCACCACAAACCCGTGGCTGCCGCCGGAGAATCGCCCGTCGGTAATCAGTGCCACCTTGTCACCGAGTCCGGCGCCCATGATGGCGCTGGTAGGACTAAGCATCTCCCGCATACCTGGCCCGCCCTTTGGGCCTTCATAACGAATAACCACGACATCCCCAGCAGATATTTGGCCGTCAAGAATCGCGTTTAGCGCCTCTTCCTCGCCATCAAATACGCGGGCAGTGCCCTCAAAACGCGTGCCTTCTTTGCCGGTAATTTTGGCCACGGCGCCATCGGGGCACAGATTGCCCCGCAGCACGACCAAATGACTGGTGGGTTTGATCGGGTCGCTTAAGTCTTTAATGATCTTCTGGTCAGCGGGATAGTCAGCCACCTCGGCTAAGTTCTCAGCGAGGGTCTTGCCGGTAACGGTCAAGCAGTCGCCGTGCAGCATGCCGGCATCCAGCAGGCGCTTCATCAGCGGCTCGATTCCGCCGATGGCCACCAGTTCCGACATGGAGTAGTGACCGCTTGGACGAAGATCGGCCAGCAGCGGTACTTTGGCACCAATGCGGTTAAAGTCATCCAGGTTTAAAGGAATGCCTGCTTCTCTGGCGATGGCCAGCAGGTGCAGAACCAGATTGGTTGAGCCGCCCAAGGTGATTGCCACCGTGATGGCGTTTTCAAACGACTTCGAGGTGACGATGTCCAGTGGCCGGATGCCCGATTTAAGCAGGTCCACCACGGCGGCTCCGGCACGTTCACTGTCGCCCCGTTTGTGGGGTCCCACCGCCTCTTGGGCCGAACTGTTTGGCAGGCTCAAACCCATGGCTTCGATGGCCGAGGCCATGGTGTTGGCGGTATACATGCCACCGCAAGAGCCCGCGCCGGGGATGGCGGTTTTCTCAATGGCGGTAAGCTCTTCTTCGGAAATTTTCCCCGCTGAACGGGCGCCGACGGCCTCAAATACCGACACAACGTCAGTGCGTCCAGGCCCCGTTTGAATGGTGCCTCCATAGACAAACACCGAGGGGCGATTGAGTCGCACCATCGCCATGACACAGCCCGGCATGTTTTTGTCGCAACCGCCAATGGCTACGAACCCGTCCAGACCCTCGCCGGCAACGACCGCTTCGATGGAGTCGGCAATCACTTCCCGGGAAATCAGCGAGTAGCGCATTCCTGGCGTGCCCATGGAGATTCCATCGGACACAGTAATGGTGTTGAAGATCAGCGATTTGCCGCCGGCTGCGTCAGCGCCTGCCGCTGCGGCGCGGGCCAGTTCATCAATGTGCATATTGCAGGGCGTGACCTGGCTCCAGGTGGAGGCAATGCCCACCTGGCTGCGAGAAAAATCGTCGTCACTGAACCCCACGGCGCGCAACATCGCGCGGCTGGGTGCCTGGGCCATACCGTCAACTATGGTGCGGGAATGGGGACGAATATCTACCTTGATTTTGCTCACCAACAGCTCCGAGAAAAGTTAGACCCTTATCCTATCAGTCCCACCGGATTTACGGCAGCGTTTGCCGTGCTCAACCAGCCACTGGATGCATAGCCTGTTACCCTTGTTCGGCGGTTGATCTTGGAAAAAGAGCAATCCACCGCCATTTGATGCAAACAAGAAAACAACAAGGACCCCGTTATGAGCGACACCCGCCACTGCAAGCTGCTGATTTTGGGCTCTGGACCTGCCGGTTATTCTGCTGCGGTTTATGCCGCCAGGGCGAACCTGGATCCAGTGCTGATTACCGGACTGGAGCAGGGGGGGCAGCTCACGACCACGACGGATGTGGATAACTGGCCGGGGGACGACGCCGGTGTGCAGGGGCCGGAGCTCATGCAGCGCATGCTGCG
The DNA here is from genome assembly GCA_045106555.1 of Lysobacterales bacterium. Classification (GTDB taxonomy): domain Bacteria; phylum Pseudomonadota; class Gammaproteobacteria; order Xanthomonadales; family SZUA-38; genus JANQOZ01. Next base: position 68,907 of record JBGCET010000015.1, on the reverse strand, counting down.
CCATGCTGAGCGCTTTGATACCGAGGTGATTTTTGACCACATCCACACCGCGACCCTGGGCGAAAAACCCTATCGCCTAGAAGGCGACAATGGGGTGTACACCTGTGACGCATTAATTATCGCCACTGGCGCTACTGCTAAGTATTTGGGGTTGGAATCCGAGCAAGCTTTCATGGGTAAAGGCGTATCGGCCTGTGCGACCTGTGACGGATTTTTCTACAAAGGCGAATCTGTGGTCGTAGTAGGTGGCGGAAATACCGCCGCGGAAGAGGCACTGTACTTAAGCAATATTGCTTCTCACGTCACCCTAATTCACCGCCGCGACAAGCTCCGTTCCGAGAAAATTTTGCAGGACAAACTGTTTGAACGCGAACGTGAAGGCAAACTCACCATCGCCTGGGACAACCAGGTGGATGAGGTGCTGGGTGACGATTCTGGCGTGACGGGTGTGCGCATGCGCAACGTGAAAACGGACGAAACCTCAGAGGTTGAGGCGAAGGGCTTTTTTGTCGCCATCGGCCATTCGCCCAACACCGGGCTGTTTAACGATCAGCTGGCCATGAAAAACGGCTACCTGACCATCCGCTCCGGACTTGACGGTAACGCCACCGAAACCAGTATTGCCGGAATATTTGCCGCCGGCGATGTGGCTGACCAGGTCTATCGCCAGGCAGTGACCTCGGCCGGGTTCGGCTGCATGGCGGCGCTGGACGCGGAGAAATATCTGGATGACCTGGCTGGCATCTGAGTCGCTGTCTGCTGGTTGCGGTCAATACGTTTCATCGCCTGACCAGGGTGACCTGACCAGGGTGACCTGACCAGGGCGACCTAATCAGGGCGACCTAATCAGGGGTCGACAATATCCGGGTGCATCGGTGCCAAAATGGCTAGCAGGCGGTTTTGCGCGGTGGTGGGCACATCGTGAGCCTCCATGGCGTCAATCAAGTCACCTACCAGCGCGTTAAAGTGGGCGTCATTGATGCCTAATCCCAGGTGCACAGAGGGCATCGCATCGCCCTGATACTGGCAAGGCCCGCCGCTGATTTCGCAAATGAACGACGCCAGCATGTCACGAAACCGCTGCATATCGCTCTCAACAAAGAACGAGGCAATTCGGGGATTGGAATGGACGGAATCAGAAAAATCGTTAACGAAGGCGTTGATGGTGTCGTCGCCGCCCAGCTCATCGTATAGCGTTGTCGTCGGCTGACTGGCGCAGGCGGCCAGAAGGATCGCGGATAGTGCCGCCGCGCGCATCAGTGGCTGTACTCAACCGACAGGTACGCGCCGGTTTGGTTCTCCACAGTCGCGATGGTTCCCAGGTCAGCGAAGGCGGCTACCACCGAAAGTCGCTTGCTGGGGAAGTACCCGATAAACGCGGTGAACCAATCGTCCTGGCGGGAAAAGCTGAGATTGTCGGGCTGCTGTCGGTACTCAACGCCCAGAGCGACGTGGCGGTTCACAAATACCCCGGCTGAGCCTTCCAGCAAAAGCTCTCGGCTGGTGCCCAGGTCGCCGCCGAAGCCGAGCAAGCCCAGCTGGTTAGAACGCCCATAACGCAGGGTGCCGTTGGCGAAAACGTTGCGTCCAGCTAACCCGGCCAGCCAGAGTTTTGAAGCGCTGATATAGGCCTCGACGTCGCTGTCTCGATCAGCGCCAACGGCGTCAGGCAAGGCGAAGTTCTGGTGATCTTTGTATTGCAGGCCAAAGGCCACTTGAGGCGCAGCATGATAAATCAGATCCCCGGAGACGCGATACTTCACACCCACCACGTTTTGCTTGAGGGTGCTCTGCACAGGGGTCAAACCATTGAGGTCAAATCGATGCCGAGCAAGCGATAATTCCCAACGATTCCCGAAGCTTGCCGCAACTCCGTAGGCATCCAAATCAAAGTCGTTCAAAGACGTGTGGGTATAGAAGGCCGTCGCACTGAACTCATCGGTGGACCCATAGCCCGCCAGCACTGCCCAGGGAACGATTCCGCCGCCGGCCTGGCCTTCTAACGTTGTGGCACCTCCGGTCGCAAGCAGTCGGCTGGGGGCCTGGGCGAAGGCTGTGGCGCAAAGCAAAAAAAGCAGCAAGGACAGTGCTTTGGCGCTGTTTTGTAGATTCAACATCAGTGTAGTGTAGTGCTTTTGCACCTGGAATTTCCAGATCGGCTGATTCGAGCGAGAGTCTGACCGGTGGGCGTTGACGGATGAAGGCCGCCAGGTCGATCAATTTTGCCCCTTCTTCACGGGTCAGCCATGGCCCAGCGTTGGCCTGTCGGGGTACACTGCGCGCGCCAATCCTTGGAGGTATTTCAGTGCGACGACCGGTTCAATCTGCGTTAGCCTTATTTTCGCCCGAGTTGATTCTCAACCGCGGCATGATTTTTGTCCTTTCCACGCTGCTGGTGTGTGGCGTGAGCCATGCTCAGATACGCCAGACCAAAGGCGACTTCGTGGATCATTTCCGCCAGCTCGATGAGTCGCTGCCGTCACCCAACGTGTATCGCAATGCGGCGGGTGAGCCAGGTCATCAGTACTGGCAGCAGAAGGTGGACTACAAGATTGAGGCAACCTTGCGGGAAGCTGATCGGCGCCTCGAGGCCACGCTGAGCATTGATTACAACAATCGCTCCCCCGATACGCTGCGGTATCTGTGGTTGCAGCTGGATCAAAACGTCTTTCGCCCGGATTCTATCGCCGAGATGAGCACCGGCTTTGCTTCACCCGGTCGGCGTGGCCCCAAGTTACGTGATGCCAAGGACGATGAGCCTGCGGGATTTGATCTGGGTGAACTTCGTCGTCGTCAGTTTCTTGCCGACACCAAGCCGGGGTACGACATATCCGCGGTCACCTCCGGCGACGATGAGCTGGACCACGTTATTGTTGGAACGTTAATGCGGGTTGATCTGCCCGAACCGCTGTTGCCCGGCGGAAAAACCTCGTTCTCCATTGATTACGCTTACAACATCATGGAGGAAGATGCGGTCGTTGCCAGGGCAGGCTTTGAGCACTTTCCTGACGATGAACGCGATGGCGGTAACGATATTTTTCTGATGGCCCAATGGTTTCCTCGTCTGGTGGCCTACACCGACTACGAGGGATGGACCAACAAAGAATTTCTTGGCCGCGGGGAGTTCACCCTGGAGTTTGGCGACTACGAAGTGGCGCTGACCGTACCTGCCGATCACTTGGTGTCCAGTACCGGCGTGTTGCTTAATTCTGACGCCGTATTAACCGCCCAGCAGCAAGAGCGACTGGAAACCGCCCGCACCGCCAGCAGCCCGGTATTTGTGGTCACCGCTGAAGAGGCCTTGGAAAACGAGAAAGCCGCCACGGATGAAACCAAAACCTGGCGTTTTCAGGCTGACAACGTCAGAGACTTTGCCTGGGCATCATCGCGAAAATTTATTTGGGATGCCCAGGGCTACCAGCAGGGCGGCGATGTGCAGCCAGAAGTGATGGCTATGTCGTTTTACCCGAAAGAAGGTGAACCGCTGTGGTCCAAATATTCCACTGCCGCCGTCATTCATACCATGGAGGTGTATTCGCGGTTTTCCTTTGATTACCCCTACCCGGTTGCGCAATCGGTGAATGGTCCGGTGGGCGGCATGGAATATCCCATGATTACCTTCAACGGCCCGCGCACGGATTTGCAGGACGATGGCCGGCGCACCTATCCGCTGTCCGAAAAGAGTTTCCTGGTTGGCGTGGTTATCCACGAGGTGGGACACATCTACTTTCCCATGACGGTGAACTCGGACGAGCGACAGTGGACCTGGATGGATGAGGGGCTCAACAGCTTCTTGGATGGGATTGCCAGCCGAGAGTGGGATCCAGATATTCCCTGGGGAGTGGAGCCGCGGGACGTGATTGAGTACATGGTGTCGGAGCAGCAGGTGCCCATCATGACTCAGTCCGACAGCGTGGCGAACTTGGGCCCCAACGCTTATCAAAAGCCTAACGTTGCACTGAATATTTTGCGTGAGACCATTTTGGGCCGCGAGCTGTTCGACTTTGCGTTTAAAGAATACTCCAGACGTTGGCGTTTCAAGCGCCCAACGCCGGCGGATTTTTTCCGAACGATGGAAGAGGCCAGCGGTGTGGATCTGGACTGGTTCTGGCGCGGTTGGTTTTATTCCACCGACCATGTCGACATTTCGCTGGACCGAGTTTACAAGCTGCGTTTGGATACGCTCAATCCGGATATCGATTTTGCTCGACGACGTCAGGAAGAAGCCGCCAAGCCGCCGTCGATATTTGTCCAGCGTAATCGCGATGAAAACAAACCAATCTGGAAAGACGTCCATCCGGATATTCGCGATTTTTACGATGACAACGACCAGTTCACCGTCACCAATGAAGATCGCAACGCGTACCTGAAGTTGCTCAACGAATTGGAGCCTTGGGAACGCGAGGCGCTGGCACGGGCTATCTCGGAAGACCAAAACTATTACCTGCTGGAGTTCAGTAACGTCGGTGGGTTGGTGATGCCGATTATCGTTGAGCTTACCTTTGCCGATGGCAGCACCCAACGGATGGATATTCCCGCAGAGATCTGGCGCCGATCGCCGAAGCAGGTGAAGAAAATGTTGGTCACCGACAAAGAACTGACTCAGGTCGTAGTTGACCCGCTATGGGAAACGGCAGATGCCGATGTGGAAAACAATCACTACCCGCGTCAGATCATTCCTTCACGGATTGAAGCGTTCAAAAAGGAGGCCCGAGATCGCTGGTCGGACCGGGAGATCATGCGGGACCTGAACGCCGAGATTACGCCGCTGGAAGCCGATGATGACGCCAGCGAGTCCTCAGACAAGCCTGCGAGCAATGATGGTTCGACGCCCTAGCTTGGCAACGGCGCTATGCGTGCTGACGGTGGCGCTGGTCCTGGCCGTTGGCAGCACGTGCGCCCATGAGCAAAAATCGGTACTCACCACCATTGAGGTGAACGCCCGAACCAAGATGTTGGAGGTAATTCACCGTTTCTCCCTGCATGACGTGGAGCACGCTGCCAGGGCGCTGGGTTGGTCAGTCTCCGACATCCTGCAAAACAACGCGGTACAGGCGCAGTTTGGCGAGATGGTGGCGCAACAGTTTTCCGTAGCGACAGATCATGAGTTGACCCTGGCGTTGCTGGGGCAGGAGCTGGACGGTCGTTATCTTTGGGTCTACCAAGAGGCCCCGGCACCGGCCTCGATGTCCCCTCTGGTGATCACCAGCCAGGTGCTGCGGCGGATTTGGCCAACGCATCAGCATCTGGTCAACATAAGCTTCGGCGATACCGTGCGTTCGGTGACGTTTGCCCGAGGCGTCAGCCGGCAGACGTTAACGACCGATTCGAAGGTCCCTGATACTGGGAACGTGGACTCAGCACGGTGACCGGGCGCTGGTCGGTGTACATGATCGAGGCCAGCGACGGCAAACTGTATACCGGCATCAGCACAGACCCCCAGCGACGCTTTTCCGAGCATCTGGCCGGTGGAGCGCGAGGAGCGCGGTTTTTTCGTGGCAGAACGCCGTTGAAAATTGCCTATGAGGAATCGGGCCATACCCGCTCCAGTGCGTTGAAGCGTGAAGCGGCGATCAAGAAACTCAACCGGCGACAAAAACAACGCTTGTTGTAGCTGGTTTAACCGAGGAAACAGCGGTTTATCGAGGGCCAAACGGCCGGCTGACCACCAACCGCAAACTCCAGAAGTCATCACTTTCAGTGCTTTCCCGGCCCCGCCTGCGAACCTCCAGCGGCGTGTAAGAAAGGGCCAGGGACCAGCGCAGATCAAATGCACTGTTAAGTGCAACGCCAGCGACCCCGCTTCGCAGCGTTCCACGAGTGTTCAGCAAGGCACGATCAATGACATCAAAGGTGCGCGCATTTACCTGCACTTGGGGCCGGATTCGGGTGGCCGACCAGCTGGCGAAGGGTTGCCAGCGACCCACGGAGTAACGCCAGTTGAGTTCAAGGCCCGTATAGTCAAATTCCGCCTCATCGTCGCTGGGCCCCTGGCAACCAAAAGGGTTGAGCTCAACGTTGTCACCCGCCGATGCGGTTTCCCGGCTGCAGGTAAAATCCCCTCGAACCCTGCCACTTTGGGCAAATATGCGAGCGCCCAGCGACCCCCGGTCAAATTGCACCAACGACCTGCTCAGCGCGGCGGCGTAAAATCCATCGGGTCGCGCGCCGTCGATGCTGATTTCAGGTGTGTAGGCGGCCTCAGCGACAAATCGCCACGGTAGTCCGAGCCAAAGACGGGCCCGGCCAAACACCGGCGATTTATTCAGGTCTTCAAACTTACTGCCATTAAATCCAACTTGGGTATCGCGCTGGTCAATATGCGGGATGTTGGCCAACTCCAGGCCCAGAGAAAATTGGCCCGGCGCCAGTTCGTCAGTGCCGCCCATACCGTGGAACAATGTAGCCGCTGTCATATAAGCCATGGCCCAGGACTCCGGCCGGTCCAGTGATAAGTCCTGGCGAGACTCAAGCACAGGTTGGGCACAGATTGATTGGGGCAGACCCGAACCTGCCAAGCACAGAATGGCCGCAAAGGCCGTTTGTATGCGGCGCAAAATCGTTGTCATGAATTTCAGCCTGATGACGATGAGGTGTTATCGGATGCTAGCACTTTGGCTGGGCTTTACCCTTGCGCCAAGTCACCGACCGAACAATATTCCAGACAAGGCTTTTTGGTCTTGCCAAAACTGGGGTAAGGTAGACGCTTACACCTGAGGTCCCTGGGTTGTCTGGCACGCTGATCGGTGGGCAGCCAAGGGTTAAACGGGAAAGCGGCAAAAACCGCTACTGCCCCCGCAACGGTAGGCAATGAAAACGGCCATTTGAGCGAATGTAGGGTTACGCGATGTGATGCGCACCTTGTCGCTCTGCCACTGTCCACAGATCGGACGGGAAGGCGGCCGGAACGCCCAACGGCGTTTTTGCAAGTCCGGAGACCGACCTCAGGCTCAATCGTTAACCACCAGAGCAGGGGCTTTGGAAACAGTGTCAGCTCGGGTGGAGCTGCTGGAGAACAACCATGACACACCCCAAAACTCCTCAACCGGAGTCCTCAAACGCCCGTTCTGGGGCGCATCGCTCATTACCTGGCCAGTTATGGCAGGCTTTGGCCCGTCGACCAGACATCATTTTTCTGCTGTTGCTGGTAGTGCTGGCACGCTTGGTACCCCATCCTTGGAACGTAACGCCGATTGGCGCTATTGCCCTGTTTGCTGGTGCCCGGCTCGATCCGCGCTGGTCCTGGCTGGTGGCTTTGGTGCCGTTGGCGATAGGTGACCTGCTCATTGGCGGCTACAACGCCATTGCAATGATGTTTGTCTATCTTGGCATTGCGGGTAGCGCGTTGATCGGCTATCTGTGGTTGGGTAAGAAGGCCACCGTGGTGCGCGGCGCTGGCGGCGTTGTCAGCGGTTCGCTCTGGTTCTTTTTGGCGTCAAACTTTGGCGTGTGGGCGGCGGGCTATTATCCGCCAACGGTCGCTGGACTGGTGGAGTGTTACGTCAAGGGGCTGCCCTTTCTCACCAACACCATGGTCGGCGACGGGCTCTACGCGATGGCCATATTCGGCCTGTTCACGCTGGTTGTGGGACGGCGTTCGAAGCCTGTCATTAGCGCCTGACCTCGTGGGATATTGATGCGGATTGTCACGCTGCTTCCAAGCGCCACCGACATGGTGCTTGCGCTGGGATGCGGCGAGAGTCTGGTGGGGGTTTCTCACAGCTGTGACTTGCCAGCCTCGTTGAACCACCTTCCTCGAATGACCAGCACCTGGGTGTCCGGTGAGGCGACCAGTGAGGCCATTGATACCTTTGTCAGGTCCCATTTGGCTGACAGCAGTGCGCTGTATGAACTGGACTTGGAAGGGCTGGAAGCGGCGACGCCGGACGTTATTATCTCTCAAGGCCTGTGTGACGTGTGCGCGGTGGCCACTGGCGAGGTCATTGATGCGGTCAACAACCTGCCGGGCAACCCTGTACTGGTTGATCTCAACCCCAATAGTCTGAACGACATACTGAACGATGTGTTGACCGTGGGGCGGGCTTTGGGGATTGAGGAGGTCGCGCAAACGTTGCGCGATTCACTGGCTCAACGGATTGATTTCATTGCCCTTCGCAATGAGCGTCTACCCGCGTCTGATCGCCCCCGGGCTGCTTTTATGGAGTGGCTGTTGCCGCTGTTTAATGGTGGCCACTGGAATCCTCATGTTGTCGACCTAGCAGGGGCCAAAGAGGTTTTCGGTAACCCTGCATTGCCCTCTCAAACCCGATCGTTCAAACAGTTAGCGGAGTGTGATCCAGACATACTGGTGGTGGCCTGTTGCGGCTACCACCTGGAACAAACTCAAGCGGACCTCAATACGCTGGGTAACAACGAACAATGGCGTTCGCTTCGCGCGGTGCGCGACGGGCGAATATTCATTGCTGATGGCCAGGACTACTTCGCCAGACCCAGCCCCTCGATCGTTGATGCGCTAGAGCGATTGGCGGTTACCCTCCACCCAACGAGGTTTGCCGCGCTGGATCTCGACCCATTTAAGCGTTTTGCTGAAACCCCTCTGTTGGGTATTTAGCCCGAAAATCACTAAAATCTAAACAGTCGTTTACGTCTGGGTGTGATTGGCGTCTCATAATTTCATGAATTGACAATTTGTCACGCCAGCTTTGGTGACGGTTGCGCATACTCACTGTTCACAGGCGTTTGGGGACGCTTAACGATGAACAACACGATTAGAAAACTCAGCAGCGCGACGGCGCTGTTGTTCGCCATAGTGCTGAGTCAGGCCGCCACAAGCCAGGAAGTTCTGGTTTCCCGTTTCAAACCTGACTTGGCACATTACCCGCAGTACTTTTCCGTTGCGCAGGGGCCGCGAGGCGCGGTGTATCTCGGCCATAATCAGGCGGTTATTCGCTATGACGGCACCCATTGGCGCCAGATAGACCTTCCCACAGCAGGTGCGGTCCGTGCGTTGGAGCGCAGCGCTGACGGCCGGATCTGGGTCGGCGGGACCAACAGTTTTGGATACCTGGAAAGTGATAACACCGGCGCTGAACGGTTTGTCGATCTGACTGAAAAGTTCGCGGCGGAGTTGGGCGATGAACAGTTTGCGGATATCTGGCGACTGCTAATTACCGATGACACGGTGTTTTTCGGCGCGCTGCACCATTTGTTTGCGGTGTCTCGTGATGGATCTAGAAAAGCACTTTGGCGCCATTCCGGGCGATTTGGCGAAGTGACTCAAGTGGGTGGCGACGTATTTGTCCAGTGGCGTGGCGAAGGGTTAAAACGACTTGAACCGGACGGCAGCTTCACCATGGTAGAAGGCGGCGAGGGCTTTGCTGATTCGCTGATCCTTAATGGCCTTGCCCTCGGCAGGGACGTGGCGCTGGTGCACACCCGCGAGCCTGCCTTGTATTTATGGTCGCTGGCGTCACCACAGGCGCCCTTTCAACGCCTGCAGGTTGGCGATCCTGAGCAGTTAACCCAGTTAACCGATGGTCTGGCGGTTAACGCCCATACCATCGCCTTTGGCGGGGCAGATGGCGCAGTGCGGGTATTGGATATCGACCAACGCACCTTCGACCAGGCGTCAATTTCTCGCTCGTTTCTCAGTGGTCCGGCGTTGGCTGACGATGGCGCTCTGTTGCTGGTTGGCGATGAGGGGGTGTTGCGACTGCCATGGCCCGCGCGTTGGACAAAGTACGCGGACGCTTCAGGTCTGCAGGGGGCGGTTCATCACTTGGCGGTCGTTGACTCTGAGCTTTACGCCATGACCGGAATCGGTGTTTATCGTGCGCCAATGGTCGACGGCGTGATGACCACACCGTTTCGGAAGATGAACTGGGGCCAAACCGGCGAAACCTGGAAATTAGTGCAAACCCAGGCCGGAACGGTGCTGGCAGCTGCCCATGATCTGCGCCAGGTAACGCCCGAGGGATCTCGCAGAATTGGCCCTGACGGATTGTATCCAAGGCATCTGTTGGTGTCAGAAAGCAAACCCAACCTGTTGTGGTCGGGCAACGAGCACGGCATCGCCGTATTTTCCCTGGCTGACGGCAGATGGCAACTGGCTGACAACCTCCTGCGGCTGGGCATGCGGGTCACCAGCCTGGTACCTGCTGGCGACGGCGGTGTGTGGGTGGGGACCGATGAATTGGGGCTAAAGAAGGCCTGGTTCGGCACTGATGGACGTCAGAAGCTGGAGTTAAGAGACGCGGTGGCCACAACCTTGGGATCACCTGTAGGCGTGGATGGGTATGCCCATGTAAGCCAAGTCGCCGAAGGTTTAATCCTGAGCACAACAAAAGGCACTTATCGGTTTGATGGCGCAGAATTTGTCGTCGACAACCTGGGCGGTCTCAATGAATTGAAACCCACCGATGAAGTTGTGGCGTTTTTGGATGGAAACGACGGAGTTTTGTGGGCCCATAGTTATCGGGCCTTGTATCAGCGGCGCGGCGAGCTGTGGACAGTTATTGACATGAGCTCGCTGGATTCTGGCGTGATTGATGCGGTTACGGTAAACGCTGACGGCTCGCTGTTGCTGGGTGGTTCCGGTGAGATATTTCATTACCAACCCGAAGCTCGGGATATGGAAACTCCCGGCGCGTTAGGTCTTTCGTCATTCATTCGAGCGGGCAGCAAAAATCAGCCGGAGCAGCGCTTGCCTTTGAGCGGTGAGCTCGACTTGCAGGGGCGCCATGTAGGCATTCGGGCTAGCTTTCTGTTGACCGACCTGGAAGAGGCGCAGTCAACGGTGTTTCGCAGTCGCTTGTTGGGGCTAACGGAACAATGGGGCCCGTGGACTTCTGCCGGTGAGGTGTCCTTTCCTGCGCTGCAGCCGGGAACCTACGCGCTTCAGGCTGAGGCCAGAACCGGCAGCGGTCGAGTGTTTGTTCTTCCGCCACGCAGCTTCAACGTGGTGCCACGCTGGTTCGAGTCCGCTGGGTTCCGGGGCGTATTTATTCTGGGTTTGTTCGGTGCGGTGTTGCTGTCAGCGACCGCACTGCAGCGTCGCCAGGTGAAACAGCTGGCGATGCGAAACAATGAACTTGATAGCGTCGTGCGACAGCGTACCAAGGAGCTGCGCGCAGCCAACCGAAAACTGCGCGATCAAGCCGAGCGTGACGCGTTAACCGGTGTGGGCAATCGACGGTTGTTTGATCAGCGGCTGGATGAGTGCTTTGACGAGGCGCAGATGAACAATACGGCGCTGGCATTGCTGATGGTGGACGTGGATCACTTCAAACGCTACAACGACGAACACGGTCACCAGGCCGGTGATTGGGTGTTGTCCAAGCTTGCCAGCGTGTTGGCGGAAAATGTTCGCGATGACACGGTAGTGGCGCGGTATGGCGGTGAGGAGTTCGCCGTCATTGTGCCTGCCTGTGACAATCTCTCCGCGGCTCGCCTGGCCCGCAGGCTTGTGCGCAAGGTAGAAAGCGACCTGGGTGAGGTCACCATCAGCGTCGGAGTGGCGGGTTACAATCCAGAACGCGATCAGGAGCCAGACCATCTGGTGGGCCGGGCAGACGATGCCCTGTACAGCGCCAAACGTCAGGGGCGAAACCGCTTTGTGTTGGCCGCCTAGACGAGTCACCCACTTAATTCCCGTCAGGCGGTGCGCTTGATTTAATCGTCCCAATCGCGCTCAATAGCGACTCCTTTAGTGAAAGATCATTAAGAATCGGAGTCGTCTCATGAAGGTGCTTATTTCACGCTTGGCCCTGACTTCAGCATGGGTGATCGGGCTGTCGGCCTGTAACGCGCCCGATTCTGGCCCAGCCGCCGGGGCAAAATTGGCACCCGATGCGGTGTACTACAACGCTAAAATTTATTCCGTTGATCCCGCCAACAGCTGGCATCAAGCGCTGGCGGTTAAGAACGGACAAATCCTGTCCTTGGGTACCGATGAAGAGGTTCTGGAACTATCCGGCGGCGAAACCCGCGTCGTGGATTTGAACGGTGCCATGGTGATGCCAGGCATTCACGATACCCACATGCACCCGCTGGACGCCGGTATCTCCAAGACCCTGGAGTGCAGCTTCCTCAGCAACGACCTGGAGGAGGTGCTGAACATTCTTAAAGGCTGTATTGCAAAGGCGCAGCCCGGTGAATGGGTTCGCGGCGGGCAATGGAATGAGGGGTATTTCGCAGGGGGCGAAAAAATGCCCAAGACGATCCTGGACGAAATTGCGCCGAACAACCCGGTGTTTTTGATGGACTGGTCAGTGCATCACGCGTGGGTCAATTCGCTGGCCTTGGAGCAATTTTCCATTGACGGCAGTACCCCAGACCCAGAAGGCGGACAGATCAACCGTGACCCATCCAGCGGCGAAGCCACTGGCTTACTGTATGACAATGCGGCCTACGATAAACGTAAATTTTTGCCTGAGTATTCTGCTGCGCAAAATGCCAGTGCAATGAAATGGTCGCTGGATCAGATCAAGCGCTATGGCATTACCACGCTGAAAGATGCCATCGTTACTACCCATATACTCGATGCCTACAAGACGCTGGACCAAAAAGGTCAACTTCCCTTGCGAGTCAAAACCAGCCTGACCTGGAAGAGCGCCTGGGCACTTTCCCATGACGACGAGCTGGCATTAATTGACGCAAGACCTGCCAACACCTCGGACATGATTGATCCAAATTTTGCCAAGATCATGCTGGACGGTGTTCCCATGACCTACACCTCAGCCCTGCTGGAACCCTACGAACCCAACGATGTGGTGGGAGCTAACCACACCAGCGAACTGATGATCCCGGCAGGCCAGTTGACCCAAGATGTGGTTGAACTGGATCGACAGGGCTTGAGTGTAAAAATCCATGCGACGGGCGACGCAGCCGCCAGAGCTGCACTGGATGCCTTTGAAGCCGCCCGCAACGCCAGCGGCAATCAGGACATCATCCATGAAGTGTCCCACGCCGAGATGATTCATCCGGACGATGTGGGTCGCTTTAAGGCGCTGAACGTTGCAGCGGAAATGTGCCCCATCCTCTGGTATCCCATCCCCGGGCTGAACTGGGAAACCTGGTTCGGCAAAGACCGCGTTCCCGCCTGGCAGGTTCGCACGCTGCATGAGGCCGGCGCGCTGGTGACCTATGGTTCAGACTGGCCCGTTGTGCCAACAGCCAACCCCTGGCCCGGCATTGAGGCCATGGTGACCCGCAGCGATCCCAACAGCGAAATCGTTAATCCTGAGTTTGTGGAAGAGGCTGTTGATCTGGCGACAGCCCTTAGGATTTTCACCCATAACAGCGCCATTGCCAATCGGGTAGGGGATTCGTCAGGCTCTCTTGAGCCCGGCAAAGATGCCGACTTTATTGTGCTGGATCGTAACCTGTTCGATGTACCCATCGGCCAGGTCGGTGATACTCAGGTTGTGTTATCGGTGGTGGGTGGCGAGACGGTCTTTGATGCGCAAAACCCGTAGTCACGATCCCGCGGTTGATGACCGGTCCTTCGGCAGGCGCCGGTTTGGGGAGCGAGGATTCAACAATCTTGTCGGGATTGCTCGGGTGCAGCAGGGCCGCGGCAACCGCAACCACGGCGAGAGTGACGATCACCGTAGCAATTTTCCAGCTGGCAAGGATGGTTTCGCTAACCGGAATGAGGCCGCCAACTAGGGCCTGCATAGCAACGATCCACCAGTTGAATTACCAAGCGGATGAATCGGTCAATGAGGTTCACAAATCGGGTCCGTCAGCAGAGAGTGTTCAGTACGCACTAAACGGCCAAGCTAGGGTTTATCGCGCAATGAAGGGTGGGTGATGAATGGCCATTGGTTATGATACCGTTAACATGTTGTCTAATAATTTGCGTGAGGACCGTAGAGATGCGAAAGAAAATAACACTGGCTGTTATCGGCGCGCTAAGCGGGATCATCGCCATTCCCGCTCAGGCCCAAATTGAAGAAATTCTGGTGACGGCGCAAAAGCGCGAGCAGGGTGTGAATGACATTGGCATTACGGTCAACGCCTTCACCGGAGACCAGCTGCAGGCCATGGGGGTATTCAGCTCGGAAGATCTGGCGGTATACACGCCGGGTTTAACCGTGAATGAAACGGCGGCAACTGGCGTGCCCACCTACAGCATTCGCAGCGTGGGTTTCCAAGACTACTCCACCGGCGCCTCTTCAACGGTAGGGCTTTATTTTGATGAGGTCGCTATTCCTTACACGGTCATGAGTCGCGGACTGCTGTTTGACGTGGAGCGCGTGGAAGTCCTCAAAGGCCCACAAGGTGATCTGTACGGCCGTAATACCACCGCGGGCCAAATCAATTTCGTGAGCCGCAAGCCCACCGAAGAATTTGACGCGGGTGTCACCATGAACTACGGCAGCTTTAACACGTTGGATATTGAGGGCTTCGTCAGTGGCTCTGTGTCCGAAACGGTTCAAGGCCGCCTATCGTTGAAAACCACCCAGTCCAGTGAGGGGTGGCAGAAAAGCCTCACCCGGGATGACGAACTGGGAGAGAAAGACGTCACCGCTATCCGCGGAATGCTGAATTTTGACCTGTCTGACTCCGCCACTTTGTTGCTCAATGTCCATCATGTGGACGATCAATCGGACAACCGAGCTAACACTGCTTACGATGGACGCTTGATTGGTCTGGGGCAGTTTTCCAACCCCTATACGCCGCTGGATCAGTTCATTATTCCCACAGGGCAGTTTTTTGGCCAGGAGCCGCCCTGGTATTCGATCGGCGAAAACGATGCGGCAGACTGGACCAATAGCTATACCAGCGATATTACCGGGCGCACCTTTGATTTACGCCCCCAGCGCGATAACCAGCTAACGGGTTTTTCTGCCAAGCTGGAATGGGATATTGCCGGCATGACATTGACCTCGGTAACCGGCTATGACGAGTTTGACCGGGAAGAGGCCAACGACTGGGACGGTGGGTTTTTTAACGACTCCAGCAATATCAACACCACTGACCTGAAAGTGTTTTCCCAGGAGCTGCGTCTTAGCGGCGAAAGCGGCAACGTAAACTGGATTGCCGGCCTTTACTATTCCGACGATGAGCTTGACGAGTATTACCACTACTTCATGTCCGACTCGGTATTCGGGTTGGGTTCTATCCCGTTTGGGGTGGGATTGTTTGCGCCCACGCCGATCCGCGAACTGGATACCAAGTACCAGCAGGAAACTGACTCTCAGGCTGTGTTTGGCCACGTGGAGTGGCAGTTTTCCGAAAAAATGCGACTCACTGTGGGAGCGCGTTACACGGAAGAAGATCGAGATTGGTCGGGATGCACCTTTGTCGCCGATGATGGCTCGCTGGCGGGTTTTCTAAACGCCCAGTTTGGATCCACATTGGGCCCCGGAGACTGCGGCACAATTGATGACGACCCGACGTCACCAACGTTTATCTTCGCCCTCATTGGTGGGCCTAATATCAATGACGCCTTTCGCGTTTACGAAGAGAGCATCAGCACCGGCCGCTGGATGGGAAAGATTGGTTTGGACTACGCGGTTAACGAAGACGTTCTGCTGTACGCCACGCTGGCTAATGGATTTAAATCCGGCGGCTTTAACGGCGCTAACTCCAACACCACCCAGCAGCTACGTTCTTACCGCCCGGAAAAACTCAACTCTCTGGAGCTGGGGCTGAAATCCACATTGTTGGACGGCACCATGCAGCTCAACGCTGCGGTGTTTTACTACGATTACAAAGACAAACAGGAGCAGGATCGAGCGGTCACCTTTGTCGGCAATATTTCGGGCCTGACTAACGTGCCGGAGTCCACCATCAAGGGCGCTGAGATGGACCTGCAGTGGGCCCCTACCGACCAGTTAATGGTTAACGTTAATGTGGCTTTGCTGGATACCAACGTGGACGAATGGATGGCGGTAGATCCGGTCGCCAGTCAATGGCCAAACACCGTCCTTCGTGATGCGTCTGGTATTGAGCTGGCCCAGGCGCCGGATCTTTCTTACAGCGTACGGGCTGAGTATTCCTGGCCACTGTCCAACGGCATGGAGATATTTCTTGGCGGCGATGTGAACTACACCGACAGCACCACCGGTGGCGCGCAGCCAACGGACGCCACCGATTCCTACTCAGTGGCAAACGCCCGCTTAGGGGTCGGCAACGCAGAGCGAACCTGGCGTGCCACCCTGTGGGGACGAAACATTGCCGACGAATATTATTTCCCGGCAGCCTACACCGGCGGCAATGGGCCTTTTGTTCGGGCTAACGGCATGCCGAGAACCTATGGCGTGTCTATCGACTATAACTTTTAGTTGGTTCGCCTCGACCGACCCAAAGGGTTGCCAGTATTGGCAACCCTTTTCTCATTAGATTGCCATGTAGGCCTATGACCGCTAGGGATTTTCTGTTTGGCTCGGCCTGCGACCTGCAGGCCCGCATCCGCTCTCGGGACCTATCCTGCGTGGAGGTGGTCAACGCCCACTTGGAACAGGTCAATCGGGTTAACCCAAAACTGAATGCGCTGGTTACCCGGGTTGATTCTCAGGCGCTGGATCGCGCCCAGGAACTCGATCAGCGGCTGCAGCGCGGTGAGGACATTGGCCCCCTGGGCGGTTTGCCGGTGGCGCATAAAGATCTGTCATCCACCCAAGGCGTTCGAACCACGTTCGGCACCTTATCCATGGCCAACCATGTGCCGACTGAAAATTCTCTGGTGGTGCAGCGGATGCATGATGCTGGCGCCATCATGTTGGGAAAAACCAATACCCCGGAGTACGGCGCGGGTTCACACACCTTCAACGAGATTTTCGGCGTAACGGCTAACCCCTATGACCCAACCCGCAGCTGCGGCGGCAGTAGCGGCGGCGCTGCCGTTGTATTAGCAGCCGGCATGGCGGCGCTGGCCGAAGGCAGCGACATGGGCGGGTCGCTGCGCAATCCTGCAGCCTGGTGCAATATCTGCGGTCTGCGGCCTACACCCGGCCGAGTGCCGATGTGGCCCGCGAAGTCTCCCACCGCGACGTTGCCGGTTGAAGGCCCCATGGCCAGAACTATTGAGGATCTGGCGCTTTTCATGGCCGTGATTGGGCCGCCGGACCCCTGTTCGCCGTTGTCACAGAGTCTTGAGCCATTGGATTTTTCCAGCGACTTAAGCGAGGTGACGACGGGTTTGAGGATCGCCCTTGCCGCCGACTATGGAGGGCTGCTCCCGTTAGCTGAAGGAATGCCAGACTATGTGACTGAAGCGGCGCGAGAACTCGCCGGCCTTGGGGCCCATATTGAATACGGCTGTCCAGACCTTAGTGACGCAGACGTCATATTCAAAACTTTGCGGGCCGATCTCTATGCCAAGCTGCTGGGTGACGGCCTGGATAATCACCGGGATACCTATAAGGCAACCCTGATTAGCAATATTGAACAGGGCCTTGCGTTAAACGCCGATCAAGTGGCCCTTGCTTGCAAGCAACAGGTGGCGCTAATTGATCGGGTGAGTGAGTTTTTCACACGCTACGACTTTCTCTTGTTACCGGTGACTCAGGTGCATCCCTTTCCCATTGAACAGGAATATCCCAGAGAGATTGCCGGTCAGTCCATGGACTCTTATCTGGATTGGATGAAGTCGTGTTATTTCATTACCGTGGCTGGCAATCCTGCGCTGTCGGTTCCCGCTGGGTTTACCTCAGAGGGTTGGCCGGTAGGCGTGCAGATTGTTGGGCGGTACGGAGACGATGCGGGCGTGCTGAGGCTAGGGTATGCCCTGCAGCAGGCAACCAATCACTGGCGTACGCGCCCTTCGATGCCATACGGAAACCATCATGTCCCGACCTAGTCAACGAGTTTGTCTCTTTCTCCTCCTGTGGGCCTGTCTCGCGCTATCAGGCTGCAGGGGATCAACGGATAAGCCAACGCCGCCTCAGACGGTGTTTTTTGGCGGCGCGATTCACCCCATGGGTGTTTCCACCACGCCCTATCAGGCCATGGTGATTGAGGGCGAACGTATTGTTTTTCTGGGCACAACCCAGCAGGCCAAACTGCATGCCGGAGACGGCGCCATGTACGTTGAGCTGTCTGGCAGAACCATCATCCCAGGGCTGTTTGACGCTCATCTACACCCGGTTCGCGGCAGCCTGAAGCAACTCTATCAGTGCAATTTTGCCTTTAGCGCAAACCCCAGTGACGTTCAGGCCGCGATCAAAAAATGTGTGGCGGGTCAGCCGGACAGCGAATGGATTATTGGCGGCCAGTGGGACAGCGCGTTTTTCGAGAGTTTCCCGTTGTCCTCACCTCGCCAGCTGCTGGATGAGGTATCGGGTAACAAGGCGGTGATTCTCAGCGATGACAGCCTGCACAACGTTTGGGTTAATTCCCGCGCTCTGGAGCTGGCGGGCATCACGCAAAGCACTCCAGATCCAGACAACGGCACTATTGTTAGACAGTCGGATGGAACCCCCAGCGGCGTGCTGCTGGAAACGGCAGCCAAAATGATGCGCGAGGTGGTTCCAGAGTATCCGCCAACCCAGATCCAGCGGGCGATCAAGGTCTTTATGGTTGAAGCCAACGCGTTTGGATTGACCGGCATTAAGGATGCATCAACCTATCCCTATGAATCCGCTGGCTGGCAGGCGGTGGATATCTCCCAAGGGCTGAGTTTGCATGTGGCCACCAGCTTGCGCTCAGTGGATGGCAGGCGGGATACGCCGCTGGACTATGGCGCGCTGGAAGATGCCAGAGACCGCTATCGCAGCCCTGGCGTCCACACCCGGTTTGTGAAAATCTTTCTTGATGGTGTGCCTACGCCAGCGCGCACTGCCGGCATGCTGGCGCCTTACTTACCTGATCATCAGCATCCACCAGGGTTTGATGGTGGGCCTTTGTTGATTGAGCCGTCGACTCTGGCGGCGGACATGATTGAACTGGACCGGCGCGGATTTACCGTGAAAATTCACGCGGCGGGTGATCGCTCTGTTCGAGTGGCGCTGGACGCGATTGAAGCGGCCCGAAAGGCCAACGGACCCAGCGGGCTTCGCCATGAATTGGCTCATGCCGGATACGTGAGTGACGCTGATGTTCCGCGGTTTGGCGCGCTGAACGCGGTAGCGGATCTGTCGCCCATACTCTGGTATCCCTCACCCATCATGAATGCCATCTATCAGGCCGTCGGGCCGGAGCGGGGTCATCGGTACTTTCCTGTTCGAGACTATCTGGACAGCGGCGCCGGACTGCTGGCAGGTTCCGACTGGCCTGCCGTGGCGCAGGATGCCAACCCTTGGGTAGGCATAGAATCGTTGGTCACTCGCCAACACCCTGTGTCGGGAAGTCCGCAGCAGCTGTGGCCAGAGCAGGCCATAACGCTTCGAGAAGCGTTGGATATCTACACGCTGCAGGGCGCAAGGGCTCTGCGGCTGGACACTGATACCGGTAGCCTTGAGGTCGGCAAGCTGGCGGACTTTCTGATTCTGGATGAAGACCTGTTTCAGATGCCTATCTCCAACCTAAGCGAGATAAGACCTCGCGAAACTTGGTTTCGCGGAGAGCGCGTGTATTCCAAGCAGTGATGGATTAATGGACCTTACGCAAAGAGTCCGCTGAACTGTTTGCGCAGCTGGTTTTTCTGCACTTTGCCCATGGTGTTGCGTGGCAGCTGGTCAATGCTGATCACCCGTTTGGGTACTTTAAAACCGGCAATTTGAGATTTGAGTTCGGCCCGGATCAGAGTTTCATCAACACATTGGTCTCCATCGGGCACCACCACTGCAACCACCGCTTCACCAAAGTCGGCATGGGCAAGACCAATCACCGCAGACTCCATCACGCCGGGTAACTGATCCAACAGAAGCTCAACCTCCCGGGGATAGACGTTCAGGCCGCCAGTAATCACCATGTCTTTGGCCCGGCCCACAATGCTTAAGTAGCCGTCCTCGTCCCACATGCCGTTATCGCCGGTGCGAAAAAACTTATCCTGGGTAAAGTCTTGCTGTGTTTTTTCCGGTGCACGCCAATAGCCCGAAAAGACGTTGGGACCGCGAACTTCAATCTGGCCGGTTTTTCCCGGTCCGACGGCGTGGCCATGGTCGTCGACCACGCGGACCTCAATATCTGCCAGGGGCAGTCCTACGGTGCCTGCTCGCCGCTCCCCATGCAGTGGACTGGAGGTGTTGATCATGGTTTCGGTTAAACCGTACCGCTCCACAATTCGGTGCCCGGTACGCTCTTCGAAGTCCTGAAAGGTCTCCGCCAACAGAGGTGCTGAGCCGGAGATAAACAGACGCCGTTCGGCCCCGACCTCACGGGTAAAGGCGGCGCTGGCCAGCAGCCGGGTGTAGTAAGTCGGCACACCCATCATCACAGAACACTGGGGTAGCGTGTTGATCACGGTTTGGGTATCAAAGGTCGGCAGCCAGCGCATACAGGCGCCGCTCATCAGCGCGCAGCCGATAGCCACAAACAGTCCGTGAACGTGAAAAATTGGCAGTGCGTGGAGCAGCACGTCTGATTCACTGAATTCCCAGTGTTCGGTCAACGTTGCGGCATTGCTGACCAGATTGCCGTGGCATAAATCGATACCTTTAGGTGTGCCGGTCGTGCCGGAGGAGTACAGCAGGGCGGCGGGGTCCGAAGCGGTGCGTTGCACCGTGTCAAATGTGTCCGATTGGGTGTTGGCCAGGTCGGTGAGCGAGCCGGACCCGTCGGCATTCAGGCTGAGAATGTTTGCCTCGTCAGGAGCTCCCGGCAACGACTGAAACAACGTTAAAGCCGCGGAGTCTGAAACAACGATGGAGGGCTGCGCGTTGTCGATGAAAAAAGCCAGCTCGCTGGATTGGTAACCAGTGTTCAGCGGATGAAATACGCCGCCGACTCGCAGGCAGGCCAAATACAGGCACAGCGCCATAGGTGATTTTTGGACCTGTACGGTAACCCGGTCGCCGGGCGTCAAACCTAGCTTAACCAGTGCATTGGCTATCCGGCCCGACTGCTCGTCAAGCTGTCGAAACGTCAGTGTGTTCTGCTGCTCATCAATCAGTGCGGGCTTGTCACCTAAGCGTTCGGCCTGAACCGCAAACTGCTGATAGAGATTGTGTTGTCCGTTGAGCACCATTAGCTGGCAAATACCGGCGGTCGGCGCTGCTCAAAAGGCAGAGCGGTTTCAAGCTGGCGACTCAGTGCCATAAGCAAAGCATCTTTACCTAGCGCAGCGCTGATCATGGCAGCCACGGGCAACCCGTTTTGGGATAAACCCACGGGCAACGATGCAGCGGGAACCCCGGTCAGGTTTTGCAGTGGCGTATAGGCTGAGTAGGTGCGAAAACGGTCAACGAAGCTGTCCCAGCTGTCGCTGGGATGCTCGTTGATGGTGCCCAGCTTCGGCGGCGGGGTTACGGTCACCGGGCTTAGCATGACGTCGTAGGTTTGAAAAAACTCGGCCATCTTAGCGGTGACAGACTGAATATGGTCCCACGCCGCCAGATAATCGGCAGCGCGGGTGTTAGCGCCGACGTTGACAAACTCCAGCGACAAACGCTCAAGCGTCGTGGCATCCAACGGGCGATTGATGGCTGCCGAAAGACTGTGCATTCCTTGGGAAAATTCCGCCAGAATAAGGGTGGTTTGTGCTCGATTCAGGTCGTCAAAATTCACTCCAGCGCTGGCAGTTTCCACTGGGTGTCCTAGGGCCTCGCAGGTTTTAGCGACGTGATTAATGGCATCAGACACATCAGGGTCGATGGACATTGGCGGTTCGTCCGTCACCAGGGCTATCCGCAGGGACTTGGGTGGGCGACGTGAGCTGGCAAGGTACCCGCCTACCTTTTCCGGCGATACAAAAGGAAACCCAGGCGCGTAGCCAGCGGTAGCGTCGAGCACCGCCGCACTGTCTCGCACGGTGCGTGATACCACGTGGGAGACCGACATCATGCTAGGCCCAATCGAACGGGGGGTGAGCGCCCGGGTAGGCTTGAAACCAAATACCCCGCAGGCCGCCGCGGGGACTCGAATAGACCCGCCTCCATCGGTGGCGTTGGCCACAGGCAATATTCCGGCAGCCACGGCAGCGGCTGAGCCGCCGCTGGATCCGCCGGTGATGTGATCTAAGTTCCAGGGGTTGCGGCATGGCCCGTGCAAATACGATTCGGTGGTCAACGCCATGCCAAATTCTGGCGTGTTGGTTTTTCCGAAAATCACAAACCCGGCTTTCTTGTATCGGTCCACCAGCACATCGTCCGTGGGTGCAACAATGCCCTCCAGGAGACGTGAGCCGCCGGTGGTGACGGTGCCCTCGAGTCGAGCACCCAAATCCTTCAGCAGAAACGGTACGCCAGTAAACGGCCCTTCAGGTAGCTGGCCTTTTTTGACGTATTGCCTGGCAAGCTCGAAATGGCGCATGACCACCGCGTTAATTTGCGGGTCAACCTGTTCGGTGCGTCTAATGGCCTCGTCCAATAACTCCAGCGCCGTCAGGTCTCCACGTCGGACTAAATCTGCCAGCGAGGTGGCATCCGATTCTGAATACACTGCTGAAATACCACCATCGGTTCGCGCGCTGCGAGTGGCGCAACCTGACGTCATGGTTAGGGCTGCACCAATGGAGGACATGGCAAAGTCTCGTCGAGATAACGCTGAAGGCATGGCGAAATTCCAGGCTGTTTTGCTGCCCGTCAGTATAACGATTCGCTAACCCCCTGACGCGCCTAGCGAGGAGTCAGTCGTCCAACCAGCGCAGTTTTTGCAATGGATAGCCCAGATACCACTTTGATCGTTCGAGAATAATTCTTGTGTTAACCAGCTGCACACCCAGGTCGGCGTTGCCACTGACGCTGTCGATCAACGCGTTCAGTGCCTGGATGTTGGAACAGCAGGTAAAGCAGATGTAGTCCGAGTCTCCGGTGACTCGCAGGCAATCCATAAACTCGGAAATCTCAGCAATCTCGGCCTCGAAGCGCTCGCGGCAGATTGGGCTGTTGTCGCTGAGGGTAAATTCTACGTAGGCCAATACATGCTCAACCATTCGATTGAGATCTAAATCCGTATTGAAGGAAAGAAAGTAACCCGCCTCTTTAAGCGCTCTCACCCGCTGAAAACAGGCGCTGTTGGAAAGCCCTACCGCTTCAGCCAAGTCCTGATTGGAGATGTTGGCCTCGGTGTGGGTGATGGTAAGAATCTTTCGATTGATGGCGTCGAGCTTGAGGTTTTTGGGTTTCGGCGGCACGCAGTATTCCCGGTCGGAGTTAATGATTACAACGAAACTATCTGCCGGAGTCCGGCCAGCATACGAAATCTTATTCTTCGGAATATATGCTAAAAATGAGGCTTAAGAAACGAAAGCCCTGTGAGGCACTATGGCGTCCCCGTCATCCCACGATGAATTTTCTGCTTCAGGCGTTGCTGACCATCAGCTGGTGGCCTGGCCGCGAGTGGCTGCGGTGGCGGCGATGGTGTCGTTTTCACTGCCTACCTTTGTCACCGGTCTGGAGGTTTCTGAGGGTCTGGCCCCGAAGTCTGTGCTGCTGGCGCTGTTGCTGGGGAGTTTGATCACCGTGTTGGTGGGTTCAACCATGGGAGCCATTGGCGCAAAAACCCGGATGAGCTCTTACTTGCTGGTTCGGGTGGCCTTTGGCGACCGAGGGGCTGGTTTGGTGAACCTGGCGTTCGCCATTTCATTGCTCGGCTGGTTCGGTGTCAATATCAATCTATTTACCGGCGCAGTAGACCGCTTGGCCCAATCTACATTGGGTTTGAGCGTCAGTCCGATTTGGCTGTCGATATTAGCCAGTATCTGCATGACCATCACCTCGCTGATCGGTTTTAGGGCGATTAACTGGGTGTCCACGTTGCTGGTTCCTGTGCTGGCGGTGGTCACGTATCTGCTGGCTAAGTCGGCCTTGGATGCTCAGTCCATCAGTACCATTTTGGCCGCCGAAAAAACACCCACGTTGTCGCTGGGCGATGGGGTGTCAGCGGTGGCTGGTGGCGTCATTATTGGCGCCATTATTCTTCCAGACATTACGCGCTTTGTGCGCCATTGGAGTGGCGCGGTGTACACAGCCTTTGTGGCTTATGCGGTAGTGCAGTTTTCGGTGATGCTGGCGGCCAGTTTGTCAGGCGCAGTGAGTGGTCAATCCGATATCTTGCAAATCATGCTGGATGTCAATCTGGGGCTTGGCGCGTTTGCCATTGTCATTGTAGGCAGTTGGGTGCTGAATTCGCTGAATCTGTATTCTACGGTGTTGAGTATTAAGGCCACCTGGCCCGGTCTGAATACAACCGTATTGACCATTGCTCTAGGGGCGATCGGCGTGGTCGCTGCGCTGATGAATATTCTCGATTCTTTCGTCACTTTTTTGTTCTATTTGTCGGTGGTGTTTATTCCGGTAGCCGGGGTGATCGTTGTGGACTTCCTCATGATTCGGCGCAGCGCGTATCGCATTGAAACCCTGGGTGCCAACCGCCTGATTAACCTGAAGGGCTTTGTGGCGTGGGCTATAGGTGCGGCGTTCGCCTTGCTGGCATCAGAGGGCGTGATACCGGCATTGAGTCACATCCCCGCCATCGACGCCATGACTTTATCAGCGGCGATTTACGCGGCGCTATCGTTTAATGAGCGTGAACGCGCCACGGGAGTATCCCCATGAGAATCGGCATTGATGTCGGCGGCACCCACACCGATGCGGTGGTGCTGCGCGGTAACGACATTGTTGTATCCACCAAGGCGCTTACGTCTGCAGATGTAGTCAGCGGCGTTGAGCAGGCACTGGATACGGTGTTGAGCGATGGAGAGGTAAACCAGCAGGATATTGAGGTGGTGATGATTGGTACCACCCAGTTCACCAACGCCATTGTCGAGCGTCGCGAGCTTGCCGCCACTGCAGCCATTCGCATTGGTTTGCCGTCGGGCAAAGACTTGCCGCCCATGATTGACTGGCCGGACGATATTGCTGAGGCGGTGGGGCGGGAGCATCACATGCTTAACGGTGGGCATCTCTACGACGGTCGGGAAATTGCGCCCCTGGACGACGAACAGATTAATCGTGCGGTGGCTCAGCTGGCCAAAAAAGACATAAAAAACGTTGCGGTATCGGCGGCGTTTTCACCCATGATGCCCGAGCACGAACAGATTGTGGCGGCGCGCATCAAGGCCGCGATCCCGGACGTGCGAATAACACGGTCTAACGCCTTTGGCCGGCTGGGTCTGATGGAGCGCGAGAACGCGGCCATTCTTAATGCGTCGCTGCTGCCGTTCGCTGAACGCGTGGTAGCGTCGTTTCTCAACGCCACGAAGCGCAGAGGGTTAACCTGTCCGGTGTTTATCAGCCAGAACGACGGCACGTTGATGAGCGCAGATTTTGTAAAAACCTTTCCAGCCCTAACGTTTGCCTCAGGCCCAACCAATTCTCTGCGAGGAGCGGCCCGTCTGACCGGTATTGACGAGGCGATTGTTGTGGATATTGGCGGCACCACCTCGGATATCGGTGTGTTGCAAAAAGGCTTTCCCAGAGAATCGGGGGTGGTGGTTGAGGTGGGCGGCGTGCGAACAAATTTTCGTATGCCCGACGTGCTGGCCGTGGGCCTGGGCGGCGGTAGCGTCGTGTCTCCAGATGGCCAGTCCGTCGGGCCTCATTCCGTTGGCCATCGGCTGGTGACGGAAGGTCGAGTGTTTGGCGGTGAGACGCTGACAAGCACCGATATTCTGGTCGCCAGTGGCGCCTCAAGTATTGGCAACCCTGATCGCGTGACCGGCCTCGATCCAACGCTGATTTCCACAGCCCAGGCCACCATGCACCAAATGCTGGATCGGGCGATCGATGCGATGAAGCCCAGCAGTGATCCCTTGCCGGTGATCTTGGTGGGCGGCGGTGCCGTGCTGGTAACGGGCAGTCTGAAGGCGGCGTCAAAGGTCATTCGGCCCGACAATGCCGGGGTTGCCAATGCCATTGGCGCGGCTATCGCGCAGATTGGTGGCGAGGCCGAAAGGATGATGTCTTATCGAGCGATTTCCCGGGAAGCGGCGCTTCAATCGGTGACCGACGATGCCACTCGCCGGGCTGTAGCGGCCGGTGCCAATCCAGACACGATTCGTCGAATAGACGTGGAAGAAACGGCGGTGCCGTATATGGACGATGGTGCGACGCGAATTCGGATCAAAGTCATTGGTGACATTGGAAGCCTGCCAGGTACCGGAGCACGGTCCTCATGAAGACCATTGCAGCGCATCATATTGACGATCTGTCGTTAGGATCGGTGTTTCTGGCCACCGGCGGAGGCGGCGACCCTCATTTGCCGAAGCTGTTGGCCAAACAGGCCCTGACAGCACACGGTAGCGTACAGGCCCTTATGCCTGAAGAGCTGGACGACGGTCACTATGTCGTGCCTCTGGGCGGGGTGGGAGCGCCCACGGTATCGTTGGAGTTGCTGCCGTCGATGGAAGAACCGGTGAACACCCTGGAGGCTTTTGAGGCTCATGTGGGTCGGCAGGCTGACGCCATTGTGTCGTTTGAAATTGGCGGTGGAAATTCTCTTCTGCCACTGGTGGTGGCGGCGGCGCGAGGTCTGCCTATCGTCGATGGCGACGGCATGGGGCGCGCATTCCCGGAAGCACAAATGATGACTTACTCCATCTCCGGGATAAAGCCTACGCCAGCCCTAGCGTATGACTATGCTGGCAATACGGCGGTGTTCTCCACCCAGTCTACCGCAGTTTATGAACATCATATTCGAGCCTTTGCGGCGGCGGCCGGTGGAATGGTCACCGTAGCTGAACACGCCATGACAGGCAGTGAACTCAAGGGCGCCATTATTCCTGGAACCCTATCATTCACTATCGAGCTTGGCCGGGTGTTACGGGAAAACCGCGGTCCAGCTGAGAATACCTTGGGGCCGTTGCAAGACATTTTTTCGCCGTCCATATACGGCGAAGTCAGGCTGCTTTTCAGCGGCAAAGTAGTCGACAAATCCACGCGAATTCTTGGTGGTTATGATATTGGCGAAGCCACCCTGGAGTCCTTTGAGACCCCCGGGCGCAGACTGGCGATCAATATCAAGAACGAGTACCTTCTCGCGCGAGAGGGTGAACGGGTGGTGGCCAGCGTACCGGACCTGATTGTGACTGTAGACTATGAAACTTCCACGCCGATTAACTGTGAACGGCTGCGCTACGGCCAGCGAGTCGCCGTATTCGCGGTAGGATGTCCGGCGTTCTACCGCAGTAAAGCAGCCCTGAGCGTGGTATCGCCGCGGAATTTCGGTTTTGATTTGGACTACGTACCGCTGGAGTCACTACCCAAGGATTGAACGCCTGGATTGCCCAGCGCTTCCCGCAACGGTCGCAGCGCCTCGCCATATTTTTTCCACCGGTTGATCGCGCCAGAATACAGGGGCTGGCGAACCTGCACCGAACTGGCGGTGGACACGGGCGAGGGGTTTTCATGGAAGTTCAGGCAGCCGTCAAACCAGGGGAGTCCGCAAAATTCCAGCAATCGCCTCGTTTGATTTTCTTGATCGAGCACAATGTCTTCGTAGTGAATTTGCAGAAAATTCTGCGACGGAAGCTGCGTTTGCCAATGGCCCATCAGCTGATCAAACCCTTGGTAGTAACGAGCGGTATCTAATATGTCCAGCGAATAGTTGTAGTAGGAAAATCCGGTGGAGAAAAGCTGGCGAAAGTTGGACAGGCAACTGTCTATGGCGCCGCGTCTGAGACACACAATCTTCGCGTTGGGCAGGGCTCTCAGAATCAGTCCTGCGTAGAAAAAATTCAACGGCATTTTATCGGTAAAGCGCGCGCCGCCCCGGGCAAGGTTTGCTGTTCTTTCCATATAACGCCTACCAACGTCGGTAAGTTGGCTAGCGCGGGTATCACGAGCTGCCGAAAGCGTGGGTTCATCTAACACCATCGCAGATCGCGTGACGGACACCGACTTAATTAAATCGGCAAACGTATTGAGCTCTCCGGCTGACACGACATCCGGGTGGCTTGAAACAATACGATCCACCAGGGTGGTACCAGTTCTTGGTAGCCCGATAATGAAAATAGGGCTGGCATCGTGGATTGCATTCGCCGAGTCATCGTTGTCGGGGGCTCGCGCAGTGGCGGCCGCCGCCTGAAACAGGACCAGGTCGCTGTCCACGGCATAGCTCAACGCAGCCCGTTTGCGACGTTTGGCTCGCTGCAACCAGTCAAAACTGGCCGGGTATTGGCCAAGATCTTCCAGCGTTTTAGCGATGGCGTGGCCAAGATGCAACGCGGCGTCAGGATCGCTGCGGGTTTGCTCGTAAAGCGGCTCAAGGGTGTTGAGCAGATGATGGGTGTCCGACTGTTTGGACAGTCCCACTAACGATGAGTACGCACGATAGTTGTCCGGCTGGCGCTCGATGGTTTTTCTGTAGGCTTTTTCCGCCTCGGCAAACTGACCGGAAAACTGCAGCGAGGCACCCAGGTTGTAGTGATAGTTGGCGGGGCGTGAATCCAGCGCTACCGCCTCGGTGAAAAATGGCACCGCTTTTTCATGAAACCCTGCCCGGCTATAGATCACGCCGATGGTGTCGGCGACATGGGCCGATTGCCCGTGAGTGCGCGCCGCGGTATCAGCGCAGGCCAAAGCTTCTTCACTGCGCCCGACAGTGACCAGATATTGGCCTAAGCCGGCCACATACAGGGGCTCGGCTGGCGCCAGATCTCGCGCTCGGGTGAATAATTCACCGGCTTTCGAGTAATTCCCATGTTCCAGAGCAATATGGGCTAAGAGAAAGTAAGGGGCAGGATTTGTCGTGTCGGCATGGATCATGCCGATGGCGCCCTGGTGGGCCTTTTCGTACTGGCCGGCTTCAATCAGCCGTAACCCCTGGCGCAGCGCGGTATCCATGGCAGGAGTGTGGGGAAAAACCCACAAACTCTCAATAGTTAAGGCAGGGAAGCAGCGGAGGGCGGCAAATAAATTCCTGCAGGACCGGCATTTTTCAGTAACCGATTTTGCCGGGAATGTGGTATTTCTACTCCATTACGTTTTCAGCAAATGACAGGTCAGCGGGTTCTACACACATCGAGGTCTGCTGGAGTGTCCTGAAATCCACCAGGAGAGGTTATGCGCAATCCCAATCGTTGCAAGCGGCAACCCCGCAAATTCGCGTTAAAGAAAATTCCCCAGGCTATTCGCCGGTCCGCCGGCCTTATGGCGATTCCAGTGGGCCTGGCTGGCCTGACCGGCACCGCTTACGCTCAACTGGAAGAGGTGGTGGTGACCGCCACCCGGCGTAGCGAATCGGTGCAGGATATACCGGTCAACATCGCCGCGATTGGCGGCAACCAGATTGCCCAGCAGGGTTTTGGCGATCTTTCTGAACTGGTGCAGTTTGTACCGGGTATCAATGTGATCGATCAGGGCGGGCGTGACGGTAACCGCATTGTGGTTCGTGGCCTTAACGCTGAGCCGATTGTGAACGCCTTTGGCCAGGAAAACGGCGGCGGAACGGTGGCAACCTACGTGGGTGAAATTCCCCTGTATGTCGACCTTCGCCTGAATGATGTTGAGCGCGTTGAAGTGTTGCTGGGACCCCAGGGCACGCTGTACGGCGCGGGCACCATGGGCGGTGCCATTCGCTACATTCCTAAGAAGCCAGATTTTGCCGGTCAGTCGTTCGACCTTCGATCCGATACTTATAGCTACGCTGAAGGTAGCGGCATCAGTTCTGACCTTGGGTTTACGGTGAATTATCCGATTTCTGAAACCTTTGCCGTTAGAGCGTCAGTCGACCGTCTGGATGATCAGGGATTTGTTGACTACCCGTTCCGAGTTCAAACCCCGGGCATTTCTGAACCTGACCCCGATTTCTCAGATCCCGCAGCCAGGGCGGCTAACTTTGCCCCGATTCGCGATGCGAACACCGAAGAGGTGTTATCCGGACGGGTTGCCGCGCGCTGGCAGCCCACCGACGCCGTCGACGCCACCATGACGTATTACTTCCAGCGCACTGAGCACGGTGGGCGCAACGTGTCCGGTCAACGGGGCACCGTGCCGGCAGGTGAGTACGACTCGCCGTTTCGTGTGGCAGAGCCCCTGGATCGAGACACCGATCTGCTGGCGCTGGAAATTACCGCCGACCTGGGATTCGCGGAGTTGACCTCTGCCACGGGTATCGCCCAAGGAGAGCAAAACGGGCAACGTGATCAGACGGATCTTTTGATTACTTTGGAGTACAGCTACGAGACGTTTCCCACCTTCACCGCGTTTACCTTTGAAGAAGAGGAAACCGATATTTTCGACCAGGAAATTCGACTGGTGTCCAACTCTGACGGCCCGTGGAACTGGATCGTTGGGGCGTTCTATAACAAGAACGAGTACAACGCTCTGTCTTCCGAATTTACCCCAGGCTACGGCGCCTTCGTCGGCCCTGACTTTCGTCAGGACTTAAACGACCTGGAGTACTTTGAGGCCGACCGTCGCGAGCTGGAAGAGCTGGCCTTTTATGGCGAGCTGGGTTTCGACATTACCGACAACTGGAGTGTCACCCTGGGCGCGCGGTACTACGATTATTCGCTGGATACGGGGAACTCCACAGACTTCCCTTACTTTACAACCCCGGCCGACTTTCAGCCCTATCCGCTGAGTGATATTGAAAACCAGCTGGCGCTCTCGCCCAATCAGGACTTTGACGGCGACCTTTACAAGCTCAACGTGGCTTACGCTTTTGACAATGGCAACACCGCATACTTCACCTTCAGCCAAGGCTATCGCGTTGGCGCTTCCAACGGTGGTGAAGCGTGCCCAGACGTGTTTGTACCGGGTAACCAATCGCTGTGTTTGCTGGCACCAGGACAGCAGTTTGGCCCAAACCCCGGAGACATCGCCCAAATCGACGAGCGCGACTTCTTCCCCGATACGGTGGACAACTTTGAGATTGGTGCCAAAACCTCCTGGCTGGACGGCAACCTGGTGTTGAACGGTTCGGTTTACTTCATCGACTGGCAAAACCCTCAGGTCGCAACGGTATCGGTGAATGCGGGTACATCGATCACGGTAAATGCGGGCGCGGCGGAAACCAAAGGTTTTGACCTGGCCGCTACCTGGCGTGCCAGCGACAACCTGACCCTTCGCAGCAGCTTCAGTTATGTCAGTGCTGAGTTAACCGAAGGCGTACCGTCGCTCATTCGAACGATTACGCCGCCGGGATTTGGCACATCCTTTGAGGATGGTCGAGCGGGTGATCAATTGCCGGGTTCTCCGGAAAAACAATTTTCTCTGTTCGCCACGTACAGCAAACCGTTAGCCGGCGGCAATACGCTGATTTTTGATGGTGGCTACGCTTGGCAGGATGACGTGTTGTCTCTCACCGGTGCTCGCGGTGGCAGCCTGACCCTGCCGAGTTTTGGCCGGGCTAACCTGGCACTAACCTACGAAGCGACCAACTGGTCAGCAACGGGATATGTCGACAATGCCTTTGACGACTATTCCGAGGCCAGCGTGTTCAACAACGACCGCTTTAATCAGACGGTGAACGGAGCGAACGTTCGTTACTTCCGTACCAACGTGTTGGCACCGCGGTCTTATGGTTTACGCCTGAAATATTCTTTCGAGTAAACGAAAAATAGCGTGGCCACGTCCAGTGGCCACGCCATACCCCCGAAAAATTCGAACGCTCAGGGTACGTCTGACTAATACTGTTGGCTGGGGAACCCCATTACGCAACCCGCCAGAGAAAAACTGGCGCAAACCCCTTTCCCGTAGGCGTCGTTTTTCTCGGTAAATTCGCCGCCTCTGGCGGTCACTGCCTGCTTGACCTTATCCATCTCTTCGCGCGTTGATGAAAATCGGTCCTGCCCCTCGGGCAGGCAGCGGCCGTTGTCGGCAACCATGATCCGGTAACTGTTGGCCGACAGGTCTACAGCCTCGATGGTGATGGACAGTGATTCGTCACGATTACGTGCCAGAGTCCGTTTGAGCAGGCAGCGCAGAGCCTGTTCTGTGGTTAGCAGGTCGCCGTTGATCCAACTTCCGTGAACAGAAATGATGTGATTGCTGGTGGGGTCAAGAAGGTCCATCAAACGTTCGCAAAGCGCGCTCAGATTGAACTTTTCCGTTGGGTCTTCAACGGTTGTCGCAGAACCAGCGTTGAACGCTTCGGCGCGGGCTGAGGGACTCGCTCCACGAAAATTATTCAGCATTATGCAAACTCCTGTCCTTAAGCAGACCAGATCGTTCATCGGTTTGGCCGTAGGCGATGCCTGGACCGAAATATCTGTCCTTCGCGTTGCCTGGGTCGCTCCGGGGTACGGTCGACACTACCGAGCACTGCTACAGGGAATGGCCACAAGCACCCTGGTGATGTGTGCTGCGGTGAAGGCGAACGTCCCTGTTCAAAAGCCGGCTCCTGCTTGGAGTATCGGCAGGCCACGGCTTTTCTTTAGCAGGCGTCGGCTGCCTTCGCCAAACACACGCCCTTGTGAGGACGCGCCTTGGCGACTCGTTTGAGGAATGGGTCAGTTCAGCGTCAGTTTCAGCTGTTTTCGGGCTTCAAAAATTCGGGTCTTCACGGTGCCGAGGGGAATCCCCAGTCTTTTTGCGGTCTCTTCCAGCGAATATCCTTCAACCAGATGAAGCACAAGCGCGCGCTTCTGGTTTACTGGCAGCCGCGTAATTCCGGCTCTGATCAGATCGCCCAATTCCCGGATGCGGCTTTCCTGATTGGTGCCGTTGACGCTTTCGTTGTACGTCACTTCAGGCAGCGCTCCGCGTCGCCGACCTTCACGATCGCCTACCCGCATAGCCTTTCTAACGGCAATGCCGAATAGCCAGGTGGACAGCTGGCCTGTGGCTAAAAACTGATTCGCTTTGTCCCTTGCTGTCATCAGGGTGTCCGAGGCAACGGCCTCCACGGTGTGAGGGTCTTGCAAACGGGGACCGAGAAATCGAAGCAATCTGGGGTGGTATTCAGCAAACAGCATGTTGAACGAGGCGTTGCAGCCCTGTCCCACCTTCATCATGAGGGACCAGTCTTTCAGTTTCGCAGTCTTGGAAAGCACAACAGATTCCTCTTGGTAACTCGGTGACCTTAATGAGACAGATTCGGTAGTCAAAGTCTTTCATCGAAAAAACGAATGAGAGCCATTGGAATAAACAATGGAGATAAAAAAACTTTTTGGCCCTTTGGCGGGATTAACGGATAGGCCGCAATCATGCAGCGTCATGACCGGCCCAGAATTTTCATCACAACGACAAATGATCGACCAAGGAACCAAGATAATGACGTTAAGTAAAACCACCATTGCTGCAGCAATCACTGGCCTGTTGGCTTCCACCGCAATCAACGCTGAACCCGTTCGAGTGCGCGTGACTATTGAAAACCTGGCGCCTCAGGCCGGTACCTTCCTGACCCCGGTATGGGTAGGCTTTCACGATGCAACCTTTGATACCTATAACGGCAACACGCCGGCATCCAGTTTGCCGCTTGAGGGTTCGGTGGCAATGGAAAGACTGTGCGAAGACGGCAACAATTCGCCGATTGCGAGCGATTTTGCGTTGCTGGTGCCCGCCGGGGCAGACGCGACGATCCCTGGCCCAAATGGCCCCATCGCCCCGGGTGACGTGACGGCGATGGAGTTTGATCTGGACTCTGAAGACATAGCCAACCGTTGGTTTTCCTACGGTTCAATGATTCTTCCCAGCAACGATTTCTGCATCTCCAACGGTAACCCCAGAGCTCACCAGGTGTTTAACGCCGGCGGTGAATTTGTGGCCCAGAACTTCTTTGTTTCAGGCGGTGAGACATTGGACGCTGGTACCGAGGTGAATGACGAAATTCCTGCCAATACAGCGTTTTTCGGCCAAGCCACGCCGAATACTGGCGTTGATGAAAATGGTTTCATTGGAACCTTGGGTAGCGATCTGGTTGCCGGAACCGGCTTTAACCCACCGGGCAGCGGCGGCGTACTGGACGACCCGCGTTTCGCTATGGCCGATTTCACCCAATCGGGTTACCCGGTAGCGAAGGTGAGCTTCGATATTGTGGACACGAGTCAACTGTTTGACGCCGTGCTGTCAGGGGATCAGGAAGTGCCTCCGGTTGCCACCAATTCATCGGGAGACGCCCTGCTGGAGTTATCGGATGACGCGATGAGTTTGAACTACGATATTGCGCTGCGTAGCGGCAGCAATGGTGCGCTCAGCCGGGTCACCATGGCTCACCTGCACTTGGGGCCTGCTGGGGAAAACGGCCCGGTGGTGGCTAATTTGCTGGCTGGCGTGGACACTTCTCGATTGGTCCCTGTTAGGGAGCTCATTGGTGAACTGAGCGCCAGCAGTTTGGTTGGCCCGCTGGCAGGCCAGCCTCTTACGGCGCTGGTGGACGCCATGTCTGAGGGAAATGTGTATATCAATATCCATACCCGACGAAACCCAGCGGGCGAGATACGCGGTCAGATTTCTGGCAATTAATCCTGAAAAAACCTGACCATTTCAGTTAAACACTGACCCGTCCGATTAGACGGGTCAGTTCATTTGGATCAATGACACCTATAGGCCATTTCATGGTGGTCAGCACTGGCGCTATGGTCGATGGATTTGAAACGGCCATTGTACGAACAAATCTAGAACAGAAGCTGCGATTGTCGCCGCTTCAGGCGCAGGCATTTTTTGAAAAACCCCGGGTCTTGAAGAAGGGCCTGCTGAAGACAGACGCGGAAAAACTCAGCGGGCAGCTGGCAAAACTGGGTATTGAAACCACGTTTGAGAAGATAGAGCCCAGGCTGAACAAACCCAAGGTGGGGCTGTCGCTTGAGCCTCGCGACGACGACGAACAATCGCCCACCGAACAAGCTGAACCAACAACAGATCAGCCAATGCGCTGCCCTCATTGTGATCAAGAGCAGCCGCGAT
Organism: Lysobacterales bacterium; assembly: GCA_045106555.1. Lineage (GTDB taxonomy): Bacteria > Pseudomonadota > Gammaproteobacteria > Xanthomonadales > SZUA-38 > JANQOZ01. Next base: position 34,108 of record JBGCET010000015.1, on the reverse strand, counting down.
CAGAGCAATGCGCTAGCTGTGGCGTCTGGTTTCACAAGCTGCCTCAACCACCGGTTGCGACCCCTGAGGCCGCTGAATCCATTGGGACGTCGCTAACTGGCATCGGTTCCGGCGCTGCCGCGGGATTATCAGCCGGCGCGGCGGCAGAGGCGGATGACGATCCCGTCGAACACGAACATTTGAGCGCTAAGTCCATTGCGACGGCGGTAGGGGCTGTTTTGCTGGGTGCTATCGACTGGTGATCTTGTCTATTCGAAGCCATCAGCAAATATCCTCCCGGTCACTCTGGGACCATAAGTAGGCAGAGGTAACTGCCGTTCCAGAGCGCCTGCATCCGGCGCAGTGCCGGTAACGGTGTCGTTAATGTTGGCCAGCGCAATGCCAGAGTCCACGGCTGGGGTCGTTGCCGAAAGGCTGAGGTCTACCGGGTCGTATCGGTTTAATGGCTGCCCGGGAAACACCAGTTGTTGAGCAAACGCGCTCAAGTCTACCTGTACTGCATTGGTCTGTGAGGTAGCGTTTCTAAGCTCAGTAAGACTACCGAAACTGGTTGAACCCAGGCGTCCACTAAACTGTCCGGTGCTGGACCCTAAGGCATCGTAGTTGAGACTAGAGCCGGCACTGACCAGCGTTGGAATATCGAGCACTCGACCACTGCCACTGCTAAACCCGTTGTAACTGCCCCCCGACCCGCCGATCATCAGGTTGTTGCGTGTCGTCAGGCGTCGAATATCTCTATCAGTAAACACCCCAAGTGCATCACCGTTTTTCACCACCGTATTGTGAAACAGCACGTCACCTTCGCTTCCCCGTAGGAGCTTGAACGCGATAAATACCACGTTATACGCGGTGTTACGGATGAAATAGGTGGGTCCGCCCAGACTGGGTTGGGCGGAAAAGGCGATGAACGCGTTGGTGACTCGATTTTCGATGATACGGCAGTTGTGAAAACAAAAGTCAGCTTCGATGGCGTCATCCGCGCCCTCGCTAAGATCGTTGTTCAACACATCGATGCTGAACTGATCCACGGCTTCGCTGTCTTCCAAAAAGGAGATGTTGTCGCGAAAGCCGCTGACCCGATTGTTTTGAATGACATGTCCTGGGCCGGTGAGCACAATCCCCTCACCACGGTTGTCGCCGTTATTGCCGAGTGCGGCTTCGGACCAGACGGTGGTCCCGGTGACAGTGTTATCCGCAATGTAGGCGTATTCAGTGCGACCGAAGGCCACAATGCCATCGCCATTGAACGCGGTATTGCTGGCAATGATGTGGCAGCCAGTAATGGTGATGTTGTCTGATTGATTAAACCGAATTCGACCGTTGACGGTCAGCCCGTCAAGCCAAACGTGCTGCTGACCAAACAGCCCCACTTCTCCGTTGACCTCCGCGCCGGGTTGCCCGCGAATGACAATGGGTGCGCCTGCTGAACCACTGCGGTTGACGGTAAACCCGCTGTACTGGCCGGGACTTAGAATCACCATGTCGCCAGCGACAGCATTGTTGACAATGTTCCCGAGCGTGCTGGGGGTGACCGTAATCATGGACGCAGTATCTGCGATTGTCGGTAACGCTCGGGTTGTAACCGCAAGAGTCTCAACCGTGTTACCCCCATCCGGGTCGGTAAGTGAAAGCTCCACTTCATAGGTCGTGCCAGGCGATAGGTGAAACAGACTCCCGGAATGCCGGTTTGCCCAGGCAAATCCTTCGTTGGCACCGGCGGGCACCCGTTGCAAAGGAATGTTGGCACGCCAGTTGGTGGTTCCCGTTGGTCGAAATCGTACCGAGACCTGACTGTTTACGTTGCTGTCACCGGCGATGGCCCATTCCACAGTAGCGTGTTCGAAGGTGGGATAGGGCGCTGATACGACGCCAGGCGTAGTGGCCTGCTGAGCCAACGCCGATGGGGTGACAAAAATGAGCAATAGCATGAAGGCGGCCTTGTTCAACCCAAAACTCGCCCTGCCATCTTGGATCGCCCTGCTTCGAAAGGCTTTTTTCCTTAATCGAATATCGGTAAGGTGGGGATAAATCATGCTGGGACCCTGTCTGATGGAGGTTTTATGAAACGTATAGTAGGTCTAGCTTCTTTGTGGTGTCTGACAATGGCGGGTGCTGCCGATTTTGAGGACCCGTTATCCTGTGTTGACCCGATTGTGGCGTCTGCCTTTCTCAGTGGCGCAGGACTTCGAGGGATTCCGGAAATTTCTGACGGCATACCCGAGGCGTTTTCCGGTATCGAAACCCTTGAGGGGTTAGCGTACCTGGGCACCAGCCGAGCCGCCAATCCTTCCTATCAACAAACCAACATCGGTTTTCGTAGCGCTCAATCTGTAGACGCCGTGACTCAGCGTCTTAGTGATTATCTGCTGGCCGCAGGCTTTAAGAAAGTGCAACAGCGAGACATCGCTAGTGCGGGATTTAAGGTCCGCTCGCGCCAGTTTGGTCTGTCATTTTGCAGCGAAGAGTATGGCAACGCCTTGATCACCGCTCGTCAGGTGGACAGCGTTACCGTAGCCAACGTGCGTTCCTATGGCAACGCCAATCAGTCTTGTGATACGGCCGGCGCTGCCTATCAATCGCAAAGCACTTTGCAGTTAGTACTGCCCGAACTGGAACTCCCGCCTGGAGCAGACCTGACGCCTGGCATGGGCATAGGGTCATCGGGTAGTGCTGATGGAGCAAGTTCCCGTGCGAGTTTTAACGTGGACCTGTCCGCCATTGAGGTGATGGCGCATTTTGATCAGCAAATGGAAAGCCAGGGCTGGAGTCCTGACTCTTCCTGGGAAGGCCAACGAGTATCCGGATCTGCCTGGATTCGGGCAACGAACAGCCGATCGTCTGCGGGCATTATCACTTTGGCCAACAGGGAAAATCGGTACTCTGTGATAATCGAGGTCAGAAAATTACCCTAAATGAGGGGCTGCGTGCCCCTATCCGTCGAGGTCATGCATAGACGCAGGTTCCTCATCTATTCTCGTTCATTTTCTCGCGGACAATTCGCCCCGCATCCGCACAGCCTCCGGCAATTCTTCCAGAAAGGCATTGGGCTTGAAGCGGGGTTGATACTGCATGAGTAGCGGCGCAATTAACGCCGCTGGCACTTCTCGAAATCGTCGGGTTTCACGGAAATCGCCAATCGGAACTCGCGACCTGCATGGAGCTTAGAACTAAGGCTGTCTTTGGGTCAAAGTTGCCACCATGCTGGGCCGATGAAACGAACCCTTCTGGTTTGGCTATTTTAGGCGATACGCCACCAGGGCATCAGACTGCTGGGTTTCCGCCAACGCATTACCGCCTGCTGCCACCACGACATACTGCGTTCCATCCACCTGATAAGTCATGGGTACGGCCATGGCCGGCGCCGGCAGATTTTTGTCTTCCCAGAGGGTAGCTCCAGATTTGCTGCTGATGGCGCGGAACGTGTTATCCATGCCGGCACCAATAAACACCAAACCGCCTGCAGTTACAATTGGCCCGCCGACATTGGGTGAACCCCACTCCTCAGGTGTCTTGAGCATGGATACCGGGTACCGTCCCAAGGGTCTGCGCCAGAGTTGTTTACCGCTGGACAGGTCGATGGCTACCAGTTCACCCCAGGGCGGCGGTGTGCAGGGTATGCCGGAGGGCGCAAGAAAGAACTCGCCCTCCAATCGGTAGGGTGTGCCGTTGAGGGGCTTTTTAAGAAATTCCAGAGGCGATCCCGCGGGCCGTGTTTTGTCAGGGTCTGCGGGAACCAGGCGAATAATGGAGGCCAGGTTTTGTGTCTTTACAATTAACAGGCCGGACCCAGGGTCAATCGCTGCGCCGCCCCAGTTACTTCCTCCCAGCGCCGAGGGAATCTGTAATGTTCCCTCTATACTGGGCGGCGTAAAGAGTCCTTCATAGCGAAGCTGATCGAACCGCTTCTGACAGGCCTGTTTGCCCAAAAACGTGATTCCCCAAAGGTCTTCGCGGCTCAGCTCCTGGCGAGCAAAGGGAGCCGGTAAACCCGGAGCCGGTTGAGTGGGTGATGCTTTCTCAGTGGCAATGGAGCTGGTGGGTACGGCTATTTCTGAGATGGGAAAAATGCTCTTGCCGGTTAACCGATTGAACATAAACGTGTAGCCGGTTTTGGTAACCTGAACGACCACAGGAATTTGTTCACCGTCTTTTTTCAAATCGAACAGCAGCGGTTGGGTTGGCAGGTCATAGTCGAACAAATCGTGGTGTACGGTTTGGAAGCTCCAGGCCACTTTGCCCGTATCCGCCGCCAGCGCCACCAGTGCGTTGGCAAAGGGAATGGGCTGCGTCCTGGCAGCCCCATAAGGATCAACACTGGGGCTGGTGGTTGGCAGGTAGACAAGGCCGGCCTCGGAATCCACAGAGAGTGCAGACCAGACGTTTGCGCCCCCGGTGCTTGCGCTGAGTTCTGATGGAATGGGATTGAACTCCCATGCCAACGTTCCGTCTTTGGCGTTGATGGCCCGAACGATTCCATCTGCTGCATTGGCCACCACGTTATCGGCGACGCCACTTCCGGTGATGATCAGGTCCTTGTAAATGGCGGGGGGCGAGGTGAGGAAAAGGTTGCCCTCGCCGCCATTGTCGAACGCATTGAGGTTAACCACCCCGTTGTCGCCGAAGGATTTGCAGAGCGTTCCCGTATTGGCATCAATTGCCGTAAGCCGGCCGAATATATCCGGCTTAATAATGCGTACGGCGCAATGGGCATCAGTTTTTCCCGCGCTATCGACCCAAAGGGAAAGGCCGCGACAATTCGCCGCAAATCGAGGCGTGGACTCGGGTAAGGTGGATTGGCCATCGAAGGCCCATATTTGTTTGCCGCTGACCGCGTCCAGGGCGATGACACGATTCATCGGAGTGCAGATGAATAGTTTGCCGTCTCGATACAGCGGTGTTGCCTGAAATGACGACCCGCCCTCGGCAGCCTTACCCACGACGAAATCGCCGGTATGGGCTGTCCATGCCCGGGTTAACTGAGATACGTTGTTCGCGTTGATCTGGTCGAGGGCCGAATACTGCCCGCCAGACTGTACACCGCCGAAAGCCTCCCAGCCCTGATTGTTCAGCACCGTGTTGTGGGTTTCGGAAGCCAACGTATTGCCAGTGAAAATCAGCAGGCCCAGTAAGAACCATAGACCGACGTGTATCTCAGCAAAGTCGAGTTTCTGGCCGTTTTGGAGGGGAATATTCATAGTCGTCAGCGTTGCCGAAAGAGTCGTCACGGTCAAGTCTTGGTCATTGCCAGCGTCGAATATCGATTCGGCACTCGAAGCCCGCTTTTACTGCCGGCTGCTGGCGTGTTGGGCCAGGCAGACGCGCCGAAATTCTAAATCTCAGCGTTAATTGATCTGCAGTTTGGGTGGTTGTTTTTCAATAGAGGCAAGACGACTGTGGCCTAACCAGTGTTCGGCCAAACAGGTATATTTTCTTGGCCCATTGAGTGACAGTCGTCCCGTTTTTACTTCTTCGTCGAGGTTGGACCACCCCATCCATATGCTGGTAAGCACCGCGGCTGTGCAAGCAATTTCAACATCGACATCAAAATTGCGGTCGATGATGCAAAGGTCGACCTGGTCGTTTTCAAACAGCAACCAGCTGTCGCGTCGTTTCGTTGGCTGGTCGCTGAGTGAAAAATGCACCACAAATGAGCGTGGCAAACTGGGATGCGCTTTGGCATGTCGGCGGATATTCCAGAGCAATAGATCTGCATCTACATTTTCCAGCGACGGTTCCGATCTCAGCCATTCCTGGGACCAGTCAGCGATAGAGAATATTACCGGGCGAAGCGCCTTACCGGCAGGCGTTAATTGATAGGCGCTTTGATCCTTATTTGACCGTTCATTGCTGACAAGACCAATGGCAATCAGTTCTTTCAGTCGCTTTGACAGCAATGTTCTGGACATCCGAGGCACACCGCGACTGATGTGATTGAAAGTCTGGGCGCCAAATGTCATTTCCCGCAGGATCAGCAGTGTCCAACGTGTGCACAAAAACTCAGCTGCCATGGACAGTGGGCAGTATTGCCCATAACCGGCTTTCCGGGTCTCAGTCATAAGGCTCTCTCATCTGCGTTGCCGCCACGGTATTACACATGGCCCAACACAACCAGTACAGTTATTGCACTGGTTCTACCGGGTTTTCAGGCGATAGGCTGACGCCGAATGGTTACTACCAAGGGCATTGCGCCAGCGACGGGAGAACGTGAATGAATATTATCCGGCAAACTACAGCGATCTGGATGCTTGCTCTAAGTATGACGACTGCACCGGCTGCTTCAGCAGATGAGGTTACTGACTGGAATCTGGCCGTGCGACAACTGGTGGTTCAGTCAGGTGCCAATACTCCACAGGCCAACCGCACGATGGCGATTGTTCATACCGCCATATTCTTGGCCGCTAACGCGGTGTCTCAACAGTACTCTGTCGCTGAGTCATTGGCTGTACAGGCAGATGCCGGGACGTCTATTGAGGCGGCGGTTGCGTCTGCTGCTCGCAACACACTTCTAGCACTGTTGCCCGGCCAACAGGCGGGCATTGCTGATGTTTTTGACACGGCCGTCAATCAACTTGACTCAAGTGACAGACTGGAAAATGGTTTTCGCGTAGGAGAGCGAGCGGCGCAAATCGTGTTGAATATGCGCAAGAACGACGGACACGCAGCGGCAGAACGTTATCGCCCCGTAACAACGTCAGGACAGTATGTGCCAACAACGATTCCCGCAGTGCCACAGTGGCCTTCCCGGCAGCCATGGTTGATGACATCACCAGACCAATTTCTGCCGAATCCGCCGCCGTTGTTGACCAGTGAACAATACGCCACCGATCTAAATGAGGTCCGACGACTGGGCGCCGTTAATAGTGTGTTCAGAACCCGGGAACAAACGCAGGTGGCGAAATTTTGGGAAGCAACACTGCCGCCCGTCTATCATGGTGTAGTGCACTGTGTCGCGAACCTACCCGGGCGCAGCGTCACTCAGAATGCCCGCTTGTACGCGGCGGTTACCCGCGCCATAGACGACGCGATGATTGCGGTGTTCTCAGCAAAATACCATTTCGGTTTTTGGCGGCCAATCACCGCGATCAGAAACGCGGATATCGATGGCAACACCTCCACTGAACGTGACCCTGAATGGCTCTCGTTCATCGCCACTCCCATGCACCCGGAATATCCTTGTGCCCACTGTGTTGTGGCGGGTACTGTCGGCGCGGTTCTGAAAGCTGAAATTGGAACAGGGCGAACGCCATTGCTTTCGACCCAAAGTGACACAGCCGAAGGAGTCACCCGAACCTGGAGAAGTATCGATGGGTTTGTCGCTGAGGTTTCCAATGCGCGAATCTACGATGGCGTGCACTATCGGTTTTCAACGATTGCCGGGACAGCAATGGGGATGCTCATTGGTCAGCAAGCTGCAGAGGAATACCTGAATTGACGATGCCGTTGAAGTCGGGCAGGCGAAATTCGCATCCGGGTAGGGGCCACTGCAGGGTGACACACCGGTCCATGGCCCAGTGCTAAGCAGGTTGCGGCACAATAGCTTGCGGGTCGATGTTGACGATCGACGAAGGTTGTACTCGCTCTAAGTATTTTGACAGTTTCTCGCATCGCACAAGTTCGCCAGAATACAATTGGGCATGGATGTCTGAGAGTGTCACAAACTGATGACGGAATTCCGTTTCGAAGGAGCCTGCGGATAGCGCTCTATCCATGCTTAACCAAGTGCTGCATACGCCTCCTCCCAGCGTTTTATTGTTGCGTACCGCGCTGGCGCCTCGACGGGTTTTCTCGATAAATTGTTTGATTGATCGGTTGGGGAAATGTAATACCTCAACGGTATCAATACGGAGCGGTTCGTTGTCGCCATTGGGTCGGGTGGCTTTATGGCTGCCGTTGTCGATTCGAATATCTTGGCAGGCACGGTGACACACTTTGCCGGGCAACGGGCTGCCAAGGACGTTCACGGACCGGGTCTGGCGAAAATGACATCGCTCCAAAAAACTATCGCTGGTAACGTTCAGATTGGGGCCAACATAATTCACTCGGGGCACCTCGCCGATACCCTCAAAGTTGCCGAATGCCTGATCGAGGGCTGCGGCCAGTGTTCCCTGCAACGGCCACCAAAATTCATCGGTGTCTACATGAAAGACGAGTGACGAGGGAAACTGACTGTGGGCCAAGCGGGCCATTCTGGTAACCCAGGTGGCCTGGTCGTGAGTATCGTCGTTCTCACGATAATAGCTCAGTACCCCCTGACGCTCGTAGTCACGCAGGATCTCTGTTGTGCCATCTGTCGACAGGTTGTCGGTGGCGAAGATATGGGAAACGCCTTGAGACAGGTGGTAGTCGATGTTGGTCCTGACAATGTCAGCTTCATCTCGAACAAGTAGGGTCATGATCAGTGCGGGCATCATTGGGGGCCCAGCCTGATGAGGACCAATGGCAACGCGTTGTGCTGCGCGGAAAACTCTGCTGCGGATTCAGTTCTCATAGAGCCTCCACAATCGTCAATGGGGTTGGAACGTGGGAGTATTGAGCAATGGCGTTGGGCCTAGCGTTGTAATGGCGTGGAAACCACCGTGGAATTTCTTCACCAATGCGCTATTGACAGACTGGTCAGGTCAATTTGGAGCATTATTTTTCTATTTGCCACAATCAATGGGTTTGTTTGGTTACCATGATCGCCATGCGATGGTTCTTTCTGGTAGTGCTACTGTTCAGCGGCTTGGGAGCCCTCAACGCTGCTACACCTGATCAAGCGCCGATCGTTCCGCCGCCGGGTCCAGCGTTTTCCGTAATTAACGTTAGCAGTGCTCAGGGTCTGGCTGACGCTTGCTGGAATCTGCGGAGCAACCAGGCCATCGTTATTGCGCCCGGAACCTATGATCTGGACAGCGTCAACTTTCCCAACGGCGTTGACGGAAGGCTCACCATAGGCCGCTTTGGAGCCAGCCCTATCAGCAATATTCAGCTTCGAGGCGCTACGGGGGATCCAACAGATGTCGTGTTGCTGGGTGCCGGGATGCTGAATACATCGGTGCCGTTTGGCATTCAGATTTTTACTGCCACAGACGTCACCATCGCCGATTTAAGTGTAGGGAACGTGTATTACCACGCGGTAGCTATCCAGGGGGATCAGGGCGCGGCACGGGTGCGTTTGGTGCACAGCCGGTTTTTCGACGCCGGACAACAAATTATCAAAGCCTCCGGCGGAGGCGCTGACGATGTCACCATTGAATATTCAGAGATTTTTTATCATGTGGGTGCCATCGTTCATCCCGAAGGCAGTCCCCCTAACTCCTGTTACACCAACGGAATTGACGCCATTGGTGTGAACGGCTGGCAGATTCATGACAATCTGATCTATGGCATCAAATGCCAAGACCAGTCCCTGGCCGGACCCGCCATTTTGATGTGGCAAGGGTCCAGTAATTCCGTTGTGGCCCGCAATACCATTGTCGACTCTTCCAGAGGAGTTTCATTAGGGTTGGTGGGTTCGGCAGATCACAGCGGCGGCGTTGTGCGTAACAATTTCATCCGCTGGGATTCGACCGCGACCTACGCCGTTGACGTGGGAATCTACGTCGCATCACCAGGTGCCAGCATTGTGCATAACTCGGTATTGACCAACGGCGCATATCCCAACGCTGTGGAAGTAAGGTTCGACTCCACCATCGATGTTGAGGTGCGCAGCAATCTGCTGGACGGCGAGGTTGCTTTACGAAACGGGGCCAGCGCCACCCTCACGGACAACCAATTTCAGGCAAGACAGAGATGGTTTTCGGCGGCAAGCCTGGGCGACCTGCATCTGTCGGAGGCCGGCGAGTCTGCCATTGGCACAGTGGTAAGGCGGTCGGAAGTCAGCCGGGATTTTGATCTTGAGATTCGGACTCTCGAGACGTTTATCGGTGCCGACGAACCCACGTCAACGGTATTTCGTGATGGGTTTGAAGGCTGATCAAGGCAGGCATGAGCTGACGCCTGGGCATCATGCCGGATATCGTTCAGCCTTCAGCGGAGATCCCGCTTGCGCCTGGGTGTGGTACCAGCAACAGGTCGCAGTTCATGGTGGGAATCAAATCACGCGGTTTACTCCCTTTTCGGCCTCACTCGCTGGTGCTGGGTTTATCGTCCCGATTGGTTGCCATCACCACAAGGTCAGGAAGCTCCGTTTTAACGGTGTCCAGCAGCGGCGCATCAAAGGGGGGCCCCAATGAACAACGGTTTGGCCCACGGTTACGTCCAGCTGGTTTTTGATTTTCTTCAGCCTTTCCTTGCCCTGTTCGATGAGTGCTTCCTGGTCGGCTTTACCCTGCTCGGAAACATGGAATAGATCACGCGCCAAATTGGATTTCCACAACACCATGTGTAGATGAACGGTTGCACCACAATGCCCAGCAATTGCGACCGCGCGTTTCAGTGCGGTGGTCTCTGACTCGTCCGGATGGAGGGCTACAAGAATATTTTTGAACGGCATGATCGTCTCCTGGTGTCACGGGCGCTGTCGTTTTTCACCTTCGTCTTCGTATAGATAGGTGCGGGATCAATAGTCTCGCCGAAAATTCTAGCCAATGGGAGGCGCTGATGAAATGCAGTATCGCAATAATTCTGGCGACAATCACATTGTTGGCATCGCCAGTGCGGGCTCAGCTAAATCCGCCGCCAACCAATATCGATCACTTCTTCACCAGCTCCGGTGGTGCCGATTACTACTTGAGAAATGATGATGACCCTACCAATCAGGGACTGGATGAAGACGGCAAGCGCATCGGCGATTACTACCCTAACGCCAAGTTATTTATGGACACCCTGGCAGTGGATCGGCTGGGAATCAACAGTATTGGTAACCCCAGGGGCTACCACGAGGCGTACACGGATATCGGAAATACACCGTTTGGCTTTCTGGAGACGCTATTTTCTGGCGGCCAGCGCAATATCTGGTATTGGGACTGTTCCAATCTGGATGGCGACGACTGTGACAACGGCGGTGCCCGGTTCAATGCAATTCATATTCCCGCACCTTTATACCGGGTTGCCAGCAACTCCTGTGTGCGAATGGTGTTGGGCCACGAGATGGCGCACATGTGGCAACGGGCGTATTACGATGCGGGAGCCCCCGGCGGGCTAGGCAAATGGGTGACCGAGGGTCAGGCCAGGGCATTGCAGGATAAATTTTACCTCGATCTGGATACCGACCCGGAAGCTAGCTGCGTACTGCCCTACCTGGGCCAGGTCAACGGTTACCTTGCGGGCAAACCCAGCAAAGGCGTCCTGCCAGACACCAACAAACCGCTGTGGAGCTTAAGCTACGACGCAGCCCTGTTCTGGACCTACCTGATGGAACAAACCGGCATCATCGCGGATGAGCCTCTGCTGGGTGTCGATTTTCTCGTTACCTGGTGGGATAAAGCGCTGGAGATTGACGATGGTGCCGGGTCAATGGAAATCACCGAGGCGGCCATCCAGGAATACTACCCGGATCGCACGTTGCTGGGCGAATTCCGTCGCTTTGTGCTGGCGAACCTGGTCAAGGATATGGACTTGAGCAACGAGTCCCCCAGTTTTCGCCAGCGTTATTCCTATCGCGATGAAGAACAGGTGGCCGACTCAGAACCAGACCACTATGCTGAGGTGGGTTTTGTCGACTCGGCCACAGTCACCGGCGGCAGCGACGGTACAGTCAACTTTTTCAGCGACCACTATGCCGTTCAGTATTTCGATTTTGATGTTAGTGGCTGTGTGTCTAACCGAATTCTACGGGTGGACTTTGATCCCACCTCGTCGGTGTTTGGTACCACCATCTCGAAGCTGGGTGCCTGGGGCGTGGTAGTAGGGCAGGGCGGCAGTGCCATTAGTTCCCAGCAGCCGGCCAGGTTTTACAAAAAGATTGACGAGGAGTGGGCGGTGGAATTTCAGCAGCCGGCCAATCCTTATGAAAACATTTACGTCACCACAACCGGGGTGCAGGGCCCAGTCGCCGGTGTTGTTACGGTGGAATGTAACGCGCCGGACACACTGGGGCCGGATCTGCCGTTGCTCAATCCGATTGACCCACTCACTCCCGGACCGCCGCAAAATCTGACGCTAGGCCCGGTAGGGCCGGTCACGCTGCCGCCGCAGCGGCGCGGTGTGTCATTCGAAAACCTGGACCCGACCCAATTTGAGGTGGTCATCAATGGCAAAAATGCCACCGTGGCCGGTGGGCTCAATACTAGCGAGGGTTACCAGCTGTATATCGAACATCCGCCACAAGACAGTGCGGGTCCTCACGATGTGTCGATCAGTTTCGCCGGATTGGAGTCAACGTTTTCCGATGCTGTTTACTATCGTGATCCCCGCGACAATCGCTGGGTGTATGTGCTGATGGATCAGTCCCTGAGTATGGGCAATCCCTCCACCGATCCGAAATTGGCCAGTGCCATTGCCGCGACCAAAGACTATCTGAACTACTTTGACCAGGGCGCCGATTTCCGCGCAGGCCTAATCAGCTATGCCATCAACGCGCAGACGCGCACGACTCTGGCGCCTTATGATTCAAATCAACAGGCGGATTTTGAGGCTGCGCTGGACAACCTGACACCGCTGGGTCCTGAAAGCGCCGTTGGCAGCGCCATCGAACTTGCCCGGACCTCATTTGCTTCATTCAGCAATGACGAACCGTCGGGGCGACCCGCGAAAAAAGAGATCCTGCTGTTCAGCGATGGCCCCTTGAGTATTGGGCCAGATTGGGACGAGGTATCCAATGATGTCATTACGGCCGGGATCACCATCCATACCATTGCGCTTGGGCAAACGGCGGACCAACCCCTGCTTGCCCGCATCGCCCGGGAAACTGGCGGCACCTATCGTTACGTGACGGATGACGCGGCGGTGCCCAGTGATGGGGTAGAAGCCAGTGAGATGGTGCAGTCTGTGTTGAAGCTCGGTGGCGGGCGCGAACGCCAACAGATTGGCGGAAGTTCGCAGCCGCTGGCGCCTGACAGCACGCTGGATTTCAGCATCGTTGTTCCCAATCAGGCAGTTGGGCTACTGCTGCCAGCCGTTCAGGCCGCCCGAGAAGCGGTCTCTACGCAGTCCATGATTTCGCAGATTCGCGTGCTTGACCCAGCGGGAAATGTCCAGCCCAGTCGTTTCGATGGCCGGGTCATATCGCTGCTGAATCAAGGCGCGTTGGAGCCTGGACAATGGCGTTTGTCCATCGATACGACCGGTGATGCCCGCGGCGACTTAATTGTGCAGGCGTTTACCCGGCTTGCTGAAGGGCCCTGGCTGGAAACGGCGCTCAATCTGCCCTCCGAAAAAGGACAGATCAGCAACGGTTTTGTCGCTGGAGAAGTCGTTGAGTATGAGGGCCAGGCAACCTATGAGTTCACGGCGTTTGCCGAGTCTGACCTGCTGCAAAGTACGGTACGGATAAACGACCTGACCAACCGCAACAGCGAGGTGGCTTTGGAGACCGTCACCATCGTGACAGATCAACTGCAACGCGTGGCGCTAAAAAATGGGGTGAACCTAAAGGGCGGCGTACGACCCACAGAAGAAATCTTTTTGAACTACAGCAAGGTTCAGTACACACCCAACGCGGGGAGTCCGACGGGATTCACCAATGAATTTTCCCAGGGACAGCGCGGCACCATCAATTTTGAACAACGAGCCATACTCAGTCAGCCCAACCCCAATGGCGGTTCTGTGCTGAAAATTGAGCTTGTTGGTCATCAGTCGGCGGCCATCGCTGATGTGGGCACCGGCGGCACGCCCGCGGACGGCGATTTTGACGGCTTGCCTGACCGCTACGAGGCGCGCCACGAATGTCTGGACGCCAATTTTCAGGATGGCTCCGGCGATGCTGACGACGACCAGTTGTTTAACATTCAGGAATACGAGCGCAATACCGACCCCTGCGACAGTGACACTGACGGCGGCGGTGAGCTCGATGGTTCAGAAGTTCAAGGTGGCCGTGACCCACTGTTTGCCAAAGACGACGCCCTGCGCGGCGCGGAGCTAGCCTTCATTGATCATGAGCTGACTCACGTGGTGCAACAGGGTGGCCTGGCCGATAACAGCATGCTAATTAAACTGCCTCGTAGCCCCAGCTATGGATCATTAACTCTGAAACGCGGGGTGGTGGATGGACCGTTACAACCGGTGGCGACTCTGACCGGCAATCAGTTGATGACCGGCGAATATGTAGACCGCGGCCTGACGCCTGGGCAAACCTACTGTTATCAAATTCAGCCCGCCGATGGGGCCGGGAATGTGGGCCGCGCCAGCCGTATTTTCTGCCGCACCGCCCGCGCCCAGCCAGAACTGCCGTGGGGTGACATCGTTATCAACGATGGTAATCCTCGGACCAGCAACCCGCTGCTGAATCTGCAGCTCAGCATGTATAACAAAGACCCATCGAGTATCAGCATGCGGTTTGGCATCAATACCGAACCCGACGGTGAGGGGATTCCCTTTTCTTCCCGACACCAGCTGCAGTTGCCTGCGGTGTCGTTTCCCACTGAGGTCACCATCAGCGTTGGCTATTTCAGCACCGGGCTGGGTCCGGACCCGGCGAAAGAGGATGAGACCATTGCTACGGAATCCATCACGCTAATGCCGCCTCAGAGTACCGGCAGCATCAGCTTGCGTTTGACGCTGTTTAACCCTGATGGAACACCGATGCTTGACCCGTCCCAAAGCCAGGCGATGGTTCAGATCTGTGCCGCTGGTATTTCCTTGTCGCACTGCAAAGAGCCCACAACCTATCCAGACGAAAACGGAAACGTGATGTGTGACGAGCTTAAGCCGGGTGACTACGATGTGTATCCCATGGGCAACAGCGTCAATACCGTGCCAATCCGCACCACGGTGGTCGCGGACCAGACCACGGAAATTGGGGATGTCGCGATGACCATCGGCGAGCTGTTCAAGTCGGGCTTTGAGGGTAATTCAATTTTCTGAACTAGAGGCACTCGCGCTATAGTGAAGCATCAACATGGACGTTTTTCTATGGTTAATACCTCAGCTGTTTCCCGGTTCCGGTCCGTTGTACTGGTGTTTTTGGCACTGCTCGGTGGCCTAGCGCAGAGTCAAACGCGCTATGACTTTGAGCGGGTATTCCCAGTGCTGCAACAGCCCTGGTACTTTTCGAACCTGGGAGGCGTGGCGGTTGGGCCCCAGGGCTTTGTCTATGTGATAGACGAGGGTTCCAATCGTGTGTTGAAGTTTAACGAGGCTGGTCGGCTGGTTGATTTATGGAATCCGGCCTCCGGCGCCAGCGGCAGCGTGGCCACCGACTCCAAGGGGTTTGTGTATGTTGGCACGGGCAACGCGATCGAAAAATACTCCTCTGACGGCGAATTCGTTGTCGCCTTTGGCGCGGGTGGCCGGGCTACCATAGACGACCTTGACGTAGTGTATCTGGCTTCCGACGCTGAAATTCAACGCTATCTGCCGCCAGCCGACGGTCTGGACACCAGCCCCCATACCTTTGACCTGAGCTTCGGAGCGAACGGCTCGGATCCCGGGCAATTTCGCGGCGTCGGCAGCATTGCCACCGATCGGGATGGCGCAATCTACATTACGGATGCCCAACTGGGGCTGGTGCACAAATTTCTTGCCGATGGCACCTTCGCTACCCGCTGGGGTAGCCCGGGGTCGGGGCCTGGACAATTTGATCAGTTTGCGCCCTTTTCATTGCAGGTCAGCCGAGACAACGAAGTTCATGTAGCGGATCGAGGGCGTATTCAGGTGTTCGACATGAACGGCACCTATCTGCGAGAGATTCCTGTCGGTCAGGCAGATTTTGTGGGCGCCACCTATGAGTCCTTCGATTTCAATGCCAATGGCGACATTATCGGCAACATTGAGTTTGGTTCGGTTCGAAAAATCACCCCGCAGGGGGGCGAGGTTTTCCAATGGACGCCGGCCAATTTCGGCCCCGGCGGTTTTCGAACGGTGTTGGCT
Organism: Lysobacterales bacterium; assembly: GCA_045106555.1. Lineage (GTDB taxonomy): Bacteria > Pseudomonadota > Gammaproteobacteria > Xanthomonadales > SZUA-38 > JANQOZ01. The sequence goes on along the minus strand of JBGCET010000015.1, from coordinate 18,160 downwards.
GTGGTGCAGGACTCCAGCGGGTTTTATTACGTTGCTGATGCCTGCAATATTCTCAAATATACCAACACCTTCGAGTTTGTTCTTTCCTTCAGTCCCGGCTGTATTGAGCATTTGGACATTGACGCTAACGACCGGATTTATGTTTCAACCGGCGAAGGGGTGTTGGTCTATGGCCCGCCGTCTAGTGGACTGGCTACCGACCCACCGGAAATTCAGGACCAGTGGGATCTCTTAACCATAGTCGACCGCCTGTTGATTAGCGCTAACGTGGGGGCAGATCAACTGACTCGGCTGGAAAATGACCTGCGTAATCCAACCGAGTTGGGGGACCTGGCAGCAGACACCTTTTCAAGCTTTGGTCTGGCGCTGGGCGACGTCAATGGCGACTTTGCGCCAGATCTGGTGGCGGCCGTTGACGGGGTTAACCGCCTATACCTAAATACCGATGGCAGCAACCTCGGGCCGGGTGTCAACCTGGGATCTGCGACTGACGTCACTCGCGATGGTGTTCTGACAGACATTGATGCCGATAGCGTCTTGGAATACGTCAGCGCCAACGATGGCAGCGTCAATCGCATTTATGAAAACGACGGTGTTGGAGGCTTCACTCTGCGGGGGGGCGTGTCATCTGATACCGAGGCGACCCAAGTGGTGTTGGCGGCAGATGTGGATGGAATCAACGGCATTGATCTGTTCTTTGGCAACCTGGGTGTGAATCGTTTGTACCTCAACGATGGGTCTGGCAATTTCACCGAGTTGGCAACATTCCCGGGCGGCAGTGCCCAAACCTACGGCGCTGTGGCGGCTGATTTGGACAACGACAACGATCTGGACCTAGTGTTGGCCAACAACGGCGTGAATGAAATTCTGCGCAACAACGGCAGCGGTATTTTCAGTGTAGAAAATCTTAGCGACGACAATCACGACTCTCGAGACGTCGCGGTATTTGATCAAAGCGATGACCAGACCGTTGACGTGGTGGTCGCCAATTTCAATCAGCTCAATCGTCTATACCGAAACGAAGGCGGCACTTTTTTCGGCGAAGACGTGGACGACCGAGTGGAGCCAACCACCTCGGTGGTTACCGCGTCCAAGCAGGGATTTCCACGGGTGATCTTTGGCAACCTGGGTACGCCTAACGTTTATTACAACGACAATCTTTCCGGCACTGATCAGGAGGTGGAGTTCGGCGGTGCCACATCGCAAACCCATGATGTGTTGGTGGCGGAGCTGGGTAATCTGCCGCCCGACGCCATCCGCCAGGGTCGTCAGATTCGGGTCGGCCCGTCTGGAATGATCTATCTGGCGGACGATGATGGTCGAGTGTTGCGTTTCCAACCTGATGGCACTTTTCTGGCAAGCACGCCAATGATTAATCAGCCCGGCGGCAGCGTGCAACGCCCGTTTAGGCTGGCCCTGGACAGCAATGAAAATCTTTATGTCACAGGCCTGCCCAATTATCTGGTGACCAAATATGCGTCGCCAACGGACCTGCAGTCCGCCCAACCGCACACGTTTGTGCAGGCGTTTGGTTCTCCGGATGACTCAGTAGTGCGGCGGGGGCTGGATGTTAACCCGGCTGACGAACTTTTGATCAGCGAAAACAATATCCAGTTTGCAATTTACGATACAAATTTTGCTCCATTGGGCACCCTCGGCGAGAGAGGGTTTGGCCCGGGCTTTTTTGACGGCGCTGAAAATATCGACTTGGCGCCAGATGGACGATTGCTGGTGGGCGAGGGCGGGTTATCCCGTTTGCAGGTGTTTACCCCTGGCGTCACGGCAACGGATAACGCCCGGGCGATTATCGTGGCAGGTGGAGGGCCCTATCCGGGCAATGCGCTGTGGGATGCGACCCAGCTGAACGCCAGCTTTGCCTATCGGGTGTTGGTGTCCCAGGGGTTTAACGCTGACTCCATTGAGTACCTGTCTGATAACGTCGACCTGGATCTCAGCGGTAACGGCGTGGCCGACGTTGATGGCCCGGCCACGGTGGCTAACCTGCAGTCGGCCTTTACGAACTTTGCTGCCGGTGCGGGGGCGCTGACGGTTTACCTGGTGGATCACGGCGGTTTCGACACCTTCCGAATCAGCGGCACGGAAGTGATGCCGGCCTCGTCACTGGCTGGGCTTGTCAACGCCTGGCAAAGTGCCCATCCAGGCGCACCACTGAATATTATCTATGATGCCTGTCAGTCTGGGTCGTTCATGGATGACCTCCAGTCTGCGGGTGACGAGCGGGTGGTGATCGCCAGCTCTGAGGCGGATGAAAATGCCTATTTTGTCTCCCAGGGAACCCTGTCCTTTTCCAATCAGTTCTGGACCCACATTTTCAACGGGCTTTCTTTAGGGCAGTCGTTTTCCCTGGCCCGCAGTTCTCAGCAAGCCACCTTCGTCAACCAGTCGCCGTTGCTCGATGCTGACGGTGACGGCAGCTTTAACAGTGCGACAGACCTTGCTGTCGTCGCCAATCGTTTTATTGGTAATGGCGTTGTGCAAAATGCCAACGCGCCACAAATCAACGGGGTGTCTGACCCTCAGACCATCTCAGATGGGTCAATAGCAACGCTGACGGCCATTGACGTAACCGACCCTGACGGTATCGCTCGAGTCTGGGCGGTGCTCAGGCCGCCCGGATTCAATCCCGCAGCAGCCGACACACCGGTGCAAGGCCTGCCTATAGTGGATCTTAACCGGGTTGGAGACAGCGATACTTTTGAGGCCACCAGCGATAGCTTCATTGCCGAGGGCAGTTATCAGGTGACGGTTTATGCGGAGGATGCCATCGGTAATCGTGCTGTACCTCAGGTGACCAGCGTCACCGTCAACAACCCCTTGCGACGTCGCGCCATTATCGTCACCGGCGGCAGTACCCAATTGCAGCAGCGGTCGCGCAATGCGGGCCGGGCTTTTGCTGCGCTCGCAGAGCAGGGATATGGCGCCGCTGAGGAATCGTGCTCGGGTTCAATCAGCCTTTGCGACAATGCCTGTGACAACATCTGCTATCTGAGCAATGACGGGGTTGCGGGCGTTGATACCTCGCCAACGATAGATAATCTATCCGATGCTATAACCAACTGGGGCACGGATGACACTCAGGATTTAACCCTCTATCTCGTGGCCCCGCGCACGGCCAACGGCTTTGAGCTTAGTGATACCGAGGTGCTGACGGCGCCCGCCCTCAAGTCGCTACTGGATACGGCCCAGCAGACCAATGACGGACGCGTGACCGTTGTCATTGAAGGGGACAACGCCAGACCCTTCATGCAAGAGCTAACAGCGGTTGCGGGACAGTCGCGTATCTTAATTGCCAGCACGGACACCGATGAGCAGGCCACTTTTCTTCGCGCAGGCCAGGTTACGTTCTCCAAGTTTTTCTGGAATCAGGTACTCAACGGTGCCAGCGTAGGGCAGGCATTTCGATTTGCCCGATCGGCCATTCGATTTCGCCAGGGCAGCCAACAGCCGCAGCTGGATGACAGCGGAAACGGGGTTCCCAATGAGTTTGCTGATGGTCTGGTGGCCCGCAACTACGCCATCGGGTCGGGGGTATTACTGGCCGGTGACGATCCGATTATCGCCAGCCTGTCGGTGTCGGACGAGCTGACGGGAGACTTCGAAGCTATTACTGCTGAGGTAACGTCCACCGGAACCGTCAACGAGGTGGTGGCTGTGGTAACCCGACCCAACGGGCAGGTCATATCACAGTCGTTAACCCCGGTGCCTGGCGGAGCGTTCAGCAGTCCAAGCTATGGCCTGTGCGGTAGCGCCGGGGAATATCAGGTAGCGGTTTACGCCAGCGACACGGAAGACAACACGTCACTGCCGGAAACTACAGTGGTAAACCGAGCCTCAGATTGTGATGAGTTCTTATTTCTCAACGGCTTTGAATAGCGGCCTGCGCGTTGATTCACATTGTGTAGAACCCGAAGTAAATACGCCGGGTCATCGGTTTCCGGCGGCCAGTGCACAGCGGCAGTTGTCGGAGCCTCGACCCTGACCGAGGTAGAGTCGGACCTGGCCCTGGGCGAGACCGTTTCCCCCATGCTGGGTATTCCCGGTCTAACCATCGCGCAATTGGACACCGAATGGCCGCTGCGTGCCGCGGCCAAAAAGCGCTTAGTAAGAATCTAGAATGTCTCTAACGTTAGCGCCTTTCTGACATGAACAATTGTAGTTGTCATCCGCGAATCGATCGCAGGTTAAGGTTTCTGACTGCAAACACTTGGGGGCAGCAGCATGTCGCTGTTGGCGCACATTCTGAGAAGCGCATGCGGTTAACGTGAGTAACGCTAACAGTCCGAACCCGTTTCTGATCGTTGTTTGCATCACGGTAACCTCCGTTTTTGGGCATCCAAGGTCAATATAGCGAACCTGCCTCGTTAGCTCCAACGAATTTGAAGCAGCTCCTGAACGACGTAGAACTCACGGCCCAGAGTTTTGACGCGGAGCTTGTTGATGCGCCAGCACTTGCATGGTCGGTGGATATTGATCAGGTGGTTTTCCGAGGATCCTTTGCCATGGAGGAAGTAGTGTTCTTTCACATTCCGTCCCGCACTGCGATCATCTGCGATCTTATTCAGCGGCATCCCGAGGCGAATGCGGAAGGCTGGAGGGGCATGTTGATGCGATTAGATAGCCTGGTTGGTGAACACGGCAGTACACCGCGAGAATGGCGGGCGAGTTTCTTGCAGCGGGGTAAGACCCGTGCGGCACGCGAAAATGTGCCGAACGTTGGTTGCCCGATTGCTAAAACAGGAATTCCAGGCAAACACTTCATAGTTGCCATTAACCTCAAGAGCGGGGGTAAATCGAAACCGTTCAGTGGCCCCGCCAACGGTGGCCCACAGCGAGCTGCTGCCAAACTGGCTTGGCAATGACGTTGAGTTCCAAGTGCCTTCAGCCGATGCACCGGAATCGGTGTTGTCGATGATGTACTCTTCTTGGGGCGGCATATTGTTTGGGTCTGGCAATACAGAAATGGCGATGGTGGTTGAACCCTCATTGCCCTCGCTGTCCGTGGCTGACAGCGTAACCACGCTATCGCCGAGCGGCGGTGTAAAGTTAAACGTTGCGCCAACGGCGGTGTCAGCAACGGTATCGACCTGCCAGGAAATGGCCGTGGTCAGATCGCCATCTTCAATGTCTTGCGCGGTGGCAGACAGTGCAGCGACATCGCCTTCAATGAGGGAAAGGGTAGTGTCGCTGGGGGTGATCACGGGCGCATTGACCACATCACGTAGGAGCCAGCGCGCTGCGTCGGCGCCCATATAGGTGGTGGCTGGGGGCACAATGCCATCGTCGGTAATTTCCAGGTGGCCTGCGCTACCCGCGTCAAAGGCGAACGTGCCCAGAGAGAACCATTCGCCAAATGAGCCTGTGTCACAATCTTGGTCGACTTCAATAGTGGTACTGCCAGCGCTATGAGTAACTATATGACGCACGTTAGTCGCCCGGTTGCTGTAACAGGAGTTCCAGGCATAAACTTCGTAGTTGCCGGCGGCGGCTAATGAAGGCGTAAAGCGGAAGCGGTCGACAGCTCCGCCGACCACCGCCCATAACGAACTGGTGTTATAGCTGCTGGGTAAGTTGGACCGGGTCCAGGATCCGGAGGACGTGGCTTCGGGAGCATCGTTCTCAATAATGTATTCCCCAGGCCCGGACTGCGCAGCACCGGTTGATGGAAATAACGCAATCATTACGAGTGCCAGAGTAGCGCTTAGCAGCTTCAACATTAGACGTCGCCTTGTGAGGGTCAAATTAGGGTCATCAGCCCGGGAAAGTGCACTTTGGCCTGCGTCAAAAACAGCATTCCACTCAGCCACAGCTGGCTCACCAACGTTAGGTTCGCTGAGCGTGGTCTGACAATCGATGGAACTTTTTCCCCCGTTTTGCCACATCACGATTTTATGGCTAACGGTGATCATCCAAAATGCACCTTGCGGCACACATTGGCTGTTAGAGGCGTCATAAGCTCCGTTACGACAGTATTTTTGCGTCCAGCTTCCCTACCCAGATAATTCAACAAACCACTCTGTTGGGAAATCCTCCAGATGTAACCCAATTGCGCGAAACTTCGGGCGCGCAATGAATGACAGCGTTTTGAGACCGGTCAATGGGCCCGCCGGATTACGCAAATAGATCGCAGGAAAACAGCCGCCACAGTGTCGCCGAGTCAGGGGCAGGTTGTGGCGTTAAATGATGCGTTATCCAGTCGCACTACGGCAAAACAGGTTTCCGTTGTCACACTGACCGGTTCGTCAACCGTGACGTGGCGAAGGTGGACGGCTCCAGCGCCAATAAATCTGCCCTCCAATAGGGTTGAGAAAGCGACATGCATGATGGTGTTTTCCCCCACCGATACCCCGGTGAGCGATCCTGCGCCGATCATTTCGACGTTATTGAGGTTAAAGACGTTGACTGAGCTAGTTGAGCTTCCGAACGCGATCAAGCTGCCGCCTGATAGCAGTGTGGGGCTGGCATCAATTTTTGTGTGGCTGATGTCAAGTTGATTGTTTCCCGTACTCACAAAAATACTTCGAAACGATGAACCACGAATCGACCCAGCCGTATCATTAAGTGTCACCCTGGGCCGAAAGCCCTCCATCACTGAATCTTGGATATCAAGGTTCACGTCAGTGGCCAGCAGTGCGCGCTGAGATACACCTGACTCTGCCGTCGGTCGCGTACGCAGGGTCGAGTCTATCAAGGTGAGGTCTCCGTCGTTTACCTCCAGGGAATCGCCCAAAGGGTGTGTGTTCTCGATAATCACTCTTTCCAGTCTCGCAGTGGCTACCTGCGCAGTGGCCAACGAAGTGTCACTGCGCAGCGTCAAATCTGTCACAGAGATGGCCCCTGTGCTTGCCAGAATCGTACAACTGCCGCAGCGCAGGGTGGTCACATCGATGCCGGCACCCCGCAACCGGACATTTCCGGGAACACTTGGCGGAGTGGAACTCAGAAAATAGTCCCCCGGTTCGAGGTGAATCGCCCAAGGGTTAGATGCTGATGGGCTGGATGCGGAAACGCTGTTCAGGGCCGCGATGTAGGCATTGCCATTTTCGGTGGCCGTACCGCCGCTTCGCACAACAAGGGTTCGGCTAAACAAATCATCTCCGTCCGCTCCGGGTGGGCCCGGTTGACCATCTTCGCCGTCAATGGCAGCGATACAGGTCACGCTGCCATCTTGGTTTACCGTTTGGATGGCACTCCCGGCAGTGCAATTGCCGTTTACTCGCAGCTGAATCTCGGCGGCGTTTACATCACTGGTGCGCACAGCCCCGGGGGCAAGCTCCGCACTGCTCACCGCATCGGTAGCAATATCGGCTGAAGTGAGGCTGTTGTCGGCAATTTCCCCGCTGCCAATGGCGTCCATTGCCACCATTTCGGCATGCAGCGCGTAGGGTGTAGCGGTTATTTTTTGGCGCGGGAGTAAACCGGTGTAACCGCCGGTTTCCGAGCCGTTGCGTACTGAAATATCAAGCCAAAGCTGATCGCCAGCGTAGGGTTCAGTACCAAAGTCGAGCGCTACGCTGAACACGCCGTCGATGACAACCACGTCTTCGACAAAGACGTTGCTGCCGATTTGAGCGTTGTCGGTTTCGGCGTCGTGCAGCGCGAATTCGAAGTCGAAAAAGCCATTGGCGGGTGTGTTGTTAGATTGCAGTTTGCCTTGGTAGGTAAAACCGGATGTTAGCGGTTCAGCCTGTATCTGAGCAGCCGTGGATAAGATGATGATGATAAAAAATCGGTTGAGCATAACGTTCTCCCTGATTGTCTCGTTGCGTGTAAATCGCTACGGGCTTTCAAAGCTGTCGGTAACCACAACGCCGCCGCCCGTCGGTTGGGCTAAAGCGATTCCACCGATACACAACAGAACTAGCCAGTGGATGAATAAAAATCGATGCAGGTTCATGGCAATTCCTCTAACCGAAGTCGATTGGCAGACACTGTGGCGCTTTCGCCACGAGTATTCATGATGAAAAGTTGATGATTTCCTAACGGTTTTATGACAGGGAAATAAGCTATCTAAAACAGCCGCTTAAGAGAGGTTTAGTGCTGTTGATCTGTTAGCCTGAGTCGAATCGACAACCCGGTGTCTTATATTAGGTGCTGTTTAATGGCCTCGGAACTTTCGCCACTGAAGGGAATATGGCCCGGGTCTCGAGTATGAGTCTAGGAAGGCCGCTTGTGGTCGAACATCCATCGCTCCAGCGGCCCTTGCACGACTCGTGGAAATAGATAGAACCCGGCGGCGAGGCAAATGATGCCTATGGGCCACTGCCATTGAATGAGTGTCGCTGGCCACATAAATGCCAGTAGTGTGTTCCAAAGCGTATCGACAATGAATTGAACAACGAACTTGACCAGGTCGCTGCTGAGCAGATTGATCGAAAAAAATTTCGGTATGTCGTCGGTAATAAGCTCGACCAACTCCAGATAGACAAAGGTGACTGCAAATCCCACCGCATAAAGACCGCCGCCCCGGTTCTTCCAGATTTTCCGGCACCAGCGTCGGATCAATCCATGAGTGTTGTCACCGATCCCTCCTGGGCGAGTCAGTTCGTGCTGGGCCCGCTGGCGGATACTTTTTGAAGGGCCTTGAGCGTCTTCTGCGGGTGGCGGATTTGGCGGTTCTTCGTGGCTCATTTGTTTTGATACTGGGTTTGCCCATGACGGTGCTGTGGTTTCGGGTTTCTGTCGTCGTGGCGCGTCTATTAACGATCACCTGTCTGCTGCTGTGTTTGGGCGACTACCGTGGTTCCCGTTTTGCGATGGCTCAGATGCTCGCCTTGAAACATTGCGGGTCCGATTAACTAGATTGAATTCTGGGGCCATAGTCAAATGACACAGTGCCCCTCTATTGAACTCGGTCCGCTCCCCCGACCCGGTATCTTGCTAGGGAAACGAAATCGAATCAAACGCCAAGTACTGCGGGGTTGTACACCCCAGTATCCCAGCGGCCACCGACAGATAGGCGATTAAGGGTAAACCGTCGGGCCGCAGGGCCAGGATGGTGTAAGGAGTTTCCACCGGCGGGACTCGAAGTGTACGCCGATCGCAATTTGGGTCTCGACAATCAACAACAGTGGCGCCGGAGCGTCCAAAGCCAGTAACGCCGTAAGTAAACAGCGGCCTGCCGCTGGGCCTTACTGCCAAACTGACCCGACTGATAACCCCAGGTATCGGCAGCGACAGGGTTTTCACGTTAGGATTGATGCAGCTGGCGTTTACACAATTGACGATGACGACCTGGCCAGTATTACTGAACGTCTGAAGCACGAACTGCTCAGCCGGGCCTGAAGTAACCTCAGCGATGCCTTGTTGTGACAATCGTACATCCCGAGAACACCATCGCCGTATCTGAATGACTCTGCCGTTTTAGGGCCAGGGTTAAGGAAAAGAGTAAACGGCTCATCAACCCTGTTTCTTGATCCCTTCCCAAATTTTCGGCGCTTGATGCTGAGGACCTTTGCCGACCCTGGCCTAGTTTTGGACTTGGCACCAAGCACTAGGGGAGTGTTTATTGGGTTAACCGACCGGTGTTAACGTCGTATCAGAAGGTGTCCGCCTAACCGTCACTGGCGGCGTTTATACAGACAGACCTGGGGCTCTGGGCGTATATGCCATGGGAATGCCGTTGGGTGTGATGTCTGCTTATTTCGCCACGGCGTGGCTAATGGGCGCCAAGAACATCCGCGCCTATGGGCTTCTGCCGAGAGATTGGGAGCGGGCGGAAGACAAAAATCAGGCGCTGGCCTTGGGGTGATTCGTATCGGATTCACCCGATTCAACGTTGTAGTCTTAGTCAAGGGGCTCAGTGACCTGCCCAGGGATTTTGAGTGTGTTGCTAGCCATAGATATCCTTACTTGCTATTAATTGATGTTGAATGGTTTTTTCTCGTCGCAAAGAGTACGCCGCGTTGTTATCACCACATCTTTTTTTAATACTGCTGTTTCGAACGGGCGCCATTGTTGGGGTTGTTTCCTGTCTGGCCTGGTCTCCCTTAACTTGGGGGCAGGGCATCCCGGTTTACGGTTATGAGGTTCACAACACCTACCCCCACGACCCCAAAGCTTTTACTCAGGGGTTGTTCTATCTTGATGGTTTTCTTTATGAAAGTACCGGGATGGTTGGTGAGTCCACCATCAGAAAGGTAGAGCCCAGCACAGGCAGTGTCATTCAGTCCAAACCGTTGCCAGGACAGCGATTTGGCGAGGGTATTACACGCTGGAAAGACCAGGTGTACATGTTGACCTGGAAGAGCCAGGTGGGGTTTGTATGGGATATTGAGACGTTTGCGCTGAAACGCCGCTTCAGTTATCAGGGTGAAGGGTGGGGGCTTACAAGCAATAATGACTCCATCATTATGAGCAACGGAACACCCGTTGTTACCTTTCTTGAACCTGACAGCCTGGCCGAACAGCGGCGAATTACTGTCAATCTTGGCGGCAGGCCGGTTGCCAACGTTAACGAATTGGAATGGGTCAATGGAGAAATTCTGGCCAACCTTTGGCAGTCACAATACATTGCTCGCATAAACCCTGCGGATGGAGAAATTACCGGCCTCATCGACCTAGGCGGACTGCTAACGCCGGCAGACGTAGCGGGGCGAAAAATTGATGTGCTTAATGGCATTGCCACCGATGACGAGGGTCGACTTTTTGTCACCGGGAAATACTGGCCCAAGTTGTTCTTGATTTCGCCTACCGAGGAGCCGGTACGTTACTTGAAACAGTAATAAGAAATGCCGCCAGGCTTTCCTCTCGCTTCTGGGTGTGGCGTCTCAGCAGCCGGCCGCAGCCCATGGTGCGGATCTCGCGCTAGACTTGGTGCCCACTGCAAAACCTCGTGTCTTTAGGTCTGTCAGCGTTGATTGGCCATGATACGGCAAGCGCTCAAGTAAGTTCGGCGAAGGGTCATGGGTACGGTATGCTCTGGGCATGTCCGCCGCATCGCTGGCGTAGCCCGAGACTTCTTTGATGAAAAAGATCGCCACCGCACTTGTTGCGCTAGTCGCAATTGAACACATTTACATCCTTGTTTTAGAGATGTTTCTTTGGACTGAACCAGCAGGACTAAGGGCGTTTGGTTTTAGCCCGGAGTTTGCTGAACAAACGACGGTGCTTGCTGCGAACCAGGGTCTATACAATGGGTTTCTTGCGGCGGGTTTGATCTGGAGCCTCTTTCGTAAGAGTGACGGATTCGCACTGCAAGTGTTTTTTCTCAGTTGCGTCATTGTCGCCGGCGTCTTTGGAGCGATAACAGCAAAGCCCTCTATCTTGTTTGTGCAAGCGGCTCCTGCGTTCATCGCGCTGATATTCGCGCTGCTCGCACGACGCCAAGCGCAGCGGCAGCGTTGATGTCGAAACGCTGGTAGTGGGTGTTGCGCTGCAAGACCCTCCGGAACTATGCCCAATAGGCAGTTACCGTTCGCCTGTCTGGTCCGGTGCCTTGTTCAGCGCAATCGCCGCCAGGGACAAGATGAGTATTGCAGACGCTTCAAACAGTATGGCTTCTGGCGCCATATCTTTGCTCTGTAGAACAATCAGACGAGCCAGCGCCGTGATGGCTATAAAAATTGGATAAAGAACGGGGATTATCTGGCTGCGATAAAAAACACCAACCATCGAGATCACCTCTGTATACAGAAAGAGCAGCAAAATATCGGCTATCTGAATCGTTCGGTTACGCCACACCACCTGCAACTCAATCAGAACTGCACCCACAGTGAGAAGCATGATCAAACCCAATATCGACTTTTCGATCCACACGAAAACTGTTCCAACATCAAATTGCTCTGAACTACTCATTGCTAAACCTCAATTGCCCACGGTGTAGCGGCCTGGCTCGTTGTAACCAAGGATCAATCCGCCCAATGGATTGATTGTACTGATGCTCTGGGGGAGAAACACCCGAAACAACACGATCAGAGTCTTGCAGTGCCACACAAGTGCAATGGCTTGCGCTACCCCGTATATTTTTCTCAGGCCAACGTGGGTAGTGGGCGTTGCGGCGCGAGATCCTCTGGAAGCGTGACCCATTTTCTGCACAGCCCCCATTTTTTCATCGTCCGCCTCACCCATCCAACAGCCTGTGACACCGATAGTGAGAAAAGCGTGTCCCTAATTTGATGCTTCCCGCGTATGTAGCGTCAAGACATGTTGTTGGAGACTGCTGTGCGATTAAAAGACCCTCAATTCCTTTCATCAGGCTCGAAGGCGGGTCGTCCGTCATCGGCTAAATGGGCACTGACCATAGGCTATTGGCTGATGGCTATGGTTGCGGTTCACAGCTCAACAGCTCACTCCGCTGTGCTTTTGGTGGGCCCGGGTGGTGATTTTTCCACCATTCAGGCGGCGGTGGACGTTGCGGCCAGCAATATGGAAAGTGATGAGATACGCATCGCCGAGGGGACATTTACCGAATCGGTCAGGATGTTTCGGTTTGTTGATCACGATGGACTCAGCATTTCCGGCGGCTGGGATCCCAGTTTTTCTGCTATTGAGGGAACTTCCATCATCAACGGCGGCGGCATTGGCAGGGTGCTGGACATGTCGATTATCGAAGGCGATGTCGTCGAACTGAGGAATCTGATCTTTGAAGACGGCGCGGCGGAAAACAACGCAGGCGTTCTGGCATCAGTCACCGATGCCACATTGCTGATCTCCTCAAGTATCGTTCGCAACAACATTGCGTCTGGCGTGCGTTCTGAAGGTGGTGGATTGGTTATCCGAGGCCGGGGTAGTGCGGATGTGCGACTCATTCAGGTGACCATCGCTGACAATCAGGTTCTGTGTTCCGGCAACTTCAGCTGCAGCGTGGGTGGACTGCGACTTGACGGCGATGATGAGGTGTATTTTGAGGTTACCGGTTCAACCATTGAAGGCAACCGGGTCGAAGTGCTGAATAGCCAAGGCAGTCAAGCGGGTGCCAGCATCAGCAGTACCAGTGGCGGTACCGTCGTATTCAACGACAACGTGGTTAGGGATAACGTTGTCGTTGCCAACGACTCGGGAATTGTGGGCGTGGTCCTCAGTGCAGGGGTCAGCTTATCTGCGGCCCGCAACCAGATCCTCAGAAACACGGCCGAGTCTGCTGCACCCGAGTTTTCATCCCAAATGCGGGTCAATGCGTTTGTTGATGCCGAGGTCACGGTGGAAAACACCCTGATCGCCGACGGTAATGGTAAGGGGTTGGTCACTCGTATATTTGATAATGGAACCGCTGCCGCTCTCCATTTGGTAAACCTGACCATTGCCAATCATGGTGATATTGGTTTGCAAGGAGTCAATCTTTCGGACACCGCTGCGTTTACGATCAGTAATTCCATTGTCACTGGAAGTCGTATCGATTTAATTGCCTCTGCCGCACAGCAGACAACAAATCTGATTGGTGCAAGCGGTCTATTCGTCAATGAAGCTCTTGGCAACTACCAGCTGGCAGCAGGCTCACCTGCAATTGACGCTGGAACCTTTCCGGCCCCGGTACCCATTGGCTCTGGTGACGCGGCCGGTCTAACTCGCGTTGTCGGCAGCGCAATTGATATTGGCGCATTGGAGTTTGGTGCAGACGTGTTGTTCTCCAATGGGTTTGAGCTGAACTAACGCAGGCGGTTTAGAAAATCGACATCTTGGTTCTAGAGGTAAATTGTTCCAAGGCCAACATACCCAACATAGAATTTCCTTTGGCATTCAGACCCGGTGACCAGGTGGCAATGACGTACTCATTGGGCAGCAACGCCAAGATGCCTCCGCCCACGCCACTTTTCCCCGGCAGGCCAACTTCAAACGCAAACTCTCCGGCTTCATCGTAGAAGCCGCAGGTCAGCATGATGGCATTAATACGTTTCGCCTCGCTGTCGGTGATATGGGCTTTGTCAAAAGCGCAGGTGCCTCGATTGCTGAAAAGATGGAAGGCCTTTGAAAGCTGCTGACAACTCATCTCAATTGAGCACTGATGAAAATAGAAATCCAATACCTCATCTACAGGGTTTTCCAGGTTGCCAAAAGACTTGAGAAGATTTGCGGCCGCGAAATTTTTGTAGCCCGTGTCTCGTTCTGAGCGAGCCACTCGCTCGTTGTATCCCACCTCATCATCACCGGTGAGTTGTCTGACAAACTCCAGAAACTCGGTCAGCGGATTGTCCAGCTGGGACACCAGAATATCGGCAATGACAATAGCCCCGGAATTGATCAAGGGGTTTCGGGGGATACCGTTTTCCAGCTCCAGTAGGGATAGGTGGTTAAAGGGGTTGCCGGAGGGCTCCACATCGACGCGAGTCCAGATATCTCTAACGCCTATAGACAGAGCTTTGGCTAGAGCCAGTACTTTCGAAATACTCTGAATGGAAAATGGTGTCGCGTAGTCACCCACGCTGTACTCCGATCCGTCCGACAACCTCAGAGACAGGCCCAATTGGTGGACATCAACGGTCGCCAGTTCCGGTATGTAGGTTGCAACCGAGCCCTTGTCAGTGGCATTGATGGCCTCATCGTAGATAGCCTGCAGTATGGCTTGGTAGTTGTGCAAGATGGCTCTGAAATGTTTTCCCAAGATTTTCAGTATAAGCCCATAGAGTATCCCGACAAACCCGGCGTCACAGCGGCCTCGTTGAACACGCTCATTGGGCTGACAATGGCTTTTTGGGTGATATATTGATAAACGACTATTTCGTTCCAGACTCGGGCTTGCGAGATGCTCGGTAGGTCATTCTCAATTTTAGTGATGAGGAACAATGCTAGAGCTGCCCATCAGGGACCCATGTGATTTGTGCGAAGGGATTGCCGGTCGTGCAGACAAATGGGGGCTGATTGAGGAGCACGAACACACGCTAACTGTCATAAACCCCTGGCAATTTGAAACCGGTCAATGTTGTGTGATCACACGTCGGCATGTCGCGACATTGCTCGATCTTTCTGATCAGGAATGCCAAGGCGTTATGGAATCAGCAAAGAGAGCCGCTCATGCGCTCGTCAAAACGTTCGATCCGTTAGGCATTCTTACGTTCCAAAATAATGGCGTCTACAGCGGGCAAGAAACACCGAAAAATCGGGGTCAGGTCTTGCAATGCCACACAAGTGCAACGGCTCGGACCGCCCGATTTATTTTCTCGGGCCGAAGCGGATTGTGAGTTGGCGTTGCAAGACCCTCGAGTCGCCGAGTAATTATGAGAGCGGCATTTATTTAATGGTTTCTGCCTTTGGATTCCGCGGCGCGCCAAAGACAAGCCAGCGCCAGCACCATAGATGCATTAGGACAACGACCAAGAGAAGCAGGAATACCCCCAGCAGCATGGAAAGCATGATGATCGTTTCGATTGGCCACGTGGAGAGAACATCTTGCAAGCTATACCCGCGAGAGCGGAAACCGCCAATGAGCAGCGTCGTCATCCATAGGGTGAAGACACTAAACAAGAGCGCGACCCAGGTCGCTGGTCTGAATTGCCGGTGGGCGGAGATGGCCGCTATCAAGTAGCACAGCCCTAAACCAGCAGAAATAACTACCATGATCCCTGGGTAGGTAAGTGAGTACGCGAACGTGAGGGCGGCTGCAACTATCTGCCCGATGGTCAGCACTCTGATTTTTCTATCCATACGCCTTTTTCTCTTGCGCCGCTTCGCCCAATTTCAGTTCGAGTCGGTTGTTCAATACTGTATCAACTTATCCGAACTCCACTATGCACAAGCCGCGTCACTGCTACGCGAGAGCGTGTAGTGACGCGGCGGAAAAAATGGGTTCAGGTTCAGGTGCCAGGCTTGGCTGACAAGCTAGGTCGGGATTTATCGTCGACGACTTAAGCAATCTCACCTACCGAGGAGCTGCCAATGTGGGAGAAGGTACTAGTCCCTGACTTGGCCATGTTGGAATGCCCGCCGTGCCCAGACGCCCTCGGTTTTGTCCAAAAAACGTACCCGCACACATCATTCAACGTGGCAATAACCGCCAAGCGATTTTCGCTGCGGAGAGTGATCTTGCGGCATACGCTCATTGGTTGAGGGGGGCGGCTGAAAAGTTTGATGTATCGGTTCACGGATGGGTCTTTATGACCAACCATGTACATCTGCTCTTAACGCCATCCACCGATTCAGGTATTTCAGACCTCATCCAAAGTCTTGGCCTGCGATATTCGTGGCACTTCAACTACACGTACGCTCGCACGGGCACACTCTATGAGGGACGTTTTAAGTCCTGCCTGGTGGAAGACTATAATTACCTGCTCACATGCCTTCAGTACATAGAACTTAATCCAGTAAGAGCAGGCATGGTGGCAGACCCCGGAAATTACCCCTGGTCAATCTACCGCTCTCACGCATTACTCTTACCGGTAAAAATGTGGTCCCCACACCCGCTTTACCGCGCCTTTGGCGAAACCCCTAAACAACGCCAACAAGCCTATCGGCAGCGCATCACCCAACAACTCGACCAAGCCGTGATCACCAAAATTCGCCACTGCATAAACACGGGCATGCCACTAGGCTCAGAAAAATTCAAAGCCCAAATTGAGGCCTTAACCACCTAGTCCCCTCAACCCCGCAAGCCTGACCCCATAAATTGGGGGCGGGCCAATTTCATTCATGCCAACCGCCGTGGCTGCGATGCACACCTCACTCCATGTGTGAGGAGAGGCTCTGACGAATCTGTTGCGCAGAAAGCTGACCGGTGTGGCGCATCAGTTGCTCCCCCGAGGGCGAAAACAGCGCGTGCTGCGGCAGGGTCATGGCCGAAAAGTCGGTGGCCAGCACGCGCGAGGGTTGCAGCGACAGGCTACGCGCCCAGCGTGCCGCCGTTTCCTGAGTTGCGGGATGACCATATCCGCCGATTTCGCTGGCCATGACGGTGACGAACGCCACGTTTTCGGTAACGCGCCCGTCCAAAGACCGAATGGTCCCAGACTGAGGAACGCAGGCCGCGCACCATTCGGCAGCATAGTCGACCCATATGTATTGGCCGGAAAAGTCCGCCAGGCTCACCGACTCTCCCAAAGCGTTAGGTGAAGAAGCGTGACGAGACTGGCCGAACTGGGGTTTTGGCGGTGCGGGGCTGGTGCCGCGCTGATTGTTCACCAACAATAGGGTCCCCAGGGCAAGGACCGCGACCAAAACCTGCAGACCGTATTTACTCAGGTAGCGCAGCATATTCATGATTCAGGGGCCCGCAGACGTTCGTTGACTATACTCTCATCGTACACTCACGGTGCGAACCGGCTATTCGGATGTGGTAAATCGGCTGAAATCCAATTTCATGGCGGTCAGGGATTCATCGTCAAGGCCGGCGTGCTTGCGCCAAGTAAGTCACTGGGGTGTATCGTTTAGTGCAGCCAGATCTGCATTCCAGGCGGTTTGGCTAAAGTTTCCGCTGTTTTTGATCATTTACTTTTTCAACCCTTCAGCCCAGTTTGTCTCGTGCGACATGAAATAACGAACAGGCCTCCGAATCAGAGTACAACGCGGTGACCATGCGCCAGCAGACTAACAGACAAGAAGCATCCAGACCTTTTTCCGAGAAATCAAAGTCTACGGGGTTCGGGCGGCTCATTATTATCTGGGTGTGTTTTATGAATCAGCCAAGGCCACGAAAATAAGTGCATCTTTAGCACAGATGCGGATAGAGCGAATGTGGTGAGAGAAAAGTAGGCGTAAAGAACGATTTCGATTGGCCAGTCCGAAGGATTTAGAACGCTAACATATCCCCGATGCCAAACCGCCTAGACAGATGGCGCTGCTTTCCAGCAAACAATCATAGTGAACATGAACGAAAAAATTCGACCTGGCAGTGACTGTCTGTGGGCAAAGATAGCCGACAACAGGTAAAGCAAGCCTATTGCGCCATAAATCACCACCATTATCCTAGGGGGGGTAGCGCATACATAAGCACGACAGCTGCACACACAATTTGGCTGATGGTCAGAATTTTGATTAGTGATCGGTTCATCGAGATTGCCTTGACCAGTTGACAGGCGAGCTTCAACGTTCTGGTCGCCATTGATTTTTCTCAGGATCGTGAAGGGACGATGCGTGGTGCCGGGGGCGGGACTTGAACCCGCACTCTGTTGCCAGAACCGGATTTTGAATCCGGCGCGTCTACCAATTTCGCCACCCCGGCTGAGGGTGTCCCGGGCTGGCCGGGCCGCCTAGTATAGTGAGGCGTGAGTTTTGA
>JBGCET010000014.1:0-277471 GCA_045106555.1 Lysobacterales bacterium | reverse complement strand
GATACCCGTTGTGCCGTGGACTTGACAGGCGATGGTAACGTTACTCAATGTTATCGAGATATTCGCGAACGTAGGGACCGTCCAAACACTCAATCATGGGCGGCGCCAGCTCTTTGAAGTGAGGCGTATTCAGATGCTTTTCTTCAGCCGCCTCATCAACGAAAGACTCAAACACCGCATAACCCAATGGGTCGTCGCGCAGCTTGTAGAATTTGTATTGCAAGGTATCGGGTTCGTTGGCGTGAACCGCCGCGGTGAGCTTTTCTACCAGCTCACAATATTCGGCCTTTTTTTCGGCCTTGATGGTCATCCGGGAAAGAAAGGTAATCACCAGGGAACTCCCATGTGCGAACTGCAGATCGAATGGTAACATCGGGATTTGGGGAAGAAAACAATCATGACTGTTTTTTTTCTTAAGGCCTTGATCCTCACCTAAATTTCTTAAATGACGCGCTTCGTCCACTACACATTTTAAAGGCAGCCCAATGACGCAAAACTTCTCCCCTGCACTGCTGGCATCCACCCTTGAGGAAAAGACCTTTCAGTGTGTGGTGGTGGACGATGTGCCGCTGGTGATCTCACATCTGAAAGGCGAGTTCTTTGCGGTAAGAAATCAATGCTCCCATGCCAGAGCCCCGTTTGACCTCGGCCGACTGCGCAATCACAAATTGTTTTGCCCCTTGCACGGAGCGGTGTTTGACGCGCGCAACGGCGCGGCTTTGGAGCTACCGGCCAGGCGGCCCATCGACGCCTTTGCCACTCGTGTTAACGAAGACGGCATGGTGGAGGTGGATGTTTCTGCGCCGCTACCAGCCACTGCAAGCTGATACCCGCTTAAGGCTCACGATCCACTGGCTGCCACTTCAAAGCCAGCCCTGGGAAAATAGACGTTGACCTCACCAACTCGGGCATCAGTGCGTCGAAGCATGATGATTCGTCGATCCAAAGTCTGAAGCGTACCTTCAACCGCCACTGCGCCGTAGTCTGTCGGTGTGGCAGTAACGTGATCGCCCTGACGAAGATTCGCGGCGTTATCCATCACCCCGACACCCGGCT
Source organism: Lysobacterales bacterium (assembly GCA_045106555.1). Taxonomy (GTDB): domain Bacteria; phylum Pseudomonadota; class Gammaproteobacteria; order Xanthomonadales; family SZUA-38; genus JANQOZ01. Next base: position 276,415 of record JBGCET010000014.1, on the reverse strand, counting down.
GCGGGCTGGCTGCCTTGGCAATATCCAGGGCCTCCTCGGCCGGCATTTCGCTGCGCTGACCATGGCCAATGCGATCCATCCGCTGCAACCAGGCACCTACCCGAGGGAATTCTTCCAGCCATTGCGCGCCGCCGGGGACGTTGGCACGGATCATCCATAGCGGGAAATAACCCAATATGTCGGTCATCGAGACCTGACCACCGGCCAAATACGCTTGCCCATGGGCCAATTGATCTTCAACCACCGCCACCTGAGCAAGAAACTGATCGGTCATGTGGGGTACCGAGGATTTAAGCTCGGAAAAGTCCATGAAAGAGAAAAACGCTTTACGGTCGTCCAGCAGGGGCTGGGGAATTTCTTCGTTGAGTGCCATCGACAATGCGGCGCCCGGTTCGAAAAAATGCTGGTCACTCCACGCTGCAAGAGCAGCTTGCAGCGCTTCGCCACCGGCAGAGAACAACGCAGGCTCGGGAAATTGCGATTCCACCTGCTTGATGATTAAGCCGGTATCACAATAAATTTCTGCCCCGACCTGCAGCACCGGAGTTTTGCGATAACCGCCGGTTAAAGCCGTCAGATTCGGCTTGGGCATGATCATGGGGATTTCTACAGATCGCCACGGAAGACTTTTTATGCCCAGTGCCAGGCGTACTTTCTCAGCAAAAGGAGAAGCGTCGAAGTGATGCAGAATTAGCTCAGCCATGGTGACCTCTAAGTAGATGCTCGTTGGAGATTAATCCCCTGGGCATAAAAAAAACAGTCTTGATTGTTTATTTTTCCCGATGCCAATCCTATACTGCCGATTGGCTATTTTTTTGGCGTTGCTATGGGCTTGCCCTAACAACGGCCTACCTACGGAAACCACTGCGATGAGCAATAGCGCTGAATCCCCGGCCGTCACCGACGCCGCCCCGCGGTGGGGAATGACCGATGAGGAACTGGCCACTTACCCCATCGTCTTTGCGCCGAACCTGTTCGCTGGCAAAACCGCCATCATTTCTGGCGGCGGTTCCGGGATTGGCAAAGCCATGACCTTCCTGTTCGCCCGATTGGGAGCAAACGTGGTGATTTGTTCGCGCAGCGAAGACAAGCTGGCGCGGACCCAGGCCGCAGTTAAACAGCACCTGGGCAAAGACATTGACCACCTGGCAATGACCATCCGCAATCCTGATGAGGTTAGCGCGCTGATGGATCAAACCTGGGAGCGTTTCGGCGGCGCCGATATCTTAATCAACAATGCTGGCGGACAGTTTCCGCAGGCGGCGCTGGACTACTCCGTGAAGGGTTGGAACGCGGTAATCGACACCAATCTCAACGGCACCTGGTACATGATGCAGGCGGCAGCAAGACGCTGGGTTGACGCCGGTACTGCTGGCAGCATCGTAAACATCGTGGCTAACGTCACTCGCGGAATGCCCCAGGTGGCCCACACCTGCGCCGCCCGAGCCGGCGTTATTTACTTGAGTAAATCGGTATCCACCGAGTGGGCTCCAAAAGGTATTCGAGTGAACTGTGTGTCACCCGGCTCCATCGATACCGAAGGGCTGAACGTCTATCCAGACGGCGCTGCAGAGCGTTTTTGTGACAGCAATCCCATGCGGGCTATGGGTGACGGCTACGACATCGCCCAGGCCACCGCGTATCTATGCGCCCCCACCGGCAAATTTATTACCGGTGAGGTGTTGACCGTTGATGGCGGCAACAACCAATGGGGCGATACCTGGCCTGGCGGCGTTCCCGATGACTTTAAGGTAAATTTCGACTGACCGATTGCTCCGAGGGTTTTGCATGAACTATCACTACAAGCAGGGCAGCGTGATTAATCCTGATGCGCCCGATTCGTCGCTGGAAGCCAAAGTGCCTTACGTGGATAACGGCACCGAACGATTTTCCCCCGAGCGCTACTACAGCGCCAAATTTATGGACGCTGAGTGGGAAAAGCTGTGGACCCACGCCTGGCAGATTGCCGGCGTTGCCTCCGACATTCCCGAGCCTGGCGATTATATGGTGTACCGCATCCGCAGCGAGTCGTTCATTGTCGCGCGCCAAGACGATGACACCATCAAAGCGTTTTACAACGTTTGTCCTCACCGGGGAAATCGACTGGTGCATAACGACCGGGGCAGCGTGCCTTCGTTCACCTGCTCATTTCACTCCTGGCAGTTTGGCCTGTGCGGCAAACTGAAGCAGATTACTGACGAGGAAACCTTTCGCCCGGAAGTGGTGTGTCACCGGCCTAATCTGAAAGAAGTGCCGTGCGAAACCCTGGGCGGTGTGGTGTTTCTCACCATGGACCCAAACCCGCCGCCGCTGGCCGAGCGCCTGGGCTTGCCACCGGGTTATTTGGAGGCCTACCAGATCGACAAGATGAACGTGGTACGCCACGTGGTGAGCGAATGGGGTTCCAACTGGAAGACCGGCGTCGATGCTTTCTATGAGAGTTATCACCTGCATGCGGTGCACCCGGAAACCCAAGGAGTGATGGGCGATCTAAACGTGCAGTACGACCTATACCCCTTTGGCGCAAGTCGAATGATTGTGCCGCTGGCACAGAAAAGCCCGCGGGTAGACGATCAGCAATCGGTGGACGAAGGTCTTCAATACATGATGCAGGACGCGGGCATGGACCCGGCGTCTTATAGCGGCGATGCCGCTGGCGTGCGACCCGCAATTCAGCAATCAAAGCGCCAGCGCGCTGATCGAATTGGCCTTGACTATAGCCAACTGGAAGACGGCCAACTGACTGACAGCTGGGCCACCGGCATTTTCCCCAATGTACAAATGGGGTTACATCCAGAGGGCGCATTCCTGATGCGGTTTATGCCCCACCCTACGGACCCGGAACGATTTTTTTACGACACCATGACGCTGTTTCGCCCGGCAGACGACCCGGACTATAAAGCGCCGGGTTGGATGGGAATTCCGGAAGGCACCGACCTTACCGGCGAAGATCGCCCGGCCACTGAATACGTGGGTCTGGGTGACCCACCCAATTTGGGGTTAGTGTTGGATCAGGACGCTGAACTGCTGCCAGTAGTGCAGCAGGGCCAACGATCCCGAGGCTTTGATGGCCCGTTATGGGGTGAGCAAGAACAGCGTCTCAGACACTTCCACACGGAACTGGATCGTTACCTGAACGGCGAGCGTTAACCGGTTTAAGAAACCTGAGGCCAGCTGACAGGCCTCAGCGACACGCGGGACAGTCGTTGCTAGAACTGAACGATGGCGCCGCCATCGACATTAAGGCCGGTACCAGATACAAACCTGGCCCCTTCTGAAAGCAAAAAGAATGCGGCTTCCGCCACATCTTCGGGCTGACCCAAACGTCCGACCGGGGCTTTGTCTTCCCAGTACTTTTTAAAATCGGCGTCTTCAAAAAATGGCGCGGAGAACTTGGTCACTATCGAACCCGGCTGCAGATAATTTACGGTGATACCGTATTTCCCCAGATCCACCGCCATGCCCTTGGTCAGGCCAGCTACCGCATGTTTTGAGGTGCCGTAGATCGCCAGGTTCGGACCTGCCAAGTCCGACATGATGGAACCCAGGTTAATCACTCTTGCGCACGAGCTTTCTTTCAGCAGTGGCACCGCTTCCCGGGTTAAGCGAAAAATCGAGCGCACATTAACGCCCATAATCTGATCGAACTGGGCGTCGGTAAGCTCTTCAAACTGTCCGGCGATACAGATGCCGGCATTGTTCACAAGAAAGTCCAGGCCGCCTAAGTGATCTTCGGCAGCTTGCACGATTTTAGTCGGGGAATCTTCTTCGTTAACGTCCGAGGTTAGGCAATGAACGTTGTCGGTTTCCGCAAAATAGGCAAGATCGGCTTCAACCAGGTCGACCGCTAATACCTTGGCGCCACGTTGCACAAGGCCTTCCACAATAGCTCGGCCAATGCCATTGGCGGCGCCGGTGACCACAGCGCATTTGTCGGCGAATTCTGTCATGAGGGGCAAGAGCCGCAGCGCTCGATAAGAGCGCTGCGGCTGAGTACTTACTCGCCGAACCGGAAGCCTGCTTCCATGCCAATAACTCGAGGCGGACCGTAGTTGGAGAATGTCCACAGCGCGCCAACGGCCTGAGAGGCGGTTTGGTACCGGTCGTCCGTCAGGTTCTTACCGAATAACGACACGTAGTAACGGTCATCCGACGAGGTCCAGGTAATGCTGGCATTGAGTATGGTGCGTTCTTCCAAAATCGTATCGAACTGTTCACCAATGTCGTCATTGTAGTAGTAAACGTTTTCGTCTTCGTAGTTGAAATTGGTGTTCCAACGCAGCGTGCTGCCTGACGCCAGATCCTGCATATAGGTCAGGTCGATACCCGCGGTTACGTCCGGGGACCGCACCACGTCGCGGCCGGAGAAGTCTTCCAAGATGCCGTCGAAGTTCCGGTCCAGCAGGAACTCGTCATACTCGGTATCCAGCAGACCCACGTTCGCCCGCAGCGTCAGGTTCTCCGCAAGCAATGCGGTGAGCTCCAGCTCAAGACCCGAGGCATCGACGTCAGCGGCGTTAAACGTGCGGGTTTCCTGCAGCGCCGTACCTGGAATGGACACTACCGTGCTGCGCTGGAAGTCCTCGTACTTTACCGAGAACAAGGTAGCGTTCAAGCGAACCCGGTCGTCCAGGAAGCTGGTCTTAACGCCCAGCTCGATGTTGTCCGCAAATTCGGGGTCGTAAGAGGCCACGGGAAATACATCGAAGCCACCGGATCCTGCCTGGTCGTTGTAGCCGCCACTCTTAAAGCCGCGGGATACGGTGAGGTAACCAAACACGTCGTCGGTGAACTGGTAAGAACCGGTTACGCGCCAGGTGGGCTCGCTCCAGGAGTCGCTGTCGCGAGACACCAGCCCAGACACCAGGCTGAAGTCCTGTCCGTCCAGCGGCTCGTTGAAGCCGCCGTTCGGGAAGATCACGCCTACGGGCAAACCCTGCCGGGCCACGTAGTCTTTTTCTTCATCAGTGAAGCGCAGTCCAACGCCGAGTTGAAACCGGTCGGTGAAGTCGTAGGTCACATCGGCAAAGATCGCGGTGGCCTCGGCATCCTGTCGGTTACACAGCAGCAGCGGGTTGCGGTTATCCAGTACGCCGGGCACGGCTGAACCAAAAAACTCGGTCAAACCCAGTTGCTGCAGGACGCAGAACTCTACGTCGTTGGTCTGATAGAACGCACCCAGCACGTAGTTAAACGCGCCGTCGTTGTTGGAAGCGATGCGTCCTTCCAGCTGAAAGGTGTCGCGGTCGTCGTCACGGGTGGCTGAGAAGAAACTCTCGTAGGCCGTGCCCAGGTATTCGTTGGGCAGTCGAGACTCCTGATTTCGGAAACCGGCCAAACCGTAGAAGGTGTGGTTGGTCATTTCGTATTCCAGGTTCAAATAGGCGCCAAACACGTCCACTTCTTGATTACCGTCCAGGCCCACGACAGAGCTGCGATGCAAACCCGCTTGGTCTAATGGATCGCCGCCAGATACACCGGGAAAACCAAACAAGGTAGCCAGCTGGCCCGAAGCTGGGTCGGTAGTATTAACCACCGGCACTGGGTCGCTGCGGTCTTTGATGAATTCCAGTTGACCCAGCAAAGTGAGCTGGTCGTTGGGTTGCCACAGCATCTTGGCGCGACCGGAGAAGACGTCTTTACCGCCCAGGTCACGGCCATCACCGGCAACCGTCTGGCCGCTGATTGCGCCCGCATCGCCTAAACCAGCACCGAAGGCGTCTGTGGGTGTGTCCACCTTGCCGTTTTGGTAGTAACCATCACTTTGCTGATACAAACCGGCAAATCGGAAGGCCAAGGTGTCGGAGATGGATTTGTTTCCGGCGAATCGAATCTTGGCGTCGTTGTATTCCGCGTAGGTCAGGCTGGCCTGCAACGAGTCTGACCCAATTTCTGGTCGCTTAGTTCTCACAACCACCGCGCCAGCGGTGGTGTTCTTACCGAACAACGTACCCTGGGGCCCGCGAAGCACTTCGATGCTCTCCACGTCGAACGGTTCCAGCAACTGGGTTTGAACGTGAGGCACTACGAAGTCGTCAACGATAACGCCGACCTTCGGGTCGAAGTAAACGATGATGTCAGTCTCGGCGGCGCCGCGCATTGCAAACGATGCGGCGTTAAAACCGGTAACGGTTGCGGCAGAGAAGTTGGGCACAAACAAGGCAATCTCGCCGATGTCTTGAGCAAACAACTTGTCAAACTCAGCAGAACTGACCGCAGAGATAGAGATAGGCGTGGTTTGCAGGTCGGTTTCAGCGCGACGGGTTGCTGAAACCACAATTTCTTCAAGCGCCTGCGCGCCCACGGACGCGGGCAGAAGCGCCGCACCAGAAACCGCCAGGAGTGAAAGTGCGCTAGCGGCACTTAACCGGGTAAGTCGTTGCTTCATGAAGGCCCTCCGCCTCTTTGTATAGAACTGCAGGGTTACGCTGCAGGATTGGTTCGGTTTGGATGCTCAGACATTTACTGAAAAAAGTCAAGCAAGACTGTTTTTTTTCAAGGCCATCTGCTACAACCTCACCGAGAAGAAAAAACTCGCCGCAAATCGTCGGGTTAAATCGTCCGCCATACATCAGGAGCTAAACGAAACTGCAGTTGTCTTCCTTATCGACCAGATCCAGCACAAAGGACAGCTTGGCAAAGCCCGCGACAAAGGCGGTCACCACTCCCAGCTCGCAAATTTCTGCATCGCTGAAGTGGATCTTCAGGTCAGCCATGAGCGACGGGGGTACCTGCTCGGTGAGGTTTTGCAGCGTCATTAGTTCGGTAAACGCCAGCACCGCACGATCGGCCGGGGAAAACTGGGATAAGTCACCCTCTTCAAGCGCAGTGATTTCGTCCGGCGTGATTCCTGCCTCCTTAGCACCCGGTTTGTTCTGCCGATTACAGGTGCGACACCCATGAACCAGGGACAGTCGAAGCCGGGCCAGCTGCTTCGCCCGCGCATTCAGGCGTCCGGCAAAAAATACGTTGGCGTAGAAATCGCGCATCACAAACGTCAGCAGCTCCGGCGCGTTCGCAAATACTTCCACAAACTGAGCATTACCCGTCAACGCGTTAAGTTGTTGCCAAATGGGCTGCAAATCTTCCGGCATTTCTGCCACCGGTACTCGATGAAGTTGCGGCGCTTGCATGGTTTTTCTCCTATCACTTTTTTTCCATACTACACCCGCGCCGCTGGCGTTCACGGGAGCCGATTATGTTAATCAAACCCTCCACAACATCCCTACTCCCCAGGAGTGTCATTGTTGTTGCCGCCCTGTTGGCCGCTTCGTGCAGCCAGCGCCCAGCACCACCGGACGAACTGAAAGGTGACCTGGACGACCCGGAAATTCGAGCTCAGCTGCAAGGATCCAGCGGCGGGGGCGACCAACACCCGGGAGCCTTGCTGTATGCCGAGAACTGCGCCACCTGCCACGACACGGGCGTTGCCCGAGCGCCGGCCAAAAACCTGCTGCAGCTGCTCACTCCCGACGCCGTATTAGGCGCCATGAACACCGGCGTTATGCGTCAGCAGGCCAGCACCCTGAGCGCCACCGAGCGCGCGCAGCTTACCGAATTTCTGGTGGGCTCAGCCGACGTGGAACCGCTGGCGTTGCAGCACTGCGACGCCACCGACAACTGGTTTGACTGGCAGCAGCCGCCCATGGCTGCAGGCTGGGGCATCGACCATGCCAACACCCGCAACATTTCGGCTGCACAAGGCCAATTGACCACCCAGGAAGTGTCTTCGCTCAAAGTGAAGTGGGTGTTTGATTACCCTCGCGCCTCTCGAGCCAGGTCCCATCCCAGTTTTGCCGGTGGCGCAGTGTTTGTGGGCAGCCAAAGCGGCTCGGTGTATGCCTTGGACGCGAACAGCGGGTGTGTGCGCTGGGTGCACCAAGCCGGAGCCGAGGTGCGAACAGGCATCACTATCAGCAATTGGGCCGGTGCGGATGAGCCCCGCGCCATCGGCTATTTCTCTGACGTACTGGCGCGGGTGTACGCAGTCGACCTGACATCTGGCGAGCGCCTGTGGCGTAGCGTTGTGGACGATCACCCCAACGCCACCACCACAGCTCAGCCGGTGCTGTTTGAAAATCTGCTGATGCAGCCGGTTTCATCCCTGGAGGTGGTACCGGCGGCAGACCCGGCCTACCCCTGTTGTTCATTTCGCGGGTCTATCGCCACGCTGAACGCCCAGACCGGCGAGCTACTGCGCAAAACCTATACCATTGATCAGGCCCCCACCCAGGTGGATACCAACAATGTAGGCACGCCCGTTCTCGCCCCGTCTGGCGCGCCGGTGTGGAACACCCCTACCCTGGACGCCCAGGCCCGTCGGGTGTACTTCGGTACCGGCGAAAATTACTCATCGCCGGCTGACGGATACAGCGACGCCATTTTCGCCATGAATATCGACGACGGCTCCATCGCCTGGGTGCGCCAGACCACCGCCCGAGACGCATGGAACGTGGCCTGCATGGTGTTTATTGAAAACAAGACCAACTGCCCTGTAGAAAAAGGCCCGGACCTGGACTTTGGTTCACCGCCCATTTTGGTTCGTTGGGAGGGCCAGTCGATGCTGGTAGCCGGTCAGAAGTCCGGCGAGGTTTTCGGCATTAACCCGGACAACGGCGAGATGGTGTGGCGCAACAAGATTGGCCGTGGCGGCAATCAGGGTGGCATTCATTTTGGTATGGCCGCTGACGGCCGACGGGTGTTTGTACCCATGTCGGACTATACCGACGGCTCCGTGTCAGCTGAGGATGCTCGACCCGGCCTTTACGCGGTTGATGCGTTTTCCGGAGAGCTTGTTTGGAGTCAACCCGCAGACAACATATGCGGCGACAAAACCGACTGTGACCCGGGTATATCTGCAGCCATCAGCGTGGTGGATGGCGCCGTGCTGGCGGGCCATATGGACGGGCGCTTACGCGCCTATTCAGTGGATGACGGGGAGGTGCTGTGGAGTTTCGATTCGGACCGCACCTTCATCAGTCTTGCCGGGCGCGAAGCTCGAGGGGGTTCGTTTGGCGGCGGCACGGCGCCGGTGGCCTATCGCGGATTGCTGTACGTAAATTCAGGCTATGGGCTGTATTTCCACCGCCCGGGCAATGCATTGATTGTGTTGGAGCCCTGAGGCCTAGTGGGGAAGCAAAGCGCGAATTTGAGTTTCAAGAAACTCCAGCAACGGCTCGTCGGTACCTTCTCGCGGATGCATCAAATGACTGATGGCAATGCCTTCCATCAGCTTCTGGGTCAGCGACAACGCCAGGTTGAAGGCTTCCTCGTCGGCTTCCCATTCGGGAAACCCTTCAAGTGCCGCAAGGTACCACTCCTTGTCGAACTTTCTTTGCGCGGGAACCAGAATTTTTCGCAGTTCCTCGTCGTGCCTGGCTGCCACCGACAGCTCAAAAAACGCAATGAACAGCGGATGGCTTACCTGCTCCCAATAGGCTCGCACAGCCAGTTTGACCCGGTCTCCCTCCTGAGGAAGACCCTTGGTGGAGTTGCGCAAAGCGCGGATGCGTTTACCGTAAAGGAAATCCACCGTGGCTTTGATGATATCGAGCTTGGAAGGAAAGTGATGCAGGGTGGCGCCACGAGAAATGCCTGCTTCCCGCGCAATCATCATGGTGGTGGTGTTGGCATAACCAATGGTCAAAATGCACTGCACCGCCGCATTCAGAATTTGCTCGCGAGTGCTGGAGCTTTTGTGCGCTTGCCAGCCCTGCTCACCAGGGCCGCTGGGCGATTTTTCTCGTTTTTTAGAAAGGCCTGCCATGATTGTTGGGTGGGCTTAAAGTACGCCTCTCGCGCGAACAGTGAGTAGAAAACGTATCGCCGCTGGGCGGCAAGATCGAGCAGAGAGTATCATGAAATTTCACGTGGACTTAAGTCATAGCACAGAGGGAAATCAGATTATGGGAGATCGGGTCAAAGGCAAAGTGGCGCTCATTACCGGCGCTGCCTCGGGGTTAGGAAAAGCGGATGCACTAGCGTTAGCAAGCGAAGGCGCTACGGTGGTGTTAACGGACATCAACGAGGAAGCCGGCAATCAGGCGGCTCAAGAAATTGCCGCGCAAACCGGCGCCACAGCCACCTTCATGAGACAAGACGTGGGCGATGAAACCGCCTGGAATACGGTCGTAGACAAGGTCGAGGCTGACCACGGCAAACTGGACGTTTTGGTCAACAATGCCGGCATCGTGATTTGTGCCACCCCGGAGTCCACGTCACTGGAGCAGTTTCGCCTGGCCAATCAGGTCATGTGCGAAAGCGTATTTCTGGGCTGTCGCGCGGCCATACCGGCAATGCGCCGGGCTGGCGGTGGCTCTATTATCAACATGTCGTCGGTGGCGTCCCACCTGGGTTACCCGGTGTTCTTTGCCTATACCGCCGCTAAGGGCGCCGTGCGCGCTATGACCAAATCTATTGCGGTGCATTGTCAAATGAACGGCGACAACATTCGCTGCAATTCGGTGCACCCAAGCTCCATCGACACGCCGATGATTACCCAGGCAAATGCCGAACTGGGAATTACCCCACCAGAGCCGGGCACCGACCCTGTTGGCGTTGGCGACCCGAAAGACGTTGCCAACCTGGTGGTGTACTTGGCCAGTGAGGAATCACGGTTTATGAATGGCGCTGAACTGCTGCTGGATAACGCGCTGACTATTCAGTAGCGCCAGCGGTTTACCGCGGCGGCGGCAATGTAGCGCAGGCAGATCAGCTGCCTGCGCCGCTGAGCTAGGACACCAAGCCCTGATCGCGCAGCCTGTTGATTTGCTCCTGGTTGTATCCCAGCTCTTCCAACACCTGATCGGTATGTTCACCCAATGTGGGTGGGCGTGTTCTCACGTCCGGCCCAGGGGATAACGATAGTGATACCGGTAACCCAGCCACCGGAGCTGGAGCCGGCGCGCCGGGATAGGACACCGAGCGCAAGATATCGATGGCCGCCACCTGAGGATGATCTAACGCCTGCTGAGGCGTTAACACTGGACCCGCCGGCACACCGGCATTTGCCAACGTCTCCAGCGCATCCTCCGTGCTGCGGGCAGCACACCACTGAACCATAGGCTGACAAATCTCGTCGCGATGATCACCCCGGCTTTGGTCGTTGGCGAAACGCGGGTCGTCGTTCCAGTGCTCAAGACCCAGCAACTGGGTCCAGCGCCGAAACACCGCATCGCCGGGACAATGGACCAGCACGTGGCCGTCGGTGGTGGCAAACACATCGGAGGGCGCTGAGGTTTGTACCCGGTTGCCCGTCCCTTCCCGATCAACGCCCAACACGCCCTGCTCTATCGAGTGTGAGTTAAACACCGCCATGGCGGTTCCCAGCAGGGTGCCGGACACCTGCTGACCTTGACCACTGGCGTCGCGTTCACGAAGGGCGGCCAGCACGCCAAAAGCGGCCAGCACGGCGGAACAGTAGTCCACATAAGGCGCAGCAGCCTTGGCGGGTGTACCGGGTGTGCCCGTCATGTACGCGGCGCCCGACATGGTTTGGCCAACGCCATCAAAACCGCCGCGCTTAGCCCAGGGGCCGGTATCGCCAAATGCCGTCACGTTCGCCAAAATGATGTCGGGTTTGTGCTGCTGCAAACTGGCCAGGTCCAAGCCAAGTTTGGCTAACGTTGCCGCCGGGAAATTTGCAACAACCACGTCAGCGGTTTGGACCAGTTTTGCCACAACCTCCTGAGCGTCCTGATGACCTAGCTTCAGACAAATGCTGCGTTTATTGCAGCCCGTTTGTAAGAACACCGCACCTTCACCGCCCTCGGTAACCGGCGCAATGGCGCGGTCTTCACCACCACCGATACGCTCTACCCGCATCACCTCAGCGCCAAGATAACCCAGTAACGTTGCACAGTAAGGACCGGCCACGTAGCGCCCAAAATCCAGCACGCGTAACCCGCTTAACACCTGTTCCATCAGTACACTCCGAAAAGCCCGGATCAAAGAGTAACTGAGTTCCGCACGGTGAGCGTAATGAATTTAGTCCGCTTCGATGCGGGGAGCTTTTGTGGACTGGCGCATTGCCACCATTTGAGCCAAGAAACGCCTTTCATTGGCCGCAGCTTGAGCGCGAGTTTGTTGCCACTGGCGCACAGACATCACCGCCCAGATTAGGGCCAGAAAAAACACCAACGCCCAAAGCAGCAGTTTGAAACCCGTAAATCCTTTTCCGTTTGGCAGCGCAACGCCGACCAGCAGCGTCAGACCCCAAAGGTAAAACAACAAGATGCGTATTTTCGACACGGGTTAAGACCTTATCGCTTTATGGTTCGTGCGCATTGTTCAGCTACGCGCTTAGGGCTTGGAGTGTGCCGGATTTGCCTTGGCGTTTTTCCAAACGGTGGACAGAACGAGAAGGTAGCTGCCAATCAGCACGTCAACCCCTGCACAAAATCCTGGGTACCAACTTAACACCCCGGAGTTAATGAACAGCAGGTGGTGAAACGCATCGTAGAAACCATGGGCTATCCACATCAAACCCAGAACAACCGCAGACCTGGGAAAACTGAAAACGGCACACAACGGGCCAACGACAAGAAATGGCAAACCAAACATCAACTCCTGGGCCACAATGCCGGACTCGTCAGCAAACAGCGCAAAGCCAACGTAAATACCTGGAAGCACCATTAGGCACCAAGCGTAAGCCCAGTGTTCAACCCGACGAGCCCGCCAAAATGCGACTAACAGCAATCCAAACAAACAGCCCGACAAGACATTCATCACCGTCATTTCTTTACCCGCACGGGTGCCTGTGTGGCCTATTCCACACTAGAGAGTCTTCGCCAAAAACCGGTTAAATTCCGTTGACTCATAATCCCCAAACGCCTCACACGGAGCAAATCCGTTGCGTTGGTAAAACCCATGGGCTGCATCAAAGGCAGCGCCCGTTCCAGTTTCCAGAACCAGCGCTGAATAACCGCGCTGACGCGCAGCGTGGGTGATTTCATCAAGCACGGCCTGGGCAACGCCGCAACGTACAAACGCCGCGGCTGTTCGCATGGACTTGATTTCCCCGCGCCCCTTACCCAGGGCTTTTAACGCCCCGCAGCCACACAGCTGGCCATTTATACGGGCTGACCAAAACGTTATTTCCGGAACCTTTAGTCGATCAAAGTCCAGCGCATAGGCCTGCTCCGGCGGGCTGTGGCGGTGCATTTCAGCGACGTGTTCCGCGATAAAGGACTGAATGCCGGGTGAATCCAGATTATCGATAGCCACAGTAATATCCACGCCGTTGGTTGTGCCCCTTTACGACGCGTCCAGCATGGGCTGGCGAATGATGGTTTTCCAATTCGACGGCGCGGCGCGGCGAATATCGCTTAAATAAATTTCGTGGTGTTTGCCGGTAAGTTCTGAGCGCTCTTGGATAAACTCGTGCACCCGCGCAATAGTGGGGCCTTCCTCGGTGAACGGCCCAACGTGCAGCGTTTGCGCGCACAAGCCCTCGGTAAACTCCTCAAGCCTCAGCGCGTCGATGGCCGGCAGAGCTTTCTTACGCCGCACCTGGTCGATTGATGACCTAATGGTAATCTCTTCAACAAAATCCGGCTGCATCATCATCATAGTCCACTGCCACTGGGATCGGTCGTTGGTGGTGAACGAGGACATATCGTTAGACCACCACAGCCCTTCCAGGGGCATAACGGCATAGTCTATTTCCTGTCCACCCTTTTTCACCGCAAACTTCGTGGTGTAGGACACAGAAAATAGCGCCTCCACCGCTTGAGCGTATTCAGGTGTGGTATTGGGATCGCCCTGCCCGTCGATCATAAGGTAACGAAATGTGGGCACATCAACCTGAACCACAGCTTTTACGGACGGCCGGTAAAATGCCTTCAGCGTTTTCTTGAGGTCAACTTTCTCCATAGTGCTTCTAGGGGGAGGTTTTGTCCGCGTCAAACTGGACGGCCGCTTGAATCAACGCTCTGATTGATATCTCATCCAACTCGGTGAGTGTAGGAATTTTGACATGCCGCATGTCTCTTCCATCACCTTCCAACAAGCCCTGCGGGTCTTCGAGATGGGCACCATGATGAAACCCAATTGTGAAGTGGTTTTTCGACTTGTGTAGATAGCACACCAAGGCGTTGATGACATAACAAGGCCTGCTCCACTTTATTTCCTCGACGAACCTTTCGCTGATGCTAAGAATTAGTGTTCGTAGCTTCAGCAGTATTTGCCGTTGTTCGCCCTTAAGGGCTTGAAACCACTCAGTCTCCGCGCTCATTTTTTGGACCCTTTAGTGAACGAAAACCACCATACACCATCCGTTCGGCGTCAAAGCCGCAGTCAGATGTTTCCACCAAATTAGCCATCCGCGGATCTGCGGCCACTTTCCTATTGGCCTGATCACGGGCCGCCCGGGATTCAAACTCCACCCATCCAAACACCACAACCTCATCATCGGCAGCGGTGCAGTAGTCTGCAAAGGAACGCGTTCCGTCACGAGACAAGTCGTCCGCAACAAACTCTCGGTAACTGAGCGCGCCATGGTCCTTCCAGACTTCGGACACTACTTCAACCAGCAATCTATAGTTTTCCAACCGGTCTCGCGGTATGGGCAATACAAAGCCATCGATGTAATTTGCCATAATCGATCCCTAAACGATTCGTCATGCCCCTAATCGCGTTCATCCACGCAAAAACCGTGCATTCTATAGAACGCGGATTCGAAATTTGCGGCTTCCAGGCACCTGATGCTCATCCCCCGCCGGATCAGTGTAGCTATAGATTGCTTGAAAGCCTTGCACCATGTCCGTATTGGCGTTGTACCAGGTGGTACTTCTTATCTCGGTGACGACAGCTTCGGCCCGCTGCCCACGTTTGAGCAGTTCGTGGGACTGTTGAAAGGCCTTTATGCTCACTAGCAAAAAGGCGATACCGAATGCGATAACCAGTAGGAACATGGGCGATAAGTCCTTTTTCTGTACCGATACGACAAGTGTATTGTAGCCAATGACCTAGGCAGTAACGTACTCAACGAGCCTTAGCGGAGTTTGTACCCTTAAAAGTTCACACTTATTGTCTGTGCAAAGGGCATTGGACCGGCTAGTCTCGGACCTTTTTCACGCTGGGTAAGCTATTCGGATGGATGCATAATATCGTATGGACTCCTCAAATAATCTGTCGCATTCTTTCACTGGGGAATCTCCCTTCCCCGCCAATTCACCGGTAATCATCCGTCTATCAGGTGCTGAAGAGCTGGTACGCATCGACCCAAACTGCGCCACCCTGCTCGGACTCAGCGCTGACGAACTGAGCGCCAGGCCCTTTATTGACTGGATTCACCCCGATGATCGAGCTGCGGCCGCTAGCGCACTTTCAAAGCCCGACGGCCTATTCGAAGCGCGCCATGAAACCGCCAGTGGCCAATGGGTGGCGCTAGCATGGCACGTAAAGTCGGACAGTAAAGACGCGGCAATCATTGGCCTCCTTCGCGCACGGGAATCTGTCTACCCGCCCACATCTTCCGGCCCTCACGCACGCGGAACTCTGCACGAGACCCTCGCCGCCATGGCGCGCATTGTTGAGGCCAAAAACCTAGGACTCAGGTGCTCAATTTTACTGGTAGACCCCGAGACCTCCACGGTTAGCGTCGGTGCCGGCCCCAGCCTACCGACCCAATACAATGCAGCCGTTGAGGGTCTGCTAATTGGCCCGGCCGTAGGTTCGTGCGGGACGGCGTCCTATTGGAATGTGCCGGTGATTGTTGAGGATATCGCCAAGGATCCGCTTTGGCGAAACCTGCGCGAAGCGGCGAAGATTGCGGGCGTAGCAGCGTGCTGGTCCAATCCGATCACCTCCAGCAACGGCGAGGTTCTGGGGGCCATGGCGCTCTACGACGAAAAACCTGCCAAACCCACCCGAGACCAAATGGCCGGACTTGAGATTGCAGCCCGAATGGTTGGCCTTGCAGTTGAACGCGACCGGCTTGAAGACCGCCTGCGTCAGGCCGCAAAAATGGAGGCCCTCGGTGTGCTCGCGGGCGGAATCGCCCACGATTTCAACAACGTTCTTGCTGCGATCCTAGGCAATGCAGAGCTAGCCATCGCCGACACTGCCCCGGCTACAACCGTCCAAAAATCCATTGAAGAGATTGTAAAGGCAACAACCACAGCCACCGATTTATGTAATCAGATGTTGGCGTACGCCGGGCGCGGCGTCGCATCAGTTGAAGCCATTGATTGCAACGCCTTAAGTTTGGAACTTGGCGCGTTGTTACAGATCACTCTGTCGAAGAAAGCCACACTGCGTTATGCCCTTGACGATTCTAAGCAGCTGGGTGTTTTAGCGGACCGCGGTCAGTTGCGTCAGGTAATCATGAACCTGGTGACCAATGCATCGGAGTCTCTCGGCGATAACAGTGGCAACATTACGCTTTCCTCAAGCTCCCGCTATTACAGTACCCAGGAGTTAGAGGCGTTCCACTCTCGAAGGCCAATCAGCCCGGGTGAATTCGTTTGCCTGCAAGTTCACGACACCGGTACGGGGATGTCTGCCGATACGTTGGCGCGGATGTTCGACCCATTTTTTTCAACGAAAGCCGAGGGCCGGGGGTTAGGATTGGCAGCCGCCAAGGGCATTGTGTTGGGTCACAACGGAGCGATCGATGTGGACACCACGCAGGGCGTAGGAACAACCTTCACCATCTTGCTGCCATGGGTACCTATTGAAAGCCAACCGATGACACCCTCCCCAGAAGAAACGCAATGCCATAGCGCCAGCATTCTGCTCGCAGACGACGAACCTGCCGTTCGCAGCATCTTATGCAGAGTGTTAGAAAAAGGCGGTTATGAGGTAACAGCGGTCGCCAACGGACAAGAGGCCGTGGATGTATTTCGCGAAGACCCCAGTGGCTTTGATTGCGTCGTTTTGGATCTCAGCATGCCCGTACTGGATGGGGCTGAGACATTCGCGCAACTGCGCAAAATTCAGCCAGAGGTTCAAGTGATTCTGAGTAGTGGTTTCGCCGAACAGGAAATTCTAAATCGCTTCCAAGGCCAAGGGTTGTGCGCAGCAGTGCAAAAACCGACATCTATGAGAGTGCTTCATGAAAAGGTAGCCCACGCCGTACAACGGGCAAAATCGATACCTTAGGACTCACCAGACTAGCTGAGTATCCGTTTAGGTTTTTGTCGATCCATATTGTGATTGGGCATAACTTCTCGGCACTGTTGAGAACAAAAGAACCTGCTGATCGTTTTACAATCTCAATGTTAGAAAACCTTGAGTTCAATGCCAGCGGTAATTCATTCAAATCCTGATTCATAATTCTGTCATAAAAACCCAACAGCAAGCATCGGTAAAACGATGCAAGATTTTGTCATCCCGCCTCGATGTCAATTTTCCCGGGCTAACTACAGTATCTACTGCGCAACCCTGTCGGCTCGCGGCGATAAAAAGCCTATGGTGAAATTGGCTGTCGCCGTCTAGGTATTTTCCACAGGGGCATTGGACAACGGTTTTCCAGTCTACTAATGGGGTAAATCTGAATCGTTTATGGGCGGCAAACATCACCCTGGAGTAAAGTCTCAGCGGTTCGGTCACAACCAATTGGAGAAGTGCCAGTGAGCAACATCCTGACAACTGTCGAAGAATGTGTAGACCTTGCGATCAAGGCTGTGGGTAACAATCTGATCATTGGCGCACCGCTGGCGCTGGGAAAGCCGGTGCAACTATTGAATGCTTTTTACCACCGGGTATCGGCAGATCCTGCGCTTTCCCTGCATATTGTCACTGCACTTTGTCTGGAAGTGCCAAAACCCGGTAGCCATATCGAGGCCGGTCTGGCCGATCCGATTCTGGCACGCCTGTTTGGCGACTATGAAGAGCTAGCATTTCTTCAGCCGCTCAAAGCGGGCGCACTCCCGCCCAATATCCAGGTCAGCGAAGTCTATTTCAAAGCCGGTTCGATGAAGAACCAGGACACGGCCCAACAAAACTATATCTCCAGCAACTACACGCATATCGTTCGCGACATGCTTGACCTGGGGCTCAATATTCTGGTGCAGATGGTGGCGGAAAAAGATACTGATCAGGGACTGAAGCTCAGCTTGTCCTGCAATCCAGATATCACCCTGGAAATGCTGGACAAAATAGACGCACAGCAACTACCAGTGTTAACGCTTGCTCAGACTCACAACGACCTTCCGTTTATGGAACATGACGCTGAGTTGCCGTCCGAGGCATTTGACTGGGTAGTGCGTAACCCAAAATACGACAAAACGCTGTTCGCCGTGCCAAACGCTGCCGTTCCCCTGCGCGACTACGCCACCGCGCTGCATGCCAGCACTATGATTGCTGATGGCGGCACGCTGCAGATTGGTATTGGGTCACTGGGTGACGCCGTCGCCCACGCCTGCATTGTGCGCCAGCATCATAACGCCGAGTATCGGGCAATTGTCGACAAGCTGACGCAACAGTCCAATCCCCTAGTGGAAGATGGCGGCCGATTCGAGCAAGGACTTTATGTGTCCACAGAGATGTTCGTTAACGGCATGATGCATCTCATCGAACAGGGCATAGTCAAACGCAAAGTTTATGACAACCTGATCCTTCAGCAAGGCCTGAACGCGGGCGCGATTAATCCGGTCGTCGATGAACGTCTGTATGACTACGGTAGAAAAAAGGGCGTGATTCCCGCTGTTCTTGACCCGCAATCGCTGCAGGATCTGCAGTACTGGGGAATCGTGTCGGAGAACGTCAGTATTGACGCTTCCAACCTGGTGGTCGACGGCAGAAAAACCGTCAACGACCTAGACGCAACCGATACTCGGAATTTGCTGCTTGAGAGCGTTCGCGCCAAACCACTACGCCATGGCCGCCTCCTGCACGGCGGATTCTTCCTCGGCCCTAGCGATTTCTACCAGAAATTGCGCGACCTGGACGAGGGGCAGCGGGAAGAAATCTGTATGACCGGAGTCCGCCGCACCAATCAGCTGTTGTTGGATTTTCACCTCTATTGTGCACAGCGAACAAAGGCCCGTTTCATCAACACCGGAATGAAAGTGGCGCTGAACGGGACGGTAGCTTCCGACGCGTTGGAAAACGGCACGGTAATCAGTGGCGTTGGTGGCCAATACAACTTTGTGGCTATGGCCCAGGATCTGCCCGGCGCTCATTCGATCCTCTGTATTCGAAGTACCCGAGGTCATGGCAGGCACATGGAATCAAACGTTGTGCCGACTTATGGCTACGCCACGATTCCCAAACATCTGCGCGATGTAATCGTGACCGAATACGGCGTGGCTTACCTGCGGGGGCAAAGCGACTCAGAAGTGATAAAAAGGCTGATTAACATTGCTGATTCGCGCTTTCAGGAAGAGTTGCTGGAGTTCGCCCACAGTCACGGCAAAGTTGAGAAGAATTATCGTATTCCGGCGCAAGCCCAAAACAACACGCCGGAGTACCTGCGCGAAACGCTGAATCCGTACCTGAAAAAAGGCATGTTGCCTGCCTATCCGCTGGGGACTGACCTGACCGAGCAGGAAATTGCGCTGAGCGCCAGCCTGCGGAAAATCAAAGAGTTAAGCACCCGACCTGGCCAATTTATTGCCGCCTCGTTCAAGGCTTTACTCCACAAGGACGACGAAGAAGCGGCCAAACCGTTTCTTGAGCGCGTTCACCTGGAGCACCCGGAAACCACCAAAGACTTCCTAATTCAGCAACTGCTATTACTGGAACTCGAAGAGCGGGGCTTGTTGAAGGTCAGCTGAAAAAACTCGGCACAACAAGCCCACGAGCAATTGTGCTTTCGCATAGATTCCGTCGATGACACGAATTGCGGCTGATTTGTCATCCTTTGCAATGTGAGTGTAGATATCTCGAAACCAACGCTCGGCTTCGTCCGTCCAAACTATTTGCGCCATTGTCGAATGCGTTGATGCATCTCATCGTTGGATATCGTACGTCCCGCTCTTTTGTCCGCGAGCCCACGTTGAACCATCAAATGAAAAGCCAAGTCTCGAATGATCTGCTCTTGCGAACTGTCATCGGGTTGATTTGCTATCAGCTGAGATAGCTCGTCTTTCGCTGTGGACATGTGCGGTACCTCCTACGCCTCAGTTTAGCACCCACAGCTGGAACGGATGCCAAGGAACATGGCTGGCGCGAGCCCTACGGATGCAAGGGTCGTGACTGACATCCCGAGTCTGCTGGAATGATTGGTTATACGGCATCTGCCCACGCCAGCCCATGTTCCAGATGCTCGGGGCCAAATAGAAAATGAAGCACACGTCGGGTTCCTTCTTGAACCTTTGATGAAGCATGCAAGACTAACGGCCGCATTGCCAGCGCACCACCGGCCGGAACCTCACAGGCAACCCGATCAGAATCACTAGGTCCTAGATGGGAACCTGGCACGACAAAAAGCGGGCCGTTAGTGGTGGTACTTGCCTCCAGATGTACGCGAATGGCTACAAGGCGCTCAAGAATCTCTGTGGGTGGTCGAGCGAACTGCACACCTTCCTTCTCAGACCAACCACTCCAGCCTGGGGTATCACGTCGCTCCTTGAGCGGAACGAAAAAATCTCGGTGCAGTGGCACCTTCCAATTATCGTTCTCGCACTTGGGAAAATAAGTTGCTTGAATCGAAACGTAGCTCGAAGGCAGCATATCAGCAACCTGACCATTGAGCCGAATGCTTCCTGCAAGGTCTGAACACCAGGAGAATCTTAGAAGCCTTCTAGTCCTGGCACTACGACCTGAGAATTCTCGCAAATGATCTGCTATTTCAGCAATATCATCGAGCGAAAGTACCTCTGGGATCACAAGGTAACCATTCGCGGTAAAACTATCAGGTTGGCGATTCATGCCGTATAACGCCTGCGATCAGCTGCCGGCGCAGCCAGTCAACTGCATTGCATAGTTAGAGGGCGCGATATACATCGCGGCGGTGACCGATTCTGACAACCATTACCGACCGATGCGGTTATTCGTGAGATCCGAGTTCGCGGTTACAGCTATCGTACTGAGCAGGCTTATACCGGTTGGGTTCGTCGATTCGTGCGTTTTCATGGCGGTACGTATCCCGGAAAACTCGGAAAGTCCGCCATCGAGTCTTTTCTTTCTCATCTTGCTATCGAACTAAAAGTTGCACCTTCAACGCAAAACCAAGCGTTGAATGGCCTGCTGTTTCTTTACCGCCACGTCTTAAAAATGGCAATGCCGCAACTTGATGACGTTGTCCGAGCAAAGAGGCCAAATCGCCTCCCAGTGGTCTTAACGAAATCTGAGGTAACTAGGATCATGGATTGCTTGACGGGCTGGCATTGGTTGGTGGTTGCGCTTCTGTACGGTGCCGGATTGCGAATATTGGAAGCGCTGCGCCTCCGCGTGAAAGATATTGATTTGCATAAAAACACGATAATGGTACGTGAAGGTAAAGGTAATAAAGATCGTATATCAATGCTGCCGCTGCAGGTGATCGCCCCTCTAACTGATCACCTGCAACGTACCCAACGGTTGCATATTGCTGACCTGGAAAAAGGGTACGGCGACGTCGTATTACCAAACGCTCTGGTAAAGAAATATCCGCGCGCCCAAAAACAATGGGGTTGGCAGTGGGTATTTCCTGCACCTCACCGCTCGGTTGATCCGAGGTCGGGGCTATTGGCGCGGCATCACCTTTCCGCATCTGCAATTAACAAGCATTTAGGTGATGCCAGGAACCGCTGCGGCCTTAATAAACACATCACCTGCCATACCTTCCGCCATAGCTTTGCGACACACCTTCTTGAGGATGGCTACGATATCCGCACCGTTCAGGAGCTGCTAGGGCACAAAGACGTATCCACCACCATGATTTACACCCATGTGCTCAACCGAGGTGGCCGAGGCGTGATCAGTCCGTTAGACCGGTAACTTTCCCTATGGCTCGCCGGCGCTATCCTGGCTGCATGAACCCCAGGTCGGGTCCGCTCACCGACAATAAGTTTCCGCTCATGAACTGTAGGTTGGGAAATATTGTATTGCGATCTTCGGTGGAAAGTCCGTACCAGCTAGCCAGTGTTGCTGCGTATTGGTCTACCGACAGCGTGGGAATAATCTGTCCCCAACCGGCGTTATCTGGGTTGGATTCGGACGCGTCCAGGTTAGGCATGGTGCCGTAAATCTGCCCGCCGTTCACCGCGCCACCAAATACCAAGTGATGTCCGCCCCAGCCGTGGTCAGTGCCGTCGCCGTTGATGGTTAAGGTTCTGCCGAACTCAGACACGGTAAATGCGGTCACGTCGTTAGACAGGGCAAACGCCGGGTCTTCAAGCACATCGTAAAACGCGGCGACGGATGCGGATAAATCGGCCAGCAATGGTGGATGGTCGGCCAGCTGAGAACCGTGGGTATCAAAACTGCCGATACGGGCATAGAACAACTGCCGGCTCATCTGCAGGTCGCCCCTGGCCTGGATCACGCGAGCAATCATCAGCAGCTGTTGGGCTAGCGAAGGTAACTCTGCCAGGTTGTCGGGGTTCCAGCTTAAGCCGTTGCGCTCCCAGAAGGGTCGGAACACGGCGGCATTTTCGGGGTAAAGCGCAATGGCTTCTCGCACCTGGGCAGATGTCGCCATCGTGCCTCGCAGCAGCCCCGCGTATGCGCGCTCAAAGGGGTGATCGTGATTCATGTCGCGCAGCGCGTTGAACGACAGACAGCGGCGACGGTTCCACCCCTGGCCACCGTCTTCGCAGTTTGCCGCGCCGGTTTGAATGGTAGAGATATCTTCTACACCGTCGGTAGACATGAAATACGGCGACACAAGATCGCCGGCCTGGAACACATTCTCTCCGTCCATGGATACATTCATCGACAGCACCGGGTTTGCGTTACTGGCGGCAAATATATCGGCCAGCCGCCCACCCCATCCACGCCGCACCTGGGCATCAGCTCGAGGCGATTGCCACAACACAGACTGATCGGAGTGGGAAAATAGTTGCGGCGGCAGCGGTGTGCCGGGCTGTTCATAAAGCTGCTTGTCTACGGGTCGTACCAAAGGCCCAACGTTGCCGACGACAGCGGCCATTCCGCGGTTGAACATCTCCTGGGTGCCCGACATCTCTGGGTGTAATCCATAATCAACGCCGGTGAGCTGCAGCAGCTGGTTTTGCGGCACGGCGAGATTTGAGCGGGTTGCAGCGTAGGTGCCGTAGTTTCCAGTATCGGTGGGCACTATGGTGTTGAAGCAATCATTGCCGCCGGAAAGGTCCAGACAAACCATGGCGCGGTAGTTATCACCAGCACCTTTCAGCATCTTCTGGCTTGCGCCAGCGCTAAGCTGCACTTTGCCCATCACTGAGGTGAACGACGCGCTGCCCGCCAGGGCACATAAAGACTTGCGCAAAAATTCTCGTCGATGTTTTGCTGCCATAATTATTTCTCCACCACATATTCAGGGGACGTCAACGTCAGCCATAGAGCATCTTGAACACGCTCCCTGGCCCAGCCCTCCCAGGAGTCCACGCCGATAGACTCCACGTGGGCTACCAACAAATCGTACATCTGCTGCGACATCTGCCCGGCCATAAACAGCAGGTTGATGTGGCTTACCAGTTGGGTGGCGTTCTCTGCCATCGCGAGCTCTCGCTCCAGGCTTACCGCCACCGGGTCGTAACTCAAGATATTGTCGTTGCCCTGATATTCCCAAAACACCTTACCGCCCAGAGTGTTGGTCATCCTGAGCAGGTACGTGTCAGTGGTGATTTGAAATTCCGGCGCAAACAGGCCGGCGTCTCTCAGCTCACCGGGAAGCTGATAATCGGGCAGGAAAAAGTTAAACACGGTGGGTGAGCGCTGCACGGCTTGGGCGCCGTAATTGTCGGGCCAGCCTTCGCGAATACGTCCATCGCTGGAACGTCCGTCCAGCGCACGCCACAGTTGGCTCACTCTCAGGAGCGGCTCACGAAGCTTGCCGAAATAGCTCGGTGCCTGTTGCGGATCTCGGGCTTCCGGGTCGGTCAATATCGCCCGCGCCACCGCACCCATGTCGCCGCGAACGCCGCTACCGTTGTTGTTAAACGCCGCGGCCACTCTGCCTACGTAAGCCGGGGTTGGATTGCTGGTGGTGAAACGTTGAATCAATCGTCTCGAGAGAAATGGGCCAACGTTGGGGTGATTAAAGATGTTGTCTATGGCCGCGTCCATATTGCTTCTGGCCGTTCCGCCAGCAGGCAAGACGCCGCCGGCTAACGTCACACCTGGGTAATCCAATAGCTGTTTGCTGCCATCCACCGCGTGGTAAACCTCACCCAGATCACTCCCTTCATCCCAGGGACGCATGGGGGTGCGCCAACCGGCCTGTATCCGCCAGTCCTGATTTTCTTCGCCAGCGCTGCAATACTCCCACGCCCACCAGTTAAACCCTTCCTCATTGCCTTCTGGCTGAATGGCGTCACAGGTGGAGTAGTTCCAACCGGTAAACACATGGGCAAAACCCCGAATGGTGTCTTGGTCGTAGGCGGGTACCGCTTGAATGCCAGGCGTTCCGGCGTCGCCGTCCACCGCGGTGCCATCGGGGTTAAGCTGAATCAAACCCACGCTGAACAGCTGCATGATTTCGCGGGCATAGTTTTCGTCCGGGCGAATGTTCAACGACTCATCCGGGCGACGGTTTCTAAACATCGACAAGTAATGACCCATGGCCGGGTTCAAGGTCGTCTGTAGAAGCAGGTCTCGATAGTTGCCAAAGGCGTTTTCAGCCAGCATGTCGTAGAAGTTAGCCAGCGCTGTGGGGTTGCCCTCCAGGGCGCCGTTTTGGTCGCTAACAACTAAAATTTGCGACAAGGCAAACGCCATCCGCTGGCGCAGCTGGTCCGGCTCCTGCAGCACATTGCGCCACCAAATTTCCTGCCGCTTGTCCTGCCATACCTCAATCGACTGGCCGGCATTGATGGCCTGTTGGATCAGGTTATCCAGGAACGGCAGCTGGCGCGAGGCCGGCTGCTGATTTTGTTCGGCGATCCACGCATCGATGCCCATAGCCCGCACGCGGTCAATCTCTTCAAGAGTCGGTCCAAAGGTGGCCTGAGTCAGGAAGCGCGCTGCCTGTTCGGAGGTCAGCGCACCGCTACTGACGCCCTCGAAATCCGACGCAAAAATCAGATCCGGTGCTGCGCCTTTGGTTGCGTCTGTGGCGGCCGCGCTGGCAAAGCCACACGTGATACCCGCGAGTAAGGCGAGAGAGCGAAACAAGGGTGACAAGTGTTTCTGAAAAACGTCCATCAGCGAGGGTCCTTAGCTTCATGCCACAGACGCTAGCCGTAGATCATGGTGGGGAAAAGACTTGACAGCCAAATTCGTGCACTGCGTCACATTTACATTGGACCCGAGCGGCAGAATTGCCCAGGGTTTTACGTAACTTTAACGACTGACACGCCGTTGGCTGATAAAACGACCCCATGAATTTACTCGCCTTCAGGGCTTTGAAATTTACGCTGTGGACACGGCGCGCCGTGGTGAATGCAACCCTACTGGGCGCCGCTCTGGCAAGCCAGCAGGTCGGCGCTTTCTCCCAGGGCTCACCCATTTGCCAAGTCAACAATCTGCCGCTGCAGGAAATGGCTACAACGCTGGCAAGTCCGCCACCCACAGGCTGGACGTTAGCGGTCGATGGCAATGGCTATCGCGCTGGCCGGCCAGCCGTTGTTCGCGTGCGCAACGCTGATCCGCTACGGATGGTTCGCGGGGTATTGCTTTGGGCGTTGTCTGGGGCCGGCGTTGGGGCGGGTCAGTTTGAGCTCCCACCCAGCGGCAACTTTCAGTTCGTGCCCGCGCCAGCCAACTGCGGTGAGTGGGCCATTTCACACACTCACGCCACGGTTAAAGATCAAGCAGAACTGGTGTTCTTATGGAACCCGCCAAGCAGTGGCAATGGCAGTGGCAGTGTGATCATGCGGGCGTTTGTCATCGAAGACTGCGCGCCTGCTCAGGACTGTCGGTCTTGGCAGGCGCTCACCCCTATTTTAGGTTTGTCACTCATCCCCGTGGTATTCGCCGACGGGTTTGAGTAAGCAATTAAACGTTACGCGTAGCCACCGCGGGCGGCACTGAGGCGGCCCGCCTGGCGGGGCCCAGCACGGCAATCTGACCAACAATCAGCAGCAATACCATGGCTGTGGGTACCAGCATCCATTTCAGCGGCGATAAACCAAACTCATCCACCATCCACATGTTTAGCCCAACTGCCAGCGCACCGCCCACCACGACGCCAATCAGGCTGATCATGAAGTTCTCGGTCATGAAGTAGCGCAGTATGGCGCTCTTGGTGGCGCCCAGTGCGCGCCGGGTGCCAATCTGTCGGGTGCGCCGGCTAACGCTGAAGCTGGCCAGGCCAACAATGCCCAAACCTGTAATCGCCGTCAGCAGAGTAACCACAAAGATCAGCATTCGCACCATGCCCTGATCGCCCTCGTAGCTGCGCTGGCGGTTTTCTTCCATGGAGCGGGTGCCGCGAATGATGCGGTTACGATTGCTTTCAGCCAGCATCTCCTCAATTTCCGGCATCAGCCGATCGCGCTGGCCAGGCTCGGCGCGGATGATATAGCGAGTTGAACCAAACAGCGTATGGCTGGGAACCAACATCACCCGCTCAACGCCGTTCCAGCCGTTCCACGGTGCCTGTAGCTGCTTCACCAGGCCGGTTACCGTCATGGGTTCATTACCGTTGATGTACACCGTGTTGCCGATGGCTTCCATAAAATCATCTGGGAACAGGGTTTCGGCCATGGCTTTGGTTAGCAGTACCTTGGCCGGCCAGTCGTTGGCCTGGCGCTCTCGCCAATCAATATCGTTGGTGCTGAAGTTCTCTCCTGCCAGCAACTCCACACCCAATGTATCCAGACCATGCTCATCAACAAAATACACCGCAACCCCGGTGGACTCTGCCTCATCTCCAGTTTCGGTTTGCAGGCCCATGGACCATCCGCCACCTGATAGAGGAATGGAATTGGACTGCATGGCATTCACTACCCCTGGAGTATTTCGGATGGCATCCAGGTCTTCGGCAATAGCCAGGCGTTCGTTAAAGCCCTCGCCAAAACCCACACTGCTTAAAAAGAACACGTTGGGTTCGTCCACGCCGCTAGGGCGAGCCATCAGGCGGCTTCGCTCCTGAATTATGGCAATGGCATTCACCATAATGGCCATGGTGACGGCGATTTGCAGCGCAATTAAAATTGCGCCGGTTTTGTTGCGCGTCATGGCGCGCCAGATCGGTCCAATTTCCATGTCTGTCTCCGTCCCCTATTGAGTTTTCAGCTGACTGGCAGGCGCAATATTGCAGGCCCGCCAAGTGGGATACAGGCCGGCCAGAAGAGCCGAGACAACGGCCAGGCCCAGAGCGGTTAGCATCATCACCCAATCCAGCGTGGCAAAGTTCTGGATGAACTCGCCAAACAGTTTCTGCACGCCCTGTAGGCCCAGCCAAGTTAACGCCAGCCCCACCAGGCCGCCGGCCAACCCAATCATTCCCGATTCTATAAGGTGCTGGGTAAACAGCGTGCCCTTGGTAGCACCCAAGGCCCGACGCAGGCCGATGTCTCCAGATTTACCCAGAAACTTCGCCAGCAGCAATCCAATGGTGTTCAGCAAACACACCAACAGGAACAGCAGGGCCAGCCACATCATTACGCGGGCGTCTTCCGCCACCACTTCCTGATCTTCCATCCACTCCATGACATTGTTCAGCCGATTGTTCAGCGGCCGGGGAAACCGGCCCAACGCTTTTTGTTCTTCGGCGTAAGCATTCAGGAAGGTCATGTACTCATCTTTTTCAGAGTTATTGCGCAGTTCGGCCCAAAACTGTATCCAGGCACACTCACCGGCAAGGAAACCTTCAAAGCCATCGCTATCGGGTTCTTTCCAGCAGTTGGTGTTGCCATTGCGCGACATCTCGTTCGCCACCATCAGGCTAAACGGAATATAGATATCTTCGGGTTCGTTAAACGCACCGTTAGTCACGTCGTAAAACTTCACGATGGGGCTCCAGGTATCGACGACCCCAACCACCCGATAATTGAGCCCGCTGAGGGTGATTCGCCGGCCCACCGAATCTTCGCCGCCAAACACCCGCTCGTTAATTTCTCGGCTTAACACCACAACCTGCTCTATCGCGTCATCGGCGGATGAATCCCAGCCAGAGCCATACTGAAATGGCAGGTCGAACATAGGAAAAAAATCGGCGTGGGTGGTTCTCACGTCCACCAAAAAAGGGCGTTCGTCTTCCTGCTCGGGCTCTAGCACCAAACCTGCCCGGGCGCTGGCGGTTTGTCTGAAAGCCTTTTTGGCCTTCATTAGGGCCATCGCATCCAAGTAGGTCATCTGGTCTACCGGGTCGTCACCGTCTTCAAACCCATTGGCATCCCAGCTGTCCACCTGCACATAAAACAGCTGATCCGACTTATGCGGAATCGGATTGCTGGACATCATGTAATTCACCGTCAACACGGTCATGCAGGCGCCAATACCCACCGCAATGGCCATCACCATCAGCAGGCTTAATATCGGATTACGCAGGATGCTAAGCCACCCCAGCTTGATGTAGTACTGAAACATGACCTTAAGCCGTGGCCGCTTCAGGCAGCGGCTGCACCTGGTTATCTTCACTCACCTGACCGTCGCGAACAAAAATATTGCGAGTGGCCTGCTGGGCCAGCGATGGGTCGTGGGTCACCATAATGATGGTGGTACCCGTTTGGTTAATTTCGGTCAGAAGGCCCATAACGCTGGCCGCCATTTGCGAGTCCAGGTTTCCTGTAGGCTCATCAGCCAGCAAGAATCGCGGCTGGCCAGCCAGCGCCCTGGCGATGGCCACACGTTGTTGCTGTCCTCCCGATAGCTGGGAGGGTAGATGCTTTGCTCGGGATCCAAGGCCCACGGTTTCCAGCACCCCCTGGATACGTTGGCGGCGGTCTGCCGCTTTGAAGCCACGATAACGTAGCGGCACGTCCACGTTGTCAAACACGTTCAGGTCGGGGATCAAGTTGAAACTCTGGAAAATGAAGCCAATTTTTTCGTTGCGCACATTGGAACGTTGGGCGTCGTTCAACCCGGAAACGTCTTTTCCATCCAGACTATAGGTGCCGTTGTCAAAGGTCTCCAGCAGTCCTGCGATGTTCAGGAAAGTGGTTTTACCCGAACCTGAAGGCCCGGTTACCGCCACAAACTCCCCCTCCCCTACGTCCATGGAAAATTCCCGCAGGGCGTGGGTTTCCACCGTGTCGGTGCGATAAATTTTGGCAACGTTCTGCATGCTCAGCATGGTTTTCTCCAGGAATCAGTTATTGGGTAACAAGAACAGAATCAGCGCTGCGGAAGGCATCAATACTCGACACCACCACTCGCTCGCCAGGCTCAAGGCCGGACACAATTTCTACATCGCTCAAAGACCGCGCACCCACCTCAATAGCGCGCCGTCGGGCCACATAATCGTCACCCAAAACGTAGGCGATACGGCCACCACCGGTATCGAGAAACTGGCCGCGGCGAAGGGTAAGTACATCGGGCCGTTCTTCCAGCA
This sequence comes from Lysobacterales bacterium, assembly GCA_045106555.1. GTDB lineage: Bacteria > Pseudomonadota > Gammaproteobacteria > Xanthomonadales > SZUA-38 > JANQOZ01. The sequence goes on along the minus strand of JBGCET010000014.1, from coordinate 246,906 downwards.
ATATTCGGGTAGTCAACCGTTGGTTTTGGCGTACCGAGGGCGAACGGTCGCCGGAAAAACGCAGTCGTGTGGTTACTTGATTTGCCACAATCTCCGGCGATACCGCCACAACCTGGGCTGGCCACATTTCATTGCCCACGTTAATTTCCGCCACCATGCCAAGGCCGACATCATCGGCATAGCTCTCGGGCACTTGGGCTTCCACCTCAAAGACGGTCAGGTCCACCACGGTCAGCACACCGATGTTGCGTGCCACTGCCGCTTTTTGCTCAACCAGTAAATTGCCCACCACACCGGTAACCGGCGAAATCAATGCCAGGTCGCCCACCTGTCGAGTCAGATCATCCACCAGCAACTTTTGGCCTTCTACCTCCAGCTCCCGGGTTTGTAACTCAAATGCCAATCGCTCCTCGTCCAACGCCGCGTTGGCTACCGCGTGAGTGTGAGATAGCTCGGCATTGCGCAGATCGTCCTGAGCTTTTTCAAAATCAATGGCAGAAATAGACGAAATCTTGTATCCGGCGTCGGCTCGACGTTTTTCCCGGTCGGCTGCCTCGAGGGTCACGGACGCCAGATCAACAACGCGCTGGTTGTCGAGGGACTTCTGCCGGCTTTCAATACGCTGGCGCTGCAAAGCCACATCGAGACGCTGTAAGTTCGCTTCTTCCTGCTGTAGGCGATTGGTTAGCTCCGGGCTGTCCAATCTGGCCAGCACCTGGTCTTTCTCCACACTGGCACCGGCTTCGGTCAGCAGCGTGATTGTGCCATCAGCGGGAGCGAAAACCGTTGGGCTTACCGCCGCCACAACCTGGCCTTGTACGGACACATCACGCACCAGATTGCCTCGACTCACGGTCGCTACGCGCAGCCGATCCAGTGGCACCGACACGCTGGAACCCGCCCAGCGTTGCACCATGGGGTAGGCCCACCAGGCAAGGGCTAACAGCACGAGCAAGGCGACACCGGGAATCAACCAGCGCTGCAGTGGATTTTTCGGAGCAACCGACACATCTTGAGCAGACGTATCAGCAATTTTCAGCCCGGGTTGGGCATTGGGTGTTTCAAGGGCCTGCGACACTGTACCTCCTCAGCTTGCGTGGCTTGGCGACAGGCAAAGGCCACGCTGGCAGGCGTCCCCTTTTGCATGCTTTGTCCCCTTAGACGACGCGGAAAACGGATTGGTTACAGGTAATTAGCATCCAGCGTGCAATTAGTTTTTAGTAAGTGCCAAAAGGGCCATAAATCTGCCCTTGGCGATCAACCGCTGTAGAGCCTATGCCCCGGTTTCAGGGTGATGGTGGGCGCGGTAATACCGGCGGGCGACGGTCCATGGTTTTGCTGTCGGCAATGGCCAACTCTTCGAACAATAGGCTGGGGACCACATAACTGGCTGGCTCAAGACGACCGCGAACACCCGCCAAAAAATACCCGCCGCTGGGAAAGGACGGCGTCATGGAGTGCACGTAATGGTCGTCCCCAATGGCTTCCAGGCGGCGAAATTCCCGCACCGCAAATCGTTCAATATTCAGGTTTCTGATGCGCTCTCGCCGACCGTCGGGAAACTGGCGCCAGGCTACCAGCGCCTCGGGCAGGCGCTCGCCGTAATTGAACATGGCCACGCTTTGCATGGATTGCAGCTGACGCTGGGCCTGGGGGTCAGCCAGCTTTTCCACAATCACCACAAAATCCGTGCCGGCGTCGATACGCAATTCTTCCAGCAGCTCAGCTCGCTCTTCGCTATTGGCGGCAACGTCACTGGTCAATACCAGGTTACCGGGCATGGGAAAGCCGCCCCGGCTGTTACCCGTGCTTTGGGTCGTGCCATACATTGGTATGCGGCTGGAGAGGATTTGCTTCAGGCGACCGTCCTCCACCAGCGTTTTACGCACACCCGCCACGCCTTCATCGTCTACCCGATAGCGTCCAATCAGCGGCAACGTGTTGAATCGATCCAAGGTCGGGTCGTCCACCAACGATGCGCCCCTGGGCAGCACCCGAGAGCCCAGCTTACGACCGAACCGCTGCTGGCGCGCCTGCAGGTCTGCTACCCAAGGTTGCATGTTGGGTTCGGAGGCCACCATGCGGGGCACCGACTGCAGCTGAGAGGCAAACATATTGGCAAACAAGATGGCGGCGGCCTGCCCTTCAAACATCACTGGGCCCACATATTGGTCCAACCGGCTGGCTAAGCGTGCCTGGGTCAAGCGTTGGCCCAGAATAGCCAATTGCTCAGCCAGTGCTTGTTGATTGGGCAAATCGTCAGCGCTTCGAACTCTCAGTTGCTCAAAATCCCATAAGATTGCGCCATCTTCAGCCTGAGTTCTGGCGATGGCGCCTAAGGTAACGTCGGGCACCTGACGCCGAAACACGCTGCCTTCAGAATTCAAATAACGAATATCCCGATATTGCACCTGCAGCCATACCGTAGATTCATAAAGCTCTGGAAACCCTGCTAACACCTTAGACAACGACCGAGTCAGCTGACGTGCTTCGGCGGGGTCGATGGCTGGAGGCGTACTCAGTTCCTGCACAGAGACCCGAGGTGCGGGGTAAAAGTCTACCAGGCCATCGCGATCGGTCATCGCCTGTTTGTCGGCCAGTTTTACCGCGTAGTCTTCCAAGGCACGCTTGTACGCCAGGTCCGTGGCCAACCAAAACGAGCGGCGCACGGCCTGGTAGTTATTGTCCAACGGCAGGCGAAAGTTGTTCGGCGCGTAGTACCGATGCAGGGCCGAGCCACCATGGCCAAAGCGCGTCACCAGCGACGAGTCCAGCGCGTAGTCACCCACGCGCACCTGCACGTGGCCAGTGCGGTAGTGGCTGGAGATTTCATTCGCCACGGCGCCAAGGGTGGCTTTCACCACCAGCGTGGAGCGATCTTCCAGACGGTATTCCACGTAATAAGGCAGCGGCTCGTCGCCCAGCTTGAGTTGCTCCAGGCTGCGCTGCAGCTCATCGGCCATGGCGGAGGACAACGGGTCGGCTGCAGGTCCATCCGCTTTCTGAGCCCAGACCGGGGACAGCGGCACCAGCAGCAACGCTACTGCCAATATCCGGCCGGTGCCGCGGGCGGTCCGTTTGCTGAGCATCATGGCGCGTCCTCCGGTACGGGGTTAGGTAAAATCGGAGGACGGGTTTGGGATCGAGACTTGCGCTGCACTTCCAAGCGATCCAGCAACACCGTTGGCGCTACCAGTGACACCGGCACAAAGCCCGACTCAGCCCCACACCAGCCATGGAACACCTGAGGGTCGCTTGCACCCGCTTGAATATGGCTGAGGGTCAGCAGCGGCGTTCCGATCACGTCAACGCCCCGGGCCAACTCCTCTCGGCCGTCGGGATACATCTTGTAGAGCAAAGTGGGTATCACTTTCAACGCATTGGGGTTTTGCCGGTTAGTGGTGGTGAACCCTCCAGTTGCGTCACGAATCACCAATCCATACCCTTTTTCCGAGCTCTCAATTGACGCCAGAAATTGCGCTTTGAGTTGCTGGGGAGAAAGCGGCTTTTCCACCTCCACAAACAGATTGGACTGGCGAGCCACCGGCGAACGGCCACTGAGTGCCTGAGCGCGGCCGTGGCCATTGGATTTATCGAACCCTTCGATGGGGATCCTGGACATCAGAAAATTACTCAACACGCCATTTTCTACAACATCCACTCGTTGCGCCCGCACCCCCTCATCGTCCACCTCATAGCTTCCGAGTAATCTCTCGCCGTTGAATGTTTCGCGGGTTGGATCAAAAAAGACGTTAAACCCAGGCGGCAAAATTGCTTCACCTAGCTTGCGCTTTAAGGTCTGCGCGCTTTCTTCTCGGCGCAGCCTATGGCCCTCCACCCGGTGTCCCAGCAACTCATGGAAAAACACCGCACTGGCCCGCCCTTCCAGCAACACCGGGCCGGAGTACGCGGTTACCAGGGGCGCGGTCTTCAGCGCCTGGGCCTGACGGAGCAACGCGTCAATTTCTGCCATCACGGCGTTGTCATCAGGCAATTCGTCGACGTTCGCCGCCAGCAGGGTGCGGCTCAATGGCATTTCCATGCCATCTTCGGCTTTCACCATCACCTCAAGGGTGAGCTTGAACAGAACGCTGCCCTGACGCAATCGAGTTCCTTCGCTATTCACCAAATGCTGCAACGTGCGGGTTTGCGCCAGACTAACCCGCCCAACCAGCAGGTCGGCATTGCTGGCAAATCGCTGAGAGTATTTTCGCAAGCGGTCCGGCCAGAGCCAGGCCGGAAACTCTGATTCGGGCTCAGGCTGGATAAATTCCACCGGTTTTTCCCGAGAAAAGTCTGCCGAGGTGTCTTCTTCAGTCACTTTCACCGTCAGGTTGCTGGTCACTTTGGCCATGTGATCCAGGGCTTGCTGGTACACCCGGTCGGTGGATTGCCAAATCAGTTCACGCAGTGCCTGAGAATCATTTTCCAGTGGCAGCGTTTGCCAGTTATTTCGATAGTTCACCCCGCCGCGAATACCGTCACTGCGAAGCACATGGGTGTTATCCCGCTGGTAGTCGCCAACCCTAGCCTCTACGTAGAGTCTTCGCCAACGCTGCTGGGAGTCGCGTTCCAGCGCGCCAAAGCTGGCGCTCAATGAATGGCTGGTGATGTCTGCCACTCGATAGGCCAAGAAATAGCCTTCCGGGTCACCGGCTGCAAGGGTCGTCATATAGCGTTTTAGCTCACCGTCCAGCAGATCCAACAGCGGGGTTTCGTCAGCGGCACTGACCACACCTGGGGTGCACAAAGCCAATAGAAGGACCGTAACCGATAATCGGAGGCGTAAATCCAGACCAAAACACTTGAGTACTAACATTTGCATAGAGTAACTCACAGAGGTTTCAGGGATAATGAGGCATGAGCAGTGAAAATTCCGCACGCGTAGGATTTGTCAGCTTGGGATGCCCCAAGGCACTGGTGGATTCCGAGCGCATCCTTACCCAGCTTCGAACCGATGGTTACGAAATCGTTCCCGACTACCAACAGGCCGACCTGGTGGTGGTCAATACCTGTGGGTTTATCGACAGCGCCAAAGCAGAGTCGCTGGAAACCATTGGCGAGGCGCTGGAGGAAAACGGCCGAGTGCTGGTCACGGGTTGTATGGGCGCCAATGAGCAAGATATTTTGGATGTGCATCCCAAAGTGTTGGATATCAGCGGACCCCAACAATACGACGCCGTGGTTGAGTCGGTGCATGAACATTTACCACCTCCGCCAGAGTTGCCTTTTGAATCGCTGGTGCCCAAACAGGGCATCAAGCTCACGCCACGACACTACGCGTATTTAAAAATTTCTGAAGGCTGTAATCACAAATGTAGCTTTTGCATCATTCCGGATATGCGCGGCCGACTGGTCAGTCGCCCCATCAGCGACGTATTGGCAGAAGCCCGCCGCCTGAGCGCAGCGGGCGTGCGGGAATTACTGGTGATTGCTCAAGATACCAGCGCCTACGGGGTCGACATCAAATACGCGGAATACTCATTTGCCGGCCAAACGTGGCGCAGCAATCTGGAGGATTTATGTAAGGCACTGGGGGACATTGGTATCTGGGTTCGCCTGCATTATGTGTACCCCTATCCTCACGTAGATCGCATTATTCCGCTGATGGCGGAGGGAAAAATCCTGCCTTATCTGGATGTGCCTTTGCAGCACGGCAGCCCGCAAGTTCTCAAAGCCATGCGCCGACCGGCTGCAGCCCACAATACTCTGGAGCGGCTGCAACGATGGCGGGAGATCTGTCCGGAAATTGCTGTGCGCAGTACCTTCATCGTGGGTTTTCCCGGAGAGACTGAGTCTCAGTTTGAAACGCTGCTGGAATTTATTGCCGCCGCGCAGCTCGATCGCGTGGGTTGTTTTCAATACAGCCCAGTGGACGGGGCCCGCGCCAATGCGCTGGACGGAGCGTTGCCAGACACGGTAAAGCAGGAGCGTTACGATCGTTTCATGGCGGTGGCCCAGGAAATCAGCGCCGCCAAACTTCAGGCCCGCATTGGCAACACCGAAAAAGTGTTGGTCGACGAAATAACCCCCGCCGGCGCCATTGCCCGCAGTTACTCTGATGCGCCGGAAATTGACGGTGTGGTGCACATTGCCAACCCTGGCAAGCTGCGGCCTGGCAGCTTCGTCAGCGTCAACATCACCGGCGCGGACGAATACGACCTGTTTGCTGAGAGCGCCGTCTGAACGCTGAATCTGAACTGCTGCTGCGCCAGCGCGAGGCGCTATCGGCAGATACCGAGCGTTTATGGATTAATCCGCCGGCAGATGGTTTCTGGCAACCCTTTTCCGCCCAGCGCGCCATCGTGTTGAATCACGCCGATGCACAACACATGTCCCAGCATATGGAGGTGAGCTGTGAACTACACTCCGACAGCTGCCACCATGTTGTGGTGTATTTACCCAAGTCCAAAGCGCGCTGGAAAATGCTCCTGGAGCTGGCGGCAGCCTGCCTGACACCGGATGGGAAACTCTGGTTGGTGGGGGCAAAAAAGGCCGGCATTGCCTCAGCTGGCAAGCACCTTTCCCAACACTTTTCTCAGTGCAGAAAGCTCGATGCCGCCCGTCATTGCATGCTGTTTGAGGCCAGCGCCCCCGTGCGGCCAATGAGTTTCGACATCGAAGGTTACTGGCATTGCCATAAGCTGGACGATCTGACGCTACACAGTTTACCTGGCGTGTTTGCCCACGGGCGCCTGGACGACGCCAGCGCCCTGCTGTTGGCCCATTTACCCCATCAGATGCTGGGCAGATGCCTGGATTTTGGCTGCGGCTGTGGTGTACTCAGCGCTGCGGCCGCACAACGCGGCGCTCAGGTAACAGCGCTTGATGTTGATTTGCTGGCGGTGCGCTCTTGCCTCAAAACTCTGGAAAAGAACCAGCTTCGCGGTGAGGTTGTTGGCGCTAACGGCATCGCCGAGCAGTCTGGCCCGTTCCGCTGGATTATCAGCAATCCGCCCTTTCATCAGGGTGTGAATCAGGATCTGACCGTTACCCACAAAATGCTCGATGACGCGGCCAAGGCACTGACTCGGGATGGCGAGTTGTGGCTGGTGGCCAATCGATTTCTCGACTACCCCAGCCGCTTGGCCAAACGGTTTTCCCAGGTTACAGAGATTGCCGGCAACCCCTCGTTTCGGGTGATTCGCGCCACTCAACCCCGGTAATCGCTGCTCATCAGGTCGCCACCGCCCACAACGCGATTGCGGCCCTGATTTTTCGCCTCGTACATTGCCTTGTCTGCGGCCCGCACCAAATCACGATAGGTGCGTCCCTGACCTGCTGTCAGACTGGCCGCCCCAATGCTGACGGTCACCTTAAACGACTGGTCTTCGCTAACGATCACCCGCTGTTCGATCCTCTCCCGCAGCCTTTGTGCTAGCGCCAGGATGTCTTCGCCATCAGTTTCCGGCAACAGCACAAAAAACTCCTCACCGCCAAAACGCGCCAATACACTACGATGCTCTACCAGCGTTTGTTCCATGACCTCAGCAACCTGGCGTAAGCAGTCATCACCCGCCATATGGCCGCGCTGATCGTTCACCTGTTTGAAATTATCCAGGTCCAGCACAATCAACCCCAGCGGGCGACCCTGGTCAATGGCCTGTGCCCACAGCTTGGTGAGCGAAAGATCCAGGTGGCGACGGTTGTATACGCCGGTCAGGCCATCGCGCTGGCTGGATTCTTCCAATACCCGGTTGGCGATCTCCAAACGGGTCAACGCGTCGTTTAATTCTCCGGTTCGCTCGGCCACTCGCTGCTCCATCTGCGTTCTGGCTTCAAATTCGATGCGCTGGTTTTCTTGCTGCAACAACCGCATCCGGTAAGCCAGTGCAAACGACAACAACACCATTTCTGCAGCTGACCCAATCTGCATCCCATACGTGGTAATGAACACCTTCGGAAACAGACCAAAGGACACGCCGGCATACGCCAGCATTCCTAAAATTACCAGCACCCAGGCAATCAGAAAAAACCGCGCGGGCTTGAAGCCCCGGCGCCACGCGCTCACCGCACTTGCAAATACCACCAAAGCAGACATAAACACCATGGCGGTAGCGAGTCGGACCACGCTGCTGTAAGAAGCAACAAACGCGGTCGCAGCGGTTAAGGCCAGCACCGCCATGAGCATCAGGCAAAGCCTGTCCAGCTGAGGTGCGGAGTTTTTGAGGCTGAGAAAACTCCGACAGAACTGCAACATCGCCAGCTGTGCCAAGGGCAATATCAATAGCAGCGCCCGGTTGGCAACGGTGGGATCCTCGGGCCAGAAAAACTGAAAACTCAGCCCGTTAAGGCACAGCTGCAGCAAGGCAAAGGCCGTTACGTAAATCACGTAATACAGAAATGTTGGGTCCCGCAGCGATAGGTATAACAGGAAGTTGTAGGCCACCAACGCAAGCAATACGCCGTACAGTAGCCCCAGACCCCATTGTCCCAAGTAATTGCGGTCTGCCAGTGTGGTTAAGGTCATCAACCTGATCGGAATCTGAATGGTACTTTCACTGGAGACGCGCAGCGCAATATGCACTCGCTGACCGGGCTCTATGGTTATTGGGAAGGAGAAATAGCGATGGTTTACATAGCGCCGGCTAAACGGTTCACGGTCGCCGCTCACGCTGCGAATCACTGTTCCAGAACTGTCTTCAACGTACAGATCCAGATAATCCAAGAGCGCTGACTCGAGCATCAGCACCCATTGACTGTCAGGGTGTGAGCTATTGAGGATTTCGCCGGTGACCCAGTGGGCTTTCGCACTGAAGCCGAAAGTATTGCTGGAGGGTATTGCCCGAAACTGTGTTGCTGGCAGCGCCAACACGTCATTGCGGTTCAGGTTTGTGTCAACCGCCACGTACTGAAGTGACTCAGAGAGCAAATAATCGCTCTTCCCTGCCTCAAGAGTAACCTCGGCCGCCGCGCTGCTGATCACCAGCAGCGCAGAAAACCACGCATGTTTCATGCTGATTGTCCCTGCCCTGCGTGAACCTGTGCCGACTCATCTACGGGGCGAATTTGACCCTAATTTCAGGACAATAGCACGAAACAGCACGGTTTCAGGAACCCAGCAGGGCCAATACCGCCAAGCCTGAGCCGGACATTAACAGCAGCGGATTGGCCCGCTCTGTTCCGGCAAAGCTGGCCAAAGCCCCTAATGCATACGCCACCCCGATCAGGCCCGGATGCCCGGGTAAGGCATTGAGCGCCAACAGCAATATGGCAGTGCCTGAAAACGCGCTGCCTAACATCGCCAGGCGATTGGATTGATCAACTATCAGCCAAAGGTGAACCAGACCAAACCCTGCGGCAAGGGCCGCCAAAACCCTAACCTGCTCAGCAGCAGGCAACAAGCCAACGGCCGCAATAGTGGAAACGCCTAGTATCGCGCCTGATATCAGCCAGAACGCGGTCTTTCCTGCCGCTCCAGCCCACTCGCCAGTTTTAGGAACAGGGACGTCGGGTGATCGCCTGGCGTCAGCCATGGGGTCACCGGCATAACCGGAATGAGTGGCTTGTGCCCCGTCGTGTATTGCGTGATTCATTGAAAACATGCCTCTTCTCCATTTTTACCTATTTATAAGTAAGTTTTGCGAGTAAATACATTACCCGGTAAACGTCCTCATTCAGTGCATTAGCTCTCGTCGGTATTGTCCGGCGATTTTCTCAACCAAATTGGTGCTTTCCAGACGCGACTGTTGTCTCGCTCCGGACATGGTGGCAATCAGCTGCTGTGCTTTGTCAGCGGCCTCGCCAATAAATGTCAGCTCACCCAAACGGCGGCCTTGTTCCAGAACTTCGGCCAGCCACGAAACAACCCCTTGCCAGAATTCCGCCAGCGCTTTGCGCATGTCATCGGTCAGGCCCTCCCAGCTAGTGGTGAAGGTGCCCACAGGACACAAACGCAAACCCGCGCAGTAGTGGGTTTCGTAGGCAAAATACGCCTCAAGCTGATCTTTTGGCGCCAGAGTTGCCCGCGCCTTCTGGATCTGTTTTCCCATTTCTTCAGCAAAATCTCTTACCAACGCCAGCCCCAGATCCGTTTTGCTGGGGAAGTGGTAATGAATGGCCGCGTTCTTGATACCCAGATGTTCGCTGATGTCCCGATAGCTGAACCCGTCAAAACCTCGCTCAGTCAGCAGCGTTCGGGCACGTTCGATAATCTGGTCTCTGGCGTTATTCAGGCGCGGCATGGTGGCGTCAATTAACTTACATGAAGGTAAGTTATGCCAAAAGGCGACGATTGTCAATGCCCGGTCGACCCACTGTCAACCGGGCAAAACGGCGTCAGCTGTGCATCAGCGAGCGGCGATATTGATACACCACAATCAGTATCATTGCGACACTGCCCAATATCGCAGCAAGGCCAAATCCACTCACTAACGGCAGCGGCATTACAAACGCCGCCACAATCGCCACCAGAACCCCCATCAGCGCTTCGCCGGTAATTAACCCTGAGGCAATCAACAGGCCTTTTCCTTGACCTGCACTGCGCTGCTCGTCCGTCAGATGACGAGCTTTACGAGCGACAATGTGGGCTACCAGCCCGCCGACGAAAATGGGTACAGACAAGCCCAACGGCAGATACACCCCTACCGCAACCGCCAAAACAGGGAACCGAAAATCCGAACCGCGTTTCTCCTGGATCTTGTCCAGCACAATCAGGACGACTGCGAGACCAAAGCCCATGAAGATAAAATTCCACTCAATACCCGCGCCGAAAATTCCGCTGGCCAGAGCCTGCATCAGCCCAGCCTGAGGAGCGGCTAAAGGCTGAGCATCTGGGTTCAGTGGGCTGGGTCTGCCGATGCCGTAACCCTGGTCAAGCACACCCAGCACAAAGGGAATGATCATCGCAGCGGCCACCACGCCCACAACCTGAAACACTTGCTGGCGCCAGGGCGTTGCACCCAATACATGACCACATTTGAGATCTTGCATGTTGTCCCCGGCAATGGCTGCCGCCGAGCAGATCAAACCTGCAAGATAAATGACCGCAATGGGACCCAGGGTTGCGGCGGGCCCTTCATTACCCATCAGCTGCAATAAAATCAACGCCGAAACAATGACCGTCGCGATCGTCACGCCGGAAATTGGGTTGTTGGAACTGCCTACAAGCCCAGCCATATAACCGGCGACCGAGGCAAAAATAAACCCAAATACCAACATTAGAACGGTCATCACGCTGGCAATCAGAATCTTGTCGGGGTAGTCCCCAAGGGCCAGATAAAACACAAAAAACAGCGGCACAACTGCGATCGCCGCCACGCTGGCCACATAATTGATGGGTGTATCAAATTCGGTGCGCAGTATCGTACCGCCGCCACCGGCTGCGGTAGTTCGGTAAGCCGCCATACTGGCTTTGATACCTGCGGCCAACGGACCGAGCAGGCTGATGAGGGACCACACTCCACCAACAATCATCGCGCCTACCCCAATACGCCGGCAATCCTGCCAGGCCTGGCCGGCCAGGGTACCCCACTGGCTGGAGGAAATTTCCGACCACTGGGTGCCTGGGTCCATGCCGACGGCAGTCAAAATGGCCTCAGAATTAAAGGCCCAGTTCAGGGGCACACCAATCAGCGTGCCGATCACGCCACCCAGAAAAACCAGCATCGCGATATTGAGTCCCACGATATACCCCACACCCACCAATGCCGGGCTTAAGGTAATTCCGCCGGTGAAAAGGTAGCTGCCGCCCAGCCAGGCGCGGGTCGTGGCAATGCCCCCCGCCAAAAGCCCAACGCCGGATTCGAGCATCTTGAACAACACTCCGATTCCCGCAGCCTGTAGCAGCATTTTGAAACTGCGGCTGGCGGTGTCGTCTGAGGCTCCCTGAGGCTGGCTGCGATCGGTCTCGATACCGCCAGTCTTCAGCACTTCCGCGGTCGCTACGCCCTCGGGAAATTTCAGCTGCGCCTCTACAATCAACGCCCGTCGAAGGGGCACGGTGAATGCCACGCCAAGAATGCCTCCCAGTACAGCAATGGCCACCATCGGTCCGTATTCGTATCCCGCCCAGGCGTTCATCATCACCAGCGCAGGGATGGTAAAAATGATGCCGGCGACCAGTGACTCACCTGCAGAGGCGGCGGTCTGCACCATGTTGTTTTCCAAGATGGTGGAGCGTTTGAACAAACGCAGTAAGCCCATGGATGCCGCAGCTGCCGGAATGGAGGCCGATACGGTCAATCCAACCAGCAAACCAATGTAAGCATTGGCGGCGGCCAGCAGCATGGACAAAATGGCTCCAAGCACAAAGGCCTTGAAGGTAAATTCCACCAGGTTTTGTTGCGGAGCAACCAGCGGTGCTGGCAAAGGGGGCAGTTGACTCATTTACATGGTCTCAGAGCGGGTCCGGCGCGAATATTACCAGAACATGGGGCAACTACCGGCGGGATTTGTGACGTGGGTCACCCGACCGCGGTAGTAATCCACCTTGTCGTAGTTAGAATACAAACCACGACAATTAAGGAAACCGTCATGGCGTTAACGATGAAATTTCCGGTTACGGCCGCACTGTTGGCGCTGATGCCGCTGGTTAGCTGGGCCCAAACTACGATCACTTTGGAACCCAGCCGTGACACGGTGCTGTTCTCAGAACCAGGGTCCGATCTCAGCAACGGTATTGGACCCCATCTTTATAGCGGACAAACCAATCAGGGCAATAATCGTCGTTCGCTGTTGGCGTTCGATTTCAGCAGCATTCCAACAGGCTCCAGCATCAGCAGCGCAACCTTGAGCTTGACGCTTTCGCTCGCCTCACCGGGAAGTAATTCAAGGACTTTCACCTTGCATCGCGTCACTGGCGCCTGGGGCGAAGGCACCTCCGACGCCGGCTCACCGGGAGGCACAGGCACCGCCGCCACGGCGGGAGATGCCACCTGGCAAGAACGTATTTTTGGCACCACTGCCTGGAACACCGAAGGCGGCGACTTCGTTGCAGCACCCAGCTCATCCACCAACGTATTGAGTTTGCTGGGTCCTTATGATTTCACAGGCCTTGCATCCGACGTAGACGCCTGGGTCAACGGCACTGCCACCAACGACGGCTGGATACTTATCGGCGAGGAAGATGCAACGCGAACCGCCATGCGCTTTGATTCACGAGAAAACTTCACCACAACGGCGGTCCCTAGTTTAAGCGTAACCTTTACCGCGCCGGTCATAGGCGGTGGTCCTGGTAACGGAAACCCGACCGCAGTGCCAGGGCCGGGACCGTTGGCCCTGATCATTCTTTGCCTAGCCGTGCTACTCGGTTCCCGACGCTGGCTGTAATTGTCCTAAAACAAAACGCCTGTGAGGTTGGAACCTCACAGGCGGATGTCCAACGGCCCCAGTTACTTCAGCAAGTTTTGTTGAAAGAACAACACCACGGCCTGACGATAAATATCCTGATTGGCTTTGCGCGCGTATCCGTGACCTTCATCCAACGCGTTCATGTACCAGACTTGCTGGCCCTGTTCGCGCACTGCAGCAACCACCTGTTCGGCCTCCGTTACCGGCACCCGCGGGTCGTTCTGACCCTGTACGACAAATAATGGCACCTGAATTTTCTGGATATTGTTCAGTGGACTGATCCGATTGAGAAACTCGCGCATTTCCGGAATGCGCTCGTCGCCATATTCAGGACGACGCAGATCCTGACGATAGGCCTGGGTGTTTTCCAAAAACGTCACAAAATTACTGATACCCACAATGTCTACCGCCGCTTTCAGGCGATCGGAATAGTGCACGGCACTGGCCAGCACCATGTACCCGCCATAGCTGCCGCCAATCACGGCCACCCGGTCAGAATCCAGATCGGGCTGGGTCGCTACCCAATCCAGCAGTGCACCAATGTCTTTCACCGAGTCTTCCCGCTTGTAGCCGTTGTCCAGCGCCACGTAATCTTTGCCATAGCCGGCTGAGCCGCGCACATTAGGTGCAATTACTGCCGCACCCAACTGGTCGATCCAAAGCTGGTAGGTGCTGCGAAAAGCGGGTCGAAACTGCCCTTCGGGTCCGCCGTGAATGGAAATAATCACCGGGTGTGGACCGTCGCTGGACGGCTTGTAAACAAATGCCGGAATCGTGCGATCTTTACCGCCCACCTGATCAAAGGTGGGGAAACGAACCAGCTGGGGTACCGAAAATTTCGATGTATCCATGCCGCCTACTTCACTGTAGGTCCAGCGAGTCAATGTCTGGTATTTCAGCGCGCCACGACCCAGATCCAGCACGTAGGTGTCGCTGGGGGTTTGGGGCGTATTCAACGTCATGGCCAGGCGTTTGCCATCGGGGCTAAAGGTTAGTCCTCCCACCAGCCCGGTGGGTATTCCTTCCACGGCCTCGTAACGATGATTGGCCAGATCCAACAAATACAGGCGACCGAAACCTTCTTCGTTCACCACGAAGGCGCCCCGGGTTTTGTCATCGTTCAGGGCGTAAGAGCTGACATCCCAGGATATATCTTCGGTAATGATCTGTGCCGTAGCCCCAGGCTCCAGCGTCTTGTAGGCCAATCGGGCATACGGGCTGCCGCTGTCGGTCAGGTAATAAATACCACGCCCGTCCCGGTCAAACGACGATCCCAGGTTACGCCCCGGGGACTGAGGTTTTCCGCCCGCCAGAACCTGTTTTTCGCCCGTTCCCAGATTGAGCAAATAAAGGCTGGAATCGGTAACCGACACATACTGCTGGACCAACAGCTGTTCGCCGTCAGGACTGAAATCTGACGGCCCCCACCAAGCGCCATCAGGCGCTTCCAGAGCCACTTTGGCCTGCTCAGGTTTATCGTGGGGCATCCACCAGATATCGTTGGACCGGCCATTACGTCGGGTGCTTTGGAACGCCATATTTTGGCCCTCCTGATCCCACAGCACGGCGCCATTGCGAGATTCGCCGTCACTGACCATACGGCTTTCGCCATCGCTGGGATCAAACACATAAAGCTGGTCAAATTCGCTGCCGCCGGTATCCATCAAGAAGCTCAAAAGGTTTCCTTTGGGCTGGCGCTGCACACCGCTCACCGGCTCTTTAAAAAACGTCAGCTGATGGCGGGCACCGCCAGGCATGTCGACCCGATGCACCTGACTGGTTTCCGAAAACCGAGTGCTGATAAACAGCGACTTGCCGTCTTTTGTCCATTCTAGAAAGGATCCCGACCGCACGTTTTCGTAACGATTGAGGTCCGTCGCCAAACTAGCCGGAATTTCTGGAATATCGGATAGCACCAGGTTGCCGTTGTTGAGTGTGCGAACCGGCACGTCAGCGCTGGTTGCGGTCAGCGGCAGCCACACCGATAGGATCAGAGCCAAGGAAATTCGGGATTTCATAAACGGGGGTCTCCGTTGCGCAATAGTTGTAATAATTCGGTGGATGGGTGGTTGGGGATACCTAGTCAGCAACAACGCCGGTGCCTGCCAGCCCGCAGTACCCAGACGCGTTCTTACTCAAATACTGCTGATGATATTCCTCCGCGTAATAAAACACGCCCACGGGGCCGATCTCGGTGGTAATCGGGCCATGTCCAGACGATATCAGGGCCGTTTCGTATCGCTCGGCGCTGCTCCTGGCCATCTGCATGTGGGTGTCGTTGTCGACAAATATCACCGACCGATATTGCGTGCCAATATCAGTACCCTGGCCCATACCCTGGGTCGGGTCGTGGGCTTCCCAAAACACCTTGAGTAACTGATCGAACCCAATCTCAGCCGGAAAGTACACCACACGAACCACCTCAGCATGACCCGTATGTCCTGTGCAGACTTCCTGATAGGTCGGGTTGGGGGTTAACCCTCCCGCGTAACCCACCTGGGTTGAGTAAACCCCAGCCAATTCCCAAAACCGTCGTTCAGCCCCCCAGAAACACCCCATTCCAAACAGTGCTGCCTCGGTATCATCAGGAAACGGGGGCACCATGGTTGCCGCCGACAGATGGTGCCCCTCGGGCACCGGCATCGCATCGTCGCGACCAACCAGCGCCTCAGCGGCAGTGGGCAATTGGGTGTTCTTCATGCTCCGTTGTAGACCTGAGCCGGGGAGTCAATGCCGAGCATACTTGGCTGCGCGCGACCCCTCAACTGCTGGCCGCGCGACCTGTAGCCCTTTATGATCGACGTTATGGATATCACCATGCCAGATCCCCACGCCATTGCGGTGCTAGGCCTTACCGGGCTAGCGCTGGTGTTGTTTACCCGCGAGAGCATCCCACTGGAAACCACCAGCTTGTTTGTCCTTGTGGTGCTGGCGGTGGGTTTTCGCTTGTTTCCTTATGAATCGTTGGACGGCCCGCTGGAAGTCACCGATTTCTTCCATGGTTTTGGCCATAAGGCGCTGGTTGCCGTGTGCGCGCTGATGATTGTTGGCAACGGCCTGGTAAGGACCGGCGCCCTTGAACCTGTGGGACGGTGGCTTGCCAAACTCTGGCGGCGGGGCCCGCTGATCTCACTGCTTGCTACGCTCCTGATCACGGCCACACTGAGCGCATTTATTAACAACACGCCAATTGTGGTGCTGATGCTGCCCATCCTGATCGGTGTTGCGGTGCGCACCAATGCTTCACCCACCTCTACCCTGCTGCCCATGGGGCTGGCCAGCCTATTGGGCGGCATGTCCACCACCATAGGCACCTCAACCAACCTGTTGGTGGTGTCCGTCGCCGAAGATATGGGCGTTGCGCCGTTTGCCATGTTTGATTTTGTCCGCATTGCCGGCGTGGCTGGCCTGGTGGCTATTTTGTACCTGTGGCTGGTGGCGCCACGGCTGGTGCCACCACGCCAAGCTCCGCTGGAAAACGTGTCCTCTCGGGTGTTTACCGCTCAACTGGTACTGGAAGAAGACAGCCCGGTGGTGGGACAAACCCTCACCCAGGCCGTGGAACGCACCGAGGGTGCGCTGAAAATTGAAAAAATTCAGCGTGAGGTGGGCGTATTTGTTACTCCATTACCCGACGTTGAGCTGCGCGCCGGAGACCGGCTGAGTACCTCCGACACCCCCAATCGACTGCGGGAATTTGCCCGCCAACTGGGCGGCAAGCTGTATTCCGGCGACACTCTGGTCGACGAAGAGCATCCACTGAGCGCCGGCGGTCAGCAACTGGCAGAGGTGGCTATTACGTCCGGCTCCAGGTTAGTGGGTACCCGGCTCAACCAGGCCCGGTTGCAAAGCCGTTATGGACTGCGCTTTCTGGCCCTGCACCGAGCCGAACGCGAAGAGTCACGACGCAGCAGAGACATCGATGAAGTGACGCTGCTGGCCGGCGACGTGCTGCTGGTTCAGTCCAGCCCGGAAGAACTGACCAACACCAAAATCAGCGGTGATTTTCTGGTGCTTGATGGCAGCACTACGCTGCCCCACACCACCAAGGCACCCATCGCGCTGCTGACCCTGATTGGTGTGGTAGGCGCCGCGGCGCTGGGGTTTGTCCCCATTGAGGTCAGCGCGCTGGCCGGCGTGTTCATCATGATTGTTTCCGGCTGCCTGAATTGGCGAGATGCCACCGCCGCGCTGTCGTCTCAGGTGATCTTGATTGTTGTTGCGTCGCTGGCTCTGGGCGTGGCGTTAATGCGAACCGGTGGCGCCGCTTTCATGGCGGACCTGTTTCTTGCCGCCACTTTTGGCCTGCCGCCCTCAGCGGTTCTCGCTGGTCTCATTTTGCTGATGGGCATTATGACGAACGTGGTGTCCAACAACGCGGCGGCGGTCATTGGCACACCGATTGCCATCGAAATCGCCACCCAGCTGGGCCTGCCGGTGGAGCCTTTTGTGCTGGCGGTATTATTTGGCGCAAACTTGAGTTTCTGTACCCCGATGGCCTACCAAACCAATCTACTGGTGATGAACGCCGGTGGATACAAGTTCATCGACTTCGTGAAAGTGGGCATTCCTCTCCTGATACTGGTTTGGATAACGCTCACTGCGCTGCTTGTCTACGCCTACCAGCTCTACTAACCGGTGCGGCGATTTGCTCTGTTGTGTTTACTGGTGAGCGCACAGACTCACTCTGCAGACACCTTCGACAGCCTGCTGAAAGACCTTAACGAACAGCGCGAAAAGGCTGGCGTGGCCGGCGGTGCGGTGATTATTGTCGACGACAATCAAATTCGCCACGCTGGGGGATTTGGCATCACCCATTGGCACAACCCTCAACCCATGCATCCCGACGCCTGGGTGCGCATTGGGTCGGTAACCAAAGCGTTTGTTGGCCTGGCATTCCTGCGCGCCGCGGAACAAGGTAAATTGCCGCTGGATGCTCCCCTTGGCGCCCTTGACGCTGCCCATTGGGTCAGTAATCCGTGGCAAGACGAACACCCGGTTACCCTCGAACAACTGCTGGAGCACAGCGCCGGACTAACGGACATGGTGCGCGAAGAGTGGGACCACAATATTCCCCTGCCCTTGACTGAGGCTCTGGCGGTGGCGCCGCAGTCCCGCGCGCTGAACTGGCCCGCAGGCTTGCACAGCTCCTACTCCAACAGCGGCGCAGGGGTTGCCGCTGCCGCCGCAGAGCAGGTGCTGAAAATCGATTTCGAGCAGTACGTGACCGAACAGGTTTTACGGCCGATGGGGATGAACCACGCCACCTTTTCCGCCGGAGTGCAGCCCCAACTGATTGGCGGCTACGATCGCGACGGGCGCACCCCTATTCGCTACTGGCATGTGCTGTATCGACCCTTCGGCGGACTCAATCTGCCATTCTCCGAGCTCGGGCGATTTCTTCAAATGCTGCTGGGCCGGGGCACTCTTGATGGCAAGGAAATTTTCAGTCCAGCGCAAATTACCCGTATGGAAAACCCGGCGTCTACCGCGGCAGCCCTGTCTGGCCTCACCTTTGGCTATGGTCTGGGCAATTACCATCAGGTTCATAAAGGTTTTGTGTTTCACGGGCACGGCGGTGATGCCGACGGCTACCTCACCCATTGCGCGTACAGCCTGGACGCCAAGCAGGGTTTTTGCGTAATGATTAACGCCTTTCAGGGAAACACCCTACGGGCCATGAAGCGCCGCGTGATGGACTATATCGTCAACGGACTGACCCCTGCCTATCAGGCTGGAGTACCTCAGCCCATGACGCATCTCCAGTCGCTGGCAGGTCGCTATCAACAGGTCACCTACCGCTTTCCGGGTAATCCATCCAGCAACGAGCTTGTGATTGCTTTGCGCGACGGCCGATTGTGGCTGGACCGAGATGGAGCAAGCCAGCATATGGTGCCGTTATCGCGCTGGCATTTTCGGCGACGCTTTGAGCCGGTAGCCACCACCGCCTTTGTAGAGCATGAAGGCACACTGCTGTTGCAGGGACCCTTTGGCAACTATCGCCGCGTCACCGAGCCATTGCCGAAACGCTAACCGTTTCTCAACATCGGCAATTAAGCGCTTTGACGAAAATCAGCTGGCGCCGCTGGCGTAGATTGATCCAGCATGATCAAGTCTGCAGAATCTTCAGTTTTCACATCAAAGGATCGTCTGCGGGCAAAAAACCGAAACGCCAACGGCGTGAACACCAACGACAGCGTGGTTGTCAGAACCGTTCCGCCGGCAATGGCGATGGCAAACGGTGGCCAAAAGCCGCCGCCTTCCAAAATTAACGGCATGAAGCCACCCACCGTTGTGATGGTGGTGGAACTGATATGCCGAGTGCAGCTCATTACGCCGTTGATAGTGGGTTCCAGGTCGCCGCGACAGGCCGCAGGGTCGCCTTTGAGCTCGGCCAAAATGACGATGGCGCCATTAATCGCTAACCCCATCAAACCCATCAATGCGACGATCACGGTAAAACCAAACGGATAGCCAAAAGCAAACACACACAAGATGCCCAACCCCATGGAGGCACCTGCCACCGAGAAAATTATGGCGCTCAAACGAAACGAGTTAAACGACAGCACCACCACCAGCACCAGTAACGCCAGAATGATTCCAAGGCTGGACAGCAAATTGCCCACCGCATTATCTCTGCCTGAGCTCTCTCCGCCATACTCCATGGAATAGCCCGCCGGCAGCGCAAAGCCACTGTCCTTCAGTTTCTGCTGAAAATTGGACAACACGTTGTCCGGCAACACGTCAGCGCGCAGATACCCCTCTATGGTATTCACCCGCTGGCCGTTTCGACGGGCTATGGCGCCGCTGGACGGCTTCAGAGACGCAGTGGCCAGAGCGCTTACCGGCGTGCCCTGAAAGTCTCCTGCGTCCACCGTGCGCTGGGGTGAAAGATATATCTGTCCCAGGTCGGTCAAATTGGCCCGACTGGCGTTCCCCACCCGCACCCGCACCGGCAGCTCCACATTGCCCTCCAACACCGAGCCACTCACCTGGCCTGACAATCCCGCCTGCAGTTGCGCCGCCAGCTCCAGCCGCTCAAGACCGCTTTGCAGAGACACCTCCTCACGGGTTTCCAGCACCACTTTGGGCGCCGCATCCTCCAGCGTGGCGCGGCTTGCCACCACGTCAGGAGTTTGGGATAGCACCTTTCTGGCCTGCTCGCCCAGCCGAGTGAGCTGTTGCATGCTCGGACCGTAAAGGCGCAGCTCAACGGGTGCTTGAAATGGTGGTCCCTGCTCCAGTTTTCTGACCACAACCTGGGCCTGGGGAAAACGCTGAGTAAGAGATTTCTGCAGCCTGGGTATGGCCTCTGCGGCGGTACGGAAGTTCGTCATGTCCACCATCGCTGTCGCAAACTGCGGCTCACCGTCACGATTGCTCATAATGTTGTAGTAAAACGAGGGCACACCTTTGCCGATAAACCAAGATTGGCGTTCCAATGCCGGCTCTCTCTCCAGCACTTCGCGAATCTGGGTTACCAAACCCTCGGTACGTCGGATGCTGCTCTGGGGCGGCAGGCGAACCTCAATACTGAACATGTCCCGGTCAGCGGGCGGAAAAAACTGCTCGGTCATGCCGGTTACAGAGACAAAACCGGCAATGGGCAACACCAGCACCACTATCAGGCTGAGACCGGGACGCTGAAGAAATCCGCGCAACAGGCCACGAAACCCGTCGCTGAGTTTTGGGGTCTGCAGGCCGTTCCAGATAAAGCCGCCCTGATTGCCGCGAGGGCAAGCTCGCAACACCCGACCCGCCAATCCGGCGATCACGGTGTGGGAAATAATGTATGAACCCACCAGTGAAAAAATCACCGACAAGGCAATGCCGCCGACAAACTCGCCGGCCGGCCCTGGCATCAACGCTATCGGTGCAAAGGCTAAAATCGTGGTGAGGGTAGATCCCAACAGCGGCAGCCACAGGTGGCGGATAGCACCCAGCATCGCGGACATGGCGCGCTGACCTTCCCTGTATCGGCGCTGGATTAAATCCACCATGACAATCGCGTTATCCACCATGATGCCCAGGGCGACGACCAGGCCGGTGACCGACATCTGGTGAATGGGCAGGCCATAGAATTTCATCACCGACAGGGTGAAGGCCGCAGTCAGCGGCAATGCCAGCGCCACCACCACCGCCGCACGCAACCCCAGCGTCACCATCAGCACACCCACAATCAGCACAAAGCCCATCAGTACGTTCATCATCAGCGAACCGAGGCGGCTCGTGGTGTAGCGATCTTGATCAAACAGCACCTCCACGGCGATATTGCTGGAACTTGAGGCACGAAAGTTGTTTAGGGTCTCATTCACCGTTTCGGTCCAGCGGTCCACCCGCATGGCGGGAATCATGCGAACCCCCAACACCACCGAGTGCTGCCCATCAACGATGGCAAGATCTGCCGGCGGATCGACAATTGCGCGACGGACTACCGCCACATCACTTAGTCGTACCGTTTCCCCTTTCGGATCGACGCGCACAGGAATCTGCGCAATACGCTCCAGGGAATCCAGTTCACCGGCAACTTCGACCTGAAACTGATTACTGGCGTTAGTAATCAGGCCAGCCGCTACCTTGGCATCGCTACGCCCCACCGCTGAGGCAACCTGCTGCGGCGTCATGCCCAACGCGGTTAACCTCGGACCGTCGATCTCCACCAGGATTTCTTCACTGGGCTGACCATAAACCCGCACCAGGTCGGTGCCGGAAATACCCCGAATGGTTGTGTCTAGCTCCTCGGAGTAGCGCCCCAGAACGCCTAAATCCAGCTCACCAGGCCCCTGCCAGGTTAAGCCGATAATCATGGTGAAGGCATAACCTCGGTCGTCGTGAAACTCCGGTTTGCCAACCCCGATGGGTAGCCCTCCGGCGGCGTCGTCCAAGTAATCCCGAGCCTTGGACCAAACCTCAGCGGTCTGCTTAACCGAGTCTTTAAGCTCGATACGCACGACCGATAGCCCGGCTCTGGAAGTGGACATTGTGTGTTTCACTTCGGGCAGGCGGCGCAGCTCTTTCTCAATGGGTTCTGACACGAGCGCCTCAACCCGCTCTGGGGTGGCACCAGGAAAGGGCGTAATGATCAGCGCTAGACGATTGGTAACCTGCGGGTCTTCGGTGCGCGGAAGACTGGCTATCCCGGCCATTCCCGCCACCAGCAGCAGCGCAACCGAGAGCGCCAGCACCCGGCCGTTGCGAAGGTAGTCGCCCATCATCAGCGGGGTACCGGGGCGGCCACGTGAGCAGCAGCTGGACCATCGACAGCAATCACCCGCTGTCCTGGCACAAGACGATGCAGACCGGACTGAACCAACGCCTCGCCGTGCGTCACCGCGCCGTTAATGAACGCTCTTGCGCCGTCAGCATGCAGCAAGCGAACGTCCCGGGCTTCAATCTCATAGTCATCGCCGTCGGCTTTGGCGACGTAAACGTTCCAAAGGCCGCGCATGCCTTCGGTGAGTGCCTCAAGGGGCACCCAGAAACCCGATTGCTCCACCGTTTCACGCAGCGTCAGATACGCCTGGTCGCCATAAACCGCTGGCGCATCAGGCGCCAACGCCACCCGCACGGGCACCGTCAGGGTGGCCTGAGTCACGTCCTGGCCTACGGTAATGATTTGCCCCTGGGTGATCTGGCCGCCTACCGACAGCTTTACCAATTTCCCGACGCTGAGCGACCCCAGCAAGCGCACCGGCACACCAATGCGCGCCTCAGCGCGACTGGACTGGAGCAGACGCAGCACCGGGGATCCCGCTGTCACCACCGCCCCCACATCCACAAAACGATCGCTGATCACGCCATCGAAAGGCGCCACCAGAGTGGATTTGTCGATACGGGTTTGATTGGTGTTCAGCGCTGCATTCACCTGGGCATTTCTGGCCAGCAGAGTTTCGTGCTCGGTGTGGAGTTCATCTGCCCGCTGCCTGGACGCAAACCCTCGGCTTTCAAGATCTACTATTCGCTTATTATTCAGTCGATTAAGAGAAATTGATGCAGTGATTTCTTGTTTTTGCGCACGGAGTTCATCGCGTCTGTCTCGTAGCAATTGAACATCCAATGCGGCCACCACCGATCCGCTACTCACGTGCTCGCCTTCGTTAACCGTAAGAGACGCAATCTTTCCACCGAGCTCAAATCCCAAGTCGGTAGACTGAGCGGGCATAACCAAACCGGCAAATTCACGATCAACCTCATACCGAGACTGGGATGTCAGTGGCGCTATTGATACCGGTTGTACGACCACTGACCCTGCTTCCGGGTCTGAATCCGCACCACATCCGGCGCCAAGAGCGACGCTCAACAGCAGTGATAATTTGGAGAATTTGCGCATGGACCCATCTATTTCTAAACTAGCGAGTCTAGAAATTCTAAAACAACTGGACTGGACAGTCTAGTATGATAATAGTCATGGAGCGCAGGCAGTGACCAATACCTCAGCAGCCCCTTCCCGAGGGCGGCCGAAAAGTGCCAGTAAGAAAACCCAGATTTATCGCACCGCGTCAGACCTTTTCTTGGAACACGGCTATGACGGCGTGAGCATGGACCAGGTTGCCGAGCGAGCGGGCGTGTCCAAGCAAACCGTTTATTCTCACTACGCCAGCAAAGAGGCGTTATTTTCCGCCTGTATTCGCAACAAGTGCGCAGACCACGAACTGTATGACGGCGCTTTGGACCCTGCCCTCCCGGTGGCCTTGGTGCTAAAAAACCTGGTGGGCCGATTTAACGACCTGTTCCATTCCGACGAGGCCATCAAGCTCAAACGCCTGCTTCACGGCCATGCCGAATCCAACCCCAGGCTATCGGAAATATTTTTTGAGGCCGGGCCGGCCATGATGATGCAGTCCTTGGAGCATTACCTGCAAACTCAGGTTGAACGAGAGGTGTTGTTGATCGACGACATCTCAACCGCCGCACGGCAGCTGCTGTACATGATTCAGGGAGAACATCTGATGCGGGCAACCCTGAACGTTTCTGGCGGCCCCTCAGACAATGACAATCAGCAGTATCTGGACGCTTGCGTCGCGCTGTTTCTGAAAGCCTACAGCGCCTGATCGAAGGTTCCGGTGGACGGTGGCTCCAACACTAATCCAGACGCCAGTTGAAATCGAGCAACAGACGCTTCAGGTGCTCTTCCCGGTCATCACGGCGCTCAATGAACGCCGCCAGCCGCACATGCACGTTGCCGCTGCCCCAGCTTACCCAGGGCATGTATCCACGCATGGCGGTGGGAAACCACCAGTCGTCCTCATTGAATGCGGCCATCACCGCCTCGCGCTGAATTCGCTGTTGTGAGTAGCCAAACTCCCAGCCACCGTTGCGTTCGGCATTACCCAAAATAAGCGACACCCGGGCGCCCTGGTCGTCTTCATCGGCTGCCAGGTTTTGCACCAGATCTACCTGCGCCAGCAACCCGCCGAACCGCGTCGGCCAGACCATTTCCAGCTGTAAATCCAGCAGTTCAAAGTCGTTCGCCAACGCGCCCGTCGGACTGCCGACCCGAAGCCGGTTGGTGCGGGTTCGGCCATCACCCACCAGTCCATCCAGCGCATCAAAGTCCAGATACCCAAGCCGCACCGCACCGCCTTTCGGCGCCCCTTCCAGAATTTCCCAACTGGCCTGAAAGGCGTTTAATTCGGTTTCCGATTCATCGATGTGCATTCCTTGGAAACGCCCTGCCAGAAAAGACAGACGGTCAAAATCCCGAATCGAAAAATCCTGTTGTATGGAAGCGCCCATCGTACGTAGATCGTGATCCCATACGGCTGGGGTTAACAGCAATGGCAGTGGCGTCATCCCCACTTCAATCAAGGTATCGGGACCGGCGAAATAGCGCAAATACGCTTCGCCCAGCAAGACCTCGTCCGACTCTTCGTTGTCCAGAAAACGAACGTTGTCGGCGTTGCTGTCTGTGCCGACAGCCACCTTAACCGCTGCACCAAACTCAAACCGATCAAACCCTGTGTTGCGCAGCCCAAACAACCCATGGAAACGTCCGCGATCAACGTCGCCGCCGTTGGGCAAATTTTCAACCTGATCTACCCGCAAACGTGCTTGGCCATAGGCTTCCCAGCTTGATTCGCTGTCCTGGGCGAGACAAAAGGGGCTGACGGCCAGACCGCAGACCGTGGCCGCCACCGCAGCCATCGTTTGGCACCTTGTGAGCAGCAGCGACCACAATATCTTGCTCATCCTCGTAATGACCCCAGGGCAGCAGACAACGCCGTGGCGTTGGCATAGCGGGTATTAACGTCAGGGGACAGACAGCAATTCACTACGGTCTCCAAAGCGGGCGGACACTCTTCCCAGACTTCTTTTAGTGGCGTATACGCGGCCGAAGTCTTTGCCTCGTAAATTTCCATCATGTCGGATTGCTGGAACGGCGTGTTACCGCCGAACAATTCGTAGATGATTATTCCGCAGGCATAGACGTCGGCATGGGCATCCACTTTGCCCCCTTCCATTTGTTCGGGTGCTGCGTACCGAGGTGTGCCGAAAAAGACGCCACTGGACGCTTCCACGTTTTGCACTGGTTGAGCAATACCAAAGTCCATAAGTTTGGCGTTGCCCGCGGCCTCCAAGATGATGTTCTCCGGCTTGATATCCCGGTGAACCACGTCTTTTTCATGGGCCGCGGCCAGACCGGCGCAGGTCTGCCGAATAATCCGAAGGCCGGCGGAAAACGGCAGCCGCGAGCGTTGCCGCATCAGGTACTTGAGGGTCATACCGCGAACATATTCCATGGAAATGTACGCGGTCCCCTCGCTGCTACCGAAATCGAAAGTACGCAAGACATTCGGATGGGTAATGATTCGAGCGAGCTTAATTTCTTCTTTCAACTGCTGAAGGTAGCCTTCGTTATTAGCCATTGAAGGCAACAGAGTCTTCAGCGCAACAAAGTCGTCCAGCTCCCGATCCAGCGCCTTGTAAACCATTCCCATGCCGCCCTGGCCGAGAATAGAGACGATCTCAAAACGTCCAGCGAACACATCACCCGGAACGATTTCGCGGGTTTTTGCCACGCTCTCAATCACGCTGTCTGCCGCGGCCGTGCGGTCGGCCTTCAGCGTTCTACTCGATACGGCATCAGCGAAATGAGACAGGTTGTCGTTGTTCAGCGCCAGGTATTTTCGACCGCTGATGCGACCTTTGTGCACCATAGGTTGCCCATCAACCTCACTCAACAACTCACTCACCTGATCGCGTATGCTCGGTGAAAACAACAACACTCCGGGCTGAGCTTCTTCCAGCAACAAATCCACCTGATGGCTGGCTTTACCAATTAAGACTTCAGCACTGGACATTCCTGCCCGAACCATACCGCGATCCACCTGCCCCATAACCAATGCCTTGCTGGGTTGATCGCTGGCGTACTCTGCCACGTGGCCAGCAAACTCCAGTGCATGAGCGATCGCTTCGTCGCCGCGAAACCCGATGACTGCGCGATGGCCAGTGAACGATTCCAGGCGGGCTTCAAGAGCTTCTGCCAACGCAGCGATCTGGGACAAGGTCGATTGGAATTGCCGCACATTTTCTTCCGCGCTTCCAACCTGCTCCAGATTCACCATGTGCCGGTAATCCAGCGCCAGCAGTGCCAACTGCTCGCGGCCAGGTTTTGTCGCCGGTTGGTGAGTGCGGGTCACGGTGCTTTGCTCGAATGCCGGATCGGGCAAATAACGGGACAGGTCAGAGACGTACTCTTCCATATCCCGTTTTTCTCGAAGGTCGCTGAGCAGGGTCTCGAAGGCATTACCCAGATCAACAATCTCGCGGCTACCGCTATGATCAAAATGCTGTTCGTAATGACCGCCACCGGCTGCCGTAGCGGCTTGGGTTAGCGCGCCCAGTGGTTTCGCCAGCTTGCGCGATAGCCACAGGGACAAGGCCAGGCCAGCAATAATAGCCGCCAGGCCCACAGCAGCCAGAATCCAGGCCTGACGGCGATAGGGTGCCATCAGTGAATCTACCGATACCCCGGTGATAACCGCGGCCACCAGGGTGTCCTCATCCAGAGCCACCGGTTCGGCATTCAGCATCCACTGCGCTCCACCGACCGATACTTCCCGCCGAAACGCCTCAGCTTCCCCGCCCAGTAATGTTTCCAGTGATCCGCCCATGCCGCCGAGCTGGTCAATGATCTGCACGGTTTCATCGTCGCTCAAGGTGGTGGTGACAATACCGCCGGACTTGTTGACCCAGATCTGTTCAGTGCCCGTCGCATTTTTGATTTCGTCGCTAAGGTTGGCGTCAATGCGTTTTCCGACAACCAGAAACCCAATTAAGGTGAAGTTTTGATCCATAGGCGTCATAGCAACTTGGTACAGGTCGTCGCCCTCTCCCCAAATGGCTGACACCGGAGCCAGGAAGTTGATCAACTCGCGGACTAATGTATCGTCGGAAAGATCTTCGTCGGCTTTTAGCGGCCGATCTGTTCGGGCCAGCACCTGCCCCTCAGCGTCCATCACGATGGCTAAATCGAACTGGTATTCAGACTGCCGCTCGGCCAAAAGATCGGCAATTGACCCGAGAACATCTTGAGCAGCAGCCTCCGCGACATAGCTGGTGACCGCTGTGTCGCCAGCCAGAATTTCAGAAACCAGCTCCACTTCCCTTGCTCTTAAGCGCTCAATATCAAACTGAGTCACCGTAGACCGGGTTAGCGCAGCGTCCACAGACGCTGCGGCAAGGCGTTGTCCCTGAACGACCCCTGTGCCTACAGCAAACAGCACAACAAGCACGATCAGAACGGCAGTAAGCCAAAAGAACTGGCTACCCAGGGTTAATCGAGATTTCGTATCAGTATCGGCCACGACGCTGCCTCGTTTTGTAGGAACGACCAAATTTATTCTTATGGTTGGGGACCTGGCGTTTAATTAGCGGCAGATCGACAATCAGTTCTTCTGTACTCCCAACCCGGACTTTGCGAGACGCACTCGCCCGCTCATGCCACACCAACAACGTGCCTGGCCCATCAGGCAGGTCTTTCAACGTAAATCGACCTCGTCGATCCGGGTACACAAAATGTGGCGTATCCAGCACCAAAATGTTGGCGGTCATTTCTTGGTGCACGTTACAAAAAACCCGCACCCGGCCCGGTTCAGAAAACCGATGGGTCTTTCCATCACCCTTGGGGATCAAACCGGCATCAAAAGCATTGTCGCCAGAGACCGAGAAAACGTTGTGCAAGATTGGGTCGCGGTTTGGAAATCGCACGGTTGCACCTGCCGGAACGGCCAGAACCTTAGGATCAAAGGCTTTCTTTCGAGTGCCCATGATGTATTGCGCGCTGTCCAGCGCCGCCAGTTGCTCGGCGGCATCGGATCGCGCGGCATCGCTGCGAAAGTAGACCACCACATCACGTACGCTGGAGAGTGCTTTCGTGCCTTCAACCAAACGTACTTGACCCGTCAATTCTGCCCCTAGCACAAGACTAGAATTGAAAAGAACTACTGTTAGTAACACTATGTGTAGACAGGATTTTTTGACCACAATTTAGGCCCCTACCAGTTATCCGCCCCATTAAAGCCAGTTGTTGGCACAAGAGCAAGTCCCGAAGCCGAATGGTGGGTAGATTATCGGCGTTTTCAGCGAGGTGAGGATTGACTCGGATCTGCCAGCGAAAGCTGTTTCAGCACGTTTGGCTCGTCGCTGTAAATTGATTGGTAGTGGGTAAATTGGTCCCGCGACAGGCGAAACCCATGGGCCGCAAGTACTCGGCCCGTTTCGCTGGCGTTGGTTAACGTCAGCTCAAAAGCGCTTAAGCCCAGGACGTTGACTGCCCCCGCATCGGCGCCCGCTGCCAACAGGCGTGACACCACTTCCGGGCCACACTCGGCAGCCGCCATCATCAGCGGAGTGTTGCCCTTAAGGTCCGCCGCATTGACCGATGCACCTGCACGAATTAACCGCTCCAACACCGGCAAGACGCCAGCAGAGGATCGCCCGAATTCACAGGCCGATCCGAAAAATAGCAGATGCAAAGGCCGGGTATTGCGTTGGTCCAAGGGGCCGTTGGCAGAAATCCCCTGGCCAAGCAGCCGTTGAACAGCAAGTTCATCAGCGCTCCACAGCGCTTCAAGCCAAGATTCTAGAACGTCCGCACCCATTTGAGCCACCGGCTCAGTGGCCGTGGCAGCGGATGTTGTTTTGGCCGTTGAGGGAGTTGCCTGGCGGGGGCGCGAGTCGCCATTCAAGCTCAGATATACCAAACCGCAAAGCCCGACCAACAGGCCAAGATAACGCAGGCTCCTGCCGTCAAACCGACGGGGTTTTGCTCGGTCAATGGATCGCACAGCTGCAACGCTCACGCTCGATCAACGGTCTATCCTAACAGGAGGGGACTATGAACCGACCAACCAGCCTGGTAATAATTGTGTTGTTATCGTTGATCTGTGGCGCTGTGAGATCAGAAAGCGGTATGTTCGTTTTTCCGCATATCGACCTCAACCAGACGACCCATAGCCCCCGCGCACTGAGTTTTGGCACGCTACTGGAACCCACGCCGCCCGGCGTCGACGCCTTGAGGGAGATCCCGTCAGCGTTGCTTTACAGCCATATGGACGCTGACAACGCGGTGCGCAGCCTGCTGCAAGAAGGATTTTCTACCAGCGCTGTGCAGCACGCAAAACAACAGCTGGCGACACTCGAACAAAGCGGGCCTGATGGACCTGAGCCATTAAACGTTCAGCTGTTTCATTTGCGCCTGACCCTTGGCGTCGCGCTTTATGTCGATGGCCAGCCAGAACAGGCCCTGCCATTACTCAAACAAGGCGTGGAAGGCTTAAGGCGTCAAGAAGACTGGTTTGGCAAGCAATGGCTGGGACCATTGATTGCGCTCGGACTAACCGAACAGTCGCTCGGACGGCACAGGGACGCCAACAGGTCCCTGTCTCGGGCACAACT
This sequence comes from Lysobacterales bacterium, assembly GCA_045106555.1. Classification (GTDB taxonomy): domain Bacteria; phylum Pseudomonadota; class Gammaproteobacteria; order Xanthomonadales; family SZUA-38; genus JANQOZ01. The sequence goes on along the minus strand of JBGCET010000014.1, from coordinate 216,717 downwards.
TTTGATCCAGCGACACTATGGCGCTCGCGACCCTCGCCAGTTGCCACTCCTATTGGCCAGAGCGGATGCGACCGACGCCGAGGACGAGACCTTCGATACAGGTCAGCTTTACCGCACCCATCTAAAAATTGTGCGTCAAGACCATTCGCCTCACAGCACCCAGCAGCTAGCGTCGGTGCATTTGCTATCCGAATGGCTAGTCGACAACGGGCAGTTCAAACAAGCCATTTCAGAATTCAATCAGCTGCTTGACGCCCAGCAGGCTGTTGCCGCGGCTCACCGCCAGCCGGCCGTTGAGTTGGCTACACTCACCGCGTTGTCTCAAATTTATCTGCGCCAAGGCAACCTGGAAACCGATCGAGGCTTGCGCCTGGCACGCAGGGCAAGCCAGATGGTGATGGAACAACCCGCAGCGTTCGAACCCCTTCGTCAATCCCAGATCCACGCGTTTACCGCGGACTGGCTAACGTTATTTGGACGACGGAAAGAAGCCGCTCGGTTCTACGCTCTTGCCTGGAAGGCCGCAGGCAACAGCCCGAACGGTGCTTACCTGCAGCGTCAGATGGCAACGCCGCAAATGATTTTTGATGGGCCGGAAGTGCCGCTTGTTGAGATGGGATACCAGTGGGCCAATGACCACGCCTTCGCAAATTTCCGCATGTCTATCAGGGCCGACGGCCGGCCCGCCCGGGTTTATCTTACCGACACCAATATGCATGGAACTACCATCAGACTGGCTCAACAGCTGATGCGCAAGGCCCGCTTTCGACCGGCCATCGTCGACGGCAAGCCCGTGTCTGTGGACCACTGGCAACACAACAGAATTTACAACACTGAACCCTTTGAGGGGTTTGGAACGGCCAGTATCGGGGGCCTTCAAACGGCGGAATTGTCCACCCGTCCGTTGCCTTGAGCGAGTGACCCGTAAATGGCCGACCAGCCCGCCCGGGCGCTGAAACCCTACTTCAGCTTTTTCTCAATTTCTTGCCACAGCGCGTACAAAGCCTGTCCACCTACGTCGCTGAAGGCAAATTCGCCTACCGGCGCTTGCCGCAGCCCCATCTGCTCTATGTTGGAGGCGTAGGGAATATACGTTTTAAGGCGCTTTTTCAGCTCTTTGGGTGGCGACTCCAACCACTCGCGATGCAGGCGTTTACGTCGGTCAACCATGGAGTAATAGGGCAGCAATGGCGTATCCGGACGGCCGGCTTTGTCCATGAAGTCCCGCACTTGAGTATAGGCTCGCAGTGACAGCGGCGTGGGAATAACCGGCATGACCACCGCATCACAGGCGTGGAATATCTGTTCGGTCAGTCGCGACAGGCTGGGGGGACAATCCAGCACCAGCAGGTCGTAATTTTCTGCCAGCGGCGCGGCTAGGCGCTTTAGCAGCATGCGTTTGAGGCCAAGCTCTGATAACAACACGTCGGCGTTTCGATTGGAAAACGCCGAACCGATAACGTCCAAGTTTTCATAGGGCGACTCTTTCAGCACCTTGCTGATGGGCGCTTTTTCGGACCAAATTTTTTCCAGCCCGGGCTGGCGTTGGCGCTCCCCCAACAAGTACCAGCTTGCTGCCCCCTGCGCGTCAAGGTCCCACAGTACGGTGCTGTAACCGTCCATGGTGGCATAGTAGGCCGTATTGACCGCGCCGGCAGTTTTGCCAACACCCCCTTTCAAATTGAAAAAAGCGATGGTTTTCATAGCCCTATAGTAATCTATTGGGACCCATGCTGCATTCTGGCCAGGAAATCGTTGCAGACACCGGAAAACCAGGGATTGAATCCAACCCTGTGCGCATTCACAGTAAGGGGCGTGGGATGGGGTTTTGTAGGCTTTACTTTAAACCTAATGGGGACTGACCCCATCTAACGTTACAGACTGCCAACTACAACAACAGGTAATCATGATCTTGACCACCAACAACTCATCCACCGTTCGTTACCATCAGTTACTGCACCTGATGGTCGCTGTGCTTTCCCTGACGTTGGCCGGCCCATTAATGGCCAAGACGCTGCAGGAAGTGACCGAGAATTATCCGCTGGATTCCAACGGCGCCATCAGCGTGGATAACGTCAATGGAGATATCGAAATTCGCGCTTGGGATGAGTCGGATGTGCAGCTCACCTACCGCATCACCGGCAAGTCCGAGAAAACTCTGGAACGCGTCAAAGTGAAAGTGAAGGCTGACGCCAGCCATCTGCGAATCAACACCGTGCATTCAAAATCCAACAGCTGGTGGGGCTCCAGTGACGGAGGCTCGGTATCGTACGAGATGAAGGTTCCGATGGGCGCCAGACTGCGAAGCGTAGAGACAGTGAATGGCTCTATCGAAATTGTCGGCGTCAGCGGAGAAGTCGATGCCGAAACGGTCAATGGCAGCATCGAGGTCAGGGGCGTGAGTTCTGATGCCAAACTATCCACGGTTAACGGTCGGGTTGAAGCTCAGCTGGACCGACTGCAATCTGACCAGCGAGTTTCACTGGAGTCGGTGAATGGCCAGATTTTGGTTTACCTGCCGGACGACGCCGACGTTGAAATTCGCGCGGAAACGGTACACGGCTCCCTGCGCAACGATTTTGGCCTGCCGGTGGACAAAGGGATGGTCGGCAAAGACCTCCGAGGGCGACTGGGTTCCGGCGGCGGACGCCTGACGCTGGATACGGTGAACGGGTCAATCAGTATTCGTCGGGATTGATTCAGCCGCCGGCTGAAGCAATTCATGCATGGCTTGTTACGCAAGTCGGATAAAAAAACACCCCGCATGCGGGGTGTTTTTTGTAACCCATCAGAAAAGTACTAGCCGTCGCCACCACAATCGGCGCAGGCACCGCCGCGTCCCATCTGGCGCCCCATGGCTGACTGGGTCCGCACCGCATCTGCGTCCCACTCATCTTTTGTACGACAAGTTTTCACCACCCGGTTAGAGCCAATTGGTTTTTCGCGCTTACAAACCAACCGAGATTTGCCGGTTGCCGTCTCCTGGCTGGCGACCGCCTGCTTGCTGTCAGAAGCAGTGTCCGCCGTAGTGGAACCACCGCTGCTGGCACAACCGGCCAGAAAGGTGACGCAAATCAGCGCCAGAATCGGCATTTTCATGGTTTTCTCCTGAAATTGATCATTTTTACGAAACAATTCGTATGCTGCGCGATTGGATAGCCGCTGTCAACGATCTGCTATGGTAGAACCCATGCGCCGAAGACACCTCATTGCCGGCTGTGCCGCAGGCTTGGCGGCAGCTACCGCCCTACCCAACGCAGGCGCCATGATCAGCAGACGAGCTGGATCTCTGGAGTTGCCGGTCATCGGCATGGGCACCTGGCAAACCTTTGATGTCCCCCCAAACGATCCATCCATTGCCCAGCTAAGGAAGGTTTTGTCGCTGTTCTGCAACAGCGGCGGCCAGTTGGTGGACAGCAGCCCCATGTACGGACGATCTGAGGCCATGTTGGGCAGCATTGCCAGACAGCTGAAGGTCTCTGACCAATTGTTCATGGCGACCAAGGTCTGGACTGAAGGAAAAGAACAAGGCCAAAGGCAAATGGATACCTCGGCGAAATTACTCCATCGCCAAACCATCGACCTGATGCAGGTGCACAATCTGCTTGACCTCAAGACTCAGCTCAAGACCATCCGGGAGCGCCAGGCTCAGGGGCGCATACGTTATGTCGGCGTCACTCATTACCAAGCAAGTGCTCACGAGAGGTTAGCAGAAGTAATTCGCACCGAGCCGCTGGACTTTGTACAAATTAACTACTCGGTCGCCAGCCCAGCGGCCCAGGAAACTGTCCTGCCTGTTGCGGCAGATCACAACGTCGCAGTAATCGTCAATCGGCCCTTCGAGGGCGGGTCGGTGTTTAGGCGACTAGCCGGGCTCCCTCTGCCCCCTTGGGCTCAGGAGTACGACTGCAATAGCTGGTCAGAGCTCATGCTGAAATATGTGGTTGGACACGAGGCCGTCACCGTCGTCATTCCAGCCACCTCAAACCCGGAACACATGGCGCAGAATTTGCGCGCGGGCAGCGGGCAGGCCGTGACGGGGCGTCGCCGGGATGCCCTGGGCAAGCGACTGCTGGATACCATCAATGGTTAGCCAATTAATGGGGTTTCTGAGAATACTCAGGGTGTAGACCGGGTGCGTCCTGCGTGTAAACTTCCGTACGCTAAACGTGTACTGGCATGCTGACCCCTTCACGAATTACCTAACAACCGAAGTGAAACAGGAACCCCCATCCATGCAACTGGAATTTTTTGGCGCGGCAGGCGAAGTCACTGGCTCCTGTCACATATTGCGTTGCGGCGGCCAGCAGATTTTATTGGACTGCGGCCTGATCCAAGGTGGCAAAAAAAACAATCTGCGCAATTTCGACCCTTTCCCCTTCAATCCGGCCGATATTGATGCCGTGGTCTTGAGCCACGCCCATATTGACCACTGTGGCAGGCTTCCATTACTGGTAAAGCGCGGTTTCTCCGGGCCCATCTACGCGCAAAATGCCAGTAAGGATTTGACCCGTATCTTGTTGGCAGACAGCGCTTTTTTGCAAGAAATGGACGCAGAGCGAAAAAACCGCAGGCGCCGCCGCCAGGGCAAACCGCTGGTTAAGCCCCTCTATCGCGAATCTGACGCAAACGACGCTGTGCATTTGCTGACAGGCCAGCCTTACCGAACGTGGTTTGAGATTGGCAAGGGCCTGCGTGCGCGCTATCTGGACGCTGGCCATATCATGGGCTCCGCCGTTGTTGAGATTGAGGGGGAAACGTCGAAAGGCAAACGCAGACTCGTTTTCAGTGGCGACCTGGGCCAATACGACACTCCCATTCTGCGAGACCCGGTGTCACCCAAAAAGGCGGATTTGGTGTTAATGGAGTCCACCTATGGCAGCCGTCATCACCGCGATCGCCGCCATACGGTAAAAGAGATTGGTGACGTGATTGCCGCCGCCAAGGCAGGCAAAGGCAACATTCTCATTCCCGCGTTCGCGGTAGGCCGTTCTCAGGAAATCTTGTACCAGCTGGGCATGCACTATGAGGAATGGGGTATTGACCGCTGGCAGGTTTTTCTAGACAGCCCGTTGGCCATTCAGGCCAGCAACATTTACTGGAACTACCCCCACCTGTATGACGAGGAAGCCAAGGAGCTGGTCAAACTGGAGCAAATGCCACCGCTGCCAAACCTACAGCTATCACGCAGCCGGGAAGAGTCCCAAGCACTGAACCGTATCGAAAGTGGCGCCATCATCATCGCCGGCAGCGGTATGTGCACCGGAGGACGCATCATGCATCACTTAAAGCACAATCTGTGGCGGCCCCAGTCCCACGTCGTATTTGTCGGTTATCAGGCGCCGGGGTCCACCGGTCGTAAGATTGTTGATCGAAATGACTATGTCAAAATCCATGGCCAGCCAGTTCGTGTCGCGGCCAATATCCATACGGTTGGAGGACTGTCAGCTCACGCCGACCAGGGCGATCTTTTGCGCTGGTATAAAGGTATCAGCAATAAGCCGCCGGTTTACCTGGTTCATGGGGAGGTTGACGCCGGGAAAGCGTTTGCCAAAACCCTCAAAAAAACCACCGGCACCCGGGCCAAAGTGTCGCGCCCAGGACTCACTCTGGACGTGTAATACCGCTACAGCGCAAGGGTCATTTGATCGCCCGCCTGCGCAGGCGGGCTGAAGGCGGCGGTGTCCAGGTCGATTTCTCTTCTTGCAAGACCGCAGCGTTTACTGGCTTTGGCAAATCGCTGCGCATACAAGTCGGCAAACGGCCCCTGCCCGCGCATTCGGCGACCAAACCCGCCTCGGTACACATCACCACCGTGGCATTGCCTCAGTAGATTCATCACCGCCTGTTGACGGTTGGGGTAGTGTTCTTCCAGCCACTGAGCAAAAAGCGACTCCAGTTCTCCCGGTAGTCTCAACAGGATGTAACTGGCTGACACCGCGCCGGCCTCAGCGGCTGCGCCTAAAATGTCTTCCATTTCGTGCTCAGTAATCTTAGGAATGACCGGTGCAACCATCACGTTCACCGGAATACCGGCCTCGGTCAGTTCTCGTATGACCTTCAAACGCACCTGGGCCGAGGCCGTGCGTGGCTCCAGACGGCGTTTGGTCTCTTCACACAGAGACGTGACACTCACAGATACCTGGGCCAGTCTGCGCCGGGCCATCGCCGACAGCAGTGCCTTGTCTCTGAGTATGAGACTGCTTTTTGTTATCAGACTAACGGGCTGAGAGAATCGATTCATCACTTTGAGCAACTGTCGGGTGATGCCCAATCGACGCTCTGCCGGCTGGTACGCATCGGTGTTTGCGCCCATGGCAATCACCTGGCACTGATAACTTGGCGCCCGTAGCTCCTGTTCCAAACGCTGGGGTGCCTGAGGTTTGGCAAATATCTGCGTTTCAAAATCCAAACCGGGGGACAGCCCAAGATAAGCGTGGCCAGGCCGGGCATAACAGTAAATGCAACCGTGCTCACAACCCCGGTAGGGATTTACCGACAAATTAAAGGGAATATCTGAAGAATTATTGCGACTGATGACCCGCCTGCTGGGCTCGCTTCTCACCCGCGTGACCAGCCTTGCCGATCGGGAGCCGCACTCAAGGTTAGGCCCCAGATCTACATCCGGATCAGGCACGTGATGGTGAACGTTAAAACGTCCTTCGGGGTTGGATAAAGCGCCGCGTCCTCTCATGCAGCGCATTGTACTGTGTTTTTATACAGTAGTCACGCAGCATGCTGGTATCCCCTGCAAACAGCCCGCGTATGTGGCTGTCTGCAGGGCGAATTTCTGGATGTTATCGCTTCAGAGTAAAACCCGACAGGTTGCTGGCGGCGGCCATTAACACGTCAGGGTGCAATCGAACTTTATAATCCGGATTCACATAGCTGAATTTGATCACGCCATCGGTATCAACGATAAATACCGCAGGCGCAGGTAGCTGGTGGTGATCAAAACCCGACTTCTCTTCCAGGAAAGTCGAATATTCCTCGTACCGTTTGTGGGTTTCAGGGTCGACTTTGAACGCAATACCAAATGCCTCAGCAATTTTGGAATCAGCATCGGACGCCAACTGATAGGAGGGTTGGTCGTCCTCATCAGCCAGAGCCTCGGCCAACAGTTCGACGCGATCGGGGCTGATAAACACAACGTCCTGATTCAGCGCAATCAGCTCGTCTTCAATCTCACGGAGCTTAGACCAATACAGATTGCAGAACGGGCACCATCCGCCGCGATAAAAAATCAGCACCGCCGGGCGCTGCATGTTGTCTGGATCCAGGCTGAACGTATCGCCGGTGGCGGTTACGGCGGAAAACATCGGAGCTGTTAAACCCGGCAACAACGGTTTCACGTCGTTGGCATCGTTAGGCACTTCGGCCAGGGCTACGCCGAAAAAGGCAGCGCACGCCAGCACAGCAGCGGCAAAAGAGGTGGCTTTGGTCATGTCACATTCCAGTATTTACAGGTGGACCGCTCGCTGGCGGCAGTCAATACAGCGTTCTATCCCGGTAACAGACCTGCAAAACCGCAGATTTATTTCAGCAAAAAAACCACCGGCTTGTCATGACCGCTGGCCAATGCCTCGGCATAACGTTTCTCTACCGTATGCCGACGAACTTTCAGGGTGGGTGTCAGCAGCCCATTTCCCGTATCCCATACCTCGGGCACTACCAACATGTGATCAATTTTCTCGTGGCTTTCCAGACTGGCATTGACCTCAAGTCGGGTGGCATTCAGGCTCTGGGACAACGCCTCCTGGTCCAGTCCCCTGGACGATTCGGACAACACCACAAGCGCCACGGGCTGGGTCAACCCTGAACCTACCAGGCAAACCAGGTCCGCATGGGAGTTTCGCCCCAGCCGACTTTCTATGGGCACCGGCGCAACGTACTTCCCCTTGGCCGTTTTGAAGATGTCCTTCACCCTGCCGGTAATTTTGACGTAGCCCTCGCTATCAATTTCGGCTCGGTCGCCGGTGCGAAAAAAACCATCTTCCGTAAAGCTCTCCGCGGTTTTTTCCGGCGCGTTGTAGTAACCAGACATCAGCGTCTCTGTGAATATTTCCAGTTCACCCGCCTGGGTTAATCGAAGCGTTGTTCCAGCGCAGGCTTTGCCAATCGTTCCTCGTCGAATGTCCCCACCCAAAGGCAGCAACGTGCCATAGGCAAAAGTCTCCGTCATGCCCCACCCTTCCGACAATGGCATGTCCAAGGCCTGCCACCAGTCCAGCAGCGCACCGGCGATGGGCGCCGACCCACTCATAAACCAGCGGGAATCCGACAGCCCCATCTGGCGTCTGATACGTTTTTTCACCAGCGCGCTGATCAACGGAATTTTGAGCAGCAACGCCAACCGGTTGGCAGGAATCTTAGCCAGAATTTGAAGCTGAAAAATTTTCCACAGTCGCGGCACCGAACCGAACACCGTGGGCTGACAGGCAACCAGAGCGTCGCTGAATTTTTCTACCGAATGGACAAACCACAGCTGGGGCTGATAAACGATGGAAGCGGCTTCTACATAGGCCCGTTCGGTGCAGTGGGCCAGAGGCAAATACGACAGCAGGCGGCCATCGGCGTCTAGGCCCATGGCGGCACCAATATGCTCACCGGCGTACATGAAATTGCGATAGCTGTGCACTGCCCCTTTCGGCTTGCCGGTGCTGCCAGAGGTGTAAAGCAGCGTCATGACATCGTCCGGGTTCGGTTCAAAGCTATCCGTCAGCGGTTCATGGGCATCTAGCAAATCCTGCCACTGATGATGACAATTCAATGTTGGGTAGGGCATGGCGATGCGCACGACTTCACGGCCAATTCCCCGATCCTGTTCTTCCGGATGGTCCAGCTTGCCAACAAAAACGGCTTTGGCACCCGAGTCGGCCAAGGTGTGGGCGGTGGTGTGTTCGCTGGCTGATGAGTAAATCGGAACTGAGATGTACCCGCCCACCATCAGCGCCAGATCGGCAATGATCCACTCGGCACAGTTGCGAGAAAATATGCCGATTCGATCACCGGGTTCAAAGCCCATGGCGCGCAGCGCAGCGGCCAGTCTGCGAGCCTGAGCGGCACAGCCGCCCCAGGTGAATACCGTCGTTCCGTGCTCTGAAGGTTGATGCAGGAACGGCGTGTCAGGACATTCCCGTTCACGGTGATACAGGAAAGCCTGGGGCGTAGACAATGCAAGGGACATGACAACGAAACTCCAAGCAGTCGGAACATGGCTAAATTTTGACCCGCCAGATCCAATCCCGCAAGACTTAGACCATTAAAGCTGCGAACTAAGACCAAACCCTCAGACGTTCTCGTAAGTCACTGCTAAATCGTCAATTGACTTTCAAACGCCAGTTCAAATACATGCTCAATTAGCGTATAACGAGCACACTGACCCACAACCCCTGGAGGGGACTATGAACGCACATCCACGCCGGTCTACGATGACCCGTATGACCCTGATCGCCGCTGGAGTATGGCTGGCCCTGCCCGCCCAGGCACAGCTGGAAGAAATTGTAGTCACAGCGCAAAAGCGCGAGCAAAACCTTCAGGACGTTCCGATATCGGTCAACGTTGTGACCGGTCGAAAAATGGACGAAGTGGGCTTGAAAAAGCTGGATGACCTGCAGAACTACGTCCCCAACCTCACCATGTCGGAAACCGGCATCGGTAACAATATTTACATCCGCGGTATTGGCTCCGGCATTAACCCCGGCTTTGAGCAGTCCTCATCCATGTTTGTCGATGGTGTGCATTACGGTCGCGGCCAGTTGGCTCGGTCCCCGCTGTTCGACATGGCGCGGGTAGAGGTGCTGCGTGGCCCGCAAAGTATTTTGTTTGGCAAAAACAGTATTGCTGGCGCCATCAGCCTGACCACAGCGAGGCCTACCGACGAATTCGAAGGCTCAGTGTCTGCCCTGTATGAGCCCGAGCACGGCGAAACCGAAATTAGCGCCATCTTGTCCGGTGGCATTACCGACACTGTTGCTGGTCGCCTTTCCATTCGAAAGCGCGACATGGATGGCTACATTGAAAACCTCACCTTAGGCGGCGATGAGCCCAATCGCGACGAGTTAACCGTCCGTGGCACCCTTACCTGGGACCCCACCGATCGATTGAGTATTGCAGCGAAGTTTGAACGCAACGAGTTTGACGTGCGTGGACGCCAGGTGGAGATTGTGGGTGACACCTACGCGTTCCCGGGTCCGATCCCAACCAATCCGTTGGCCATACCCTATTCTCAGTTCCTCGCCTTGGCCTTCGGTCAAGATCCCTCAGTGCTGGACGTTACGCAAGATTTTCGGCGCAGTTCTAACGGCGACTTCAGCGAGAACGAATCAGACAACTTCACGCTATCGGTTGACTACGACTGGGGCGATTTCACGCTGGCCTCCATCACCAGTTATGTGCAGTACGAGTTCAGCGAGCTGTGCGACTGCGACTTCAGCGGTGCCAACGTGATCCTGGCCCCACTGCAGGAAGACTACGACCAATTCTCCCAGGAGCTCAGGCTCACCTCACCGGGCGGCGAAACCGTCGACTGGATTGTGGGTGCGTTTTACCAAACCAATGATCAGTCCTCTCCGGACTCTACCGGCGTGCCCGGTAACAGCATTTTGGGCCCCGTGGTCAACTCGCTGGTTGCTCCCGGTGCCGGCGATCTATTTGTGAACAGCGCGGCGGCTCGAACGTTCACCCAGGAGACCGACTCTCTGGCGATTTTTGGTCAGGCTACCTGGAACGTCTCGGACACTCTGCGACTGAGCCTGGGCTTGCGCTACACCGATGAGTCCAAGGAAGCCACACGAGACATAATCCTTTCCGACTTCGCCTCCGGCGCTCCGATTAACCCGGTAACCGACCCCTTGCGTTTCGGCACCGCGGCCGCGGTCTACGCCAATTTGTTTGGCATCCAGGTGCTGGGGCATAACCTCCGCGGGGAGCGAGACGACAGCTCAACGGATTTCTCGCTGAACGCTCAGTGGGACGTGTCAGACGACACCATGCTCTACGCCTCGTTTGCCACAGGCTTTAAGGCTGGCGGTTTTGATACTCGGTCTAACTCCATTCCCGGCGCGTCGGCCATCGGAGTGCCTGGAATCTTTGCGCCTGGAACGCTGCCAAACGGCACCTTCGAATTTGAAGACGAGCAGGCTGAGTCACTGGAAATCGGCGCCAAAATGCGTCTGGCCGGCGGCGCTGCTGAGCTAAATGCTGCGGCATTCTTCACCAACTATGAAGACCTTCAGATCAGTATTTTTGACGGTACTTTGGGTTTCAACGTTGGCAACGCTGCGGAAGCGGATGTGCAAGGTCTGGAGCTTGATGGTCGCTGGCAGGTTACCGACTCTATTGGCCTTTACGGCTCACTGGCTTTTATCGACTTTGAATTCAAGAGCTTCGAAAACGGCCAGTGTTTCTTTGGTGAGCCTGATCCGGAAGGCGATCGACTGTGTGACCGCACCGGCGAAACCAACCAGTACGTGGCGGACTACTCAGGTTCAGTGGGTGTGGAATACCAAACCAACATCAACAGCAACTTGGTCTTTCGCAGCAATTTGGACGTCAACTTCACTGACGAGTTTTTCACTGCCCAGAACAACGACCCACTGGCCGTTCAGGACGCTTATGCCAAAGTCAACCTGCGCCTGGCTCTGAGCAACTCAGCCGACACCTGGGAACTGGCACTGCTGGCGCGAAACTTGAATGACGAAGACGTCATTCGCTATTCAAACCCCGTACCGCTGTCTGGTACCTTCGGTTCCAACAGTCAGTACTCATTCTTAGAGCGACCGCGCTCTGTGGCGCTGCAGGCCAGCTGGCGTTTCTAATCGTCAGTATTTTTCCAACCCCGGCGGGCTATCCGCCGGGGTGTTGTTTCTCCGCAAGTAGTCAGCACGTTATTTCTCGATAGATGTCACGCCCTACCTTCTCCTCCCAGTGGGCTACCGTGTTAACCATGACCGGCATGGCCGTTGGCCTGGGAAACGTGTGGCGCTTTCCTTACATGATGGGTCAGCATGGCGGTGGCGCTTTCCTGCTGATGTACCTGATACTTATGCTGATCTTTGCAGTCCCCGCGCTTTGTGCCGAATGGGGGCTGGGCCGTATCACCGGCAAAGGTCCTATTGGCGCTCTTTCCCAGGCGTTCGGAAAAACCCCGGGTACCATCATCGGCACACTCCTGCTGTGTAGTCTTCTCGTGACTGTCAGCTACTACGCTTTGGTGATCGGCAACGTGGCCTACAGCACCTGGTTTGCCTTTGTACAGGGCTTCAGCGAGCAATCCCTTGCCAGCTATCGTGAAGGGCTGGCCAGTCACACCACGCAATGGGGGTTTGGCCTTCTGGTGATTGTGGTGTCTTTGCTAATCGTCAGCCGCGGACTGCGGCGAGGCGTTGAAGCGGCCAATATGCTGCTGGTGCCCGCCTTCGCGCTGGCTGCGCTGTACACCATATTCGCCGTATTTAGACTGGATGGTGCGGTGCCGCGGATGATGGAGTTTCTCAGTTTCGATTTTGCTCGACTCAATGCCGAAGTAGCGTTTGCCGCGTTAGGCCAAACGTGCTTCTCCGTCGGGCTTAGCGGCACTATCGGCGTTGTCCTGGGCAGTTATATGCGTCAAAGCCAAAGCTTGCTGGGCACGGCCATCACAACCAGTACGCTGGACGTCATGGCGGCTCTGATGGCCAGCCTGTTTATTGTTCCGGTGGTGCTGCTCTACGGCATCGATATGGCCGCAGGCCCAGGTCTTTTGTTCGACACCATGCCGACATTATTCAGCCTAATCCCCGGTGGACGGGTGTTGGCGGGCGTGTTTCTGACGTCCTGGGTGTCGGTTGCCCTGTTAACGCTTATTGCCACGTTAAACGCCTTGCAGACCGGGTTTTCGGAGCTGGGGCCACTGAAGCCACATCGACGCTGGCTGGGGCTGGGATGTGCCGGGGTGATGGCGCTAATTGTGACCCCGATCGCCTTCAACCCTCACTGGATCGGCACACTGGATACGATCTTTGGTTCCGGGATGTTCATGTTGGGCGCGCTAATTGTGGTTGCCGCGATGGGCTGGGGAATGGGTCAAGCAGCCACTCAATCTCAAGTAGATCCGGATAGCCGCAGGCCGTTTGTCGTGTTTTGGATTCGCTGGGTGATTCCACCCACAGTGGCCGTTGTCCTGCTGGGTTTCCTTTACACCACACTCAGCGCAGGTGGCCACGCCTGAGGAACAGTGAGCCATTACCCACGGCGGCAAGCCTGATAGGTTTTTGCCGCCTGGACAGCGGCAAAGACGTTAGCTTGGGTCGACGTCCAAGTCTTCGGTTTGACCAGCGGAGGATTGGTTTTTCGGCCGAATAGCTTCTTTTATCAGCGCTTTGGCAATCTCATCAGCATTGTCAAAACTGCGTCCTTCAAGCACGCCTGAGTGACAATGATATTTATTAAAGCGCGTGTCTTCATGACAGCCGTTCTTATCCAGCGGGTCCGCGTCATGGGCGAACCCGGTCAGTGGAGCCAACGCCAGCGAGGCAATGAGCAAATTCAGAGGTTTCATTCCAGCGTCCAATTGTCGTCTAAGCGATAACCTACCAAAAGCCCGAGCGGCTGCGCACTGTTGCCGGATCAGCGGGCGACTGGGGGGCGCAGACGGATACCTCGCAGAACTGTACAGGGTGGTTTTAAGTTTTTTTGTATCTGTATCTATCGGGGATCCAGAGTAAGCTTTGGGTCAGCACTCAAGACCGAGCCAAACCCATGAGCAATCTCCGCCCAACAGCGCGCCAAACCAGAACACAATTTCTGGCCGGTTTATGGTCAGTGGCCGTCGGACAGTATTTTTCCTGGTCGACACGGCATTATCTGGCCAGCCGATTGAGACGCAGATTGGTATCGCGCTGGCCAACGATTGCCCGCTGCAATGCCAAACACCCAAGGCCACCCTGCTCCTCTGCCATGGACCATTGCTGTGATCACTAGCGTCAGTGGCAACGCTCGATGAACACCCGCGTCATATACGTGTTGTCGGTCTTAATTTGGGGCAGCACCTGGCTCGCCATCAGCTACCAGCTGGGTGTAGTCGCACTGGAAGTATCGGTGTTTTACCGTTATGGCGCAGCGAGCGTTCTGCTACTGACGTTTTGTGTGCTGACCTCTCGGCCACTGCGCTACAACCTGGCTCAACACCGACTGTTCGCGGGGGTTGGCCTGTTGATGTTCTGCATCAATTACCTGATGGCTTATGCGGCGCAAGAACACATCAGTTCGGCACTCAATGCGCTCATTTATTCCTGCATTGTCTGGATGAACATTGTCAACGCCAGGATTTTCTTAAAAGTTCGCTCCAGCCCCGAGGTGCTTGGCGGCGCAGTGCTGGGAATGCTAGGCATCGGCATCTTGTTCTGGCCCTCCCTTAGTGCATTGGATACCTCACATACGCTGCTGATCGGCGGCGCAATGGCGACGTTAGGTGCCCTGTCAGCGTCGTTTGGGAACGTGCTGTCTCAGCACGCTTTGACCCATTTACCCGTTGTCCAGGTAAACGCCTGGGGCATGACCTATGGCGCGCTATTCAATCTGCTGGTGTGTTTGGCGCTGGGTCGGGAATTCACCTTTGATCTTTCAACTGGATATGTTGGGTCAATGCTCTTTTTGATTGTGGGCGGCAGCATTGCGGGTTTTGTTCTGTATCTCACGCTGATCGGACGGCTGGGGGCCAATCGTGCCGGCTACGTCGTGGTGGCGTTTCCCGTTGTGGCTACCGTTTTGGCGGTAATTTTTGAGGGGCTCAAGGTCACTGGCTGGCTGTTTGCTGGAATGGTTCTCGTATTATTGGGAAACGTGCTGATTTTGAACCAAGGACGCCAAATTGCCGTGTCGGAAGCATTCTCAGGAAATGAGAAATCGACGTGATCCAATAGCTTCGCGCTAAAGGAGAACGCCATGCAAGCCGCCAATCGACAAATCGAAACAGCCCAGCAGGCTGAAGCTCGCCAACCTGGACCGTCGTTGGTTCGCGCCGCAGTCTCGGCCCCTGGAAAGCCACGCAAAGCCAGTCAAAGCATTATCGGCAAGACGGTTTCCGGTGTCATTACTCGGCCTTCCAACGGCGGACGGGAACACCTGCTGGTACTCCAGTTCAGCGACGGCAGCTGTTTCGAGTTCGTATCGCCGGCGTCCGCGCGCACCCTGCGCTCGACCGGCGCCCCACAGCGCACCGCCCAATCTTCATCTGTGGCAGCGGCTGAACTTGAGCAACTGTCGTTTTTCCCCCATGACGGAAACGCCCAGATACCCTCTACCCCGGTGTTTTGAGGGCATCGAAACGGCTGGGCCGCCACGCCCTGCCGCTGACGCCTCCACGTCTCCTCAGCTATCCGTCATTTTTGCCCGGTCTCACGACCGGGTTTTTTTTGGTTAGCCGTCATAGTGACCTTCGGCACTCAAATGACGTCAATCCAACATGATATTATTCTGATATCACAAGGAGATTACTATGAGTGTAGAAAAAAGCGTCTCTGTCCCCTCGGGGTATCTAATGCTGGTGGTGTTGGCCGTTGCGCAATTGGCCGGTGCCGCTATTTTCGCGATGGCGAAAAATTCTGATGCAGGTCCGTTGGTTTTCGGCGCCATTATTCTGAATATCCCTATTGTCGTCCTGTGGTTTGGATTCTTCATGGTGCAGCCCAACCAGGCAAAAGTTCTGCAGCTTTTTGGAAGCTATGTGGGAACCGCGCGAAACCCGGGCCTTCGCTGGGCCAACCCGTTTTACTCCAAAAAAGCCATCTCGGTAAAAGTGCGCAATTTCGAAAGTGGGAAGCTGAAGGTGAATGAATCGTCAGGAAGTCCCATTGAAATTGCCGCGGTGGTGGTTTGGCGGGTGATTGATACTGCAGAGGCCGTGTTTGAAGTGGACGATTTTGAAGAGTTCGTCAACATTCAAAGCGAGGCAGCATTGCGTAATCTGGCCACCTCATATCCCTACGAATCTGACGACGAAAGCGAGACCTCCTTGCGCAGTCACCCGGGTAAAATTTCAGATTCTCTGCGTAAAGAAATTCAGGACCGACTGGAAAAAGCCGGAGTTGAAGTCATTGAGGCGCGCATCAGCCACCTGGCCTACGCCCCAGAAATTGCTAACGCCATGCTCAGACGTCAACAGGCATCTGCCATCATTGCTGCCCGGGAGCGAATCGTTGAAGGCGCCGTCGGCATGGTGGAGCTAGCCTTGAGTGAGCTGAGCCGGCAGCAGATTGTGGAACTGGATGAGGAGCGTAAAGCCACTATGGTCAGCAACCTGCTGGTGGTGTTGTGCAGTGACGAAAATGCGCAGCCCGTGCTCAATACCGGCACCCTTTACTGATCAGGCACTGCTATCCAGTCCGTGTTCAGTGAATCGCTATCATGAGCCGCAAAAAGGCCTTCGCGCTGCGCATCAACGACGAGATTTTCGGCGCCGTGCAGCAATGGGCTGATGATGAGTTACGCTCGGTTAATGGCCAAATTGAGTATCTGTTGCGGGATGCGCTTCGGGAGGCCGGTCGACTGAAGCCCCAGCCACCCGAGGCCGAGCAATCGACGCCGCCCAACTCAAACGACTGATACCGCTAGCGTGTTAAGCCCGACATCACTTCATCGTCAACAAACACCACAAGGCCAGGAGGCAACAGCCCCTGGCTGAGTTTGGTCCCTTAAACCTGACCGCCTGCGCCAGCAGCCAGGGCCGCGATACGCTCTTCCAGAGGGGGGTGGGTCATCATCAGGCGCTGCAGTCCACCCGACTTCTTACCGCTAATGCCAAAAGCCTCAACCGAGTCTGGCAGCGAACTATGGCCATAGGTTTGGCCTAATCGCTGTAGTGCTGAAATCATCTTGTCCCGACCGGCAAGCTCCGCCCCACCTTGGTCGGCACGGAATTCCCGTTTACGGGAAAACCAGGCTGCGATCATATTGGCCAGCAAGCCCAGTGCTACCTGTGCCGCCATCACCACAATGAAGTAGCCAAACCCGCCGCCACGCTCATTGCGAAAGATCACCCGGTCCACCACCATGCCAATAATCCGGGCGAAGAAAATCACAAAGGTGTTCAGTACACCCTGAAGCAAGCCCATGGTAACCATATCGCCATTGGCAACGTGCGCCACCTCATGGCCCAGAACCGCCTCCACCTCGTCAGCGCTCATCGCGCTCAGAAGGCCCGTACTCACGGCCACCAAGGCATCATTGCGTTTCATGCCGGTAGCAAAAGCGTTCATTTCCGGCGCGTCATAGACCGCCACATCAGGCATACCAATGCCAGCCTGCTCCGCCTGACGTCTGACCGTGGCCACCAGCCAGGCTTCGGTGTCGTTGGCCGGTTCCTTAATCACGTGAGCACCCGTGCTACGCAAGGCCATCCACTTTGAAATGGCCAGCGACACAAAAGATCCTGCCATTCCAAATATGGCTGAGAAAATCAGCAGTCCGGTCAGATTGATACCGCTTCCGCTGCGGGCCAGGGCATCTTCAATGCCCAGCAGTTTCAACACGATGGTTGCCAACGCAATCACCGCCATATTGGTCGCCAGAAACAGCACAATCCGGGTCATAATGGCTCCTACAGAGTTAAACGAAATGCCGGCCCAACCCACCGAACACAGAACAAAACCTCACTACCTATCGTAATCTGGGTGGTGTTGGCCCCTGAATCAAGTGGCAATCCAAAAATAACAATAATTTTCAGACACTTAAGGCAAAGAATCTTAGCAAAGTAATGATATCGCGGATCATAGGACAATGCTTTTCCGGTGCCGGTTTTGCCCTGAGCGGGTTCCGATGGCTCGCCAGACCAGGGCTGCGCCGGTTTATTGTCGTACCACTGCTGGTCAACCTGATGGTCTTTGGCGCTGCGGTCAGCTATTCATTAAGCGCCTTTGGCGGCTGGTTAGAATCGTTGCTGCCTCAGTCGCTGGGCTGGTTGTGGTGGGTTGCGGTACCGATCATGGCGCTGGTCATTTTGGTGGTGGTATTTTTCACCTTTACTCTGGTGGCAAATCTGTTCGCCTCACCATTTAACGACCGACTCGCGGAACGGGTTGCTGACAAGCTGGAACACCCAATAGTGGAGTCGGAACGATCTGCTGCCTGGGCTGGGCAAGTCCTGAAGGCGGGATTTAATGAACTGCGCAAGTGGCTTTATTTTGCGCTGCTGGCGCTGCTTGCGCTGGCCTGCTGGGTGTTTCCGCCGACAACCCTGCTGGCGCCTTTCGTTTGGCTCATGGTCGGGGTCTGGATTTTTGCGTTCGAATATCTGGATTACCCGCTGGGCAATGCCGGTCTGGGTTTCAGTGGCAAACACCGGTGGATTAAAGACCATCGATGGTATGCACTGGGGTTTGGTGCCACGCTGACGCTGATGACCATGGTTCCTGTGATTAATTTTGCCGTCATGCCGGCAGCGGTTTGTGGTGCTACCGAATTATGGGTGTTTTGTGAGCGTCGTGAACGCGCCTGAAACACCAGCCTATGTGGGAAGGTTTGCGCCCTCCCCTACCGGTCGCCTACATATGGGCTCACTGATTGCCGCTGTCGCCAGCTATGCCCAGGCTCGTGCCCAGCACGGGCGCTGGTTGCTGAGGATGGAGGATATTGATCCGCCGCGGGAAAGGCCAGGTGCAGCCCAGGCCATCGAAGAAGACTTGAAAAAGTTTGGATTTGAAGTCGATCAGCCTGCGCTTTACCAAAGCAATCGTATCGCAGCCTACCAACGGGCGTTGGAGCGATTAAAAGCTAGCGGCCATGTGTTTCATTGCGGCTGCAGCCGCCGCCACTTGGGCCATGGCAAAACCTACCCAAACACCTGCAGCGGCGGACTACCGCCAGCAAGAGTGCCTCGCACTTGGCGAATACGGGTGTCGGGCCAGGTACGCTTTCACGACGGGGTACAGGGGGACGGCCGCCAGGACCTGGTCACCGAGGCCGGCGCGTTCATTTTATGGCGCGCTGATGGACAACCGGCCTATCAGTTAGCGGTGGTGGTTGACGACCACTATCAGGCGATCACAGAAGTCGTTCGAGGCCAGGATTTGTTGGACTCTACCCCGCGACAAATTTTCTTGCAGCGTTTGCTGGGATACCCCACTCCCGATTATTTGCACATCCCGGTTGCAGTCAACCATTTGGGCGACAAACTGAGTAAACAAACCGGCGCTGACCCCATTGACCCCCAGCAGCCACTACCGGCACTGCTCCGGGCCTGGCGCTTTCTGGGTCAGATGGACCCGCCTGTCAGCGCACTGAGTACCGTAGAAAGATTCTGGCAATGGGCGCCAGGCCACTGGTCAACCCAACACATACCATCAGCACCCGAGATACCGCTGAACCGCGTATGATATCGGGTTCAAATTTTGACTGGTGACCCCCAATGAGTGAAACAAATCGACAGTGGATTATGTCTTCAAGGCCCGAGGGCATGGTATCGGAGGATAATTTCAGCTGGCAGGAAACCCCCGTTCCTCAGCCCGGCGAAGGCGAATTCCTGGTTCGCAATATCTACCTGTCGTTTGACCCTTCTCAGCGCATCTGGATGAACGAACAAGACAGTTATCTGCCGGCCATTCAAATTGGCGAGGTGATGCGCTGTGGCTCGGTGGCCCAGGTGGTGAAATCCAACCATCCAGGCTTTTCCGAGGGTGACATGCTCAACGGCGGCTTTGGCTGGCAGGAATACGCGGTCAGCGATGGTGGCGGCATGTTGCCGCCGCGCAAGATTCCACCCGGCGTTGACCCTATGCTGACCTTAAGCGTGCTGGGTATGACCGGCATGACCGCCTACTTTGGGTTGCTGGATGTTGGCGCGTTGAAGGAAGGCGATACTGTGCTGGTTTCGGGCGCCGCTGGCGCGACGGGATCAGTGGTCAGCCAGATAGCTCGAATCAAAGGCTGCCATGTTGTAGGCATTGCCGGCGGTGAAGAAAAATGCGCCTGGTTGCGGGATGAGGCGGGACTCAGCGCCGTCATCGACTACAAGTCGGAATCGTTGCCAAAGGCCATCCGCCATCACTTTCCCAAAGGTATTGACGTGTACTTCGACAACGTGGGCGGCCAAACCCTGGACGCCGCGTTAGGTCGCTTGGCGCAAAATGGTCGAGTGGTGCTCTGCGGCGCCATTGCCGGCTACAACGACCCTGCAGCCGCCGTGCTGAAAAACTACTCCAATCTCATCGTACAGCGCGGCCGAATGCAGGGATTTATCGTACTGGACTATGCCACCCAATACGGAGTGGCATTGAAAGAGCTCTCACAATGGCTGGCCAGCGGTGAAATGAAGTTCCGCATCGATATGCAGGAAGGGTTGGAAAACGCACCCGCAACACTTCAGCGAATTTTCACCGGCGCCAATCAGGGTAAACAACTGTTGAAAGTGGCAGACCCCGCATAACTGTCACTCGCTGACGATGGGTATCCCGGCCTGCGGGTCGGGTTTTGATTTTCCGAACTTGATCGATTTTATGTCTTCCAGAATGTGACAGAGAATCGGAATCAAAAACAGCGTAATCACCGTCGCAAAGACAATGCCAAAGGCCAATGAGGTTGCCATTGGGATCAGGAAGGTGGCCTGCACACTCCGCTCAAAAAATACGATAGGCGCAAGGCCAAGGAACGTTGTCAGCGAGGTGAGTAATATCGGTCTGAAACGACGCTCCCCCGCTGCCATGATGGCGTCTTGCAGTGGCATGCCTTCGCGCCGACAACGGTTGATATAGTCCACCAGAATCAAACTGTCGTTCACCACCACACCGGCCAGCGCCACAATGCCGAAGGCGGACACGAAGCTCAGCGATAGGCCGACAATCCAATGACCAATCACCGCGCCAATCATGCCAAACGGAATCACCGACATTATCAGCATCGGCTGGCTATAGGACTTGAGGGGGATCGCCATCAGGGCGTAAATCAAGAACAGCGCCAGCACAAAGCCCTTAAACAGGCTGCTACCCAGTCGCTGAATCTCCTTTGAGATACCCGACACAACAACCTGGACACCCGGATAGCGCGCCAGCAGATCGGGTAAATACTCATCGGTGAGTTCTGCCTTAATCGGGCCTGGCTCGGCCAGTCCCTCGTCAATTTCTCCGGTAACGCTGACCGTTTGTTGACGACCAAAACGACTAATTCTCACCGGACCCCGAGACAAGGTAGCCTGGGCGACCGTCGTAAACGGCACCGAATCGCCATTGCTGGTCCGCACCCGCATTTGTTCCAGGTAACCCACCGAATCGCGCTGTTGGACCGGGTACCTCAACATCACACGAATTTCGTCCTGGCCGCGCTGGATGCGTTGTACTTCCTCACCATAAAAGCCCTGCCGAACTTGCCTGGCCAAGTCTTGCAACGTTAATCCCAGAGCCTGGGCTTCCGGCGTCAGCGCAAGCTGTATCTCCCGCGCCCCCGACTCGAACCCGTTGCGCACATCAAAGGTGCCGGCGTAACTGGCAATCTTGACCTCAAGCTCCGCTGCCGCCTGTGACAATCGCACTGGGTCAGGGCCCACTAACTGGTAAGAAAGGTCAGCGCCTACTGGCGGCCCTCCGCCACTGTTGAAACTAACCTGTCGAGCTCCGGGAATCGTCCCTACTCGCTCTCTCCAGCCCTCCGTCAGCTCATTGACCAGTGAACCGGTGGGAAGGTCTTTTTTCAGTTCAACGATGAGCGTTCCGCTGAGTTTCGTGCCAGTGAACGCAAAGGCCGTGCCTACAATGCCATCGGGCTCAAGCCCCGTCTCTTTGGCTAACGCCCGCTCGGCGATGGTCAGTTCCCGGGTGATGTAATCCACCACTTCATGCACACGCTCCTGAGAAGTACCTTCACTCATGACCACGTCGGCCTGGATAAAATCTCCGGGTGTATCGGGCATGCCGACGGTACGCACCAGACCACTGCTCAACAGTCCCACAGACAAGATCAAGGCGGCAAGGAACAGGGCTAAAGTGGTGTACCGGCCCTTTAAGGCTTTTTCGAGCAAGGGCAAATATCGCCGCGTTACAAACTCTTTCAGCCCGTCACTAAAGCGCCGCTGAAATTGCAAAATTCGCTGCCGAATGGAGGGTTTGCCCGTAGGTTCGACAGGGGGCGAAATTTTCATATGCACCAGGTGCGCCGGTAGGATCAGTTTGGATTCCACCAGCGAAAAGGCCAGACACAGCACCACCACCCAGCCCATGGACGAAAAGAACGGTCGAAATGCGCCCTCAATGGTGAGTATCGGCATAAACGCCGCCATGGTGGTCAACACCCCAAAGGTGGCGGGCACCGCTACTTTTAATACGCCCTGCACCACCGCCTCTTCGCTGTGACCGTTACTCCGGATTGACGTATAGGCACTTTCACCAATCACTATGGCGTCATCCACCACAATGCCAAGGACCAGGATAAATCCGAATAGACTGATCATATTGACGGTGGTGCCCAGCGAGGGCATCACAAAAAAGGCCCCCATAAACGCGATGGGGAGTCCGACCATGACCCAAAATGCCAGCTTGAACCGCAGGAACAGTGCCAGCACCGCAAACACCAGCAGCGCGCCTCCCAGCAGGTTTTTGATCATCATGGTCAGACGACCTTCCAGGTACGGCGACAAATCTGCCCAGTAATCCACCGAAATTCCAGAAGGCAACGTGGGCAGTCGCCGTTCAATGTATTCCCGCACCGCGGCGGCCACCTGCAGTTCCGACTGATCACCCACCGACAACACCCGGATGGCCATGGCGTCTTTATTGTTGTGGCGAGCGTAAAACAAGGTATCGATAAAGCCATCGCGCACCCGGGCGACGTCACTCAGCAATACTCGGGAACCATCGGGATTGGTCCGTACAACGATGGCTTCAAACTCAGCACCACGATAGGCCTGGCCTGCGGTGCGCAGTAAAATGTCGCCGCCGGCGGTTCGGATTGATCCGCCGGGAAGATCCAAGGAACTGCGCCGCACGGCTAAGGCCAGTTGATCGAACGACAGCCCATAGCGCTCAAGATCCTGTTCCGATACCTCGATGGAAATCTCGTAGGGTCTGGCGCCAATAATTTCTGCGCGAGTAACCTCAGGCAAGGCCAGCACTTCGTCACGAGTGGTTTTAGCGAACTCATACAGGGTGCGCTCGTCAACATCGCCGTAAACGGACAGCCACATAATCGGCTGCTCAAACTGGGCACGGAAGATGGTGGGCTTTTCGGTTTCCGCAGGAAAGGTGGCAATGCCATCAACGCGCAGTTTTATTTCATCCTGCAGCTCAGCCACATCGTAGGCAAGATCGATGGACGCAGTCACTGTGCCCAACCCTTCTGCTGCCGTGCAGCGAAGCTCCTCAATACCTTCAAGATCCTGAATTGCCTCCTCAACCTTCAGGCAGATTCCCTGCTCTACCTCCTGGGGCGCTGCCCCCAAATAAGGCACCTGAACTTGGATAACATTGATTTCATTCTTGGGCAGAATCTCTTTCTTTATACCAATCGCCGTTACCAGTCCGCCCACCAGCAACACCGCCATTAGCAAATTGGCAGCCACGGGATTGCGCGCAAACCAGGTAATTAGCGCCGCGTACCAGTTATCGGTTGGATGCAGGTCCGTAGTCATGGGCTCTCGGAAATTTCTGTTTCCCCTCCTAACTGGGGCTCCGGGGACAATTCTACGGGTGACTCAACGGAGGAATTGGAGGCAGCCTCGTCGCCGTCAGATACTGGCGGGTCGGAAACCACACGCACCGCGGTGCCAGGAATCGGCGCTTCGATTGGCGTTGTGATAATCCGATCACCGTTAGTCAGTCCATCGCTGACGTAGACAAAGGCCGGGTCCGATCGCTGGATCGTCACGGGCCTCAGTTCCAATAGATTTTCCGCACCGACAACCATGACTTCGTTGTTGTCCCGTACCACCTCCCGTGGCAGCTGAAACACCCGCCCGGCCTGTCGACCGCTAATCGCGGCTGAGACAAAGGCGCCGATGGGAATCGGGCTGGCATCGGTAGCGTCAGACAAGCCATACGGATCGTTCAGTCTGGCTACGGCGTAGATCGCTCGATTACTTTGATCAATGACCTGCTCGCTGCGAGCAAGCGTTGCGGTCCGGGTGACCCGCTTACCGGCTAAGCGGGTTTCCAGCAACACGGGAACCTCTGAAGCCTCTGCATCATCTGACGCTGCAGGCAGATCAACAAACGCCAGTTCTTCGGTGGAAAGCGGCAGTCGAACCTCAGCGTAATCAATGGCGAACGTGGTCCCCACGGGGCTACCGGCACTCAAGAACTGACCCAAATCTGCGTCTCGGCGCAATACGAGACCGGCGTACGGGACGCTCAGGTTGGTGCGTTGAAGGTTGCGCCGCGCCCGATCCAGCTCCGCCTCCGCCGCCTTTACGTTGGCCTGAGCCTCCGCCAGTTGAGGTTCTCTGAGCACCAGCGGGGAAGGCTTCTGGCCGCGGCGACTATCCAGCTTGTTCCAGTCGAGCACGGCCTGCTGAGCCTGGGCCTCCTCGCGAGCCAACTGAGCCTGACGGCTAGCCAAGGTCGCTTCCGCCTGTTTGAGCTGCGCTTCGTAGTCGCTGGGGTCGATCTTGAGCAAAGCCTGTCCGGCCGCAAAAAAGCCGCCGGCCACAAATTCCGGGGACACCCAAACGACCTTGCCCGATACCTCGGCCACGAGGTCCGTTTGAGTGGCCGGTGCCAGGCTGCCCTGGGAGATAATTTGGTATTGGTGGTTGGCCCGACGAGCCGTCATAACCTCAACCACACGGGCTGCCTGCAGTGGCTCAACCTTTTGCGGCGGCGGACGTAGGCCAGATAGAACAATCAGACCAACAATTGCGGCCGCAACAATACCGAGAGGAATCAGTATCTTTGCCATAGTTATTCAGGTATTCCACATACAGTTATTTGGGCCAGGAGTCTGCGTAGACTCCCAGCGACTATTATCGCAGGCCACTGGCGCCTTGGCGATAAGTATCAATACGTTCACCAGAAAGCCCGCCGGATTTCCTGGCCACAAAAAAGCCCCCGGAAGAAAACCACCGGAGGCTCTTTGATTGCTTAAACTGACGCCGAGGCGCCAGCTATGCAAAATTACTCGCCAGACGAAGGCTCGTCCAGCAGCGCCTTCATGGACAGGCGAATTCGGCCCTGCTTGTCCACCTCCAGCACCTTGACCTTCACTGAGTCGCCTTCGGACAGCTTGTCACTGACGTTCTCAACGCGCTCGTGAGAGATCTGTGAAACGTGCACCAGTCCGTCTTTGCCTGGGGCAATGGTGACGAATGCGCCGAAATCCATGATCCGTGCCACTTTGCCATCAAACACCTGACCCGGCTCAATATCGGCCGTGATCTGTTCGATGCGGCTGCGAGCATCGTCAGCAGCTTCTTTGTTAACCGAAGCAATGGTAATGGTGCCGTCGTCCGCGATGTCGATAGTAGTGCCAGTTTCTTCGGTAATGGAGCGAATGGTCACGCCGCCTTTACCGATGACATCACGAATCTTGTCGGGGTGTACTTTGAAGTGAATCAGGCGTGGGGCAAACTCAGACATTTCGGTTCGCGCGGTAGAAATGACCTTCGCCATCTCGCCCAGAATGAACAGACGACCTTCTTTGGCCTGGACCAGGGCGGTCTGCATAATTTCTGCAGTGATGCCTTCAATCTTGATGTCCATTTGCAGGGCGGTGATGCCTTGCTCAGTACCGGCCACCTTAAAGTCCATGTCACCCAGGTGATCTTCGTCACCCAGAATATCGCTGAGAACCGTGTAGCGATCGCCGTCTTTCACCAAACCCATGGCAATACCGGCCACCGGTGCCTTCAGCGGCACACCCGCGTCCATCATGGCAAGCGAACTACCGCAAACGCTGGCCATGGAGCTGGAACCGTTGGATTCGGTGATTTCAGACACTACGCGGATCACATAGGGGAAGGCCTCGTCGCCCGGCATTACCGCAGCTACGCCGCGCTTAGCCAGTTTGCCGTGACCAATTTCCCGGCGCTTCGGTCCGCCCATGAAACCTGCCTCACCCACGCAGTAGGGAGGGAAGTTGTAGTGCAGCATGAAGGGCTCTTTGTATTCACCTTCGATGGCGTCGATGATTTGCGCATCTCGGCCAGTACCCAACGTGGTGGTGACGATGGCCTGGGTCTCACCGCGAGTAAACAGCGCTGAGCCGTGAACTCGAGGCAACACGCCCACTTCAACGCTGATCGGTCGGACGGTGTTTTTCGCCCGGCCGTCGATTCGCGGCTCGCCCGCTAACACGCGCTCGCGGACCGTGGATTTTTCCAGCGCAGAAAATGCCGCGCCCACTTCTTTGGGGTCCAGCTCAGAGCCTTCAGGACACATGGACTCCATGACGCGGTCTTTGATTTCGCCGACCTTGCCATAGCGCTCCATCTTGTCCGCAATCTGGTAGGCCGCACTCAAGTCCGCGCTGGCAATCTCTGCCACTTTGCTGTCGATGGCCTCATCGCGGCTTGGCGCCTGCCAGTCCCAGGAATCAACGCTGGCTTCAGCCACCATTTCGTTGATAGCCGTAATGGCCGATTGCATCTGTTCGTGACCGTAGGTAACCGCGCCCAGCATGACGTCTTCTGGCAGCAGATCCGCTTCGGACTCCACCATCAGTACCGCACCCTGCGTACCAGCAACCACCAGGTCCAGCTTTGACTCCGCCAGGGCACTGCGATCGGGGTTGAGCACGTAGTTGTCGTTGATGTATGCCACGCGAGCCGCACCAATGGGGCCAGCAAACGGCAGACCGGACAGAGCCAACGCTGCAGAAGCACCGATGAGAGCCGGAATATCCGAATCCACTTCCGGATTCAGTGACATGACCGTGGCAATCACCTGAACTTCGTTCATGAAGCCCTTCGGAAACAGCGGCCGGATGGGTCGGTCAATCAGTCGGGAAACCAGAGTTTCCTTCTCAGTCGGCCTGCCCTCACGCTTGAAAAAGCCGCCAGGGATCTTGCCCGCTGCGTAGGTACGTTCTTGATAGTTGACCGTTAACGGGAAAAAGCCGCGGTCGCCCGGGTCGCCTTTGCGACCCACAGCGGTGACCAGCACGACGGTTTCGTCCACGCTGACCATAACGGACCCGGAGGCCTGGCGCGCAATTTGACCGGCTTCCAGGGTGACTTCGCGTCCGCCGTAGTTGAAGGTTTTGGTGATCTTCGCCACAAAATTATCCTTAAGTAGAGAGATTGGCGCCTGCTGGCGTCAAAGGTAAATGCAAGCGAACCCGGGAGTTCCGGGTTCGCAAATAACGTTGGGTGTTAACGACGCAGACCAAGGCGCTGAATCAGCGTCTTGTAGCGATCGACGTCCTTTCCCTTGACGTAAGCCAGCAATCGTCGCCGCTGGTTGACCATTTTCAGCAGCCCGCGCCGAGAGTGGTGGTCTTTCTTGTGAGTGGCAAAGTGACCGGAAAGATCATTGATGCGGGCCGACAGCAGCGCTATCTGAACCTCCGGCGAACCGGTGTCCCCTTCGGACAACTGGTATTCATGAACAACTTCGTTAACTTTTTCAGCAGACAGCGACACGATTGGTTTCTCCACAAAAACACGCGAGGCCGTCACGCTTCCCGCCATCGGGTTGCCAACGCCTCGCTCATTATTTGATTAGTCTAAATTTTGGACCGCGTATTGTAGCCTTGAGGCCTCAGTACCACAAGCCTGCCGATTCCCAGCAGATTTACGGGTATTTCTCATTAAGCTGACGTCTGAGGCAACATGCGGAAGGGCGCCAGGCCATCTGGCACCGCTCGCCCCAAGCCAATGAACTGCTCATCAGCGTACAGCCTGACTGAACGGTCCTCGTTTTCCGGCATCGGCTCAACCCGCCGACTCAGTCTTTGACCCAGCAGGGCCGCCCTGGACTCCTCAGCATTCAGGACCACTTTGGGCATCCACTGTATGGCGAAATCTACCGGCAGAAGGTCAACCTCTTGGCGGTCACGCTCAAGAGACTCAAGGGTTTGCATTGGCAAGTTCGCAAACGGTGCGACCCAACTACGGCGCAGCGACACCGTATAGGCCACCGTACCCAGGACCTTGGCCAGGTCTTCAACCAGAGTGCGAATGTAGGTGCCCTTAGAACAGTGAACTTCCAGACTTAGCTGATTTGCGGGCAGTAACTCACCGGCCAGGGAGTGAATCGTGACCCGTCTTGATGGTCGCTCAACCTCGATGCCGGCCCGCGCTAACTCATATAAACGTTTGCCGTTGTGCTTCAGCGCGCTGTACATGGGCGGACACTGGGAAATTTCGCCGCGCAGTTGTGCCAGCGCGGACTCCAGAGCGTCGCTCGAAATCTCCGGCACAGCCGCCTGCTCAACAACCTCACCTTCCGTGTCACCGGTTGCGGTGGCCTGTCCAAGCTGAGCAACGGCCTGATAGCTTTTACCGGCATCGAGCAGGTATTGACTAAACCGGGTGGCCTGGCCGAAACATAGGGGCAGCATGCCGGTGGCGAAAGGGTCCAGGCTACCGGTGTGGCCGGCCTTACGGGCGTTGAGTATCCCGCGGGCCCGCTGCAGGGCGCGGTTAGAGCTAATTCCGGCAGGTTTGTCCAACAGCAAGATACCGTCAACAATCTGCCCACGCGTTTTTCTTCCCATCAGACCGATCCTTAGGGCTTATCCCTGCGGGTCGCTGTGGTCAGATGGACTGGTCTGGTCGTCATACTCGGAGGTAGCCTCATCACCGTCATCGGCCGTCCCCTCGGGGATCACCGACTTCAGCAGCGCGTCAATGTGATCGCCACGCTGGGCAGAATCATCGGCCAGGAAGCGCAACTCCGGCACCATTCGCAAGGTCAGAGCATGGCCCAGTTTACGGCGCAGAAAACCGCCAGCTCGAGTCAGCGCCTTGATCGATTCAGGCAGGGTCGCAGAATCAACGCTGGCGATATACACCCGGGCCAGCGACAGGTCGCTGGTGACTTCAACGTCGGTGACCGTAACTGAGCCCACCCTTGGGTCCTTGACGTCCTGCTGAATCATCTGTGCCAGCTCTCGGCGCAGCAATGCAGCAACCCGGTCGTGCCGGCCGTACTCACGATCAACCATGGCGCCTATTCTCTCGAACCTGCCATGGCAATCAGTCCAGCGTTCGGGCAACTTCTACCCGTTCGAAGCACTCGATCTGATCCTTAGGCTTAACGTCGTTGTATTGCTTAACGCCAATACCGCACTCGGTGCCGGACTGAACTTCCTGCACGTCGTCTTTGAATCGACGCAGTGACTCAAGCTCGCCCTCGTAGATCACCACGTTGTCACGCAACACCCGGATAGGCTGATCTTTCCGAACCACACCTTCCAATACAATAGAGCCGGCAATAGCGCCCAACTTGGAAGATCGGAACACGTCCTTGACCTCTGCCAGACCCAGGATGTTTTCTTTAGTCTCTGTGCCCAGAACTCCGGTGATGGCCTTCTTCACTTCATCCAGCGCGTCGTAGATCACGCTGTAGTAATGCATGTCGATCTCAGCTTCGCGAATGATACGCCGCGCGGTGGCGTCAGCTCGAACGTTAAAGCCAATCACAATAGCGTTAGACGCCTGAGCCAGCACCGCATCAGATTCAGTAATTCCGCCGACCCCGCTGCTGATGACGTTAACGTTGACATCGTCATTGGACAGCTTGGTCAACGCCTCACGCAGCGCTTCCGCGCTGCCCTGAACGTCCGCCTTGATCAGCAGGTTTACCTGCAACACCTCACCCTCGCCCATGGAAGAGAACACGCTCTCAAGCTTGGCGGCTTGCTGCTGTGCCAACCGAGCGTCACGTTGTTTGGACTGACGCAAGGCAGAGGCTTCTTTGGCCCGTCGTTCGTTTTCCACGACCAACACTTCATCGCCGGCCATTGGCGTTCCTGACAGACCCAGAATCTGAGCGGGAATCGATGGCCCCGCCTCTTCAATCGTGTCGCCGCTTTCGTTAAACATGGCTCGAACCCGACCAAACTCCTGCCCCGCAAGAAGCATGTCGCCCTGACGCAGGGTGCCATTTTGTACCAAAATGGTGGCCACAGGTCCGCGGCCTTTATCCAGCGAAGACTCTACAACTACGCCTGCCGCACGTCGGGTAGGATCTGCTTTCAATTCCAGCAGCTCGGCCTGCAGCAAGATGGCGTCGAGCAGCTCATCGACCCCCTGCCCCGTCAGCGCTGACACGGGCACAAAGATATCTTCGCCACCCCATTCTTCTGAAATGACTTCATGGGTGGACAGCTCTTGGCGTGCCTTTTCTGGGTCAGCGTCGGGTTTGTCCACTTTGTTGATCGCCACAATAATCGGCACGTTGGCCGCTCGGGCATGCTGAATGGCTTCAATGGTCTGAGGCTTCACCCCATCGTCGGCAGCTACAACCAGAATAACAATGTCCGTAGACTGAGCACCGCGAGCACGCATGGAGGTGAACGCTGCGTGTCCTGGTGTATCCAGAAAACTCACGACGCCTTTGTCGGTGGTGACGTGGTAAGCCCCGATATGCTGGGTGATGCCACCCGCTTCGCCGGCGGCAACACGAGACTTTCGAATGTAGTCCAGCAGTGAGGTTTTTCCGTGGTCAACGTGACCCATGACGGTAACCACCGGGGGCCGAACGTCACCTCCCTGTTCCGCTTCGTCGTACTCTTCCCGCAACTGGCTTTCAATGTCTTTCTCTTCCGCAGCCCGGGCGGTATGACCCATTTCTTCCACTACCAAAATGGCAGTGTCCTGATCCAGAGTCTGGTTGATGGTGGCCATCATGCCCATCTTCATCATTTCTTTGATGACTTCCGTGGCCTTGACCGCCATTCTCTGAGCCAGATCACCCACCGAGATGGTATCGGGAATGTCGACTTCTCGAATCACCGGAGCGGTGGGCCTTGAGAACCCATGCTGATCATTGGAATCGGTGGTCTTGCGCCGTCCGCCACGTCGATTGCGCCGCATGCCGCTCTTGTCCGCAGCAACGTGGAGCTCAGAGCGTCCGTAACGGGTGTCGCCTTTCTTGTCCTTGCGTTTGGCCTTCTTACGCTCAGATTCCCGCTCCGCCGCTTCTTTCCGGGCCCGTTCCTGTTGGGCCTTGGCCCGAGCTTCCTCCTCGCTCTTACGGGCGGCCTCTTCAGCTTCCAGACGCGCTTGCTCAGCGGCCTTTTCAGCCTGCTCAGCCTCTTCAGCCAGGCGCGCCTGCTCCGCCTCTTTGGCGGCCGCCGCTTCTTCCTCGGCTTTCAGTCTTTCACGTTCAATTTCCGCCGCGTTCTTTTCGTTCTTGGCCGCTGCGCGCTCCGCCTGAACTTCTTCA
Organism: Lysobacterales bacterium; assembly: GCA_045106555.1. Taxonomy (GTDB): domain Bacteria; phylum Pseudomonadota; class Gammaproteobacteria; order Xanthomonadales; family SZUA-38; genus JANQOZ01. Next base: position 185,431 of record JBGCET010000014.1, on the reverse strand, counting down.
AGCTTGCGCTGGGCTTCTTCCCGCATGGGGTCAGCCTTGGCTTTCTCGTCGATCACGCTGCGCTTGACGTAGGTGCGCTTTTTGCGCACTTCCACGTTAACGGTTTTGGCCCGTCCGGTGCCTGCTGGCACCTTTAGCTCAGAGACAGAGCGTCGTTTTAGCGTGACCTTGTCGGGCGCGGTAAAGTCACGCTCGGCCTTGCCGTGGCTCTTGCGCAGGTGGGTCAGCAACTGCATCTTGTCCGAATTGGAAATTGTCGCATCGGGATCGGTGATGGTGAGTTCAGCTTCTTCAAGCTGCTCCATCATCCGTTCAATGGGTATGCCTACCACTTCGGCAAGCTGTCGTACTGTCACATCAGACATAGTCTTTCTCCGTTTGCCTACTCGTCGTCAGCAAACCAGGGCGCCCGGGCAGCCATGATCAATGCTGCCGCTGACTCTTCGTCAACGCCGTCAATATCAATAATTTCGTCTACCGCACATTCCGCCAAATCTTCCTGGGTAATGACCTTTTGCGCTGCCAGCTGGTAGGCCAGGCGCTCATTCATTCCCTCCAGTGCCAGCAGATCATCTGCCGGCTTGACGTCGTCCAGCTTTTCTTCAACCGCAATCAGCTGGGTCAACAAACAGTCTCGTGCCCGGGACCGCAACTCTTCCACGATGCCCTCGTCAAACTCCTGAATCTCGAGCAGCTCTGCGGCGGGCACGTAAGCAACCTCTTCCACGCTGCTGAATCCTTCTTGAACCAAGATGTTGGCAATCTCTTCATCTACGTCCAGCTTTTCGACAAACAGTTTGCGAGCCTTGCTGGCCTCAGCATCAGACTTTTCTTCGGCCGCCTCTTCGGTCATGACATTAAGCTGCCATCCGGTGAGTTCGCTGGCCAGACGTACGTTCTGCCCACCGCGTCCAATCGCCTGGGACAGTTTGTCCTCGGTGACCGCGATGTCCATGGACTGGCTTTCCTCATCCACCATAATCGAGACAACCTCAGCCGGAGCCATGGCATTCACCACAAACTGGGCCGGGTTTTCGTCATACAAGATGATGTCGATACGCTCACCGGATAGCTCGTTTGACACGGCCTGAACCCGAGATCCACGCATGCCAACACAGGCACCAATGGGGTCCGTACGTGGATCGTTGGATCTCACGGCAATTTTCGCTCGCATACCGGGATCTCTGCCCGCGGCAATGACGTCAATCAAACCCTGTCCAATCTCCGGCACCTCAAGCTTAAACAGCTCGATAAGGAACTGGGGCGAGGTGCGGGTCACAAACAGCTGGGGCCCGCGCAATTCAGAGCGAACCTCGTAGAGAAAGCCGCGCAGACGGTCACCCGGGCGAACCGACTCCCGCGGCACCGTGCGCTCGCGGGGAATAAACGCTTCCGCGTTGCTGCCCAGATCCAGGTATATGTTGCCCCGCTCTACTCGCTTGACGATGCCGTTGACCAGCGTGTCGGCCTTGTCCGCAAAGGCTTCCACAACCTGGGCACGCTCCGCTTCGCGGACTCGCTGCACAATCACCTGCTTGGCAGCCTGGGCGGCAATCCGGCCGAAATCCGGGTTATCCATAGGCTCTTCGATGAACTCACCCACTTCAATTTCCGGATGTTCTTTGCGCGCTTCTTCCAGCATGATGTGACGAGCTTCGGATTCAAAAAGCTCTTCGTCGTCTAGCACTTCCCAGCGCCGAAACGTCTCGTATTCGCCAGATTCCTGATCAATGGAGACGCGGCACTCAATGTCGTCCATCTGCTTTTTCTTTGCGGCAGACGCCAGAGCGGCCTCAATAGCGCCAAAAATGACGTCTTTTTCTACGCCCTTTTCGTTGGCTACTGCATCCACCACCATCAATATCTCTTTGCTCATCTTTTTACCTCCGGCAACATCCAGGCTACCTGTGGCTAACATCAATGCTTTTGCTGGCCTCAGTTTATTGAGGTCAGGCAATCGTTCAATAACCGTTCGTCAACGCACGGCCTTATCAAAATTCGGGCACCAGCTTGGCTTTCACCACGTCGCTGTGATCCATCTGCACCGTCTCGCCGTCAACCAGCACGCTGATCTGCGAGCCGTCCACCGGACCGATGACGCCGCGCAATTTCCGTCGGCCGTCGATAGGCGCGTGCAAGGTGACCTTCACCTGTTCACCGCTGAAGCGGGCGAACTGTTCTGCCGTAAACAACGGTCGGTCCATTCCCGGCGAGCTGACTTCCAGGTTGTAATGCCCTTTGATCGGGTCATTGACGTCCATTAGCCCGCTGATTTCCCGGCTAACCCGGGTGCAATCTTCAAGGCCTATACCGTTTTCTGCGTGATCTATGTAGACCCGCAAAATTCCGTTGCTCGCGTGAGGGTGGTATTCCATACCCACCCACTCGTATCCCAACTGTTCCACCAGGGGACTTAGCAAATTTTCAATATCCGTCTTTATCGACAACGCCAAAAAAAATGGGCCAGCGGCCCATCCCTCAAAAATTTCAGGTAACAAAAAGGCCTCTCTCTGGAGGCCTTCTGTTAACGCTTATCTGTCGACGCGCCATCGTTTACGGCGACGTCTGAAGTTCCGCTCGCCAGCCGCGTTACTGTCCAAAAAGGAGGGAGCCCGCGCGTAGCGAAGGCGGATTTTACCGTTTGCCCATGCGTCCGGCAAGGGGCCAGATGCAATGGGTAACTTTGGGGATGCCGCCTAAGAAAAGCGTTTCGATGAAATCCAAACCACAACCTGAGCGTCTATGGGAGCAGAAAACAGACGTTGGCGTAAAAGTGGTAGCGGGGGCAGGATTCGAACCTGCGACCTTCGGGTTATGAGCCCGACGAGCTGCCAGACTGCTCCACCCCGCATCAATGGGAGGCGAAGTATATATGCAGTTGTTTTGCCCATGCAATAGGCAGTTGGACTTTTTTATCCAGTTAGATGCATTTAGCCCGGAAAGGCTGCTGCGCAGATCGCAATAAGCGGCCCAGGAAAGATACCCAGAGCCAGCTGCGCCAGCCCATTTGCGCTAAGAACTACCCCGACATCAGTGCCAGTAGTGGGCGCTGCGGTGGAATCAGGATCGTCCATGTACATGATCTTAATCAGCCGCAAGTAGTAAAAAGCGCCGATTACGGCAAACACCACCGACACAACCGCCAACCAGACCAGATCGGCGTCTACCGCGGCTTTTACCACCTGCAGTTTGGCGAAGAATCCAACAAAAGGAGGGAAACCCGCTAACGAGGCGACCAGCATCAGCATCATCAGAGCCAACCAGGGGCTGCGTTGACTCAGGCCCTTGTAGTCCTCAAGGTTTTCCGCCTCAAAGCCTTCTCGGGACAGAACGATAACCACCGCAAAGGCTCCTGCCGCCATCAACGAATAGACGATGGCGTAGAACATGGCAGCCTCGAACCCTGCAGGCGTGCCGGAGAGAATACCCAGGAAGATGAAGCCCACATGAGAAATGGTGGAATAGGCGAGCATGCGCTTGATATTGGTTTGCGCGATGGCCACAACGTTGCCTATAGCAAGCGAGGCGACGGCCAGCACCACCAGCATCATTTGCCAGTTTTGCAGTTGCCCTATCAAACCGTCGTTCAACAGCCGAATGGTCAAGGCGAATGCCGCAAGCTTAGGCGCAGAACTCAGAAACAGCGTCACTGCCGTGGGCGAGCCCTGGTATACATCAGGCACCCACATATGAAATGGCACGGCGCCAAATTTAAACGCCAGCCCAACAACAATGAAAGTGAGACCAAAGGCGAGGAAAACGCTGTCGGATGCACCCGCAACGGCGGATTGAATCACCATCAGATCCAGGCTGCCGGTAGCGCCGTAGATCATCGACATGCCGTAAAGCAGCATGCCGGAGGCCAAGGCGCCGAGCACAAAATATTTCATTGCCGACTCGCTTGCTAAGGCGTTGTTGCGATCCAGCGCCACCAGGGCGTAGGTGGACAGCGCGAGCAGTTCCAAGCCCAGGTACAGGCTGAGCATGCTGCCAGCAGAAATCATTACCATCATGCCCAGGGTGCCAAACAGGCACAGGACAAAAAACTCACCCTTATAGAGATTGCGCTGGCGAAGATAGGTTTTGGCGTAAACAAACACCATGCCGACCACCAGGTACACAAACAGTTTCAGGATGTCGCCCATTTGATCGCGCACAAAGGTGCCTGACAGCAGTCGCTGAGTCTCCACCACACCTTCGCCGTTGTGGATTCGCAAGGTAGCGATGGCGGCAAAGACTAACGTCGCCAGCGACAGGATTTGGATAATGCCTCGGCGCTGGGGAGAAATATAAAGATCCACCACCAAAATGAGGCAGGCCATGCCCAGTACAATCATCTCGGGCAGTAAAGGGATCAGCTCATTGGGATCAAACACGGGCATTCCTTATGACCATCACAGCTGCACCGGAATTTTCGACATGGACACGTGGATAAGCAGGTCTTTCACCGACATGTGCATCAGCTCAACCACCGGCTCTGGCCAGATGCCAAAGCCCAGCACCGCCACGGCCAACGAGCCCAGAGTCAGCGCCTCTCGCAGGTTCAGATCCTCCAGGCGTTCCACCTTCTTGTTGCCGACCTCACCGAAAACGACCCTTTTCACTAGCCACAGCGAGTAGGCGGCGCCAAGAATCAGCGTGAGAGCTGCGAGGGCGGCAAACCAGAAATTGGCCTGGAAGCTGGCCAGGATCACCATGAACTCACCGACAAATCCGGACGTGCCTGGCAGGCCACAGTTCGCCATCGCAAACAGCACCATAAAGGTGGCAAACCAGGGCATGGTGTTCACCACACCGCCGTAATCGGCAATTTCTCGGGAATGAACCCGGTCGTACAGTACCCCGACACAGAAAAACAGCGCCGCAGAGATAAAGCCATGGGACAGCATTTGCACCATCGCCCCTTCCATGCCCAGCGCAGCGCCGCTATTGCCGTCGCCTTTGGCCATGATCATGAACGCGATGAAGATTCCCAGGGTGACAAAACCCATGTGGGAGATCGAGGAATAGGCGATCAGCTTTTTCATGTCTTGCTGCACCAACGCCACCAACCCCACGTACACCACGGCAATCAGCGACAGGGTGATCAGCAGCCAGTCCAGCGTGGTGCTGGCATCCGGGGTAATCGGCAGGGAGAAACGAATGAACCCGTAGCCGCCAATTTTCAACATGATGGCAGCCAGAACTACCGAGCCTCCCGTAGGTGCCTCCACATGAGCATCAGGCAGCCAGGTGTGGACTGGGAACATTGGAATCTTCACCGCAAACGCCAGCATGAAGGCAACAAAGATCCAGATCTGTTCGGTTAGCGTCAGTGGCAACGCATGCAGATCCAATATAGCCGCTGAGTCTGCCTTCAGATACAGGTAAATCAGCGCCACCAACATGAACACCGAGCCCAGGAAGGTGTACAGGAAAAACTTAATGGTGGCGTAGACCCGATTGGGTCCACCCCAGATACCAATGATAAGAAACATCGGTATCAGCATGGCCTCAAAAAACACGTAGAACAAAAAGGCGTCCAGCGCACAGAACACGCCCACCATGAGGCCTTCCAAAATCAGAAATGCCGCCAGGTACTGGGTCACTCGTTGCTTGATCGGCCCCCATGCACCCATCACCACTAAGACGGAAATGAACGTGGTCAGCAGTATAAGAGGAAGCGAAAATCCATCGATGCCAAGGTGGTAATTGATGTCGAAAGTGGGAATCCAGCGCAGCAGTTCCTGGAACTGCATATTCGAGGTGCCGCGGTCAAAAGCCATGAACAGCGGTAAGCTCAGCACAAAGGTCGCCAGAGCCGTGATCAATCCCAACCACCGGCCCAGGTTAGCGCGACGTTCGCCAGCCAGCAGAACCAGCAATCCGCCGGCAACCGGCAGCCAGATCAGGGTGCTTAAGATGGGCCATTCAATGGTCATGACTGCCCTCGCAGTACCACCATACCCAGAAGCCCGATAAGACCGATAATCATGGCAAAGGCATAGCCGTAAAGACGACCTGTTTGAATTTTTCTAACGATGCTGGAAAGCCAGCCAACCGTGCGCGCGGTGCCGTTGACCATTAAACCGTCAATCAGCGTTTGATCCCCCCCTTTCCAGAAGGTCTTGCCCAACAGTCGACTGCCGCCAGCAAACAGCCACTGATACAGCTCGTCAAAGCCGTATTTTTTCTCAAGCACGGTCTTAATGGGCTTGAGGATTTGGCCGGCCATTTCTGCCAGTCGCGGATTGGCCAGATAAATGTAGCTGGCAAGACCTGCCCCACCCAGCGCCAGCCAAACCGGCAGAGTGACAAAACCGTGCATGGCAAACGCCATGGGGCCATGCCATTCCTCTCTCAGGTGGGCCAGAGGGTCGTTTCCGGGCGCCAGGAAAATGGCATCTCCCCAGAAGTCGCCAAACAGCAGCGGCTCAGCGGTAAACCACGCAATACCAATACTGGGTATAGCCAGCAATATCAGCGGCAGCGTCACCACCCATGGGGATTCGTGAAGATGGGAGCGGGTTTCCTCATCCATTCGCGGCTTGCCGTGAAACGTCAGGTACAGCAATCGGAAGCTATACAGCGCGGTAACAAACACCCCGGCAACCAGCATGATCTGGGCAAAGCCGGCGCCGCTGCGTTCAGCGTGGGAAACCGCCGAGATGATGGCGTCCTTCGAGTAGAACCCGGAAAACCCAGGAAATCCGATCAGGGCCAACGTGCCAATAACGCCGGTAATCCACGTAATGGGCAGATATTTGCGCAGGCCGCCCATTTCCTGCATGTCCTGCTTGTGGTGCATCGCAATGATTACCGAGCCAGCACCCAGGAACAGCAGCGCTTTAAAGAAGGCGTGGGTCATCAGGTGAAATACGGCAGCCGAATAGGCTGAGGCGCCCAGGGCTGCGGTCATGTAACCCAACTGGGACAACGTCGAATAAGCGACGACCCGCTTGATGTCGTTCTGCACCAAACCAATGAGGCCCATGAAAAAGGCCGTGATCGCGCCAATGATCAGGACCACGCTTAGCGCGGTTTCTGATAACTCAAACAGCGGTGACATCCGCGCCACCATGAATATGCCGGCGGTGACCATGGTCGCTGCGTGGATCAATGCAGAAATAGGCGTTGGGCCCTCCATGGAATCGGGCAGCCAAACGTGTAATGGGGCCTGGGCGGATTTGCCCATGGCTCCTATGAACAGCAAAATACAGGTCACCGTCATCAAGTTCCACGGCTTGCCGTCGATCAGCTCAATGGTGGCGTTGCTGGCCGACGGGGCAGCGGCAAACACCTCGGCATAGTCCACGCTGCCGAACGTCATCAGAACCGCGCCAATGCCCAGCAGGAAACCAAAGTCCCCTACCCGGTTGACTAAAAACGCTTTCATGTTGGCGAAGATGGCTGTGGGCTTTTTGTACCAAAAGCCAATGAGCAGGTAAGACACCACACCCACCGCCTCCCACCCAAAAAACAGCTGCATGAAGTTGTTGGCCATCACCAGCATGAGCATGGCAAAGGTAAACAGCGAAATATAGGCAAAGAAGCGCTGATAACCTGGATCTTCTTTCATATAACCAATGGTGTAAATGTGCACCATCAGGGAGACGAAGGTCACCACACACATCATCACGGCGGTGAGTCGATCGACTAAAAACCCGACCTCAAAGCGTACGCCGCCGCTGATCAGCCAGGTGTAGACCGATTCGTTGTAAACCTCCAACCCTTCGAACAAGAACCGTCGCATGACGTCCAGTGAGAGCACGGTAGAGACCGTGACCCCGGCGATGGTGAGCCAATGAGCGCCGGAGCGCCCAATCTGGCGGCCAAACAGGCCGGCCACGATGGCACCAAACAGGGGCGCAAGAACAATCGCTAGATAGTGATTTTCCATCATCAGCCCTTCAGCGAATCCAGTTCTTCCACGTTGATAGTTTCCCGATTACGGAACAGCACAACCAAGATCGCCAAGCCAATTGCCGCTTCCGCCGCAGCCACCGTCAGGATGAAGAACACAAACACCTGGCCGTCGGTATTGCCTAGAAAACGGGAAAACGCGACGAAGTTCATGTTCACCGACAGCAGCATCAGCTCGATGGCCATCAGCAAGATCAGGACGTTTTTTCGATTGAGAAAAACACCGGCCACCGAAATACAGAACAAGATGGCGCCCAGAATCAAAAAGTGGTTCAGGCCAATCATGAATCAACTCCCGGTTTTTCCGCCGGCATCGACACCACTTTGAGTCGATCTTCCTTCCTTACCATCACCTGCTTAGACGGCGTCTGATAGCGGGTTTTGGGCCGGCGTCGCAGGGTCAGAGCAATGGCTGCAACAATGGCCACTAACAAGATGACTGCGGCTATTTCAAACGGGTACACGTACTGGGTGTACAGCACTTCACCCAGCTCCTTGGTGTTGCTGTACCCCTCAGGGTTAGGCGGCGGCGCTGGAAAGCGGTCTAAACCAAAACGCTGAGCGCTGATCACCATCAGCATTTCTGCCAGCATGGCAAGCGCCACAATCAACCCCACCGGCAGGTACCGCGCAAAGCCCTCTTTCAGCGGCGCCACGTTCACGTCCAGCATCATCACCACAAACAGGAACAGCACCATCACTGCGCCGACATAAACCAATATCAGAACGATGGCCAAAAACTCCACTTCCAGCAGCAACCAAATGGCCGCGCTGGTAAAAAAGCAAAGAATGAGAAATAGCGCGGCGTACACGGGGTTGCGCGCGCTGATCACAGCCAGAGCGGAGGCCACCAGGGCCCCTGCGAGGACAAAAAAGACGATTTGCTCAAGCATTATCGGTACGCCGCGTCCTGCCGCCGGGCCGCGGCCAGGTCAGCCTCGAAACGATCACCAATGGCCAGCAGCTGAATCTTGTTCACCACGTTTTCGCCGCGGTTTTCAAAATGAAACTCGTGAATATGGGTCTCAACGATGGAGTCCACCGGACAGGACTCTTCGCAAAACCCGCAGTAGATGCACTTAAACAGGTCGATGTCGTAACGGGTGGTTCGCCGGGACCCATCGTCTCTGGGCTCAGAATCAATAGTGATCGCCAACGCCGGGCAAACCGCCTCACAGAGCTTACAGGCGATACAACGCTCTTCCCCGTTCGGGTACCGTCGCAATGCATGCAGGCCGCGAAAGCGGTTAGATTTTGGGGTTTTTTCTTCCGGGTATCGCACCGTGAATTTTGGCGCGAACATGTATTTCAATGTCAGCCCCAGCCCCTTCAACAGCTCCAGTAGCACCAGAGACTTAAAATAATTGACTACTGCCGTCATGGAGCCCACCAAAGCCACTTTTGCACCACCATCAGCGCAACAACCAATATCCACACGATGGTGATGGGAATAAACACTTTCCAACCCAGCCGCATGATCTGGTCATAGCGATAACGCGGGAACGTTGAGCGAAACCAAAGATACAGAAAGCAGAAAAAGAACGTCTTTAAGAAAAACCACAGCGCTGAATCCGGAATCACCGCCGGGAACGGCGACAACCAGCCGCCAGCAAACAGGGTGGTTGCAAGCGCTGCAATCAAAATCATGTTGGCGTATTCGGCTAGGAAGAACACCGCAAACGGGGCGCCGGAGTATTCCACGTGGAAGCCAGCGACAATTTCCGACTCCCCTTCAGCAACGTCAAAGGGTGCTCGGTTGGTTTCAGCCACACCCGAAATGAAATACACCACAAACAGCGGAAATAGAGGCAGGAAGAACCAATTCCAGAAGCCACCCGACTGCGCTTCAACAATCTCCACCATGTTCAGGCTGCCGGCGGCAATGAGGACACCCACCAGGGCGAAGCCCATAGCGATCTCGTAAGAAACAATTTGTGCCGCAGAGCGCATGGCGCCAAGAAACGCATACTTAGAGTTTGACGCCCAACCCGCAATGATGATCCCGTAGACGCCCAATGAGGTCATAGCCAATACGTACAGCAGACCGGCATTGACGTCAGCCAGCACCAGCTTGGCGCTAAACGGAATCACCGCCCAGGCCGCCAACGCAGGAGCCAATGCAATCAGCGGCGCTAACAAAAACAAGAAGCGATTGGCCGAGGTGGGCAAAATCACTTCCTTCATGATGAGCTTGAACACGTCGGCGAAGGTCTGAAGCAAGCCAAACGGCCCGACCCGGTTGGGCCCCATGCGTGAATGCATGAAACCGATGACCTTGCGCTCGGCGTAGACAAACATGGCCACGCCTATGGTGACCGGAATAACGATCGCCAGAATCTTGGCCAGCGTCCAGGCGACATAGATTAGCGGTTCACTCATCGCTGCTAACCGCCCGCAATGTGATTTGATCGGCGCCAACCAAGCCGCTGGCCGCAGCCGTTCCCGCACTAATTCTGACCGTTGCTGGCGCCAGTGTGGCGTCCGCCGTCAGCTCAACCGTGATGGCGTCGCCGTCGCCGACAAATGCCTCAACCTCGCCTTCAAGCAAACCGAGTTCGGACAATACGTCAGGATGGGCGGTTAGCTGGCCATCTTCGCCGTGGGCGGTTTTTTGCAGCGCTAGGCTGCGTCTGACCACCGCGTTACCGGCATAAATAGGGGTTTCAACCAGCGTCGCCAATGCCTCAGTAGCCGCCGGAGCGGACAAACTGGCGGGCTGCTCGTATCCACGCTCCTGCACCGACGCCAGCACTTCCAACACCTGTTCGTGGACGCCGACAAAATCGGTGAAATCGAAATCCGTCAGGTTCGCAGCGTCGGCTAGGGCCTTGATGATTTTCCAACCCGGGCGCGCTTCACCGGCGGGTTTCGCTGCCGCGGCACTGCCCTGAATCAGCCCTTCGACATTCGTCAAACTACCTTCAGTTTCTGGCATGGGTGCCAGCGGCAGGATGACGTCGGCGTACTGCAGAATTTCTGGCGTAATAAACGGGCCCACGTGAATGACTTGGGCGGTATCGGTTAACGCCTCGGTAGCATCAGCGCCCTCGGCCAAGTCGAGCATGGGCTCAAAGTCATAAACCAGCATGGCATCAAGCTGGCCGTTAATCATCTGCCTGGCGTTCAACCCTGGTGCAGCACTGTCGGAACCGCCGGCCTCTCGATGAGGCAACGCGCCCAGTTTCCAGGCGCCAACGCCGTTGGCACCTAGTGGCGGCTCAGCGTAGGTTGCACCACTGGCGCTGCAGATAATCTGACACAGGGCTCTCAGGGTCGCGCCATGAGGGCTGGTCAAGGCTGCATGGCCCAGCATGACCGTGGCCGACTCTGCAGATTTCAGTCCCTCAGCAATTGCCTGTGCATGTTCGGTAGCCGTCGCGCTACGTAACATCTCGGCGGTAGCCGCGGTTTCAACGGCGTCCAACGCCACGGCGACCGCCGCCAACTCGCTGACTATTTGAGCTGGCGATACGACTTGATCAACCGCACAGTCAAAATGGTTGTTGTACTGACGCGAGGCGAGGGAAAATATCTTCGCCCCACTGCGCCAGGCCTGGCGCACCCGGTGGCCAATGAGCGGCTGTTCATGACGGACGTTGGCAGCTACCAGCAATATTGCCGAATTTTCCGCAAGCTGCGCTAACGACTGCCCTAGCGAAGGCGCCATTGGCAGCCCTTGCTGATCGGACAGGTCACGCTCGCGAAGTCGGTGATCGATATTCTTACTGCCCAGCGCTCTGGCCAGTTTCTGCGCCAAATAGAGCTCTTCGTTACTGGCGTTGGGAGACAGCAGGTAGCCGGTCTCAGCGGATGATTTCAACATCGATGCGCTATGTTCGATAGCCTCGTCCCAGGACACTTCTTGCCACTCACCATCGCGACGCAGCATCGGCGTGGTGGCTCGATCATCGCCCTGCAGACCATGAAAGCCCCAACGATCCCGATCCGCCAGCCAACTTTCGTTGACCGCGTCGTTGTCTCGCGGCACCGAGCGCAGGATTTTTCCGCGGCGCACGTGGTAATGCAGGTTAGAGCCGATGCAGTCATGATTGGCAATAGCCGGACGTGCCCGCAGTTCCCAGGAACGCGCGCTGAAGCGGAATGGCTTGTTGGTCAGGGCGCCAACCGGACACAAATCTATAATGTTGCCTGACAGCTCCGAGTCGACAGACCGTTCAATAAACGTGCTGATGAACGTCCGCTCGCCCCTGCCGATGCCACCTAATTCGTTGGTGCCAGAAATTTCGTCGAGAAACCGTACGCAGCGGGTACAGTGAATGCAGCGGGTCATGTCGGTGCTGATCAATGAGCCCAGGTCTTCGTCTTTCACCACCCGCTTGCGCTCGGTAAAGCGCGACGCCGAATGGCCATAACCCATGGACACGTCCTGCAGCTCACATTCGCCACCCTGGTCGCAGATGGGGCAATCCAGCGGATGGTTAATCAGCAGAAATTCCATCACGTTTTGCTGCGCCTTCTGGGCGCGACGCGACTGGGTGTACACCTTCATGCCGTCCATCACCGGTGTGGCGCATGCGGGAAGCGGTTTGGGCGCTTTCTCCACATCCACGAGACACATGCGACAGTTGGCCGCGATAGACAGTTTCTCGTGGTAGCAAAAACGCGGAATGGTCATGCCGGCCTTGTCCGCCGACTCAATAATCATTGAGCCTTTGGGCGCTTGCATTTCCACCCCATCAATCTCGATGGTGACGGTATCGGTGGCCACCGGGGTGTCACTCATGCTGCCACTCCCGCGGGACCGCCGTCCACAATTGAGCGACCATGCTCAACGTAATATTCAAATTCATGCCAGTAGTGGCGCAAAAAGCCTTGCACGGGCCAGGCTGCGGCTTCGCCGAAGGCGCAAATCGTATGGCCCTCTATCTGTCCTGCCGCCGATTTCAGCAGCTCAATATCTTCGCTGCGACCCTTGCCGTCCACAATTCGGCTCAGCACACGGTACATCCAGCCGGTCCCCTCCCTGCAGGGCGTGCATTGGCCACAGGATTCTTTGAAGTAAAAGCGGGAAATACGCTGACAGGCCTGAACCATGCAGGTGGCATCGTTCATCACGATGACCGCCCCTGACCCCAGGCCAGAACCTGCTTTTTGCAGGGCATCAAAATCCATGGTGATGTCCATCATGGTTTCTGCCGGTAGAACGGGCATAGAAGATCCGCCAGGAATCACGGCTTTGAGGGTGCTGCCGTTGAGCATGCCGCCAGCGGTGGCGAGCATGTCCTTAAACGGCGTACCCAGAGGGATTTCATAGTTGCCGGGCTTATTCACATGACCCGACACGGAGAAACATTTTGGGCCACCGTTATTCGGTATGCCAATTTCCAGAAACCATTCAGCACCGTTGCGCATAATGGCCGGCACCGAGGCGAAGGTTTCTGTATTGTTAATCGTGCTGGGTTTGCCGTACAGGCCAAAGTTGGCCGGAAACGGCGGCTTGAATCGCGGCTGGCCTTTCTTGCCTTCCAGCGACTCCATCAGGGCGGTTTCTTCGCCGCAAATGTATGCGCCGGCACCGAGCGCTGCGTACAGATCAAAATCCACCCCGCTGCCCTTCAGATTTTTCCCCAGATAGCCCGCTTCGTAAGCCTCAGCCAGGGCCGCTTCAAACCGCTCAAACGGCTCGTGGTGGAATTCGCCGCGAAGGTAGTTATAGCCCACGGTGCAGCCCATGGCATAACCGCCGATGATCATGCCCTCAATGACCGCGTGCGGGTTAAACCGCAGGATGTCCCGGTCGTGACAGGTGCCAGGCTCCGATTCATCCGAGTTACACAGCACGTATTTCTGACCCGGCGCATTGCGTGGCATAAAGCTCCACTTAAGACCGGTGGGAAAGCCCGCGCCGCCCCGACCACGCAAAGCCGAGGCTTTCAGGGTATCGATGATCTCTTCCTGAGGCGTTGAGTCTTTGAGAATTTTCTCAAGGGCCTGATAGCCGCCAACCGAGCGATAGCTTTCCATCGACCAGGGTTTGTCCAGCCCGACAGTGGTTAGTGACACCTGTTGGGAATCAGCCATTCAACACTCCATACCGGAAGCCCGCCATCAGGTTAGGCCGTCCAGAATTTCATCCACTTTGGATGGATCAAGATTTTCGTGATAGTGCCCGTTGACGATCATCATGGGCGCGCCAACGCAGCCCGCCAGGCACTCTTCTTCCTGCACTAAAGTGATGCGGCCGTCCTCGGTGGTTTCACCCATCTCAACACCCAGCTTTTGCTCCAGGTGCTGGGCAAGATCGTTAGCACCGCGCAGCCAGCAGGAAATGTTGGTGCACAGGGCCACTTTGTTTCGGCCGCAGGGCTCAAGATGAAACAACGAGTAAAACGATGCCACCTCGTAGGCCCAGGCAGCAGGAATATCCAGATAGGTCGCGACGTCAGTGATGAGCTCTTTGCTCAACCAGCCGCCATTTTGGTCCTGTGCAGCCGTCAACGACTGAATCACCGCGGAACGTTTTTGTTCCGGTGGGAATTTTCCGATCCAGTGATCGATTTTCTTCAAGGTTTCGGGAGTGAGGGCGCTCATCGATCAATTTCTCCGAACACGATGTCCTGGGTGCCAATCACCGCCACCACATCGGACAGCATGTGGCCCCGAACCATCTCATCCATAGCGGCAAGGTGAGGAAATCCTGGCGCTCTTAAGTGCAATCGAAACGGCTTGTTAGAGCCATCGGAGACGATGTAGGCACCGAACTCGCCCTTGGGCGCCTCAACGGCGGCGTAGGATTCCCCTTCCGGTACGCAGTACCCTTCTGTAAACAGCTTAAAGTGATGAATGAGCGACTCCATGTCGTCTTTCATCTCTTCCCGGGTGGGTGCGATGACTTTCTGATTGTCCAGCATCACCGGACCATCATTGTCCCGCAACCACTGTACGCATTGCTTAATGATGCGATTGGATTGGCGCATTTCCTCGACTCGCACCAAGTAGCGGTCGTAGCAGTCGCCATTAGTGCCGATCGGAATATCAAAATCCACATCAGCATAGGCCGCGTAAGGCTGCTTTTTACGCAGATCCCAGGCAATTCCAGAGCCGCGCAGCATGGGTCCGGTAAACCCTAGCTGCAGCGCTCGCTCCGGGCTAACTTCAGCGATATGCACGGTGCGTTGTTTCCAGATTCGATTGTCGGTCAGCAGGGTTTCGTACTCGTCAACCTTGGAATCAAAGTCTTCAGCAAAGGCATCAAGAAAATCCAGCATGCTGCCTTCACGCCAGGCGTTGACCCGCTTCAGGTCATCGCCTTTGGTCCACTGGGTTTCCCGGTATACGGGCATTTGATCCGGCAAATCTCGATAGACGCCACCGGGCCGGTAGTACGTCGCGTGCATGCGGGCGCCCGACACGGCTTCGTAGCAATCCATCAACTGTTCACGTTCCCTGAACGCGTACAGAAACAGGGCCATGGCGCCCAGATCCAGTCCGTGAGTACCAATCCACATCAGGTGATTGAGGATTCGCGTCACTTCGTCAAACAGCGTACGGATGTACTGGGCACGCACAGGTGCTTCTACACCCAGAAGGTCTTCAATCGCTCGCACATAAGCGTGCTCATTACACATCATTGACACGTAATCGAGTCGATCCATATAACCGATGGACTGGTTATACGGTTTACTCTCAGCCAGTTTTTCAGTGCCTCGATGTAACAGACCCACATGGGGGTCAGCACGCTGCACCACCTCGCCGTCCATTTCCAAAATCAGCCGAAGCACACCGTGAGCGGACGGGTGCTGGGGACCGAAGTTCATGGTGTAGTTGCGAATTTCAGCCACGAGAGCCACCCTTGCCATTTTGGTGGGCATAGCGAGAGTCGGAGCGGATGACCTTGGGCACCAGGACTCGGGGCTCGATGGTTACCGGCTGATAGATCACCCGACGCTTTTCCGGGTCGTAACGCACTTCCACATTGCCCACCAGAGGAAAATCTTTGCGGAACGGATGGCCAATGAAGCCGTAGTCGGTCAGCAGGCGGCGCAGGTCCGGGTGGCCGTCAAAGATCACCCCAAACATGTCAAACGTTTCCCGCTCAAACCAGTTTGCCGCTGCCCATACGTCAACCAGGGAGGGTACTGCAGGTACTTCGTCATCGGGTACCTTACAGCGCAGCCGAACACGCTCGTTGTTTTTCACCGAGAGCAGGTGAATCACGACGGCATAACGCTCACCGCTCTTGCCCTGGGGTCTACCGGCCCAATCGAATCGCCCCGGGCCATCATTCCCTTCTACGCCCCTGGAAAAGGTCTCAGAGGTGGCATTTTCCGTGTCCCACTCGTCTTCGCCGTAGGTGAGGTAGTCCACACCACAGAGATCCGTCAGCTGCTCAAAATCTAATTCATCACGAACCCGTCGGCAGCATTCCAGCCAGTGCTGGGCGGTGACGACCACCGTCAGCTGGGACCCACCCTCAATAATTTCCTCCAAATGATCACCCAGAGCGTTGCTCAAGCGATCATTCAGTGAAAGCGGTTTTTCGACCATTTTTGCCAGATGCCTGTGAATGAGTCAGCGAGCAATAGTGCTGGTTTTTCGCACTTTCGACTGTAGCTGCAAAATGCCGTACATCAATGCTTCAGCGGTGGGCGGGCAGCCGGGCACGTAGATGTCTACCGGCACTACGCGATCGCAGCCACGAACCACTGAGTAAGAATAGTGGTAGTAGCCGCCACCGTTGGCACAGGACCCCATGGAGATGACCCACTTTGGGTCAGCCATCTGGTCGTACACCTTGCGTAGTGCTGGCGCCATCTTGTTGACCAGCGTTCCGGCAACAATCATGACGTCAGATTGCCGGGGGCTGGGTCGGAAAATCACCCCAAAGCGGTCGAGGTCGTAACGCGCCGCGCCAGCGTGCATCATTTCTACCGCGCAGCAGGCCAAGCCAAAGGTGACAGGCCACATGGATCCCGTCCGGGCCCAATTCATCAGCGCATCCACTGAAGTGGTGGCGAAACCGCGATCCAGCACCGGGTTGTCCGTTTCCGGGCGCAAGATATCGTCCACTATGCCCAGTCCGTACTCGTTATCCGGCGCGGTCGCGTTGCGCGAAGACATCAACATTTTCATCGGTCTGTGGCCTTTGTTGGCTGCCCAATAGTCATCAGGTTTTTCATCATGTCGGCTGTCATTCCCAGTCCAACGCACCTTTTTTCCATTCGTAGATGAACCCGATAACCAAAATCAACAGGAACAGCGACATGGAAATCAGTCCGAACATCCCAATTTTATCCAGCACCACCGCCCAAGGAAAAAGGAAGGCAATTTCCAGGTCAAAGATGATGAACAGGATTGCAACGAGGTAGTAGCGGACGTCAAATTTCATTCGGGCATCTTCAAATGCCTCAAATCCGCATTCGTAAGGCGCCAGTTTTTCCGCCGAGGGCTTGTTGGGGCCGATAATACCGCCAGCCAACACCAATACGGCGCCAAACCCTAAGGCAACGACCAGAAACAGCAGTATGGGTAGATATTGAGCTAGCATGAGCGCGTTTACCGTATCGGCCAAACCTTAGTTTTGCTTTAAGGCTCCGATCAGGAGCCTGTTTTCGTTAAATGGTGCCGAAGGCCGGACTCGAACCGGCACGGCTTTCGCCACTGCCCCCTCAAGACAGCGTGTCTACCAATTCCACCACTTCGGCAATGTTTTTCCGGATTAGGGCTGCGGCGTGTCCCCGCGCTCGCCGTTTTCCTCGCTGCCTTCGGTATCAGCAGCCGTTTCTTCAACATCTGGAACGTCAATCATATCGTTGGCCGGGGCCTGCTCTGAAGCCCCCACATCCAGCGTGGGCACGTCAAGCTGCGGCACGTCCAGCGCCGGGACTTCAGGCGGAGCGTTGTCCTCAACGGCGGTACCCATTACGCCCAGGTCAGGGCCGGAAATATTGCTGGCGGCCCGACTGGCCAACACGGCCATGGTCATGCTGACTGCGAAAAAACCAATCGCAAGGACCGCCGTGGCCCGGGTGAGGAATGATCCTGAGCCACGCGCCCCAAACACGGTCCCAGAAGCGCCTGCGCCAAAACCTGAGCCTGCCGCGGCACCAGGGCCTCTCTGGATCAGAATGATCGCAATCATCGCGATCGCAATGAGAACCTGAATAATGCTGAATATAGCGTCCATTTTTGTTTCCGGTGTTCCGTGTTTGGCCGGCCTGTGAAGTCCGGCCTGCTAGCTCAGGCTGCGCCTGGCGCAAGACAAATTGGCAGAAAATTCTCTGCTGACAATGACGCGCCCCCAATCAGGCCCCCGTCGATGTCTGCCATGGCGAACAGCTCCTCGGCATTACTGCCTTTCACGCTGCCGCCGTAAAGTATCCGAAGTTGACCGCCAATTGTAGCATCCAAATCACTAATTTTGGACCGTATGAAGTGATGAACATCCTGCGCCTGCTGAGGGCTTGCAGTCAGTCCCGTGCCGATTGCCCAGACAGGCTCATAGGCCAGGATACAGCGCGCCAGATTTTCCACCCCTACCTGGGCAATCACGGCCTCAATCTGGGTCCTTACTACCGACTCGGTGGATCCGCCCTCACGTTGATCTTTCGTTTCGCCAAAGCAAACGACCGGGGTCAGCTCGGCCGCCAGTGCCACGGCGGCCTTTTGCGCCACCAGCTCATTGGATTCAGAGTAGCCGGTGCGCCGCTCTGAGTGCCCCACCAGCGTCATGCTGGCGCCACAATCGGCAATCATCTCGGCGCTGATGTCGCCGGTGAATGCGCCATGGGAGTGAATGCTCAAGTCCTGCGCGCCCACCATGATTCCGGTTCCCACAGCCGCTTCGCTAACAGACTTTAAGTAAGGGGCGGGTACGAATACGGCAACATCGCACGCTGAGGAGGCTTTGAGGCCGACGCCAATGGCGTTGACCAGTTTGGTGTTGAGCGCATGAGTCCCATGCATTTTCCAGTTACCGGCAACAAATCTGCGACGCATGCCCTGAAACCCCAAAAAATCGACGCGCAAGGATAACGGCGCCAATGCCCGGATGCAAGAACAGTGTCCTGTCTGGACTTAGCCGCTAACCCGTCAAGGACAGTTCAGTTCGAATAACGGTCCGGTGAACCGAACCAGTGAGGCGCTTCCGGTTTGGGTTGGCCCACCCTCAAAGGCGCCGCTGTAGTTAACGGTTAGCCCCTGACAGCCAGAAAAGCTTAAATCGACGCTACCCCAAGGATTAGAAATCACCTGATCAGGGTCAAAGCTGGCACCAAAATCCGCGCCACGGGTTTCCACCAACGATAGATCGCTGATCTGGCCCGTCGCCGGATCAAACGGCGCGCTGCCGACCAGCCAGCGCTGTGCACCTGCGCTGTAGGTAAACCAACTGAAGAAGGCTGTGGGCTGGGATCCACGCAACTCCAGATCCAACAAAATGCCTTCGCCACCTCGGGCAGGGTCAAACCACGCTCCGGCATGGCCTGGCACCAGCGTCAAACCCGCTGGGCTCACGGCAGGTGTTGATGATTTACTGGTGTCGTTGTCGACGCAACCGGTCAACCCGAGCAGCTCGCTTAGCAAGGGGACGAATTCCCGCTCACCGCTGATAGCACCATCCTGGGTCGAATACTGCCAACGCAGCTGATCACAACTTTGACGGGTGATTGTCACACTCCCCCACACGGCAAATTGAACGTCGTTGGGATCGAAGTTATCCCCAAACCCTGTGCCCGATGTCTGCAGCAAGTCGGTGGTGACCGAGGATTGGCCCGGCTCCAGTGTTACCGGTCCGGCGACCAGCCAAAGCTGCTCGCCGTTCTGATAGGTGTACCAACTGGCAAACAGTGACGGCGTCGAATCGATAGTCCCCACTTCAATCATGATGCCTTCGCCGGAGCGCTGGGCATCGAACCATGCTCGACTATCGCCACCGGTGAAGCCATCAATGGCCCCCCCCTCACCGTTGATGACATACACTCGACCGGCATTGGAAGACACCTGATCGACCAATCGCGACCCCACCAGTATTTCGCTGTTGCCGTCTCGATCAATATCGCCGCCCAAGGCAAGACGATCACCCACTTTGTCACTGGCGGCTTGACCGAGTAACTTCATGCCCTGACCGCTGGAAACCAGGTCTGCCACACCAATGCTGGCAGGAAACCCCTGGCTGCGGCCATACACCACATAAACCGCGCCGGCCTCGGTTCCGGCTTCGTTGTCGGACTTTGCGCCGACAACAAAATCATCCACCCCGTCGCCGTTGATGTCGCCGGCTGACGCTAAGGCATCGCCGAGCCGCTGCCCCGCTTCGCCGGTCAACACAAATCCCTGGCTGCCGTTTCCGCCGTTGGCAGGAAGCAGGTTTGCCAAAGATATACGTGGAGCCAGCGCGCTGCCTACGGGCCTTCCAAAAAGCACGTAGGCACTGCCGCTGTTATCGCCGCCATGATCGGCCAGCGGCGCGGTCACCGCCAGGTCGGGCCGGCCATCGCCATTAATATCGCCAATCCCGGCGACCGCTTCTCCCGCTAGGTCTTCCGCCGCATCACCCAGGAGCTGATGGGCCGTTGCTCGAATTTCTTCCCGCGAAAGATCCACACCTTCAATATCAAACTCGGTCGGCGCCGCACCGTTCCCCGAGGAGGGTGATCGACCCGGCACAATAAATCCCGCGCTATTGGTGACGCCGTCGGAAGCGCTAGCGCTGGGAGACCCCATTAATAGATCGTCGACACCATCGCCGGTAAAATCGCCCAAGTTGGCTAGCCGGCTGCCCAAACCCGTTCCCGCCGCATCGCTGATGATCACGAAACCCTGACTGCCTGTGGCAAGATTTGGCTGCAGCGCTGATAGCCGAAAACGGCCGGGCCAGGGATCGGAGGCATCGCGTCCATACAGCACATAGCTGACCCCGATTCGAGCGATGAATCCGGCGCCAGAAAAATTGTTGCCAAGAATTATGTCGCCAATGCCATCACCGTTGATATCCAAATCGGCAACGACATCGATGCCCGCAGAGCCGCCGGACTGAGAGCCCTCCAGCACGACGCCAAAGCCACTGTTGCTATCATCAGCGGTGCGTAACGTCTGCAGGTCAAATTCGGCAGGCATTGGATCGGTGGCCGGACGACCAAATAGCAGATAGGCCCCACCGCCACCCAACGGATTGGGTATTTGCGGCGATCCAATCAGCAGATCATCGATCCCATCGCCATTAATGTCCCCTGCACTGGAAAGTGCCGAACCAAGATTTTCGTTCGTTTGAGTGCCATAGAGCACAAAGCCCTGGCTGCCGTCGCCGCCGCCGGCGGCCGGTATCTGGCTAAGGTCCAGGTTTTGCAACGCGTCAGATCCGCCAAAAAGCACATAGACAGCTCCGGCGTTGGCCAGGGTGGCGCCATTGGCCACAACGTCAAAGCCCTGAGACGAAAAGACGAGATCGTTCACCCCATCGCCGTTATAGTCCCCGTCACCGGCGACCGCCCAGCCAAGCAAATCCCCCGTCGCGTCTCCGTCGACCACGGCACCACGGGTTGCGGTGGCCGCCTCCAGCAAGTCTTGTGTGGGAACTTGCGCAAGAGATTCCGCGCACAGCGCAAGCACTGGCAGCATCGCCAGAATCGTATTTTTAGTTGTAAACAGCATCGTTGGCACTCGATGATTAGTGAGGCCATTGTAGGGCGAGAAACAAACTACGCAAGTTTTCGTACGTGTTGCCTGGTTAGGGCTTTGACAATTCTGACCAGGGGCGCCGGGCCTGATAGCTTTCCAGATGGCTCTGGAATATCGCCAGCACCCGCTCATCAGTTTCCTGCGCCATCGCGTGTTTTTGCACCGCTTCGGCACTGAGGTAGTCGCCCGCTGCGGCATACGCGGCTGCCAAATTATCCAGCTGATTGGCACTGTCCAAACCCTGACGATAAACCTGGTCAAACCCAATGCGCAGCGCCCTTGAGCCATCTCGGTGGCGTTCTTCCGGGCACGTCGCAAGCACCCAAACTAAATTGCTCTGGGCAATCTGGTGGCCAACTGACCCCGCCTTCTCAAGCCAGGAGACAGCGTCAACACAATTTGGCGGCGCACCACCCAGGCCCTGAAAAAGAAACATGGCGTATGTGGCCTGGGCGTCGGCCAGGCCTGCATCAGCAGCGCTTCGAGTCCAGTCGAGTGCTTGCGCCTCGTCGCGCAACTCGTCGTATTGATTAAGCATCACGCCCAGCCGATACATCGCATGCACATGCTGCTGGCGAGCCGCTTGGAGCAGCCAGTCCCTGGCCTTGGCAAGGTCTGCGCCGGACCCTTGGTTGTTGATATACCAGGTCCCCAGGCCGTATTGCGCGTCCGCATCACCGCTGTCCGCCAGCTGGGTAAGCACGACGACGCCATTGGGCACCTGGGCCTGAGCAAGACTGAAAGCGCTAACCATCAGCGCCGCCAGCAGCCAGCCAGTGAGTCTGTTGATTGTCATTTTTGCAGGCCGATTTCCACCAGCCGCTGTTGCAAGTAGTCGTGGGATGACAGTGGCTGCGGGTATCGATCAGGGCGATCAGCACTGATGCAACTGGACAGGGTCTCAATCATGAAATCCGCATTTGGGTGCAGAAAAAACGGAATGGAATAGCGTGATTTCAATGCCTGGTCGCCGGGCGGGTTAACCACCCGGTGGGTGGTGGAGGGAAACACATGATTGGTGAGTCGCTGCATCATGTCGCCAATGTTGCACATGATGGCGCCAGGCACTGTGGTCACCGGCACCCACTGCCCTTCTCGACTCAATATCTCCAGCCCAGGCTGTTCTGACCCAATCAGCAGAGTAATCAGGTTAATGTCCTCGTGCTGGCCGGCCCTCACTGAAGGCGTCGCCTGCGCAATAGGCGGATAGTGAATGGGCCGCAAAATACTATTGCCCTCGTTCACGCGCAGATCGAAAAAGTGCTGATCTTGCCCCAGATAAAGCGCCATGGCCTGCAGCACTGCCTGCCCCAGCTGATCCAGCGCCTGATAGAGCCCGTAGGCATGTACACGAAAATCCGCCACCTCATCGGGCCACAAATTTGGCGGCATCCGATGGCGCTGGGGGTGGTCATCGGGCAACTCTCGGCCAACGTGCCAAAACTCTTTTAAGTCCGGGTGTTGAGCGTCTTTCGCCGTTTCTATACCAATACCTGTGTAGCCTCTGGCGCCCCCAGCGCCGGCGGTATACCGCTGCTTTTCTTTGACTGGCAGAGCAAAAAATGCTCTGAAGACCCGATAAGCGTTCTGAGTGGTCTGATCGCTGATGCCGTGATTTCGAATGCCACAGAAGCCAAACTGCTTATAGGCATCCCCCAGCTCTCGGACAAACTGTTCGGGTGATGAATCAAAAGTGTTGATATCCAGGGTCGGTACCTGGATCGTCGACGGATCGGCCATTAAATTGACTACTGCTCCCTTTCTTTGGGTCAGGAAAACTCCTGCTCAACGACATCAGCAAGCTGCCGGGTCAGCGCAAGCACTAGACCGGCCTCGCGTCCTTCAACGGTAACTCTAACCACAGGCTCGGTTCCAGAGGGACGTAAAATGACCCGCCCCTCGTCACCCAAAGTTGCCTCCAGATCAGCCACTGCCTTACACACATTGGCGGCCTCAAGATTGACTTTACCTTTGACCGGAACATTAATCATTTCCTGAGGGTATTTTTCGAACCCCTGGGCAGCCTCGGCGAGCGTTTGACCACTGGAAGACAATATTTCCAACACCTCCAGAGCACTGATGATAGCGTCTCCGGTGGTGGTTTTGTCCAACACCAGGATATGCCCTGAGGTTTCGCCGCCGACCAGCCAGTCGCGCTGACGCAGCTGCTGATGAACGTAACGATCGCCGACGTTGGCCCTGACAAAATCAATGCCCTCATCGCGAAACGTCTTTTCCAAACCATAATTTGTCATCAACGTACCGACCACGCCGCCGCCAAGGCGGCCGGTTCGCTGTCGGTGGGCGGCAATGATGTACAGCAGTTGATCGCCATCGATCAGCGCGCCGTTCCCATCAACCATTTGAACCCGATCACCGTCGCCGTCGAAGGCGATACCCAAATCTGCATCATGCTCTACCACCGCCTGCTGCAGCAGTTCGGGGTGCAGCGACCCAGCCTGCTCATTGATGTTCAGTCCGTCGGGCTTGTTACCAATAGGCACAACCTCCGCACCCAGCTCGGTAAACACGGCCGGCCCCACGTAGTAGGTGGCACCATTGGCGCAGTCCAATACAATTTTCAGGCCCGCCAACGACCCGGTATAAGGCAGGGTTCGCTTGCAAAATTCCACGTAACGACCGGCCGCATCTTCAACGCGTGTGGCCCGCCCCAGTGACCCGGACTGAACAGTGGTGAAAGGTTCATCCAGCTCTCGTTCAATTTCCGCTTCCACCTCGTCGGGCAATTTCTCGCCGCTGGTTCCAAAAAACTTAAACCCATTGTCGTGGTGCGGATTGTGAGAGGCGCTGATCACAATGCCCGCACCCGCGCGAAGCGTCCGCGTGATAAAGGCGACCGCTGGTGTCGGCATGGGCCCAAGCAGTCGAATGTCAGCGCCAGCGGCTGCCAAACCTGACTCTAGCGCTGCCTCAAACATGTAGCCTGAGATACGCGTGTCCTTTCCAATCACTACCAGCGGCGAGCCGCGTCTGGCCAGCACGCAGCCCATGGCATGACCGAGCTTCAAGGCAAATTGGGCATTGATCACCGCATCCCCAACGCGGCCGCGGATTCCGTCGGTGCCAAAGTATTTCCGGCTCATGATGTATTTCCCCTGCTTGTTGTCCAACCCATCTGCCCGTGGCGCTCCCCTGCAACCTCAAGCTCGATCAATACGTCGTCAGTGGCTAATCCAAGACCCCGCTAAATATCCGTCGTGGCCACCCACAACCTGCGCAAATCTTCGTGAGGAGCCACATCGTGCACCCTCAGGATAGCGGCACCAGCGTTTAATGCCATCTGACCAGCAGCCAAGGTCCCCGCCAAGCGATTGCCAACGTCGCGCCCCAACAGTTGCTGGAACATGGATTTACGCGAAATCCCCACCAAAATCGGACAGCCTAGCGACTTTAGCGCGCTCAACCGGCTTAGCAGGGTTAAATTATGTTGCAGGGACTTGCCGAAACCAAACCCCGGATCAACCAGAAGTCGGCCTCGATCGATACCTGCGTTCATGCACCGGATGATGGATTGTCCGAGAAATTCCATCACTTCCTGCACCACATCATCGTACGTCGGCTGGTTTTGCATCGTTCCGGGCGATCCGCGCATGTGCATCAGACATACGGCAACGTCGCGCTCTGCTACAGCCTCCAATGCACCTGGGCGGGTCAGCGCGCGGACGTCGTTGATCATTCCAGCACCAGCATCAATCGCCGCCGTCATCACCTGAGGGCTGGACGTATCCACTGAGATCAACGCATCGGTTCGATTGCGCACCGCTTCGACCACTGGAATGACCCGCGCCAGCTCTTCGTCTACGCTGACCGCCTCTGCGCCAGGCCGAGTGGATTCCCCCCCCACATCAATGATGTCAGCACCTTCGGCCAGCATGGTTTCCGCAGTCGACACAGCGTCGTCCAGCTGGGCATTCAATCCGCCATCGGAAAACGAATCTGGAGTTACGTTCAGAATGCCCATGAGGGCGGGAACGGGGAGGGTTGATGGGCCGAGGGTCAGTTTCTCAGCGGACATGAGGACGAGAACAAACCGGCGCGGGGAAGACCCGCGCCGTTTGTTGGATCAGTGTTGCTCGGCCGGACCGCCCAGTGGCGGTTCATCGTTGGTTTTGCTCGAAACTGCTGAGCCTCCGCTGCCGGTATCGTCATCCGGCGCGTCCCACCAATCACTTGGAGGACCTGGGGTTCTTCCCTCCATGATGTCGTCAATCTGACTGGAGTCGATGGTTTCATACTTCATCAACGCGTCGGCCATCACCTGCATTTTGGCTTCGTTGTCCTGCAAAATGCGTGTAGCACGCTCGTAGGCCTCATCCAGGATACGTCGAACCTCGGAATCGATCTGACGCGCGGTTTCCTCAGCCACAGCTTTGTGTTGAGTGACTGAGCGGCCAAGGAAAACTTCCTCCTCCTGCTCACCGTAAGCCACCGGCCCCAGTGCGTCTGACAGGCCCCAGCGCTGCACCATTAACCGCGCCAGATCAGTGGCACGTTCAATATCGTTAGAGGCTCCGGTCGTCACTTTGTCTTTACCAAACACCAGCTCCTCAGCGATTCGACCGCCATAAAGACTGCACAGTTGGCTGTTGAGTGCCGTCTTACTCTGACTGTACTTATCCTCTTCAGGCAGGAACATGGTTACGCCCAACGCTCGACCTCTAGGGATAATACTGACCTTATAAACCGGGTCATGATCGGGCACCAAGCGCCCCACGATGGCATGGCCAGACTCGTGAAATGCGGTTAGTCGTTTTTCATCTTCACTCATGACCATAGAGCGTCTTTCGGCTCCCATCATGAGCTTGTCTTTAGCCCGCTCAAAATGCTCCATCGACACTTCCTTGGAGTTTTCCCGAGCGGCAAACAGGGCAGCTTCATTCACCAAGTTGGCCAGATCCGCGCCAGAAAACCCGGGTGTGCTGCGAGCCAGCACGCGCGCATCAACGTTGGTGCTGTAAGGCACTTTGCGCATGTGCACTTTAAGGATTTGTTCGCGGCCGCGAACGTCAGGCAAAGGCACCACAACTTGACGGTCGAACCGACCCGGTCGCAGCAGCGCTGGGTCGAGAACATCTGGGCGGTTTGTGGCTGCCACCACGATAATGCCTTCATTGCCTTCGAAGCCATCCATCTCCACCAAAAGTTGGTTCAGCGTTTGTTCGCGCTCGTCGTGCCCGCCACCCAAGCCGGCGCCCCGGTGCCTACCCACGGCGTCAATTTCGTCGATAAATATGATGCAAGGAGCATGCTTCTTGGCTTGGTCAAACATGTCGCGGACTCGGGATGCACCCACGCCGACAAACATTTCCACAAAGTCAGAGCCGGAAATGGTGAAAAATGGCACTTTGGCCTCGCCAGCGACGGCTTTGGCCAGCAGGGTTTTACCGGTGCCCGGCGAACCAACCAGCAGCACTCCGCGGGGAATTTGGCCGCCCAGACGTTGAAATTTGCCCGGGTCTTTCAAGAATTCCACCAATTCGGTGACCTCTTGCTTGGCCTCTTCAACACCGGCAACGTCAGCAAACGTCACTTTGACCTGGTCTTCTCCCTGCAGTCGGGCGCGGGACTTGCCGAAAGACATGGCACCGCGGCCACCGCCTCCGCCCTGCATCTGGCGCATGAAGAAAATCCACAGGCCAATCAGCAGCAGAAACGGGAACCAAGAAATGAAGATATCAACCAACAGCGAACGACGCTCTGGGGGCTTGACCTCAATCTGAACACCCTTGGTGTAGAGGTCGTCGATAAGCTTTTCGTCGTCGGGGGCAAACGTTTCCAAAACGTTGCCGTTGCTGGTCTCGTAGGCAATGACTTTGCCGTCTGGAGACTCCTGAATACGAACCTTGGATACGTCGCCGTTTCTGACCTCACTCAGGAATTCTGAGTAGGCCACGGTTGACGTTGCCGCATTGCGCGGTGAGAAGGTGTTGAACACCGACATCAATACCACCGCGATAATGATCCACAGGACCAGATTTTTTGCCATATCGTTTCTCAATGTAATACCTCTATGAGGCCTGCTCTGGGATTGCCATCCGGCGACCCTGCGGCCCTGTCTTTATCGGCAATCGTCTACATTAGATGAATCAGGACGATAGCATCGCCCTCTAGCGGGCGCTACGTGCCAAAACGTATACTTCGCGACTTCGGGGTCGGGAAGCCTTGGGTTTGACCACGTTGACGGTAGAAAAATCCTGCCGCACCGCAGCCATCCATTCATCGAACCCTTCACCTTGGAACACTTTTACCAGCATGGCACCTCCGCTGCGCAGGTGCTGTCGAGCAAAATCCAGTGCCAGCTCCGCCAGATACATGGCCCGGGGCTGGTCTACTGCGCGCATCCCAGAGATATTGGGCGCCATATCGGACAAAACAAGATCCACCTCGCGTCCATCCAATGCCTCTTTCAGCGCCGTCAGCGGCTCGTCTTCCGTAAAATCGCCCTCAATCAGCAGGGCACCGTCCATCGGCTCAATCGGCAGCAAGTCCAGACCGACCGCGTGTCCTCGGCCTTTCAACCACCGCACCACCAGCTGCAGCCACCCGCCCGGGGCCGCGCCCAGATCCACTACAGTCATGCCAGGCTGGACCAACCGGTACTTACTCTGTAACTCCTCAAGCTTAAACGCAGCACGGGACCGCAGCCCCAGTTTTTGCGCCCGCTGCACGTATTCGTCGTCAAAGTGCTCCGCCAGCCACTTTTTACTGCTCTTGGATCTCGCCAACGGTACCGGTCTCAGGCAGACTTGAAACCTGATTATCCCAGATCCCTATGAGAACAATGTGAAAAATCTTACCCGCAAACAATCACGCTATCTGCGCAGCCTGGCCCACCAGCTCAAACCGGTTGTAACCGTTGGTAATAACGGCATGAGTGACGCCGTGCTGGCTGAGCTGGAACTGGCGTTGGACACCCACGAACTGGTCAAGCTGAAATTACGCGGCGATCGCGACAATCGCGCAGCCTGGATTGCACGGGCTTCTGAAACCAGTGGCGCGATTGTGGTACAGACGATCGGTCAGGTTTGTTGCTTGTATCGCCCCCACCCTAAAGATCCCCAGCTGACTCTGCCTGCCTGATGGACCTGACGCTCCATGGCAACGCGGCTAACGCGATACGAGGCTTCGGCTCGGAAGGCGCGATTATCGGCGATCGTCAGTACACCCACAGCCTGCTTGTTTCCGCTGAACAACTGATTGAAGATTGGCCGATCACCGCCGCCGCCCAATTGGACCGGGAGCAGGCCGGCAAGCTGCTGTCCTATCAACCCGAACTGGTTATTGTCGGCACCGGCCCCACCCTGATCTTCCCCCCAGCACCCTTTGCTGCGGCCATCATGGCCCGTCACGTGGGATTGGAATCGATGGACAATGGGGCGGCCTGCAGAACGTATAACGTGCTGCTGGATGAGGGGCGAAACGTTCTGTTGGCGTTGATCCAGCTGGAATCCCAGGGTTGAGAAATATCCTGCCGCTCGATTTCAGCTGCGCTGCGACGATCCTCTCGGATCGGGGCTTTCCCCGTCCGTCCGCCTGATCAGGAGCGCGCCGGTTAAATCATTAGCGGGATTTCAGGCACACCATTGGCCTTAGAGATTTGACGCAGGCGACGTAGGGCCTGAATTTGAATTTGTCTTACCCTCTCGCGAGTGACACCCATTTCCTTGCCCACGTTAGACAAAGTCTGCGTGGAATAGCCGTGCAGGCCAAAACGTCGTTCCAGCACTTCGCGCTCCCGATCGGGTAGTTGACCTAACCACTCGTCTACATGGCCACCCAGGTGAGACTGCGCAACCAGGTCGCAGGGATCAGGGTTGTTGTCGTCTGCCAAGCCGTCAAGCATTTGCCTATCCCCATCGGCGCCCATGGGGCCATCGATGGAGGTTGATCGTTCGTTTAGGCAGGCCAGCCGGTCTACCTCATCGACACTCACCTCAAGCTTGGCCGCCAGCTCCTCTCGACCTGGCTCATGATCCAGCGTCTGCGCCAACTCGCGCCGCGCTCTGAGATAAGCCGCGACATCCCGGACCACGTGAATGGGCAGCCGAACGGTACGTGCCTGGTTCATAATGGCGCGCTCCACCGCCTGGCGGATCCACCACGTGGCATAAGTGGAAAACCGGAAACCTCGCTCAGGATCAAATTTCTCCACCGCCCGGATGAGTCCCAGGTTGCCCTCTTCAATCAGGTCCAGCAGGGGCAAACCTCGGTTGTTGTAACGCCTTGCGATGTTGACCACTAGTCGCAGGTTTGATTCGATCATTCGTTGCCGGCCGCGTTCGTCGCCTGAGCGCCAGGCGCGGGTCAGCGACTTCTCCTGATCAGCGGTTAACAGTGGGGCCGCGCCAATTGAGGCGAGATAAACTGTGGTTGAGTCAGCGCTTGCCGCGCCAACAGAGGGCGGCATTCTTCCTGCCGCGGTTGAGCGCTCTTGCGCTGCAAGTGTTTGCATAATCCCTTACCTTTGCCCGTCCTCGGGCTACGTTCCATCCTTGAAACGTCAGGTTAGCCCCAGTGCCCTCAACAGATTGTTAATGAAATGTGCACGGATCTTCATGTTTCGCCAATTGTCAGCGTTTTGGCAGGTATTTCCGAGGATCTACAGGTTTGCCGTTTTCTCGAACTTGAAAGTGTAATCGAGGATTTTCGCCGCCATTTTTACCCACTTCCGCAATTTTCTGACCCAAAGCGACGGTTTGCCCCTCGCTCACAAAGCGCTGGCGGTTGTAGGCATAAGCACTGAGGTATCGGCTGCTGTGCTTGATGATAATCAGTTCACCATAACCCGCCAAACCGCTTCCGCTGTACACCACCTCGCCGGCGCCTGCTGCCAAGACATCGCTACCGGTTGGCGCACGAATATCCAGGCCCTGAAGATTTGGAGCGGCATTAGAGAACTCGCTGGTGACCTTACCGGTCAAAGGCCAGCCCCAGGATGCCCCCCCTGCAGCCGCCTTAGGCGGGCGGGAAGCGGGCTTGGGTGTTGGCTTTTTTGCCGGCCTGGTCGACGCAGTGGACGATCGGCCAATCGGCAGTGTCTGAGTTTTCACATTGGGCAGATTAGGGGTCGTTGAGCCAATCGTCGACGGCGTTGCGTCAACATCCTCAGGACCACGCTGGGAACCCTTGGACTCAGTCGGCAACACCCGAACGCCAGCGCCCACCGGTTTGGCCACTGGCGTCGCCGTCGCTATCGCAACACGAGGAGGATAAAGGCGCAACGCTTGATCGGGATGGATCACAAACGGCGGGTTAACACGGTTCCAGCGGGCCAAATCACGGTGGTCCAATCCGTAACGCCAGGCGATGGCGTACAGCGTATCGCCGCGTTTGACGGTGTAGTGAGAGGGTCGTTGAATGCGCGTAGACCCTTTGGCTACCGGCTCGTAGCGCGGCGCCGAGCGGCGCTTTTCCGGCGGGGCAGCTCGATAGCTACAGGCCGTGATCGCTAACATCAGGCCCGCTACGGCAACCCGGACGAGCGTAATTTTCAGTGTCGAAGCCATAGCACTATCGCGACCACCGCAACCACCATAATCCACCCGAGAATTTCGACATACTGACGAACGGTGTCTGCCGCTTTCGCGCCACCCAGGCGGATGAGGCCCGCCACCAGAAAAAACCTCCCGCCGCGCCCAAGCAGTGAACCAACAACAAACGTCGGCAAAAACATTCCGACGGTCCCACTGGAAATGGTGAAAACCTTATACGGTATGGGCGAGAAACCTGCCAGCAACACCACCCAAAAGCCGTATTTTCGGAACCCTTCCTGTGCGCGTTCAAAGGTCTCCCAGTGGCCAAAACGATGCAGCCAGGGTTCAATCCACTCAAGCGCAAAGTGACCGATCACGTAACCGGCCAGACCACCCAGTACCGACATCACCGTGCACAAAAGAGCAAATTTCCACCATCGATGGGGCTTGCCAAGCACCATGGGCATTAGCATGACATCGGGCGGCACCGGAAAAAACGTGGATTCGGCAAAACTCAATGCCGCCAGATAACGGGGCGCCAGACGGTGACGGGACCAGCGTAGCGTCATGTCGTATAAGGGGGCAAAAAGTGCCACGGCTAATCTAATCCAGGCAGCATGGGTACAAATACCACGCTACCCAGATCCTGCTTATCGAAACCCGCAGCCCGCCGACTGAAGCACAACAAACGTTGGACCCCGCCAGCGGGCCCCACCGGCGCTACGAGCACACCGCCGGGAGCCACCTGGTCAAACAGCGCTTGGGGAACGGCTCCGGCAGCCGCCGTAATCAACACCGCATCGTAGGGCCCATTTTGCGGCCAGCCCAGATGGCCATCAGCCTGTTTGGCCCGCACATTGCGGATTTTCAACGCCCGAAATCGGCGCCGGGCGAGACGAGAAAGCTCATCGATGCGCTCCACGGTAAATACCTGGGACACCACCTGAGACAATACAGCGGCCTGATAGCCAGAGCCTGTGCCAATTTCCAACACTTTGGGGCGCGAGCCGCCCACCAAAATAGCCTGGGTCATTAACCCCACTACCAAAGGTTGAGAAATAGTCTGGCCACGCCCGATGGGCAAGGCATTGTCTTCGTATGCCCGACTGGCCATGGCCTCGTCAACAAATTGATGTCGGGGAATCGCCGCCACCGCGTCCAGCACCCGCTGATTGCTCACACCGCCCTCGCGCAATCGCTCTACGAGCCGCTGACGGGTGCGCGCTGAGGTCATGCCGATACCGGCAATAGACTGTGAGCTGAGGCGATTCAAGTCAGTGATTGGCCTTCGTTATCAGCAACCGCCTTGCCGGGTAACGCTTGATCCAAAGCGCTTACCCAACTACCAACAGTTTCCAGCGCCGCGTAACGGGTTAAATCTACATGAATGGGAGTGACCGACACACAACCTCTGGCGATGGCGTCAAAATCTGTACCGGCACCCGCGTCCAGGGCTGCGCCGGCCGCACCGATCCAGTACACCGGTCGACCTCGAGGGTCGTGCTGCTTAACGAAGGGTTCGGCACGATGTCGGTGACCTAATCGAGTGACCTCAAAACCACTGAGGCTTTCCCAAGGCACATCGGGCACATTGACATTGAGAATGGTGTCAGCAGGCAATGGATCGCTGACCAGGCGCTGTATCAGTTGAACCGCGGCAAGCGCTGCCGTATCGAAATGGGTCAGTCGGCCGTGAGTCTCAGCGGTACCTGCCAGCGACACCGCCACTGCGGGAAGACCCAAATAACGTCCTTCCATAGCGGCTGCGACGGTGCCGGAATAAATCACGTCGTCACCCAGATTGGCCCCGTGGTTAATACCAGAAACCACCATGTCAGGATCTGGATCCAGCAACCCCGTTAACGCCAAATGCACACAATCGGTGGGTGTACCGGCAACCCGGTAACGATGACCGGCGCGGTGCAGAATACGGATGGGTTGAGCCAGAGTCAGCGAATTGGAGGCGCCGCTGCGGTCCCGATCCGGGGCAACCACCGTCACCTCAGCCACGTCACTTAAATGGCGCTCAAGAGTCTCAATGCCCAGAGCATCCAGCCCATCGTCGTTACTGATCAGAATATGCATCCGTGCGCTTCCTAAAACCGAAGCGCGTAATATACTGGAATTGCCTGTCTACCGTATGAATAGCAACGGAATTACCCAGCAATGAAACGTCGCCCACCCGCCACTGAGTCGCAACGATCGCCACCGGGCGAAGACGATGATCTGGCGCTATTTCGCAGCGAGATGGCGGATGTTCGACCAATCACCGCCAATCGAGACCCGCGCCGCAAACCCCCACCGAAGCCCTCAAACCGTCACAGTCGCGCGGACGAGCAGCGAGTGTTAGATGAACTGAAGTCCGGCGAAATCGACTGGGCCGAAGTAGAGTCTGGCGAAGAACTCAATTTCCTGCGGGATGGCTACCCGCCAAAGCTATTGAAACGATTGCGGCGCGGAGAATTCAGCATCAGCGCGGAATTGGACCTGCACCACATGAATATCGAGGCGGCGCGGGTAAGCATTCTCGACTTTATCGCCTACTGCCAAGAGGGTGGCTTAACCTGCGTCAAGATTATTCACGGCAAAGGCCTGCGCTCAAAATCCCGTGGGCCAGTGATTAAGGGGCTCACCAACAGCCTCCTGCGCCGCCGCAAAGCAGTGCAGGCCTTTACTTCAGCGCGCCATAACGATGGCGGAACTGGCGCAGTTTACGTCCTGCTGGCAAGAGTTTAAGCGTCAAACGACGGCCGGCGGCGCAGCAATGTCAGCCCACCACCATCTGACTTCGGCCAGCCCAACTGGCTGGATTGTCCAAGTGAACCGGGGAAGACCCCCAGAGCGCTGGACGGCACACGCCCTGTACCGCATTAGTTTTCTTTTATATCAATGAGTTCTGAAACAATACTCGTTGCGTACTCACCGCGACTGAGTTCGAACTTGAGCAGCAGGTCTGCGTCGTCCCACGCCCATTGAAATTTCGTTGGGCGTAGAGCGAGCCGTCGACGCGCTGGGCGGGCTTTTGCGCGCTGCAGGCCCTGAGTGTATTCCGAGTATTGGGCCAGCACTTCCTGTTCCAATTCAGGCAATTCGCTCGATTCATCCAGTCCATAGAGCGGACCGGTGGGAGAAATATCCCCCTCCTGACAGCGCTTGATCAGTTCATCGGTTAGCGGCTCTGGACCGAAGATGGAACGTGAGCCATCCAGCATCCAGATGTCGCCATCCATCCCTTGGCACCAGCTTGCGTCCTCAACTCGGCGAGCCAAAACCTGATTGAACAAAAAGGCGCGAGCTGACGAATGAAGCAAACCTTCCAGATGACGGCTGCGGCGCTTTTTCCTGCTGGCTGTGTACAGCGTAAGCGCCTGGCGTAAATTGTCTCCGCCGCGACCAAACCTTTGCTCGCCAAAATAGTTTGGTACGCCTTGATCGCGAATTCGAGAGCAACGTTGATCCAGGTCTTGAGGGTCGGATGTGCAGTCTCTTAAGCGGATCTCAAATGCGTTTCCACGGTGGGTGCCGATGCGCAATTTTCGCTGGTGACGGCAGCGATTGAGGATTGTCACCGTGGAACCTAGCTGCTCCGGAAGATCGGGGTCGGGCAAACCCGGCAGATGCAGACTAAACCACTGGCTAGCGATGGACTGGCGATCTTTAAGGCCAGAATGACTGACCGCCCGCGACGGCAAACCTGCGGATTTTGCCAGGAGCGCACAGACATCCTGTGTATTGGTACTCCGCTTGGTCACCTGGACCCAGAGAAATTCGCCACTACCCGACAGCTCCACGTCCATGAGTTCGCGAACCACAAAATCGTCGACCGCCTGCTTGAAAACCGCGTTCCCGCGGGCCTGATCATTGGATCGGGGCCACCGGGGAAGCTGATAGCGGGCGGGGTCGGTACTCGGGGTTTCGGTCAAGCGAAGGCTACCGGGAAAT
Organism: Lysobacterales bacterium; assembly: GCA_045106555.1. Taxonomy (GTDB): domain Bacteria; phylum Pseudomonadota; class Gammaproteobacteria; order Xanthomonadales; family SZUA-38; genus JANQOZ01. Next base: position 150,455 of record JBGCET010000014.1, on the reverse strand, counting down.
TACAGGGAGGCGCTACGGGATTCGACGATCTGGTAGAACGATTCATCGGGCCCCAGCAATCCCAGTTCACTGCGGGCCAGCTCTTCCACGGCCTGAGATCCACTCTTCAGATCCTGAACCTGGGCCCGCAACTCGCGATTACTATTTACTTGGGTTTCGTTGTTTTCGATCTGGGAGGCGACCGCGCGCTGCAGCCGCCAGCTGTCGCGCAATCCGCCCTGGGCGAACCAGAGCTGATACTGCAACACTACCGTCAGCGCAATAAATATGAGGTTGATCAGTCGCATACGAAACGTAATTTACGTAGTTTGTGCATTGTCCATGGACTGAACACCAACGTCAATTGGCGAATAACCCGGTATCAGCCGCTATTTTTCCAGCCAGCGGGCAAACGCGGAACGACCGGCGTAAACCGCTGCCTCACCGAGCGCCTCTTCGATCCTCAGCAACTGATTGTACTTAGCGACCCGGTCCGAGCGACACAACGACCCCGTCTTAATCTGGTTGGCCGTTGTGGCCACCGCCAGATCAGCAATTGTGGTGTCCTCGGTTTCGCCGGAGCGATGGGAAACCACCGAGGTGTAGTTGGCCTGGGTAGCCATACCGATGGCGTCCAGGGTTTCGGTCAGGGTGCCAATTTGATTGAATTTAATCAGAATTGAGTTGGCCACACCGGTATCAATACCGCGCTTCAAGATGGAGGTGTTAGTGACAAAAAGGTCATCACCAACCAGCTGAGTGGTACTGCCTACGTTGTCGGTCAGATATTTCCAGCCGTCCCAGTCGTCTTCGGCCATGCCATCTTCGATGCTGATAATGGGGTATCGCTTGACCCAGTCCGTTAAATAGTCGGCAAACGCCTCCGGCGCAAAGCTGCGGCCTTCCGACTCCAAGACATACTGTCCGTCTTTGAAAAACTCCGAACTGGCCACGTCCAGTCCAAGGTACACATCTTTACCAGTGGCATAGCCGGTTTGCTCGATGGCCTCCAGCAAGGTTTCCACCGCTGCCTCATTGGAACTCAGGTTTGGGGCAAAGCCCCCTTCGTCCCCCACAGCGGTATTCAGGCCCTGCTGTTTCAGCACCGCCTTCAGGCTATGGAATATCTCTGTGCCGCAGCGAAGGGCCTCAGAAAACGAGGAAACCCCCACCGGTAACACCATAAACTCCTGCATGTCCACGCTGTTATCGGCGTGAGCGCCGCCATTGAGAATATTCATCATGGGAACCGGCAATTCGGCGCTGTGACCGGTGCTCAGCAGGTTTTCCCACAATGCCATTCCGGCGTTCATGGCTCGCGCGTGGGCTAAAGCTAACGACACCCCCAAGGTAGCGTTTGCGCCGAGATTGGCCTTATTGTCAGTGCCATCCAGGGCAATCATCGCCTCATCAACCGCGCGCTGATCGTCGCCGGACTGACCCACCAGCGCCGTCGCAATAGCGCCATTGACGTTAGCCACGGCCTTTTGCACGCCTTTGCCCATATATCTGCCAGCATCACCATCGCGCAACTCCAGTGCTTCCCTGGCCCCCGTTGAGGCTCCGGAGGGCACTGCAGCGCGACCAATGTGGCCGCTGGACAGTCGAACTTCGGCTTCCAGCGTCGGGTTGCCGCGAGAATCCAGAATTTCTCTGGCGTGAACCTGTTCTATCGTGCTCATTGAACGTCCTTATTTTCCAACGTCGTTATCGAGGGTGGTTTCCATATAGGGTTGAGATTTGGCCACCAGGTCCAGCTGCTTGAGCTGCCCCAACAGCGCGGCCATGCGCGCCAGCGGCCAGGCGTTAGGCCCATCAGAAAGCGCTTTAGCCGGATCCGGATGGGTTTCCATAAACACGCCGGCTACGCCCACCGCCACGGCCGCTCGGGCCAATACCGGCACATGCTCGCGCTGGCCGCCAGAAGAGGCGCCCTGACCGCCAGGCAACTGCACACTGTGAGTGGCATCAAACACTACCGGGCAGCCGGTTTGTCTTAACGTCGGCAGGGACCGCATGTCCGACACCAGATTGTTGTAACCGAAGCTTGCCCCTCGCTCACAGACCATAATCTGTTCATTGCCAGTGGAACGAGCTTTATCCACCACGTTCTGCATATCCCAGGGCGCTAGGAATTGGCCTTTCTTGATGTTGACCGGCCTGCCCTGACTGCACACGTTGAGAATGAAGTTGGTTTGTCGACACAAAAATGCCGGTGTCTGCAGCACATCAACCACCGCCGCAACCTCTGCCATGGGCGTATCTTCGTGAACGTCGGTCAGGACTGGGACGTTTAATTGATCTTTCACCGTTTGCAAAATCTTCAGGCCCGCCTCGGTGCCCAGCCCTCGGAAACTGCTCAGTGATGATCGGTTCGCTTTGTCAAAGGAGGACTTGTAGATAAACGGGATATCCAGTCCCTCACAAATCTCTTTCAGCATGCCGGCGGTGTCCAGCGCTAACTGCTCAGATTCAATGACGCAGGGTCCGGCAATCAGGAACAGCGGCTGGCGATTGTCCGCCTCAAAGTGACACAGCTTCATACGTTCACCGCTGCCTGACGAGATTGGGTTTTGAACACCAGGGCCGCCTCAATAAAGCGCATAAACAGCGGATGACCGTCCCTGGGTGTGGAGGTGAATTCCGGGTGGAACTGCACCGCCACAAACCAGGGGTGATCGGGTAATTCGACAATCTCCACCAAGTTTTGGTCAGCAGAAAAACCCACCAGCTTGAGCCCGTTATCGCTCAACACTTCACGATAAAAGTTATTAAACTCATAGCGATGGCGATGACGCTCAGAAATGACTTCAGATCCATACACCTGACTGATAAGCGACCCGGGAGTAAGATGGCAGTCCTGTGCACCTAGCCGCATGGTGCCGCCCATGTCGCTGTTTTCATCACGCACTTCCACCTCGCCGTTGGGGCCGCGCCACTCGGTGATCAGGCCAATCACCGGATGGGGGCTGGCAGGATCCATTTCAGTACTGTTCGCTCCTTCCAAGCCACACACCTCTCGGGCAAAATCCACCACGGCCACCTGCAGTCCGAGGCAGATGCCGAGATAGGGGATATGGTTTTCTCTGGCAAAACGCGCTGCCGCCACCTTGCCCTCAAAGCCCCGCTCACCGAACCCACCCGGCACTAAGATTGCGTCCGCGCCTTCCAGCGAACTTGAGCCCTCCACCAACACTCGAGCAGAGTCCACGCGGCGAATGTTGACCTTAATGCCCTGATGCAGCCCGCCGTGGTCCAACGCTTCAGTGAGAGACTTGTACGCGTCGGAATGCTCCATGTATTTACCAACCATGGCCACCGTCACTTCGGTTTTTGGCCGCTTATTGGCATCAGCCACCGCCTGCCATTTGGACAGGTCTGGCGCGCCAGCGTCCAGACCGAGGCGCTCGATCACAATCTCATCCAAAGCCTGATTGCGAAACCACAGCGGCAGCTCATAGATGTAGGGAACGTCCACCGCGGAGATAACGGCCCGCTCCTGTACGCTGGTAAACAGCGCAATCTTGCGTCGATCTTCCTCTGACAACGACTGCTCGCTGCGGCACAGCAAGATATCGGGCTGAATGCCAATGGAGCGCAATTCTTTCACCGAGTGTTGGGTGGGTTTGGTTTTGATTTCCCCGGCCGCCTTAATGTACGGCACCAGAGTCAGATGCATAAATAGTGCCCGCTGAGGGCCAAGCTCTACACCCAACTGGCGTATCGCCTCCATAAACGGCAGCGACTCAATATCGCCGACGGTACCGCCAATTTCGATCATGGCCACGTCATACCCTTCGGACGCTCGCCGGATACAGGCTTTAATCTCGTCGGTAATGTGCGGAATCACCTGTACCGTGCCGCCCAGATACTCCCCTCGGCGCTCTTTTCGAATCACATTTTCGTAGATCTGACCGGTGGTGTAGTTGTTATCCCGGCTCATGCGCGTACTGACAAAGCGTTCGTAGTGCCCCAGATCCAGGTCGGTTTCAGCACCATCCTCGGTGACATAAACCTCTCCGTGCTGATAGGGGCTCATGGTGCCTGGATCCACATTGATATAGGGATCAAGCTTCATCATGGTGACCTTCAGGCCTCGAGCTTCCAATATGGCAGCCAGTGACGCCGAGGTAATGCCTTTACCCAGCGACGACACCACGCCGCCAGTTACAAAAATCAGCGCGGCCATATCGCACTCCGGGATACGTCTTCCGCGCGAATCTCGGCGCACGGGAAACAGGGGTTAAAAAGGTGGAATCCGTTAGACATAACGGGAGGTGATTGTAGCCGATTCCCGCCCCCTCCCCAACGACTGTTTTTAAATTCACCGTAACTCGCGAGTTTATCCGACCATTGGCCGGCCGTTGCGAAGCTTTCCCAGATGTTGGGTTTGTTGATGTCTCAAGCCCAACATATTGGGTTTTTCACCATCGATGTTGCATTGCCTTAAGAAAACGGCCACTATCCGTCGACTGCCGTTTTGTCGCTGTTTCCAGCCATTTTTTGTTCTTATGAGTCGCTATACCGCCGAAGATATTGAGGTTCTTTCCGGGCTTGAGCCCGTTCAGCGCCGTCCGGGCATGTACACCGATACATCCCGCCCCAACCACCTGGCCCAGGAGGTTATCGACAATAGCGTCGATGAAGCCGTGGCCGGTCATGCCAAACTTGTGGATGTCACCGTCTACAAAGATGGATCGGTAGAAGTCTCCGATGATGGCCGTGGTATGCCCGTGGACTTACATCCCGAAGAAGGCATCCCCGGGGTTGAAGTAATCCTGACCAAACTGCACGCCGGCGGCAAATTTTCCAACAAGAACTATCAATTCTCCGGTGGTCTGCACGGCGTGGGAGTTTCTGTCGTCAACGCGCTGTCGTCGAAGCTGGACGTTTGGATAAAGCGCGATGCCACCGAGCACCACATTAGTTTTGCCAGCGGCGAAAAAACCAGCGACCTGGCGGTCACTGGCAGCGTAGGCCAGCGCAACACCGGCACCCGGGTTCGGTTTTGGCCCGACCCCAGCTACTTCGATAGCGCCCGCATTTCGCTGACCAAACTGCGTCATGTACTGCGCGCCAAAGCGGTGTTGTGTCCCGGCCTGACCGTTCGTCTGAAAGACGAGAAAACCGGCGATAAAGACGAGTGGTTCTACGAAGACGGCTTGTTCGACTACCTGAGCGGCGAACTGGAAGGCTTTGCGACACTTCCCGAGGAAGCCATTGTTGGCAACAAGGATACCGACACAGAATCGGTGGACTGGGCATTGTGCTGGGTACCCGAAGGCGAACTGGTGCAGGAAAGCTACGTCAACCTGATCCCTACCGGCCAGGGCGGCACCCACGTGAACGGCTTGCGCACCGGCCTGACCGAAGCCCTGCGAGAATTCTGCGATATTCATAACCTGTTGCCCCGGGGCATCAAGCTGGCCCCAGAAGATGCCTGGGAACGCATCAGCTACATATTGTCCATCAAGCTGGAAGACCCGCAATTCTCGGGTCAAACCAAAGAGCGTCTGTCCACCCGGGAAGCTGCTGGCCTGGTTACCGGCATTATAAAAGATGCCTTCACTCTCTGGCTGCATAACAATGTCGCAGCCGGCGAAGCCATCGCCCAGCTGGCCATCTCCAACGCGCAGAAACGCCTGAAAGCGGCCAAAAAGGTGGTGCGCAAGAAAATCACCTCAGGCCCTGCCCTGCCCGGCAAGCTGTCGGACTGCACCTCACAGGAAACCGCCCGCACCGAGATATTTCTGGTGGAGGGCGACTCGGCCGGCGGCTCCGCCAAGCAGGCCCGTAACCGGGAGTTTCAGGCCATCATGCCGCTGCGGGGCAAAATCCTGAACACCTGGGAAGTGGAGTCCGGTTCAGTGCTGGCCTCTCAGGAAGTACACGATTTGTCCGTAGCCATTGGCGTGGATCCGGGCAGCGAAGACCTTGAGGGACTGCGCTACGGCAAAGTCATTGTGTTGGCAGACGCCGACAGCGACGGCCTGCACATCGCTACCCTTTTGTGCGCGCTGTTTTTGCGCCATTTCGAGCCACTGGTCCGCGACGGGCATATTTTTGTCGCCATGCCGCCACTGTTTCGAATCGATGCGGGGAAAGAAAAGTACTATGCCCTGGACGAAGCCGAGCGCGAGCATCTGATCGAAAAAATTCAGCGGGAAAAGCGCAACGTAAAAATTGCCGTCACCCGCTTTAAGGGACTGGGCGAAATGAGCCCGGCCCAGCTGAAGGAAAGCGCCATCGAACCCGACACCCGCCGACTGGTGCAGCTAACCCTGGAACCGGGCGACAAGACCCGCCCGCTGATGGACATGCTGCTGGCCAAAAAGCGCGCCAGCGACCGCAAAGCCTGGCTGGAAAAGAAGGGCGACCTGGCTGAGATTTAATTGCCCTGCGAGGCACCTGGCACCTTCCACGAAGGCCGGGTGATCCGTAACCCTATCGATTGAAGGTATAACGATGTCCCAGTCCATAGAAACGCCACCGGGCGGTTTTGAGCAGATTGCCCTTCGGGACTACGCCGAAAAAGCCTACCTGGACTACTCCATGTATGTGGTGCTCGATCGCGCCCTGCCCAGCATCGCTGACGGCCTCAAGCCGGTGCAGCGGCGCATTATCTACGCCATGTCGGAACTGGGTCTGTCAGCCAGCTCCAAGCACAAGAAATCCGCCCGTACCGTGGGTGATGTGATTGGTAAGTTCCATCCCCATGGCGACAGCGCCTGCTATGAGGCCATGGTGCTGATGGCCCAGCCGTTTTCCTACCGCTATCCGCTGGTAGATGGCCAGGGCAACTTTGGCTCGGTGGACGACCCCAAATCATTTGCCGCCATGCGCTACACCGAGTCCCGGCTTTCCGCCTACGCCAAAGTGCTGCTCAGCGAACTGGGTCAGGGCACGGTGGAATGGCAGCCCAACTTCGACGGCACCTTAAGTGAGCCCTGCCTGCTGCCGGCCCGCCTGCCCAACGTGCTGCTGAACGGCGCCTCGGGCATTGCCGTGGGTATGGCCACCGACGTGCCGCCCCACAATATGAAAGAGGTGGCGTCCGCCGCCATTCGGCTGCTGGCCAACAGCCGAACGTCAGTGGCGGAATTGTGCGAGCACATCAAAGGGCCGGATTTTCCCACCGGCGCGGAGATTATTACGCCGCCGGAAGACATCCAGACCATGTATGAAACTGGCCACGGCTCCATCAAGCTGCGCGCGGTGTGGGCTAAGGAAGACGGCAACATTGTGATCACCGCCCTGCCCCATCAGGTATCACCAGGGAAAATCATGGAGCAGATTGCGGCTCAGATGCGGGCCAAGAAACTGCCCATGCTGGACGACCTGCGCGACGAAGGCGACCACGAAAACCCCACTCGCCTTGTATTGATCCCGCGCTCCAATCGGGTGGATGTATTTGGACTGATGAGCCATCTGTTTGCCAGCACAGACCTGGAACGCAACGTACGGGTCAATCTGAATTTGATTGGCACCAACGGCAAACCCGCGGTGAAAAACCTGGCGCAGATTCTGCTGGAGTGGCTGGGCTTCCGCACCGAAACCGTGCGTCGTCGGCTGCAGTGGCGCCTGGACAAGGTGCTGGATCGACTGCACATTCTGGAAGGTCTGCTGGTGGCTTACCTCAACATTGATGAGGTGATTCGAATCGTTCGCGAAGAAGATGAGCCCGGACCGGTGTTGATGTCCACCTTCAATCTGTCCGAACGCCAGTCTGAAGCCATTTTAGACCTCAAGCTGCGCCATCTGGCGCGGCTTGAAGAAATGAAAATTGCCGGTGAGCAGGCGGAGCTGGAAGAGGAGCGCCAGCATCTCGAAGGCATTTTGAACTCACCGCGCAAACTCAAGAAACTGATTGCCGATGAGATTGCGGCAGACGTGAAACAACATGGCGATGAGCGACGCTGCGCCATTGTGTCTCGCGAGCCCGCCGAGGCCATGAGCGAAACGGACCTGATTCCCGCTGAACCCGTGACCGTGGTGCTGTCCAAAGGCGGCTGGGTGCGTTCGGCCAAAGGCCACGAGATTGACGCCGCCGCGCTCAACTATAAGTCCGGCGACGAATTCCTTGCCAGTGCGCGCGGGCGCAGCAGCCAACAGAGTATTTTTCTCGACAGCAACGGTCGCAGCTACTCATTGGCAACCCATACCCTGCCATCCGCCCGTAGCCAGGGTGAGCCGCTGACCTCGCGTTTTTCTCCCGCTGCAGGGGCCCAGTTCTGTGCCGCAATTATTGGCAAAAACGATGACAAGGTGCTGCTGGCATCGAGTTTCGGGTATGGGTTTTTTACCAGCCTGGAAAACCTGCATACCCGGGCGAAGGCCGGCAAAGCGTCGCTAACGGTGCCGAAAGGTGCCAGTGTGCTGAGTCCATCCATGGTGACCGATCCGGCCACCGACCGAGTCGTGGCAGTGACCTCGGGAGGCTATCTGCTGACCTTTGGTCTGGCAGATCTGCCTGAGATGGCGCGCGGGAAGGGCAATAAAATTATTAACATACCGCCCAAACTCCTGAAAGCCGGGGAAGAAGACGTGGTGGCCGTCATCTGCGCGCCTGAGGGTGCCGACGTGCTGGCCTACTCAGGCGGCAGGCACCTGCGACTGAAGGCAAAAGACTTGGAGCACTATTTGGGCGAGCGGGCCAAGCGAGGCCGGAAACTGCCTCGGGGTTTTCAGAAAGTCGACAGCCTGGAGTTGGAAAGCTGATGCACAGTGATGCGCAAAGCCCTACGTTACGGGGCCGTTGTCACTGTGGAGAAATTCGTTTCGAGATCAGCGGCGATGTGGGTGCGGCCACCATCTGCCACTGCCGGTCCTGCCAGCGAACCGCCGGGGCTGAGTCAGTGGGTTGGGTTGAGGTGGAAAGCCATCAGGTAACACTCGCTGGAAAAACGCTGACCCGGTTTGCCTCATCAAAGGGTATTGAACGAACGTTCTGCAGCCAATGCGGCTGCGCAATGAGCTACCAGCGCGAACCCAGCCATATTGACCTGGTGATAGCGACCTTAGATCATCCGGAACGAGTTGAGCCGACCCGGGAAATCTGGCTTGATCACCGAATTTCCTGGAATGCACTCAACGACGGGCTAACCCACGTCTCTACGCAATAGCTACAACCTGGGGACCGACGCCGGATCCTCCGCTACCTGCACCACGCAATTGCCCGTATTGTCCCCGGTAAACAAGCTGGTCAGCGCATCGGGCATATGTTCAATGCCGTCCAGTACGTGGTCCAGCACCTTCAGTTTGCCTTCGCCATACCACTCCCGTAGCTGGCGTTCAAAATCCGGCCAACGGGATTGATAGTCAAAGACAAAGAACCCTTCCATCGTTGAGCGCTGATAAAGCAGCTGATAGTAGTGCGTCGGCCCTGGCGGACGGGGGCGCATGTACTCGGTGGAAATATGCCCGCAAATAGCGATCCGCGCATTCTTGGCCAGGTGCTGCAGCGCTCCATCCAAGGTGTCACCACCGACGTTATCGAGAAACACGTTGAGGCCGTCAGGAAATTGCGCGCCAATTTGCTCTGGCAGATTTCCCTGGCGATAATCGATCGCCGCATCACACAGCCCCGTGTCCAGTAGCCACTGGCATTTTTTCGGGCCGCCCGCCATGCCGACCACTTTAGAGGCGCCTTTCAATCTAGCCAGCTGGCAGGCAATCGACCCCACGCCGCCTGCAGCCGAGGACACCAGCACAGCGTCGCCGCTGGCCACCTTACCGATTTCAATCATGCCCACGTAGGCGCTGAATGCCCGTTGTCCGAACAGCCCAATCACCGTGCTCAACGGGCTGACCGGATTGTTCACGGGGCGAACGGGGGTTACGTGAGTGCCGTCCACCACTTTTGGGTCTGCGCACGCCGCAACATACTCCTGCCAACCCAGTGTGCCCTCCATGATGTCGCCCACCTTGTGGCCAGGGTGGCGAGACTTTATTACCTCACCCACGCCGCGCCCGCTCATCACTTCACCGGGTGCAACTTTGATGTGGAAATTACTTTCTTTGGTGACGTACATTCGCTGCGCCGGGCTGGTGCCCAGCCATAACACTTTCAGAAGTACCTCCCCTTCCGCCGGCTCCGGCATGGGCGTGGAAACCAATGTAAAATGATCGCGACTGGGGTATTCGTCCGGCTTAACGTAGGTGGTGAACTGCCACTGTCGATTTTGCAAAAGACTGTCCTCAAACTTTGCTTGGAAGGTAGGGCCACCATCGTCGCCCTTACTCTAGATAATACGGCAGCAAACCCGTATCCGGTGTGCTGATTGGAGATAACTGTCATTCAAGCAGCCCACATGCGGGTTCTGATCTGCCATAATCGCGCCCTTTTGCACAGGTACCTTCATGGCTAGTGTCCACCCCTGGAACCGCGACGCGTTTTCCCACTTCACCCAGCTGCAGACCCGTTGGAGCGACAACGATGTCTACCGGCACGTGAACAACGCGGTCTATTACCACCTCGTAGATACGGTGGTAAACGGATATCTTCTTGAGCAAGGCGCTCTGGATATCGAACGCAGCGACGTGGTTGGGCTAGTGGTGGAAACCCGCTGCAACTACTTTGCCCCGCTGGTTTATCCCCAGACCATTGATGGCGCACTGGCCGTTGAGCGCATTGGCCGGTCCAGCATCGTTTACAAGGTAGGACTGTTCGCGGAAGGTGCTGACAGCACTGCCGCATTGGCCCACTTTGTTCACGTCTATGTTGAACGCAACACCCATCGGCCGACAGAAATTCCCGCGCCGTTGCGGGCAGCCGTTGAGCGCCTGATGGTCAACCAATAACCTCTGAGCTCAAACCCAGATAAAGGGTCACTAAGGCAATAGCGGGCGATAGGTATACAGGGTAATCACCGCTTGGTCGTTATTCAGCACGTCAATCAGCAAACCCTCGCCATCGCGATTGACGCCGCCGAACCAAGTGCCCTGAGCGGTGTCAGCGGAGAGCCCATCATTTTAACAGCGTGCAGATTGACCTTATGCATACCCGCTTCACTGCGGACCCGTAACGGTAATCTTTAGCGGTCCCAATCGTTCAATTTGCGCAACCACCTCGTCGCCAGATACCACCGCTCCAACGCCGGCCGGCGTACCGGTGTAAATCAAGTCTCCGGGAGCCAGGGTGTAGTGGGTCGAAAGGGTGGCGATGACTTCTGCACAGCCCCACACCATATCGGCGATATCCCCTCGTTGACGCTCCTCACCATTCACTGACAAAGCAATAGCGCCACCGGTGGGCAAACCTTCGGACCCGATTGGCATCAGTTCGCCTATTGCAGCCGAGTGATCAAACGCCTTGCCAATTTCCCACGGCTTTCCGGCCTTCTTGGCAACGGCCTGCAGGTCACGACGGGTAAAGTCGATCCCCACCGCCAATCCGTAAACGTGCTGATGGGCCAGGGTCTGATCAATATGGCGTCCGCCGGTCTTCAGTGCTAACACCAGTTCAACCTCGTGATGCAAATCCCGAGTTAGCGGCGGATAGGGCAAAGCCGAACCACTTGGCAAAATCGCGTCAGCGGGCTTTTGGAAAAAAAACGGCGGCTCCCGATCATCTCCGCCCATCTCCCGGGCGTGTTCAGCGTAATTTCTGCCCACACAGTAAATACGACGAACCGGGAACATTCGGTCTGAGGAAGCCACTGCCACTGCGCTCCGGGGAGGCGCGGGAATGACAAATTGATTGCTTTCATTGGAGCCGGTCATTAGCGTTTTCGATCAGTGAGGGCGAGGGATCAACTTTAGCGGGTTCGATCGGCGCAGAGCAATGCCGCGGCACTGTGGATGACGCCACCGCGGGGATATACTAATGGACCATTGATTCACAGACCTGCTATGGCCATTGAAGAGATCAGAGTCGAAAACTGGGCGCACTTAAATGAGGTGTTGTTTGATGAGCCCATACACCCCCACATCGGCCGCTACCGGTCCAATTACGCCTACCGGGGCGTGTCAGACGCCCGCTACGGACTGGAAACCACATTGATGCGACTGGGGGGCAACTACGCGAGCCTGGAACCCCACATTCTGCGCAGTTTTCAAAAATACGCCCACTTGGAAATGCATGAAGAGGCCTATATTTGGAACTGGCTGGCATTGGCCCAACACCATGGACTGCCGACACGCCTGCTGGACTGGACCTATTCGCCCTACGTCGCGCTGAATTTCTGTACCGACCACACCGACAAATTTGACCACGACGGAGCCATCTGGTGTGTCAATTTTGTGGCCACCAATCAACACCTGTCCAAAGGCTTGATGGACTGTCTACGCGATGCCAGTGCTCGGGTATTCACTACCCGGATGCTGCATGAAGAAGTAAAAACCCTGGACGATTTCGACACCCAGAGAGACAACCCCTTTGTGGTGTTTATTGAGCCTCCTTCGCTGGACGCACGGATTGTGAATCAGTCCGGACTGTTTTCGGTAATGTCCAACCCGGAAATCTCCATGGATCAATGGTTTTCCCCGGCCGAGGATGTGTGTCGGAAAATCATCATTCCGGCGGAAATGAAATGGGAAATTCGCGATAAGCTGGACCAATCCAACATCAACGAACGGGTGCTGTTCCCCGGACTGGATGGGTTGTGCACCTATCTGACCCGATATTACAGCCCTACACGATAACGCCAATAACGGAACGCTCTGATGAAATTTTTTGACTGTACTCCCGCCCCCAGTCCCCGCCGTGCGCGCATGTTGATCGCTGAAAAGGGCCTGGACATCGAGACGGTAGAAGTTGACCTGGGAAAAGGCGGTCAGTTCGACCCGGCGTTTTCCACAATTAACCCGTCCCTCACTGTGCCGGTGTTGCTGCTGGACGACGGCACCGCGCTCACCGAAAACACGGCGATTGCTGTTTATCTGGAGGACATCCAGCCGCAACCCGCCATGCTGGGCAACAGCGCCAAGGAAAAAGCACTGGTGGCTAACTGGAATGATCGTTGTGTGCTTGAAGGCTTCTCGGCGATTGCCGAATCCTACCGAAATTTCTCAAAGTTTTTTGCTGGTCGCTCGGTCACCGGACCACAGAAATTCCCACAGGTACCCGAACTTGTAGAACGAGGGCGAGCCCGAGCACAACGGTTTTTTTCGGAGCTGGATGAACGATTAGAACAATCGCCATATCTTGCAGGCGAGCAGTTCACTATGGCGGATATCAGCGGTCTGTGCGTGGTCGATTTTGCCCAGCGAATCAAATTGGGCATCGGTGCAGACCAGACCCACCTGCAACGCTGGCACGACAAGGTATCAGCCAGACCGTCCGCGAAGCTCTAGTTCCTATCTGCCGTTGCGGCCTCGGCTCAGGGAATTGCCGTTGCGCTCGGTGGCTAATGCAAGCCACCGAACGGGAGAGAACAGGGGAAAACACCGTTCCTCTGCTCGATGTCAAAAAAGCCCATGATGGCTTTTTCGACCGTCAACTAACTTCTTTCGGTAACTTCCAGCAGGTGAAAACCAAACTGGGTTTTTACCGGCCCTTGAAGCTCACCCACTGGCGCGCTGAAAACCACTTGATCAAATTCCGGCACCATCTGGCCTGGACCAAATTCACCCAGGGCCCCGCCCTGCTGGCCAGAGGGACAGCTTGAGTGCTGACGCGCAACGTCAGCAAAATCGGCGCCGCCTTCAATCTCGTTTTTCAGGTTCAGACAATCTTCTTCGGTGGCCACCAGAATGTGGCGTGCAGATGCTCGGCTCATGGGTTTGGTCCCTAAAAAAAGACACAGAGTGAACTAAGGCTGGTGAGAATTCAATCCAACGAAGGTCCCACCGTTTTTCTCCGCCAGCAGACGCATTAGGGTGGCGAAGCGCTCCACGGACCCCTGCTGGGATCTGGGAGCGGTAAACCATACCGGAAATCCGACGGTATGGATGCGTACCAAACGATTACCGGCAGAATCTTCCTGGTTGATCTTGTCAATGGTTTCAATCACCTGAGAGATTGAGCGGCCGGAAAAATCGTCGCCAAATACGTAAACTGAGATCTTTTGACCCGGCTTGTAAAACCGAGCAATGGCCTTGGTAATGCCCTCTACCGGACTGGAGTTGGAAAATGCGCTCCAGGTTTTCATGCGATCAATGATCGCTTTGCGCCGACCCGGCGAATCGGGAATCCAGCGCTCAGCATAACGGGAGAACATGTATTCACCCATGTCATTCATCACCTGAATGCCTTTAACCTCGGGATAAACGTCCAGGGTTTCAATGATTTTGTCCAGCAGCAGATCCCAGCCAAAGTTGCGCATACTGCCAGAGGTATCAATCACAAATATCACGTATTCACTGTCCACTGGAATGCCCCCGACGGTCGTGTCATTGAGCGAGCGGGAGTAGTTCAGCTTTTCCTGCAGCTCATTGAGTTCTTGGCGCGCCCGGCTCAGCTGGTTTTCAATCGAGGTGATGGCCTCTGCCTGATCCGACGAAGATTCAAACTCCGACCTGAGGGTAGAGAGCAGGGTCTTCAGGCGGGCGATGCGGTCGGTAATTTCCGACAACTGTTCTTCCCGGGTCTGCAGGTCGCGGTTGAGAACGGTGGTTTCCCCACGAATCTCTACCAGCTGTTCCTGCAGGTCTGCCAATATGCCGCTCAAATCTTCGCGGGATTCCTCAATGATCATTGGCTCTGCAGTTTTCACAATCACCAGCAGCAAGATGATTGCGCCGAAGCCGCAGCAAATGCAGTCGAGAAACGACAGACTGATTTGCTCAATTGGGCGTTTGCGACGACTCACGGCCAGTCCCTCGCCGGTGTAATGAAGGAGCCGCCGCTCAAGATAGCCAGACGCCAGAAACCGCTGGCCGCTTTGGGGTCACCCTCCATGGGAAACAAGATGGTGTTGACCGGCACCCCGATAGGCAAATCTGCCGTGGCATCATAAAAAAACCGCTCCCGGTCTCGCGACGATACGGCGCCACGTTTGGTGGCCGGGTTCAGACCTTGGGTGGGCAAACCGTCGACCAAAAGGAACACATTGTCAGGCAGAGGGTCCATGGCGAATATAGTCTCGGTTACCGAATGCAGACGCGTGCCCCCTGTGGGGATGGTGTTTCGGATGCGGTCGACCGCCTCGTCCAGCTGGCGACCATCACCCACGTCCAGCCACTGTCCTTCGGTACCCTCAAGCGCCGGATAGGCCTGGGTATTAAAGTAATAAACCTGAAATTTAGCGGTCGTTGGCACCTGCGTGGTAATCCAATCCACCGTGCGAACCACCCGTTGCCACTTATCAGCCAGGCGTTTTTGCTCATCGGGTAAGTTGCGGCGACGAATGACATTGACAATAGTGTCATCGAGCATTGACGCAGAGGCATCCACAAAAATGGCAATTCGACGACCCCCAACTCGCAGCCCCGTCAGGTACTGGCGGTCACCTTCGCCGGTATAGGTGCGCACGCTTTTACCACCTTCCAGCTCTAACTGCTGGAGGCGTTCTCGCTCTTTTTCTAGCGCCTTTAAGTCGGTAATGAGCTGGTTCATGTGATCACGCTTGGCCGCGGTATCTTCATCTTGATCCGACAACTCTTCTTCCGATTCGCTGACGTCTTCCAGCAGTCGCTCTGAGGCACCCTGTGCCGTGGTGATCTCTTCCTCCACTTCGGCTAGCGCGTTTTGCAATTTTGCCAAATTCAGCTGTTCCAGCTTAAGGTCGGTTTCTACCAGCGAGACTTCGCCGGAAAGATCCGCAGTCAAGTCATCATTTCGCTCATCCTGAGCGTGATTGATGATCACGAAGAATAAGATTACCGCGCCGAAACCGCAGGACATGATGTCCAAAAACGACAGATTGAAGACGTTGAAATTGCGCTTACGACGAGCCACTGGCGCTCTTCACTTTAGTGGTGGATTCCGCAATCAACACAAACTCCTGGGTCGGGCTGCCAATACGAATTCGGTCACCAGCAACGACCCGTCTGCGCCCTTCCAGGCGTTCGCCGTTGACTGACGTCGCGCCGCCACTGAGATCTTCCAACAACCAACCTTCGTCTTCGCCGCGCAGTCGAAAGTTCTGGCCGGCGCTGCCGCCCAGTGACAAACCCCGTCCTTCAGCCACGCTGGCGCCGACGCTGAACTCTCTCCCTGGTTCCAGCCGGTAAGCCGTGTGGTGGTGTAGCAGGTGACTGGGGGCTGCGCTCTGACGATCATTTTTTGCAGATTCATGGGATGCAAGGTCTTCCGACTTGAACCATGGCACGCGGGTCACGTTGACCGCCTGCGTCTGACTACCACTGCGACCGGCATCGCGGGGCAAATAAAGTCGATTCAGGACGCCGGCAAAATCCATTCGATTACCCGAGACCACCTGAACCTTCGGCAATGCCGTCAGCGACTCCAGGACGCCAGGCAATGAGGCCAGGCGAGACCCTACGGATAACGTCACCTGCTGGCCATTGGGTAATGCCTTTGCGACAAACTCAGCCATCCGTCGATACAGCGGCTGCGCCGCATCGAAAAAGATCTGCGAGGGTGCTCTCGCTTCTACGATGGCATCGTTGTGCTCAATACTCAACGCCAGCTGCTGGCTGTTGCTGGCAGCGTCCAGCCAAGCCGGTAGTCGATCGAATAATTGCTGTTCCGTTTGCGCCTGATGCAGCGGGTCAAAGCGGGTGGCCTGGACAAACGCCCCAGCGGCGGCAAACGCCCAGCCGTCCAGCAACCGAAGTAAGCCCACCTCGCGGGTGCTCTCCACGGCTGTCTGAGATAGCCAAGGTCCCTGCTCCAGGGTACTGATCACCAGACGGTGCAGGTGCAGGTCCAGATGCATCAAGGTGCGCCCGGGTTGCGCCTGAGTGCTGGCGGCCAGGGCGGAGTTCACCAGGGCTTTCACCGGAATTTTCAGGTTTTGACAAATACCCAGCAGCAGACCCAGTTCCTGGCGTTGCCAATCCGCTGGTACGCAAATCACCAGCTGCTGCAGATCCTTGCCGACAATGCGCCACAGTCGGTCAAGGTGTTGATGGGCCAAATCGGCCTGGGTCAGCCCTTTTTGCGGGAGTTGTCCTGTGGGTCGGTTATCGCTGCCGAAATACTCCCAGAACGCATAGTGCGTCTGGGTAGGAATTAACTTCACCCGCTGCGCGGCGGCACTGCCCACGTGCACCTGTTTGCCATCGAAAGCCAGGTAACCGGGACTCTCCAGCAATTCGGCACCGTCGCCAGCCACCAGCAGACCCGCGTCGTTGAGTTCAATGACGCCAATCACAGCAGGCCCTCCCTGTCGACGTCAACGGCGATGATTTCAAGACTCACGCAGTTTGCCTATCAGGTTGTCTTCCGCATACTCCTGGGCGTCCAGAGACAGGCGTTCCTGCATGAGCTGCAGCTGATGCATCAGAAACATCAGCACAATACTCAACACCAGGGCGATGAAGGTGGAGTTAAACGCCACACCCAAGCTGTCAGTAACGC
Source organism: Lysobacterales bacterium (assembly GCA_045106555.1). Lineage (GTDB taxonomy): Bacteria > Pseudomonadota > Gammaproteobacteria > Xanthomonadales > SZUA-38 > JANQOZ01. Next base: position 133,051 of record JBGCET010000014.1, on the reverse strand, counting down.
CGGTGATGTCACCTTCTACGGCTTTGTGAGCCTGGGCCAGCGCCTCGCCAATACCGCGGACTGTCCCGATGAACCCAATGGAAGGAATAGCCCAGGCGATATATCGAACCATGGAAAGTTCGGACTCCAGCCGGTCAGCTTCCTGTTCACACAGCTCCCGCACTGTGGTTGCTACACTTTGAATATCCCGGGTTGAACGGAATCGATGCAGCGCGGTGAGCAGCACTTTGGGCAGCAAAAACCGTCGCTGTACGTCAGGCAGCGCCTGTAGTGGGCGGGAGTACTCTCGGGTGTCCTCGGGAAGGATGCTGATTCCCTCTCCGACCGGCATCAGGGTTTGTTCAAGCAAGCGTCGTTCGCGCATGCCTCGGCTGGCCTTAAACGCCATAATTGCCAGCGCCCAGAACAACAGGATGAAACACGCTTCCTGTTCAAAATCCCGGACCAACACATAAACCGATCGTTCTGGCACGTAGTCAGGATCTGCGGCAATGGCCTGAGCCTGCTGCTCCATGATTTCTGCCGCTGCCGGTCTGACCACAGTGACGTACACCGTGTGCACAATCAGCACGGACAGCAACAGCGCAAACAGCTGATAAATAAACTCCAGAGGGAAACCTTTCTTCATCGGTGTCGGTGCCTTGATTGAGCCATCCATGTGGGCAGGGTCCTTGTCATTGTCATTGCTCAGATGTCGTTGGGAAACGCTACTGAACTGTCTTCAGAAATTTGTTCACTGGGCACAAAACGGCGCATGGATGCGCGCATTTCGTCGGGATCGGTATTTTCCCCAAGCCCATCTTCCGGCGCACCGGCGACACAGTCTTCTGACTCGGTGGCCGATGTTGCTTCATCAGGTATTGTCGCCGTGTCTTCAGCGGGCGCCTCTGCGCACACTGGTGGTGGTGTCGATTGTGCATCGGCATCTGCTTGACCCGGGGCCGCTTCGGCGGGCGCCATTTGGCCGATTGCGAGAGGCGCGCACAGCGCCAGAACAAAACCGACGGTAACCAACCGGACACCAATATGGTTGAACGAAATCATGGCGCGGGCGCTCCCGAAGTATCGATGTAGCGGGCAACACGGAAGCCTATGTCATCTTTGCCGCCAGAGCCCTGATCACGCCACGCCAGGCGAAGCTCGGTGATGCTGCCGCTACGCCAGCTGGAACCACGAATCACGTGGTTATTGCCGTCAGCACCCCCCAGCGGGTCTTTGGGCACATTGCCCAGGCCGCCACTGCTGATTCGGTAATAATCGTGAATCCATTCATGCACATTACCACCCAGGTCGTAAAACCCCAGAGTGCTGCTGGCATATGTGGCGACAGGGGACGTCGCCGGATATTGATCGGCATAGTTTGACAGGCCACGTTCGACCTCCGCGCTGGATTCACTGCCGGCATAGTTTCCCGAGTCAGCAGGTGGCGGCATCTGAGCACCCCACGGATATTTGCGGGCCGACTGATCGCTGGCACCATAGCGGGCGGCGTAGGCCCATTCTGCCTCGCTGGGCAAACGGTACCCGGTATTCATCGGCGAAACAGCGACCATCACTCCATCACGGGCCCGGTATGCCGCCGGCAGCCCTTCCTTGTCGCTAAGCCAATTACAAAATTGTGCTGCTTTGTTCCAGCTGACCTTGACCACAGGTTGATCTTTCAGGCTCAGGCTGTTGGCGCTGGCAATTCCCGATTCATGACTGCCGTCGAAGGCTTTGAATTCCAGATTAGTCACCTCACGTTTACCCAGGTAAAACGGTCTGCTCAATTCCACCTGGCGAATGAATTCGTTAGACCGCCTGCCCTGCTCCCGGCGCGGACTGCCAAGGCGATAAACCCCGCCAGGTCGAACCAGTTTCAATTCATAGCCGGTGCTCAGCACCAGGGTGTCTGGGTTGGCTGCGGCGGCTGCTTCCGCGAAACTTACCAGCGCAACGTTCAGTAACTGTTCCTGAGAAGGACTGGGGGTCACGGTGGTGGAGTAGGTCTGAAATCCTTGTTTGCGAACCTCAATACGCTGGGGATGCGCCGCTAGCTCAAAACGGTCGTTGAGGCGGCCCTGAAACACGCCCTCCACAAAAACTTCTGCGTCTGCCGGCTCACCCGCCATCTGTACGGCACCCAGAATCGGTTTAAGGCGAACATTCAATCGCGTGTCATCCCCATCCGCCACGTCCAGCACTCGGGTGCTGGATTCGAACCCCGCACGGGTAAAGGCCAGGCGATAAGAACGCCCGGGGGCAAGCGCCAGTCTCAGCGGCGTTTGACCACGATATTCACCGTCGACGGTAACGCTGGCGCTTTCCGGCGAGCTGGCAACCGAAATCAGTGTGTCAGCGGGTATCAAAGTCACTGGCGGCAAACTGAGCTGTGCGCCCGCGGTGACCGGCATGTCGCTTGACCAGTCCTTGAATCCTTCCAGCTGCAATGACAATGTTCGCTCACCCTCAATGATCTGTGCCGTCAACGGCGTTTCGCCGACCGGGTCGCCGTCGACATAAAGTGTCGCGCCGATCGGCATGCTGACAATTTCCACATCCGCCCACGCCGGTTCCAAAGCCGCCTCAACGGTTTGCTCCAGCTGCCTGCCCTCGATGTCGACTGTGGTTGAGAAGTCTCGGTAACGGGGTGCCCGCACCGTCAATTCGTAACTACCGGGTTCCAGTTGATGTTGGCTCAGCGGTGCTGGACTGACTGGCTGACCGTCAACCCAAACGTGGGCACCGGAAATGTTGGGTGCCGTGACAGACAACAGGCCTGGCAGCTTCTGAAGGGCGAAGGTAAAGGCCTGACCATCAACGGAGCGAACGTCAAACTCGCTGCCCAGCGGATGGTAACCCTCCAGCTGCGCGTCCAGCTGGTAACTGCCCGGGTGCAGTAGCCAGCGATCTCCCAGCTTTAGCGGGAACAACAACGCACCGTCCAGCGCCATGGACTCCGGCGGCGGAGAAATTTCAATCAGCACCGAGCGAGCGGTGAACACGTACAGTGCACATAGCGCAACCAAACCGAGCAACGAAAAACTGCCCACGACCCACCAGGAAACACCGCCGACTCCGGCCCGGGCCACTTTGCTCGCGGGCTGGAAAGAGGTCGGCGTTATGACCTCAAAGGCTTCGTTGTCAGCTTGCTGGCCGGCAACCGGCGATTTTACGTCTGTCATTTCCTGTGATCCTTGTCAGGGCAGCTGAGCTGCCAAAGGTCAACCTCTGGCCAGTACCTGTTCTTCACAGCGCAGTTCCACCGGCGGTACCTGTTGGCCCGCCGGCACCATGAACTCCACCCGCACATCCCGATAACCATCCCGGGTGCCCACGGCAGTGTAAGGACCGGGCAGGAGCTCCAGCTGTCGCTGATCGAATTGCCCCAGCCTGGCGACCTTGTACACCACAACATTGCATGCGCTGTCAGACTCAATGATGACCTGCCGGGGCTGGCCCGCCAAGTCGATTTGCCGGGTTAAGCGGGTGAGCTGGTCGGCCAGTCGCGGCCCCACGTTGTCCACCGCCCGGGCGTCGTAAAGCAACGAGCGTGACTCAGCCCGGCCTTTGTCCGACCAGAGTGTCGACGGGTCGGTCAACATGGCCAACAATCGGGCTTCCAGATCCAGGCGCGCCTCAGCCCGAGACAAGCCTTCCTGAGCCTGGCGCACATTGGGATCACGCCGGAGCATGTCATTAAAGTGCTTAATGGCCGCTTCCCAGCGTTCCTGCTCCACCGCGTTTTGCGCCAGTGCGCTGTCCCGGGTTACCAGGCTGTCCCGTTCTCTGCGGCTGACCTCCAGCAAGGCGTCGCGGGGAGCCTGCGACGAAGGACGCATTGCCAGGGCTCGGTTCAGCGCGTTGCGCGCGTCGCTGAAACGTCCGCTGCCCAATGCGTTCAACCCCTCCGACATCGCTGCCCTGAAGGCAGCATCAGCCAGTTGGGCGTTAACGTCGACCAACAGCGATTGGGCACCATCGGTCAATGGGTCCAGGCCCATGACCTGTTCCAGCAGCGTCTTCGCTAACCCAAGGTCTTGGTCGCCCAGTGCTGTGCTGGCCTGACTCATGAGAGTCCTGACTTGATCAAGCGTTTGCGCACGGGCCTTGCCGCTGGCGGCCAGAGCATTTTCTGGATCGATGGCCAAGGCCAACGAAAACGCATCATCGGCCGCATCACCTTGGCCCTGCCTCAGCGCCAAGGTGCCACGCTCCAGAGCTTCGGCAACAACAATAGGCCTGAGGGCCGCCACTTCGCGCATTTGACCGAAAGCTTTGGTATACAGCTCCAACGCGCGCTCAAATGCCTGAGCCCGAAACGGCTCATCACCCTGGGCGGCTAACTCAGCGGCTGCGTTGAACGACCGCTCGGCCCAACGTTCAACCTGCTGGTCTTCCAACTCCAGCTGCAGGTTGATCAACTCATCCAAGATGGCCTGAGCCGCTTCACGCTGACGCAGCATTCGTTCCAGGTCTGCCTGGCTGAGAGGCGCTGGTTGCGACGCTACCGGGACGGGCTCCGGCGCGGCAACAATCGCCGCCACCGGCTCAGGCTCGTCTACCGGCGTCATTCTCTCAGGCAATACTCTGACCACATAGACGATGCCCAAAACGAGTGCGGCCGCCGCAGTGCCGGCCAGCAGCATGGGCCATCGTGACGGACTGGCGTTATCACGACGGGACGCCGCACCCACTGCGGGTGACGGCTCAGTCGCAGCCGGTGGGGCTGAAGACACAACGGGCGTTACCGGTTCCGTTTGCCAATGAGCCAGAACCTGAGCGTCAGCACGGATCAGTGCGAGCCGAACGTCCTCCAACTCCTCTGCCGTCTCGAACGCAGAAAGAGTGCCGCCAGCTTGATGGTTACTTTGGCTTGCCAGGAGTTTGAGAATCAGCGTACTCAGGCGAGGTGGCAACGGCCTGGCGGCAGACTGCTGGGCCAGTGCAGCCGCACGCTGATGATCATCCAGTGGTTCTGCAGATTGTTGTGTTTCCCAACGAAACAGCAGCTGCCCCAATGCCTGCATGTCTTTTTCCGGCGACTCATCATCTCGATAACCCGGATCAACCAGCCTGAGTTCACCATCGTTGGTTTGGCTGACCTGGTCCAGCCCGCCATGACCCGTGCCCAAACGGTGGATTTGACCCAGGGCTTCACACAGTCTTTGAGCCAGCGCCAGCCGATCGGCCAAGTTCGTGTTCGCAATGGGTCGTTCATCACCATCAGTCCGCCAGGCATAAACACCCTGGTCGGAAGTGGCCACTCCCTCGTCTAACACGATGGCAGGGTGACTGAGTGCTGCCAACACTGTCTGCCTTTGAGCTATCGATTCCGCCGCGGCCTCAAGATCGGCAATTCGGCGCAACCGAACCGGTTTGCCGGACAATGTTGCACGCAGCTCATGGCCATCGCCATCGGGCAAAACCTGCCGGTCGCTGAAGGCTTCCAGCGTTGTGATGTTAGATGACATGAAGGTTTATTGAGGGACCGCGTCAGCAACCGGGATGCCGGTTTCGGTTTCGTAAATTTCCCGCATCAGGCGACGCCACTCTTTGTACTGAGCATCCAGGGAACCATTGAGCTTTACCACTTCCCCTTCTACCTCAAGCACGATGGGCTTCACTTCAGCATCAAATGAAGCCGCCAATTCTTTTAGGGCCTCTTGGTGGATCTTCGCTTCCTGATAGGTATCGTAACTTTGCTTTAACGCATATAGCCCACCCAGGGCAGCGGCATTACCGATGCTGTTCTGGGCCCAGTTGCCATTGGCCGATGAGGAAATTGCGGCGCCGCCAACCACCCCGAGCAGGCCCGCCAGCGCGCGAGTTCGAGCCGACCGCTTGATGTCTTCTTCAGCCAGCGTCTCTTCATAGGAATATCTCCGCCACTGGTCGTAGCTGGGATCCATTTGCTGATAGAACACCGCGTATTGCTGATCCACGGTATCAATGAATAGAAATTCGCTCTCGCGGATGCGGTTAACCCGGCGCATCATTGGGTCGTCGTAGGCCGGCAATCGATTAATCACCACGTCACCGTTTTTGTCTTCCGACAAATGTTCACCGAAGGCGTCCGGCGCAACCTCAGCGGCATAACGCAGATTGGCCACTGTTCGAATCTGCGTCAGCTCTTCGCGACTAAGCTCATCGCGGGCCTTGCGGATATCGTTGGCTACCAGGTTGTAGAGGTCCTGAAACGCATCGCCCTGGTAGTCAACATCATCCCGGTAAGCGAACTGGGTGGCGAGGTCTGCATATTTTTTGTCCAGCCACTGGCGCCCGGTGGCGTCGGTGACAGTCACTCTCACCTCAAGAACTACGCCGTCGGAATGTCGAATTTCTCCGGTCACCGTGACTTCGGAAGACGGGTCGTTACCCGGCAGCACCCTCACCGCACCCCACTGGTTGGACTCCTCCAAGGTGGTCTTTAGCAGGTAAGGCACATACCGAGCTTCAGCGCGGCGTACGGCGGGATAAATATTGTCATCGTCCTGGTCTTTCTGATCGGCGGGAATACCCGGATCAAAGATCTGCAGCCCCACATCCAGCAGCTGCTCCTGGGACAACTCCTGATCGGCTTTGTCGATGGGCACCGAGTTGACCGTTTTTACTGTTTGGGTAGTGCAGGCCGACAGCGTGACGGCACAGGCTATCAGGAGAGCCAGCTGGCGAATCCTGGCGGAGACCTGGAAATTGACCGGCAAAGTTGTCAAAAAGTTAGACCTGAGCATGGCAATCCTCATTGAATTGATCGTTTGTAATTTCGGTACTCTTCCCACAGTTTTTCACGCAGTCCGGGGTCGTCTTCGTTGACCGCGGCTTCGCGAATTTGGCGTGCTACCACGTCGTCGTCCTGACCGTTGCCAACATCGCCGGGAACCCTTGGGTAGGTTTCGTTAGCGCTGCCGCCACCTTCGAGTCCCGGGCGGCCAGACACGGGTTCGCTGCCGCTGTCGCCGTCGCTGTCCTGGGTGCCGGGCAGCAGCGATGGATCACCGTTGACCAATACCAATTCTGCACCCTGACCGTTTTGATCGAAGGTTCCGCCTTCACCCTCGGAGCCACCGGCTCCGCCGGCCGGCCCCGACGACTCACCGTCAGCGGGATCGGTGGAGGCAAGAACGGTAATGGTGCGTTCCATTTCGCCTTCAAAGATCTCCAGTGAACTATTGAGTTCGGCGTCCAAAGACTCCTCGGTACCGATCGGCGATCCACCGCCGGGACGGCCTGCGGTGGCCGAAGCCATTTGTTCGGACTCGCTGCCATCAGCAGACTCCCCGCCGCCGCCTGCTGACCCGGCCGCGGCCGAGTCTGACGATTCAGCCAAAGACTCCTCAGCGCCAGTTTCGCCGTCATCCCAAGTGGGCTCAGCATCAGAATCGGCGACTTCAGACTCTTCCGGTTCCAGAACCTCCAACTCACTGTTGCCGCTGGAACCCGCGTCAGCTGCGCTTTGACTGGCTGACTCGCCCGAATCTGACTCAGATCCGGCGGAACTGGCTGGAGGTTGACCGGCTTGCGCGCTACTCGGCGAGCTTTGGCCGCTGGGCGGCGAAGGCATGCTGGGTGAGGGCATGCTGGGGGACGGTGGCGAGGCAGACGGCGGACTAACCGAAGGCATGCTGCTTGGCGACGGCATGGATGGCGGCGCTGACGACGGCATCGACGGCGGTGATGAGCTGGGCATCTGAGTCGGCGGCGGCATCGTTTGGGCCGGCGTTGAACAGCCGCTGACCGCAAAAGCGACAACGAAGGCAGCGGCTGTAAGCCGAACGGGCTGGGAAACGCGGAGAAAAACCGGGTAATGGTTTCCGGCGCGCGAACGCCCGTTCGATTCCGCCAGCGCCACGGGCGCTTGGTTGTAGGGCTTGTCGACTCTAACGAACTGGGTCATCGGGACCGTCTCCATACGGTAAAAGATTGATTCGCTGCTTACCAAGACCATTATAGAGGCGAAATAGTTGCATGTTGTCGGTCTTGCCGCGAATATACTAATGCTTTCGTAGTTATAGACGGCCCGATAATAGACGATGACGCATTAAGTTCTGGTGACGACTGCATCAAAAAACCGAGCCAGGCGGCTTCAAGCCAAGCCGCAGACTGCTAATATGGTGCTCAATGCAACGAAACGGTCGCTTGGCCGGTCACAATCTTGAGAGACGCCAATTGAGAGGCTACAAAGTTTGACGACTCCTTACTCGAAATTCTGCTTGGGCACCGTTCCCGGGCTGCTTGCCGTTCTCACGCTCGCCGGTTGTGCCGGCACGGTGGTCATCGAGAGTGAATTCCCTGAACCCGTGGTGCAAGCCATGCCATTTAGCGCGGGAATTTATTACAGCCCGGAATTCAGCGAGTACGTATTCAAAGAAGAGGAAGGCAAACTCGAATTTGAGCTGGGAACAAAACAGCTGGCGGTGTATGACAAAATTTTTGGCGCATTGTTTGAACAAACCATCAGCGTGCCCAGCCCCGACGGTGACAACTCAGCCTATGGCGTTGACCTGGTGCTGGAGCCCGTGCTGGAGGAATACGCGTTCCTGTCACCCCAGGAAACTGCTACCAATTTCTACGCCGTCTCCATGAAATACCAGATTCGGCTGTACTCCGATCAGGGCACCATCGTTGGCTACTGGCCGTTTGTCGCCTACGGCAAAGACCGCAAAAAGTTTGTCAACGGGAACGAATCATTGGGCGAAGCAACAACGCTGGCGTTACGCGACGCTGCGGCGGCCATGGTCAGTCAGTTTAAAGGGGTTGTAGAGAAAGAGCAGTGGCGAGCGCCCCTACCCCCCCCCCCCGAAACACCACCGGAGGTTACCTCACCATGAAAAACCCGGCCCAGCTCGGCATTAGTGCAGCACTGATTGTTACCCTGACCGGTTGTGTCACAGCCCGGGTTGAAGAATACATGCAGGAAGAACTGGTGATGACCGGGGACGACGCGGTGGTGATCTTAACTAACCGCCAAGATGCGGTCATTGAAACCGAGGACAGCTTCTCTCAATGCCTTTACGGGCAACTGAGATCCCGCGCCTCCGAAGTCAATATCATCAGTGAGGATCGTTTTAAGGACGAGATGTTTCCTTGGTTCGAGCCGCGCCTGGCACCCACCCGCGCCGAACTGGTTAATGTGCTGCTGGACGAACCCGTTATTGCCGCCAAAGTAGAAGACCTGAACGTGCGGTATCTGGTGTGGATTCACGGCGAATCGGAGGCCCGCAACAAGCAGGGCATGATGACCTGCACCCTGAGTCCCGCTGGCGGCGGCTGTCTGGGCGTATTGAGCTGGGACAACAACTCCAATTATGAAGCGTCTATCTGGGACGTTCGCGAGGGCACGCCGATGGGGGTCATCAGCACGGAAGCAACGGGAACCTCAGTCGTACCCGCTTTAGGAGTGCCCCTACCGCTCATCGCGCGCACGAAAAATGCGTCCTGCAAAAGTCTGGGACAACAGCTTGGCGATATCTTAGCTGGCACGCAGGCTGGCTCGTCGGCCGGACCTTAGTCATCCCCAGAGTGAATCCTGGGTCAGACTTTGAATTTCAGTGCGGGTACTGGCCTATACCATCCAGGTAATCTGACTTGGGGCGTCAGCCGCGGCGACCTACTTCAGAAGTTCCGTATCCTGGGGGAGCATCCGTTGGGTAAACCCGTCGCACCTTGTAACCCGGCGTAGAGACGGTTGAACCGTCCACAATACGCGGTCTGAAACGAGCAAACCGAAACGCCTGCAATGCCACCGAGCGGGTTTGGCCGTGAAGATTGGTGCCGATAATTTCAATTTCTTCAGGCCGACCGCTACGGGCAATGGTGAATTGAAAGTCGTAGTAAACCTGATCACCAACCCGGCCAAAACCAATCACTTCCAGCCCGAGTCGCGCGCCTGGGTAAATCAGGTGGGGGCGATCAAAATACTGCATCCAGTCCCGGTTGGTCTCATTGTCAGTCTGGGCCAACTCCCAGCCGGACCGATACTGGCCCCAAGCATCGTCTGACCGGTTAAACTGAACAAACCAGTCCCCCATCTCCAGATGGGCCAGGATGCGTTGTTCCAGACTAAATTCCTTGGGGTTGTTGTTCATGATTCTCAGAATTTCTTCTGAGGCACGAAGCCCCTTGATGGCATCGGGACCATTTTCTTCCAGATAAGCACCCGCAATGCCTTTCAGCGGCGGTATCAATCGGGGCGACTGCTCTCCGTGCTGCGCTTCGATGCGCTTCATCGCCTTACGGAATACCACGCGAGCCTGTCGGTAGTCTTGAACCTGCTGGTACCAGCGGGCCAATCGGTACATGCCGGGCAACGTTTCTTCGCTGTCTGCGCCATAATTTCGCCGGTACAGTTTGTATGCCAGCAAATGCAGATTCTCCGCCTGCAGCCACTTTTCCTGGGCGGCAAAGCTGCTGGCCGTCGCCTCGATTATTCGCACCTGGCCCAGGTTATATACCCCCTCATCCCGGTGGGTGACGTGTTGCGCGTAATTGAACGTATCGATCGCTTGATCGTGTTCGTCCATATCCTGGAAGGCCAGCCCAAGCCCCACCAGCGGCTCCACCAACTCCGGACTGAAAACTCCGGCGGTTTCACGCAGTAGACTCACGCTCTTCTCAAACTGAATGCGCGCCTCTCCTGGCTGATTGTTACGCAGCAGCGCATTAGCAAGATCATTCATGTAGGGAATCGTCTCAGGATGATTTTCCCCCAGCTCTTCCCGGGTAAGCGTCAGTCCGGTGACCGCAGCCTCAATAGCCGCGGGATATTCTTCTGACACCATATAGTTGGAAAATACCTGCCGAGCCTCAAAGCGATCAACGCGGAGGTCGCCGATGGCGCCGAATCCAGGCGTCGCAGAAAGCGGTCCATCTTCGGTAAGTTCATCAAACGCTTGCTGCTCATCAGCAGACAGTGTTTCATCAGCATCCGCTGCCTCGAAACTGTCGCCCCCGAGCGCGCCGGGGTCTGAATCGACTGACAGCAAAGGCTCAGAAGATGACGGTTGTCCGGTCTCTTGGGGCGGCGTTTGAGCAACTGCCAGGGAAACCCAACAACAAACCCACAGGCCAATTATCGTCAGCCGGGATGGAGAGAATCGGTAAAACGGTGCCACTTTCGTCATAGGTAGAGATTAGAACGAGTCGGGTTAACTGGCAAGGTGCCGAAATTCGCTGTCACCTTAAGCATTATTTGCGTTACCTGAGTGTAGACCGCAAAACCCGTAGTTCGGTTGCATAGATTACCTAAATCAAGCGTGTCTTGATTCAGGATGCATTCGGCGACCAGCACAGGCACACTTTATATCTTCAAACGGGTGAAGGTTGGGTGGTGAAGCTGCGAACAGGATTAGCGTTAGCCGGAGGAGGGGCGCGCGGAATCGCTCACATTGGTGTACTGAAACACCTGCACGATCAAAAGGTGGTGGTCGACGCGTTGGCCGGAACGTCAGCTGGCGCCATTGTGGCAGCGATGTATGCAGCGCGCCCTGACCCGGAATGGATCGAACACCAATTTCGAGATTTTCTGGCTACCGATGTCTTTCTCAAACTGGGAACCCAACGGCTGGCACGCCGGTATGAGCGGGATTCTGAGGGCGGCGTTTTTTCCCGCCGACTGCAAGACCACATGGTGGTCAATATGTCCCTGCTGCGTCAGTACATTATTCCCCGTCAGCTGCTGCTGGACGCGCTGGAGTACCTGCTGCCGGCGAGAGATTTTTCTGAACTTGAGATTCCACTGGTCGTTTGTGCCGCCGACCTGAGCACAGGTAAACCGGTTCTTTATGACCGAGGCGATCTGCTGAACGCCCTGTGCAATAGCGCCAGCATCCCGGGAGTGCTGGAGGCAGAAATTTCCGGGGATTCGGTCATTGCCGATGGCGGCGTGTTCATGCCCGTGCCGGTGGACCCTCTCCGCTCACAGGTGGACTTTGTGATTGCCAGCGAAGTCAATCAGCGCCAGCTGCCGAGCCTGGAACAACTCAGCGTGTACTCGCTAATGATGCGAGCGGAACATTTAACCCAGATCACCTTGGCTCAGCTGCAGGCAGAAAAGGCAGATTTTGTCTTCTACCCCCAGGTGCATGCCTTGCACTGGTCACAGTTTGGCGCCTTTGAACAACTGCTGGACAGTGGTTTTCTAGCGGCAACGGAGTCTACGCCGGAGCTTCAGCGCCTGTTAGCGCAGGCAGGCTCTCCGATTCGCCGATTTTGGAAACGGTTTACCGGTCAGGAGTCTTAGCGCCCTTCCCTATTCTGCGGTTTTCGACTCCCGCCCAGCCCGTTTGCGATCGGACTCTCCCAGCAAGGCTTTGCGTACTCTGAGGGCGGTGGGGGTTACCTCCACCAGCTCGTCGTCTTCGATGTATTCCATGGCTTGTTCCAGCGAAAATCGAATCGGGGGAGTGAGCAGTAACGCATCGTCCTTGCCAGCGGCGCGAACGTTCGTAAGTTGCTTGCCCTTCAACGGGTTAACCGTCAGGTCGTTGTTGCGGGAATGTTGGCCAATCACCTGACCTCCATATACCTCTTCACCGGCGTCGATCATCAACCGTCCGCGTTCCTGCAGATTGAACAAGGCATAAGCCAGTGCCTTCCCGGTGCCGTTGGAAATCAATACGCCATGTTTTCGCGGCGCAATGCGTTCGCCGATTCGCGGGCGAAAATCCTCGAATCGGTGGTGCATCAGGCCTTCGCCTGCGGTCAAGGTTCGGAATTCCGACTGAAAACCGATTAACCCTCGGGATGGAATCGCGTACTCCAGACGCACCCGGCCATCGCCGTCAGCCTGGATGTTGCGCAGCTCGCCCCGGCGTTCACCCAGCCGCTGCATCACCGCGCCCTGCCCGCTCTCCGCCAGGTCCACAACCAGTTCCTCGAAGGGCTCGCAGACCACCCCGTCGACCTCTCTCAGCACCACACGTGGGCGAGAAATTGCCAGTTCGTACTTTTCCCGGCGCATGGTTTCAATCAACACCGCCAGGTGTAGCTCGCCCCGGCCTGATACCTGAAAGATATCCGGGTCTGCGGTGTCTTCCACTCGCAATGCCACGTTGTGACTGGCCTCGCGCATCAGGCGCTCGCGAATCTGGCGTGAAGTGAGATATTTACCGTCACGGCCAGCGAAAGGTGAGGAGTTCACTCGGAACGACATGCTGATGGTGGGTTCGTCCACGGTCAGCTCAGGTAATGCGTCCAGATGCTGGCGATCACACAGAGTTTCAGAAATGCCCAGGCCCTCGATCCCGGATACCGCAATAATGTCGCCGGCACTTGCCTCAGGCACCTCAATTCTCTCCAGCCCCGTCATCCCCAGAACCTGAAGGACTCGCGCATTGCGTTTTGACCCGCCGGGGCCGACCACGGTCACCGGCGTGTTGGTTTTCACTGTGCCCCGGGAAATACGGCCTATGCCTATTACGCCGACATACGAGGAGTAATCCAGCGTGATGATCTGCATTTGGAACGGCGCGTCAGGATCAACGGCCGGGGGCGGCACTTCATCGGCAATGACCCGAAACAAGGGTTCCAAGGTGTCATCCAGAACGTCGGGGTCCAGACTCGCCTTGCCCTGCACAGCAGACGCATAAACCGTCGTGAAATCTAATTGATCTTCCGTCGCCCCGAGGCGATCGAAAAGATCGAAGGTTTGGTCCAGCACCCAGCTGGGACGAGCACCGGGCCGGTCCATCTTATTGATGACCACAATAGGTTTCAGACCCAAAGCAAAGGCCTTTTGGGTAACAAACCGGGTTTGAGGCATCGGGCCCTCAACGGCATCCACCAGCAGCAGCACTGAATCCACCATCGACAGAACCCGCTCAACCTCGCCACCAAAGTCGGCGTGCCCAGGCGTGTCAACGATATTGATGCGGTAGTCGTTCCAATCTACCGCCGTATTTTTTGACAAAATCGTGATGCCGCGCTCTCGCTCAAGATCGTTGGAGTCCATGGCCCGCTCAGGAATATCAGCACGGGCGTCCAGCGTGCCGGACTGTTTCAGCAGTTGATCAACCAAGGTGGTTTTTCCATGATCGACATGGGCGATGATGGCAATGTTTCGAATGTCACTCACAACAAATCTCCGGTGCAGGCTGGAAAGCCTGTCATACACAACAGGCCGGCCGCCGGCAGCTAATTACGTTCGGGTATGGGTCAGCTGCGGCGGGAAACCGCCAGTTCAGCCAGTGTGATTAGGCCGGATTTAGCCGGCCCTGATGGCACGCAGTCTAATGAAGCGCTGGCCATTTGAGCTTCAGCCAGCGCGCGGTCGCGGGTGTATTCCAACGCCCGAGTGTCCTTTATTGCTTCAATAACCTGGCCCAGGTCCTGCAGTCCATCAGACTCGATGGCGCCGCGAACCAGATCTCTCTGGGCCTGGCTTCCTTCTCTCATCACGTGAATCAACGGCAATGTGGGCTTTCCTTCCGCTAGATCATCGCCCAGATTTTTACCCAGCTCGTGGGTGTTGCCCGCGTAGTCCAGCATGTCATCCGCGAGTTGAAAAGCGAGCCCCAGGTGCATGCCATAGTTGGCTAACGCTCTCTCAATTTCGTCGGGGGCACCGTGAATGACGGCTCCAAGCCTGGCTGCTGCCTCAAATAGTTTTGCCGTCTTACAACGAATCACCGTCAGATAACGCGCTTCATCAGTATCAGGGTTTCCCTGATTGAGCAGCTGCATCACCTCACCTTCCGCAATAGTATTAGTGGTATCGGACATGATGCGCATGATGGCCATCTGGTCGATCTCCACCATCATCTGAAAGGCGCGGGAGTAAAGAAAATCTCCCACCAACACGCTGGCCGCGTTACCCCAGACCGCATTGGCGGTGTTTTTACCTCGCCTAAGCTCCGATTCATCCACCACGTCATCGTGCAACAGGGTCGCGGTATGAATGAATTCAATAATTGCCGCTAGCGAAATTTGCTGGCTACCCTCGTAGCCAACGGCCTTGGCGCAGAGCAGGTGTAGCGCCGGACGCAGCCGTTTGCCGCCACCACCAACGATGTAGTCGGACACCTGGTTGATGAGCGCAACATCCGAGTGCAGTCCGCCACGGATACACCGGTCCACCAACGCCATTTCGTCGCGGACCAGGTCAGTGACACTGGCGAAATAGTCGCCTGAAGACGACGAATTAAGATCGTTTACTGTTGCAGACACGGGGAAACTCGTTGCTTGACTCCCCATTATAGGACAAACGCGGTGATGACTCACGGATAAACCGTCTTCGCTCCTACAGATCGTCCATGGCTTTCTGATAGAATCGTCGGTCGGTAAGTGGCCCTGACTTAAGGAGAAAACCATGGCGCGCGGTGTGAATAAAGTAATTTTGGTCGGAAACTTAGGTTCGGACCCCGACACCCGCTATACCGCTAACGGAGCGGCCATCAGCAACCTCAGCGTGGCCACCTCACGCAGCTGGCGCGATAAGCAGAGCAATGAAATGCGTGAGGAAACCGAGTGGCATCGGGCGGTACTTTTTGGGCGCCTGGGTGAAATTGCCGCCGAATACCTGCGAAAAGGCTCAAAAATTTACCTGGAAGGCCGCCTGCAGACTCGCAAATGGCAAGATAAACAGGGCCAAGATCGCTGGACTACCGAAATCGTGGCAGAAGAAATGCAAATGCTGGACAGCCGCGGAGGTGGCGGCGGGAGCGCGCCGTTCGAAGGCGGCGGCGGTGGTCGACCTCAGCAACGTGGTGGCAGTGGTGGCGGCAGCGGAGGCGGCGGTGGCCAGCCTCAGGCACCTTCAGCACCGCCTGCCGATGATTTCGACGACGACATTCCATTCTGAGTTGGGCTATACCCCTGCGGCCACAACCTAAAGTTCCTGGCGTCAATGGGGGACTAAAGGTGAACGGTTGCCAGGCCAAGTCTGTCTTTTAAAGAAAACATCGGGAAGCAAAGTGAAAAAACCTCTGTGGCTTGTCACCGGCGGCGCCGGGTTTATTGGCGGGAATTTTGTACTGAATTGCCTGGACCGAGGACATGCGGACATCGTCAATCTCGATGCCCTGACCTATGCGGGAAATTTGGACACGTTAAAGGCGGTGATGGGCCAGGAAAATCATCAATTCGTCCATGGGGACATCGGAAACCGAGCGTTGGTTGGCACGTTGATGGAAGGCACCCGGCCAACTGCAGTAATCAACTTTGCCGCGGAAAGCCATGTCGATCGCTCAATCGACGGTCCAGCTGCGTTCGTTCAAACCAATGTTGTTGGAACGTTGGCGCTGCTGGAAACTACGTTGAAATATTGGCAGGGCCTGGAATCACCGGCGCAGGAACACTTCCGATTCCTGCACGTTTCCACCGATGAGGTTTACGGTTCACTTGGCGATACCGGACAGTTCACTGAAACAACCCCTTACGCACCGAATTCGCCTTACTCGGCGTCCAAGGCTGCGTCTGACCACCTTGTTCGCGCTTTTCACCACACCTACGGGTTGCCGGTATTAACTACTAATTGTTCTAACAATTACGGCCCTTTCCAATTTCCAGAAAAATTGATTCCATTGATCATCAGCAAAGCACTCGCGGGTGAACCTCTGCCCATCTACGGAGACGGACTCAACGTTCGCGACTGGCTCCACGTATCGGATCATTGCGCCGCTATCGCCAGGGTGTTGGAAGGCGGAACGCCGGGCGAGGTATATAACGTTGGTGGCGACGCCGAGATGACCAATATCGACGTGGTCGAGACCATTTGCGCTGACCTCGACAAAAAACGCCCGCTTTCCGGAGCGAAGTACCGAGACCAGATTACGTTTGTCAAAGATCGTCCTGGACATGACAAGCGCTACGCCATTGATGCCAGCAAGCTGAAGAACGCTTTGGGTTGGCAGCCGCAGTTTTCGTTCTCCCAGGGCATTGGTGACACCATCGATTGGTACCTCAATAACCAACAATGGGTCGACAACATCCTTGACGGCAGCTACCAGGGCGAGCGTCTCGGAACCGTCGGTGACAAAAATGGAGCAACGCAATGAGCCGACGTGGAATTATTCTGGCAGGCGGCAGTGGCACGCGCCTTTATCCCGTAACTCGGGTTGTAAGCAAGCAGCTACTACCAATTTACGATAAACCCATGATTTACTACCCGTTGAGTGTCTTAATGCTTGCGGGAATCCGTGAAATTCTGATCATCACCACCCCCCAGGACAGAGCGCTATTTCAAGCGTTACTGGGAGATGGCGCCAGTTGGGGACTATCGATCAGCTATGCCGTGCAGCCTGACCCAGGAGGCCTGGCGCAGGCCTACCTGATTGGCGCAGATTTTGTCGACGGCCAGGACTCCTGTCTGGTGCTGGGGGACAACATTTTTTACGGCCATGGTCTGGGTGAGATGCTCAAACGTGCGGACGACCGCTCCCAGGGTGCAACGGTATTCGGATACTGGGTGAGTGACCCCGAGCGCTATGGCGTTGCAGAGATCGACCGCAGCGGAAAGGTGATTGGCATCGAAGAAAAACCTGATACGCCAAGATCTAACTATGCCGTAACGGGGCTCTACTTCTACGATGGTAAAGCATCGGAATACGCGGCAAACCTCAAGCCTTCACCTCGCGGAGAATTGGAGATCACCGACCTTAACCGGGAATATCTTCAGCGTGACGCGCTGCACCTTGAACGCATGGGTCGGGGTTATGCCTGGTTGGACACAGGCACCCACGAATCATTGGTGCAGGCCAGCACCTATATTCAAACCTTAGAACAGCGCCAAGGTCTAAGGATCTGCTGCCCGGAAGAAATAGCCTTCAGCAGCGGGTGGATTTCCGCATCTGAACTGCGAGACCTCGCCGAACCACTGAGCAAAAATGGCTACGGCCAATACCTGTTGGGATTGGCTGACGGAGGCGCTCAGCCGGAATGAAAGTGCTAGAAACAAAAATCCCTGGCGTTATGTTGTTTGAGCCTGAAATGTTTGGCGATGACCGTGGGTTTTTTATGGAAACCTGGAACCATGCTCGTTACAGCAACGCGGGCCTGTCGGTAACGTTTTCTCAAAGCAACTTGTCCAAATCCAGCAAAGGGGTGTTGCGCGGCCTTCACTTTCAAGAGCCGCAGCCTCAGGGCAAGCTGGTTCATGTGCTGGCGGGTGAAGTGTTCGATGTTGCGGTCGATATTCGTCGAAATTCACCGACCTTTGGCCAATGGGAAGGCTACACGCTGTCAGGCGACAATCACCGTCAACTGTATGTGCCTGAGGGATTCGCTCACGGCTTTTGTGTCACCTCGGATTTTGCCATTTTCAGCTATCAATGCACCCAGGTGTATGCTCCACAATACGATCAGAGTATTCGTTGGGACGATCCCGAAATCGGCATCCAATGGCCCGTCGACGCGCCTGTTTTATCGGAAAAAGATCAGCAGGCTCCCCGACTTTCAGCCTGCGAACACCTTCCCAAATACCGTGCCAGCAATCTCACCGACCCCGTTTGAAAATCAACTGCTCGATGAATTGCAGCAGGCCGTTGTTGGCTCCTGTGCACGCCAAAGCGCGCTGCGGGATCAGTACTGGCAGGATTTGACGAAGGAAGAACGCACCCCACTGGCCAAAGCCGTTGGAAAACGACGCCGGGAGTTCGCGGCGGGACGACGCGCAGCCAAGCAGTGTGCAAAACGTCTTGGAATGCCCATTGAACATCTGCTCATTGGCACCCAGCGGGAACCCTGTTGGCCCCCGTCGATAAAGGGCACCATCACCCACGATGCGACCAGCGCATTTGCCTGGCTGGTATCCTCAGATCACATACGTGGATTGGGGCTGGACGTTGAAAAAACCTCGCGCCTCAAACGCGATACCTGGCGCCTGTTGTTTACGCAACCTGAGCTCACCTTGCTCCAGACAAGCGCTGACCCGGAACTGGCGCTAACGTTTTTCAGCGCCAAAGAAAGTGTCTACAAATGTTTGTTCCCAACAGTTAAGCGGTTTGTTGGATACAAGGAAGTGTGTCTGCAGCCCTCAGGCACCAACCAGTTTCGCTGCGTCATGAACGATTCTTTGGCCGAAGAGTCGGGAGTGGACGAACTGTCAGTTTATTGTTTGCGCAGCCCAAGTCGGCTCGCGACCTGGACTTGGCTCTAGGGCTGGGCGTCGAAAAAAATGACTCGGAAAGTGACCTGAAAAGGTGAGCCGTGATCGTGCAATCACATCACTCGTTAACGTTGGCTTCCAAACCCATACTAACCTCTGGGACGCTGTCTCACCGGTCTTCCACGGTTGGGCCGCTTGGGCATATTACGGCCGGAAGATCCAGCTTGCGCCATGGCAGGAGTCGCGGCCAGGGTAATCACCGTCGGCACAACGTATCCAGCCTTCCTTAAGATTGCCCTTCGGCTTATCTGACTCATGTTGATTTCCTTTGCTTATGCATTGCCGTCCCCCAACGGCAATCAACGGAAATCAATATACAGGAACTCCTTTCAATTCTGCGCCGCCGACACAATTCTTAACACGCCATCCATCCAGCGGTCAGTGTCGAGACCGACGGCCCATAAGCCGTTTCTACCGGCCCAGTCGGCCAACAGCCGACTGGGCCTGATGAGCGAGGGTCAGGCTAGCCGTCGCACCAGCTCAACGTAACGCCCCTCGTCACTGACAGTTGAGTCTGCATCATCCGCGTCGGCGGATTGATCAGGCTCAACCTCAAACAATGGCTGACCTTTTTTCACCACAACCCCATCCTCGGTGACCAGTGGTTTGACCATCGTGCCGGAAAAGCGCGCACGAACCACATTAAACATCTTCATCACCTCAATGACGTAGAGCGGATCGCCGGCATCAAAATGATCACCCGGCTCGATGAATACCGGCAAATCAGGCGCTTGACGAGCGTAGTACATACCTCCGGACTCAGACAAAATCTGATTGCCGGTTGCCTGTGGCGGCGGAGCCAATATGAGTCGAGCAGCCGATTGTGCATCGCTGTCCTGTAGCCGGGTCGGAATCTCTACACTCAAATCCTGGCCGACTTTCAAATCGAAAAAACCGCTTTCCTGGCCTAGGAGCATCGGTAGCGCCAAAATTTCCAGGCCCGCCTGAAAGCCGGCGTGAGCCGCCTGCACGTCACTAAAGACAACCCCATCAAACGATTGATCTGGGCCGTTTATCACCTGGCAAATTTGATCGTAGTTTGTGAGCGACAGTCGCTCACTCAATTCCTGGTAAAAACCCACTGCCTGGCGCAACAACGCCTCATCGTGATCCCAGATAACGTAAGCCGGCGGCTGATCGGCCTGCATATCCATGGAAAGGAACTCATAAAGCTTATCGAGCACTGTGACTGGATTGGTGGTCCAGACCCAGCGACCAGCGTCGAACCTGCCGAACTTCGATGCTGCGCTGATCCATCCGGACAACAAATGGGCGCGACCAAACAGCTTTTTCAAAGGACGCAGCACCAAGGTGCGCTTCCGATCAATTAGTGGTTGCGCCTGTTTCACCTGCGTTTCATCAAACCCGGCAAGAAGTTGCCGAGTTAACGCAGCGTACGCCGTATCCAGATCCCACTGCTGCATGCCCGTTGCCAGTGCCGCGACCGCAACCAGATAGGGCGGAACAAACCGCGTACCCACTTTCGCCCGCACATCATTGGCGAGCAGCCAATGCAGCAGCCCATAGTGAAATTCCAGGTTGGTTTCGAGATCTCGACCGCGCAATTTTGCTCGCCGCATCACGTTGGCGAGCCGCTCACAGGTTTCCCGGCGAGACCCGCCAACCGTCAGCAACAACGCCAGGTTGCTGTCATAGGCGCCTGCCAGGTAATAGGGCATAAAAAGCCCCGTGTCCGGATTAACCACGCTGATGCCCTGGTCATCTCGAATCTCGTCCGTCAGACATGGCGACCAGGATTGAATGAGTCCACCGGCATGAGGCGCCAAGGCGTCGTTGGTGGCATTCAGGCGCATTTCGATGGCGTCCATGTTACGCACGACTCGCCGAGGTTTGGGCAAACGCTCACCGTGGGCTGCCAGTATGGTCATTGCCTCAATCAGCGCGTTGACCTGAAAGGAATCCTCTGAATCGTCAGGGTTAACAAACTGCAGCGCGTAACTCAGCTCAGTGACGCGATGCTCCACCTGTATACGGGTATTCATTTCCATAAAGTAGTGGCTGTTGCCGTCGACAATACACTCCCAGGTCGACACCGAATCCAGCCCAGTGGCCAAACCAAAACGTTCGGCCTCAGCCTGCATTCGATTCAACAGGTCCAGCTCGTCCTGAAGCGATTGAGCACGCACTTCATTGCCCGCTTCCCGCGAGGCCTGAATTGCTCGCTCTAAAGAGGGTTCGGTCACCGATAATTCCAGCAGTTTTTGTTCGTGCATCTGCAGCGAACAATCCCGCGAGCCTAGCGCGATACACCATTGGCCGTTGCCCAAGAGTTGGACTTCCTGGTGCCGGTTGCTGTCGATATTGAGTTCAATCAACAGGTTTTTGTTGTCACCGGGGCCCGTTGCTTTTACCTCAGAGAAAATTTCGCGGGCTTTCTCGGGCGCCTGGGCCGCCGCCTTTGCGACACAGGCCTCCGGGCTGTCACCTTCGAAACTACTGGGCGACTCCAATAATCGCTGGCCTTTGCCGCCGCCACCGCCAATGGCCTTCAGACGAAGACGCCGGTCTGGATTTTTCTCAAACAGCCCCGCCACTTGGCGACGAATTTCCTCGCACAGCTCATCAACACTGATAAGTTCTACCTTTGCCCGGTACGATGCGTCCAGCAATACCTCAGCCAGCGCATCCGCTTGCTCAGGTAAATCGGCAGGCAAGCTGAAATTGTGCTTCTCAGCCACATCCATCATGGCCTCGACGGTTGGGTGTTTACGCATCAGCGCCAACGCACTGACGTTGTCCACCCCCGGAGTCACGCTGATCTCACAGGCCAGCGCCGTTCGCTTGGCCACGTCTTTGCGGCCCGCATCGCGCACTGTGCGACTGCAGGGACCAATGAACGTCAGGCCCGCTTCTTCGATGGCACGCACCAAAATTTCTTCCTCAGCCATAAAGCCGTAGCCAGCAAAGATGGCGTTGTACCCAGACTCATTGGCGATTTGAATAATCTGCGCGATACGCATTTCGCGTTCGGCTTGGTCCACGCCGCTGTAGTCTGGCAGCCGGTGAATTCGAGAGGGATCCTTCAGCTCTCGCAACTCTGGCGCCAGCGCCCTCGGGAACGCGATGGAATCCTTCTCGGACAGCAATATGCCGTAGTGGGTGATGCCCATTTGCTGAAAAATATCCATCGCTTCTTTACGTACCGGACCCCGGCATACAATCAGCGGTTTGATGTGCTCGCAGGAGAAACTGCGTTCCCATGCCGACTGACCTCCGCTGCGTTGGCGGTCTTCAAACACCTGCGGGTTACGCGTGTAGGTAGCGCTCATTAGTGGAACTCCCGTTGCACGCCGCCAAGGGGCGAAGGCTCGTAGTGTCGTAGACAAAAATCGATACTGTTACCAAGCAACGTACGCAGTTCCGACGGCATCACAATTTGTGAAATCGATCCCAGGCTGAGCCCCTCCCGCGGATTCATCAAGGCTTTTTCATAGCGTGCCACCAAAACCGCGTCGCACTCAGCAAACCATTGATCTGCCTCAGCTTTTGCCGTTTTCTCTGCATCTTGCTGAGTGCTTCCATCGGCGACTAGCTGAGGGATGCGTTCACGTTCTAGTTCCTTGCGTTGGGCTCGCAACTCCTGCAGTTCCTTTTTATAAACAAACTCCCGCCCTGCCGGCCCCATCACAGCCACTCGCGTGGACGGCAGAGCAAATACATAATCCGCTCCTGTTGGATAATTATTGAACGAGGCATAAGCACCGCCGAACGCGTTGCGTACCAAGAGCAAGATTCGCGGCGTTCTGAGGTCGACAATCGCGTCGAGCATAGCCCGCCCCGCCTGGACCACGCCTCGCTGCTCCTGCTCCGTTCCTGGCAAGAACCCGGGAGTGTCTTCCATAAAGATCACCGGGATGTTGTACAGGTTGCAAAAACGAATGAAGCGCGCGCTTTTCAGCGCAGAATCCACATCGATGAAGCCGGTAGAAACGGCACTATTGTTGGCGACAAATCCCACCACATGACCGCCCAGCCGCCCTAACGCTGTTGTGATGTTGCCGGCGCGGTCAGGCTGCAGTTCAAAATAATCGCCGTGGTCGCAGATCTGCTGGATTACAATACGAATATCAAACGGCGTGTTGAAGCCCGCTGGTGAGGCAAAGGTGCGCTGAAACAGCACATCGATTTCAGGGGTTGGCCGGTCCAGCGGATCCGAGGTTTTCCGAAATGGCGGGCTTTCGCTGTTGTTTCCCGGCAAGTAGGACAGCAATCGGCGGACCAGGCGCAGTGCGCCAACCTCGTCTTGAGTTGTGAGGTCGGCAACACCGGAAGCGCCGTGAACCGCTGGCCCCCCCAGCTCGTCAGGCGTGACGTCTTCTCCCAACACTTCCCGAACCACACCAACGCCGGTTAGCCCAAAAAACGATTCGTTTGGCTGGATAACAAAACTGCCCTGGCGAGGGAGATAGGACCCGCCGCCAGCGTTAAACCCAAACATACACATGATGCTCGGCACCACGCCGCTGATCTTGCGCAGCGCAGTGAATGCTTCAGCGTAGCCGTCCAGCCCCCCGACGCCAGCTGGCACATAAGCACCGGCACTGTCGTTCATGCCGACGACAGGGATACCTCGCTTTGCTGCCAGTTCGTATAGGCGAGCGAGTTTTTTACCATTGGTGGCATCCATTGATCCTGCTCGAACGGTAAAATCATGAGCGTACAAAGCCACATCACGGCCATCGATTCGAACGATGGCGGTGACCAACGAGGCACCATCCAGATTGGGCCCCCAGTTCTGGAATAATATGGTTGGCTCCTCATCGCTGAGCACGCTGATCCTTTCCCATACCGTCATCCGGTTTTTCTGGTGTTGACGACTGACGTTACGCAGTCCTCCGGCGGTCTTTGGCCGGGATCTGAGCTCCCGGGCCTCCGCTAACATGGCGTCGTAGGGGCTGGGTGGATCTTCAGGCTGGCTATCGGTGGACGTAAAAGGGTTGGTTAACGAAGGAACCAGCGGGTTAGTCATCGGGATACCTGAACATGAACAATATCGCTATGCTAACAAGTGGCACCGCGGCATTGCTACACGGCAGAGGACACTACTTGATCGAAAAAACCGAGACAGCGATCATGGATTTCCGATCCGGGCAGTGTCATTTTTCGCAGATGAATATTATTCAACGAATTTTATTGGGTTCTTTGCTCTGTTTGGGCACGGTCGAAGCAGAGACTTTTCGGGTGGGCCCAGGTCAAGCGTACGCGAACCTGCAGTCGGTACTGAATGCCGAAAACCTCGAACCGGGCGATATTGTGGAAGTGGATGGCGGGACCCTGTACGACGGCGGCGTTACGGTAGATCCATCGGACGGCGGCGCGCCCGGTAACCCGGTACTTATCCGCGGAAACCTCAATGGTGGTTCCATGCCGCATTTAAGAGGCGGCAACAACACCCTGCATAACCGCGCCAGCCACATTACCTTTGAGTCCATCGAAATCAGCGGTACCGGCAATACCAGCAGCGGCACTTTTCGATGTTTTTTCCACCAGGGTACTGGTGTCACTCTCCGTGGCGTTTTTATTCACGATTGTCCTCGCCAAGGAATTCTTGGCGCTGATCAGGACTCCGGATCGCTTACGGTGGAATATTCCGTGGTAATGAATGCTGGATCGGGTGGTCGAAATCACGCCATTTACATGTCTACCGATCAGGTGGCTTACCCGGGCAGCGTGTTCCGGCTCCAATACAGCCACATCAGCGACAGTCAATTCAACAACAATGAAATTGGCGGCAACTTGATCAAGAGCCGCGCTGAACGCAACGAAATTTACTACAACTGGCTGGAAGGCGGCTTCTACCACGAGCTGGAACTCATTGGGCCGGATCCGGGCGGTGTCGCCTCCGGCTGGACAGAAGGTTTGGCCCGGGAAGACTCCGACATCGTGGGAAATATCATTGTCCACAGCGCCGATTTCGGATCAATTCTGCGCTTCGGAGGCGATGCCACGGGCCAGAGTTTCGGGCGCTATCGCTTTGTCCACAACACCGTTATTCGCACAAACGGCGGACAAGCCACCGTTTTTCGTCTATTCGACGGCCTGGAGTCCTTGCAGGCGGACAACAACGTCTTCTTTAACACCGGGAGCTCTGCTTTCAGAATGGTCCGGGAAGTTGAGGCCATTTGGCTTGGCGGCAACACCACGATTACCGGCAGCGGCAACTGGATTGAGTCGGGCTCTACCTTTCTGCCGTCGGGGTTTAGCAATACACGTCAAGGCGGCGACCCTGGCTTTGAAAATATTTCTGCGCTTGATCTAAGACCGGCGGCGGGCAGTAGCCTGGTCGATGCAGCGGCCGCAACCCAAACGCCGCCAGGATTCGACATCAGCAGCCCATTGTCAGTCCCCGTGCAACACCCTCCTGCAGACGTGATATTCGGAGCCTTGCAGCCTACTTTTACCCCCATCGCCCGGCCCCTGAACAACGTTCTGGACGTCGGCGCCTTGGAACGGGAAGTTCAAGGTCTTATTTTCACCAATGGTTTTGAAGGCTAAATCCGCGCTGACCTCCCCTTGGCGGTTCTGATCCAGTATTATTCTGAGTCCTCCCGTTAAAGGACTCTGGCATGATTACTGCCCTGGACCACATCGCCATCGCGGTGCCCGATTTACCCAAGGCCATTGAGCGGTTCGCCGAAGATTTTGGGCTTAACCTGTCGGGAACCGACGATGTGGTGTCTGCTCAGACCAGCACAGCATTCTTTCCTTTACCTCCCACCAGCATCGAACTGGTCCACCCGTTGGGCGGAGCGGGACCCATTGCGAAATTTCTGGAAAAGCGTCCGGGAGGACTTCATCACCTGTGTTTTCGTAGTGACGATATCGACGCCGATGTGGCAAGACTGCGCAACCGCGGCTATGAGTTTCTGTCTGAACAGCCAGGCCCCGGGGCCCACGGGAGTCGAGTGATTTTCATCCATCCGCGGTCTTGTGACGGGGTATTGATTGAAATTAACCAGCCAGGCGAAGAGCATTCTGGGCATGAGTAAAAAATCCTATACCGCACCTGAAGCGACACTGGACGATTGGGAACAGTTAGCTGAGAACCAGCTCAAACGCAGCAAGCGGTCTCTCAAAGACCTCAATGTGGATACGCCAGAAGGCGTGACGGTAAAACCTCTCTACACCGCCAAAGATACCGCAAACAACCCGCTGACCAACACATTACCTGGACTGGAGCCTTTTATCCGTGGCCCCCAGGCTACGATGTACGCGGGTCGGCCCTGGACCATTCGCCAGTACGCAGGGTTCTCAACCGCAGAAGAATCCAACGCTTTCTACCGAAAAGCGCTGGCCGCAGGCGGCCAAGGGGTGTCGGTAGCGTTTGACCTGGCAACTCACCGTGGCTACGACTCCGATCATGACAGGGTCACCGGGGATGTGGGTAAAGCGGGAGTTGCCATCGATTCGGTGGAGGACATGAAAATTCTGTTCGACGGCATTCCTCTGGATCAGGTGTCGGTGTCCATGACGATGAATGGGGCCGTTCTGCCGGTGCTGGCCTCGTTTATTGTTGCCGGCGAAGAACAAGGTGTGGATCAGGCCCAGCTGTCCGGCACCATCCAAAACGATATCTTGAAAGAATTCATGGTGCGCAATACCTACATTTATCCGCCGCGCCCCAGCATGCGGATTGTGGGCGATATCATTGCCTATGCCGCAGAAAACATGCCTCGGTTCAACAGCATCTCCATTTCCGGATACCACATTCAGGAGGCGGGAGCTGACGCTGCACTTGAATTGGCCTACACCCTGGCCGACGGTCGGGAGTACGTTCGCGCGGCCCTGGACGCTGACCTTCATATTGACAGTTTTGCGCCTCGGTTGAGCTTCTTTTGGGGCATCGGCATGAATTTTTATATGGAAATCGCCAAGATGCGGGCCGCACGATTGCTGTGGTCCGAGATCATCGATGAATTCGAGCCGGAAAACCCCAAGTCGAAAATGCTCCGAACGCACTGCCAGACCTCTGGATGGTCACTGACAGAGCAAGACCCTTACAACAATGTCGTTCGAACCACCATTGAGGCCATGGCTGCGGTATTTGGCGGCACTCAAAGCCTGCACACCAATGCGCTGGATGAGGCCATTGCTCTTCCCACAGAGTTTTCGGCTCGCATCGCGCGAAATACCCAGCTGGTGATCCAGGAAGAAACCGGTATTACCGATGTGGTGGACCCATGGGGTGGGTCTTACATGATGGAAAGCCTCACTGCTGACATTGCTCAGCGAGCCCGAACGTTGATGGCCGAAATCGAGCAAAAAGGCGGCATGGCCAAAGCCATCGAAAGCGGCTTACCCAAATTGCGCATCGAGGCATCCGCAGCAGCCAAGCAGGCCCGCATCGATCGGGGAGAAGATGTCATCGTGGGGGTCAACAAATACCAGAACAACTCCCAGGATGACGTCGATATTCTGGACATTGACAACGAATCGGTGCGTCAATCCCAGCTCCAGCGGCTCAACACGGTTCGCCAACAGCGCGATGAAAACCAGGTTAATCAGTGCCTTGAGGCCCTCAAAATTGGCGCTGGCACGCAGGGTAACCTGCTGGCACTGGCCATTGATGCCGCCAGAGCTCGGGCTACCGTCGGCGAGATATCGGATGCTCTGGAGTCAGTATTTGGACGATATAAAGCCGACTCACAAACGGTATCAGGTATTTACGGTGCAGCTTATCAGGATGATGAAGATTGGCATGCCATCGTCGCTGACGTGGTGGATTTTGAGCACAAACATGGGCGACGACCGCGCATGTTGGTTTGTAAGATGGGCCAAGACGGCCACGACCGTGGCGCCAAGGTTATTGCCACGGCATTTGCCGACATCGGTTTTGATATTGACCTGTCCCCCATGTTTGCCACTCCCGAGGAGGTGGCCCGCCAGGCGATTGAGAACGATGTGCATGTGGTGGGCGCATCAACCCTCGCTGCGGGTCATAAAACGCTGGTGCCGCAGTTGATCAGCGAACTGCGCAAACAAGGCGCAGACGACATTCTGGTCATTGCTGGCGGCGTTATCCCCAAACAGGATTACTCGTTTCTCGAACAAGCCGGCGTCAGCGGAATTTTCGGTCCAGGCACCCACATACCCAGCGCTGCCCGAGAGGTTCTTAAGGCCATAAACTTGGCTGACTGATGATCGTAGGCAACATCGATACCGAGCGTCTCAAGGCCGGAGATCGTCGCTCCCTCGCCAAGGCCATCACATTGGTAGAAAGTCGTGTGGAGTCCCACCGGAAGCAGGCTGAAGACCTGCTCAATGCCTTATTGCCGGACACGGGTAACGCTCTTAGAATTGGCATATCAGGGTCACCTGGAGTGGGTAAATCCACGTTTATCGAAGCCTTTGGATTGCACCTTTTGCAAGCGGGAAAGTCCCTGGCGGTGCTGGCCGTAGACCCAAGCTCACCCATTGCCGGTGGATCGATACTAGGTGACAAAACCCGCATGACCGAGCTTTCCCGTCACCAGGGAGCCTTCATTCGCCCTTCCCCATCAGCAGGGGCTCTGGGCGGGGTGGCTCAGCGTACCCGGGAGAATCTGCAGCTCTGCGACGCAGCAGGGTTTGACGTTATTTTGGTTGAGACCGTAGGCGTAGGCCAGTCGGAATTTGATGTCGCCGCCATGGTGGATCTTTTTATGGTGTTGATGCTGCCCAACTCTGGCGACGAACTGCAGGGCATAAAACGCGGTATTTTGGAATTGGCCCAACTTCTGGTGATCAACAAGGCGGATGGAGACCAGCTAACTTTGGCCGAGCAGGCTGCTGCACGCTATCAAAGCGCACTGGCATTATTGCGACAAATGGGCTCCTGGACGCCGCGGGTCATGACCTGTTCTGCTATGGAGGCCACCGGAATCGATGAGGTCTGGGATGCAACCCAGGCCTTTTTTCAGCAGTCAGCCAATGACGGCAGCCTCGCCCACAACCGTCAGCGCCAGGCTGTGCTGTGGATGGAACGGCTGGTGGGTGAAATCCTGCAACGGCGACTGATGTCCAGACCCGCGGCCCAGTCGTTGAAGTCCGCGTTGGAACAACAGGTTAGAGCCGGTCAAATCACACCATTTTCTGCCGCATCCCAACTGGCCGCCGACCGATGACACAGCCCGAATCGACGACGTTGCTGTTAGGCAGCAGCGGCCAGTTAGGCGCGGAATTAGCCGCCACTCTTCCGGCTACCGGGCGCGTCGTCACTAGCGCACGCAGCGACGCCGATTACCCTTGTGATTTGTCGGATTCCGACGCGGTAACAAAACTGCTTGAGACGGTGCGGCCAGATCATATTGTGAATGCTGCGGCATTTACCGGAGTCGACCAAGCAGAAACTGACTTAGCGGCAGCCCAGCGTCTAAACGCCGGCCTGCCCGCACAGCTTGCCGCTTACCTTCAACCCCATAACGGCATTCTGGTTCATTATTCAACCGATTATGTCTTTCCTGGTTCAGCCTCTACACCCTATGAAGAGACTAACACGCCAGCCCCAGTTAACGCTTATGGCGCCAGCAAGTTGGCCGGCGAAGAGCAGATACGTGCGGCAAACGTCAGACACCTGATTTTCCGCACTGCCTGGGTCTATGGTCGCTATGGCAACAACTTCGTAAAGACGATTGTTCGCCTGGCCAAGGAACGAGAAACATTGAGCATCGTTGACGATCAATTCGGTCGCCCAACCTCTGCACAATTTCTGGCCAAGGCCAGTATGCAAGCCTTTGCTGCGGCGACAAAGGACGACATCAGCGGCACGTTTCACCTGTCCGCCAGCGGCGAGCCCGTATCCTGGTACGGCTTCGCTCTGCAGTTCCTCGCGTGGACCCAGACCCATCAGGCACCACAAAAATTGGCGAAACCTTCGCCCGTTGACAGCACAGCGTTTCCAAGCCCTGCTCGTCGTCCCGCCTACTCAGTTCTGGATAACACGCTGTTTGAAACGGTTTTTGGCATCGAGGTTCCCCACTGGAAAGTACAGTTGGAAGAGTCATTGCCGGGTTTTCCCTGGGATTGATTTGACCTGGTTAGACTGAAAACAGCGCCGAACTGACCTCGCGAGGGTAACGGTGATACCATCGCGCGGTGTTAACGCTCGTAGATCTTTTCAAATGAAGGTTGTGCCCATAATTTTATCCGGTGGCGCGGGAACACGACTTTGGCCAGAGTCCAGAAAATCGTTCCCCAAACCGTTTATGGCCATGCCAGATGGGGAAACGCTTATTGGCAAAACGTTACGCCGAGCCGAAGCTCTGGCGGACGGCGGCCCCATTATCACGGTCACCAATGCCGCCTATGGCGCTCTGACCCGCGAGGCCTACAGCAACTCTTCCAAGGACCACAATCGCCATATTTTTCTCCTGGAACCTGAGGCGCGCAACACCGCTCCAGCGATTGCCACGGCAGCGGCCTGGGCCGGGACCCACCTGGGCGGGCAGGTTTGCCTCGTTATTCTGCCTTCAGACCACCTGATTAACGATCAAGCCGGATTTGTCCAGGCTGCCCAAATCTCAGCCGAGCTGGCCTCCAAAGGCCTTCTGGTGACCTTTGGTATTAACCCGACAAGACCCGAAACGGGTTACGGCTACATCAAGGCCGGCGCCGGTATTGGGCAAGGGTTTGAAGTGGAACAATTCGTCGAAAAGCCCGATCTTGCCACGGCTGAAAGGTACCTGGCCTCTGGCCAATATTCGTGGAATTCCGGCATGTTTGCTTTCACTCCGAATGGCTTTCAAAAAGCGACGAGCGCGGTGGCACCTCAATTACAGGCGGGAGTGGATCACTGCTTGAATGGCTCAACGTCGGTCAACGACGAGGTGAGGCTTGATCTCCACACCTTCCGTCAACTGCCCGCTATTTCTGTGGATTACGCGGTGTTTGAAAAATCCGATCTTGTCGCGGTGGTGAACGGGGATTTTGATTGGAATGACGTGGGGTCCTGGCAAGCAATCAGCGAGCTCAATTCTGGTGCTGGGAACCACTCACAGGGTGACGCTATTTTTGTCAACTGCGAAGACGTGTATGTGCGTAATCCGCAAAGACTGGTCGCGGCCATCGGAGTGCAAAATCTGGTGGTTGTCGACACGCCGGACGCGCTGCTGATCAGTGCAAAACCCCAGTCTCAAGACGTAAAAACCGTGGTCAACCAACTGGAGGCCAAAACCAGCGGATTGACCCAGAATCATGTTCACAACAGCCGATCATGGAACCGAGGTGAGTGCCTGCTGGCAGAACAAACTCAGGAGGTTTACCGGGTAAAACTTGCGCCAGGAGACCAACTGCAGCCACCGGACGTACACCACAGGCTTCAGCTGATCGTTTTGGATGGAACGGCCAGAATGGCAGGCAAAACTTTGACTCTGGGGCAATCTGAGACGTTTTCCACAACGCTGGTCAATGACGGCGCCGTGGCAATGTCGGCGCTGGTCGTGCTGACGGCCCCCTGACCAGGGCTGGTTCTGGGTCTTGCTGGCAGTGGACAATCAAAAAACCGGGCACGAAGCCCGGTTTAAGGTCTCAAAAGTCCGCCGGTTCGCACCGGCATCCCGGTTTAGTTACAAATGCGAACTCTTACCGGAACCCGAACCCGCTGCAGCCGTAATGGCCACCACGAGATAACCCGAACCTGAGTTCGGTATTGGGTTACGGTACGACACTGCCCCCCGGAGGGGTTTCCGCCACCACCACTGCTGGCAGATCCACCGCCGGCAAATGCCGGTGTGGCCGCTAGAGTGATGACAACCGGAGCGCTATAACCGGTTTTCTTAAGAAAGTCCCGTCTCGACTTTTGGATCGACACGATGTTTCCTCCTTCCAAAGTTTTGTGACCCCCGGCTCGAATTGTAACAAACGATCGCTGTATTTTCGAATGAACAACTCAGGTGTAACGAGTCTGTGACAAACGTTTACTTAGCGTTTTCCACCGTTGACCCCGTTAACGGAGACTGACCCGAGAGGGTTTGCGGTGCCTCAAGCCAGGGAAATCAGGTCTTTTTCCGCAAATTCAGCCAACGTTGCGCGAACATCATCGGTGATCAGCGAAACGTCTACGTCGCACGCCGAAGCCACTTCCGCGGCAATCTCCTCAGCGCTCAGTGCGCCGTCGCATAGCTCTAGAATCATGGCCGCCGTTGGATTCAGCTTGTGAACCTGCCCGTTATCGCCGTCCAGTACAATCAAGTGTCCATCAGCATCTTCCTGCACCAGGTTTGCCGCCTTTTTTGGGTTCATTGATGCAGGGTCTCCAACACCAGTTCGCTGGTGCTTTTGAGGTTGTTGGATTTCAGGTCGTAAACCGGCAGTCGGCGGCAGATTTCTTTAACCATTGTCAGGCCCGATGCCGGATGCGCCAACCCGTTGAGCACATTGGGATAAAGTCGAAACACCGCCTCAGCCGTTGGCAGCCTGTCAACAGCTGGCCCCGCTGGATCATACTGCACAAGAAATATGGCGTGCACGTTACTGTCGCTGAGTTGATAACCACCCGCAAGCTGTGATGGCGGAATATGGAAGGTCCAGCCCGTGTGGGGGATGTCAGGGGGCAACTGGTAACTGCCCGGTGGGCTTTTCTTCAGGTTCAAGGAATGGCTGTAGGCTTCTGCAGCGACGGTTGCGCTGTCGCCCAGCTTCAGCGGCGCAAGCTCATCGCTCAAATACTGGCAGTCATGCTGGGTTAGCGCCCAACACAAGGTGGACTTTCCGTTACCCGAGGCGCCAGTCAAAACCATGCCCCTGGCCCCGGACCGGAGCACCGCACCGTGCAGGAACAACAAATCTGGCCGTGCCAGCTGCAGCCCAAGCACCACAAAACCCTCAACGTTGTAGACCAGCTCTGCCCGAGTGCTGGTCACTACCCCATCGTTGTCCGCTTCCAGCCAGCTCACCTGGTACTGATCGTCATGAACCTTCACAGCCACCGAAATCTGCGCTCTGGCGGCTGCCGGGGCGGTTTCGAAAGCAGAGAAGTTCTGTTCCAGCAACGTCGTGTCCTCAAGGCCCAGCGCGGCTTGGAGTTCAACAACGACGCCAACAATGATTTTTTTCATGGAAAAATTGAAGTTGGGCAACGGGTATTTTGCCTAATCTTGGGTGGCCCTCACAGGGTGAGCTGCCAAGGACTCACAATCGTTGACGAATCGCTCGGCTCAACGGCCCCAGGGCTCCCAGCGCTGTGGCCAAACGCAGTGATACGGGGCCGC
Source organism: Lysobacterales bacterium (assembly GCA_045106555.1). Classification (GTDB taxonomy): domain Bacteria; phylum Pseudomonadota; class Gammaproteobacteria; order Xanthomonadales; family SZUA-38; genus JANQOZ01. Next base: position 99,763 of record JBGCET010000014.1, on the reverse strand, counting down.
TTGCACTGAGAGCCTGCCTGAACATCAGCCCTGTCACCTCTTGCTTGAAGCCCGAACTATCGACGCGAAAACCTGCGAGCTTGGCCAATGCCCGCTCAATTCCGCCGCCCATTGGCATTGGGCACGAGCTGTCAACGGACCGGGCGGATTTTTCCGTGGCAATCATTTGCGCCATCAGTCCGCCAGCGCGCTTGGCCTGTGGCGATAGATCAGGCAGCTGACTGAAAGTAACACCTGCCATATTCAGAAAAAAACAGTCCACCGCCGCCCGCTGCAACCCTGGGCTTCCCCAGCGGTCGATCAAATCAAAATACCAATGCAAAATCGTGAACAGTAAGGTTCGCTCTGGTGCCAGATAGCGCACCTCCCTTCCTTCCAGGATTCCTGGAGAGAGATCGGACAGCACTGCGTCTTGGGCGAGCGCGGGCTCTGCATCAAAGGGCGATTGATCGGTAATGAGTTTGTGATGCAGCTCCACCCATATCTTCAGCTCATCGCTATAAAGTGGCACCGCGTGATGGTGTTTGTCCCAGTCGGAATCCGGATCGTCGGTGGGGTTGTGAAACCCGCGCTGTTTCAAGCAGCTTACCGCTTCCTCGCGAGCATCCGCAGGAAGCAACAGATCGATGTCCCCCATCACTCGCCAGTGAGCTTCAGGATAATACCGCTGAGCCACGTCCATGCCTTTGAGTAAGATCGGATGGATATCCTGTTGCCCCAACTCATCCAACACCGTTACTGCGGACCTTCTGGCGTTTGAACTCAGCACTCGCGAGGTCAGATCCGCCGACTCCAGCACACCTCCGGCAGACTCGGAACAATGAATATGGCCTTGCTGATTGAGGTGATGAAATAACGCACCGAGACCGGCGGCGGCGACTCGGGAAATTTCTTCATCGGTCAGAAGCGCCGGGGGAAGGTCGCTGGATGGAAGGCGACCCACCAGACTGAGAATCATGTGTTTCCTATCCCGCGGTTGCGGCAAAGTCGCCAGTTTAGCCTTTTTTCCCCGAATACGATTGCGTAAAACGTTAAAAACCGCTACGTTTTCCTGTTTGCCCGCCCCGGAAACCATAGATGGAAAAGCTTTTCATCAAAACCCACGGTTGTCAGATGAACGAGTACGACTCAGCCAAGATGGCCGACGTGCTTCAGGCCTCTCACAACCTGACTCTTACCCACGATGAGTCAGAAGCGGACGTGATACTTATCAACACCTGTTCAATTCGGGAAAAAGCCCAGGAAAAGGTGTTTTCGCAGCTTGGCCGATGGCGCAAGCATAAGCAGGGGGAGCGCAAGGTGGTGATCGGGGTTGGTGGTTGCGTCGGCAGCCAGGAAGGTGCGGCATTGCTTGAGCGTGCGCCGTATGTTGATCTGGTTTTTGGGCCCCAAACGCTGCACCGCTTACCTAAGATGATCGATCAGGTGCGGGACACCGGCGTTCCCTCGGTGGACGTGTCTTTCCCCGAAATCGAGAAATTTGACCACCTGCCAGAACCGCGCAAACAGGGTCCAAGCGCGTTCGTCTCGGTGATGGAGGGATGCAGCAAGTATTGCTCGTTCTGTGTTGTTCCCTATACACGCGGCGAAGAGATCAGCCGGCCATTTGACGACGTTGTTGCCGAAGCAGCTCAGCTTGCTGATCAAGGCGTGCGGGAGATCAATTTTCTGGGCCAGAACGTCAATGCGTACCGCGGGGTAATGCACGACGGGGGAGAGGCCGACCTGGCCCTGTTGATCCGACTGGTGGCGCAAATCGATGGCGTTGAACGGATTCGCTTTACGACATCCCATCCAGTGGAATTTACCGACCGCCTGATCGAGGCCTATGCCGATGTACCTGAGCTTGCATCCTATCTGCACTTGCCCGTACAAAGCGGATCAGACCGAATTTTGGCGGCCATGAAACGGGGTCACACGGCGATTGAATACAAGCAAAAAATTCGTCGGCTGCGAGCCGCTCGACCGGATATCTCCCTGTCATCGGACTTTATTGTCGGATTTCCCGGTGAAACGGAAGCTGACTTTCAAAACACAATGGATCTCATTGAAGCAATGAATTTTGATCAGTCCTTCAGCTTCATTTACAGCGCGCGACCGGGAACCCCTGCCGCCGCACTGGCGGATGACACCTCCCCAGAGGACAAGAAACGTCGTCTGGCTGCGCTACAGGCACTCATCAACCAACAGGCCGCTGTCATCTCGGAGGCGATGGTGGGTTCCACACAAACAATTTTAGTCGAAGGCCCGTCCAAGAAAGATCCTCAAGAACTTGCCGGGCGAACCGAAAATAACCGGGTCGTTAACTTCCAGGGCCCCCCGACGCTTATCGGCCAACTCTGTGATGTAGAAATCACTCAGGCATTGGCCAACTCACTGAGAGGGCGTGTCAGCGCACAATCCCATGCCGCCTGAAACCTCACAAAGCGATACCGATTCGACGGTTTCACTAACCCTTTCGCCCCAGGACTCGGATCGGCTGGCGGCCATGTGCGGGCCACACAATACCCACATCACCCAGGTGGAGGAGCGACTGGGAGTGAAAATCAGTAACCGGGGCGGTCAGTTTTCCGTCAGGGGCGCAGGGAGCCAACGGGCTGCCGGAGTACTAAGAGCTATTTATGAGAAAACCGCTGAGGGGAGCTTGAGTCGGGAAGAAGTCAATCTGCAGCTACAAACTGCCACTGTGGAAGCGCCGCCGGGCAATTCAGCAGACACCATCAGCATTCGCACCAAGCGTGGAACGATTACAGGGCGCGGACCTAACCAACAGGCCTACCTGAAAAACATTTTCAACAGCGATATCACCTTTGGCATCGGTCCGGCTGGAACCGGAAAAACGTTTCTGGCTGTCGCCTGCGCGGTGCAGGCTTTGGAACAACAACAGGTATCCAGGCTGGTGTTGGTTAGACCTGCCGTTGAAGCCGGCGAGCGGCTGGGCTTCTTGCCGGGCGACATGGCGCAAAAAGTGGATCCCTACCTCAGACCGCTGTTTGATGCCCTGTATGAAATGCTGGGCTTTGAACGGGTCGAGAAACTGATGGAGCGAAACGTGATCGAGGTGGCACCGCTGGCGTTCATGCGAGGGCGAACGCTGAACGATGCCTTTATTATCCTCGATGAAGCGCAAAACACCTCGGTAGAGCAAATGAAAATGTTCCTGACCCGACTGGGATTTGGATCCCGCGCTGTGGTTACCGGGGACGTCACACAGGTGGACTTGCCCCGCCATCAGACCTCTGGACTGACCAATGTCATTTCCATCTTGAAACAGGTCCCCGGCGTCAGCTTTATCTTTTTTCAGTCCAAAGACGTCGTGCGTCACGCGCTTGTCCAGCGCATCGTTGACGCTTATCAGGCTAATGCGCAAAGTGACAGCGACGCCTGAGCCCCATATCGAAGTCTCTTTCGGCGACCCCATTGATCACCGATGGGTAAATCAGGAGCTGGTAAAACAATGGGCAAGCCAGGTCCTGCTCGACCTGGAGCAGACGGGCGAAGTGGATATCAGACTCTGCGACGAGACGGAAATGTCCGCCACTCACAGCCAGTTTGCGGGCAAGCACTACCCGACCAACGTTCTCTCCTTTCCCGCCGACATTAACCCAGCCGTCGGCGTACGGCTTCTGGGTGACGTGCTGATCTGTGCGCCGGTGATCGACCGGGAGGCACAGGAGCAGCAGAAAACCCGCCAGCAACATCTGGCTCATATGGTGGTCCACGGCGTTCTGCATTTATTGGGCTTTGATCATCAGCATGATGAACAGGCGAAAACCATGGAAAGCCAGGAATGTCGTCTGCTGAAACAGCTAGGTTTCCCCAACCCTTACGACACGGCGCAACCGTAGCGTATCTCAGGTTATCGCGGTAAACTTGCGGTCTTACCACACAGGGGCTATCACCCCATCGCCGTATGAACGACGACGTACCCAGTAGCAACGGTTCCGAGCCGAAAAGCTGGCTGGAAAAGCTTGGCCACGCCTTAACCGGCGGCGAGCCTCGGAACCGCGAAGACCTTCTCAAACTACTCCAGGAATCGTTGGAGCGGGACATTCTCGACAAGGAAACCTTTGCCATGCTGGAAGGCGCCATGGAGGTGTCGTCCCAGCAAGTCAGAGACGCAATGATCCCTCGTGGTCAAATGGTTTGCGTATCTGCGGGCCAGACGTTAGCAGAGCTGTTGCCGCTGATTGTCGAATCAGGACATTCCCGCTTCCCAGTCATCAAAGACGATAAAGATGAGGTTGTTGGCATTCTTCTGGCCAAAGACCTCCTGCGTTTTTTTGACCATGCCGACGGCTTCAGCCTGGAGCAGATTCAACGGGATGTTGCCTTTATCCCCGAAAGCAAACGTCTGAATGTATTGCTGGAAGATTTCCGCAGCTCAAGAAACCATATGGCGGTTGTGGTTGATGAATACGGCGGGGTCGCTGGACTCATCACCATTGAGGACGTGCTGGAGGAAATTGTTGGCGAAATTGGTGATGAATATGACGAGGAGCAGGTCGAATTCATTCGCGCCGCTGACAATGGGCAGTACTCCATTGACGCGCTAACCCCGATTGATGATTTCAACGATCATTTTTCCGCCGAGCTTCCCGATGCCGATTTTGACACCGTAGGAGGACTGGTCACCGGTGAATTGGGGCGACTCCCTGAAACCGGAGAAAAGGTTGCGGTGGGCGATCACACGTTCACCATCGTCAAAGCCGACAGTCGGCGGTTGCTCATGCTGGGGCTTTCAACATCAAAGGACTGACCTGGGTGCCGGTGATACTGGCGCTTTGTCTGTCAACACCGGGAACCAGCCAAACGCTGGACCCAGGCCAACTGAAGGTATCTCTGGTTACGGTGGGTCCGGGTCCGTTTTCCTGGCAGGCATTCGGCCATAACGCGCTGTTGTTGCAAGACCCCGCCGGCCCATTTCAAGCCATCTATAATTTCGGCCTGTTTGATTTCGAGCAGCCTAATTTTTTATGGAATTTTGTCCGCGGTTTGATGACCTACCGAATGCAGGCATTTGATCCGGACCAAGATATCGCCCGGTACATTCAGGATGGTCGACGGGTCAGCGTGCAAACACTGAATCTCAGCGCCTCCCAGAAGCAACGACTGCTCTTCCACCTTGAGGAGCATCGGAGAGAAGAAAACGCCAGTTACCAGTACGACTATTTTCGCCAAAATTGCTCAACAAAAGTCCGCGATGCATTGAATATAGCCACCCGCGGCGCGCTCAAGGCAGCCTTTCCCGAAGGCTCAACAGAACAAACCTATCGCAGCAGCCTCAGCCAATATTCCGCTGCCCTGCCCTGGATGCATGTTGGCGCCAATCTTGGGCTGGGCAAGCCTGTCGACAAACCCATTTCGCAATGGGCAATGGCCTACCTTCCTGACCACCTTCAGCACAGTCTGGAGGGGCTGCCCGGGCTTGAAGGGACACCGGGCCCGTTGGTGGAGTCAACCACCGTGGTGTCCGAAGGGCTACCCTACAGCTCCCCCTGGGCGTTCTGGATAGCTGCGTTTGCAGTGGTTGGCGCAGCCATCATGGCGATGCTGTGGCGCTCACATCTGCCGGGCGTTGTCTGGGCCAGCCTTAGCGGCCTCCTTGGACTGACGATGCTGACACTTTGGTGGGGCACCGACCACTGGGCCGCAGCGGCAAACCCCATGATCCTTGCGATGTCACCGTTGTTGTTGGTGTGGGCATTCATTTCCGGACCCGCACGCGGTGTGCTCGGCTGGCTGATTGTTCTTTGCATGGTGGCTGGACTATTCCTGAGCCAGGGCAGCGTTCAGTGGAGCCTGGGGGGATTTCAACTGCTTGCATTGCTGTTGTTACAGTGGCGCCCTACCCGGCCTAAAGAAGAACTGGCGTGATGCAATATCTGGCCCTGAATCTAACGATGGTTTTCGCCGCCGGCCTGATCGGCTATACCTACTTCGGGTATCCACTGCTCGTGGCGGCCTTGGCCAGAATTCGACCAAAACCTGTACAGCCCGTGGAGGGTTATCGTCCTGTTGTCAGCGTGGTCATCCCAACCCATAACGGTGCCCGTTTTCTAGAAGAGAAGCTGGCCAGTCTGCGCCAGCAAAGCTATCCGCTGGAGCGCACTCGTTGGTTGTTTGTTGCCGACGGGATTGATGAGCCCACTCGCCAGTTCATGCAGCAGCAAACCGACGTCGCGTTCCATGAACTTGAGTCCCGCGCGGGCAAACCATCAGCATTGAATCTGGCAAGAACCCATCTCGATGAAGACACCGAAGTGGTGGTGCTCACCGACGTGCGCCAGCCGCTGTCAGCCAACGCCATTGAGGACCTGGTCAAAGCCCTCTCTGACCCTGCTGTCGGCGTGGCTGGCGGCGAACTGGTGCAGGTTCAACCGGACGGCTCCCAGGCTCCCATCGGTCTTTATTGGCGGTATGAAAAAGCCATCAGACGCAGCGAGTCGCGGTTTTTCTCCACGGTCGGCGCCAGTGGCGCCCTGTACGCGATTGGCATCGATGATTTTGGTCATTTGGCCAGCGACACCATTTTGGATGACTTTGAAATTCCGATCAGAACCTTGCGCCGAGGCCAGCGCACGATTTTGCTCGACGGGGCGGTGGTCTACGACCAAGCCGAGGCCAGTATCAGCGGCGAATGGCGCCGAAAGGTCCGCACCTTGACGGGCAATTTTCAATCCCTCAGGCGCAATCTCTGGCTGCTGAGCCCAAGCAAAAACCCAGCTTGGTTGCAGTTCATGTCCCACAAACTGGCCCGGCTTGCCGTGCCCTGGGCACTGCTGATGCTGTTGATCTGCTGCCTTGCCCACCCCTTGAGCATCGTCATAATAGTGGGCTGGCTGCAGGTCCTGTTTTACGCCATCGCCGGCGCGGGCTTGATCTGGCCAGAGCACCTGAAACGGGTCAAAATCGTCGGTGTTTGCGCCACGTTTCTAGCCCTGAACACTGCCGCTGCGGTGGCTCTGGTGGCGTTTATCCGCGGCAATATCGACGTGACCTGGAAACAGGATTCTGCTGCCTGAACGATCCATGAGGGGAGTACACCCCCTCATGAATTTCTGCGTTTGCGGTCAATACCTTAGGTAACAAGCCAACGGTTGGCAGGAGGTTTGTGCCAACCATTGTTACGGATATTTCTGATCACTGGAATAAACCCGGTTTATCTACTAGATTTAAGGCTTCTGAAGGCGCACACGCCGGATTATCTGAAGTCGAGCACCCATGGCACGTTTTTTCATCCATTGTCTTCTGTCGGTCACCCTGCTGGTCCTTCCTGGGTTATCCCACTCATCGACCATTCTCAATGATGCAGACAAAGACCCAACGGTCACTCTCAGCCCAGACGCGCTGACGGCCACCTTTGGGTTGGGGGTACACCGCGGGGTTCGGTCCGTTGACAGCGTCGCCCCCAACAGCGGCTTTTTCTACTACGAAGGCCGCCGAAACGGCGTCTCTGGCAACTATGGATTTGGCGTCGCGACCTCGAGCGAACTGATCACCACGGCTGACCTGAGTGGACAATCCCCCTCTGAGGGCTACGGCGGACGAAGCGACCAGAGCCTCGGGGTGAATACGGCGGGCTTTATCTTTTACAACAACAGCCAACAGATTCCCTCCCCTGACCCTAGCATCACCAGTGCAGATACCTTTGGCCTGGCGCTGGACTATTCCGGCTCTACTCCAGAAGTCCATGTCATCGTGGACGATCAGCTCCTTTACTCTCAAGCCATGCCGAACGTCACCGACCCGCTGCACGTTTTGGTGTACGGACGGCAGGTCTCACAAACCTCACAAACCATCAATAGCGCGGCTGACCTGCAAAACACGCCGATGCGCTACGACGCGCGCACGATCTTGCTGAACGCGGGAATTACCAGTGCCGCCAATCTAATTCGCGGCTGGACGCCTCGCACGACGTTAAGCATCAATACACCTGCACAGTCGGTGGATACTGGCCAAACTCTGGTTCTGAATGCCTTTGCCCATGACGAAACCGGGATGGATATTTCCGCGCAAATCCAATGGTCTGACAATGCCAGCGCCAACACCGGCACGGGTGCCACCTTCAGCGTTACCTCAGCCACCACCGGGCCCCATGTGATTACCGCCCAGGTGCTTGATGCCATGAGCAACCCGATCACCTTCGACGTACTCATCACCTTTGTCGTGCCCGATTCGGACGATGATGGATTGACCGACGATGAAGAAATGGTGCTGATGACCAGCCCGACCGACGCTGATACCGACAACGACGGCTTATCCGATGGGTATGAGGTCAACGAATCCCTTACCGACCCCTTGTTGTCCGACAGCGACGGTGACCTGGTGCCGGATCAGTACGAACTGACCTACGGCAGCGACCCGTTGGTTGCCAACGCCAGCGATGATGCTGATACAGACGGCTTCAACCTGCTCGACGAATTCAACGCAGGAACCAGCGCGTCTTTTGCCGGTTCCTTCCCCGGCAGCGGGCCAGAAACCGTATTTGAATCCAGCGACGTGCATTCCAGTGTGCTGATCGGATCCACCCGCAGAGCGCTCACCTTTGAAGATTCGCTGGTGCGCTCAGCCCGCGCCAGCGAGACGGTGATGAGCGGAACCGGCTGGTATTATTTTGAAGCCGAGCGAAACAGCCAACGGGGCAATTTCGGCATCGGCGTGGGGAGCGCGGCGGCGGCCTTGACTGAGGCGCCCGGCGCTGACCGGCAAAGCCTTGCCCTGACGATCAATGGCGAGGTGCTTTACGACGGGCTTACCGTGCAATCGGCGCAGCCGCTGGAAAGCTCCCGACATTTAGGGTTGGCCGTTGACTACAGCGGCAGCTCGCCGGTGGTTTATCCCATCATTAGCGGGGCCGATGGCTTTGCCCAGATGTTAGATGCCGTTGCTCTGCCCGACATTACCGGCGACCTGTTCTTAATGGCCTTTGGCGACAACCTGTTTGGCGCCCAGCAGCTCCAGATCAATGCCGGGGATGACCCGGACAATCACCCATTCCAGTTTCCCGCCGGGTACCTGTTGTTTACCGATGGCGTCCCCGGCGCCGAATTTATGGGCAGCGGCTGGGCGTTAGCCAATGCCTATAACGGCCGGGTTCAGCCGCCACAGCAGACCGAAGTGCTATTACAGCTGGACGATAACAGCGGTGCGGGGATCACCCTGGGCCCGCAAAACTTATCGGTGGCCTACGATATCGACCAGAAAATGGGCGTTCGAGCCAATCAGGGCATGATTGACGAGTTCCGTTACTTTGAAGCAAGTCGCCTGCTTGCCACGATCATCATCGGCAGCGATGAGGGGTTTGGCATCGGCCAGGGATTGATTACCGAATTCGGACGCATTAACCCCTATCCGTTTGACCCTGAACAGCCATCGATGTCCACCAACTCCATTAACGGCATATGGCAAAACCTGAACCAGGTGGGCAACTATGACACGAGCACGTTTCATTATGGCTTTGCCGTGGACTACCGAGAAGCGCGACCCACGGTTTATCTGATCATTGAAGATCAGGTGGTTTACACCATGCTGCTGCCCGATGTGTTTACCCCATTGTTTCCGTTCTTGTATGGCAATACCCAAGGTATGGGAGTGTTTGCCACTGAAATTAATTTTGGTGCATCACCCTTTCAGTACTCGCCACGAACCGCCATGGAAAACGCCAACATCCCGTTTAATGGTTTTGTCTCTGGATGGGGTGATGTGAACTCCGATCTGGATGCGGACAATCTTCGAGATTCCGATGAGGTGGCGAACTCCGGCGATACGCTCAATCCTGATACTGACGGAGATGGGCTGAATGACGGCGACGAATTTCATGTCCATGGAACCAGCGTTAGCTCAAGAGATACCGATACCGATGGCGTCCCCGATGGTTACGAACTGGCGGTGGGTACCGACCCTTTGATCGACGATGCTGCCGGCGACATCAACACCAATGGCAGCAGCAACCTGGACGACTACCTCAACGGCACCGGGCTACCCGAGGCGCCCCCGGTGGTAACCATTTTTGAAGACGATATGACCATAGAGGTGGACGACACCCTCATGCTCCGGGCCAGTGTCTCGGACGTTATCGATCCCAGTTTACTGGGCACCATTTCCTGGAGCGACAGCATCAGTTCCGCCACCGCTACCGGGCGAGACTTTTCTGCCATGCTGTTGCCCGGCGTTCATGTGATTACCGCCCAAGCCACAGACTCCGAGGGCAACATCGGCATGGATCAGGTCACCATCACCGTGATCAACACCAACGATCCGCCCGTTGGATTAGACGACCAGTTCAACCTGACCGAAGATGCTCAAGTCGCCCTTGATGTGCTCGATAACGATACGGATATAGACGGACATTCGCTGACCATTTCTGCGATTCAGGTTCCTGCCGAGCTAGAGAACAACATTACCAATGACGGTAACCAATTACAGTTTGATCCCGCTGGCGATTACGATTTTCTCGATCAGGGTGAAGTGCTTTCACCCAGCCTGGTTTTCACCTATGACATAACGGATAGCCAACCCGACGAGGGCACTGATACCGACATCACAGTGACCATCAACCTGACCGGAATCAACGATGCGCCTCGAGGCACGATACCCACACTGGACGTGATTCAGGACCTCGTTTTCAACGTTTCGCTGTCTGACTTCATCACCGACCCCGAGCTGCATGCCATCACATATGCCCTGGTGTCCGGACCCGCGTCCGGCCAGGCCATGATCAGTAACGACGGCGAGTTGAGCTATACGCCGGTGATCGGGTTCACCGGCCAGGTTGACCTCACCTTCAGCGCTTTTGACGGCACTGCAACAGCACAGTTTGTGGTTAACCTTGACGTACAGCCCCGCCCAACAACCGATGATGGGCCTATTGCCGCTGTGGAAGACACCATCATGAATACGGGGGATGTGCTGAGCAACGATTTCTTGGCTATGGGGCCTTCCAGCCTGGCCGGATTTGATGCCGCCAGCGCGCAGGGCGGCGTCGTGGACAGCCAGGGCGACGGTACGTTCAACTACACCCCACCCCAAGACTATTTCGGCCCCGACAGTTTTGTGTATCGAATAGCCGCTAACAGCCGCTTGTACGAAGCGACCGTAACGATTGAGGTTGCGGCCGCAAACGACCGACCCACCTTTGATGTGTTGGGCGATCAAAGTCATTCCGCCGGACAGTCGGGCACCATAGTGCTGGAGAACTTCATCTCACAAGTTCTGACAGGACCTGCCAACGAACAATCCACCCAATCCATTGTCGGCGCCGGCGCAACCGTCACCAGCGACCCTGGCAGCATAATCGACGCCGCCAGCCTGGATCCGTCGGGGCAGTTCAGTTACGACCTCAACGGTCGTGCTGGCACCGCCGTCATCGAGCTCACCATTTCTGACGACGGCGGCAGCGCCAACAATGGCCAGCCTGTATCGTTACCCGTGCCCGTTTCCATTACCGTGTCTAACGCTCTGGATGTGGGCGTTTCTATCGTATCCCTGCAACAGCAGGTGGATCCTGGTGGTGAACTGGAGTTTCTGGTTACGGTGAGCAACCTGGGTACGACAGACGCAATGACGATATCGGCCACCAGCAACCTTTCTGACGCGGCATTTTTTGCCCGTACAACCTGGGAGTGTGGTCCGGTACAAAATGCCGTCTGCGTCCCCCCTCCGGCTGGCGAACTTACCGCCACACTGGACCTGCCAGTAGGGTCGAGCATCTCCCTTATCCAAACGGTCACCATCGTTGAAGACACCGAACTGGATACCGTCACCAACACCATGACACTACGCACAACGCCGATACAGATCGATGTAAACGCCACTAACGATAGCTCCAGCACCACCGTTGGCGTGGTCCAAGTGATGTTTGAGAGCGGATTTGAAACGCCTTCAGCCGGCCTGAGATAAGACGCCAAGCGGGCAGTTGGAGCAGGATAGAAAGCGCCGCAGTATTCGGCGATCAGTCTACGGATCTAATCTGGCCATGCTTCGGTATTCAGCGATGTAGTGGCTCGCCATTTGACCGATATCGAATCGCTCAACCGCGTCCTGTCGAGCTTGTTTTGCCATTCCAGCGGCCTGCTCAGGATGTTCAATCAGCTGGCGGATTGCCGCTTCCAGCGCGTCGTCATCACGTCGCTCAACCATCAAGCCCGTTTTGCCAGGCTCAATCATTTCAGGAATGCCGCCAACGGCGGTGACAACCACCGGCCGGGCTGCAGCCATCGCCTCAATTAACACGATGGGCATCCCCTCGCTGAGTGAGCTCATCACGAACGCATCGATCTGTGCCATTTGTTGCGGAATGTCGGACTGGTATCCCGCGAAGTCAACCCGTTCGCTGAGGCCGGCCGCCTTCGCGTACTCCTCCAGCTCCTGCTGAGATTGGCCACTGCCAACAATTCTCAACCTCAGATCGCTGTGCCGTCTGACCAAGCGCTCAAATACTCTCAGCAGAGAGAGCTGGTTTTTTACCGGCTGCAAACGACCAATGGTGCCAATGACCCGAATCGTTGACGGAGCGGGTATGTCCTCGAATCGAGCCGTATCAATGCCGTTATAAATTGTCCGCACACGGGACTCTGGGAGAGCGTAATCCGCTACATTACACTGGGTGACTGCGGCGGAAACCCCAATCATTCGCTGGGTGGCCATCGCGCAAAGACGGGCCCGGACCTTCTGCTTCCAAGACAGAGTGCGACTCATTTGGTGTCGAGTATGCACAATGGGCCGGCCGCCTAGCTTAGCCGCCAGACAGCCATAGAAATGCCCCATGGAACTATGGGAATGAATCACGTGATATCCGCGGCGCTGAATTTCCTGCCTCAGGCGTCGCACCGAACCCAGGTGAATGCCCGCCGGTTTATCCAGGCTGAAAACCTCTATGGCTTCACCCGCGAGTTTACCGGCCAGCTCGCCGGGTTCTTCAATGCAGCAAACGTCGGTGTGGACACCTAAGGCCACCAGCTTTCGACAAAGCTCAATCACCACGGTTTCCAGGCCGCCGACGTTCAGGCTTTGGACAACCTGCAATACGCGCAGCCCGTCAGTCATTGGCCCAGGCCTTATGCACCGCAGCTTGCAAGGATGCTCGTTTAATCGACGACTTCACCGTCACCACACTCACGAGCGACCTCGGCCAACGACTTTAATACGATAGACCTCAGGCTCACGCGTTGACCCAGCACCTTCTCAATTTCAGATACAACGTTTACCGCCAGCAACGAATGTCCTCCCGCCTCGAAAAAATTGTCGTTCAATCCAACGGAGGGAACTTTCAGCATATCGATCCAGATTTGCGCGATCTGCTTCTGGATGTCGGTTTGCGGTTCTTGATCAGCGCTGGAAGCCGCCTGCACCAGCGAGTTGGGGGTCGGCAGATTTTTGCGATCGATCTTCCCGTTATCCGTCAGCGGGAACGAGTCCAGATGGAGAAACGTATTCGGAACCATGTAATCGGGTACGGCTTTGCGCAGGTGGCGTCGAAATGCCGTGGCTTGCAAAGGGCCTTCCTCCGCCACGTAATAGGCCACCAGGCGCAGATCGTCTTCACCCAGGCTCACCGGGTTAACGATCACCTGCTTCAATCCCGCCATCTCCATCATGGTGTTTTCGATTTGCCCAAGCTCAATGCGGTGGCCTCGAATCTTGACCTGAAAATCGCTGCGCCCAAAGTACTCAAGCGCACCACTGTCCAGCCAACGCGCAACATCACCAGTGCGGTAAAGCTTGCCTTCCCCAAACGGGTTGTCCAGGAAGACCTCCTGGGTCAGATCCGGTTTTCCGAGGTAGCCGTCGGTAACGCCATTACCAGCGATACACAGATCTCCAGCAACCCCTACCGGCAATCGCTGCCCACTGGCGTCCAGGACATGAATGGCGGTATTGGCTATGGGTGTACCGATGTCCACCTGGGTCCCCGCGCGCAACTGCGTGCAGGTGCTCCACACGGTGGTTTCTGTGGGCCCGTACATGTTCCAGACTTGCGGCGTCTTCAGCAGCAGCGCGTCCGCCAGGTCCTGTTGCAAGGCCTCGCCACCGGTCAACACCCTGAACCCTTCCGGCGCAGCCCACCCCGCTTCGTGAAGAAGCCGCCAGGTCGTCGGGGTTGCCTGCATCACCGTGGCACCGGTGCGATCCAGCAACTCCATTAATTGATTGGGATCAGCCGCCTCGTCGGCAACCGCAATCGTCAGGTCAGCACCCACCACCAGCGGCAAATAAAGTTCGAGTACCGAGATATCAAACGACGTGGTGGTAACGGCCACCAGATGGTCCTCAGCAGTCATACCCGGCCGCTGGGACATGGCAGAGAGGAAATTCGCGACGCAGGACTGGGGGACCTTAACGCCTTTAGGTTGCCCCGTAGAACCAGAGGTATAGATCACGTATGCCGGGTCTTCGCCGCTGCCGTTAATCGTGGGTACCGGTGACGATGGGTCACCCGCAGACAATATGTCCTCCACACAGTGCAGCTGCAACTCATCTTCGTCCAACGTATCGGCGTTTTCTTCGTCAACCAAAATGGCTTTAAGACCCGAATCACTGATGACATAGTCCCGCCAACGGGCCGGGTAACGCGGGTCCATGGGGATGTAACCCGCACCGGCCATCCAGGTGCCTAGCATGGCAGCAAGCATGTTGATCTGCCGATCCATAAAGATTCCGACCAGAGCCCCCTGCTCCACTCCGGCAGATACCAGCTGCCCAGCAATTAATGCCGCATTGCGCTTGAGATCCGCCACCGCCACAGTCTGACCTTCACAGCGAACAACGCCCTCCCGAAACGCCATTAAGCTCAGCGCATGCGGGTGTTCCAAAGGCATCTGGGTGGCCGCGTTCCAGCCGTCGATTTGAGCGAGATCGTCAGTAGTGGCAAGGCTGTGTTCAGCTAGCGGCAAGTCCGCATTACTAATACACAGATTCGTCAGATGGTTCAGTCGATCAACCAGCGCCTGCATGGTTTTGGCTTCAAACAGAGCGTCGTCATACCAAAGCTGGAAGTTAATCGCGTTCTCCGTATCGTCCCAGCAAAACAGGTGCATGTCATACATGGAACTACCGTTATGCAGCCTTAGCGTCTCCACTTCTGCACCAGGAAAACTCAAGTCAGGATCCGGCGCCTGCACCGCAAAACCAACCTGAAACAATGGGTTATACGAAGGATCCCGAACCGGCTTCAACAACTCGATAATGGACTCCAGCGGCGTGTCCTGGCGACTCTGTACCTCTCGCGTCATCAAAGACACATGAGCCAACAGGTCGGCAAAACTCTGCTGGTCAGGCACGTTCATCGGTACCGGAAGCGTGTTCATGAACATACCCACAACCTGGGCCAGGTTTTCGTCGTCGTTGCGATTAGCAAACGGCACGCCCACAACGTTCATGTTTTCCCCGGTATAACGGCGCAGCAACAGGCCAAACACACTCAGCAAGACATTAAACACCGAGGTGCGTTTTTGCCTGGCGAACTCCCGTACCCGAGCCGTTAGTTCCTCGCCCATCGGCACATGCAGCATCTGTCCGGAAAACGATTGATCTTCCGGCCTGGGATGGTCGGTAGGGAGATTGATGCAACCGCGTCCCTCGGGTATGTGATCGGCCCAGAAGCTGAGTTGGCCAGCCAGTTTTTCCGCGGTTTTTTCTTCAGCCTGCCAATGGGCAAAATCCAGATAATCCAGCGGCGCATCAAACACCGGCAATGGCTTTTCTTCATACAACGACCGGTAGATCGTCTGCAGCTGGTCGGACACTAAAAAGATCGAAAGCTGATCAGCAATAATATGATGAAATTTGAGCAATACCACCCAGGCGTTGGTGCTGGGATAAACCTCTACCCTAAATAACGGCCCTTCAACCAAAGACATCGGACGGCGAATACTGGCATCCAACGCAGACTGCAGGTTTTCCTGTGGGCACTCGATGACTTCCAGAGCGTCGTCGCACTGGGCGCGCAGGCGCATTGCAAGTTCGCCGCCACTGTCGGTAAACACTGCCCGCAATGATTCGTGGTTGTCGACCAGCTCATGAACAGCCTGGGTCATCAGCGGCACACTAAACTCGCCGGTAACGCGAAACCCGAAGGTCAACTGGTAGGCCAAAGCCTCGGGGTACATTCGGTGGATCACCCACAGCGCTCGCTGGCTGTGAGACGGTACGTAGTGATCTTGGTCTCGAGCAATTACCGGCAACGATTGAACTTCGCCGCCCACCTCATCGGAAGAAAACAGAGATGCCCATCGACCCACACTGGGGTCGTCGAACAGATCCCGAATCGCCACGGACTTACCCAAGGCCTTCTGCGCCCGAGTGGCACACCGTGCCAGCAGCAGCGAATTGCCCCCCAGCTCAAAGAAATCGTCGGTGACCCCGACTGGGCGAACGCCCAAGCTGGTAGACCATATTTCTGCCAGAGTGTGTTCTGTTTCTGTGTCGGGCAGTTTCAGTTCTGTGGAAAGTTCCGGCCGGTTGTCATCCTCACCACCGCCCTCGCTGTCCACCGGCAAAG
Organism: Lysobacterales bacterium; assembly: GCA_045106555.1. Classification (GTDB taxonomy): domain Bacteria; phylum Pseudomonadota; class Gammaproteobacteria; order Xanthomonadales; family SZUA-38; genus JANQOZ01. The sequence goes on along the minus strand of JBGCET010000014.1, from coordinate 83,262 downwards.
CCGACTTTCTGGCCGCAGCCAGCACCTGTTCAACCGGCACCTTGGACACTACAACGTTGGCCTCAAAGGGCGCACTCAGCAGCGCTTCAATGGCGTCTATGCCCTCTGCCAGGGTCAGGCTCTCGTTACTGTCGAGTCCGGGAAGGCTTGAATCAATCGTCTCAAAAAGGCTGGGCACGATTCGGCGCATGGACAATTCGCCAACGCTTGCCAGCAATTGTCCCTGAGGGGTGAAAAAGCGCATGGCCAATGTGACAAAGTCGGCAGTGTTTTCCAGCAACTCACAATCCACAACGACATGGCCGGGAATGGGGCTATACAAAATGAGGTTGCGATAGCTGAACGGCACCAGCATTTCCGAGGCTGTATTACTTTCTGCCACGGATTGAGCGACACCGACTGCCAGGTCATGCAAGGCCGGATGAAAATTGTAGTGGTGCAGGTCTCCAACGCATTGCGCGTTCAGACTGGCGCTCAAAACACGATTTCCCTGATATTGAACGACGGTTTTTTCCGCCTGCCAACGCGGCCCGAACCGGACAAAGGGATGCTCTGGCAGCACCAGTTGCTCAGCGCCCTGCAGATCCGGCGTGAACGTATCGGCGGGTGCTGGCGTTTCAATCGGAGACATTTGGCCACGTGCATGCTCAATGGCACCATTGGCGCTGGAGATCACAAACTCCATCGGCGTGCCGTGGAGAATTTCAACGCATATTTCACTGCGCTGGCCGGGGGCCAAAGAAAACGTCTGAGCAAACGCAATGTCGGTAATTTGGACCGGCAAGAAAGTGCCGGACATCGATTGCCATGCTGCCAGGGCCAGACCCACGTATCCGGTACCTGGCATGATCCCGGTGCCTTTGGCGTTACGGTGATCAGTCAGCTCCCAAGAAAGGTCTGCAGACATGTCTTTCCAAAACGTCACGCCTTGCTCGGTCTGCCCACGATAATCAAAGACGCTGCCCTGCAATCGAGACCGATGGCCAGATTTCAGTGACATCCAACCGGCGTGTTGCCACGGGCCCCAGCCCACCGCCATCCAGGGTTGACCCTCAAACTGCTGGCTGCGGGCCAGTGCATCAACAAAACCATTAGCACCGGCGTAGTCGAACTGGCCGGGTATGCCAGCCATTGCGCTAATAGATGAGAAGGCCATGACAAAGTCGGGGTGGTGGTTTTCCAGCGCCTGGCAAAGAGCGTTGTTCAGCGCCACCTTCGGCGCAATGACCCCTTTCAGTGACTCGGAAGTCTTGGCTCCCAGCAAGTCTGCATTCAGTGAGCCTGCCAGCTGAAATACGCCATCGATAGTGCCCAAACGTTGCCCCACCTGGTTCAGCGTTTCACCCATCGCTGTGGGATCCAGAAGGTCCAGCTCAAAGAGCTGCAATTGACCTCCCGCCTCAGGCGCAATTGAGCGCAAAACCTGCGGATCGGTACCGGGCCTGACGAGCGCCGCCAGTTTGGCCTGATACTTCAGACGAAGATGTTCACACAAGGCCTGACCAATCGTGCCATTGGCACCAATAACCACATAGACGCCATCATGTTTAACTTGCGTGGGACTGTCGTCCTCGCTATCCAGAGCACGGCTGGCAAACGAGCGCTGAAAGAGTTGATTGCCGCGCAACGCCAGAGTCCACCAGGGCCGCTGGCTGGACAACGCACCCGACAGCGCTCCTTCCAACATGGCGCCCGCTTTTTGCCATGGCAGCAGGGGTAATGCCCCATCAATGGACACGACGGTAGTGTTCCCGGTCTCGCTGGCAATCACCCGCAAGGCGCCATCACAAACGCTGGCGGCCAACGCCTCCACTGACTCACCCGCGGTCACCTGTTGCGCCCGCCCGGTTAACACTGCCAGCACAACCCGCTGCTCAAGGTCCGCGGACGCGATGGCTTGACCGGCAGTCAGCAATGCCTCAAGACAATCTTGGGGGTCGGTTTGAGTCAGTGCCATAAGCACCAGCGCAGAACCTTCCGCGGCGCGCAAACAAGAGATAAGTTTAGAACCAAAATCTGCCGCATCAACTTCTGGCAATTCGCTGAACTGTCCACCCATTTCGCTGTGACGTTGCTGTAACGCAGTCAGAGAAGGGTGCTTTCCAACCACTATCCAACGCGCCGCCTTCAAGACCTCTTGGTCTACCGGTGGGGCATAACGTAACCACTGGGGTAGTCCGAATGAGGCTTGCGTGTTTTCGCCGTCAAGCGGGGCCAACCCGGCGGCTTCGTCGAACACCGATTCGCCTCCGTCGAACCAGTGACGTAGGCGAGTGAAGGGATACGCTGGCGTACTGACAGTCCGGGTGGGCCCGGCTGGATCAACCTGATCCCAATCCAGCAAGGCGCCGTTGGACCAAAGCGCTGAGGTGACTCGATCCACCTGCTCCAGTTCGCCGTCTTCCGGTTTTTTCGGCAGGCTGCCCACCGCGGGGTGGGATGGTCCAAACGCATGCTGGCGCAAAAATGAGGACAATACATCGTTAGACGACAGTTCCAGAAACAGAAAATCAGGCTCTTGCTGATGCAAGAAGGACAGTCCTCGAGAAAAATACACGGTTTGCCTGAAATGTTTGACCCAGTGCTCTGGATCTAAAGCGTCGTCTGCCGTCAACCAGTCGCCAGTGAGATTGTCCACCAGCGGCAGTGAGGGGGCGGTAATAGTCAGGCTGGCCAGCAATGCCCGAAACTCGGGCAAGATCGGGTCCAACAGATCGCAATGAGAGGCTGCATTCAACGGCAGCCGACGACAGCTGATATCTTTAGCTTCCAGGGTTTTTTCCGCATGCTCAATGTAGGCCTCAGCGCCTGAAAGCAAACACATTTCCGGCGCGTTAACCGCCGCAATGGACACCTCGCCCAGGTCCGTCATCACCGTCAACTGGTCGAACGTGGCGTTGACGCTGGTCATGGCGCTTTTCTCAGCAATTTTCTCCAGCAATTGACCGCGTAACACCACCAGTTTCACCGCATCTGACAACTGGAATACGCCAGCCAGACAGGCAGCTGCGTAATCGCCCAGGCTATGCCCAATTAATGCCGTCGGCTGGACGTTGCGCGCCATCCACAATCGACCCAGGCAATACTGGGTGAGAAAAATTGCCGGTAGCGACAAACTGGGTTGCAGCAGATCCCGGCTTTCATCACCGTCAAACAGAGCCGCTCGAAGCGGCTCCGCGATGGATTCTGGCATTAGCGCCAGGCACTGGTCCGCGTCTTTACGATAGCCAGGGTTATTTTGGTATAGCTCCAGCCCCATGCCGGTGCGCTGAGATCCGCCGCCAGGAAACGCAAATATCACCTTGCGCGGTTCATTCAGACTTTGGCCGGTTCCTTCCGGCTGAGATAAACGACTCGTGAGCTGCGCCATATCGCCAGCACCCGCACACCAGCGATAGGCAAAAGACTCTCGTTTGTGCTGAAGGGTGGTGGCCAGGTGGTTCAACAACACCGGCTCGGCCGAGTGATTCAGGTATTGGGCCATACGCGACTTCATTAAAGACAGCTCATCGCGGGTGCGAGCAGACAACGGGAAGAAATGGCGTCTGGTGGGCGACTCGACGACTTCGTCTGTCGCTGGCGGCTCTTCCAATAATAGATGAGCGTTAGTTCCTCCTACACCTAAGGAGCTGACGCCCGCACGGCGCACGCCGCACTGAGGTTGCCAGTCGGTAAATGATTGAGGCAGATAAAACGGAGAGTCGTTGAAGTCGCAGGCGGGATTGGGGGCGGTATGGTTTTTGAGTCCAGGAATTTGACGGTTCTTCAGGGCCATCACAACCTTGATCAAACTGGCCACACCCGCGGCTGTGTCAAGATGCCCAATATTGGGTTTGACCGAGCCCAGGGCGCAATACTCCCGCTGCGCTGTTCTCGGTCGATACACCTGGTTTAGCGCCGCCAATTCGATGGGGTCGCCAATGGCGGTGCCGGTACCGTGGGTTTCGATATAGGTGACGGTGTCTGCGTCTACGCCGGCCACTTCCAGCGCCTCTTCAACCACCGCAGCCTGGCCACCAACGCTGGGCGCCATGTAGCCCGCTTTTTCTGAACCATCGTTATTGACTGCGCTGGCCAAAATCACCGCATGAATCTGGTCGCCATCCTCCTGGGCTTTATCCAGAGGCTTTAACACCACCGCGCCGGCGCCGCTGCCAAAAATGGTTCCGCCGCTTTTTTCGTCAAATGCGCGACATACGCCATCAGCCGCCAGTACCTCACCCTCCCGATACAGGTACCCTCGACCATGGGGATGTTCGATGGTGACGCCGCCGGCAATAGCCACATCACACTCACCGGCCAGCAACGCCTGGGCTGCCATGTGAACGGCGACCAGAGAGGTTGAGCAAGCCGTCTGCACATTGACACTCGGTCCGCGCAAATTGAGGCTGTAGGACACTCGGGTGGTGAGGAAATCTTTGTCGTTGCTGGTGTGGCGCAGTTCAAACAGGTCTGAGGTTTTCGCCAGCTCTGGATTGGTCAGCAGGTTGAACGGCATATAGGCATTATGGCCAGAGCCTCCGTATACGCCGATGTCACCGTCAAACCGGGCCGGTACGACTCCGGCATTTTCCAACGCTTCCCAACACACTTCGAGGAAGTGTCGATGTTGGGGGTCCATCATGGCTGAATCGCGCGCGCTCAAACCGAAGAAAGCGCCATCAAATCCGTCAAAATCCTCCAGCTCAACCGCCTGGCGAACGTAATCCGGGTGGTCGATTAATGCCTCAGAAACGCCGCGCTCAAGCAGCGTCTGTCGGCTCAACTCGCAGGCAGCCAGAACCCCGTCTTGCAGGTTCTTCCAAAATTCACCTGGACCACCGGCACCTGGCAAATGGCAGGCCATACCGACAATGGCAATTTCGTTGCCGGTGAGAGAGTCGTTGCCACTCATAAAAAATTCCTTAGATATCGCAATGCCTAACGGCGTGGACGCGCCGCTTTGCGGCGACTGGCCCGACTGCTGCCTGCAGCGCTGGCTGGTTTGCCGCCAGAGGCACCCAAATTACCCGCCAGCAAGCGAATCGTTGGGTACTGAAAAATATCGATGATCGACACCGACTGGCCCAATGCTGAGGTCAGCTCTGCCTGCATTTTCACCGCCAGCAAAGAATGCCCGCCAATTTCGAAGAAATTGTCGTTGACCCCAATTTGCTGGGTTTCCAGCAACGCAACCCAGACCTTGCCAATGCGCTCTTCAAGGTCCGATTCGGGCGCGACCAGATCTTGCGTCGCCGCCCGGCGAGCTGCCGGTGGTTTCAGCGCTTTACGGTCGATTTTTCCGTTGGGCGTTGTGGGGAACGAGGTTACCTTGACGTAAGCCGCTGGCACCATGAAATCTGGCAGGTGTTGCAGCAAATGTGCACGAAGTTCCGTTGCTGGAACATCCTGTCCGCCCGCCCCCAGGACGTAAGCCACAAGCTGTTGATCGTTGTCTCGGTCTTCGCGCATGACCACTACACACTGGGTCACATCGTCGCGCTGCTCGGCCACCGCTTCGATTTCACCCAACTCGATTCGATAGCCTCGAATTTTGACCTGATGATCCGATCGACCCAGGCACTCCAGCCGGCCATCGACAAACCGTGCTTGGTCGCCGGTCCGATAAAAACGCCCCTGCTCTTCATTGCCCTGAACAAACCGCTCCGCGGTGAGTTCGTCGCGGCCATGATATCCACGCACAACGCCCTCCCCTCCGATCACCAGCTCACCAACACTGCCCGGAGGCAAAGGCTGCATGTGCTCATCAAACACCTGCATCCAGGTGTTTGCGATCGGCTCTCCAATGAGCACTTCGTCAGCTCGATCGGGCACTTCCCAGGTCGAAGACCAGATCGTGGTTTCTGTTGGGCCGTACATGTTGGTGACCCGGCCTGCACAGCGCGTTTTCAGCTGTTGAGCCAATGACCGAGGCAACGCCTCACCGCCCACCATCAAGTGTTGCAGTTGCTGCAACGCATCGTTTGCGTTGGGCTCAGCGGCCAACACAACGGCCTGGGAAGGCGTGCACTGCAAATGGGAAACCCCCTGTTCTAACACCTGATCGGAAAGGGCCTTTAACGGTACCGCTTGCGTGTTATGGGTTAGATCTGCCAACTGCTCATTCAGCGATGCCAGAGCAGGCAAGTGTTCCATCACCTGTTTATTGTCCAAACCAAAATCGATCAGGCACCCCACCTCATCGATTCCGATATCGCTCAACGTTTGCAGGGTTTCCATGCAACGCTGCGGCGTGCCAAACAATCCGCTTTGCTCGTAGTAACGCTCAAACGCAAAATCCAGCAGCGCGTCGAGGTCTTCTTTAGCCAGCTCAGCAAAAATATCGTCAAACTTGCGGTCGCCTTCCTCCGACATTTTCTTAAACGTCGGAAACTCCCAGGCGGCATCTTTGACCAGAAACATGGCGCTCTTGAGATAACTCTTCATCGGCTCGCGGGCTTTTTCTTTAATACTCGTGTCACCGGCCTCACCCACCAAGGTGTGCAGCATCAACGTGACATGCCCATTGCCGTTATGTCCCGCATCCCGCCAAGCCTGTCGATAGAGAGCGATATTTTCAGCGACTCCCTCCACCGTCTGTCCCAGAAGGTGGGTTAGGAGATTGACACCTTTCTTGCCGGCGGCTTTGAAGCTCTCGGGATTTCCCGCAGTGGTCAACCAAACGGGTAATGCTGGCTGAATCGGTCTGGGCAGGGTTTTGACCGACACCGGGCCTTTGGGCCCTTCCAAGTCCAACGTCTCACCCCGCCACAACGCTTGCACCGTATCGATAGCATCAAGCATTTGCTGCTTGGCGTTGTCAAAACCCTGGGGACGAATCACGAAATCGTTAGGTTGCCAGCCTGCGGCAAAAGACACCCCCACGCGGCCGCCGGAGAGGTTATCCACCACCGACCAATCCTCAGCAATTCTGATCGGACTGTGCAGTGGCGCCACCACGCTTCCCGCACGAATTTGCAGATTTTCCGTCACCGCCGCAATCGCCGCGCTGACTACAGCAGGATTAGGATAGGAGCCGCCAAAGGCACCAAAATGTCGCTCGGGCGTCCACACGGCATGGAAGCCTTTTGTGTCAGCAAACTTTACCGCGTCCATCAACAGGCGGTATTTTTCTGGGTCATCCAAGTCCGCCTCGTTGACGTGGTTCCAGAAAAACAAACTGAGCTTCAGCTGCTCGACTGAACTGCCCTGGCTTTCTGTGGTTGCCGGTTGGCCACCATGCACCAGCACGTTATATCCGCGCGCCAGAGTCCACAGCAACTCCAACACAGAAATATCGAATGACATGCTGGTAACGGCTAGCCACACCCCACCCTCCTGAGGCTCAAGGCGCTGATCCATACCGGCGAAAAAGTTCACCACTTGACGGTGTTCCACCAGCACCCCTTTGGGCAGTCCGGTGGAACCAGAGGTGTAAATCGCATAGGCCAGATTAGTCGGCGCCATCGACACCGTCGGGTTGGCTATTGATTGTGTCGCCAGGTCAGTCTTCAGGGTATTCAGATCAATCAGGCGATCAGCGCAGGGTGCCAGCGACAAGCCCTGGGTGATGGCGAATCGCATGCCGGAATCCTCAACCACGTGAGCCACCCGATTACTCGGATACTCAGGATCCAGAGGAATGTATGCCGCGCCAGATTTTAAGATCGCCAACATCACCACCTGAATGGTGCTGGATCGTGGCAAATAGATGCCTATGCGGTCGTCAGGACCCACGCCTTGTGCAATCAGCCAGTGGGCCAGGCGGTTAGCCTGGTCGTTGAGTTGCCGATAACTGAGGGTTTGAAAACCATCGCGAGTGGCCGTGGCGTTGGGCGTTCTCTCGACCTGGCGTTCTATTTGGTGATGAATGCACTCTGTTGCCGGAAGGTTCACTGCCGTGCTATTCCAATCAGCGATTTGCGCCTTATCTTTGTGGTCAAGCAAGGTCGCATTGCCCACCGTCTGGTGGTTCTTGAGGTCATGCGCAAATGCATCGAGGCGCTGATGCAACCTTGCCACCTCGGATTGCGACACAAGCTGGGTGTTCACGTGCCAGGTCACCGTGCCGTCTGAATTGCACGCGATCACCAGCGATGACTCGCTCTGAGTGGGTGCCGATGTTGAGAACGTTACGGGGTGGGAATCAGACAACCAGCAATCCCCCTGCCCCTGAAGCGCTCGATATCTGGCAAAGACATCTTTGGCGAAGGCTCCTCGCCGAGCGACCTTTTCGCGCTCGCGGCTCACCGCATCCGTCAGATCTGCCAGAGAATCGGCGGGGTCAAAACGCAATCGCAGCGGCACAGTTGTGCCGTACAGCGACACCGGCAGTTGTTCCTCAGCGTCGTTCCTTGACTCAAGCTCGAAGGCCAGATCCACCACATTGACGTTCGCCAGCCGAGCGAAAAACGCGCACTGCACCGCCCAATGTTCCGCAGGCTCCAGCAGGTTTGCGCCTTCCCAGGCGATGGCCTGCCATTGGGGTGTACGTTGCGCCTCGCCGCTGCTGGGAGGCTGCAACCAGGCCAAATCCAGCGGCCGCAGATTGGACAAACGTTTGACCCAGGCCGATTCGGACTTTCCCTGCCCGCGCATGGATTCCAGCAACGCCGGATTGAACAAGTCCAAACCACTCAGAGGGCCGGTCAGGTCATGACTCAATGGCTGTCCGTCCAGTCCGCGAACACCCTGAATCAGTACGTCGTTGGTGGCGCTGGATACCCGAATCCCCTCGGCTTCTGTGCGCATCGTGCCCGGCGCCTGAGCGCTGGCCGTGCCGCTATCTAGCGCCGCTGAGAGCAAGAGAACTTGGTCTCCGTGCAAGGTCTTGGGCGCGGTCAAGGGATTGTCGGCAAACCCACCAAAGTCCAGCGCGTTGATCCCGCGGACTATCTGGGCCGCATCGTTGGCCCAATTCACCAGCCCCATATCTTCGGGCCGGTCGCTGCGGGCGAAATATTGGCCGGGCCGATCAGCCTGTGGCTGGGGCTGCAAAGTCTGGCTTTCCAGTCCGCCCAGCAAATCCTGGAAGCTCTTGAAACCCTGCTCAAAACACTGGGCGTTAAGGGCAAAAGCCGACTGACCCTCGGCTATCGAAAAACGGGCCTGGACGTACACCCGCCCCTGGTCTACCTCTGAGGTCATTTCATGCCAGGTGACACCATGCTCGGCGGCCCCTGACAATAGCGCCCAGGAAGGCACGTTGAGACCGGCAAAATCTGGCAACAGCCCGTCGTGAAAATTGATCGCAGCTATCCGCGGTTTTTTGATCAAAAAGTCCGGCGATATGCTGAGGTTAACGATACTGAACAGGTAGTCGGTTTCGATCCCAGCAAGCTCTTCGCCTAAGGATGGGCCGTTAGCCAAAACCGGGATGCCCATCTCTTTGGCCGCAGACGCAACATCGCTCTCATTGCTGATGATGGCGCTGATCGTGTGGCCACGGCTGCGTAATTCTTGCGCGCACTGCACCAACAACGATTGCCCGCCCACCAGCAGACAGGAAAAAGAGTGTCCGTTCATAGTCACAACCCGGTTTGTATCGTCCAATAAATAGTGTAGCGGACCCATCGCGGGTCGGCGCTTTATTTCACCATGATTGACATGAAGTTACCGTCCCCAACCAATGGCCAGTTTACGACTATTGGCCGGATGCCGCTGGCTCGAAATGGGTTACCAGCCACGCCTCAACGCAGTCAATCATTGCCATTCGATCGCTCTCCAGCAGATAGATGTGATCTGCTTCGGGAAAATGGGTGACCGAACAGGCTTGGCTGGCCGCCACAGGAACGCTGTCAGCCATTTGCTCTTCGTAGTAACACCCCATCTCGGTTCCAGCAAAAATGTACTTCAGCTGAACCCCGTTGCCGATCAACGTGGCAAGATCCTGGGCAAACTGATCGTGGGCCATAGCCGTTGGCTCCCAGATCACCGTATCGGAGGCCTCTTCCCCGCCAGAACGATTTCCAAAACGGGCCGCAAACCAGCGGCGCCAGTGACTGATACGAAATAACCGGGAGGCGTAATGGCGAACCGTTTCGTTCCACAACTTGATTTTTCGGGACTTTTCAGTGGGGAAAATGTACCCATCCAAAAACACTGCACCGGTAATTCGATCTTGCAGCAAGGCGTTTCGGTGACTGATCTCCGCCCCCGAACACAAACCGATGCACACCACCGATTCCACACCACAGCTCGCCTGCAGGTAGTCAATGGCTTCCGCCACATCCCCGTCATTGTCCTGCTCCATACCCTCGGATTTGACCCGGGGCAAGCTGAAACCCAACCCCGAGAGGTCCAGCCGTAACACCGGGAACCCCTGTTCGGCGAACCGACGGGCCATTAAGGTATTCATCCGAGCTGGCCCAGCCCGGTGGATCAATCCCGCGTTAAGAATTAACACGCCCACCGGTCGGCGATTAGCCTTCGGCGGCTGGCACAACATGCCTCTGAGGGTCGTTTGCTTGCCGAATTCGACGGCGGTCTCGACAGTCATTTTTTCGCCACTACCTGTTCCGTGATGAAACGAGATTCTGCGCCAGGCGTCAACGCCAATTCCAGCAGGCGATAGTTCTCCCAATGCTTATTGGCCGATTCACGAACCTCGCCCAGCACAATTTTTTCCGCCAGGTTTTGCCCACTCAACGTGGACGCTGTCGCGGCAATCCCGCTGATTTTCATGCGCCGGTTTTTCAGTGCCCCGAGTTGGGTTTCCAGATTGAGGTCGGCCACCTCCTTGAGCGCCGTTTCGGAATAACTGAAGCCCAGTATTTCCTGCTCAGGGGTCACCCGAAGGGAACGAAAACGGTAGGGATCCTGGCACATTTCGTGATGCAGGCGACGGTTTTCAGCAAGGTAATGCCGACCGTCTTCAATGGGGTCCCAAACCACAACGTGACGGGCCTTAACGGCGTCAGCAATCGTCAAAGCAACATTGGCGCCGAGACGGATGCCGACAATCGTCAGGGGATCGTCACCGGCAATATCGGCAAATTCTTCCGCCGCGACTTTGGCATCTTTACAGGCGGATTTATAGGTGAGGTGCGCGTGGTCACCGGATGAATCGCCAGTACCGCGATAGTCAAAGACGAATGCATGAACGCCCTGACGGGCGAGTTCACCCGCGATGTGCAGCACCACTCGGTGGGACCGATAGTATTCTTGCCCCCAGGGAAAAACGAACAAACAACGAGTGGGTGGCCGACTGGATGGACCAGGTGGCCAGTAGGCACCGAAACACGGATTTTTTTCACCGAACTGGAAAGTTTCCAATGGGTTGTCCTAGACACAAAACCGCCCAATTTTAGCCCTCTCGAGAGGCTTCATCCAGCTGATAACAAGCAATTAACCGTATATTACGCATCGAATGACCGCCGACACGGCTCCCGGCAGCAGTCATCGGTCGCGGCAACATCGCCATCGCGGCATAGGTTGCCGCGATGGCTGGCAGATCAATTGACGATAACGCCCTCGGCCCCACCGACAAAGGGAAGCCCCTTCGTGCCATAGGCATAGGCGCCAATCATGACGTCACAACCGCCGCTGCAGTTGATTCGAGACGCGTAGGAAATTGGATCCAGCGGTTGGTAACTCCCCTGGGTACGGTATTCCCAAAACAGCGTTCCGTCAGCGTTGACCGTTACCCGGATGTCAGCAAGAGCAATGCCAATGTCGCCCACATCACCCTGCGCAGAGCTTGCTCCAATGGTCCGCTTGTGTTCCACGGTGACCTTAATCGGCCCATTGTCCGGACGATTCCCCACTGCGGCCATTTCCCAGTTGTCTGAATCCTGCATCACAAACGCCGCACCGAATGTATAGGCCCAGTTGGTCGGTGTGAGCGGTGAGCCGTCGGGATTGGCTGCAAACACGCCCGGTATCTCAGCAGTGTCGCCAGGAAATATGGGCACCGTATACCGTTCCGCTTCACCGGTTTGATCGTTCCACCAAACCGTGCCATCCGTCGCCACGGTGATGGACCAACGCTCGCCGTCGAACACCATTTGGTTCGGATTGATGGACGGGTTATAGGTTTCGTAGTCTCCAGCCGCAGGCGGAAGTGGGCCTGGATCTGGGTCTGGGTCCGGATCAGGACCTGGGCCCGGATCGGGGTCTGGACCGGGATTAGGATCGGGGTCGGGATCAGGGACCGAAGCACAAATGGCCGGAACCGTGGTTAATGCCACGGTATCCACCAGAAAACAGGATGCCCAGGCTGAATTCATGCTCATGGCTGCCAACAGCGCAATGCCAATGCCAGATGCCGGGGCGGGAACAGTTTTACGACGCATGGTTTTCTTCCTTTATTATTAGTAGCAGCTCGCCACACTGTTGTTTCGACCCCAAAGAGCCGTTGCTTGAGTGCTCGGGTTTGGCACGCTCTGTCGCACCGCCCTAACGTCACTGCAGAGCCATTTCGCCCTGCCTCATCGCGCAGCACCAGCGGAGGTGATTATTGTTAACAAAAGTCACAAATTGTGTGACGCAGTTGTGTTTTAACCACAACGGCAACTTGGGACAGCCCAGAGCTGGTAATGACGGCTTGACTACCTTAGGAAAGCCCGCTTAGCTTGTGCAGTGAAACCAACAACCCCAATATTGCGAATTCAGCCAGTCTTTCGTCTGGGCAGCGTCTTGCTCGTGACGGCTGGCTTAATTACAGGATGCCAATCCGATATGGCCGATCCCATTGAGCTGAAGGGAAATGAGGAAATTTCCCGGGATTTTGAAACGCCAGGTGCCTTGACGGGTTTTCAGTCCCATAACATCGACGCGCTGCCCGACGTATCTCAGAGCAACGGTCGTTATCGAGCCCTGATTGATGACAATTCCAACAACAAGACATTGCATTACCATGAAAGTCAGGGCCGGCTAGACGCGGTGATGGTGGAATTTCCCTTTGAGGTGGTTGCGAGAAATATTGGCATCGGGCAACCGGACGACAGCCAAACGCCACCGTCCTCGGACCGGCAGCCGTTTCTGTTTGCGGGGATACAGGTTCACGTCATCGATTCAAATCAGCCCAACTCCGCACACTTGGTGGTTGGCCATCGCGGCGAGACGCCGCTGACCGTTGAAGCCAAGAGCACCCGAAAAGGCACGTCCACCGTGAACGATGACGGCGCAGGCATTGTGCCTCAGGGCCGGGCCGATCTGAAAATCGTCGGCACCGCCAATCGGCGCCTGCAGGCCTACTGGCAAACACCCAACCCAGATCCCGCAACCGTCAGTGATCAGTGGAACGCCTATGGCGGGAATGGCAAATTTCCAGGTTTTAGGAAACCCAAATTCGGCCAACAGGTTCTGGTTGGATTGATTACATATGCCTACAATGACGCCGGATTGCCATTCGTGGGAACCTGTGACGGGTTCTACGTCACCACACCTGAGGGAGATTAGAGGATTGAATCATTTCATTCGCGTTGCGGGTCTCGCAATGCTGACATTCACGCTGGCATTTGCCCACGGCGTATCTGCCCAAGGTTTTGCTGACGACTTTGCCGGCACTGGCGAGCTGCAGGGCTACACCACCAATAATGGTTCGGCGCTCCCTGACGTTACCCGTTTCGAAGGCCGCTATCGCGCGCGACTGACCAACAACAGCAACAACATCACGCTGCACTTTAACGACTCTCAGGGCCGTCTTGACGCCAAACGCCTGGCATTTCCGTTTGATGTTATTGCGAGAAATATTGGTATAGGCATTCCGGAGAACTCACAAATTGCCCCCTCACCGGCCGGCAACCCATTCATTTTTGCCGGTATTCAGGTCCACGTACTCAATCTTAACCAGGCCAGCTCATCCCACGTGGTAGTCGGTCACCGCGGGTCCACCCATTTCACCATTGAAGGCAAAAACACCCTCAATGGCGATTCGTCAGTGAACGATGATGGGGCAAACGTCTTGCCCATGGGCCGGGCAGACATTCGAATCCAGGGCAACGCTGATCGGTCGCTGACGATTTACTGGCAGAACCCCAACCCCAACCCCGGCGTGATGAACGATGACTGGAACCTGTACCGCGGCACTGGCCAGTTGCCGGGGCCATCGCCGAGCTATGAATCTGAGGTTTACGTGGGATTAATCACCTACGCGTTTTTCTCCACGGGTGTTCCTTTTACCGGCACCGCAGACGCGCTGGAAGTGTTTGGCAACACGCCAAACCCAAACATTTTTGCCGACTCTTTTGAGTGATCGACCGCCGCTACTCCACGGTGACCGACTTGGCAAGGTTACGCGGCTGATCCACATCGGTTCCGCGTAACACGGCCACGTGATACGCCAACAATTGCAGCGGGATGGTGTGCAGCACAGGAGACAATGTTCCGGTGTTGGACGGCAGGGTAATCACGGTTAACTGATCCAGTTCAGGCACCGCTACCGTTTGATCGGCGAACAGATACAGTTTGCCGCCACGGGCTTTCACTTCCTGAAGATTTGAGATCAATTTTTCCAGCAGGTCGTTACTTGGCGCGCACACAATTACCGGCAGAGACTCATCCACCAGCGCTAAGGGCCCGTGCTTTAGTTCTCCCGCGGCGTAGGCCTCAGCGTGAATGTATGAGATTTCTTTTAGTTTCAGCGCCCCCTCCATAGCCACCGGATACTCGGGGCCGCGCCCCAGATACAGGGCGTGCTCATGATCAATAAAATGCTCTGCGATGGCGGCAATCTGGTTTTCCATTTGCAAAATATCGCGAATCCCGCCTGGCAGCTGCACCAACTCACGAACATATGGCCCTTCGTCAAAATCTGGCTTTTGGGCTTTGGCAAGATGCAGGGTCAACAAAAACAGAGCGCAAAGCTGCGAGGTAAACGCTTTGGTTGATGCCACCCCAATTTCCTGGCCGGCACGCGTCATCAACGATAACTTCGCTGCCCTCACCATCGAGCTCTCCGGCACGTTGCAGATACACATGGTGCTGAGATAACCAAGTTCCGTCGCGCGACTTAGCGCGGCCAGCGTGTCGGCCGTCTCGCCAGACTGGGAAATGACCAAAAACAGCGTGTCCTGCGGCACGAACGCCGTGCGATAACGAAACTCACTGGAAATCTCCACCGCGCAGCCAACCCCGGCCAGTGCCTCTATCCAGTATTTGGCCACCAGCCCCGCGTGATAACTGGTGCCGCACGCCACGATATGAACGTATCGAACGTTTGCCAGCACCTCGGCGACTTCCGCGCCAAGCCCTTGCTCCACCAAACCGCCAGCGGAAACCCGTCCTTCCAGCGTACTGGCAATCGCTTCCGGCTGCTCATGAATCTCTTTCTGCATGTAGTGGCGATACGCGCCCTTGTCAGCACCATCCAGGGACAGCTTTGATGTACCGACTTCGCGCTCAACGCGTTGGCCGTCAGCATCGGTGACAGCAAACCCGTGGCGCTCCAAAACGGCCACATCTCCTTCCTCCAGGAAGGCAAATCGTTGGGTAACCGGTAACAGCGCTCGGGCGTCTGACGCTAGAAAATGCTCACCAAGCCCAACGCCAATGACCAGCGGCGAGCCCAATCGCGCGCACACGAGCTTGTCGGGTTGTTGCCGATCAATCACCGCCAGCGCATAGGCACCGCGCAGCAGTTGCGTGGCCTGACGCACCGCCTGCACCAGGTTCTGGTCATTTTCCTCCAGAAACTGATGCACCAGGTGAGCTGCCACCTCGCTATCGGTCTCCGACTCAAAAACGACGCCCTTGCTCTCCAGCTGAGAGCGTAGCTCCTTATGATTTTCAATAATGCCGTTGTGTACCAGCGCGATTCGCTCGCCGGACATGTGGGGATGAGCATTTTGCTGGGTGGGTGCTCCATGAGTGGCCCACCGGGTGTGGGCCAGCCCCAGGCTACCCGTCAGGGGGTCATTGCGAAGGCTATCAATGAGCGCCGACACTTTTCCGACCGTGCGGCGTCTTCCCATTTCGCCAGCGGTGTTAACCAGCGCCACACCGGCAGAGTCGTAGCCCCGATATTCAAGCAAACTTAAACCCTTGGTAAGGATAAGCTCCACGTCCCGCTGCGCGATCGCACCTACGATTCCACACATGCTGATAGCCCCGATTGTGATCAGATCGGGTGAGCTTACAAAAGCCTCGCTATAAGGTCACGATTAATATCGGTTAGGCAAAAAAATTGACAATCTGGAAGGACGTCGCTTGACCCGGCGACGCTATACTCTCACTGCCGCTTGACGCGCGCCGGTGCGAACGCTGCCCCACGCTGGCATAACCACTGTTGGCGCCGATGATTGTGGCAAAACTGCCCCTATGGACTAATCTGACTCAATGAACGCTGATCAGCTTGTTTGCCCACGAATTCATCCGTTTGGTGTTGTTTTCTTGTGTCTGCTGATGCTGGTTAGCGGCTGCGAGGCGGCAAATCCACCGCTGATTAATTTCCCCACAGAAATAGTTCTCAACAAGGGCGATAAAGTTAACGAGTCCGGCTGGTGGGTCATTCCCATTGAGCATGAAAACCGGGAAGCCGTTACCTGCACTTCCGAGGGGCTTCCACCGGGAATCAACCTGGACCAGGGATTGGGTCACTGTGCCTTTTATGGCCGAGCCGCCGGTGCGGGAGTCTTCAATGCCACCGTCATTGCCAATGCGGCCGGAGCCGAAACACAACATCAGATTCGCTGGACCGTACACGGTGATCGCATGCTAACTTCGACGCCAGGGCCGGTTTTCACCAACGAGGCTCAAAGTCAGCTCAGTTTTTACTCTGGTGAGAACGTGCGTTGGCTGGTGATTGAGGTCGCCGACGGCAGTGGCGCCAGCATCACCTGCCGGGCAGACAATTTGGTGGACGGGCTGGATTTTGACCAGGATCGAGAACATTGTGCGCTATACGGCACCATCGCTGCGCCCCCTGGACGGTACAAAACTACAGTCACGGCCCGCAATGACAACGGGCTGACGAATCAGCTCGAGATCGCCATCATAGTGAGTGAACTGCCGGCAGCGGCCGGTTACTCCCTATCCACCCACCCGGACCTGTGGTTTAACCAACCGATCACCCATGAGGCGATCCATAGCGAGTCAACGCAAATGATCAATCGATTGGCTGACCTGGGCGGATTCGGTCTCGGCCGATTTCAAATTGACTTCAGTATCGTCGTTAACCAGGCCACAGCCACTACCGAAACACGAAAAATAGCTGAACACCCCGATGGTTACTACGCGCCGGACTGTGAACCTCTGGGCACAACCCTGCCAGTGCCATCTGAAGCACTGTTGGAAGGGCGCAAATCGCTAGACCGATGTGACAATCTGGATGAGGATTGTCATCTCATTGTCTTATCCCAATCCATGCTTTACGAAGTATTTCAGGCTGGGCAAGCCGACTCCGGAGACGTTGAAGGACTGTGTTTGGCGATTTGGGATCTCAGCCGTCGTTACCCGGCAGAAAATCGCGGTGAACACTGCACCAGTGCAGATGCCGCAGGTTGGCCAATTACCCCCTTGCTGTTTCACGCAGACGAAGTGGCGGCGGCAGTAAAACGTCAAGACGGTGATCTGGGGCATGCTATCCGTTTTATCTTGCCAAACCGGCGAATGGCATCCGACCCGTCGCTGGGCGGTGTACGCGGACGTCTGTATGTAAGACCGGCTTCCCACGCGGGCGCTCCCACAGGGCCACCGGATTCCATCCCTTACGGATCACGTTTGCGGCTGCGGGCCGACTTCCCTGTTGATGGCTACAATCCGGCAGCTGTTGTTTTGCTCAACACCATGAAACGATTTGGTATTGCGCTGGCAGATGGGGGAAACATCGCCCTGACTGGGGCCGATGACGTCAACAGCAAGGTCAAATGGGCAGATCTGGATTTGGGGTCACGGGTGTTTGTTGACACTCGCGGTGCCCAGCGGGTCCGGGTAACCGACTTTGAAGTGATCGATACCGGACCTCGAATTGGCGAAACCTATGAATGTCGGCGATCTGACCGATGAGCAATTGTCAGTCATATCGCGGCCACAAGATCTACCAAGGAATGGTGATTTACCCATGAGCAATCTATTGGTGAAAGCGTTCCGCCATCTGTTTTTGGACCGCAGCTACACCCATTACTACTCCAAAGACCAATGGGAGGCCATGTATGAGGAAGGCTACGAACTGAACAAGCCCCAGGAAGACGGCCGATATGGAGTGCTGACTCAATTGCTAAGCCGACATGTCGGGGCAGAACCCGTTCTGGATGTTGGCTGCGGCGAAGGGCTGGTTGCAACACATCTGCGGCGGGTCAGCGACGTCCCTCTGGAAGGTTTCGATCTTTCTGAGAAGGCCATTGCGATCGCCCGTTCACGCAATATCCCAGACTGTCAGTATTCTGCCGCCGGTTTTGATGACGTGAATCCGGGCGAGCAGCGTTACTCTGTCATTGTATTTAACGAATCGCTCTACTATGCGGATGATCCGGCTCTGCTGGTACGCAAGTACCAACAATGGCTGGCACCCAAGGGAGTATTTCTGATCTCCATGTACGACACCGTTGTGACTCGCCGTGTTTGGCGATCCATAGCCAACGAAGGCTCCGTCAAGCAGGCTGTCCAGGTCAAAGACTTGGAGTCACAACTGATGTGGACGCTGAAGATCCTGGCCCCTGAGCGTCAGGAAAACTAAACATCCGGTAGGTGGAACGTCCCTGCATCGAGCCAGGACCATCGGCTTGACGCCAGCTGCCGGAAGGTATTTTGCTAACTTCAGCACCCTAAGCGCACCTACACCGCCCGTGGGAGGACAGTGATAGCAAACAATTAGCGCGGTCATTGTTGCCGGGGTTACCCCATTGCCTGTCCCCTTTTATTCGCCGCCGCAGCGGTCGAGAATCAATTGCAGGTTGTGGTTACTGCCTGCTGGCAAACAATTGCTGGTTGGTCAACCGCCACCTTATCCCGAAAACACCGGTGACGTGAACCTCGAGCTCTTGAAGCGATGCTCTCGTTGTCGGTGTCTTTTCCAGGGCGTCAGTATCAGTAAGTCTTAACAACCCTCTCTAAAGTTTTTCGCAGTATTCGCTCGGCGTTGCAACGCCAGGTGTGTTGGGTCATGACTTTTTCCCTGGCGGCTCTGGAAACCCGGTGGCGCAGATCGGCGTCTTCGCTGAGTTGCTTGATGGCGTCCAGCATTTCATCCCCATTGCTTCGGGCAAACAAAAGCCCGTCATCACCATCACTGATTACCATGCTGATTGGCTCCAAGTCTGGCGCTACAACGGCCTTTTCCTGCCCCATGTACTCAAACATCTTAATTGGGCTGCGGTATTCATTGCTCTCAGGAATCACACAGACATCCATCGCGGCGATGTATTGGGCCACGTCGGTGTGGGGTACCAGACCTGTAAATATCACGGCATCGTCCAACCCAGCTTCGGCCACCTGTTTTTCCAGATCAGCCCGGCAGTCGCCATCGCCTACCAACAGCAACTTCACAGGGACGCCCTTTTCGCGCAATCTGCCAACCACCTCCACCAACAGATCCATTCTGTGCCAAGGGACAAACCAACCCACAAACCCCACAACCACCTCAGCCTGTTCAATGCTGTGGGTACTGCGCAGCGCCCTGCCATCAGCCAGTTCAGCGTAATCTGCCTCGTCGACCCCGTTGGGCAAAACCAGCACCTTATCGGGGTCTACGCCAAGAGCCACTATTCGACTCTTCAGGTGGGTTGAAACCACACATATCAGCGTTGCTCTTTTGAATACAATCCGATCAGAAAGCCGGGCAAACACCGCCAACAGGGGCTGTCCGCGTACTCTTGGGTCTCCGACCAGTTCGTTGACCTCAACCACTAATGGTATTTTCAGCCACCCTGCCAATAGCGCGGTGGAGAATAGAAAAAACGCGTGGCGCTCATAAATCATGTTTGGCTTAAACCGCCTGGCGATACGAAAATTCCGCAACAGCCCCAGAAAGTTGTAGGCAATCTCAAACAGCTCAAACAGAAAATCCGGGGCCGCATCGACCACAGATCGCAGAAACGACTTGCTGGATCGGTAGTGGCTAGCCTTTGAGATCGACTCCAACGGATTGACGTTGCCGGGACTGGAAAACTCAACGGTATGCCCAAGCCGCTGAAAGGCCCTGGCGATGCCACTAATGTGCACCGCCTCGACGCCCAATCCCTGGGTTCGGAAGTGATAAAGAATGTTAAGAGGAGTGGTCAATGAAAGGTTCCCTGCCTGTGGAAAAAAGCGCATTCTCGCGCACTCGGCCATTACAGCGGTTTGGTGGAATTTTTATCATCAGGTGATTGTCACGTTGGCAACGCCCATTTCTTCGGCTGATCAATAGCGCGCGGCAAGGTCTCTGCGACGAACCGATAGCAACAACTTTCTCACGGGTCTGGGGGCAAAAGGCGCCCGGGTAAGCAATCGTTGAAAAATCGACAAATCCGTCTTGCTCCAACAACCCAGCAGTAGGGTCAATACGATATAGATGGCGAAAAAACCTGCTGACGCCAATACCAACCCAACCACGCCATCAATCCATGGCAAGACCAGATACACCGGCAGCAGCGCCAGGAGTCCGGCAAGCAAAATTCGCAACCAGGTCATTACCTGTAGCTTAGCGCCCGACATACGACCGGCAACCAGAACCAGCAATATGCCAGTGGTAATCATCGTAATCGCCGCGGCGATCACCGCACCAGTAAGCCCCCACCGGTAAATCAAAAATACGTCCAGCGCAATGTTCAGCACCGCACCGAATACTCCAACGCTTAGGTTCAAATGCTGTTTATCCACACTCACGAGATATCCAATGGCTGGATTAGAAAATGCCGTTACGATGGCCAAAGCCATAAACACCTGCATGGGCATCACTGCCGGCAAGTAGCTATCTCCGTAAACCAGCGAAATCAATGGCTGGGCCAGTCCGTAGCCGAGCATCGCAACCGGCATGCTCAAAATAAGCATGTAGCGCATCGAACCCAGTAGCTTGATGTGGAGCGTTTCCGGTGATGAGGCAAACGTTCGCGCGAGCATGGGCAAAATGGTCATTTCCAATACCCCGGGCAACAGCTCTTTTGCGCTTCTGGCCAGAGCAAAGGACAGGGAAAAGTACGCGATGCTTTCTTTGGTTGACCAAAGGCTGAGAAAATAAATCTCGATTTGTTGGCGGCCAAGGATATATACAACAAACGCCAATGAGACCAAGATCACATGTCGATTCATGCGTTTCTTGAGTGCCGGTTCCAGCACTGATGGCTTGGCCCATTTAACCCGTTTTCGAAGTGCCACTGTCATCAGCAGCATCGACAAAATGCAGGCACAGGTATACACAATGACAAAGCTCAAAACGCCCTGATCGCTCAAGGTTGAAAAAATGACCAGTGCTAGATTCAGCGGCATCACAACCGAGACAACCGCGGCAATCGAACCGAATACTTCCAGCCCCTTGGCCACAGAATAATCAAACATGTAAATCGCTTTCGCACCGCTGGCAATCACCAACAGCCAAATCGCGGGAGCAAATTCAGCAGGAATTCTGGGTAAAAACACGTACGGCGATAGCGTCATTAACAGCAGCAATGCCACCGTTAGTACAACAAGCTGGATATTTCGAAGTCGGTTACGAACGGCTGTAAGTTTGGCCGGATCGTCACTGCTGCCCGCTTCGGCCACAAACTTGATGGCGGCATTGGCCACCCCCAGATTCCCGGCGGCAATGGTCAACCCACTCAACCAGATCACAAAGGTATACACGCCGTAATCTTCAGGCCCCAGATGGCGGGCGATGATTACCGAGATAACGAAGCCACCTATCAATTCCAGATAGACACTGATAGTAGAAAACCCCACGCGTTTCAGCGCTGAAAATCGACTACTCATGTTGGTGGATCGAGACGGTTGATGGCGAAATCAACGGGACAGAATACGCCGACGTACAGTGTCGTACCAAGGGCCTGCTGCCCGTTTCAGCATCTTTCTGGCGTTCCAGTTCAGATACTGTTTTTGGCGGCTAAACCGACTTCCGGTCACCAGACTCTTAATCCCGTCATCTCCCGTTGAGTTCAGCACGGTGTAACGCCCCAGAGTGGTCAAACCATTGGATTTGTGGACCCGCCGCTCTGGCTCTGAAGTAAACAGCGTTTGAATTCCGCACTTGAACGCCAGCTCACCCAACTGCGGAGAATAGTAGCCCCCTGGAACCGAGGCCACATCAACCGAGCTCCCTAGTGAGTCTTGCAGCGTGTCGAGGCTCTGCTGCCATTCCGCGGAAATCGTATCGGCAGGCAGAGACGCCATTCGCTGAGGGTGGGATGCAGAATGGCTGCCGATAACGTGGCCACGATTACTCAGATCGCGCATCTGCGACGATGACAGGAATCTGCTTTGTCCGATGCGTTGCGTGGTGACAAAGAAGTAGCCAATGTAGCCAAACTTTTCCATACAATCGGCGGCATCCAGTGCACCGACCCCGCCATCATCAAAGGTCAGAACCAACGAGAGTAGAGGTTCGCTCAGCGCCTGTTCAATCGTGCCCGCTCGCATGCCGCAGTCTTGGATGATCGCCAGTTGACGTGAAAATGCCTTGGCCTCAAGTTTGTACCGGTCCGCATCGCCGCCGGAAAACCCGGAACTGGCCAGATCGCCGCTTTCCACAACGTCGTGGTACATCAGGGAAAGGATATGATCAGAATTGGCGTTCATGAATTTTTTGAATTGGCCAGATAGGAAAAGTGACCTTCCAACCCCTGCGACGTTGAGACCTCAGGCTGCCAACCTGTGGACTTAAGTTCAGCATTGGAAAATTGTGTAGTTTTCCATATCGACGCTGCTTTGTAAGGCGTCAGGATTGCCGGTAGTTGGCCTTTGGACCAGCGACTGTAACCGTTGATCGCGGAGGCAAGCATTTTCATCAGGAATGGCGGAACCGGAAGCGACAGCACCTTTTTCACCCGACGCCGATATTGACGCAAAAATTCTCTGGCCGTGGGCAGATCGTCATCAACGATATTAAACACCCTCCCCGCTGGTTCGGGCGAATTGGCAATTCGGATAAAGCCGTCCGCACAGTTGCTGACGAAGGTCAGGGGTAAAGCGTTATTGCCGCCGGCGAAAAGAAAGATGCCAAATACGTTCAGCCCCACCCGGCTCGATATGGCGGGCCCGCCGGGACCATAAATGACACCGGGCCGAACTATTACCGTGGGAATCTGGTGTTCTTCTCGGTACTTCTGAACCAATTGCTCCTGATGCAGCTTGGCAAAACTGTAGAGATCTCGCTGCTCCGGGTTGGGTTCCAGCGCGCTGGATTCATCGATCAGACTGCCACTTTCCAAGGTGGCGGTGTGATAGACGCCAAAAGAACTGCAGTAGACCAACAGCGGCGTATGCTCAGAGGCTACCACGGCATCCAGCAGGTTACGTGTCGCCACACTGCCATTCAAAAAAAGTTCCACCGCCGGACCGGTGACACCTGCCGCCAGATGGTAGAGCGTATCCGGCTGCCACTGCACCAGCTCCTCACAATCTTTGGTGTTTGACAGGGTGCCGGTAAGGCGCTCGATACGATCCGGGAAACGCTGTTCAAGAGCGCTTAGCTTCGTATCATTACTGCCAGGGCGCACTAGGCAGGCCACGGTGTCGTCGGTGGTTTCCAAAAGGCGCTCAACCAGGCGGGAACCCAGAAAACCATTGGCTCCGGTAACCAGACTTTTCATCGCGATGACCCTCCTGAAGCTTGCTCAAACACCTCATCCAGCAGGCGCGTAATTCTTAGAATCTCCTGATGAGAAATCGGCGGCTCACGACCTTCAGCAATAGCCTGATAGAACTGTCGGATCAATGCCTGCATGCCGGCAAAATAGTGATAGCGGTTTGTCGTGAAGTGCCAGAGATTGCGAATTGCACTGCCGGTCTGGCTAGCAGCAGTACTCACGCCCGCCAGCAGTCGGCCAATTGCGCTGGGCAGAACAACTCCGCGATCCAACACAACGGCTCGGGTATTGTAGTCGACCCGAATCTGACCTTGGGTCCCGTAAATGTGTTGAAAGTGTCCGACTGGGCCAGCTCGGGTAGTAAAAACCCCGCTGCCTGTCACCTTCTCGCCACGAATGTTCAGCCGAAGCTCATCAGCCATGTTGTCCCGCCGATCTCCATAGTGACGACTAACATCAGAACGCCAGGCAAGAGCGTCAACGGTCGGGCTGTCGTCCAGCACAAATTCCGTGAGCTTGTGCATCAGATGATTAATATTGTTTTGCAGCAGCCCGCCGGGCAACTGATGCACCCAGTGATCCGGCGTTGAGTAGATTAATTTGCCAAACGAACCGCTCAGGTTGTACCCAAACCAGCTCTCGACATGCACAACCTCTCCGATTGAACCAGACGAGATAATTTTTCGCATGCGAACTGCAGCCGGATCCAGATGACTGTTGTGCCCAATGGTCACCAACTTGCCCGCCGACTCAGCACAGTCAATCATCGCCTTAGCGTCGTCATAGTGAATGGCGAAAGGTTTTTCTACATAGACATGGGCGCCAGCGGCAACAGCCTGCTCCAAAATCGATTTGTGACTGGCCGGCGGCGTACAAATGTGGACAACATCCGGACTTTGCTCCGTCAACAGGCGAGCGAAGTCGTCGTACCATGCGTTGACCTGGTAGCGTCGTGCCAGCTGTTCGGCAAGGATCGGTTCCAAATCACAAACCGCCACCAGTTCGGCCTGTTCGATTTTGCCAATTTCTTCCACGTGGCCGTCCGCAATTTGGCCACAGCCAACCACTGCTACTCTTAGCCGTTTATTCATCCCAGGTGATCCTCAAAGACGGGGCTGACGCGTAAAGCAGTGCGTATTTTACCTGCGGCGACCGCCAATGACGACATTATCCACGCAAGGTTTTCCGTTGGTAACAATCGCTGGACCTGTTTGGCCGCCCATTGCGCTTTCGGCAAACTGAAAAATCCTCCTGCGATAGAGAATAATCCGTCTATACTTCGGCTCATTGACTAACTAGGGATCGGAACCATGAGAGTGCTCGCGCTGACTCGGTCCTACCCAAATCCATACCTGTCGTCCTACGCGACGTATAACCAATCACACTTTCAGCATCTGAGAGAGCTGGTAGACGTTGACCTGTTGGTGCCTATCCCCTGGTTCAGAAAAGGGTTTCGGACAGGCTTCAGAGGATCAGCACTTTCCAACGACGTGGCCTATCCAACATTTTGGTATCCCCCTCGAATAATGGCTGCTGACCGCTGGCGGTTTTACTATCGGTCGATTCGCAGGGCGGCGCTAAGTGCGCCAAAACCCGATGTTATTTATAGCCTTTGGGTCAGCCCTGACGGAGCAGCCTGTCAGCACCTGGGCAATGAAATGGGTGTGCCTGTGGTGATGAAATCGGGCGGTTCGGACATTCACAGTGTCGATCCCGCCGCCCGGGAGGTCACCCAACGGGCATTAAGAACCGCGGATCAATTGATCACTGTCAGCAAAGCCCTGGGTGACGACGCGATTGAGCTGGGGCTTCCGCCAAAACAACTGACCGTTGTGTACAACGGAATTGACCAGCAGATGTTCCACATCCAAGACGGCGCACAGGCAAGGCAGCGGGTGGGCTTGCCTGCCGAACCGTTCATATTTTGTTGTGTGGCCCGATTACACCCGGTGAAGAATTTAGGTTTGATGATTGACGCTTTTGCGCAAATGCAAAAAAAGGACTGTCTACTCACGTTGATTGGTGACGGCCCGGAGCGCCAAGCCCTTGAGCGGCAGGCAATTTCCAGCGGCGCCGGCGATCGGATCAGATTTGTTGGAGAAACCGCGTATGAGGAAATCCCCCATTGGATCAACGCCAGCGATGCCATCACCCTGTCCAGCCACAATGAAGGCGTTCCCAACACGCTGATCGAGGCACTTTCCTGCGGTCGTCCGGTAGTCTCAACACGCGTGGGAGGCATAGCGGAAGTGGTTCAGCCTCCCGAACACGGGCTGCTGGTACCCGCCGGTCAGGTGAAAGAATATGCGAACGCCTTAGACTGGGTTGCGACTCAATCCTGGGATCGGGCCCGTCTTCGCCAGTCGATCTCCCAATACACTTGGGACCAAAATGCGCAAAATACGATGGCCTGCTTTGAGAACGTTATTGAACAATTCAAACGCACTTAGCACTGACCGCTGAGCGCGTCCGATGATGGCACAACGCCCTTTCCATGGGGCGGTTTGACCATCAGCCAGGTGGAGAAAATTCCGGTTTTTTATAGACGTAGTCACGATATTGATTGGGGTCACCGTCAAGACCCGCCTCCGCCGCCTTTGCAATGTTGTACATTTCTCGAGATGAGACGTAGTGAAGAACATAGTTTTCGCCGTCGTTGTAACGGCTCTCCAGGTCACTGTACATGGCATCAACTGGGTCTCCCAGCAACACGTCGGTAGACGCCTCCTGAGTACCATGGGTATGCACCTTGATAAACACCCACTCAGGCCGTCCCTGAATGTGAACGTTGGCCTCTACCCAAAGATCAGTGCGCTGAGGGCTGGGCTCTTGGCCTGCTCGAATATCCCCGTTTTCAATTCGTGGGATCAGCCCTAGTTTCCGGTCGCGCCAGTTCAGCATTAACGGACCCTGTATTAGCATCAGGTCGCCGCTGGCGCTACCGCCGGCTTTTACCCGGACGCCATGGTCGTGAGAACGAGGTTTTTGAGGGTCATCAGTAGCGTAGTAAATCTGATTGATTGTGGGAGTTTGGGACGGATCGGGGGCTGCAGGAAAGGTGTAGTCAACATAACAACCGCATTCAGCTAACACCTGCAATTCGTTGTTGACCCCGCAATAGCGCCCATCGGGCCGAGCATTGTCCAGACACCAGTTGCCATGGATAAACCCATAAACCGGCTCGCCTTTGTCATTGACCGGCAACGCATTATGGGTTTCGTGGAGGATCTTTCGAAACCGCTGAAGTTTTTCTGTCAGCCCCTCGGCGGTATCGTTGTCATGATGCAGGTGCACGTCTATTTCACCAAAGCCCTGTCGACAAATCTCGACAACGCCGTCCAGGTGTTCCTTTCGGTATTCTTCTTCTGGGTAAAAGAAACAGTGTCCCGGCGGCAAACCATCCGCATCCCGATGACGGTTTGCCATCGCCCCGTATTCATCTACCCAGCGCTTAACTCGGCGACACTCAGTCTCATAGTCGGGACGCGCCCACATGGGCTCAAAGTGGTCAACGAAACAGAACAGAACATGAGTAGGACCCTGAATAGGCTGACGACGCTGCCGCCGGACATAGGATGGGAACCACATCTGCATATTGCGACTACGAAGCAATAAATAAAACGCTGACAGTGCTGCCAAAAAAACAACAAACAGTATTCCAATCCACAATGTCACGATAAATATCCTTAGTTGTCAGGATGAAGTGATCAACAAGATTCTAACAATAACGAACAATCCAAAGGCCGCCACGATCGAGGCAACACCCCAAGCAAAGGCATCACTGAAAAGGCCAAACCTGGGTAACTGCACGCCTTTGCGGCGGGCGATCAAATACAACGCAACCACCATCCCAAACAACACATACAGCACCACGGTGTAAGCCCGACTCAGGAAAAATGCCGAACAGCAAAAACCGAGTATCGACAGGTAGAAGGTATACCCCAGACCCTTCAAATAATTCAGGTCGTCCTTACTGATCTTTCCATCCTCTGAGCCGACCTTTCGTTTTCCATATCGCGGCTGCGCAATGGTCTGCTCGGCGGCGGAGGCCTTAGGTGGCGGGCGCGCTCTGACGTCTTCCAGGGTGACCTTGCTCAAGCGAAAGGTCATTAACAGGGAGTAACCGATCATGGCAAGAAAAATGCTGAAGCCCAGCATTCCCGATTCGGCCAACACCAGCACAAAAGAGTTGTGAGCGGTCAGATGATGGTATTCCGTAAAGCGCCCGGCGCCGACACCAAAAAGCGGGTTGGATTTAAACATCTGGATACCTTCGTACCAGGCATCCACTCGGCCCGCCGCAGAATCCTCCGACGAATCCAATTCCTGCAAACGCGACTGCCCCATCAAAGCTGCGGCCAATACGGGTGCCGCCAGCACACCCGCCACCAGCGGTCCCTTCCAGCGCATCAGCAACATCCCAAAAACCAACATGGTTGCCAGAAGGGTGCCTCGGGAGTCGGTCAACAGCACGCCATACAGAATTAAGCCAAGGCAACACAACCACAGAAGCCGCATTACAATACTGCGGGTGGTTTTCATGAGGTTGAGAACCATCGGTAGTGCGACGACAAAAAATAAGCCAAGGTCGTTAGGGTCGTTAAAAACGCCAAGGTAGGTAATCCGGCCCTGGATCATCTGAGCGCCAGTCCAGCCGACTCCGCTTTGTACCTGATCAATACCATGGGCAGCCATGGTTGCCGCGCAAAGGGCAATAGTGGCCATAAAGAGTTTCAGCCGCCCTTGGGAGTTGATACTTCCAGCGACCAGATAAAACACCAGACAGGTAGGCGCAAATTCGACAATCCAGTCAAACGTGCCTGACACCCACCCTGATGCCAATCGGGAGAACGCCGTGGCCAACAGAAACATCACCACCAGGGCAAACTGCGGCGAATCGAAATTCTTTCGGCTCATCGCCCACACCAAGGTCGACATGAGCAACAGAATTGGCATCACGGGCACACCCTGCAGCGCAGGCACAAACTCCTGCGGCCGGATCAGCACCATAATCAGATAACCCAGTGTGAACAGCATTTAGTAAAGCCAGGGTAGATTAGCGGCGCAAACAAATTCCGGGAACGTTACATGCAGCTCGACCTGCTTTCTGGCCAATGAATATCGGTGCTCGCTTGGCCAATAATTCATACCGTTGACGTAGTCACATCCGTACTGGTACCCGCTGGCTCTGGCGCCCTCAAATACTCGGGTATCGCAAGCATCACTCCCACCCACCGGGTAGGCAATGCTCACCACCGGCGCGTCAATTTCAGATTCAATTTTGCGTTTTGACCCATCAAGCTCAACGCTGAGCTGTTGCTCGTCGAGTTTCGCCAACATGTAATGATTGACGCCGTGGGAGCCAATTTCCATACCCCCTTGGCTCATGGATCTGACCATATCCCAGTCCATGGGCATGCTCCAAAGCGCCCCCTCCGGATCTGGGTTTTCGCGTTGATGAGTCAACAGCTCGTCGATCAAGGCGAGCTGACGCTCACCACTCAATGCCTTAGCCTGCTTCAGCACCTCGTACACCATTTGTCTGCGCGCTGACAGACCCTGGGGTAACCCAAGATCTGCGTTCAACGCATCACTTTGAAGCCTGTCGGCACTGGGATCCAGAACTCGGTGGGCTAACCAATCAAACCAATAGGTCTGCTCGGACCCAATATAGTCAGTAGAAACGAAAAACGTTGCGGGTACGCTGTGTTTTTTCAGGACCCGAAAGGCATTGCGATAATTGTCGAAAAACCCGTCGTCGAAGGTCACGATGCAGGGACGCTCGGGCAGCGGCTCGCCGCGCTTCTCGAGTCTCAGCAAATCATGAAAAGTCAGGGGCGTCCGGTTCTTTGCGATCCAGCGAACCTGGGCGTCAAATGATGACACGCTGGCACTTATCAGTTCTTGGTCGTAATGATAGCTGGCAGGCAGATCCAGAATTCGATGGTAAGCGTAGATCAGGAGGCTGCTTCGTCGCCGACTTTCCACATGCCCCAGCAACGAACTCAAGCCGGACCGAAGAAGAACATTTGCTAAGGCCGCGCGTTTACTCATACGCCAGATGAACGACCAGAGCGCCTCAGAGCCGTTGAGCTTCTTTGCAGAAAACGCAGCATCCGCCCCAAACGAGTGTCACGGTACGCGCCGATGGTCACCGTGTCCCGAGCCTGATGGGTTAACGCGAGTTTTGCGTCGAGGCGATTGCCTCCTAGTAAATCACAGCGGCTAAAATTTAGGCCAATTGCGTGCTCAATGCTCTTGCCGACAAGCAGCAGGAAAACGTCTGGAATTTTTGAGTTTGGCCGTTCACGAAATTCTATGCAGTAACAGGTGGATCGCCAGAAAATGCAGGCCATCGCGGCAACCCAGTCACCAGAATCGTTTTCCAGGTAGTGAAACGCCAGCTGAAACTCCTCATCCTGCTCATCAAACAATTGTGTTTGCTTGGCCAGCAGTTGTTCAGGCGTTTTGTGAGTTGCCGGAAGAGATTCGTGAAATTTTTTCAGCAGTACGCCGTGTTGATCGGCCTTCTCGATGCGATAGTGGACATCCCCCATAAACCCAAACTGCTGTCGCGCCTGCTCGAGCCTTTCTTGTTCCTCACGGTCCAGTATGTCCAGGTATAAATTCCACGACGGCGGCAACTCAAGCATTGCGGTTGGACGACGTTTTCCGATAAAACGATGCCCTGGCATTTCCTGAGGAAGACGCCTCGTTAAGGGACTTTCCGTTGGCATGTTGGCAAAACTCAACATGTCCCAAACCGCCGACTCGCTGAGCAGCTGAGGAATAATGATATTGGTGGCCTTAGCGCGATCCCGAGGGCGCGCTATAAGATCTTGATAATAAACGCCTTTTTCGCCGATCGAACCAATGAAACCCAGCTGATAATAAGAAAACAAGCCCAACGCCCGCTTTTCGGTCAAACAACAAGGCAGTATCGCCTTCAGGTCACCCCGGTCGTTTCTCACGACATAAATACGCAGGTCTCGACCTCTCTCTGACGACATCCACCAGCTGAAAGTCCAAACCCAACTGGAAAAAAAATCCACGTCTGGACATTCATCAACCAGCGCGTTCCATTCACTTTTCAGACTACTAAATTCGGCTGTTTCACTCACCACCCGCAGTACAAGTCGTTCAGATTCCTGCGCAACAGGGACTGATGAGTCAACCAACTTCATGGGTTTAACGCCGGTAGGTAAATCTGAAAACAAGACTGGTATTGTCAGACCTCTGGGTCAGATTTGTGCTGTCCTGATCGTTGTAACGGATTTGCAGATCGTAATTGATGCGTCGCGTTCGCTGATATCGAATGCCAACACTGGCGTCAAGAAACTCATCTTCCTGTCCCAGTTGGGTAAACTCCTGATCCATCCAGACAACGCCACCAAAAACCGACACCAGCGGTCTGACGCGATACTCGGCGTTTATCGCAGCGGACAGATTTTCCTGATCCAAGGCCGCAGCGTCGAAATCTTGGTCATCAAGACTCACTGTCAGCCCCAATGAAAAACGGTCCCAAGCCCGGGAGAAATTTGCATCCAGTCGACTGCGCTCAAAGGGGTCGCCTGTCTGCCCGGTCTGCAGCACGTTGTCCAGCTGAGGGATTCTGCCCGTCCGCTCCAAGTCGCTGGAGATATCGCCAATTTCCCGGGTCAAACTGATGCCGTACGCTAATCCATCGGGGCGCGTCACGTCGTATGCCAAACGCAACAACGGGGTGTCAGCATCGTCTCTTGTTGCATCATCAAATGAAATGCGCATGTATCCCGCTTCGGCAGAGAACTCATGTCGTCCCCCTCTGAGGTTTCGCGCACTGTTAAAATTCAGCGCCAACTGATCTCGGTCGTAATCGGTATTGAGGAAACTCGGGTCGTCAAAGCTGACACCACTGCGTTCCAGCCGCAGGCCATACTGCAACGACGGACTGCTTTGGCGGTTCCAGCTGATTGCCCCGCCGACGCCGGAAAAGTCGTCATCACGAGCATCAGCATAAAAATTCCGATACCGCGCTGACAACATCACATTGTCTGTCCCGCTCAGGCGGAAAATGACGTCCGGCCCTGTGCTCAGAGTGTTTATCTGCTGCAGGTTGTTCGGTGTGTTGCGATCCAACACGTTAATTTGAGACCGGGCGAGGTTTTCTTCAAAAACCCAGTGGAATCGCTGGTCAGAAATCCGCCAAAGAACATCGGCATCGATGGCCCCTCGAAACTCATTGTCGAAGGCATCTTCCTGAAACGTCACGTATTCAAGTAGTCCGGTCACCGTTGCATCAACGTTGGCTCCGGCCCTTGTCAGGTCAAAGTCCACGAAGGGCACCAGAAGCAGGTCATCAATCTCGTCGGTAGGGTCCAGGGTCACGTTACTTTGGTATTCTGCCCGGATACCGAGGCCGTAATCCAGCGAGGGTCCAGTGGCCTGACCCAACGCAGAGGTGCTGACCATTGCCAGCATAAAAAGGCCGAATATTTTCACAACTAATCTCCGAATAGTGTGGGCTGACGATTGAGCACAACACCCGCAAATTTTTCCACGGGGAAGGCTCGGCAGGCGTCCACCACCTTTGACGAGGTGACACGGCCGTAGGGAACTACGGCAATAATTTGATCTGCGTAGTCGGCTAGAATTCGCGTGTCTGCGGCTGATTGCATCGATGGCGCATCCAAAATGATGTATCGATCGGGATAACGTTGCTGCAACATATGGATCAGAAGCCGCATGTTGAGGTTGCCAAAATTCTCCGTCTCCTGACCTGCCCTTGATCCCACCGGTATCGCTCTGAGCCGAGGAATTCCGGTCGGCCGAATGATGTCTTCAATGCGTACACCGTCAGGATCAGCGAGAAAATCGGTTAACCCCGGGGACTTGTCTATTTTCAGAACGCTGTGAGCCGTTGGGTGATAGATGTTGCAATCAACAATCAACGCCGTGTGACTGCGATCCAGGGCAATGGCTGAACCTAGGTTAATCGCAACGTGCGTTGCCCCACCGCCCTTTACCACCGAGGTGACCAGCGCGACAAAATTCTCGTTGCCGGTTCGATGCAGCAAATCCGTGCGCAACTCTCTGAATGCGTTAAAACTCGATTCAGAAGGCGTCCGGGAATGAATGATACGACCATCATCCAGGTCTCTTTGGACCAGAGGGTTCGGCTCAGCCATTCTCGCAATAAGCTGTTTTTCCGATAAACCTTGATCGTCATCTTGCGAATCCATATCGATAACGCTGTCCAATCGATTATTCATGGAACCCACCCGGAAAGCTTAAGTGCCGCAGCGCCAGCATAAATGCTGGCAAGAATGAGGATTCCCAAGCCAAAAACCGCGTGGGAAAGGGCTCGACGCTTGGACGGCATTTGCATTTCTGAAATGACCCCAAGCACCGGTACTTGAAGCTCTTCGATCTGCTCCTTCATTCTGAGCCGAGGGTCGAACTGTACCAGTGCTGCACTCACTGCTATGGGAACCGCGATACTGGCCAGAATTGCCAGCGCAATGATATGAATAAAGCGCAAACCACTGGGTGCCTGGGGTACCGCAGGCGGCTCCTGAATTTTCATGATCACCCCCTGGTCTTCCTGATCCAGGTTCATGGATACACGGGCATTTTCCCGCCGCCGCTGGAGATCCTGATAGATACTTCTGTTAACGTCGTAATCGCGAGTCAGCTCCAACAGGCTGGCTTCTGCAGACGCTATGCGCTGGGTCCGTCCCACTTCTTTCCCCAGGAGTTCCCGCAGTTCCAGCAAGCGCGCTTCCATGGTCACTTTGTCGGTTTCTGCGGCTGCCAGCTGGCTACGCAGCTCGCCGTAAAGCGGATTGATCGACGATGATCTGCCCTCGTTGTCTCCGCGACTCTGGTTGGACACGACGTCGCCAGGGGCATTTTGCAACTGTGCCTTCAACTGATCGATCTGTCCGTTTAGACGAACAATATCGGGGTAGCTGTCGTGATAGCTCATTCGCAAAGTGGCGAGTTCTTGCTCGAGCGCCGCCAGCCGCACTCGACGATCGGCATTTTGCCCCATCGCCGAGGTTACTGCGGCCTCTCCAGACAACTGCATTCGAAGCGAACGCCGCCTGGCCTCCAACTCCCGGATTTCCACCTGCAATGCCTCGATATCTCGGCGCAATTGGTTGACCCTGCCCGTTGCATCAGCTGCTGATTCGGGTAACGCGTCAAAGTTGGACGATCTGAATTCTTTTAGCCCTTCTTCGGATTCAAGCAACTTTTCTCGGTAGATGTCCGCCTGATTCTGAATAAACTCAAAGGCTCGGACACTTTCTCGCCGCTTACTTTCTCGGCTCTCCTCAATCACCCAATCAACAAAGCTCTTGGTCACCACGTATGCTCGATTGGGGTCGTCGTCGTTGTACGAAATGCCAATGAGACTCCCTCCCTGCTCTTCAATACGCGTTCTGCTTATGATCCGATCCATCAAAAATTGTTGTTCAGCTGGTGTTGGCTCATCCTCCAGCCAGCGGCCTTTTCTGAGAATTTCCTCCATGGAACGTTTACTGAACGCCAACTCCCTCACTACCGCAGCGGAGCTCGCTTCAACCTGAGTTTGTTCAGCCACGCCCTCCATCAATGGACCGACAATGTTCCTGTTTTCAATCAAGATACTGCCGTACGCGGAATATTTTTTCGGCAACGTAAGGCCGGCAACCACCGCAATACAGCCAATAACCAACGCGGTCATCAACCAGGTAAAACGATGGGACAAGAGCTCTCTCAGAAGCGATTGGGCGAGTCTTTCAACCTGCGGATCCATGACCGTGTTTACTCGTCAGCTGTTCGTTTACAAAGTGCGTTCAGGGACAGTGATGACGTCACCTGGCCGCAAACTGAAGTTTGTCGTGAGATCGCCACGGTTAAGAATGTCTCCCAGCACGACGTTGAAGGTACCTACTTCATCCGGCGTCTTGCGAATCAGACGGCTTCGGTCCAAGGAAGCAAACTCGTTAGGCCCCCCGGCCGCCAGCACCGCATCCAACACTGTCATTCCCTGACGGTAGGGGATGGTGATCGGGGTTCTGACAGCCCCTGTCACTCTCACTCGGGAAAGGTATTCATGGCTATTGAGCTGGGTCAGGATGACGGCAACCAGCGGTTCCTTGATATAGACACTCAGCTGCTCCTTGATCACGTCGGCGACCTGCTCAGGAGTTTTGCCACCTGCATCCACGTCACCAATGAGCGGCACCGATATTTTTCCGTCAGGCCGCACTGGCACCGTGGCATTCAGATCTGGGTTTCGCCAAACCGTTACTTCTACAACGTCGTCTACCCCAATCAGGTATTCCTCCACCAGATTGGTTGCGCCCTGTTGGGGTGCCGCCGGCGCAGAATCGTAGTTGGGCGCTGCAGCACATGCGGCCAGAAATATCGAAACCACAAGAATTGCGAAACGTGTCATTTTATTGCCCCCGTAGATTGCGCCAAAAGTCCGCCGATCGATTGCCGCTTGCATATGAATTCGTTACCGGTAAGTATAGCAGGGATGCCTATGATTCACTGGCTGGTAATAGAATTTCACAAAGAATGACAGCGCCAGATTTCGACAAAATCTTCCGCACCCTGGGGGTCGACTCCAGTGCCAGCTGGGAGGAAATTACCCAGGCATATCGACGCAAAGTCCAGGCGGCGCACCCCGACCGTGCGGGTGGGAATCCTCGAATTGTTAAAATTGCTCAGGCTAAATTCGACGAAATCCAGTCTGCGTTCGAAGAACTGAAACGCTATCGAAAAATTTTTGGTGACCTACCCTCTGACATGCTGGATTCCAGCAACCGATCGGGTCGTCACCGCGCCACGGGCCCAGCGGCTCCAACGCCCCCTTCGGCAAAAACCGAGGAGCCGGCCGAACCTTTGGAACCCGCGGTGCCGATACTGCCGGACAACGCAACGCCGTTTAAAAACCGCTGGTGGCTGGCTGGGGTTGCGATCGTTGCAGCGTCGGTAATCTGGTTCACTCCGGGCCCAAAGCCGCCGGTCTACCAAAGTCCGGCGGCGACGGCTGACGAATCGCTCTACATGGACGGTTCACAGACTTTGGTGGGGCTGGCCCGCACTGACCTGCTACAGCGATTTGGCCCGCCAGACAGCAGTGACGACACAATCTGGCGCTATGGCGATGCAAAGCTCACGTTCGATGACGGCAGGGTGCAATCGGTGTATGACCCTGACGACCACCTTGAGCAAATCAATCAGCGGGCAAACCCCACCCAAGCCGCACTAACGGTGGGCATATCGAAACTGGAGGTCTTGGATCTGCTGAATGCGCCGACAACCGCCACCGAGAACGTCTGGACCTACGGCCGTTCTGAAATCTGGTTCAGCGATGGAAATTTCGTTTCCGGCTGGATTAGCTCCCCACCCAAACCGCTGCCAGTGCAACAAGACAGGGTAGGCAGGCGACCGGGAAGCGCCGCGCCCTAATACGTTTCAATCCTCAAACCCGTCGCCGAATAGCGGCGCGTAGGTGTCAAAATAATTTAACAGGTCAATCAATGCCTGGGGCGTATTGCTTGATTGTCCGCCGCCAAACTGGTCCTCTTTGTTGACGCCATGACAGCCGTCGCAAACTTTCACTTCACCGGGCTGGAACGTAATCCAATACCGTTCCTTGATCACCGATTCCCCCGTGTCACTCAACAGTTCCCAGGACGTCGCTCTACGGGCAGGGAAAAACATGGCAACCGACCCATCGGACGCTACAGGTAAGGCGCCGGTCATGCCCGGAGGTGGGGCAGGATTTGCCACTACAGCGGCAGAATCATGCAGCGGCCTGGCCAGCGGACGTCGGCCAGGCCGCGGACTGTCGATACCTCCGATGCCCCGAACTTGATCTGCCTGATAGGCTTGGAAGTAACTCACAGGATAGGCCTTACCGGCACTGGAAACTCCCGACACGCCGCCCGGCACCACGAGATTAAAGGGTTGCTGGATATCGGCGTCGTCTCGGCTGGTAACGTTTCGCGCTACCAACAACCCCAGATCGTTGTTCTTGAGGTAATTCTTGAGCCGCTGCTGGTTAACCACAGTCTGATCAAACGCGTTGGACTCCGGTAATTTCAGCGGGGGATCAATAGAAAAAGGTGGGACCTCTCGAGAAACGACTTCGACCCCCGACAATTCCCACAAATTACCCTGAAATGTCACCAGGTTGTCTGGATTGAAGTACGTAATATTCACCGCCAGCCCGCTGGTCAAAGGTTGCCCAGGCCCGCGCAAACCGCCACCGATTGCCACCAGTTCACGAATGCGAAATTTGTAGCTGGGGTCCGGATTAAGGGCGGACCCAAGGTTAGAATTTTGACCTTTTTCTGCAACGTGTGAGGATAACAATCGCCCGTCCGACAACGGTACTGGGTCCCTGTAGTGCCCATTGTTTTCGGCAACGTTCCTAGTTTCACCCGTTTCAGGGTGCGTCACATGGGTCACCACCATATCGTCAGGGTTCACCTGCGGCGCGCCCTCGATGGCAAAAAGGTTACCCGAGGTGTGAGTGGTGAATTCGGGTGCATCGATGGCGAAGTATCGGCCCGGCGAGGTGGGGTCTTCGGCAATGTGAAAAAAGTTGAATGCTTCA
This sequence comes from Lysobacterales bacterium, assembly GCA_045106555.1. Classification (GTDB taxonomy): domain Bacteria; phylum Pseudomonadota; class Gammaproteobacteria; order Xanthomonadales; family SZUA-38; genus JANQOZ01. The sequence goes on along the minus strand of JBGCET010000014.1, from coordinate 46,026 downwards.
TTGGGATTGACCCGATTGGACTGGGACGCGGCAAACTCGATCAGGTTTGAATCGTCATTAAATGCGACGTTAAAGAAATCATGAAGCTCGTGGCGGCCGATATGGTTGAGGGTCTCCTCGCCGGTACCGTCCTGATTGAGCATCCATGGAAAAAAGTGGTTAATCTCCAATCCGTTGAGGTTTGTTCCCGTCAGCAAATCCGTACGAAAACCGCGAGGCTCAGGAAAGTATTCAACCCGATCTTGGGTGGTGGCGGCACCAACCGCCTCGCTGGCCCAGTCGAACGTCCCAAAGCCCCGATTCAACAGATCGTCACCATCTGCTTGTTGGTCGCGCTGCAGGTGATCCCAGCGGGTGAATATGATCCGCCCAAAACTATCAACCAACGGGTCGAAAGACCCCGACGGTGAATGTTGGAGAAGCGCCAAGCTGCCATTGGCAGGATTTAATGACCAAAGACCAGTAACAATGGGGGTCGATTCGTATTCGTCCAGCTGAGGGTAAAGGTGGAGCGCTCCATTTCGCGGCCGATCGGTGGCGAAAATAATCTGGTCCTGGCTGCCATAAGTCGCGTTAATGTTGTTAAAGCTGGCGGGTTGATTGGGCACTTTGGTGATGCTGACCGGGCTGCCGAATTCCAGCCCGGTAACTTCGTACATTTGCCAGCGGTAGGTGCCGGTGGCAAACCGTACCGCGGGCCCACCCACAACCATGGAAAAAAGCACCTTATTGCCAGAAAAGTGGATTGCCGGATCACGTACAGCAATCGACTCGGCGCCCTGAAAGCTGGTGTCTCCAAAACCCGCTTCGCGAGTCAGATTGCATACGCGACCATCGGGATATCGAATGAACAGTCCACCGCCTCGGGGCACCGACTGGATCCTACCCCGGTGATTCAGGAAGGTTGAAGCGATGTTGCCGAAATCCCCAATAATCGGTACCTGACCGACAAAGACAATCGGATGCACTAGCGGCGCAACGCCGGTGTGCTGATCACAGAATGCGTCAGTGGCGCCGAGCGCCAATGATGGAGAAAACAGCAGAACGAGTAGAAGACGCATGCCCCACCCTTTATAGATCCCTTGATTGGCTAAGGATATCGGAAAAATCCAGAAAATCTGCGGCGTTTGCTGATGGAGTTGGTCAAATTCCCAAGAAAATGCCTTGATTTGGCGAGACAACCCTTAAAACGGTTCCATCAATGCCGATCCATCGGCCCTGAAACTATCGGCCTTTGCCGAACAGAACCACTTCCAAAGTCGTCATCATGACGTAAAGATCCAGCATCAAATTGTGATTCTTCACGTAGTAGAGGTCATATTCCAGCTTGGACCGACCATCTTCAATACTATCGCCGTAGGGATATTTGATCTGAGCCCAGCCTGTGATTCCCGGCTTCACCGCGTGTCGCTCGTCATAAAAAGGGATGGCCTCACCCAGTTGGCTAACGAACTGGGGGCGTTCCGGCCTCGGTCCGACAAAACTCATTTCACCCTTCAGGACGTTGAAAACCTGAGGCAGCTCGTCGATTCGCGTTCGCCTGATGAACGACCCCAGCCGAGTAATTCGGGGGTCGTTTTTCTGCGCCCATTGGGCTTTGCCATCTTTCTCTGCGTTGACCGACATACTGCGGAATTTCAACACGTCAAACAGCCCACCTCGTTCGCCCACTCGTTGTTGGCGATAGAGAATCGGCGCGCCCAGACCATCTTCCAGCTTGATGAGAAGCGCAGTCAGCAGCATGATCGGCAACGACAAGATCAACACAGAGGTACTGGCTGCCACGTCAAAAGCGCGTTTGCTGACCGTTCTAAATACATTGCGAGAGCAGCCGTCGGAAAAAACCAACCAACCCGGGTACAGCAAATCCAGCCTGACTCGACCCTGCTCGCGCTCGAAAAAGGTCATCTGCTCAACGATGGCGATGCCACGCAGTTTACATTCCAGTAAGTCGCGCATCGGGAATGCTTTTCTGCGGTCATCGGCTGCCAGCACAATTTCCTCGATTCGCTCACGTTGGCAGTAATTTGCCAATTGGCCTTTGCCCACGTTCAGCAGCCGATTTTCCGGAATCGAAACCGATTGGTTTTCTGCCGCGACAAATCCGGTGAGCTTCAATCCACTCTTGTTGGCCAATTGCATTGTCTCAAGCAGGTTGGCCGCCGAATCCCCCGCGCCCATCACAATTGTGCGACGACGCAGCCCGTCAACGTCCATGATTCGGAAATAAATGGGTCGGAAAATGGTGATGGCAGCAACCCCGGTCACCAGGGAGATGAGGAGCACGCTGCGACCGGAGTAAAGATCTGGCAATACGTAATAAACGACGGTGAGACCAAGCCAGCCGATCGTGAAAGCCACACCAAGTCGGAGGAAAAACTGGCCCAGTTTTTCCGCACGCTGGTATTGGTAGAGCCCCATCGCGCTCATGCCAACCAGCATGAACAGTGCAAACATGAAGGCACGAGGCATCACGTCGCCCATGAATGCATCAGCCTGATCCAAATTACCGAATCGAATCAGCGACCCCGCGTACAGGCAAGCAAACAGTAACAGCCCGTCAATGGCTGCAAGCAATACATAGGGTATCCTGATGTACTGTTTGAACAATCTAATTGTAGGCATTTTTTCCCCGCAAAACGCTGTCGCTGATGAGGAATTTTGCGCACTGCGCAAAGCTCAAGTTCTGGCAAATTCCCCGGGAGCGTCCCTGCGATCGCTCCATCGGCATTAAGATTATCGCATCCGTCGGTAGAAAGAAGGCCTACAACCGAAACTAATGTTACATCCCTACAACAAACGTAGGCATTTGCTTACAAGGGGTTGTTAAACGACTGTGACACAAGGCGGTTAACCCCCCAAATGGCCTGAGAATTCCGATAAACTTGAGGCTGTTACGCACGAAGATTGCTCACTCAATGGCATTGTCTCTGAATCTGGATCAAGCGAAAATTGGCGTCGTTGGCCTAGGCTATGTCGGTTTGCCTCTGGCGGTAGAATTTGGTCGGCAGGTGCCAACAATTGGCTTCGACGTCAGCCAGACGCGTATTGATGAACTGCAACGCGGCCATGACAGTACGCTGGAGGTCGACAAGGTGGAACTGTCTCGGGCCGAGCATCTGACGTTCACATCGTCGGTTGATGACCTGGGCGGGTGCAGTATTTTTATCCTTACCGTCCCAACGCCCATCGACACCAACAAACAGCCAGACCTGACTCCTCTTGCTCTTGCCTGCGATCTTGTCGCCAAAGTGTTGACCCCTGGTAGTCTGGTGATCTTTGAATCGACGGTTTATCCCGGCGCCACTGAGGAGTTTTGTGCGCCTTTGCTGGAAGAAGCCTCGGGGCTTAAAACGAACAAAGACTTTTTTCTTGGTTACAGTCCTGAGCGCATAAACCCGGGGGACAAGGAACATCGACTCCCTTCCATCATCAAAGTCACATCAGGCTCAACCCCTGAGGCTGCTGACACTGTGGATCAACTGTATTCCAAAATCATCACCGCGGGCACGCACAAGACCAGCAGCATTCGTGTTGCTGAGGCAGCGAAGGTGATCGAAAACACTCAGCGCGACCTGAACATCGCTTTGATAAACGAACTGGCACTGATTTTTCATGAATTAAAGATCGATACGCTGGAGGTGCTTGAGGCGGCGGGCACCAAGTGGAATTTCCTGCCGTTTCGGCCAGGCTTAGTGGGCGGGCACTGCATCAGCGTTGACCCCTATTATTTAACCCACAAAGCGCTTCAGGTCGGTTATCACCCGGAAGTCATACTGGCTGGCAGAAAGCTGAACGATGGAATGGGCGCCCACGTGGCAGGCCGAACGATCAAACTGATGGCCGAGAACAAGATTCATGTTGTGGAATCACGGGTTCTGGTGCTGGGAATGACATTCAAAGAAAATTGCCCAGACCTCCGAAACAGCCGGGTAGAAGATATTGTTCGGGAACTGCAGACCTACAATGCTCAGGTAGACGTTCATGACCCTTGGGTTGCGGCGGACACCGCACAATCGAAAACCCAGGGCAACTATTGTGAAGACCCTGCTGAAGGTGATTATGACGCCATCATTCTGGCTGTAGCCCACAAGACGTTCAGCGACCGCGGGCTCAAAAAACTCAAACGATTTGGAAAACCCAACCACGTGTTTTTTGACATCAAATCAGTATTTCCGTCTGACCAGGTTGATGGTCGACTCTAGCCACACGCCCCCCGCCCTATCCAGCGAGAATAAACCATGCGAGTACTAGTTACCGGCACAGCCGGTTTTATTGGCAGTCACGTTGCCCATCAATTGCTGAACCGAGGTGACGACGTTCTTGGCCTGGATAACGTCAACGATTACTACGACGTAACGCTGAAGGAGGCCCGCCTGTCCCGCCTTCTTGATCGCAAGGGATTTACTGAAACCCGCATTTCTCTGGAGGACAAAGACGCGGTGGCGGCAGCATTCTCCACCTTTCAGCCCCAACGGGTCATTCATCTGGCAGCTCAAGCGGGCGTTCGTTACTCGCTGGAAAACCCCAGCGCCTATATCAATACCAACATCGTTGGCTTCCTCAATATTCTGGAGCCTTGCCGTCACCATCAGGTAGAACATCTGGTGTACGCATCCAGCAGCTCGGTGTATGGCGCCAATACGCAAATGCCTTTTTCAGTGCATCACAACGTAGACCACCCGCTTAGCCTCTATGCGGCGACTAAGAAGTCCAACGAACTGATGGCCCACACCTACAGCAATCTGTTTAACCTGCCTACGACAGGGTTACGGTTCTTTACCGTTTATGGGCCTTGGGGGCGACCAGACATGGCATTGTTCATCTTTGCCCGCAATATTCTGGAAGGCAAGCCCATTCAGGTATTTAATCGGGGCCAACACAAACGTGATTTTACCTATATTGACGATATCGTTAATGGGGTTGTCCGGTTATCCGACCACGTCGCCACGCCTAATGCGCAATGGCAGAGCCTCTCCCCGGACCCAGCGACAAGCAAAGCGCCCTATCGAGTGTTCAACATTGGCAACAACCAGCCTGTCGAACTGATGCGCTTTATCGAAATTCTGGAAACGGCGCTGGGCAAGAAGGCTGAAAAAGAGTTTCTACCCATGCAACCTGGCGACGTTCCGGCAACTTGCGCCGATATTGACGCCCTGTCAGACGCAGTGGGTTACCGACCCGACACTCCGGTGGAAACCGGCGTCAACAATTTCGTTCAGTGGTACAGGGATTTTTACCAGGTGTAATCTGCCAGACCGCGTTCTGAAGGAGAACTCAAAGGCCAAACACCATCCGCGCTTTGTAATACACCAGACCGACTACCTCATGCAGCAGCGCATCCAGCCGGCGAATCGAGCCATGGTTCGGCACCACTCCGCGCCAGGTCCGAGTAACATCGGCGGCAACCGGGCACACCTCGACACCGGCGTCATCAAACGCCAGCAGGCTCCGTCGCATGTGCAGCGCCGAGGTCACCAGCCAGAGTGGTCCATCGTCCTTTGAGTACCGATCCGCCACCGCCCTGGCCGCTTCCAAGGTATTTTCTGCGCCCGAAATTGCGTCCAGCACAAACGAATGCTCGCGCCGGCTGGCGATCGCATTGATCACCTGGAATTCTCGTGCAGTGCCTGCAACAACGATCGGCACACTTTCATGGGCTCTTGCCAGCGCAAATGATGCCTCTAACCGGACAATGGAATTGAGCGTCAGCGTCGATAAGTCGTCTAATCCATCCGGGTGGCGAACGCCGCCTGGCAGCACAATCAGTTTCGCTGGCGCAGTTTGCTGACAGGAGGATGGCTGCACATACGCGGCTTCCCACCATCGCGTCAGCTGCAATGCCGCAGGGGGGGTCATTGCCAGTGACACAATGACGGCGCCAATGGCGGAAAAAGAGGCCAGCCTCGGCAGGCTCCGCCTCGATAGCAGCGCAGCGCCGGTCAACAGGATCACCCACAACAATGGGTTGGTCATTCCGACCCCCGGCAATGCCTAGCCGTTACCTTGCTCCGCCAACTTTTTCTCCCAACCCAACGCCGAATCTACGATGACTTTGAGATCGTTGTAGCGGGGAGTCCAGCCAAGAACCTGCTGAATGCGTTCAGATCTGGCTATCAGCTCCGGCGGGTCACCGGGTCGACGATCCACCTCCACAATGGCCAATTCGGTTCCAAGGCTGCGCTCGACCGCGGTAATTACCTCTCGCACGGTAAAGCCTTCACCGTAGCCACAGTTCATGACCTCGCTGCCGCCGCCATCTCGCAGGTAGTCCAATGCCCGCAGATGAGCGTCAGCAAGATCTTCCACATGAATATAGTCGCGAATACAGGTGCCGTCTCGAGTGTCGTAGTCGGTGCCAAATAACTTCACCTCAGAACGCTTGCCCATCGCCAACTCGGCCAGTACCTTGATCAACAACGTCGCTTTCGGCGTGTTTTGACCAATACGCCCCTGAGGGTCACAACCCGCGACATTAAAATACCGCAGAACAACGGACCTCAACTTACCTGTGGCGGCTACATCTCGCAGCATCCATTCAGACATCAGCTTTGATGTGCCGTAGGGATTTATGGGCTGAGTGGGGGTATCTTCACCCGCCTCTCCTCCCGGCGGCATGCCGTAAACCGCGGCCGTTGAGGAAAACACCAGCTGCTGGACGCCATGGTCGACACAACTCTGAATTAAATTGCGGGTTTGCATGGTGTTGTTCTGGTAGTACCGGAGTGGGTCTTCCACCGACTCAGGCACGATGGTTCTCGCCGCAAAATGCATCACCGTATCGATGTCGTGCTGGGCAAAAATATTGGACACCAGGTCCATGTCCCCCGCGTCACCAGTGATCAGTTCGCCGAACAACACAGCATGCTCAAAACCCGTAGACAGATTGTCAAGCACCACAACCTGCTCACCACGCTCGCCCAGTTGGCGAGCCACATGGCTTCCGATGTACCCCGCACCGCCGGTGACCAGAACTTTCTTTGACATTTCCTACCCCGCAAATCCGTATGATCAGTAAGTCTAGCGTTCTGCAGAGCAGAGTTTAGGGCAATTGTGTCAATTTTTCTTAATCAAAATACGCCATTGAGCGCGGCCAACAACCCGCTCCAGGCAAACTACCGGCAGTGTTTTCACACGGCACAAAAGGCTAAAATTCCCTCATGAACGTGATGCAGGAATTGTTTAAACGCCGGGTGCCCCAAATCTGCGGTATCTATCTGGGCGCCATCTTTGCTGGCGTAGAGTTCACCGACATGATGGTTGAACGCTATGGCCTGTCTGACCGTCTGATTGACGGGGTGCTGATAGGCATGCTGGCTTGCCTGCCAACGGTCATTATGGTGGCCTGGTTTCATGGTGCGCCGGGCCGGGACAAATGGCGTAGGCGAGAACTGGTAGGCGTTCCGCTGAATCTGATTGCAGCCATCGGCCTGGTCATGGTGTTCAATCCAGAAAATCCCGTTGAGGCCGCTTCTCAGATACGCAGCGCCACCGATGAAAATGGCGAGACCGTTACGGTTGAGGTGCCAGTCGCCGCACACGTTGACCGCATCGCGGTGTTTTTCCTGGATCCAGAGGGGATGGAACAGGAAACAACCTGGGAGACCTACGCACTCAGTCTGCTGATGGAATCCCGCTTTGATGCAAATCCCTTTGCCACCACCTACACGCTCTACCAAAACTACAGCAACGGCAACATTTGGAAGTTCAAAAGGGCCGGCTATTCTGATGGACTCAATGCGCCGCTGTCGCTGCTGCAAAAGGTCGCCCAGGACTACCATCAGGACTACTTTCTCACTGGCGCCTTGAAGCCGCTGCAAAATAATCGCTGGCAGGCCGACCTGTTGCTCTATCAGGTCGACAATGAAGACCTGCTGCTGAAGGTCTCATTGACCGCCGATACGCTGTTCGATCTTGCTGACGTTGCGACCGAAACCGTTACCCAGAAATTACAGCCTCCATCCAATGAAACCTCCAAACTGAGTTCGCGTTTGCCTTCCAAAGAACTGGTCACTGAGAGTCGTGACGCACTTCGGCTGCTGGTAGAGGGCAAAAACGCGCTCACCTTTGATACGGATGTCGATACTGCCATTGCCCGCTGGACAGAAGCGGTGGCGCTGGACCCTGGCTTTACTCAGGTCTATCTCGCCCTGGCCGCTTTAAACGAAGGCATTGGTAATAACGATGAAGCGCTGGCAAATCTTAAAGAACTCAATCGCTTGTCTCACGAGCTGAGTGAAAAAGAGAAAATCCGGATAAAAGCCTGGATTTACTCCCTTAAGAACGAACCGGATCGAGCGACGCGAGTTTACGAAATGTGGACCGAGCTTTACGACGATGATCCGGACGCATGGCTGTCCCTGGGCTATAGCTACCGAGAAAACGGTAACCGACTGGAGCAGGCCATCGCCGCCTGGGAAAAGTCCCTCGAGCACCTGCCCAGCCAACATTGGCTGATCAATGAAGTTGCCAGCCTGCAGCGCATTCTGGGCCGCAATGAAGACGCCATCGCCAATTACGAACGGTACAAGGAGGTTTTACCGGAAAACTACCTGCCGGCCATCGCCATCGGTGATATCAAAACTGACCAGGGCGACCTGGAAGGAGCAGAATTTCAGTACCAGCAAGGACAGCTGGCGCAAACCAATATGGTAACGCCGGTGATCAGACTGGCGATGAATCAACTGCGTCGCGGCAACATCAGTGAGGCGGAAGCACTGCTGGAGGAGGCGGATTTTGTCGCTGAGGCACCGCGACAATTATCCAGCCTGGCAGCGATTCGATCCAAAATGTACGCTACGCTCGGCCAGCCATCCAAGGCACTGGAACAGAGCAAGGAGAAGTTCGCCATTGAGTCCCAGTCGCTGGGTCAGATTGATGCAATCGTGGCGCACATGCGCAACATGGAGCTCTACGCAATCACGGACAAGACGGCAGAGGCGGAGGCGTTCCTTGCCCAAATATCTCCAGGCTTTAAGCCGCCCTACGACTTCATTCCCAGTGTGGGCTACATGATTTTGGCTATGGCCGAAGGGAAACTGGATGAGGCGGAATTTCACAATCAGAAAATCGCCAAGGGCCTGACAGATTCCGGGAGGATCGATTTGGAATTTGTTGTGCAGTACACCCGAGGCATTATCGAGCGCCAGCGCGGCGAAATCGAGCTGGCGGTGGCAAGTTTACGTCAGGCAGCGACCTCGTTTCGCGGGTCAGCGCAATTTACCGATGAGGACAGTCGCGCTGAATATGAAAAAATCTTGCTCGAACTTTCCCAAACGCTGCTGCAGATGGGTCAACCCCAACAAGCCGTCGAGGCACTGGAGCCCCTGCTTTTGAGCTGGCCATATCACCCTGAGGGTAACTGGCTGTCAGCCCAGGCTTATCACGCTCTGGGCGATACTCAGCAGGCCAACGCATCGCTGGCGATTGCTCAAGACATGTGGGCTGAAGCCGAAGACTTATTTGTGCCGGCCCAGGAAGCCAATGCGGGGCTGGAAAACCTCCCCCGTTGATGAGTACCGCGGTAGCCTAGCCGCCGGCAGCCAGCACCAGCTCTACCACCACTTCTTCACCACCGCTAAGCTCAACCAATCGAGACTCAAGCACGTAGGCTCGCTCGGTGAGTGCCTCGTCAACCTCGCTCAGGGCACGCTTTATCGCCGCCGCTCGGGCACCGGCCAGCGTCAGCAAGACATCGTCGCTGACCACCTGAGCGTCGAGTAGCCCCTGCAACACAGCCTGCATGTCGGTCTCAGCCTCAGTCGATGCACCTTCAACCTCAGCGTCGCCAGAGGTCGGCAACACCGGCAGCGGCCCGATCTGCTGCTCAAAGGCCTGTGTCAGGGCAACTGATCTGGCGTCTTCGTCCATTGTGCCCAGCCCCAACTGGATGTTGAGCTGAGATCGCTGCAAAGCCGGGACATCTAACGCCCGACTGGAAACTCCCGCAATATCCAGGCGTAAATTAGGGCGCTGCAGCAGCGCTTCGGCCAGCAGACCAAGACGCTCTCGACCCGCATCGTCCAGCTGCTCCACACCTGGCGCAAAGCCCACGTACTGAAGGTCCTCTCCGCCGCCGGGTATTAATTTACCGATGATAAAGAACGGCGATGCTACAGCCTTAACAATCAGATTTACGAAGGCTTTGAAGATGACTGACCCGACCCGAAACTGCGGATCGTCCAGTTGCCCGGCCACCGGGACGCCCAGGTCAATATTTCCGGAGGGATCTTTCAAGAGCGCCAGCGCAAGGTCCAGAGGTAGCGACACGGCATCCTCGCTGTTTACCTGGCTGCCCAAGGTCAGCTGTCCAAGGGTGACCTTATTGTTGCCCTTGAGAGAATTACCGTCGAGCTCGTAACCCAGATCCAGATCCAGTCGTCCCCGTTGAATTAGCCGTCCCACAAATTTTCCGGCGTACGCATTGGCCGAAGTCAGGTCGATATTTTTTGTACTCAAGGTAATTTTTGAGCGATCTTCCAGCGGATTAAGTTCACCCGTGATACCAATATCTGCGTAGCCCTCCAGGCGGCCGGCAAATTCCACCGTGGCCGGCGAATCGACCTGGCTGTTCAAGCCCTTCAGGGTACCGCCGAAGTCTGTGATGTTGGCCGTGAAATCAGGCTCAACTGACGCGTCGGAAAACGTCAGTCGACCGCCCTGGATGGTGAATACTTCCAGCGCAACCTGGGGCGCTAAGACCTGTTCATCTTCCGGCTGTCCTGAGTTTTCACTGCTGTCTTGAGAATCAACAGCCGATGACCGAGCCAGTCTGGACAAGTTGCTGCTCGCATCTTCCGCGATGGCAAAGGTCAGGGCCGGCTCTTTCAGCTCGACGGACTGAAATACCAAACGCGCCGGCTGGTCTGGGCGTATTTGCAAATCCAAACCAGAAACGGACAACTGAGTAAAGCTGGCCAGCGGCCCCTCTGCTCCCTGTGTATCCAGAGAATTAATGCTCAATCCGCCCTCAACACTGACCGTTTCCGTAACCGCCACGTTGAGCGAACCGGCAAGGTCACCCTGCGCTAAATCAATGGCCGCCGACTGACGCACGTAGCTCGTCAGCCACGGCAACGGCAACGCTGAGAGTTCCAATGCGCCTTCTGCGGATAGCGGCGTCAGGCCATGGGTTCCCTGCCACTTGATCGTGCCCTGATCCAGCGCCGCCTCCAGCGTCAGCGGAAATTGAGTGGCAGGATTCAGATCAAAATTCGTCACGCTCAGCGAATTGATGGTCAACGTTTGCGAAACCGCAGGCTCTACCGCCTGATCCGTCCATTCAATGGGGAACTGCTGCACCTCAAAATTTTCAATCAACACCGTAAATGCAGGGTCAACTGGCGGACTCGAATCAGCCCCTGCCGAAGACCTCGAAGATACCTCAGCAGCGGCAGGCTCTGTTGCACCTTGCGCCGCAGCCGCCGGTTCGTCGCCCAGCAGAGACTGGGGGAGGTCGAGCTGTCCCTGAGAGTCACGCAATAATCGCAGACGGCCGTCGCTGAGCGAAATCTGGGGAATCACAATTGACCGTTGAGACAGAGACAGCACCGGACCCAATACGTCAAGCTGGGCCAAGGTCAGCAAGGAGGTTCCGTCAGCCAACGTCATGTCGGTGTCGGTCAGGGCCCAGCTACCGTCGCTGGTCACCACATCCAAACCGTCTGCGCCGTTAAGCTTGATGTTCAATGCCCCATTGAGAGTGCCGCTGGCCAGGGAAATCCCGTGCAGATATCGGGCGTAACGCCACGATGGCTGCAACTGAAGGTCTGATACATTGAGCTGACCATCAAACACCAGTGGATTAAGGGCAAAGCCTCCGGCCAAGCTCACCTCTCCCTGCCCTTCATGGGCAAACACCATGGACACCGGGGCCGGCTCGCCTGCCTGGGTGGTGAGTCCGGCCAAAGAAAAGTTCAGCCCGCCAATGCGCGTTTCATAGGCCTCGGGGTGGGGTTGGTCGGCATACCGCACAACGCCATCGACGACGTCGGTCTGAGCGATTTGAAACACCCAAGGCGCCGAGTCAGACTCTTGAGGTTCAGTATCGCCACTGGAGGGAGGGATGCTGTCCATCCAGTGGGGCTCACCGTCCGCTGTGAGAATCAAATTGACGTCAGGTTGGCCCAGCGTGAGCTGGCGCAAAGCGATGGTCTTTTTCAGCAATGGCCAGAGCTGTAGGTTGACGTAAATTTTCTCTGCCGCAATAAGATCTCGCGCGTTGCTGTCCTTTGCATCGAGTTTTTCCAGCGTTACCGACAAGGCCAGCGGGTTCACTTTCACCTGCCCCACGCTCAGGTCAACGCCCGCCTGCTCCTTAGCCTGGGCAACCAACTGTTTTTTTAGCTGGCCCGGGGCCACAAAAAAGCCGACTCCACAATAGACAACAAACAGGAAGACCAAAACCAGGCCTGTCCACTTCCAACGATTCATATCAGGCTCCACGGCGCTCAACGACCATCAAGATCAGACACCCATCAGTCCGTCACCAACTCGTAACAGGGAATGTATTTTTTACCGGGCAACTTCATCCGCTGCTGCTCAACAAACGATGCCAGCAAACGATCCAGTCGCTGCATGATGTCCGGTTCCCCGCGCATCTTAAACTTACCGTGTTGCTGGATGGCCCTCAGTCCGTTTTCCTTTACGTTGCCGGCCACAATGCCGGAAAACGCGCGACGCAAATTTGCGGCCAGATCGTGGGCCGGTTGATCGCGATGCAGAGCCAGATCCAACATATTGGCGTGGGTAGGATCAAACGGCACCTGAAAGGGCTGAGGAATGGTCAGGCCCCAGTTGTAGAAAAAAGCGTCTTTGGTATCGCGGCGATGCTGACGCACCTCCGCCATGCCGGCCTTCATGCGCCGTGCCACCCCTTCCGGGTCATCCACAAAAATCTCGTATTTGCGCTGAGCCGCGGCACCCAGAGTGGCTCCAATAAACTCATCAATTTGTTCAAAATAGGCTTTACTCTCCGGTGGGCCCGTAAACACCAGAGGAAACGGCAAGTGGCTGTTCGCAGGATCCAGCAGTAACCCCAACAGATAGAGAATTTCCTCGCAGGTACCCACGCCACCGGGAAACACAATGATCCCATGACCGAAGCGGACAAATGCCTCTAGTCTTTTTTCAATATCCGGCATGATCACCAGCTGGTTCACAATCGGATTCGGCGCTTCGGCAGCAATAATGCCCGGTTCTGATATGCCAACATAGCGCGCCGGATAGGTGCGCTGTTTCCGGTGGGCAACGGAGGCCCCTTTCATTGGCCCTTTCATCGCCCCCGGTCCGCACCCTGTGCAGATGTCCAAACCTCGAAGCCCCAGGTGGTAGCCGACCTTTTTTGTATAGTCGTATTCGATGCGGGAAATGCTATGTCCACCCCAGCACACCACCATATTGGGGTCGTCACCGGGGTTGAAGACACCTGCGTGGCGCAATATGGAAAAAACCGCGTTGGTCAGGCCTTCGCCGTTGCTCAGGTCAAACTCGTCAGCGGAGATCTGACTGTGCACAAATACAATGTCCCGCAGCACGTCAAACAGCATCTCCCGGATGCCTTCGATCAGACGACCATCAACAAACGCCTCGGCCGGTGCGTTGGTTAACTGCAGTTTGATACCTCGGTCCTGCTGCAGGACCTGGATTTGAAAATCTTCATAGGTTTTCATCAGCTCCTGAGCATCGTCCTGATCGTGCCCACTGTTCAGAATTGCCAGGCAGCAGCGGCGAAACAGATCGTGCATGCCGCTGTGGCCAGCCAAGTGCAGCCTAGCCACCTCCTGCTGGGACAGCACGTCCATGCCACGGGTAGGAGTAATGTTGACGGTATCAGTGAGAAAATCAGACATGAAAAAGAGACTGTGAAAAAAGACACCACAGTATAACTTCGGCAGATCAGGCTGTCCGATTCTAAACGGGTTGGAAAGTTGAGGGAGGAACTAGTCCTCGACAGCGTCGTATTCACCGGTAGGTTTTTTACCGGCTTGCTGAATACGGTGGACAAGGTCAGCGGTTCGCTGGGCGCGCACCTGATCTTCCCGGCGACCTCGATACCAAACCACGATGGTAACAACCAACAGTGTCACAACACCCAGAACCCAAGGCCACCAACCCAATCCGCCGCCAGATTGTGTATCGTCGGGCCTGCTCACGGATGCCGCCAGCTCAGATTCAATCGCTACGGGCGCAGCCGCCTCAGCGCTCGGCAAATCGGGAGCCGATGCGCCAGCGCTGGAAGACAGTCCTGACGTTAGTTCAGATTGTTCCTCAGCAGCGCGCAAGGCAATGAGCTTGCGCAGGGACTCAATCCGCCCTTCCAACTCACCGACGCGTCCTTTAAGTACGTCGTTTTCCTTGCGGTAGGTCTCAATTTCGGCAGTGGCGTACGCCAAATCTCTTCGCGCTTCCTGAGCCCGCACGCCCAGTTCAGCATCATCTTCATCCAGCCATCGATTGAGGGAATTCAAAATTTCGCCGCTGGTGGGTGTACCGACCAACTCCAGTCTGGAGTCTTCGTCCACATCAGCTCGGACGATCTCATCAGGACCGCCGGATGATGGGGCCGGGAGCTCCGCTTCTGGCGTGGTCGTTGGACCGGCAGGCATTTCTTGCGCCCTGGTGACGTCCCGCACCGCCTCCTTTGCGGAAAGCACCTGGGGCGTAAACCCAGCAATGTCGGGCAAAACCAGACTGACCCCGGCGCGCAGGCGGTTCATATCGCCATTGCCGAATGCTTGGGGATTCAGGTCCACAATCGCCTGCATGAAATCGTATCCGTTGATGTCCTGATCACCAACAATGCCGGCAACGATGCCTGAAAGGGTCTGTCCCGATTGCACTGGACCATAGGAATTGCCCGAACGCACTGCCGCCACTCGACTGGGAGCAGGCACCGGTGTCACACGCGTAGGCTCCGCACTGCGCTGTACCGGGGCAGCAGTCACCACCACGTCATCAAGCTGAGGGGCAAAATCTATAATAACCGGATAGTGGCGAACGCTTTCGCTGTCGTCAGCGTTCATCATCAACACCAGGTCGACCACCAGGTCGGTGACCGGCTGCCGGGAGCTAATGCGGACGACCTGAGCGCCATCGCGCAGGGTCAAACTGGCTGAGTAGCCGCCGAGGTTGCGCGGCGGAGAAATATCCATCTGCTGGTAGCGGGAAGGTCCAGCCAACATAACCGACAAGTTGCTCACATCGCCGGCGTTCAGCAGCTCTACGGTGGCTTCAAAAGGTTGATTAAGATAGGAATCCATCTCAATCTCGCCGAAACCCACTGCCAGCACCTGACCGACGGAGAACCACAGGCTTAAGCCAAGAAGTACGCCAACTGCCCGCGTCGGCAGATTTTTCTGTCTATTGGTCATCACGGCTGGGAGTTTATAGCCTGCACCGGCCCGCCACAACAGGTTGAAACCTTCGTTCATAAACGAAAAAACCGCCCCAGAACCCATTCCGGGGCGGTTTTAAGAATCGCTTTTTAGGGTGAGCGTTAGAAGCGAACTTTCACGCCCAGCTGAACCTGCCATCGCGATTGGCCAACGCCGTCTTGACGGCTGGTGAAATTGTCCCGGGTTAAGTCGTAGATGTAGCGACCGTCAGCGGTCAGACCTTCAAAATTCACCACCTCAGCGACGTACTCAAAAGGCACCTGATCGATCCGACCCCACTCATCGTTGATGAGGTTGCCAAAGTTCAGAATGTTCAGGTAAACCTCGCTGGAACCCCACTCGAAGAACGGAAGCTCCTGGCGGATGCTGACATCCAGCGATCCAACAGATTCACTGCGGCAATGGTTTCGGGTAACCACCGTTCCGCTGAACTTGGACAGACAGGGCGTTGCGTCCACCAGGGCGAAGAAGGCGGCTTCGTCAGCGGCGTTGGTGAATTCCACATCACCCGGCGCGGCGGGCACAAACAGAAGGTCGTTATCGCGGATGAAATCGCCGTTGGCGTCGTTGTCAAAGGTGAAACTGAAAGGCCGACCTGAACGACGCTCGTAGAACATGGTGACCGCCGTTTCCAAGTCACCGAATAAGTTGTCGCGGAATTCGATGCTGGCCACGGTGCGGCTCTGAATCTCGTAGTTGGCCGTGGTTTCCTGCTCTTCATTGGGATTGAAGGTTGCACGGTTGTTCCAGTTAGAAATCGCTCGACTGGATGTGCCAGGGTTAACCGCATCCGAACGACTCCAGGTCTTGCCCAGTCGAACCGCCCAGTTGTCGTTGATACGCTTGTTGAAATCCAGCGTGAAGTTGGTGGAGGAACCTTCGCTGGTGTTTTCCAGGAGCAGTACGTCGTTGAAGTTTGCATCGCGGTTGCAACGGCCACCGTCAGCGTTGGTTGCGTCACACCAGTAGTTGTTGCGGCCATCGGGCAGTAAACCGTTGGGCGTGCCCAGATTCAGGTGCCGATACTGGATCGCATTTTCCACTTCGGTGTGCACCAATTCCGCGGTGCCGTTGATGCCCCAAGGCAGCTCACGATCGTAGGCCAGGTTGGTGCGCCAGATGGTGGGCTGGTCAAGGTTGGGGTCAACGACGTCCACGTCCTGTCGCGCTGAGTTGGCACCGCCAGCGGGGATGGGTTGGTTGTCAGGATCGGCGCTAAACGCGACGTCACCCTGAAAAACACTCACGTTGCCACCGGGGTTTGTAAAGGGGTTGGAAAGCCAAACACCGGCAGAAGATCCAGCAAAGAGGCCTACACCACCACGCAGCTGTGAGGCGTACTGACCTTCACTGATGTCCCAGTTGAAGCCTACTCGAGGCTGAACAATTTCATTGCCGTCGATGGTGGCATCGTTCCGGAACCCGAAGGTATCGGTGAACAATGGGTTGAACAGCGGCGAGTCATCCACGCTGGGGATGTCGATTCGTACCCCGTAGGTCAGCGAGAAGTCGTAGGCCACGTCCCAGGTGTCCTGAATGAAGAAACCGGTGTTTTCCAGTGTCCAGTCAGCAGCAGGGAACGGGTCGCTCGGATCGGTGCCGATTCGCAGCTGGTAGAAATCCGGGGTGCCGGCCTCAAACGCGTCAATGCTGCCAAACTCATACTCGCCGAAATTTGAAAACACAAAGGTGTTGAAAATATCGGTTTCTTTGTAATCAAAGCCGAACTTTATCGTGTGGTCGCCCAGGATCCAATCGGCAGCGGCAAAGAATGTCGTGACCTCTGTGTCGAGCCGGTTAGCGTGGCGGAACCGCTCAGTACCCAGCAGCACATCACCGCCATCGGTTTCGATCAGTACCTGAGGCAGGCGTGAGTTGATTAACGGGGTGCTCAGGTAATCACTCATGGACACGTTGACCTCCGTGGAGAGGTTGGGCGTCCAGTCGCTGTACCAAATCAAGCTCAGCGCGTCGCGCTCGACCTGGTTGGTGTACCAGTAGGAACCCAGCGAAAACTCGTTGCGATTGCGATCGGGAATGATCACCTCGGCACCTTCGTTGTTGGTATACGTCATCTGCAGACGGTTGGTGGCGTTCACGTTCCAATCCAGTTTGACGATCAGCTGCTCGTCTTCGTCATTCAGATCGGTCGGTGAGTCTATTTGACCCGCATCGAAGCCATAAACGTTCTGCGCGATGTTGGCGATACGATCGATGTCAGCGCGAGAGGTCGAGAATTCTGTCGCCAGATCCGTGCCGAGCAAGCCCACACTGGGACCGGGATCGGTGCGCTCAAACTTCTCGTAACCGGCAAAGAAAAACAGCTTGTCTTCAATGATGGGTCCACCGACGGTGAAGCCATAGATGTCTTCTTCAAAATTGTTGAAGTCAACGCCGTTTTCGTTCTCGCCGATCAAGCTGTCATCGCGGAACAGGTAGTAAACGCTGCCATCAAATTCGTTGGTGCCGCTTTTGGTAATCGCGTTGATACTCGCGCCGTTAAAGTTGGACTGAGTGACGTCATACGGCGAGATGTTGATCTGGAATTCTTCGATGGTCTCGATCGAGATCACCTGGTTTCGAGCCGGCAGACCCGATGCATTCAAACCGAACTCGTCGTTGGCTGGAACGTTATCGATGGTCAGATTGTTATAACGGTTGTTCTGGCCAGCCACCGACAGCTCCTGTCGCGACTTGTCAATAACAACGACCCGGGGATCAAGGCGAGCAAAATCGTTCAACGACCGAGAAATGGTTGGATAATTTTCTATCTGGTCTCGGGTAATGGTGGTCATTGTGCCTTTGGCATCTGGTCCGAACGTTCCGGCCGTCACCGCATTGCCTACAACTTCCAGGGACCCTAACTGGGCTGAACCCGACTGGATCTGCGCGTCCAGCTCAAATTCATCGGAAAGTGCGGTGTACACCTCCGAGAACTGATCCCCCTGATATCCGCTCTTAGTGATGGTAACCGTGTAAGGGCCGCCCACTCTCAATCCGTTTGCACGGTAACGACCGCTGTTCTGGGTAACCACCGTCTTTGCAGTTCCCGTGGGTTCATGCACCACCAACACCTCAGCGCCGGGTACCGGATTGCCCGCCTCGTCGGTGACCACACCCGCGATACCGGAAGTGGAAAACTGTGCGAATGCTGGCACCGCTAGCATCATCGCAGCGATAACAAGCAATGGTTTCATCAATTTCATGATTTGCCTCGATTACGAACTGGTAATGGCCATGCAGTCATGGCCAGAAAATCTCAGGCGTTGGAAACATCGTGTCCTGCGACGAATCCAGCCCAGACGACGGGCGCCATTTTACGAAGATTTGTTAGCGTTTTGTTAAAATTGCTCGAGAATGTGCAATCGTTGCTGAAGTAGTTCGGAAGATGCTGATTTTTATCAACTTAATCGGCAAGCATTAGAGGGTCGGTAGGCCTAAAGAAATGCCCCCCGCTACTGATCGGCCCAAAACCCCGGCCAGCCACCCGTCGGCGCCGATTTCGCCAGCGTTTGACACCGCTGGGCCAGCATTTCAGCCGTTGGATCGGTCGACACAAGCTGAGCAAAGCCCGTCGCTGCCTGGCCAAACTCCCCTTCCAGGTACCACTGCAGTGAGCGATCAAATCGCGCCATCGCCTGCGCTTCCGCCAGAGGTCCCGGCTCCAAAACCTGGTATAGCCCAACCGCAGTATCCTTACCTCTAACGGCAACCCGGTCGATCTGGCGCACTGGATAGCTCCCGCTGAGCGCCTGGCGGGTTTGTTCACTGATCATGAGCCGGGCGCGGTATTTCTTACAGGCCCCTTCGATGCGAGCCGCCAGATTAACCGTGTCGCCTATCACTGTGTAGTCCATCCGCCGGGCCGACCCGATGTTGCCTACCACCACTTCACCGGTGTTCAGCCCAATGCCGATGTCGATTGGGGCCTGGCCCCGGCCAGCTCTTAGGGTATTGAGCGTCTCAAGTCGCTGCAGCATGTCCAGCGAAGCTTTCACCGCCGCGTCCGCGTCTGTTTGGGCCGGAAACGGCACGCCGAACGCCGCCATCACCGCGTCGCCAATGTATTTGTCGATGACCCCGCCCTGCTCGCTGACCGCTTCGGCCATTTCGCCAAAATACTCATTGAGCATAGCCACCGTCTGGCGAGGCCCGATGCGTTCAGAGATCGACGTAAAACCCCGAATATCAGAAAACAACACTGTGACCTTTTGCGCCGTGCCGCCCAGATTTGCGCCGTGATCAGACAACAGGCGATCGGCCACCGTATGCGGCACGTAACGGGCAAGCGTAGCCCTTACCCGTTTTTCCTCCGATAAATCTTCGATAACCAGCATGGAGCCAATGGTGTGATCGGACAAATCCGCCAACGGCACCAACGCCAGATTGATCGACCGGCGATGGTCATTGGCCAACACCAGTTCCTGGTCGGGCAGATACTGCTCATCGCTACTGGAAACCAGCCCGGCCAGCCAAGGGTTTTTCAAACCCAATACGTCAACCAGCGCCTTACCCAATAGCGCCTCGGATTCATCGATCATTTGTAGTGCGGCAGGATTGGCCTTCACCACCACCCCCTCACTATCCAAGGTAATGACGCCATTACTAAGGCTGCGCAGGATGGATTCGTTATAGTTTTTCATCCGACTTAAGTCGGCAAACAGTTGCGCATTCACCAGCGCCACAGAGGCCTGCGCAGCAAACGCCCGCAGCCGTCCCGCATCGTCTCGGGAAAATCGACCATCGTTTTTGTTCAGGGCCTGGATCACCCCAATGATGGTGCCGTCACGGTCGGCAATGGGGACACACAAAATATTGCGGGTCACATATCCGGTGAGATCGTCAAACCGGCGGTTAAATCCGGCGTGTTCGTAGGGCTTGTCGATGGTCAAACTCTGGCCGGAACGAAACACCTGGCCGGCAATCCCCTGGTCGGCAGGAAACCGTAGTTCCTCAGCAGCGTCCACCCCCTCAGCAACCTTTGACCAGAGCTCGTCGGTACGCGGGTCATGGAGAAACAGGCTAACCCGGTCGGCATTAACGAAGGTGCGGGTGGTTGCCACAATCATCGCCAGCAGCTGCTCAAGCTGAAGCTCCGTGGCAAGCGCAAGGGATACGCGAAACAGTTCGCTTTGCTCATCACTGGCCCGTCGCAGGGTTTGGATCATTTGATTGGTCTTACGCGCAATCAAACTGAATTCATCCCGGGTCACCACCGGCACAAAGGTGTCTAGCCGGCCCTTGGATACTTCACTTAAGCTCGCGATTTGCAGCCCCAGCATGTATCGAAGGTTGTTGCCGTAAGACCACATGAGGCGCAAGGACAGCACCAGAACGGTGACTAGAATAAACCCGATATCGAGAAACACCGCTCGGCGCAAAAACTCCGGTGACTCGACCCCAACATTTTTGATGACGTAGTCAATATCCTTGATCAATACCAGGGCGGTTACCAGGCCGGTAAAAATCGCAATCCCAAAGAAGATGACAACCAGCCGTCGAGTAATGGGGAAAATCCGTTTTGCGTCGTCCGCAGCGGAGGGTTTGGGTGGCGGCGTCCGGCGCTCTCTGCGCAATCCGTTATCCAGCCCGGCAAATACACCGAAGGCCATGCAACCGATTAACACCTTCAGGCCCGACTCGACGGGGAAGCCATAGGTCAGTGTGTTAAACGTGGTGATCGCCAGTCCTGCGGCGGCAAACAGACCTGCGTCCAGGAAAAATTGCGTCACCGACCGACTGAACGGATCATCGGGAGGCATCATGCGCTCCTCAAAGATGAGCTTAAAAATCAGTGCTGTACCAAACACCACGCCAAAGGTGGCAATCACGATCAACGGATTGAGTGAATCGATAAAAGGGCAGACTCGGGTGCCGTAAAAACTCAGCGTAACGATAGCAGCCAGGTAATAGACCACGGCCAGCTTTTGGTCAAAGGGCCGACTGCCGATCGCCGGTTTGACAAATTCGCTGGTGACAGCCAAAGAACCTCCTTAAACGCGCAGTGCCCCATCTAAATGAACGCCTGGGAGGTTCAATCCTCTCAGGCATGTTATTGCCATGCCACGCAAGACGCGATGGCCGAACAGCCCGCCCAAGTCAAGCAGCCGGAGCTTGCTCCTGCAAGGCGGCCGCCGTCTTCTCATAAGCATCGCTGAACGGTTTCAGAAATGCCACATAAGGTTCGCTGCGGCCGATTGAGCGTTGGTGAACCGGCTCCCGCACCTGCAGGTCGCTGGACGTCAGGACCTCATTGCCGCTGGCAAAGAAATTGGCGCAATCGTCCGAGGGGTTCAAGCCCAATCGTTTCAACAGACTGTCAACGGTGGTTGAAAAATCGGAGGTCAGGCTTTCATACGACAGGTCGATGATGGCATCGTCGCCGCAGCGCCGCTTCCACTGGGCCATTAGATAGTCGTGCAGGGCGTACAAGCGCCCCGTATCATGGAGATTAAGCAATAAATTCGGCAAAGAAAACGCTGCAGTGAACATGGACCACGCAGTATCCAGCGGCGTTCGGGCCATATGCACAATGTGGCCAGCGGGAAACAGTACATGAGCCGCCCCCACCAGAGAAAAGTTGAACGGCATTTTGTCCACCGTTCGCAGCGCGTCGCCGCTTCCCAGCTCAAGGGCTCGTTGCAAATAGTCCACCGCCGTTTTCTCCAGAGTATCGGAAGATCCATCCAAAGCGTCCAGAGTGGTTGGCGTTGTAACGTTTTCCGAATCGGAAGATTGTGCGTAGGCTGCCGCCAGCCGTGCACTGACTAAATTACTCAGAATTCGTCGTTCACCCAACCCATGAACGTCGGGGTGTGCACTCAACACCTGGCTGGCCAGCAGGCTGCCAGTGCGTGGCATACCCACCAAAAAAATTGGCTTATCA
Organism: Lysobacterales bacterium; assembly: GCA_045106555.1. Lineage (GTDB taxonomy): Bacteria > Pseudomonadota > Gammaproteobacteria > Xanthomonadales > SZUA-38 > JANQOZ01. The sequence goes on along the minus strand of JBGCET010000014.1, from coordinate 23,745 downwards.
GAGTGGTGAGCGCGGCTTGCCATGTCCCGCATTTGCGTTGATGGGAAACTGGCCACGTAACCAGGGGCCATCTCGATCTGCCGGTCCAGCGCCCGCGCCTGGCGCGGGTCGCGCATTAACTCTCGGGCCTGGCTGAAGGCTTCAAACGCCTTGGCATGTTGATCCAATCGATCCAGACATCGGCCCTCGGCCACCTTCAGGTTGGCATGTTGAATTTTGGTCAGTTCGCCTTTGTCCTGGCGGATGGTATCCAGCCAGGTCTGAGGATCAGACTCTGGATCGCGAGAAAAAAACAGGTACACCGAACTGATGGTGGGGTCGGCTTTTTGCGCCAGGCCATACAGTTCTCTGGCGTCTTCTACATTGCCCACCGCCAACGCCAGATCACCCGCCCTGGCGTCCAGCACCGCTTCGTCCGGATTGTCCTCCCGCAGCGAATGCAACAACGTTCTGGCCTCAACCGGCATGGCGCTGGCGCGCATCATGTCCACAACGGCCACTCCCGCCTGCCACGTTGGCGGCGTCCGCTTTGACAGATCTTCCAGGGTTTTTTTGGCCCAGCCCGGCTGCTCAATTCGCAAAGCCAACTGGGCGGCGGCAAAGGCGATGGAATAATCGTCACTCACCGCCTCCTGCAGCTCCTGCATTTGCGACATTGCGCTGGCAAACCCGCGGGTTTTCAGCGCATCGTCAACACTTTGCAGTGCCACCTGAACCGCTGCCGGAGTCATCGTCGACAAACCGGCAGCGAATCGGGCCGAGGTCTTATCAGCAGACTCTTCAACAGTGGTGTTCCCATCAAAGAAGGTCAGCCACCGCTTCACGTTCCTCGCGAAGCTCCGCTTCCGTCGCGTCAATTTTTCCCTGGCTGTAAGCGTCCACGGTCAGGCCCTGAACAATTTCAAAATCGCCGTCGCGGCACACACAGGGGTACGAGAAAATAATGCCGGGTTCCACGCCATAGCTGCCGTCGGAAGGCACCGCCATTGAAACCCAGTCACCCTCAGCCGTGCCCAGAGCCCACGACCGCATGTGGTCGATGGCCGCAGAAGCGGCAGAAGCGGCACTGGACGCGCCGCGGGCTTTGATGATGGCAGCGCCGCGTTGTTGAACCACAGGGATAAAGGTATCCCGGTACCAGTCCTGATCGATCTGGTCAGCGGCGGAAGCGCCATCGATCAATGCATTGCTTATATCGGGGTATTGCGTGGCCGAGTGATTACCCCAGATGGTCATCTTACTGATCTTGCCATGGTGAGTGCCGGTTTTCTCCGACAACTGAGCCAGCGCCCGGTTGTGATCCAGTCGGGTCATGGCGTGGAAATTCCGCTGATTCAAATCCGGCGCAGCCGCCGCGGCAATCAGGCAGTTGGTGTTGGCTGGGTTGCCTACCACCAAAACGCGAATATTGCGGCTGGCGCCAGCATTCATGGCAGCCCCCTGGGGACCAAAGATCTTGCCATTGGCCGATAACAGGTCGGAACGTTCCATCCCCGGACCTCTGGGTCGAGCGCCCACAAGCAGGGCAAAGTCCGCGTCAGCAAACGCCTCATTGGCGTCGGTAGTCGCCACTACGCCCTGCAGCAAAGGGAAAGCACAGTCGTTCAGTTCCATGACAACGCCATTGAGCGCGTCAATAGCCGGCGGAATTTCCAGCAGTTGCAATATGACCGGTTGATCAGGACCCAACATGTCGCCAGCGGCGATTCGAAAACAAAGTTGATAGCCGATCTGGCCCGCCGCGCCGGTAATGGCAACTCGAACTGCCTGTTTCATGGTTATTCGCTCCACGCAAAACGGCTATTTTAGCATTGGCCGGACGGTTTTAGGCAGTCGCGACCGTCACAGCGATGCTTTATGCTGACGTCCCATGCCTGCCCCCCCGGATTTCACTTTTGCGCAAAATCCTGCCCTTGCTTGTGCTGTTGATGGTGTGCCCTGTGCAGGGCGCTGACCGCGTCACTGGTCTAGGTTTTGCGACTCGCTCCGAGGTGATCGCCCGCCACGCCATGGCGGCCACATCGCAGCCCCTCGCAACCCAGGTCGCGTTGGACATCCTTAAAGGTGGCGGTAACGCCGTCGATGCGGCCATCGCCGCCAATGCGGTGATTGGCTTGATGGAACCGACCGGAAACGGCATCGGCGGCGACCTGTTTGCCATGGTGTGGGACGCCAAGGGACAAGAGCTGACGGGCTTCAACGGCAGCGGACGATCACCCAAGGGCCTGACTGCCCGCTGGTTCAAAGACAACGGCTATTGGAAAATTCCTGCCTATGGCCCGCTATCGGTGTCCGTGCCCGGCGCGGTCGATGGCTGGTTCAAGCTGCATGAGCGCTATGGTAGCCAACCCATGCAGACATTGCTGGCACCGGCGATTCGCTATGCGAGGGAAGGCTTTCCGGTCAGCGAGGTTATTGCTGACGCATGGGCGGAGTCTGTTCCCACTCTCAAGCCTTACCCAGGGTTTCTTGAACAGTTCACCCTCAACGGCAAAGCGCCGATCAAGGGACAAATTTGGAAAAACCCCAATCTGGCCAACACGCTGGAAATCATTGCGCTGGAGGGTCGGGACGGATTTTATACGGGCCCAGTCGCCCAGACCATTGCCAGCTACATCACCAAAAACGGCGGGTTTTTGTCTGTCGAAGATCTGGCCAGCCACCAGGGCAACTGGGAAACGCCGGTGTCCACCAACTATCGTGGTTACGACATTTGGGAATTACCGCCCAGTGGCCAGGGCATTGCCGCCCTGCAGATATTGAACATTCTCGAAGGTTTCGACCTGAAAACCGCCGGCTTCGGATCAGCCGATCATCTGCATTACTTTGTCGAGGCCAAAAAGCTGGCGTTTGAGGATCGGGCGCGTTTTTATGCTGACCCGAACTTTTCCGCTGTACCGGTTGCCGGGCTAATCTCCAAGGCTTACGCCAATCAACGACGCACGCTGATTAAATCCCATGTGGCGGCAGACAAATACCGGGCGGGAAAGCCGCTGTTAGAAAACGGCGACACGATCTACCTCAGTGTGGCGGACCCTGAGGGCAATATGGTGTCGTTGATTCAGAGCAACTATCGCGGCATGGGTTCGGGCATGACGCCCCCCGGGCTGGGCTTTATTCTTCAAGACAGAGGAGAGTTGTTCAGCCTGGACCCAGATCACCCCAATGCCTTTGAACCTGGTAAGCGGCCGTTTCACACAATTATTCCGGCGTTCATTACCAAAGACGGTAAACCCTGGGTTAGTTTCGGCCTGATGGGCGGCGCCATGCAGCCGCAGGGCCATGCGCAAATTGTCATGAACCTGGTGGACTTTGGAATGAATCTGCAGGAGGCAGGAGATGCTCCTCGCATTCGCCACAGCGGGTCGCCTCAACCCACCGGCGGTCATATGCGCCGGGGCGGCACGGTCTATCTGGAGTCAGGTTTCGGTGATTCGGTTGTGGCGGAGCTAAAACGCCGGGGTCATAAAGTCCGCTTTGATGGTGGCGGGTTTGGCGGCTATCAGGCGATCGCCCGCCAAGGGCAAACCCCACAAACACAGGTGTATTTCGGTGCTTCCGAGTCGCGAAAAGACGGCCAGGCGGCAGGATATTAACCTTCAGTTACTCAACTAGTTACTCAACTGGGCTATCAACCGGGGCCATCAATAAGACGGAGAAAGACGCAATGAAAAAAACCACAACAACCCTCAAGGCAATGGCATGGCTAACAATGCTGATGATGTGCGCAGGGGTTGCCGCCCAAAATGACAACAAACTGCTGCGCCGATCGGACTCCGGTGAACGGATTCGAATTTTGGACGCGGTCTACGGCCAGGATGAACGAATTTGCCGTGCCCAGGACGCTGTGTCCCGCAGCTGCGATCGACGGGACTACTGCGAAGTCACCGCTGATGACCGACTGTGCGGCAACCCGTACGCCAATGTCAGCAAAGAGCTTTTTGTTGGCTACGATTGCGGCGATGGACGTCGATCCATCACCGTTGGCGAGGGTGAAATTGCCAGAATTTACTGCCGCAGCAATCGTTCGGAACCAGCTGCGGAGCCGGTAGTCGATAATCGACGCCGTCCACCTCAGGATTGGCGACGAGGGTCAGTCTATGTCGCGTTTGCCGACTACGGCTCACGCGATCGAACCTGTGATGCGCAGCCGACCCTGGCATATTCCTGCGACGAGCAGGCACGCTGTTCCGTGCCGGTGAACAACGATCTTTGCGGCGACCCCGCCCGGGGCACTCCAAAGGCATTGGTGGTGGGTTATTGGTGTGACGGTGATCTATCGGAAGTGCGGGCAGGCGAAGGCGAGAGTGTGGACCTCACCTGCCGCTAGCGGCAAACGGCGCGTCGCTGGGATTTTCCGGCGACGTTACCTTCGTTAGCACGGCCATTGGACTAAATGGTGCCGCTTAGCTTAAGGCCCAACACCGCCGCGGCAATCACCAACACCAGAATAATCGCCCATTTGGCTGAAGAGGATTTCACCGGCTCCTCGGGCACGGCAGTGGTTTCGCCGGAACGACTGGGGGTTGGCGCCGGCGGCTCCATGCCTGGCGATTGAACCAGGAATCGCACCATGTCCAGGCGCAGTTCATCACCCCCCTTCAACTCCGCCTTCTCCACCCGGTCGCCGTTGATAAACGTGCCATTGGATGAACCCAGATCTTCAATCATCAGACCGACCGGGGTTACGGTGATTTTTGCGTGTCGACGTGACACCTCGTCCGCAGGCAGACAAATGTCGCAATCAGAGTGTCGCCCAATAACCTGCTCACCGTGCAGCGGATAATTCTTGCCAAACGTTGAGCCCGACACACCGCGCAACAAAAACTTCGGGATGGCAGCCCGGATGATGGTCTGGCTAGCTTCGTTTTTGGGCTTTGCCGAAGCCTCAGGGGCCGGCGGCGGCGCAGCAGCGACCTGGCCTTCAGCACCAACCACCTGGCACTGCACGGCGGAAAACAACAGCGCATCTCCGGCCTTGACGGGGGTTCTTGCCACCACCAGCGTTCCGTTTACCCGGGTAATGTTGGTGGCATCTTTAACGGCAATAATGCCGCCATTGCCGGAAATGGTGATCAGCGCATGATCTGCGGCAATGCCATCCAGTTTGAGAACGACGTCACAACCGTCGTCGCTGCCGACAACGTTTTCGCCTTGCTTGAGAGTGACCTGCTCACTTTCACCGTTGGGAAAAACCAGTTTCATTCAGCTGCCCGCCTTCAAATTCGGTCCTATTTGCGGCAGATTCTAGCTGATTTACCGACTTCGCGCCGGTCAGGGTTCTCGAACGACTCTAAAGCCAATGGTGTTGTAGCGTTGTTGCGGATCGTACCCTTTGGAACCCGCACTGAACTCAGACCGATTGCCCTCCAGCCAGGACATGCCAACGACAGCATATTGGCGACAGGCATCATTGCGCTCTCGCACGCAGTCTGCAGTCCACTCCCGCACATTGCCATGCAGCCCAGTCACACTGGTAGGTGAGGAGGCGAACGCTGTGATCGGCGCAGTGAATGCAAACCCGTCGTCACACTCCACCACCGTTCGCCGTTTCATGACAGCAAGCAAACTCTGATCACCGTAGTTATCCTGGCAAGGGTCCGCAGGCTGGCCAGCCTCCTGGGCCCAGTCGCTGGCACTGATCAGGCGATAGTTTTTGCCGGTTTGTTCACTCAACCATGCGGCGTATCCGCTGGCATCGCTCCAGTTCACGCAGACCACCGGATGGTCTCCGCCCTGTTCAAAACCGGGCGCCCGCCAGTGCCGCTTGCGGCTGGCGCGCATCCACGACTCCAAATTTCGACAAGAAGAGCCTTGAGGATCGGAACCCGAGTCGCTCACGTAGGCCGCAAATTGATCAACGGTAATTTCGCCAAGGCCAATTGCCAGGGAGTCGCTTACCAGCAGCTCCGGACCAAAATCACCGTTTGCCAGCACGTCCCGTTCCACCTGAGGGCCCTCCGGCTCAGGCGGCAACGCCAACAGTTCCAATGCCTGTAGCACCTCGCCATCGCTGGGTTTAAACAATAGGGCCGCGCGCAGCTGTTCTGAGGCTCGCTCTCGGTCGCCAACTCGTTGAGCCTCCTCGGCTCTGGACAGACTTTGGGAATAGCCGTACTCCTCCACACTGTCCAGGGCAGCAGCCACCGATGTGTTAAGCGTGATCTGGCGAGCGACCTGACGGGCTCGGCCACCCAAAGTGATAGCGCCCTGGTAGCGACCTCGATCCACCGCGTTTCGCGCCAGGGCCACATAGCGGCGAATGATCTGCTCCATACCCCCTAGGGCGATTTCGTTCCCCGGATCTAAGGATAAAGCCGACTGAAAAAGATCGAAGGCATTATCGTCCGCCGGTGTTGTCAGCCGATTTTCCGCCAGCGCCGTGCGGGCATCATCCAGAAGAGACTGCAGTCGAGCCTGCCCCTGAGGCGTGCTCAGCAGGCTCTCTACCAACAAAGCCTCATCGGTCTCATCAAGATCCACCAACACGGGTTCAGACGGCTGAACAGAAACCACCGTTGGCAACGGCGGAGGCTCAGGTTCAGGGTCTACCTCGACAGCCGCCAAGGGGGCCTCGGTGTTTGCTTCCGCGTCCGTGCTTTGCTCGGGAGCGTCCACCGGCTGAGTGACTGTTACTGCAGGTGTCGGCGGTGATTGCGGACTGCGTAGCGCAAAAAATAGCGCCAATGCCAACAGCGATATACCGGCGAATGCGCCAGTCAAGGCCAATGGCGACCAGCGGTCCATCTTGCCCCGCGTCCATGCCAATGCCCGACGCAACGCCGGACCCAGTCCCGACCACCAATCCGCTGGCCCTCTTCCCAGAGCCAGCCCGGCCCAACGCAAGCGTCCTGATTTCGCCGGCGACACGTCTGGCACCGGCAGTTGCATGGTGGCTGCCATGTCCGCTTTGGGTTGGTTAGCTTCCGACTTGTCAAACCGTCGACCTTGACCGGTGGTTTTGCTGGCGAAACCCTCGAGCACTGCCACAACTTCCGCCATGGAGTCATAGCGGTCTGCGGGCGCTTTCGCCATACAGCGGGCGATAAACTCCTGCCAACGAAGGAACCGGGGCGGCAGCTTAGGCACCGGCTCGTACACATGAGCGTAGGCAACCGCAAAACTGTCGTCACCTTCGTAAGGGGGTTTGCCGGTCAGCACCTCAACAATGACGGCGCCCAGACTATAGATATCGGAGCGCGCATCCACATTGCGCCCTCTCGCCTGCTCTGGACTCATGTAGTAGCTGGTACCCATACTCAAGCCAGTTGCTGTCATGCGGGTGGCCTCGCTGACCACCCGGGCAATACCAAAATCGGTCAACACCGGCTGATCTGCCGGATCAAACATGATGTTTCCAGGCGTTACATCCCGATGCACAAAGCCCCGTTCATGAGCATGCCCCAGAGCGCTGCAAATAGGCTGAATAATCCGCAGCAGTTCTCGCTCGGGAATGCCATCCGGTATGCGCTGTTCCAGGTCGCCCCCGGACAACAGTTGCATCGAGAAGTAGTGGAGTTTGTCTTCAGTGACCCCCACATCATGGATAGAAACGATATTAGGGTGATTGAGTTCGCCAATGGTGCGGGCTTCACCGACAAAACGCTGGGCAAAGGTGCGATCGGCCGCCAGGGCCGGCGCCATGACTTTAAGTGCAACTTCTCGTTGCAGCGAGTCTTGGGTGGCTAGAAAAACCGTAGCCATCCCGCCGGTTCCCAGCGTTTTTTGTAGCGTATATCCGGGGATTTGCACCATGACGCCCACAAATTCGAAAAATGACTCACGCCCTTTGCATCCATGGACGGGCTATGAGTTTATTATTGTCGGTATTACTGTGGTTGGAGTTTAGCGCATCCGCGATGAGGATTTTACGCATTTGGACAGTCTGACCCCCATGCTGCTGGTGTTTCTGGGATGCGCTGGCTTCTTCTGGTTTGATATCGTGCGCGCCAGGGAAGTGGCAACGTCGGCCAGCAAACGGGCTTGCATGCAGTGCCAAGTGCAGTTTCTTGACCAAACGGTTCGCCTGACGGGCATGAAATTAGCCCGAAATGACTCAGGCAATTTGGGTCTGCGCCGACATTACCGTTTTGAATTCAGTGAAGCCGGTGCTGATCGGCACAGCGGGACGGTAGTGATTCGCTCCGGATTAGCCCGGGAAGTGGTTTTGGAAGGTACCACCACCGGTACCGTGGTTATCCCGATGGCGGGTTAATTAATCGGTTGCTGAAATATCACCGACGCCGGTGAAATCCACCGCTGACGCCTATTTAACAACCTTCAGGTGACTTTTACCGCGGCCCGGGCCGCCGTCGGGACCGTCGTTTTTGTCGCTATCCCCGGCCAGGTCGTCTGTCCCGGCTGATAAGGAGTCTTCGTCGTCAGCCGCAAACATCATGCCGTGGCCATTTTCCTTCGCGTAAACCGCAAGAACTGCCGAAACCGGCAGATAAACTGTACGGGACGCGCCACTGAAGCGGGCCGAGAACGACACGGCATCATTGCCCAACACAATATTTTGCACGGCGTGAGGGGCAAGGTTCAGCACAATTCGATCGTCTTTCACGCCTTGGGCAGGCACATCCACGCCCTCAATCGTCGCGTCAGCCAGCAGATACGGGGTCAGATCGCTGTCAACAATCCAGTCGTACAAAGCGCGAATAAGGTATGGCCGGGAAGAGATCATTCGCGCATCTGAATTTCTTCTTCTGAAAGGCTGGCGCGAAAGGATTCTCGATCAAACAGCTGATCGGCATATTTTTTCACTGACGCGGCCTGGCGGGGCAATTTGATGCCGAAATGCTCAAGTCGCCACAGTAAAGGGGCTACGGCGCAATCCACCAGCGTCAGCTCCTCATGCAGGAAGAACGTTGCCGCTTTGAACACTTCGTTGGAAGCAACCAACTCTTCTGCCAAGTGCTTTCGTGCAGACTCATGCTTGCGTTTGTCGCTGCCCTCAAGCTTGGTAGCCAAGGTGTACCAGTCTTTCATGATTCGGTGCATCGCCAAACGCAGCCGAGCGCGGGATACCGGATCCACCGGCATTAGCGGCGGGTGCGGGTAACGTTCATCCAGATACTCAGTAATCACGCCAGCGTCGTATAACACCAGGTCGCGATCCAACAGCGTAGGGATGGTCTGATAGGGGTTTAGATCAATCAGGTCTTCCGGCGGCTGGGCTGGATCAACGTCCACAACCTCAACGTTAATGCCTTTTTCCGCCAGAACACAACGAACCCGGTGACTTTGCAATGACGTCGGTGACGAGAACAGCGCCATGACGGATCGGCCTCGGGCCGCAACTGACACATTCATTCTTTTTCTAATCCCCTCAGTTGTGCCGCGAGCGCAGTTGCTGCGGCAGGTTTCCTAGCTGGTTTATCTGCGCTGGCCACTCTCAAGGTGGCCTTATCTCCGCGCATTAGCCGCGTTATTACTTGACGTCGCGCCAGAACTCGGCCTTCAACAGATAAGCCAGGAACGTAAACAGTGCCAAATACAGCAGCACCCACACGCCCAGCGACTCTCGTTTCATTTTTGCCGGCTCACCCAGGTATTCGAGGTAAGTCACCAAATCGAGAATGGTCTGATCAAACTCCGCTGGCGTCTGCGTTCCCGCAGACACTGGCTCCAAGCCGGTAAGCACTTGAATCTCGTTGCCGTTTTCGTCGGTGTGAGTTTCATACACAGGCTTTTGTACGCCTTGGAGTTCCCAAAAAACGTTAGGCATGCTGACATTGGCAAACAGCTTGTTGTTCCAACCAACCGGACGGGAAGGATCAACGTAGAACTGCCGCAAGTAGGTGTATAGCCAATCTACGCCTCGAGAGCGCGAAACCAGTGAAAGATCCGGCGCTTTTGCACCCAACCAAACCTGCTGATCTGCGCTACCCATCGCCGACAGCATCACCTCGCCGATCTTGGCATCGTTGAAAATGAGATTTTCCTCAACCTGCCCCGGAGTCATGTCCAGATCTTCCGCTAGCCTGCTGTAGCGCATGTATTGCGCGCTGTGACAGCCCTGGCAGTAGTTGACGAAGAGTTTCGCGCCGCGCTGAATTGCGGCCACGTTACCCATGTCAGTCTGGGCCTGATCTACCGCGCCACCGCCTGCAGCCAACGCCGCACCATTTAGCGTGAGGGCAATAAGCACGCCGCCCAGGCATGCTTTGCTATTCGCCATCCATTGCATCATTTCGTCACCCTTTCTGGTACCGGCTTGGTGGTTCCCATCCGGCTCCACCACGGCATCGCGAGGAAAAACCCGAAGTAAAAGGCAGTGAAAATACGCGCCAGCAGCGTTTGAATCGTGCTGCCCGATTGTGCGCCCAACCATCCCAACCAGACAAAGGTGACAGCGAAGATGGCAAACAACACTTTCGTCAGCATCGGCTTGTAGCGTATCGACCTGACCGGGCTGCGATCCAGCCAGGGAACCAGGAACAGAATCATCACAGCGCCGCCCATAACCAAAACACCAAATAGCTTGTCAGGTATGGCCCGCAACATGGCGTAGTAAGGCGTGAAGTACCAAACCGGCTTGATGTGCTCAGGCGTAACCAGCGGGTTGGCGGGCACGAAGTTGTCGTGCTCCAGGAACCAGCCGCCCATTTCCGGGGCAAAGAAGATGATGAAGGCAAAGATCAGCATGAAGAAACCCACGCCCACCAGGTCTTTCACGGTGTAGTAGGGATGGAACGCGATGCCGTCCAGGGGCTTGCCGTTTTCATCTTTATGCTTCTTGATGTCCACGCCGTCCGGGTTGTTCGACCCCACTTCGTGCAGTGCCGCAATGTGCATCACGACCAGCGCAACCAGCGCCAGGGGTAAAGCAATCACGTGTAGCGCGAAGAACCGGTTCAGTGTGGCATCGGAGACCAGATAGTCGCCTCGAATCCATTCCGAAAGGCCTTCGCCGATTACCGGGATAGCACCAAACAGCGAGATGATGACCTGGGCGCCCCAGTAAGACATCTGCCCCCAGGGTAATACGTAACCCATGAAGGCTTCAGCCATCAGCAGCAGGAAGATAGCCATACCAAACACCCAAATTAATTCTCGGGGTTTGCGGTATGAGCCGTACATCAGGCCACGGAACATGTGCAGATACACCACCACAAAGAACAGCGAAGCGCCGGTAGAGTGCATGTAGCGCACCAGCCAACCCCACGGGACGTCCCGCATGATGTACTCGACCGAGGCAAACGCTTCCGCGGCGCTGGTCTTGTAATGCATGGTGAGCCAAATGCCGGTAATGATTTGATTGGCGAACACCAAGATCGCCAGTGAGCCGAAGTAGTACCAGATGTTGAAGTTTTTCGGCGCGTAATACTTCGCCATGTGGTCATTCCAGAAATTCACCACAGGCAATCGTTGATCAACCCAGCCTAGGCCGTCGTTCAGCACTCTGGCCACTGGACCGTTAGGTTCTTTCATCACGCTGCTCCTTCCGGGTTGACGCCAATCAGCAGACGGGATGCGTCCAGATAGGTGTGAGGGGGCACTTTCAGATTGGCCGGTGCAGGAACGCCTTGAAACACTCGACCGGCAAGGTCAAAGCGGCTGCTGTGACAGGGGCAGAAAAAGCCGCCCTGCCAGTTGGAATCAAAAGGCTGCGGGCCCATTTCCGGAATGAATTTCGGAGAACAGCCCAAGTGGGTGCAGATGCCCAGAAGCACCAGCATCTCAGGCTTCACGGACCGATACTCGTTGTTCGCGTACTCCGGCTGCTGGTCGGCATTGTCGGAATCTGGGTCCTGCAGGCGATCTCTCACCTGAGGCAGGCCATCGAGCATGGGTTTGGTTCGATTGACGACCCACACCGGCTGTCCTCGCCATTCCACCTGCAGCAGTTGCCCTGCTTCCAGCTTGTCGATGGTGACTTCCACTGGTGCACCAGCCGCTTTGGCTCGTGCACTGGGTTGCCACATTTTGATAAATGGGACGGCCGCTCCAGCAGCTCCAAGGCCCCCTACAACCGCCACGGTGCCAGTCAGGAACCGGCGCCTGCCCTGACTCACGTCATCATTAGACATGTGATCTCCAGCAAAATCGGATAAAAAAAACGGGAGGCCGCAGCATCCCAACCGCCTATTCTATCTACTTAGAACAGGATTCGTCCACGGCATTAAAGCGATACAACAGTCAAAATGGCGTAAAATCCCCCCATGGGACCCACGGGAAAATTTTTTCTATTCATCGGAAAAGCCATTGTTGCTGGCTTGGCCATGGCTGCCGTGGCCATGATTGTTCACCAGCAATGGTCAGATCGGCCAACCGTCACTTCACCTGAAGTGTTGCCTACAGCCATTGAGCAGCGCTCTTTCGCCGCAGCAGTGGCGACGGCCGCGCCAGCGGTGGTCAATATTTACGTGGATCGCCTCACGGTTCGACAGCAGGCCATCATCCCAACCGACCCTCAGTTTCGTCGATTTGCCGGCCGCACATTATTATCGCCACCACGCCTGATTAATCGCCGGGTGCTGGGTTCGGGCGTCATTTTGCGCCAAGACGGCATCATCGTCACCAATTTCCACGTGATTTATGAAGCAGACAACATCAATGTGGCACTTTGGGACGGACGAATCATTCAGGCGCGGGTCATTGGCGTCGATGAAGAGTCGGATTTGGCCGTGCTGAAAGTGGACTACACGGACCTGCCGACCCTGCCCAGCCCGCTCACCCCGCTGCGCGTGGGCGATGTGGTTTTGGCCATAGGCAATCCACTGGGGTTAGGCAAAACCGTCACGATGGGCATTGTCAGTGCTACCGGTCGGTCAGACGTCAAAGTCAGCCTGTACGAAACCTTGATTCAAACCGATGCTGCCATCAATCAGGGCAACTCCGGCGGCGCGCTGGTGAACGCCGACGGCCATATTGTCGGCCTCAACGCCGCGGTAGCGACCAGCAACACCGGCAACGGCAACAAAGGACAGAAGGCCGAGGGCATCAGTTTTGCCATTCCGATCGACACCGTGCGTGCGGTGGCCAACACGTTGATCGAAGAAGGCAGCGTCACCCGCGGCTGGATTGGCACCGTGCTGGCTGATGCGGACATCACGCTCGCACGCCGGGCCGGTGGTGAAAGGGGCGTGGTCGTTGCAGGTTTGCATCCGAACCAGCCGGCTCAGGTGGCGGGCCTGCAGGTAGGCGATTACATCACGAGGTTGGGCAATGTAAAGATCAACGACAGGGTGGGTGCTTATCGCCTGATTGCCGATACCGCTCCGGGGGGCCAAATGGCGGTGGAATACTGGCGAGGTGGGGAGAAATTTGTCGCGAATGTTGCTGTAGTGTTGCGTCAGCGCGTCGCTAACCAGTTTGAAAACTGAGCCGCAGTGATCGTCACGGCAATTTACCACTCACGAAGACGCAACGATTATTTGTTCAGGTCTTGGGCAGCGTAACGCCCCGCTGCCCCTGATATTTCCCACCACGATCTCTGTACGACGTTTCACAGGGTTCATCGGATTCAAAAAACAGCATTTGGGCCACCCCTTCATTGGCGTAGATCTTGGCAGGCAGTGGCGTGGTATTGGAAAACTCCAACGTTACGTGGCCTTCCCACTCCGGCTCCAGGGGCGTGACGTTAACGATGATGCCGCAACGGGCGTAGGTGGATTTTCCCAAACAAACCGTAAGCACGCTGCGGGGAATGCGAAAGAACTCCACCGTGCGCGCTAACGCAAATGAGTTGGGCGGAATAATGCAGCAGTCTCCGTGAAAATCGACAAAGCTCGCTTCATCAAAGGCCTTCGGGTCGACGACAGCGGCATTGATGTTGGTAAAAATTTTGAATTCACCGGCGCAGCGGACGTCGTATCCGTAGCTTGAGGTGCCATAAGATACGATTCGCTCATCTCCGCAATGACGCACCTGTCCGGGCTCAAACGGCTCAATCATGTCGTGGTCTTGCGCCATCTGGCGAATCCAGTGGTCAGCCTTGATGCTCATGGTTCAATCCTTGATGACAATATTGGGGAACTGAATTTTCTTGTTGCGCGCCTGCACCGACAAACGCGCTGCGGTGCGCCGGGCAATATCGCGGTAAGCCGCCGCAAGCGCTCCGTCTGGCTCAGCAACAACCGTTGGGTTGCCGGAATCGGTTTGCTCGCGGATACGAATATCCAGCGGCAGTTGGCCCAGTAACTCGACGTCGTAGTCGTGGGCCATGGTGGCACCACCGCCCTGACCGAAAATAGGTTCTTCAAATCCGCATTTTGAGCACACGTGGGTACTCATATTTTCCACAATGCCCAGCACCGGCACCGAGACTTTTTCAAACATGCGCAGCCCCTTTCGTGCATCCAGCAGCGCAATATCCTGAGGCGTCGTGACGATGACGGCGCCGGAAACGGGCACCTGCTGGGCCAGCGTCAGCTGAATGTCACCGGTACCCGGCGGCATGTCGATGATCAAATAATCCAGCCCCTGCCAGTGGGTATCGGTAATTAACTGCTGCAGTGCCTGAGTCACCATCGGGCCGCGCCACACCATGGGAGTGTCTTCTTCTATCAAGTACCCGATCGACATGGTTTGCAGGCCATGACTGACTTTTGGCTCGATGGTGTGGCCATCCTCGCTGTCGGGTTTACCCGACGCCCCCACCATGCGCGGCTGGCTGGGCCCATAAATATCGGCGTCCAGCAGGCCCACGTTGGCGCCTTCTGCGGCAAGGGCCAAGGCCAGATTGACCGACGTTGTCGACTTTCCCACGCCGCCTTTCCCTGAGGCCACCGCAATAACGTTCTTCACCTCAGGTAGCGGGGTGAGTTCTCCCTGAACCTTGTGCGCCACAATGGTGCTACTGAGGTTGACCGTTACCGCGTCAAATCCTCCTGCCTCAAGCAGGTGTTGTTCAATGCGCGTTGCCAGATGGTCGCTGATGCCCGCCGCTGGGTAACCCAAACGTATGTCCAGCGCCAGTTTATTGCCATCCAGCGCAACCGCAGCAAGGGCACCGGCATCTTTCAAATTTTCGCCGGTAAGCGGGTCAATAAACGTACTGAGCAGGTTATCTACAGTGGAGCGATCAGCCACGGACACAATCCTATTTTCAGGGGCGCGGGATTATAACCGCTTTTGCCTGGTGTCCGCGGCTAACAAGCCCACGATGCCAGATAGACCGTGCCACGCTGGTCAATTTGCCGGATAATGGCCGACTCCATTAGCCACTGTTCCAAGTTCATGACCAACCAGCGCAAGATCCTCGCCACCTGTGCCCTGCCCTACGCGAATGGCGCCATTCACTTGGGACATATGGTGGAGCATGTCCAGGGCGACATCTGGGTGCGCGCCATGCGCATGAGTGGTCATGAGTGCTGGTTTGTTTGCGCCGACGATGCCCACGGCACACCCATCATGATTAACGCCGAGCGTCGAGGTATCACCCCAGAGCAGCTGATTGCCGAGAGCCGGGAAGCTCACGAGGCCGACCTACAGGCGTTTTCCATCAGCTACGACTACTACCATTCCACACATTCTGAGGAAAACCGTCGACGGGTTGAGGAAATTTATGGAGAGCTGAAAAGCAACGACCTGATCGAAATCCGCACCATCGAGCAATATTTTGATCCAAAGGCCGGCATGTTCTTGCCGGACCGTTTTATCAAGGGCACCTGTCCAAAGTGCAAGACGCCGGACCAGTACGGCGACGCCTGTGAAAATTGCAGTGCCACGTACAACCCCACGGACCTGATTAACCCTCATTCCGCGGTCAGCGGCGAAAAGCCGGTGTTGAAAGAATCGGAGCACTATTTTGTTCGCCTGTCTCAATGTCAGGATTTTCTTGAGCAATGGGTGCGAGCAGGACACTTGCAGCCTGAGGTGGTGAATAAACTCGAAGAGTGGTTTGAAACGGGTTTAAGTGACTGGGACATATCCCGCGACCAGCCCTATTTCGGATTTACCATTCCCGGCACCGACAACAAGTTCTTTTATGTCTGGATGGACGCACCGGTTGGTTATATGGCCAGCTTCGAGCGGCTGTGCCAGGAGCGCGGACTGAGCTTTGATGAGTTTTGGCGGCCAGGAAACGACACTGAGTTGTACCACTTCATTGGCAAAGACATTGTGTACTTCCACACACTGTTTTGGCCCACCATGCTTAATGCCGCCGGCTACCGCCTGCCCAGCGCGGTGTATGTGCACGGGTTTCTTACCGTGGACGGGCAAAAAATGTCTAAAACCCGCGGCACGTTCATCATGGCTAAAACCTACTTGGAGCATCTGGCGCCGGATTACCTGCGTTATTACTATGCCACCAAGCTAGGCCCGGGCCTGGCAGACCTGGATCTGAATTTGGAGGATTTTGTTGCCCGGGTCAATTCAGACCTGGTAGGTAAGGTGGTCAATATCGCTAGTCGCTGCGCCGGATTTATCAGCAAACGCTTTGATGGCCAGCTGGGGGACACGCTGGCCAACCCTGAGCTGCTGAAGCAACTGACGGATGCCGGGCCGGAAATCATTGGCCACTTCGAAGGCCGCGATTATAACCGCGCAGTTCGCCAGATCATGGCGCTGGCCGACGAGGCCAACCGCTACATCGATGAACACAAACCGTGGCAGATGATCAAAGAGTCTGGACGGGAATCCGAGGTGCAGGCCGTATGCACCCAGGGCATCAATCTGTTCCGGGTTTTGATCACCTACTTAAAGCCCATCATTCCGGATACCGCTGCCCGGGCTGAAGCATTTCTAAACGTTGAACCACTGATGTTTGCCGATATTGGCCAACCGTTGTTGTCTCACGAAATTGCCACCTTCGTGCCACTGATGACCCGGGTGGATGAACGCCAGGTTGCGGCCATTGTTGAAGCGTCAAAGGAAGACCTGAAAGTGACCGACACCAATCCCCAGGCGAATGCTAAGGAAGCACCGACGGAAGCGGACCTCATTAGCATAGACGACTTTAACAAGATCGAATTGCGGGTGGCCAAGGTGGCCAAAGCCGAACACGTAGACGGTGCGGACAAACTGCTGAGACTTGACCTGGACCTGGGCCCTGAGGCGCCGTCGCGACAGGTTTTTGCCGGCATCAAGTCAGCGTACCAACCCGATGACCTTGTGGGTCGGCTGGTTGTCGTGGTGGCAAACCTTGCTCCGCGGAAAATGCGCTTCGGCGTCTCCGAGGGCATGGTGCTGGCCGCCGGCCCAGGCGGTGAAGATCTGTTCGTACTTTCCCCTGACAGCGGCGCCAGCCCCGGCATGCGGGTGAAATGACCGAATACGCACTTCTGGTGATCAGCGCTGCACTGGTCAACAATTTTGTGCTGGTGAAGTTTCTCGGCCTGTGCCCCTTTCTGGGTGCGTCCACCCAAATTGACGGCGCCCTGGGCATGGCTTGGGCTACGGCCTTTGTACTGACGGTGGCGTCCTGCCTCAGCTATCTGGCTTATACCTGGCTGCTGGTGCCTTTTGAGCTTGAGTATCTGCGCACCCTGGTGTTCATTTTGGTCATTGCGGCGGCAGTTCAGCTTACCGAACTGGTGGTGCGGGCCAACACCCCGCGGCTGCATCAACTGCTGGGCATTTACCTGCCCCTTATCACCACCAACTGCGCCGTACTGGGCGTTGCCCTGCTGAATATTCAGCAAAGCGAAAACCTGTTGCAGGCCGCGGTATTCGGGTTTGGCGCGGCACTGGGCTTTGGTCTGGTGCTGGTAGCCTTCGCCGGAATTCGCGAGCGATTGGCCGCTGCGCCCATACCCACCCCTTTTCAGGGTCCGGCCATTGGCTTAATTACCGCCGGATTAATGGCGCTGGCATTTATGGGCTTTCGCGGGTTGGGTCGACTTTGACCTCGAGTCTGCTGACAGGATTAGCGCTGGTGACGCTGCTTGCCGTGGGCCTTGGATTAGCGCTGGGTGCGGCGAGACGGCGTTGGCCGGAAAACACCGACCCCCTGGTGGCCCAGATTGATGCGCTGTTGCCACAAACCCAGTGTGCACAATGCAGTTATCCCGGATGCAAACCCTACGCCCAGGCGATTGCGGATGGCGAGGCGCCGATCAATCGTTGCCCGCCCGGCGGCGAGGCCACTATCGCGGCCCTGGCTAGCCTATTGGGTCGTGAGCCCCAGGCGCTGGCCGATGACCTGCCACAACCTGGGGCCTTGCTGGCAAAAATCGATGAGAGCCGCTGCATCGGCTGTGCACTGTGTCTGCCAGCATGTCCGGTAGATGCCATCGTGGGCGCGCACGGGTTCAGTCATACGGTGATTGCTGACCAATGCACAGGCTGCGAGCTATGCCTGCCGCCCTGCCCGGTGGACTGTATCGATCTACTGCCGGTCGAAGTGCCAGTTATCACTTCACCTCAGCGCCCACTGCCGCTGAGGACTTCTGAATGATTAAGGGCATCGAGCATACGTTGGGCCAACGGCTGTGGCATTTTCCCGGTGGCGTAAAGCTACGCCACTACAAAAAGATGTCCATTGGCGAGGCTATCGCTGAGGCTCCCGTTCCTGACGAACTGCTGTTGCCACTGGACCAAAGCATCGGAATTCCATCCCTATCCGTCGTCGCCCCTGGTGACGCCGTGCAGAAATATCAGCGCTTGACCCGCGCCTTTGAGGGACTGGGAGCGCACCTGCATGCCCCTACCTCAGGGACTATTACTGCGCTGGAGGAAACGGCGACGGGGCTGCAGCTGACGTTAAAAGCTGACGGGCGCGATGTCGGCACCCCCATGGCAGGGTTAAGCCCCTGGCAGGATCAACCCGTTGCGTCGTTACGCCAGCGAATCTTTGAGTCTGGCGTCGTCGGCCTTGGCGGAGCCCTGTTCCCCACCCATGAGAAACTGAAAGACCCAGACCGGGTGCGCGTCCTCATCATCAACGGCGCAGAGTGTGAGCCTTACATCAGCTGCGATGAAATGGTGATGCGCTGCTGGCCTCAGGCTTTACTGGAAGGCACACAAATACTGGCGGCCATGGTGGGCGCCGAACAGGTATTGGTAGCCATCGAAGACCAGATGGGCGAAGTGGAAGCCCTGTTAAATCAAGCAGTCAGTGATGTCGGCTGTCCGGAAATCCGCATCATCAAGGTACCCACAATCTATCCAGAGGGCGGCGAAAATCAGCTCATCCAGGTGTTAACCGGGCTGGAAGTTCCCGCCGACGGCTATCCTCAGGATATTGGCATTGTGATGCAGAATGTGGCCACTGCGGTTGCCTGTCGCGATGCCGTGGTTGACGGCAAGCCGCTGATCTCCCGGGTGGTGACCGTTACCGGGCACGGTCTTGAGCAACCGGCAAACTTCCACGCGCGAGTGGGCACGCCACTATCGGACCTGATCACCCTGGCTGGTGGATACCGCTCACAGGCCAACCGTCTGGTGGTTGGCGGGCCAATGATGGGCCAGGCCAAAGAGGACGATGGCGCGCCCACCACCAAAGGTACCAACTGCGTACTGGTACTCAACGAGGCTGACACCCAAACAGCGCACCCGCAGCTTCCCTGCATTCGCTGCGGCGACTGTCAGCGGGTTTGCCCGGCCCAGTTAATGCCGCAACTGCTGATGACCCACATCGAAAATGGTGATCTGGACGGTGCCGGCAGACTCCACCTAAACGACTGCATTGAATGTGGGTGCTGCGCCTATGTGTGTCCAAGCCAGATTCCGCTGGTGGACTACTACCGCTATGGCAAACACGAGCTGGCCATGAAACACCGGCAGGCTAACGCAGCCCAGAGCGCCAAGGTGCGCTTTGCCGCTCACGAACGCCGACTGGAAAAGCAAAACCAGGCGAGAGAAACCGCCCTGGCGGACACCCAGGCGAGCTTGGATGAGGTTGATCCCAGTCAGGCGCTGGCAGCTATTTTGGCACGGAAAAAACCGAATACCCCTGCTGACAAACACTCAAGCCACACTGACAACGGCACTGACGGCGACGCCGAGTCATGAAGTTCTCCGTCTCAGGCGCGCCACATATCCCCGCACCGGTCTCTGTCCAGAAAGTTATGCTGAAGGTTCTGCTGGCGCTGCTGCCCGGCACATTGGCTTATGTGTTTTTCTTTGGCCCGGCAATGCTGATTCAAATCACCATTGCCGTTGCCTGCGCCGTGCTGTTTGAAACGCTGATGCTGAAAAGCCGGGGCCAGCCGTTGAAACCGTTTCTCAGTGATTTATCGGCGCCGGTCACGGCCATTTTATTCAGCCTCTGCCTGCCCCCGTTGTTACCTTGGTGGGCAACGGTCACCGGAATTGCGTTCGCCATTGTGGTGGCCAAACACCTGTATGGCGGCCTGGGGTTCAATGTTTTCAACCCGGCCATGGTGGGTTATGTCGTGGTGCTGATTGCCTTCCCACTGGAAGCCACTTTGTGGCTGGCCCCCACTGACCTTTCCGAGCAACCGTTGAGCCTGGTTGAGAGTCTTCGCACAATTTTTACCGGATCGCTGCCAGCGCCTTTGACGTGGGACGCGGTAACCCAGGCGACCCCGCTGGATCTCATCCGCACGGGAACAACCCAAGACATCATGATTTCGGAAATTCGCAGTAGCCCGCTGTTCGGCGACTTCGGCGGCAAAGGGTGGGAATGGGTAGCCAATTTTTACGCTTTGGGTGGCGCATACCTTTTGTTCCAACGCATCATCACCTGGCACGTGCCAGTGGCCATCTTTGCTGCGGTTATTGCCCTCACCCTGCCAGTATATTTGATGGACCCCGATAGCCACCCGTTCCCGCTCCAGCATGTATTCAGCGGCGGCTTGGTTTTAGGCGCCTTTTTTGTCGCCACCGACCCTGTATCCGGCGCCGCGTCACCCCGTGGGCGGCTAATTTTTGGCTTTGGTGTTGGCCTGTTAACCCTGGTGATACGACGCTGGGGAGGGTTCCCCGATGGCTTCGCTTTTGCCGTTCTGCTGATGAATATCGCGGTCCCGCTGATCGACCGATTTACTGTGCCCAGGGTATTTGGCCACAAACGCCATGAGCCACCGCCCTTATGAAGAGCGCCAACGGAACGTTTGGACTGCGTGCTGGTCTCACCTTGGGTGCGGTCACTGGCTTATGCATTAGCCTGGTGGTGGGACTGGCCAAGCTGACCGAAAAGCCAGTGGCTGAATCTCAACGACGCGCAGCGCTGGCTCAAATCAGCGAAATTTTGCCTCCAGACCTGTACGATAACGATCCTCTTGATGATGTAGTGCTGATCAATGCGCCAGAGGCGCTGGGCGGCACTGCGCAAAAAGTCCATCGAGCGTTCCTCAAAAACTCGCCTTCAGCCCTGGTGATGCAGGTGCGCACATTAGAAGGCTACGCCGGTCAAATCGACCTGCTGGTAGCGGTTAGAGCGACTGGCGAAGTGTTGGGAGTGCGGGTGACTTACCACCGCGAAACCCCTGGCTTAGGCGATGCCATTGAGGTTCGTCTCAGCAACTGGATTCGTTCCTTCGATGGTAAGTCCCTTGGCAGCCCTGAGCCGGAGCTTTGGCAGGTAAAACGCGACGGCGGAGAGTTTGACCAATTCACCGCCGCCACCATAACGCCTCGGGCCGTGGTTGACGCGGTCCGCGATGCGCTGGTGTATTTTGAACAAAACAAACAAACGCTGTTTGCCCAAAAAAGGGTTAACACAGCGCTGGAGAATAACAATGAGTGATGTAAACAACACAACGAACATGGCCGTCTTTTGCGATTTTGAAAACGTGGCTTTGGGGGTACGCGACGCGAACTATAAACGCTTCGATATCCAGCAGGTGCTAGAGCGATTGCTGCTTAAAGGCAACATTGTGGTTAAAAAAGCCTATTGCGACTGGGATCGTTACAAAGGCTTCAAAGGCACCATGCACGAAGCCGCCTTTGAGCTGATCGAGATTCCCCACGTACGCATGTCTGGTAAAAACTCCGCCGACATTCGAATGGTGGTTGACGCCCTGGACCTTTGCTACACGAAGTCTCACGTGGATGCCTTTGTGGTGATCAGCGGCGACTCAGATTTTTCACCGCTGGTGTCCAAGCTCAGAGAAAACAACAAAGTAGTGATTGGCGTCGGCGTAAAGAACTCTACCTCCGACCTGCTAATCGCCAGCTGCGATGAGTTTATCTATTACGACGACCTGATTCGCGTAGCGGACAAAAAGCGCAAACCCAAAGCGGCCAAGAAAACCGCCAGCAAAAAGAAAACTCGCAGCAGCAAAGGCAGCAAGTCTGAGAAGGACACCGAAACGGTTTCTGATGCCAAAACCGAAACCGACCTGACCCAGGAAGCTTTTGATCTATTACTGGAAACCCTGGATGACATGCTGGCCGAACGCGGTGGCAAGAAAGTCTGGGGATCCATGGTGAAACAGGCCATCAAACGCAGAAAGCCAGGGTTTAACGAAAGCTACCATGGCTTCAAAGGCTTCACCCAGTTGCTTGAGGCCGCTGAGAAAAAGGGCTTAATCAACCTGCAACACGACGCGGAATCCGGCGGCCATATCATCACCGCCAAAAACAACGAAGATTGACCCAATGAAGTTAGGCTGACAGTCCCAGCTGAATTAACTGCTCAAACCGAGCCTGATCGAACTGCAGCGCAATATGCGCGTTGGGCTTGTGGCCCAGACGTTCACTCCAATCCACCACCGTCATGCCCCGTGTCATCCCGGGTGACAACTC
Source organism: Lysobacterales bacterium (assembly GCA_045106555.1). GTDB lineage: Bacteria > Pseudomonadota > Gammaproteobacteria > Xanthomonadales > SZUA-38 > JANQOZ01. The sequence goes on along the minus strand of JBGCET010000014.1, from coordinate 1,140 downwards.
GACCGCCACGTGACGCTCAGCAGATTTTGTGACGTTTTCCGGTTCCAACGTTACCGCCATGGCCAACGCATCAGCGGCCCGCATCTTAGGATTTTCCGGCTCGCTGACGGTGACAAACTTTCGCACCTGACCGCTGATTTTTCGGTAGAGCTCAGCCACCGGTGAATTGCTAGCAAGCCATTCATCTAAAGCAGCAAACTCAAACTGGTGGGCCATGGTGGCCTCCCAGTCGGCCAGCTCGAACGACGGCCATTCGGAAAACACCATGTGGGCCGCTTCCGGGTCGGTGTAGATATTGAATTCTGCACTGACGTTAGACACGTTGCCCTTACCGGTAACGGCGCCGCCCATCACCACCATACGCTGATAGAGGTTGGGTAGGTCTGGCTCGAGGCGCAGGGCCAACGCAACGTTGGTGAGTGGGCCGATCGTCACCAGCGTAAGTTCACCAGGATTCTCTCTGGCAAGCCGAACGATGGCGTTCGCCGCGTGTTCGGTTTCCGGCGTTGACTTAGGCGTTCCCTCCAGCACGTCGCCAAAGCCATCTTCGCCGTGAACAAACGCGGCATTTTCCGGCTGCCAGCAAAGCGCTTTGCCACAGCCAGGATAAATGGGGAACTCGCCCTTCAGCACGTCTTTCAAAAAACACGCGTTGCGCAGCGTGTGATCCAGCCCCACGTTGCCGCCCACAATGGTGAGCGCCTCGATGGTGCAGCCGGGATGGGCCTGGGCCATCATGATGGCAAGAGCGTCATCAACGCCGGGGTCGGTATCAATAACCAGGCGCATTGCCTGGCCTATTGCCTGGCCCATTACTTATCAGCTTCCTGATTTTCTTTTTCAATCTTGGCCCAGGTATCGCGCAGGGTAACCGTGCGGTTAAACACCAAGTGCTCTGGCGTGCTGTCTTTTGCATCGGTCACAAAATAGCCAGTGCGCTCAAACTGGAAATGACTACCGGGCGCGGTGCCCGCCACTGAGCCTTCCAGCTTGCAGCCTTCCAGCACGCTGAGCGATTCGGGATTCAAGTACTCTTTGAAGTCTTTACCCTCTTTCCCATCATCGGGCCGGCGCCGGGTAAACAGGCGGTCGTAGACGCGAACCGTGGCGTCCACCGCGTGCTTTGCCGACACCCAGTGG
>JBGCET010000013.1:0-87737 GCA_045106555.1 Lysobacterales bacterium | reverse complement strand
CGACGTGCAGGTAGATTACGCAACCGCTGATGACTCAGCCAATGCCGTTGACGATTATTCTGCGCTAGCCGGCAATCTCACCGTGCCGGCGTTCAGCACATCGGCCAATTTGGATGTGCTGGTGAATGGCGACATCTGTGTGGAGCCGGACGAACAGTTCACTTTAGGGATGTCCGGGCTAACGCCCAACGCCGCCTTTGCCAACGATTCTGCCGCTGGCAGCATAACTAACGATGATCCTCTACCCATCGTGGATTTATCCCCGGTAGCGGTAAACGAAGGGGCCAGTGGTACCACCCCACTGGAGTTTCCATTGACGTTAGATCGGGTGAGTTGCACCGACACCCAAGTGGATTTTTCTACCGCAGACCTGTCAGCCACCGAAGCGGACAACGACTATCAGCCGCTAACCTCTAACGTCACCATCCCGGCATTTGCGCTAACCGGCGAGATAGTTATTCAGGGTGTGGGTGATGCAGTGGTAGAAGACAACGAGCAGTTTCAGGTCAACCTGCTGGCGGCAGGCCCCAATGTGGCTCGGGGAATCTCCTTGGCAACCGGCACGTTGATTAACGACGATTTTTTCTCAACGCCCGGTGTGTCTGCCCTGAACGACACGGGCATTACTACCTGCGCCACTTTTGACGAAGATGACCTGGCCTGCAACGATTCGGCTGCCGGCACCGACCTCTTCCCTAACCAGGATGCAGAAAACGGTCGAGACTTCACCAGCAATGCCGACGGCGACGGGGCCGCCGGCTTTCAGTTCACTAAGCTTGATGGCGCTGGCGTGCCGCTCGTTGATCAATCCGTCGACTACGCAACCACCCCCTGGTCCTGTGTACGAGACGATGTCACCGGTCTGACCTGGGAGGTGAAAACCGACGGCGGCCTCAATGGCGCTACCGATACGTTTTCATGGTTCAACGGCACGGGCTTTTTTGATGGCGGCTTTGCCGGTATCCAGGGCCGGGGTCAGTGCTTTAATGATGGGCAGTGTGATACCGGCGGCTTTATCGCTGCGGTTAATGGTGCCGGGCTGTGTGGCATTACCCGCTGGCGACTACCCACCCGCACCGAACTGCTCAGTCTGGTGCATTACGGGGCCGGCGTTTCGCCGCGAATCGACCTGAACTACTTTCCCAATACGCTGGATAGTCGCTACTGGACCTCACAGCCAGTTCTGGGTGCCGTCGGCATCACGGTGGTGGATTTCACCCAAGGCTCTAGCGACATCAATCTTCACGGTGACGCGCTGTTCATCCGCCTGGTAGCAGGAGACGACCAATGAATACTCTTATCAAGACTCGCGCTAGGGCACTGTCGTTGGCAGCCTTGTTGGGCACCACCGCCTGCCCCAGCAGTCAGGCCGCGTTCGGCTGGCTTCAACTCTACCAAGATGGCCAACGTCTGCTCAGCGTCAGCGAAGACGAATCGCCGTTTGTGCTGGATGAATTTGTTCAGATTGCCAATGTGACCGCCACTCAATGGGCCCACTTTGGTGACGTTTGGAGCTATATCGATGACACCGGCGTGGTGCGCGCCTCAGCCAGCACAGGGGACCACAACGTCAACGAAAATCTGCATGGCAGGGCAACCGCCCAGTGGCGTGGTAGTTACACCAAGCATACCGCGAGCGAACAGCCCGAATTCACCATTCATCCAACGGACTTACTGTTGGAGTCGTTGTTTACTATCGATGGTGGGCCCACAGCCAGTGCGCCGCCCAACAGCTTCGCACGCTGGCAAATTGACGTTAGCGTTTGTGGTAATGGCGGGCAACGCGGCGCGCTGTGTCGCACCGTGCTGAACCAGGAAACCGTGTTGGCCGGTGGCGTCGGCGCTGGAAAGTTCTATACGCTGACGCGCACCCAGCGCGTGTCCCGGGTCAATGCGGCCACTGGCGCTCTGGAATCGGGCACTGATTCTGGTGGCCCCGTGGTTGGCGCTTTCGACTGGGGCTTGCCCAGCGAACCGGTGATGTACAGCACCGGCCAATATACCGGGGAAATCCCCTTGCCGGACGTGAGTGTCGGCGCTGAGTACACGCTTTCGGTGGACTTGTTGGCTGAGGTGTATTTGGTGGAGCAGGGCGCGGAAGGCCGCGGTGTGGCCGAGGCTATTGTGGCCAATCTGACCGATGTGTTGGCCAGCGACAGCGGGCTGACGATTAATCCAGAAGGAACGCCGGCGCCCAGTCCTGCACGGCTCTGTCTGTCAGATCTCGACCCCCTACGCTACGCCGATCAGGGTGATGGCAGTATTGTGGATGTCTACACTGGGCTTGCCTGGCAACGCTGCCCGTTGGGGTACACCTTGGGTGACAACGGTACGCCCGATATGGCGGACGATACCTGCCAGCTCAGCGGGCAAACCGATTATGACTGGTCTACCGCGTTAACCGCTGCGGCCAGCAACACCCTCGCCGGCGCTAGCTGGCGATTGCCCAACGTCAAAGAGCTGGCGACCCTGGTGGCGGAATGCCAGTCGCCCGCCATCGAACCACAGCCTTTTCCCGGCACTGCGCCTGAGCTCTTCTGGAGCTCAACACCTTTGGTGCCGATGGGCGAACGTCCGGACGCGATGGTGGTGAATTTCCAAACGGGTCTGGTCACCAGCAACCAGCGCACTCAGCCAGCCTTTGTGCGTTTAGTTCGCGACAGTGGTGACGCACCCATAGCGCCGTTGCCACTGCTAACACTAGGTCGCGCTGGTGTGGCTGAAGGTGACAGCGGTCTGACCCAACTGGTGTTTCCCATACTGCTATCTGAGCCCCAGGATCAGCCAGTGACTGTGGACTATTCGGTTACCGGTATCAGCGCGCAAGCGGGCAGCGACTTTACGCCCATCAGCGGCACCTTAACCATTGCGCCAGACGATGTGCTGGGCAACGTGGCGGTAACGGTGACAGGCGATACCGAAGTGGAAGGCGCAGCATTCAACGGCGCCTTCAGCGAGTCGGTCCAGCTCACCTTGTCCAACCCTAGTAGCAACGTGATGCTGGCTCAGTCTCAGCAGCTTGGGCTGATTTTTGACGATGAGCCGGTGGTCTCTATTCGCCCCGCAGTGTCAGAGCAGGCGTTTGAATCGGCACCGTCTCAGGCCCTGGAAATCGTTTTGGAGCGAGCGGTCGGTGCGGATGTGACGGTGGACTACACCACCACAGCCGGCAGCGCGGAAGCGGGCAGTGACTTTGCGGCAATCAACGGTCAGATCACCTTAACGCCAGGGCAAACGGTAGCGCCGCTGCCGGTGACCTTGTTGTCAGACAACCTGGAGGAAAATGAAGAAGATTTCTTTGTTGATCTGAGCAATGTGGTGGGCAACGCGCGGCTGGGCGTCGCCCGCGCGCGCACGCTGATTATTGATGATGATGGTCCTGGCACTATGGCAGCGGTGAACGACACCGGCACCGACTATTGCCTGAACTTCACCAGTGCCGCCGAGGAGGTTTGTCCAATCGCTGGGTTGCCCAATCAGGACGGCGACCTGGGGCTCGACGTGACCCAGAACGACGACGTGGATGGCCACGCGGGGTTTTCCTTTACCAAGCTGGATATTGACGGCAATGAACTGCCCGACAATGCCTTCCCGGAAGAGGTCAGCTGTTTAAGAGATGAGGTTACCGGGCTGGTGTGGGAAGACAAAAATCAAAACTCCCCAAGAGACCTGCACTACGTGTACTGGGACTACGTCTGGGTGAACGATAGTGGGGTCAACGACGGCGGCATCGCCGGCACCAAACCCGCACTCGGTGGCGACATGTGTTGGGACACAGTCAATTGCGGAGATCCCACCAACCCAGCCACCGGCAGTGCCTGCGAAGTGTACGAGCCCATGCAGTGTGATACCGCTACCTTTGTACAACGGGTCAATGAGGAGGCGCTTTGCGGCTTTACCGACTGGCGGCTGCCGTCCGTAGAGGAAGCGTTCACCTTGTTAAATCTAGACACGAACCAATTGGCTATGCACCAAAACGTTTTCAGCAATGCATTTGCGCCCATTACCTGGACGAATGCCGTAACCGCTGCCGACCCAAATCAGGCCTGGTCCGTGGCTGGCCGAACCAGTTCAAACGCGGCCGACACGGTTCGCGCAACAGACAAGTCGACCCATCGGCCGGTGCGACTCGTTCGTGGAGGAAGCCAACCATGAGGAATTCAATCATGAAAACAGTTAGTCGATTTAGCGCTCGTATTGGGTTTGCAATAGTCGCCTGTCTTGCGGTGTCGGCCGTGAGCGCTCAGCCTGCGGAACCCACCCAAACCTGTAACTCGCTCATCAAGGCAACCACGCCAGCCACCCGCTACGATTTCAGCGTTGCCAGCGGTGCAGCTCTGGACGTTCAGCTGAACTTGATGTGGCAACGTTGCCCGCTGGGCTACCAGCTTAACGATGGCGGTACCCCAGGGTTTTTGGATGACGACCAGTGCGACGCGACGTCCACCGCCGAGTTTTTTTGGGATGATGCGCTACTGGCCGCGGAAGCTCACAACAGCGGCGGCGGTCTGGGCGGGTTCACTGACTGGCGCTTACCCAATGCCCATGAACTGGCCACCGTGGTTGAGCGTCGCTGCCATCATCCGGCAGTGAATTTCACGGTGTTTCCCAATACCGGCGACTTTCTTCTGTTCGGCAACTTCTGGTCGGCGACACCATTGCTGGAACAGGGTTTTCAGTTCGTGGGTCCTCGGGCTAGAGGCTGGAACTTCCGTCTGGGCACCACCGTCCGGTCACCCATTGATCCTGATGGTCCGTTTGGTCGGGAGCCTCAGGCGGTCAGGCTGGTGCGCGACCCTTAAATGGTGGCTAGCGTGCTCGCCGAAGCAACGTTTAAACGTTTGGGTTTACAACGTTGGTGGTTCGGGGTTGTTGTCAAGCCAATCCAACTGGTTCTGGAGGTCCATTTCCACTACCGATACCAGGCGCTGATACTCCGGGTCCTGGTGCAACGGTGTGAGTGCCGGGTCGTAAAGGAGTGACCAGCGCGAGTAGGTACGCACACCCTGGGTAATCGCGTCGTTCAGGGCGGTCATGGCAAGCTCATGGTTGCCAAGCAGGGCGTGGATTCGCGCGTCCTCCAAGCCGATGGCGAGTCCGCTGATCCGGTCTTGGCCCTGAATAAAGTCAAGCGCCGTTTCCAAGCGTGTTTGCGCAGCCGCGGTGTTACCCAGTTTGGCGTCAATCAGTCCGAGCTCAACAGCAATGTTGACGTTATTCCGGTTGAATTGTGTGGTGTTCACATCAGCCAGCTCTGGGTGAATCGCGGCAATCTGAGACTGCGCGTCCCGCCAGCGTCCAGCTGTGAGATAGGCCCGAGATAGCAGAAAGCGTTCGTAATCCCTGCTGACTGCGTCAGATTCAGAAATAAAACGCTCGCCAGTAGATATTACAGCTTCGATGTCCCCGAAGAACAATGCGGTCAGCATCCTGGCGGATACTGCGCGCTGTTCGTTAATCTCGTGCAGTCCGTCGATACATTGGTTTGCGCGCTCGTGGTCAGCCATGTGCGCCAGCAAGAAGCACTCCCTATGGCGATGGGAGAGCGCGCCGGGGAACCTCTTCGCGGCCAGCGCAGTCCACTGATAGGCTTTGCTCAGGTTACCTTGGGAATACTGTTGGAATGCAAGGGAGTCGTAGTACCCGGGGAAATCCGGGTTGTTCTCAATCGCTTGCAGCAGAGCTTTCTGTGACTGTTGTTTTTTACCGGTTATCCAAAGGGCGCCAATCAAATTCACTTGAATTACATCGGACAGTGGGTCTAAAGCTACCGCTTTATTAATGCTATCCACGGCTTGTTCGGTTTTACCCAGGTCGCGTAGGGCAATGTACTGCCAGTGATAGGCGGTTGCGAAGTTGGGCTTAAGTTCAATGGCCCGCTCAAACAAAGAAAGCGATAAGTCATCAAGTCCGCGCTTCGTACTGAGCATGGCCAGCGACGTGTAGGCCTCCGCAAGGTCTGGGTTCAATTTAAGTGCCTGGCGGAGGAGCTGTTCCGCCTCATCAATGACATCACTCAATGGCGCTGTGCCATACTCTTCCTGCATGATCAGGCTGTCGCCGAGATTGACCAGGGCCCGCGGATATTGGGGGTCAAAGCTCAGTGCCTCGCGGAAGTGTGCTTCGGCTTTCTTTACCGATTCTGGCGTTCGCATGGCCAATTGCTCGCGACCTCGAAGCAATGCGTTATAAGCCTCCAGAGAAGGTTCATAACGCTCGGAAATTTCGGCACTGTCTTGCGCCAGCAGGCCGCCTTTCAGGGCTGCTACAACTTCTCGGGAAATTTCATCTTGAATGGCAAAGACATTGTCACTGCTGCGATCGAACTGCTTGGACCAGAGATTACCCCCATCGGCCGCGTCCACCAGCGTGGCAATGATGCGCAGCTGCCCGCCGGCACTTTGGACGCTGCCTTCAAGCACCGTATCAACGCCCAGCTCGCGGGCGATGGTCTGCACGTCCACGCCTTTTCCGCGGAAAGAAAACGATGAGGTTCGTGCCATCACCGTCAAGCCATCAATCTGAGACAGCACATGAATCAGGCTGTCCGCCAGGCCGTCAGAGAAATAGCTTTGATCTTTGTCAGCACTGGAGTTATTGAAAGGCAAAACGGCCAGCGAGGGCTTTTTGTTGGTGGTGGTTACAGGTACTTCAGCTTTCGTTGACTCCACCGCAGGAACCTGACGATCAGCAAGCGCAGAGACGTCGGTTAGCGGTGATGGCGATCTTGAACCAAAAATCTGAAAGCCAACAAGTGCGGCTGACAAAATGAACATACCCAAAATGGCGGCATTCATTTTGCGCCCGGTGTGGGGTGTAATTGACTGGGTTCGGTCGATGTCCTTTTCCCGCTTGATGCCTTCCGGGGTCATTTCAAACACCCACGAAAACACCAGTGCAAAAGGTAATCCGAGCAGCAGCAGGCCCAACACAAATCGCAGGGTCCAATCGGGCACCGTCAGAAGGCCAAACAGCACATCGGCGATCTGCAGCACTACCCAGCTGGTCACCAAGTAGAGTAAGCCGACCTTAACAACGTTACGCCGTTTCAGTTCCTGAAAGAGATTCATGATGAGGTTGTCGCAGTTGCGGCAGGAGGTCGTCCCAGTCTTCCTGCCGTCAGGGTAACAACGCGCGAAACCGGACGCCAGCGTCCTTAGTCATGGACCGCAGTGGGGGGACGCTGCGCCTGAGCGCTAGCTCTCACCATTTTCTTCCGCGATTTCGCCCTTCTCGTCGTCATCGTCCGCTTCTGTCGTCGGCGGTGCATCGCTGCCCTTATCACGACGTGCCAGGGCTCTGGCGGTGTCTCTATCCAGTTTTTCGATTTTTGCAATGGTGTAGGGAAACCCGTCCACCACAATGCGATCAAAGTTGGCGTAGATGTGGTTATTGTCGAACTGGAATGACACCCGTTGGTCGAACTGCAGCCCCGCGGCTTTGCGGTTCAGGGTGAGCAGGTACGGTCGAAACGGACTCGTGTAAAGCACCAGTCGTTGATCGTCAATGGCCGTCCAGCTGGAGATGTTGGGCACCCAAAGCTTCTTCAAGGGTTCACCGTAAACGGCTTGGTTCCTCTGGCCGGCATCGCCGATGACCTGATTCGCGTCGCCTCCGCCCAATACTCTCGGCTCATCATCCTGGCCGATCACCATATCGAACTGGGTTCCTACCGATTCGCCATTGCTGGCCAGGGTGTCCTCTTGGCCCACTACCGAGCCCGCAATGCCGAGGCTGATAAAGCTTAATAAAATCAGTTGCTTATTCATGGCTTACCTCGTATTTGGTAAATCTATCTGCTCTTTAAGACCCTAACGGGCCGGCAAAATTCAGCCCAACAGCATTATCATTCAGACTTCGTTCAGCGTCTGTGAACGTTGCTGGGTACAAACCCCGGTTGGGCGCTACCCGTTGATGGGTTAGCATGCGCGATTCACTAACAATCCAGCCGTTACTTGGCTGAACAGCAAACATCATGGATCCCATCTACAACCCTCATCAGCTGGAACCTGAAATTCAGTCTGACTGGGACGCCCGGGAAGTGTATCGGGTCACCGAAGACCCTGACCGGGAAAAATATTACTGCCTGTCCATGTTGCCGTACCCCTCCGGTGCTCTGCACATGGGTCATGTGCGCAACTACATGATTGGCGACGTTATTTCTCGCTACGAGCGTATGTGTGGCAAAAACGTTCTGCAGCCCATGGGCTGGGACGCGTTTGGCTTGCCGGCGGAAAACGCGGCCATCAAAAACAAGGTGCCCCCGGCACGCTGGACTTACGCCAACATCGACCATATGCGCGGCCAGCTGAAACGCCTGGGCTACGCCTACGACTGGTCTCGCGAAGTTACCACCTGCCGACCTGACTACTACCGCTGGGAACAGCAGATGTTTGTCCGTCTGTTCAAAAAAGGTCTCGTGTACCGACGCAACGCCACCGTAAACTTTGATCCTGTGGATCAAACCGTGCTGGCGAATGAACAGGTGGTTGATGGCCGCGGCTGGCGCTCTGGTGCGCTGGTTGAGCGACGGGAAATTCCCCAGTGGTTTTTAAAAATCACCGACTATGCGCAGGAGTTGCTGGACAATCTGGACGACCTGGAGGGCTGGCCTGAATCGGTTAAGACGATGCAGCGAAACTGGATTGGCCGTTCCGAAGGCGCAGAGTTTTCTCTGAAAATTTGTGATGCAGACGGCGAGGTCAGCACCGGTCATGCGCTGGCGGTCTACACTACCCGGCCCGACACCAGCTTTGGCATGACCTACTGTGTGCTGGCGCCAGAGCATCCATTGATTAACGATATTGTCTCCACTGAGCAACGCAATGCAGTGACGGAATTTCAGGCCACCGCCGCAGCCGCCAGCGAGATCGATCGTTTGGCCGACGGCAGCCTGGAAAAACGCGGTGTGTTCACCGGCGCCTATGCGCTTAATCCTTTTACCCGCAAGCCTGTGCCGGTTTATTTGGCCGACTACGTGCTGATGGGTTATGGCACCGGGGCCATCATGGCCGTGCCGGGTCAGGATCAGCGCGACTGGGACTTCGCCAAGGCGTACGACTTACCCATCATCCGAAGCGTCCAGCCGCCAGAGGATTTTGATGGCGAGGCGTTTAAGGGTGACGGCCCGGCTATCAACAGCGACTGGCTGGACGGGCTGGGCGTAGATGAGGCCAAAGAAAAGGCCATGGCCTGGTTGGAAGCTGAGGGCCTGGGTCAGCGCACGGTGAATTTCCGTCTGCGCGACTGGGGCGTTTCCCGCCAGCGTTATTGGGGCTGCCCCATTCCCATGATTCGCTGCGAGGCCTGTGGCGATGTGCCGGTGCCCGAGGAAGATCTGCCGGTGGTGCTACCCGAGGATGTGGAGTTCATGGGCGTGCAGTCGCCCATCAAGGCCGACCCGAAATGGCGCCAGACCATCTGTCCCACCTGCGGCGCATCAGCAGAGCGTGAAACCGACACCTTTGACACTTTCATGGAGTCGTCCTGGTATTACGCCCGTTATTGCTGTCCGGATGCTGACGCGATGGTGGACGAGCGAGCGAACTACTGGCTGCCTGTCGATCAATACGTCGGCGGTATAGAGCACGCCATTTTGCATCTGATGTATTTCCGTTTCTATCACAAGTTGATGCGTGATGCGGGCCTGCTGACCAGCGACGAACCGGCTACGCGCTTGCTGTGCCAGGGTATGGTTGTGGCAGAGACCTTCTACCGGGAAGACGCAGACGGTGCCAAACACTTTTTCAGTCCCGCAGACGTCGAGCTTGCCTTTGACGATCGCGGCGCGGTGTCCGGTGCAACCCTGGCCAGCGACGGTAAACCGGTGGCCATTGGCAGCGTAGAAAAAATGTCCAAGTCGAAGAACAACGGCGTGGATCCGGTGCATCTGATAGAACAGTTTGGTGCTGACACGGTGCGTCTGTTTTCCGTTTCCGACTCACCGCCACATCAGTCGCTGGAATGGTCCGAGTCCGGTGTAGAGGGCGCCAACCGATTCATTAAACGATTGTGGCGCAATGTCAGTGATCATGTGGCTCAGGTTGAGGAGCATGGTCCAGCGCCAGAGCTTGATCCGACGGCGTTGCAGGACAGTCAAAAAACCCTGTATCGCAAACTCCACGAAACGCTGGACAAAGTGGGTGATGACCTGGGTCGTCGGCGTACCTTTAATACCGCGATTGCTGCAGTGATGGAGCTGGTGAATGCCGCGTCCCGTCACAACGGCGACAGTGACGCCGATCGCGCGTTGCTGCAGCGGGTGTGGGAGCAGGTCACCACGTTGTTGACACCGATGGTACCTCACGTCTGTCAGGCGCTTTGGCTATGCCTGGGTCGCAGCGGTGATGTGATCGACGAACCCTGGCCAAAGAGCGACCCTGCTGCGCTGGTTCGCGACGAGCTGGAAATTGTGGTGCAGGTCAATGGCAAGGTTCGAGGCCGGATTAACGTCGGCGCTGACGCCAGCAAAGAGGCTGTGGAAGCCGAGGCCCGGGTTGAACCTAATGTGGTGCGCTTTATTGGCGAAGGCACCATCCGCAAGGTCATTGTGGTGCCTGGCAAACTGGTCAACATTGTGGTGGCCGGATGATCCGCAGGCTGACAGTCTTGGGGCTGATTTTGGGGCTGCTGAGCGGTTGCGGATTTGCGCTGCGCGGCAGCGCTGAGCTGGCGCCCGAAATGTCCGCCGTGAACCTGAACATACCGGTTAGACATCCACTGGCGCGGGAACTCAGTACCTTGCTCAGAGCGGGTGGCCGAGAGGTGGTCAGCGCCTCAGATGCCACCGCGCAGATCGTGTTCGAACGCAATGATTTGGCGCGGGATGTGCAGTCGGTGGGTGCCACCGCTCGGGTGCGAGAATTTGCCCTGCGTTACGACGTGGCCTTCCGAGTTCAGGCCCGGGACGGCCGTGAGCTGGTTCCGCTTACTGAATTAGAGATCAACCGGGATTACACCTTTGATCAGGGGCAGGTGCTGGGCGCGGCCAGTGAAGAAGAGTTTCTGCGCGAGGAAATGACCCGCGAGATGGCGGCACGCATCATGCGCGCGCTGGCGCTGCGTTAGACCGTGCAACTGGCCCCGGATCGAATTGGTGCGCAGCTCAGCAAGGGTCTGAGCCCTTTATATCTGATTGCCGGTGATGAGCCATTACAGGTGTTGGAAGCCGCAGACGCCGTGCGCGCGGCAGCCCGTGAGCAAGGCTTGACCGAGCGACTGGTATTTGAAGTTGACAAGCAATTTGACTGGAGTCGGCTCAGCTCCGAAAGTGCCAATCTTTCTTTGTTTGCCTCCCGAAGGCTGTTGGATTTGCGCCTGCCTACCGGCAAGCCAGGCCGCGACGGTGGCGCTGCTATTCGAGCCTTTGCCGACAAAGCCGCTGCCGATGGCGACGTGCTGTTGATCAGTGCCGGAAAAATCGACAAAGGCTCTCGCAACAGTGCCTGGGTAAAAGCTATTGATCGGGTCGGAGTGTTTGTTACCTGTTGGCCCGTTCGTCCGGCAGAGCTGCCGGGTTGGCTCAGCGAGCGCTTCATTAGCCGCGGCGTCAGCGCCGATGCAGCCGCCTGTCGCGCGCTGGCCAGCCGAATAGAAGGCAATCTGCTGGCTGCGGCCCAGGAAGTGGACAAGCTGGCGTTACTGAAGGCGGGCAGCAGCGTGACCGCCGACGATATAGAAGAGGCGGTTTCCGACAACGCCCGCTTCGACGTGTTCAAGTTGTCCGATGCGGCGTTGGAAGGGGATTTACCCCGAGCCCTGCGAATTGCCAGAGCACTGGCTGCAGAGGCGGCGCCGCTGCCGGTGGTGGCCTGGACTCTGACCCGAGAAGCGCGATTGCTACTCACTCTGCGCCAGGCCCTGGCGGTCGGCGCCAATGTGCAGGCCATCTATCGCGCAAACGCGGTATGGGATGCCCGAAAGAACCTGCTGCAGCGAGCAATGCGCCGCCTTAGTGAAGACCAATTGGCCCGGCTGTTGGCCCAATGTGCGCTGTTAGATCGTCAAACCAAGGGCCTTGCCAGCGGTGATGCCTGGCGCTGTGTTGAGGGCATCTTGACCCTATTGTGCACGGGCCGTCAGATGCACAGTTCCGACGCCCTGGGGCTGGCCTCTTGAGCGACAGCCCAGTCGGCAGTCACAGCCTGCGAGTCCTTCTTGGCGGCACCTTTAACCCAGTTCACTACGGCCACTTGAGTGTGGCCAGCCAAATGGCCTGGCAGCTCAACGCGCCGGTTCACCTTGTGCTTTCTGCGCGACCGCCCCACCGCAGCGAGACGGTTGTCAGCGCCGAGCAGCGCTGGGAGATGCTCAAGTTGGCGGTTAGGGGCCACGATCAGCTCATTGCTGACCGCAGGGAATTGGACCGGGATGGGCCCTCGTTCATGGTTGATACGCTGGAAGGATTCCACTCGGAATACCCGGGCGGGTCGGTGGCATTGGCGTTGGGCAGTGACGCTGCCGCCCAGCTTGATACATGGCATAGAGCAGATTCATTGGCTCAATGGTGTCATCTGGTGTTGATTCAGCGTCCGGGGGTAAGGTCCCAGGTCAGCGAAAAAATGCTGGAATCATTGGGTTTCCTGGTGACGGAAAAACGCCGTGATTTGAGTAACAGCCAGGCCGGTCTTTGCTTCAAGATGTCCAGCGTTGCGCTGGAAATTTCTGCCACCGCGGTGCGTCAGATGATCGCCAGCGGGGGCCCTATTCGTTACATGACCCCGCCGGCGGTGGTGGACTATGTCTCGGCGGCAGGGCTGTACGGCCGTTGATCCCGGGCGGTCGCGCTCCTACAATGCCCGCAATCACTCCACTTTGAGGTATTTTGTCTCTTGAAAAAGGGCTCATCCCCCGGCTCCGCGGCCGGCAAAAAATCCCCCGCTTACAGTCCGGAACAGGTGGCTGAACTGGTGCAAGACGCGCTGGACGACGCCAAAGGAGTGGATATTTCCACTATCGACGTGCGCGGCAAGACCTCCATCACCGATTTCATGATCGTTGCCTCAGGAAACTCCACGCGGCATGTGAAGACGCTGGCAGACAGCGTCATCATGCGCAGCAAGGAAAACGGCATGGCCGTGGTAGGCGTTGAGGGTGAGCGGGAGTCGGAGTGGATACTGGTCGATCTTGCTGACGTACTGGTGCACCTGATGGTGCCCAAAGCGCGAGCGTTTTACGCTCTTGAATCGCTGTGGAGCGTGGACGGCGACAGCGCCGCCGGCGCTAACCCCTGATTTTTCTCGATCTAGCGCGTTATCTCCCGTGAATATCCGGCTGCTCGCCGTCGGCGGCAAAATGCCCGATTGGGTCAGTCGGGGGTTTGATGACTATCGTCGCCGACTTCCAGCACATATCAATCTGAAGCTGATGGAAATTCCCCTGCCCAAGCGGCGCGCATCTCAAGCTCTGGAGAAGTCTCTGGATGAGGAAGCCCAAGGCCTGCTGAAAGCGGCGCAGGGTGCAGTACGGACCATTGCGCTGGACGTACAGGGGCAGACCTTGAGTACGTCGGCAGTGGCGAACCAGTTGGAAAGGTGGTTGGGTCTTGGCGGCGATGTGGCGTTGATGGTCGGCGGCCCCGATGGCTTGTCTAAGCAGGCCCTGGACGGTTGCCAGCAGCGCTGGTCGCTGGGTCCACTGACGCTGCCTCATCCGCTGGTCCGCATCGTACTGGCTGAACAGCTGTATCGCGCATACAGCATTTTGGAAGGCCATCCCTATCATCGTGAATGACTCAAGTGCCACGTTATGGTTAGCCTCCAAATCGCCCCGCCGACGAGAATTGCTGATGCAGATCGGCATCGATTTTGAGCTGATTAGTGTTGATGTTACTGAACAACCGGGAGACAACGAAACTGCTGCGGCTTACAACCTGCGGGTGGCCCAGGATAAGGCAATGGCCGGTGCCCAGATTCGACCTGACGCCAAGCCGGTACTGGGCGCCGATACCGAGGTGGCTCTGAAACAGCGCATCTTCGGCAAGCCAGACAACAAAGATCAGGCCCACGAGATGTTGCTGACGCTGTCGGGTCAAACCCATCAAGTGTATTCCAGCGT
Organism: Lysobacterales bacterium; assembly: GCA_045106555.1. Classification (GTDB taxonomy): domain Bacteria; phylum Pseudomonadota; class Gammaproteobacteria; order Xanthomonadales; family SZUA-38; genus JANQOZ01. The sequence goes on along the minus strand of JBGCET010000013.1, from coordinate 73,682 downwards.
GGCAATGGTTAACGCTTTTGGTGCGATGAAAGCTGTCCAGCAGGTCAGTCAGGTCACCTTCGACACCCTCACCGAGGAACAGATAGCGGCCTACGTAAATGCGGGCGAATATCAGGGCCGCGCCGGCAGTTATGCCATTCAGGGGCTGGGTTCCAGTCTGGTTGCTCACATCGAAGGCAGCTATTCTGGCGTTATGGGTCTACCGCTTTTCGAAACCCTGCCATTGCTGCGCTGGGCCCAGGCGCTGCCAGACGGGAGTCCGTTGAAACCATGAGTGAAGAAATCCTGATCAACGTTACCCGAAGCGAAACTCGGGTGGCGGTGCTGGAAAATGGCATGCTGCAGGAACTGATTGTGGAACGCAGCAGCCGGCGTGCTTATCTGGGTAATATTTATCAGGGTACGGTGGTTCGGGTGCTGCCTGGTATGCAGGCGGCGTTTGTCGACGTGGGCCTTGAGCGGGCAGCGTTCCTTCATGCGTCAGACATTGGTCGGCGCCACGCAGAAACCGACGACAGTGAGCCGGCGGAGACGCCACCAATCAGTCAGTTGCTGCGTGATGGACAAAACATTTTGGTGCAGGTCATCAAAGACCCCATCGGCACCAAAGGGGCGCGTCTAACGACCAATATATCCATCCCGTCCCGCTTTCTGGTGCTGACGCCTTCTTCGCCCCAGATTGGCGTGTCGGTGCGAATCGAAGATACCGAAGAGCGCGAACGGCTGCGGGGGCTGGTTGAGTCAGCGCGGGATACCGATGTTGAGACGGGTTATATCGTTCGCACCAATGCCGAGGGCATGGATACCTTCGCCATTCGGGCCGATCTGGCATACCTGAATAAGCTCTGGGATCTGATCCAGCAGCGTTCAACCAGTGCCAAGCCCGGTGAGTGTGTGTATGAAGATTTGGCGCTGGAAGTTCGAGCTCTGCGAGACATGATGAACACGGAGGTAGACCGCGTTCGCATCGACTCCTCCGACGCGTTTGCGCGCACCGTGGAGTTTGTTCAGCAATTCATGCCAGAGCGGGCCAACCGCATTGAGTTGTATCAAAGCGAACGGCCGATTTTTGACCTGTACGGCGTCGAAGACGACATCAGCAACGCGCTGGACAAAAGCGTGTCGTTAAAGTCTGGCGGTCATCTGGTGATCGATCAGACCGAAGCGATGACCACTATCGACGTCAACACGGGGGGCTTTGTAGGGCACCGCAACCTCGAAGAAACTATTTTCAAAACCAATCTTGAGGCGGCCCAGGCCATTGCCAGGCAGCTGCGCCTGCGCAATTTGGGCGGCATCATCATTGTGGATTTCATCGATATGGAAGAGCAGGCGCACCGGGAACAGGTGATCAAGACCCTGAATAAGGCGCTGGCCAAAGATCATGCCCGCTATTTTGTGTCTGAGATTTCGGTGCTGGGACTGGTGGAAATGACCCGCAAACGAACCAGCGAATCCCTTGAGCGACTATTATGTGAACCCTGCCCCATGTGCAGCGGGAAGGGGCGGGTTAAGACCGCGGAAACTGTTTGCAACGAGATTTTCCGGGAAATAACCCGAGCGGTGCGCCAATTTGACGCAGACCGGCTGATGGTGATGGCGGCCCCCACCATCGTCGATAAGATTCTTGAGGAGGAGTCAGCCACCATTGAAGCACTGGAGGACGGAATTCAAAAATCGATCCGATTCCAGCCTGAAGACCAATACTCCCAGGAACAATTTGACGTGGTGTTGTTTTAGTGGCCGGCAACACGCATTTGATGAATTTTGCATCGTATCGATGGGTTTAACGGTCTATCAGATTCACGATGACATAATGTCGCCCTGCGGTATTGATGCCTGACCGTCTGACTTTCCCGAGGTTTTCCGTTTGCTGACCGTGATTTTTCAACACAACCGCCTGTACAGCCACCTTCCAGGTTGTGTTGTCCGTTAACGCGCCATTAACAGGCTGGCGGCGGCGCTTGAGTCAGCTCAAGAGTATCGCCTGGACAGCCTTTGCCATGTGTTCCATCGGCTTGGCCGTTCTGGTTGGCCTGGGAAGCCTGTTGCTGCCCTACGCTGGTCGTTTCACGCCCCAGGTATCGGGTTGGTTGGAACAGCGGCTGGGCCAGTCGGTGGAAATTTCTCAACTCAGCGCCCGATGGGAGGGCAACGGTCCTCGCCTCAGTCTTAAAGGCATTACCCTGGGTAGCGGCTCGGAAACCCTCCAGATTGATGATGCCGAGATTGCTGTGGATATGCTGGCTTTCGTGCGGCCAGGAGTTGGGCTTGCCCATTTTCGTGTGTTGGTCGAAGAGGTCATCATTACTCGTCAACCGACCGGGGGGTGGGGTTTAAAGGGGCTCCCGGGCGGCGGCAAAAACACAGGGTTGCCGAACCTGGATTTGCTCCAGGGCATGGGGGTGCGGGCAGGTAATCTGAGATTGGTCGATCCGGCCGCCGGAGTGGATCTCATTGTTGGCCAGCTGGAACTTGATTTGCGCAATACGCGATCACAGTCACGGCTGTCAGGAACCCTGTCCGGCGCAGCCAGTGGAGGCCTCGAATTTGTGTTGGAAAGCGGCGTGGCGGGCAGCCGCGTTTATTTGTCCAGCACCGACCTGGATTTGGCGCAGTGGCAACAAGGTGTGCCAGTAGCCGGCCTTGTTGCTCAGAGCGGTCAGCTCAACGGTGAGCTGTGGGGCAACGTTTCTGGTGGCGAGATTGTTGATCTGCAGTGGCATGGGTCGCTGGACAATGTGGCGCTCGTTTCCGCAGGCCCGGCAAGCGATTTGGACGCAAACCGACAAGCCGCGCCATTTTCGTTCAGTCTCACGGACGCCAATGTGCGCTTCAGTCGCGCAGATCAGGGTTGGGTTGCTCAACTGCTAGATGGTGAGATGGAGACGCCCGCCGGAGCCTGGCCTGCCGTTGCTTTGTCGGCCGCCAGCCTGGCGCAGCAGCTAACCGTGGCAGCCGACTGGCTGCCAGTGGCCGATGTTACGCAGCTGCTAACGATGATTGAACCCATTCCGCTATCGCTACGCAGCACACTGATGGAAAACGCCGCGGCCGGCGTATTACGCAACCTTCAGCTAACGTTCGGGCGAGAGGGTGATGTCGTCTCCGTCAACGGAATCGCTGAGGCCGAAGGGCTGTCGCTGAATGGGCAGGACGAAAAGCCAGGATTCCGCGGTCTGGACATGGTGATGGCGTTCAATGGCCAATCAGTCACCTTGTCCCCGAATCCCAAGGCCGACGTGACGGTCTCCTTGCCTGAAGTTTTTCGAGGGCCCATTGTCGTATCGGAGATTGACGGGCCGATGGTGGTCAACTGGGACGGTGATCCGTCGCTGCTTGTGCAAAATTTATCCCTGCGCAACGAAGGGGTGAAGGCGAACCTTCGCCTTGAACTGGTGGCCAACGGCACCCGCCCCTTTGTGGATTTGACATTGAAGGTCAGTGAAGGCCAAGTGGTAGACGCCCAGCGATTTTGGCCACGAAACAAATTCAAACCCACTTTGCTTAGCTGGCTGGACACCTCGTTGCTGGCGGGCACGATCACCGGCGGCACAGCCCTTTTGTATGGCGATCTGGACGATTGGCCCTTTCGCGAGGGTGAAGGCCGCTTTGAAGCCCGTGCGGTTGTTGAGGGTGGACGCCTGGACTACCACCCCGATTGGCCAATCGCTGAAGATATTGATGCCGCACTGCACTTCGACAATCGCGGCATGTCCGCCGATGTCCCCCGCAGTCGGCTCGATACCCTGACGATTGTCGACGCGAGCTTCGACATGCCCGTGTACCGTCAGCCCAGAGTAGAGCTTGATCTGAACAGCCGTGAATCCGGCGAGGACTTTCTCACCTTTCTCAAGCACACGCCGCTGTACGAAAGCTATAAACCTTATCTTGAAGGCCTCAAGATCGATGGTTCGGTAAGGGCTAAAGCACGTATCGAAATACCATTGCGCCCAGACCTGCCGGAACGCTCTGTAGATGGGGTGCTGACGTTACTGGGCGCGGCAGTCACCGATGAGAAATGGCAGGTGAGTTTTAACGATACCGCTGGCGATGTGCGTTTCACTCATGAAGGCTTAAGCGCCGACAATCTGGACACGTACTGGGAAGGTTTTCCATCGACCCTCAGCCTGGCCACCGGCGCCTTTGTAAACGACCCGCTTGCCGCCGCTGAGGCCCGACTTACCGGCATCGCGCCGGCCAGCGTATTTAGCGCCGAACTGCCCCAGCTGGCTCCACTGCTCAAACGCATCCCCGACGCGTGTGAATGGGTAGCGAATCTGGTGATTGGGTTAGACGGCGAGTTAACCAGCGAGGGCCGGACTCCGCGACTGACGGTGCGCTCGATGTTGGCAGACACCGAAGTGCAGTTGCCGGCGCCCTTGAGCAAAGCCTCAGGGGAGGCGCTATCCATGTCGCTGGGTATGGATTTGCCGGAATTCGGTAACCTTAGCCTGGATATTGCGGATCTGGTGAAATTTCGATTCCGACCCGCTGGCCAAAACCAGCCCTGGGGTGGAACTTTGCACCTGGGACCCGGCCAACCCGAGGAAAATCCAAACCCGGGCCTGCTCATTGAAGGTGAGATGGACTTCATTGACCTGGATGAATGGCAGGATGTAGTCACCGACTTTACCGTGGCGCAGATGCCGGACGATCAGCAACGCTGGTTGACTGCCATGGATCTGCGCATTGCCCGTTTGCGATATGCCTATCGGGAGTTCACCAATCTGCATTTGCGCACGTCACGTAACAACAACTATTGGACGCTGCATATTGAGGCCGATCAGATGGAGGGTTCCCTGCGGGTGCCCCTGGATCCGGATGGGCGACGGTTACTGCTGGCCGAAATGGAACGTCTGGAGTGGCCCGCGTCTTCGCAAACCCTGGGTTCTCCACGCATCGACCCGGCCAGTATCCCGCCACTCCGACTGGTGGCTGGTAACGTCAGTTTCGACGGCACACCTTATGGCAGTGTGAGCTTTGAATCTTATCCGGTGCGAAACGGCATGCACATCGATCATCTGGAAACCCAATCAGACACCATGGCCATCAGCGCCACTGGCGATTGGGTGCTGGTTGACGGCAAGGCGGAGAGCCGGTTTGGGTTAACCATCACCGGCGACGAACTGGGGGATATTTTTGAGACCTTTGGGTTCAGTCGAGTGATTGAGGGTGGTCAGTCGATTGTCAGGCTTGACGTCAACTGGAGTGGCGGCCTGTCGGAATTTGAGATGGCGAGCTTGAACGGTGATATGGACGTGAGCATCAGCAACGGTCAGATTGTTGAGGTAGACCCGGGTGCGGGACGACTGTTCGGTCTGATGAGCCTTCATTCTTTGCCCAGGCGCCTTACCCTGGATTTTTCTGATCTGTTCAAGACTGGCCTGACCTTCGACACCATTGAGGGTAATTTTCAGCTGGAACAAGGTAACGCCTATACCGAAAATCTGGTGATCAAGGGTCCAACGGCGGATATTGAAATTAAAGGCAGTACCAATGTTGCCAGTCAGGATTACGACCAGGTGGTGACGGTTATCCCCGAGGTGGGCGCCACCTTGCCCATCGTTGGCGCCCTGGCAGGAGGCGCGGGCGGCGCGGCGGCGGCATTTTTGCTGCAAAACATGTTTGGCCGTCAGATCGACAAAATTTCCCAGTTTCACTATTCCATTACTGGCGATTTTGAGTCGCCGCTGGTCGAGCTCATTGGTGCTGACGATCAGCGTCTGGAGCTGGAAACTGCCCGTGCGCTGCGCCAGCAGGCGGAGGCCGAAGCCGGCTGATCCTCGTGACACAGATCACAGGACGCCAGCTGCAGGGTAAATAATAGACGGGACAGCGGCCCGGGCTTCTGGTGAAATAGCCGCTTAACTTTTGCGGGGCCTTTTGATGACCGATTCTCTGGCGATGGCTCGCCAACAGCTGCTGCAGCCTGGCGGTTTAAGCGATAACGATCTGGAAACACTGCTGGGCAGCCTCATGGCACCATCGGTGGATGCAGCAGACCTGTACTTTCAGTTTTCTCGCCATGAATCCTGGGTGCTGGAAGACGGCATCGTAAAGGAGGGCCACCACAATATTGAGCAGGGGGCCGGCGCACGCGCCATGGCCGGCGAGAAAACCGGGTTCGCGTATTCCGATGAGCTGGTGTTGCCAGCGTTAACCCGAGCCAGCGAAGCTGCCCGAGCTATCGCCAAAGGCGGTCGCAACGGCATTGCCAGCGCCTGGCAGAAAACCTCACAACATGCCCTGTACGTGCCCACCGACCCTTTGGACAGCCTGCCCAATGACGACAAGATTCAGTGGTTGCAAAAAATTGATGGCCTGGCCCGAGCACAGGACCCGCGGGTTCAGCAGGTGATTGTCAGTGTTGCCGCCACCCATGATGTGGTATTGGTGGCTGCCAGCGATGGCACCCTGGCCGGCGACGTCCGACCTTTGGTGCGGCTCAATGTGCAGGTTATTGCGGCCAGCGGTGATCGACGCGAGACCGGCACCTTTGGTTGTGGTGGGCGTTACACCTACAGTGAGTTGTTGACCGAGGAAAACGCCCATCGAGCTGCCAGCAAGGCGGTACAGCAGGCATTGATTAACCTTGACGCGGTGGACGCACCGGCGGGCGCGATGACGGTGGTGTTGGGGCCTGGCTGGCCTGGCGTGCTGCTTCACGAAGCCATCGGTCATGGGCTGGAGGGCGACTTTAACCGCAAGGGTACGTCCGCCTTCAGCGGTCGAATGGGCGAGAAAGTGGCCAGCGATCTGTGCACCGTAGTGGATGACGGCACCATAGCGGATCGCCGTGGAAGCCTGAGCATCGACGACGAAGGCGTTGCCAGTCAGCGCACGGTGCTAATCGAAAAAGGTCGCTTAACCGGTTATATGCAGGACAAATTGAATGCTCGGCTAGTGGGAGCCTCCAGCACCGGTAATGGGCGTCGAGAATCCTTTGCCCACCTGCCGATGCCCAGAATGACCAACACCTACATGCTGGCAGGGGACAGCGAGCCGGAAGAAATTGTGCGCTCAGTCAAACGCGGCCTGTATGCAGTGAACTTCGGCGGCGGGCAGGTGGACATTACGTCAGGCCAGTTCGTGTTTTCTGCCAGCGAGGCCTACCTGATTGAGGATGGCAAGGTGGGCGCGCCGGTAAAAGGCGCAACCCTCATTGGCAACGGGCCGGAAGCATTAACCCGGGTGGCCATGGTGGGCAACGACCTGGAGCTGGATGCCGGCGTAGGCGTGTGCGGTAAGAATGGTCAAAGCGTGCCTGTGGGGGTAGGCCAGCCTACCTTGCGGATTGATGAAATGACCGTGGGCGGCACTCAGGCCTGATGGGCAACTTTTTGTTGTCAGGGCAAGTGAGGCGTTGGCAGTTCGCTGCTCTGATCCATCTCTCGCAGAGCCTTGAACAGCTGGCGCGCCGCTGCGGGTGGACGCCCGGCGTTCCGTTCCGCCAGAGACTTCTTGATCAGGCTCAGAAGTTTGGGGCGGTCAACGTCCGGGTGGTGGGCGCACAACTGATTCACTGCAGTTCGGCCGTTTTCCAGCAAAAAATCACGCCAGGCCTCCAATCGGTGAAGGGCCGCCCGTTCACTCAAATGGGGTTGGTCCAGTTTCTCCATCTCTTCCAGCAGTTCGCTGCGATCGGCGCGGCGCAGCTGTTTGGCCAGAAACATCAGTTCGCGTTTGCGTGCCACAAATCGGGTGATACCACGCACCTTTTCGATGAGATCGAGCACGTCGGGCTCCAAGGTCAAGCCATCAAGCTGGGCCGGACTCAAGTTAACCAGTCGGCCGCCCAGCTCGAAAAGCTGATTGGCCTCGCGTTTACGCTGAGATTTACTGACGCTGATGTCGTCTTCAGTCACTGACGGGAACCTATTTCACAATGACAAAAAATGATAACCACAGTTCCGCTGAGGGTAAAGACGCCTGGTCCGAATCCGAGTTGTCCCGACTCAGTAATATCGCTGACGACATGTTGCAGCGAGCCGGCAAAGCGGGTGCCGATCATGCGGAGATCAGCGCCAGCAACTACCTGGGCATTTCAACCACGGTCCGTATGGGCGAGGTGGAAACGCTGGAATACTCCCAGGACCGGGGTTTGAACATCACCGTCTATTTTGGTCAGCGCAAAGGCAGCGCCTCCAGTGCAGACTTAAGTGAGCTGTCCCTTAGCCGTTCTCTCGACCAGGCCTGCACCATTGCACGTTACACCGAAGAAGACCCTTGCCATGGGCTGGCCGAGGCGGAGCTGATGGCCACCGATCAACCGGACCTGGATCTGTGGTCGCCCTGGGAGTTAAGGCCCGAGGAGGCCATTGAGCTGGCCACTGAAACGGAGGCGGTCGCCTTAGCCGCTGATGACCGAATTGAAAACTCAGAAGGGGCCAGCGCCGCAACCGGTAGCGCCGTCTCACTGTACGCAAATTCCCACGGTTTTATGGGCCAGCGCCGTTCTACGCGGCACTCTCTGAGTTGTCTGGTGGTGGCTCGCGACGGCGACTCCATGCAGCGGGACTACTGGTACGACACCAAACGCCATCACGGGCAACTGGCAGACGCCCAAACCATCGGGCGTAATGCGGCTCAGCGCGCTGCGGCTCGCTGCGGTGCCAAGCCCATTGCCACGACGCGCGCTCCGGTATTGTTTGTACCCGAAACCGCGCGTTCTATCCTGGGGCATCTGGTATCGGGCATCAGTGGCGGTAATTTATACCGAGGGTCGTCGTTTCTGCGCGACGAGATGGACAAAATCTTGTTCCCTGAGTTCGTCACGATCGAAGAGTTACCTTTGTTGCCCCAGGCGCTACGCTCCAGCAGTTTTGACGGCGAAGGGGTCGCCTGTACGCCACGTAAAATTATTGCTGACGGGGTACTTCGCGGCTTTGTGCTCGGAAGTTACTCGGCGCGAAAATTGGGCCTGAAAACCACCGGCAATTCCGGCGGCGTTCACAATCTCACCCTAAGGCCAGGGCAACGATCGTTTGATGATTTGATCAATGATATGGGTCGCGGACTGGTCGTGACCGAAATGATGGGGCAGGGCGTCAGCATAACCACTGGTGACTATTCGCGAGGCGCTGCGGGTTTCTGGGTGGAAGGCGGAAAAATTGTCCAGCCGGTCGAGGGCGTGACCATCGCGGGCAATCTGAAGGACATGTTTGCCAACATTCAGGCGCTCGGCAGCGACCTTGACGAGCGCTCCGGCACACGCTGTGGCTCAATCTTGATGGGCGAAATGACCATAGCCGGCAGTTAACTCCCTGCCGGGCCGCAATATGCGAAAATCGCTAAAGGGCAGTTATACTGGGGGCTAATTCAACTCCGAGGGCAGGCCATGGAAGCATCAACAATCTTTGTATTGGTGCTGGTTGGGTTCGCAGTACTCACCGTCATCAAAGGAGCCCGGATTGTTCCCCAGGGCTTTGAATACACCGTAGAGCGCTTCGGCCGTTACATTCGAACGCTAACCCCTGGTTTTCATTTGATCATTCCCTGGGTCGACGCCGTGGGCCGAAAGATCAATATGATGGAGCAGGTGCTGGACGTCCCTTCTCAGGAAGTGATCAGTAAAGATAACGCGGTGGTTACCGTGGACGGCGTTGTGTTCTTTCAGGCCTTGGATGCCGCAAAGGCTGCCTACGAGGTCAATCAGCTCGAGCATGCGGTGCTGAACCTGGTGATGACCAATATTCGGACCGTGCTGGGTGCAATGGACCTGGACGAGAGCCTGTCCAAACGGGACGAAATCAACGCGCGATTACTGGGCGTGGTTGATGAGGCCACAACACCCTGGGGCATTAAGGTCACCCGGATCGAGATTAAAGACATCACGCCACCCAGAGATTTGGTTAACGCGATGGCCCGGCAAATGAAGGCCGAGCGGGAAAAACGCGCAACGGTGCTGGAAGCAGAAGGCCAACGCCAATCGGAAGTGTTGCGGGCCGAAGGAGAAAAGCGTGCCGCCGTGCTGGACGCTGAAGGTCGCAAAGAGGCGGCGTTTCGCGATGCCGAGGCCCGTGAACGACAGGCCGAAGCCGAGGCTAAAGCGACCCACATGGTGTCGCAAGCAATTGCCAAGGGTAACGTGCAGGCAGTGAACTACTTTGTGGCGCAAAAATACGTAGAGGCCCTCAAAGAAATCGGCACCGCAAAAAACCAGAAGATGATCTTGATGCCGATGGAAACCGCCGGCGTGCTGGGCACCGTGGCTGGCGTTATGGAACTGGCCAAAGCCTCGGCAGCGGATTCGCCGTCTCACGACGATGACGGTGACGATGAGCCGCCCCGCAGCGGTGACAGAGGTTCTTCAGGCAATCCGTTTTTGCCCGGTGATTCTTCCTCATGATCGAAGCACTGGAAGCGATGAACAGCTGGCATTGGCTGGCTTTGGCCCTGGGGCTGCTGATTATTGAGCTGATGGCGCCAGCGAGTTTCTTCCTGTGGTTGGGGTTGGCGGCAGCGGCCACCGGCATCGTGCTGTTTTTTATTCCCATGAGCTGGGAAATTCAGTGGGTGGCGTTTTCGATTTTTTCCGTACTGAGTATTATCAGCTGGGTAAACTACCGCAAACGTCAGCCCGCTACCTCGGACCAGCCTCAGTTGAATCGCCGTGGCGAGCAGTATGTGGGCCGCAGTTTCACCCTGGCCGAGGCGATTGTGAACGGCGTCGGCAAAGTGAGTGTGGACGACACCAGCTGGCGGGTTGCCGGCCCCGATCTTCCGGTGGGGAAAAAAGTCACCGTGACGGGCATCGATGGGGTGGTATTTCAGGTTGAGGCTGCCGACTAGTTGCCCGTTTGACAGCATCATCGCTTTGGACCACTAATTAACCGGTTTGCTGATATTCCAACATTGCGCTTTACCATGTACGAAGTTTACTGTACTGTCGATGTTCAGTAATCAGGGAGATGGGGCTACATGGGTAATCAGCACCTGACACGAGCTATTGTTGGCTTTTCCTCACTTTTTGTGACCCTGGTTGCAACCGCTGATCATCAGCAGGGGGTTCACGGTCATCCAACCGCTGCAGCTTATGCGTCTGTGGAGTCTCAGAACATCGCCCAGCCAGTGGCGCTTGAGATAAGCGATTCCCAAGCGTTATCCCAGCCGATGCAGGCCTGTATGCCCGATGCGGCCGATGACAAGCCGGCGCTGAGGTCCGACTGCATGACCGTTTTGGAAGATGTGGCGAAGCGCAAAGGGCGGTATGCCGCAACGTCCCGCAACAAGCGTGAACTACGATCCCTGTGCGCTAACCAATGGCTGCCCCGCTGCCGCCACAAATACTGATTTACCCACCAACAACCTGATCTGACGTCGGCAGCTGCAAACTAATGTTGCTGATCGTCGGCCCGTAACCTGGGCCGGTTATACTCATGGCTTCGTTTCTCAGGCCGCTGCTTTGTCTCAAGCTGAAGTTACCAACCTCCTGAAAGCTTGGCGTGCGGGTGATGAACCCTCAAGAAATGCGCTGATGGACGTTCTTTATGGCGACCTTCGAGCGGTCGCATCCCGCGCTTTGGCCGGCGAACAGGCGGCAGTGTCGTTACAACCTACTGCATTGGTCAACGAAGCGTTTCTTCGGCTGGTGGACGTTCACAGCATTGATTGGCAAGGGCGAAATCACTTCCTGGGCCTTGCCGGCCGGGTCATGCGGCAAATTCTTGTGGATCAGGCGAGACGACGAAAAGCTGCCAAGCGTGATTGGGGGAAAAGAATCACGTTGACCGGTGGCCAGGCCCTGACCCAGTTTGAGGATGTGGAAATCTTAAGTCTGGACGAGGCGCTTACCGACCTTGGCGATGTTGATTTGGAGTTGTCCAGCGTTGTGGAGCTGCGGTTTTTTGCTGGTCTTAATGTGGAAGACACGGCAGTGGCCATGGACATTTCCCCGGCAACCGTCAAACGTCGGTGGCGAGCCGCCCGAGCCTGGCTGATTGATCGGCTACAGGACGAAACCGGTGACTGATTCAAAAGCCTCGGTGTCCGCCCGGGCGCTGAAGCTGTTTGAAGCATCGCTGGACCACCCAACCGGCAACCGACGACGCTGGCTTGCCGGCCAAACTGAAAACGAACCTGCACTCTGCGCGGCGGTAAACCGTCTGTTGGCCGCAGACCGCGGTGACCATCAGTTGCTGGATCAAGGGCTAGACCAGAATTTGGAGAAGGTCGCTGTCAGCAGTGATCTGGTGGGTCAGAAACTGGGGTCGTGGCGGCTGGACGCGTTGCTGGCCGAGGGCGGCATGGGGTCGGTTTATCGAGCCCACCGAGAGGACGGCGAATTTGAACAACACGCCGCTCTGAAGGTGATTCGGGGTCAGCTGTTCCAAGCCCCGCAACTCATCCGCGATCAGCTGCTGGCGCGATTTCAGGTCGAGCGTCAGGTGCTGGCCAATATCCAGCATGACAATGTGGCACGCATACTGGATGGTGGAACAACCACAGACGGTCTTCCCTTTCTGGTCATGGAATACATTACCGGCCAGGCTCTGGGAGATTATGTTCGCGCGCGTCGACCGAGCCTGCGTCAGCGTTTACGTTTGTTCCTGGATTTATTGAGCGCCATGGGCGCGGTTCACGCCAACCTGATTGTTCACCGCGACCTAAAACCCTCTAACGTTATGGTCACCGAGGCCGGTGAAGTAAAACTGCTGGACTTTGGCATCGCCAAGGTGCTCGATGGCGACGCCAACACCAGTGGCGCTTACACCCTGACCGGTACCTCGGCCATGACGCCTGACTATGCCAGTCCCGAGCAGGTGCGCGGTGATCCGGTGACGGCGGCCAGCGATATATATTCCCTGGGACTGGTGCTGTACCAGCTCATGGGAGGGCGAGCAGCTTATGAGGTGTCGACACTGACGCCGGCTCAGGCCCAGGAGATTATCTGCGATCGGGAACCCATGCCGCCAAGCGCGAGTCTGCGTCAATCCTCACCTACCCATATCCGCTTCGGTCCCGCAGATATTCGCGGCGACCTGGATGCCATCGTGATGAAAGCGTTGCGCAAGGAGCCGTTACGCCGATACGGTTCCAGCGCGGAGATGGCGGCGGACATAGAGCGGTATTTGGGTGGTTTGCCAGTGCGCGCACGACGCAACAGTCGGCGCTATCGAGTGGGTAAGTTTTTTCGCCGCAACATGGGTTTTGTCGCCGGCGTCAGTGCGGTAATCCTGGCTCTTGCCGTTGGGCTGGTGGCGGCATTTTCCCAGGCGCAAAAGGCCGGTGCGGCGGCCAGCGAGGCGCGCAGCGAGGCGGCTAAGGCTGAGGCTGTGAGTGAATTTCTGGTTGAGCTAATGTCAGAGGGTGACCCCTTTGAGGCGCCGGAGGCCCCAACGGTTCGCGATGTCTTAAGCCAGGCTGGCGATCGAATCGGCGACCGCTTTGCCGATTTGCCCGAGGTGGAAGCCGCGGTGCGCCGCACCTTGGGGTGGACACTCCTGAACCTGGGAAAATCCGACTTGGCGAAACCACAGCTCGTGGTGGCCTATGAAAAAAACCTAAGTGCCTACGGCCTGGGGCACCCCAACACCATCCAAAATCAGTCTGATCTCGGCTGGCTGGCCCATGAACAAGACCAGTTGCCCGAGGCCAAAACCTGGTATGCCAAGGCCATTGAAGGGTTCGGTCCTGATACGCCCGAGCTGTTGAAGGTGACCGTACTGAACGATTTTGGTGTGGTATTAGCCTGGTATGAGGAAAATCAGGCCTCGTTGGACATGCTTGAGCAGGCCCAGACGCTGCTGGACGAAATTGATCCTCAGACGCCTAAATACGACCCGGCCTTGGTTGTTGGGAATCTGGCGGTGACCACCCATCAACTGGGTGACCTTAAGCAGGCAGAGGCGTACTACCAACAAGACATTCGCCTGAAAGAGGCAAAGCCGGGAGAGCCGGACGCAAATCTTATGTATAGCTACAACAACCTGGCTGCGCTGCTGATGGACGTGGGACGGGTGGCGGAAGTATTGCCGCTGATGCAGCAGTCGGTGGCACTACGGCGAGACATTCTTGGGCCCAACCACCCCAGCCTGGGGCGCGCGTTGGCCAATTTGACGCTGGTGTATTTGCGCAACGATCGCCTGGATGAGGCAGAAGCAGCTGCCGATGAGGCAGACATGGTGAATGCGTCGCTGCCGTTAACCAACGATACTCGACTGCGTCTGCGCTTGACCCGCAGTAAGATTCGCGTTGCTCGCGGGCAGTTGGAGGGCGCTCTGGGCGATTGCCAGACGCTGATGGCGGACCTATCGCGCATTACCCATCGTGACGTCAACGAGGTGGCAGCCCAGGTTCAGCTGCTTAGCGCCCAAATCCATGCCGAGCTCGGTCAACCCAACGCCGCGTTGGCGGCCGCTGAAGATGCCCTGCAGCGACGCTTGGCAATCCATGGCGAAGAACATTACCTAACAAAACAGACGCTGGAATCGGTTGAGGCTTACCGCTCAGGCGTACCCCGTTGAGGCATGAGTTGCGGCCCGAGGGCAGGTCGACGGCCCCAGGCCTCGGCCGGGTATTGGGCGCTTAAATAGTGAAGGATTTTTTCTTCTTGGTCCGCAGGCAGCGGCCACAGGTTTTGGGTTTTCTGCATCCAGCGAATGGTCTTCAGCCAGAACGCACGATCACCACGTTGGCTGGTTACCAGGTTCAGCGAGTGGCACCCGCCACAGTGGGCACGAACCAGCTCCCAGTGCGGCGCCTTTTTGAGCCCGCCGGTATCTCCAAGGACTTCGCCAGACAGACTGCTCAATAGGGCCAGCGCCCCTGCGGATAAACCGGCAATACTCATGCTGCGGACAACGCAATGCGATGACAGGCGTTGTTGAGATAACCCTTAGGGTTCCACCCGGGTACCAGCATCGGTTGGCTTTTTCCCTGACTGTCTGTGGCCTTGGCCCACACCTCAAAGTAACCGGCTGAGGGCAGGGTGACGGCGGTCTGGAAACGTTGCCAGGCCAGTGGGTTGGGCGGCGGTGAGAGATTGGCGGGCTGCCAGGTGGCACCAAAGTCGACGCTTGTGTGCACCTTCGCAACCGCGCGGTCGCCGGCCCAGGCATGCCCGCGAACCACCAACGGTTCACCGGCTCTTACGTTCTGCCCGCTGGCTGGGAAGGTAATCAGCGACTTTATCGGCATGGATTGAATGATGCACATGCCCTGTTCACGCACTGGCGTTCCCGGCGCCACCGGATTGCAGGGCACCCGGTACGCGTTGCCGGTCATTTTTGCACCGTCATGCACCCGGTTTCGAATGTCGATGCCGGTGAGCCACTTGCCGCTCACTGACCCGGGCCAACCGCCCATCACTAGTCTGAGTGGAGCCCCATGCAATGGATGAATCTCTTCGCCGTTCATGGCCCAGGCAATAAGGGAATGATCCTCTAACGCTTTGTCCATGGGAACACCCCGAGAGATGGGCGCTTTATCGGGGTCGCCGGACAAATGAGTATCGGCGCTGTGATAGCCAATGTAGAACGCGGAGGCGGCGATGCCGCAATGTTCAAGAACATCGCGCAATCGCACGCCGGTCCAACGCGCGCAGGAAATGGCCCCCGTGGACCACTGATTGCCTGACGCGGGTGGTCTGAATTCTGACCGGCCGTTCCCGCCGCATTCAATTTGTAGCTGGTAGGTGTGATGGCTGAATTCGCGTTGAAGGTCGGCAACGGAGAAAGTGGTTTGGCGCAACACCGACTCGCCGCCAATGGTCAGGCGCCAGGAGTCAGCCTCCACCTTTACCGGCGGTATGCCGTTATTGCGCACAAACATTCGCGCTGCGGGCGTGATGTCGTCGTCGAGCAAATGGGCTGGGGTTTCAGCGTTGATCGGTCGATCGTTCAGAATACGAAGGTCGGGGTGGGAGGCCAGCAGGGCGTTGGGTGCCTGTTGCGCCAGCGCTGCTGGCAACAAGCCCGCAGGTAACAGCCCCAGGCTTCGGACTACTGGTTGGGAAACTGCACTGGCAGCGCCAGCGGCGCACCCCAGTAGCACGGAGTCGGTCAGCCAGCGTCGGCGCGATAGACTGACCGGGCCCGTATCCTCGCTGTCGCGAAGCAGCTCGATAATGCCTCGTTCACGCAACTTGGTGGTCCGTTATTGTGAGTTGCTTGCCCTGATTCGACGGGCCAGCGTGGTGGCGATGGTGTGGAAAAATCGCGCTGCCAAGGCAGGGTCGGCTTCCAGCAGAGAATCCAGGTCCTTACGGGACAGCTCCAGCATCTCAACGTCTTTCACCGCACTGACCGATGCACTGGATTCGCCACCATCAAGAAACGATACTTCTCCAACGAATTCTCCGGCTCGCACGTAGGCAAGTACGTCAGTGTTGTAGACCCGGGAAAAGTCCACTTTCACCATGCCACTACAAATGTAATAAATTGCGTCAGGATGAGTGTCCTGCTGCAAGATGACTTGATCAGGAGAATACTGGGCCGTTTTGCCGTGTTCTTTCAGCAGGTCAAGATCTTGATCGGTCAGGTAAGTTGTTTGCACGCTGGCATCCTCAAATATGGCTTGCGGTGACGGTAAATAGTTGGCTCAGAAACTAGAGGGATCATAAAGGTCGTCGGAGAACGTCGCCTCCGGCGCCTCGCCACCCTCGCTGAATTTCACTTTCAGCTGCAGACCATCGCGAGAGTCGGCTTTTTGCAGGGCTTCGTCCAGTTCAATGACGCCATCGTTGTAAAGCTCGTACAACGCCTGGTCGAAGGTCTGCATGCCGGCGTCCAGAGATTTCTCCATGGCCTCTTTAAGATCGGCAATTTCCCCCCGGCGAATCATGTCGCGGATCATGGGGGTATTCACCAGAATCTCTACGGCGGCGCGGCGTTTGCCCTCTTTGGTCATCACCAGACGTTGGGACACAATTCCGCGCAGGTTCAGCGACAAGTTTTGCAGCACCTGTTTGTGCAGGGCTTCAGGAAAGAAATTGAGCACCCGGTCCATGGTTTGGTCGGCGTTGTTGGAGTGCAGTGTTGCTAGCACCAGATGGCCGGTTTCGGCGAAGGTCAGTGCCGCTTCCATGGTTTCGGTGTCGCGAATCTCGCCAATTAAGAGCACGTCCGGTGCTTCGCGCAGGGCAGAACGCAAGGCCTTGCTGTATTTGTGGGTGTCAATACCAATTTCCCGCTGGTTGACGATGGAACGTTTGTGCTTGTGCAGGAATTCGATGGGGTCCTCAATGGTGAGAATGTGTCCGCTGGAATTGGTATTGCGGTAGTCAATCATGGAGGCAAGGGTGGTGGATTTACCGGATCCGGTGGCGCCAACCACCAACAGCAGCCCTCGAGACTCCATCACCATTTCGTGCAGCAGCGGCGGAAGAAACAGCTCCTCAATGGCGGGAATGTCGCTCTGGATGGCCCGTATGACCATACCCACTTCTCCGCGCTGCTTAAACACATTCACTCGGAATCGCCCGGCGTCTTTGATCGAGATGGCCAGGTTAAGCTCCAGCTCTTGCTCAAACTCCGGGACGTCGCCTTCGTCCATCAGCGAATAGGCGATCTTTTTTACCATGCCGCCAGGCAGGCCCGCTTTTCCCAGAGGGAAAATTTTGCCCTCAACCTTGATGCTGACCGGCGCGCCAGTGGACAGAAACATGTCCGAGGCGTTTTTTTCTTTCATCAGTTTGAGGAAATATCCAATATCCATTAATCAGCCCCCGCTGTTCGTCCTGATTGATCCCTTTCCCTGTCAGATTACTGACGTCCCAATCATAGCCTTTTTGCCTGCTGGGGCCTATCAAACCGCTCACACTATTGCCCGCAAATGACCTTTTGCCTGGCAAGTTGGCTCGAACATTCCGTCACCGCGCGCTTGCAAAGGTGGGACTTAGTTCACACACTACGGCGCTGATCGCAAAAAACTGAAGTCTTCCGCTATGACTGCAATGTTATCGAACACATTTCTCGGATCAATTTCCTGTCGTGTCCTGTGGGTTGTGGCGCTGCTGGCGACCTTGGGTGCGTGTGCCAGTACCCCGCCGTCGCTGGGTTTTCTTGACCGCGCCGACGAACTGGCGCTGAGCGCCGCCGGAGAAGGCGCGCTGGAGCACGCCCCGTTGGAGCTGAAGTGGGCGCGGGAAAAGCTGACAGAGGCCCGTTCGGCGGCAGACGGCCGGGATTACACCTTGGCACGCCAACTGGCTCAGCAGTCCAGCGTAAACAGCGAACTGGCGGCGGCAAAAACCGCTGCCGCGAAAGCCCGAGACGAGGCACGCCGGGCTCGTGAATCAAACGATGCGCTCATTATTGAGCTGGGCGGTGGAGACCGATGATGACGCAACAAATGGCGGTTTCGGGCCTTCAGGGGCTAGCGCGAACAGGTTTAATGGGGATGAGCACAGCGCTGCTTTGCCTGTTGGCGGGTTGCGGTTCTGCGCCGCGTAAAGACCTGAACCTGGAAAAACTTCAGTCAGATTTTGCTGCGCTGACGGCCAATCAGGAGATTGTCGAATTTGCTGGGTTGGAGGTTCAACAGGTGCGAAACCTGATGAATCAGCTGGCAGCCTCAACCAATGCCGACGATCGAGCACACCTGGCCTACCTGGCGGAACGCCGCATTGATATCGCCCGCGCCATAGCCAGTACTGCGGCGGCGGAAGACGAGTTGTCTCAGCTGGAGCGGGATCGTGACCGAATTTTGCTCCAGGCCTCGCTGCGAGAGGCAGAGCGTGCTCGGGCTGAAGCGGAGCGCTTGCGGCTGGAGAACCTTGCCCGGGACGAAGAGACACGTATGGCTCGCGAAGAGGTGCAGCAAGCGCGGGAGTATTCTGCGGAGGTGCAGCGCAGTGCAGACCTGGCTCGTCAAGAGGCAGAGCAGGCCAGAGCGCTGGCCCAATCCCAGGCCAAAGAGGCAGATTTGGCGCGGCAGGAGGCAGAAGTTGCATCGGCCGCCGCAGAGTCTTTGCGTCGACAGCTCAACAACCTGCAGGCGCGAGAAACCAGCCGCGGGTTAATGTTTACTCTGGGCGATGTGTTGTTCGAAAATGCCGAATCGAGCCTGAAGCCGGCATCGCTGGCCAACCTTGACCGACTGGTGGGTTTTCTGCAGCAGTATGCGGACCGAACGGTGAGTATTGAGGGCCATACCGACAGCGTCGGCAGCGATGAATTTAACCTGACGCTGTCTCAATCTCGGGCCGATTCCGTTCGTTCAGCGCTGATTGAGCGTGGGCTTTCTGCAGACAAACTGCAGGCGGTAGGGCTGGGAGAGGAGTTCCCGGTTGCTGGAAACGATACCGAAGTCGGTAGACGCCAGAATAGGCGAGTAGAAATAATCATCTTGAATCCCGCCTGAAATCGGTCCGAAGCGGGCCACTGACAAATCTGAAAGGGAGGGCAATTGCCGCCCTCGGTTTTTTGCGTTAGGCTCAAGCGGCAGGTTGCACTTCGGGTGTTGCCTGACAACCCAAATGACTGAAACGCCAGATTCACACAATCGTTCACCCGCAGGTCGCCAGGAGCGTCCATGCGCCGCGTAGCCTTGAATCTGCGCTCCCCAGGCCGGCTGGCCGAAAATCAAAATTTACCTTGTTATTCCGTTTTTCCGCACTGGATACCCTTTAACAGGGAGCCAGATGGCGTCGTTAACCCTTATTTGTCCCTATACCAACAGGAGAGTGCCTATGTTCGCTAATCGGCAGGAAGATGTTGATCATCTGCTAAATCAAAATATTCAGTTCCGTCGCCTGTACAACAAGCACCAGGAACTTGATAAGAAAGTCCATGCAGCAGAAACCGGACACAGTCCGATGAGCGATCTGGCGCTGGTGCAGCTAAAGAAAGAAAAATTGTGGGCCAAGGACCAGCTCGCTAAGCTGCTGGACGCCTAGCACAGCAACCCAAGAAATCGCGCTTCCGATGAGTTCTTCTCATCGGAAGCCACTACTCGACGTATCGGCTGCGTCACATTTTCCGCCCTGGAAGAAGGCTTTTGGTCATGGCGGGACCTGCTGCCAGGAAAACGTTACACTTGCGCCGCCCGCTGCTCCCAGATGGGCACCTTTCGTACGCTTTTTGACCAATCACGAGGCAAACTCTGACCATGCAAGTCTTTGATAATGTGTTGGAAATGGTGGGGCGAACGCCCATGGTTCGGGTTCATCAGCTGGACCTTGGGCCCTGCGAACTGTATTTAAAACTGGAAAGCCTGAATCCGGGTGGCTCAATCAAGGATCGCATTGGTCGGCACATGATCGAGGCAGCGGAAAAAGCGGGACACATCAAGCCTGGCGACACGCTGGTGGAAGGCACGGCCGGAAATACCGGCCTTGGACTAGCGCTGGCCGCCGCCCAGAAGGGCTACCGACTAATTCTGGTGGTGCCAGACAAGATGAGCCGGGAGAAAATTTTTAATTTGAAGGCGATGGGTGCCGAGGTCATTCTGACTCGCTCCGACGTCGCTAAGGGCCATCCTCAGTACTATCAAGACCTGGCGGCACAAATAGCCAGTGAGACCGAAGGCTCATTTTTCATCAACCAGTTTGGCAACCCAAGCAATCCAGAGGCTCACCGTCTTACCACCGGGCCGGAAATATGGGAGCAAATGGAACACAACGTGGACGCGGTGGTGTTTGGCGTGGGTTCCAGCGGTACCATGACCGGGTTGTCCCAGTATTTTTCTGAAATAGCACCAGAGCTTGAACTGATAATTGCTGATCCAGTTGGATCCATTTTGGCGGAGTATGTCAATGACGGACACCTCAGTGATAAGAGCGCCAGCTGGATGGTTGAAGGCATCGGCGAGGATTTCCTGCCGACGATTAGCGACTTCACTCGGGTAGCCAAGGCGTTTGCCATCAGCGACGCTGAGAGTTTTGCTGCCGGTCGTGAACTGCTGCTGAAAGAAGGCGTTCTGGGTGGCTCTTCCACCGGAACGATTATTGCCGCAGCACAAAAATATTGTCAGCAACAAACGACGCCGAAACGCGTCGTGGCCTTTGTATGCGATACCGGCAACAAGTATTTGTCGAAGATGTACAACGATTATTGGATGCTGGATAACGGTTTCCTGAAGCAGGAGCAGCACGGTAATCTACAGGATCTGATTACTCGGCCTTACTGGAAGCATGACACGGTCACCGTTGGGCCAGCGGAGCCGCTTACTTCGGCCTACGCGCGAATGAAGCTGTACGACGTGTCTCAACTTCCAGTGATGGATGATGAGAACATTGTCGGAATTATCGACGAGTCCGACGTGCTGCTGGCGGTCTATGACCACAAGGAGCGATTTTCCGACCCGGTGAGCTCAGCCATGACCTCAGAACTCGATTTTGTGGCAGTAGATGCCGATCTGCGCTCACTGTTGCCCATTTTCGATGCTGGTAAGGTGGCGATTGTGCGAGATAACGGTCGTTTCCTCGGTCTGATAACCCGAATTGATCTTCTTAACTATTTGAGACGGAGTACCGACCGGGGATGAGTCACAACGATAAAGACATCGATGCTGGGATGGGAACCCTGGCAATTCACGGCGGCCAGGCGCCTGATCCAACCACCGGTGCCATCATGCCGCCCATTTACGCCACGTCCACCTACGTGCAGGAAAGTCCGGGCAAACATCAGGGGTTTGAGTACTCGCGCACCCAAAACCCCACCCGATTCGCTTACGAGCGGTGCATCGCCAGCCTGGAGGGCGGGGACGCGGCCTTTGCCTTTGCCTCGGGAATGGCAGCGACCAGTACCATCTTGGAAATCATCGACAGCGGCAGCCACGTGATTGCGTTGGATGATTTGTATGGCGGCACTTTTCGCCTCTTTGAGCGCGTGAGAAAGCGCAGCGCAGGGTTGAAGTTTGACTTTGTAGACATGCCTGATGTCGATGCCCTCAACGCGGCCCTGCGCCCGGAAACCGCTATGGTGTGGGTCGAAACGCCCAGCAATCCGATGTTGAAGGTCACCGACCTGTCGATGGTTAAAGCGTTTTGTGAACGGCACAATCTGCTGATGGTGGTGGACAACACGTTTGCTTCGCCGATGCTACAAAAACCCATTGATCACGGCGCCGATATCGTCCTGCATTCAGCCACCAAATACCTCAACGGTCATTCGGATATGGTGGGTGGGATTGCCGTATCTGCGCGCAAAGAACTGAGCGAGACCCTAGGTTTTTTGCAAAATTCCGCTGGGGCTGTCGGCGGGCCATTTGACGCCTTTCTTGCCCTGCGTGGGCTGAAGACCCTGCATCTACGAATGGAACGACATTGCCAAAACGCCCGGGAAATTGCCGACTTCCTGTTAGCTCAGTCCCAGGTTGAGAGCGTGATTTATCCGGGGCTCAAAGACCACCCACAGCATGCGTTGGCGGCGGCTCAGATGAAGGATTTCGGCGGCATCGTCTCGTTCGAAATCAAAGGCGGGCAGGCAGCGGCAGTGCGGATGCTGGAACGCTGCCGGTATTTCGCTTTGGCTGAGTCTCTTGGAGGTGTAGAAAGTTTGGTCAACCACCCCGCCATCATGACCCATGCGTCTATCCCCAAAGAACGACGCGCGGCGCTGGGCATCACCGAAAGCCTGATTCGCCTGTCCGTCGGGGTGGAAGACGTGGACGATCTGAAAAGGGATCTGCTTCAGGCGCTCCAATAGGCCTTGCGCCGGCCTTAGCCGCTGATAAAAAACTGTGCCAGGCGCCCCTTAGGCGCCCGGCAGGTCAAGTTCAGTTACCTATCCCCGAAACACCATCAGGCTCTGGGATAGTGCCTCCGAAACTCTAGCGGCGACACGCCACAGCGTTCTTTGAACAGACGCGAGAACGCGCTTCGGTTGCCAAAACCACTGGCGAAAACGATGTCGGTTATAGCGATTTCAGTGTTCAGCAGTAATTCCTGAGCAGACTGTAAACGGCACTCAGTCAAATACTGATAGGGCGTTATATCGAACTGCTGCTTAAACTGGCGTAAGAAGTGCGCGCTGGACATAAACGCGGCGGCTGCCATGTCGTCCAGGCTTATGTGGCGGTCATAGTTGTCTTCTATAAACTGTCGGGCCCTATTCAAGCGTCTAATGATATCGGGTCTTAGTTGACGGGCTGTTGCGGTCATTTCTGTCATGTTTCTGGCCTCCAGATTGCTGAACTTCGTCACACTCTAACGTGATTCACGAAACTTTACGTATGACATTCGACGTAGTACCGTCAAATCTATTCGATTGGTCGATTCCTGACCCGAAGTTGCAGCGATACTCATGGAAACGTCGTGAGATTGACCTGCAGAAGTTATGAAGAAATGATTTTTTATCTAATAAAAACAGGGGCTTAAAAGGTGGTAGCTGAACTGCACCCAATTATCGATGCTGGTCTGCCGGACCGTTTTGCATTGGGTGGCTACCGCGTTGATCTGGCGACACATATCGTTTCTGATCAAGATCGGGAAATTCGTCTTACGCCAAAAGCGACGGGCGTATTGCGTGTTCTGGCCACCCATTCGGGTCGTGCCGTGCGCCGCGATACATTGCTGGAAGAGGTGTGGCTGGAAGCGTTTCCCACCGACGATGTGTTGTCTCACGCCATCACTGAACTGCGTCGGGCCCTGGGTGACGACCCTAGGGATAGCAAGGTAATTGAGACGATTCCCAAAGTGGGCTATCGACTCCTTATCACGCCAGAACTCAAGCCCATTGAGCCCCCAACGACGGCCCCGGGAAGACCGGGACTTCCGCCGAGACGGGTCCTTTGGGGTGTAGCTGGGATGTTGTTGGGCATCCTTGCCACCTGGACAGTTATGAATGATCGGGGTGAGTTGGCTTTTCATGAAGCTTTGCCGTCGCCCCTGTCCCAGTCCATCCCTCTTACGGTAGCGCCGGGCCAGGAACGCATGCCAGCGGTATCTGCTGACGGGCGTAATATCGTGTACGCGGCCCAGCGTGGTGCCGGTCATTCCTATGATTTATTTGTTCGCAGCTCCGGCGCAGATCAACCCATTCGTTTCACCGCCACCGAAGATGCCAACGAACTGGTACCCGTCTGGTCACCCAACGGCGAGGAGGTGGCCTTCTTTCGCTACTCCCGAAAAAGCTGTGAGCTGATTATTAAACCGTTGGTCGGCGGCTTTGAACGTCGCATCGGTGGCTGCGAACCCAGCGCCATCACTTATCTTGACTGGTCGCCGGATGGACAATACCTGGCCATTACCGGTCCCATTGATCATGCCACCACCGGCGGAATCAGCCTGCTGGATGTGAACACCGGCGAAACGATGGCTTTACCCTACGACCGCGCCAGAAGCGAACACGACCTGCAGCCGCGATACTCGCCAGACGGCAACACGATTATGTTTCGCAGAGGCGCCTACCCCCGAAGCGATTTGTTCATGCTGTCGGCGGACGGTTCCGGGTTAACCCGCCTGACGGACCTGGGTGGTCAGATTCTGGGATTTGACTGGCTGCCCGACGGCCAGAGAGCCTGGTTCTGCAGCGACTATGGCGGGCGCAACGCCTTGTGGCAGTTAAATGTGGCAACACGACGAGTGCAGCTAATGGAGATTGGCTGCCCTTATATGTTGTCGATTGCCCGAAACGCTAACGTGATGGCCTATCAGCATGTGACCGTAGATCCCAGCTTGATTGAAGTGAATTTGTCAGCAGAAGTGAATCCAGTGCAGGCGTTATTTCTGTCGACCCGGATTGAAGCCGAGCCGTCCTATGACCCAACCGGAAAGCGAATAGTGTTTGTCTCTGATCGCAGCGGTGACAACCAACTGTGGATTGGCGACCTTGCCAGCAACGAGGTATTTCAGCTGACCCGCCATCAGGGTATGAACCTGTCAAACCCTAGCTGGACGCCCGATTCCCAGGTGGTTTACTACGTGGGTCGGGGCGGCAGCGGCGAGGGCATGTATCGAGCCGACGTGTCCTCAGGCATCGTTAAGCGCTTGACCGACAACGCTGAAAAGGTACGCGCCGTCTCGGTGTCTCGTGATGGTGCCAGCGTGTTGTATGCCTCGGATCGAAGCGGCGACTGGCAGATTTGGCGGCTGGATATTGCCAGCGATCAGCGAACTCAGCTTACTGTCAACGGTGGCACGCTACCGGTCGATCCGTTGAACGATGGCTGGGTTTACTACACCAAGCTCAGTCGGTTTGGGTTATGGCGAATTCCGAACTCGGGAGGGGATGAGGAATTGGTCACCCACCTGCTCGAGTTTTATAACCACGATAGTTGGGTGCTGAACGAGCGCGGTATTTACCTCACCCTGATCATCGGCGACTCCCCGTCAGCTATTTATCGCATTCCCTGGTCAGCTGAGGCGACACCGGAACTTATTGCCCCCATTAATGGTGGAACTGACATGGTCAGTCTCAAAGACGTCAACGCTGACGGCAACAAGATGTTGATGGTGCGATGGCAGAACACCCAGCAGGACATCATGGTGTCTCGCGATTGGTAGCGATCGCGATATCCTCCACGAAACTCAACTCATCCCCCGACTCAATCGCTATGTTCGTCACCTGAATGCCGCCCGCAGGCGTTCCACCGCTCTAAACGTACGAAAACTTTCCTAGAAAAGCGTTTCATCGCATTTATCGCAACGCCCCGCCGCAAGTTTCGCAAAGCAACCGTATTAACACCCGTTTAACGTTCCCTGGTCCGGAAGTCACGGATGAAAAGGAGGCAGGGTTCTCCTTTCGATTTGCCAATCCTAAAACCTCTCAAGGAGGGTTAACGCATGTTCAATAAGAAACTACGGCATGCCATTTCGCTCGCTCTGACCAGCGGAGCCATGGTGGGACTATCTGCTCCCACTTTGGCCCAAGATCAGGACGAGGATACGGCAACGCTTGATCGGATAAAGGTTACCGGTTCAAAAATCAGTCGGGCTGATATCGAAAGCGCCTCACCAGTATTTATCATTCAACGCGAAGACATCGAACGCACAGGTTTGGCCTCAGTGGGTGACCTGCTGCAGGATTTGCCCATCGCCGGTTCTGCACTGAACACTCAGTTCAACAATGGCGGCAACGGCCAGACTCAAATTGATTTGAGGAACCTTGGCGTACGCCGAGTACTGGTGTTGCTCAATGGGCGACGATTTTCGTCGTTCCTGGGAACGCCAGGAAACGTGGGCGTTGATCTGAACAACATTCCGGTTGCCGTAGTAAAACGCATCGAAATTTTGAAAGATGGTGCATCCTCGATTTACGGTTCCGACGCCATCTCCGGCGTAGTCAATATCATTACTCGGGATGATTTCGAAGGCCTTCAGGCCAACGCCTATATCGGCCAGTACGAAGCGGAAAACGACGGCGAACTGCAGGCCTACGACTTTTCCGTGGGTTCAACCTCGGAGCGAGGTTCGGTGTTTTTTAACGCGTCATTTGTTAAAGCGGAGGAAGCCTTTTCCGGAGATCGTCGTATTTCGGCAGAACCTCAGTTTGGCACCGCCAACGCCTTTGGTTCCTCCGGCACCGCCCAAGGACGATTTGGTGCCAACGTGTTGGGCGGAGGTGGCCTGACTACCGATCCCGGCACTGACGTGGCGGCGCTGGGAGCCGCGGCGTTTCGGCCCGGCGATTTTTCCTTCGGCGCTCCGGGATCTGGCGCAGACCGATTCAACTTCGCGCCGGACAATTATCTGCTGACACCCCAAACCCGAACCAACATATTTACCCAGGGTGTGTATGACCTCACCGACGATGTTCGGCTGTCGGTAGAAGCGCAGTTCAACAATCGAAAGTCTGATCAGCTGCTGGCCCCAACGCCGCTGTTCCTGGGGATTTTTGGCTCTAACCTGGCGGCCAACGTCGGTATTGCTGCGGATTCCACATTCAACCCATTTGGCGTGCAGCTCAATCCTTCCAGCAGTTTTCTGCTGGGTCGACGCTTGGTTGAGGCTGGGCCGCGAATTTTCCGCCAGGACGTAGACTCCTATCGATTTGGACTGTCGTTTGAAGGCGCCTTTGAGCTCGGCGACCGATACTATGATTGGGATGTCGGATATGTCTACAGCGATATCGATCAAACGGATATCAACTCAGGCCGTGTCAACGTTCAGCGGGTGGCCAATGCCTTATCGGGCGCTCCCTGTCGCAACAACGCGTTCAGCGACGGGTGTGTCGAGTTGAATCTTTTTGGTGGTCAGGGGCCTGACGGTCGCGGCACCATTACCCCGGCAATGCTCAACTACATCTTGTACACCGAAAATGAAGCGTTTGGCAGCACTCTGCAGGACTACACCGCCAACATTTCCGGTGAACTTGCCGAGCTTCCGGCGGGTCCATTGGGCTTCGCAGTAGGTTATGAGAAACGTCTTGAAGAGGGTTTCGACTCCCCCGATGCGTTGGTGTCCGCTGGCATCACGTCCGGCACCGCCAGACAGCCCACCCGGGGCAACTTCAGTGTTGACGAAGTATTCCTGGAACTGGCGATCCCGCTGCTGTCCGGCGTCACCGGTGCCGAGCGATTGGATTTGTCCCTGTCCTCACGCTGGTCGGACTACGACACTTTTGGCGACACGGTTAACTCAAAGATCGGCATTGAGTGGCAGCCGATTGATGATCTGTTAATCCGAGCAACCTTTGGCGAAGGGTTTCGAGCCCCATCTATCGGCGAATTATTTGCTGGCCAGGGAGACAGTTTTCCGCAGTTGGTTGATCCCTGTAACGGCATTGATACCGATGGCGATACGTTGCCAGACACCAATCCAGGGGCTCCGGGTTGTGTAGGCGTTCCGGGGACCTATTCCCAAGCCAACGCACAGATTCGAATTACCCAGGGTTCCAATCCAAATCTGCAGCCTGAAACCTCCGAATCCTTAACGTTTGGTTTTGTCTACAGCCCAAGCTGGGCCGATGGCCTGGACATGACCGTGGACTACTACAACGTGGAGCTGGACAACTCCATCACCACTGTTGGCGCACAGACCATTCTCAACACCTGTGCCTCAACCGGCAGCACCCTGTGCAACCTGCTGACGCGGACGCCCAACGGCATCGTGACTCAGTTGCTGGACGCCGGTACAAACATCGGCGGCACTGAGGTAGAAGGAGTCGACATGCTGGTCAGCTACAGCTTTCCAGAGTCCGATTGGGGCTTCTTCCGCGTGGTGTGGGACGGTGCCTATCAGGGGAAAAATGCGAATACGGTGCTGGGAGCTGACGGAGTGTCCTTTGTTGACGTCAACAATCTGGGCTTGAGTGTCGGCGATTTTGCCTTTACCCGCTGGAAATCCACGCTGGACGTGAATTGGAGCTACGGTGACTGGGAAGCCACCTATGGCTTGAACTATGTTCATGGCAGTGAGGAGGCTTGCGCCATCCCGGCGTCTTTCGGCTTCTGTAACGTCGGTGTCGATACCGATGGTGACGGGATCAACGATGTGGGGGAACGCGATATCGATACGGATGGCGATATTGATGCTGCGGATTTGGCCCGCCACATTGGCGCTGCCACCTATCACGACACCCAGCTGTCTTATCATCTCAGCGAGTACGATACCCGGCTGACGTTGGGCGTTAACAACCTGTGGGACAAGGGTCCGCCCATCTCCACCACTGCCTTCGCCAACAGCTTTAATGTTGCGGATTACCGCGTTCCGGGCCGATTTGCCTATGTTCGTGTAACCGTTGACTTCTAACAAGCGTCTAAAGAGGTAGAAAGCCTGACAGGGGCCATAGTGGCCCCTGTTTTGGCTAAAGCTCAAGCACTAAGGACACGATAAACAGACACTCGTATAACGATATTTCAGGCTCGCTTGATGTGGAGGCCGGTTTTGCGTGATACCTCCCGCTCTTCCGGCACATCGATTGGCACTCGAAAACAGTTGAAGGATCGACTCCCGTCGTCCTTTTTACCGGTTGCGGCCTCCACTTCAAGCGAGCTTGTCCCACTCGCCATCGCTGATTGACTCGGTCACACTGACGTCTTCTTATCGTCAGGAATATCCCATGCAATGGAGTCTTTTGGGCTTGGTAGCCCTCGCCGGAATGGCGTTGCCGTTTCAAGCAGGAATGAATGCGTCCCTGGCCGCTAGAGTTGCCAGCGGCCATGTGGCCGCCACGGTCAATTTCACCATCGGGGCGTTGGTTCTCGCTCTGATCGTCACTACCTCCCGCCAATGGGGCGCCCTAAACGCTCAGTCCCTCAGCGGCTCGCCCTGGTGGATCTGGGGCGGCGGCCTGATCGGTGCATTTGCCGTGTACGCGTCCCTCAAAGCGGCCCCGATTATCGGCGCTGTGGCGCTGCTCGGCGTCATCGTCAGCGCTCAGATGACCATGTCAGTGGTGGTTGACCACTTCGGCTGGGTGGGTTTCCCGCAACAACCGATTACGCTTTCACGCATCGCAGGAATCCTGTTTCTGCTGCTCGGTGTGTGGTTAATCCGAAGATAAGGAGCAGATAAGTTATGCCAGCGCAGCAATTTGTCGAGTAATGGGTGAAATACGCATCGACGGAGTCGAACTTTGAGAGTAACAGCACAATGGTAGAGGACGGCGACCCGAATACCTTCACCAAGCGGAGTTAAACGGACCAAAGGGAGTCATCCGCTTGGTGAAGGTATTCGGGTCGTCGTCCTCGGGGTACTAGGGGTTGGACCGACTGTTGGTGTCTAGATTCAGGGCTGCGGTTCCGGTATCGGCGGGGATAGGGCTTAAAAGGGAATGGCTCCCTGCGGTCCGCTTTACTTCCCTTATAGGCCCTATCCCCGCCGATACCTGGTCTTGTGCTTGGATCCACCAGACGGTGTTTGATTGTTTGTGGGGTGGCATCTCCACCATTAGGGGTTGTTGCCGGTACGCTGCCTTCGGTCCTATTGAGCGTACTTTTTCTTGATGTGGGCGTAGCTCTTTTTGATCAGTTTTTTTAAGGGTCGGGCGATGGATGTCGTCTAGCTTGTTGATGTACAGGCAGGCCCGTCCGGTTTTGTATTTGCCGAGTCTTTCCATTAGCGCTTCGTGGTCGGAAAAGCCGCCCATGATGTAAAGGGTGAGGGCCTGTTTTCTAGGGCTGAATCCGGTGGCCAGCCAATCGCCCTCGCGGCCGCTTTCATAGATGTAATGGTAGCTGCCGAATCCGATAATGCTTGGGCCCCACATGCGCGGTTTTTCGCCGGTAATGTCGGTCATTATTCCTAGCAGTTCGAGACCGTCTTTGCGCCGTACCGGGTGCTCTACGGCTTCTACAAACGCTTGTGGGTCGACGTCGTTCACCTGGGTTTTTGCCGTTGCCATAGTGGCCTCCTGAAACACTTGGGTGATTCACATGATGCATCTACAACCAGGTTGCTACACTTAAGGACAGTTTCCCTGATGCTGGATTTGGTTTGTTGAAAACAATGCTTACTTTCCTGCTGGTGTTACTGGCTACAGTCGGTCATGCACAGCCCACAACACAATTTGATCTGCTTTCTACGCCTGACAGCGCCGATGCGCTGACCCGAGTTTACGGCTCCAGTGGAACCGGCCGCGCCGGACTCCCGGTTGCCGGCGGCGGCGATGTGGATGGTGATGGATTCGCCGACTTTGGGTTTGCCGCGTTTCAGGCACCGGTAGGGGCACTGGTGGGTGCGGGCCGGGTTTACCTTGTGTTTGGCGATGGCACGATTGGCGGGTCTCTGGATACCAGTGCGGCCGATCCGGCCATCTTGAATATTTTGGGCACCCAAGCCAGTGAGCACACGGGCAGCGAGATCTGGATGGATGATGTCACTGGTGACGGCCTGGCCGATCTTTTGGTTTGCCGACAGGACCACACGCCGATAGCGGGGCGCACCGGCGCCGGCGCGCTGACCATTGTCGTGGGCAACCCGGCGTTAAAAACGCTGGCTCAGAGCAATACAGATCTGGACCTGTCAGCTCCGCCGGTAGGCATTACGTTATTTACCGTATTTGGCGCTGACGTTCAGGATCGAATGTGTATGTGGGCGCGCACTGGCGACGTCACTGGTGATGGCATCGCCGACATTGTAGTTGGTGCAGACCAGTTTGGCAGTGATCAAAATCACCTGGGACGTGTCTATGTCATTCGAGGAGGGGTACACCTTAATCAAGTGGCAGCAGTTGACGCTGGCCAGTCTGGACAACCGGGGTTTGTGTTGGCCGGCAATTTGGCCCAGATCAGTTCGCCGGTGACTCAGCTGCACGCACATTTTGGCGCCACGGTGCAGGTTGCTGACCTGGATGGAAACGGACGCGCCGAGGTGCTGGCGGCCACTGCATTGAACCGCGCCGGTGGCAGCCTGGGGCCAAGTCCAAGACCCGAGCGGGCTGACGGCAGCGGCGGCACGCCAGATGGCACGGTGTACATTATTTGGGATGACAATTTCCCAGCGGGCGTGTGGGCCAATCCGTTTGAAATCAACGTGAATACCGCAGCAGGTGCCACGAGTGCTATTACTGGTGCCACCATCAACAGTGTATTTGGCGAAGAGATGCTGGGCGGATTGGACTTTGACAATAACGGCTCGGCTGACCTTTTTGTCGGCGACTTAACCGGCGGCCCGCCCGGCAGGGGAACGGCCGGACTGGGACACGTGTTGTATGACGCAGCAGGATTGAAAAACCTGACCTTTGACCTCGATAGTCCGCCTGTCGGTGTTGTGGAGACAAGAATTTATGGCCCTGTTGTTGGTGCGATCGGTGCTGACACCGCCATGCAGGGCGACTTTGATGCCGATGGTATTGATGATCTGGCCTTCAGTTCACCCCATGATGCGCCTTTTGGACGCCAGAACGCTGGCACCGTGCATGTGATGTTTGGTCAGGCAGGGCGCTGGCCCGCGTTGATTGATCTGGCGCCCGAAGCGCTGCCGCCGCCGTCGCAGCTGCGATTGACCGAGGTGTATGGAGCCAGGGGAAATATTCCTGGAGATACCGGCGATACCCTGGCATACAGCGGCGCTGCTGGGGATATTAACGGCGATGGTCGGACCGATATCTTGACCAACGAGATGGTTGGCAATGGCATTGCGCCTAACACGGTGGATGTGGGCAATCTCATCATCCTCAGCGGATCGTTGTTGGCTGAGCCGTTATTTGCTGATGGGTTCGAGGAGTAGCAAGCGGAGCGACAACGCTCAAAATTCACCGCTAAATCCGGTAGCATGGGCGCGTCTTTTCGCCCTAAGGATTACTGGTGGAACTTTTTACCCTCGATAACCTGATTACCCTGGCCATGTTGACTGCTCTGCAGGCGGTGCTGGGTTTCGACAACCTGCTGTACATTTCTCTGGAATCCAAGCGTGCCCCAGTCCATCAGCAGGCCATGGTGCGCAAGCTGGGTATTGGGTTGGCGGTGGCGCTGCGTATCGTGCTGCTGTTTTTGGTGATGCGCATGATTGCCGCGTTTACCGATCCAATCTTTAAACTCGATATGGAAGGGGTGGTTGAAGGGACGTTCAACTTTCACGCCGTGATCGTTCTGATCGGTGGCGCCTTCATTCTCTATACCGCCACCAAAGAGGTGCTGCACATGATGGCGCTGGAAGAGGTCGGTCATGAAGATCGAAAGCCCAGCTCAATGTGGAAAGTCGTCAGCATGATTGTTGCCATGAACCTGGTGTTTTCCTTTGACTCCATTTTGTCCACCATTGCTTTGACCGACGTGTTTGCCGTCATGGCTACGGCCATTATTATCGGCGGCATTTTGATGGTTTGGCTGGCGGATCGCGTCGCGGCGTTTTTGGAAAAAAATCGAATGTATGAGGTGCTGGGACTGTTTGTGTTGTTTGTGGTGGGTATCATGTTGCTTACCGAAGGCGGCCACCTGGCACACCTGAAGCTATTCGGTAATCCCATCATGCCGATGACCAAAACCACGTTCTACTTCGTCATAGGCGTGCTGGTTATTACCGAGATTGTTCAATCTCGGTATCAACGGAAATTGCAGCTGATTAAGAGTCGTAAAGCGCCGCCGCCGCCGGCGGCCTAACGACGGGGCAGCCGTTTACGATTGGGGTTGGCGGCGGTAGCTGAGCCAGATTTTCTGGTTCGGGCGAACGATGGCCTCGCCGTCGCTAAACTGGGGTCGAAAACGCACTGCGCGGAAGGTGGCCAGTGTGGGCAGCGCCAAAGTAGGGCTGGCGCTGGTGCTGACGAGCTTAACGTTGGATGGACGTCCGTCTTTGCGCAAATCAAAGCTGAACTGAAAATGCTTGCGAGTGCTGGCCTGTTGCTCGGTGAGTTCTTCGAAAGGGCCAGAAACCAACTGCCTCTGTGAAAACTGATTGTGCTCCCAATCGCTTAACCCCGCAGTTTCCTGGATGGTATTCCAAGCTGCCAGGTAGTACGGCATCGCGTCGCGCTCCAGAGAGAAGAGCATTAACGTGTCTGCCAGTTGCAGATTGGCCATAAGCTGATCTGCAGGGCCGAAATGATCTGGGTGTTGTGCAGTGAGCTTTTGTACTCTCAAAAGCAGGTTCAAAGAACGGCCTCTAATGCCTCTGCTAAATAGAAAGGCCCTGGCCATACCCTCCATCAACGGCGCCATGGCGGGCGTATCGTTACCTTCGGCGTCCTTCAGATCTTTCAGGCCTGAACGGTATAGGCTAAGCGCAGTCTTAGTGCGCCCGGCTCGGGTCAGCCAGGTGCCCAGCTGATTCATCGCACCCAGGGTTTCCGGGGCATCAACCCCAAAATTGTGTTTATGCAGGCGATAGACGGTGTACTGGAGCTGTTCAGCCTGCCACCACTCACCCTGGGCCTGAAGCGAATCGGCTTTGGAATACACCAGCGGAATCTGACTTTCGTTCAGCGTCCCGCTGGCGCGGTGAGTAATATGCTGGGCGCGGGTCAGCGTGTCTGCTGCGGCCTCGTGCTGTTCCAACAATTGCTGGCTAAGTCCCAAGTACCCCAAGGGTTCAACCAGCTGATGATTGAAGATGCCTAGCGTCTGTTCCAGCGGCGGGACAGCCATCTTCAGCTGAATAACGGCTTTCAGCGGTTCTCGGTTTAGGTAATGCAGGGCGCCAAGTCGAGCACGTTCTCGGGCCACCTCGACACTGGCGGCGCCAGAAATGGTGATTTCTGCAGCCAGTCGGCGCTGGCTGTCGACGATGTCATTTCGCAAACTATCCCGCGATTGGCGAGGCGTTGTGGGCGCGGACTCAATTAGCGCTGCGGGATTGTCATTGCCGGCAGGGAGGGCGGTTTGCGCTTGCAGTGATCCGTGAGGAAGAGTGAGCAAGGCGAGCAGGGCAAAGGCAGGCAATCTGGCAGTGCCTGTTCCCCATCTGCGTTGCGAATACGCTGGCCCCATGTCCGTTACCCTAGCAGATGGTCCTCGCGGATGCAGTTGCTAATCCTGCCCGAAGTGTCAGGGCAGTGCCGTTGTGTAGGCTGCTTCAGTGCTGGCTGCGATGTCGTCTAACGACACGTCCGGTGCTAATTCCTCAAGGGCCATTTCGCCCTCGGCGATGGAGAACACGCCTAAATTGGTAACCACCATGTCGACTACGCCCTGGCCGGTTAGCGGCAGGGTGCAGGCTTGTAGAAGCTTTGACGCACCCGCTTTGTTGGTGTGATCCATTAACACCACAACGCGCTTCACGCCGGCGACCAGATCCATGGCGCCGCCCATGCCTTTGACCATCTTGCCCGGAATCATCCAGTTGGCCAGGTCGCCATTCTGGGCCACTTCCATGGCGCCAAGAATTGACAGATCAATATGCCCACCACGAATCATGGCAAACGAGTCCGCAGAGGAAAAATAGCTGGTTCGAGGCAGTTCGGTAATGGTCTGCTTTCCCGCATTGATCAGGTCCGCATCAATGGCGTCTTCGGTGGGAAACGGGCCCATCCCCAGCATGCCGTTTTCCGACTGGAGGGTGACGTCCACGCCCTCGGGGATGAAGTTGGATACCAGGGTGGGTATGCCGATGCCCAAATTGACGTAGTAGCCGTCTTTGAGCTCCTGGGCGGCACGCGCCGCCATTTGTTCACGATTCCAGGCCATGGCTAATTCTCAACTGTTGCGTACGGTGCGTTGTTCGATGCGTTTTTCGTGCTGTCCTTGGATCAGGCGCTGCACAAAAATGCCCGGGGTGTGGATGTGGTCTGGGTCCAAGCTGCCGGTAGGCACAATTTCTTCCACCTCAGCGATGGTGACCTTACCTGCGGTGGCCGCCATGGGATTAAAGTTTCTGGCGGTTTTTCGAAACACCAGGTTACCCTGCTGATCGGCCTTCCAGGCCTTCACGATGGCCAGATCGCCGGTCAGGCCGGTTTCCATGATGTAAGTCTGACCGTCGAAGTCTTTATGTTCTTTGCCTTCGGCGATCAGGGTGCCAACGCCGGTCTTAGTATAAAACCCGGGTATGCCCGCACCGCCGGCGCGAATACGTTCGGCCAGTGTACCTTGAGGGTTGAACTCAAGTTCCAGCTCACCACCCAGATAAAGTTGCTCGAACAGCTTGTTCTCACCGACGTAGGACGACACCATTTTTCTTATTTGGCGAGTTTCCAGCAGCAGGCCGAGACCAAAACCGTCCACACCGGCGTTGTTGGAAACGACCGTTAAATCTTTGGTACCGGCCTCAACCAAGGCTGAGATCAGATTCTCTGGTATGCCGCATAGGCCGAAGCCGCC
Source organism: Lysobacterales bacterium (assembly GCA_045106555.1). GTDB lineage: Bacteria > Pseudomonadota > Gammaproteobacteria > Xanthomonadales > SZUA-38 > JANQOZ01. The sequence goes on along the minus strand of JBGCET010000013.1, from coordinate 38,159 downwards.
CGCCAGGATAGTCATACCGTCGTGGACAACGCCATCCAGCGCCGCCTTCGCGCTATCAAATATTTTGTTCAAAGGTGCTTTTTCCCTGCCTGCGGACGACCGCCGTTCGTTGCTATGATAACCCGACAGATACGGCAGGGATAACAGGTGTTGCATGGAGCGTGAATCAATGGAGTTTGACGTGGTGATTGTGGGCGGCGGACCGGCAGGTCTGGCCAGCGCCATTCGACTGCGGCAACTGGCACAGGAAAGCGGACGTGATGTCAGCGTTTGTCTGGTGGAAAAGGGCTCAGAGATCGGCGCTCATATTGTGTCCGGAGCGGTGCTTGAGACCCGCGGACTGGACGAACTGCTACCAAACTGGAAAGCACTGGGTGCTCCGGTGGAAACGGCGGTGACTGCGGATCACTTCCACTATCTGCGGTCGGACACCAAAAGTACCGCTATCCCTGAGTTTTTGATTCCCAAACCCATGCGCAACCATGGCAACTACATCATCAGCCTGGGCACCCTCTGTCGCTGGCTGGGTGAGCATGCTGAGGCTTTGGAGGTCAATATTTTTCCTGGTTTTGCCGCCTCGGAGGTCATTGAAGAAGACGGTGAAATTCGTGGCGTCATTACCGGTGATATGGGCGTTGCCGGTGACGGCAGCCAGAAAGGCAGCTTTGAGCCCGGCTATGAACTGCGCGGCAAGTACACAATTTTTGCTGAGGGGGTTCGTGGCCATCTGGGCAAGCGACTGATTGAACGCTTTGATTTGCGCGCCGACGCCGGTCCGCCCCATTACGGCATCGGATTGAAAGAGCTGTGGACCATTCCGGCTGAACAGCACCAGCCCGGGTTGGTAGTGCACACCCTGGGCTGGCCGCTGGATGGACATACCGAGGGCGGGGGATTTCTTTACCATTTTGGTGAGCAACAGGTGTCGTTAGGCTACGTGTTGGGATTGAACTATTCCAATCCCTACATGCACCCCTTTAAGGAATTCCAGCGCTGGAAACACCACCCCGTGATTTCCCAGCACCTGAAGGGCGGCAAAAGGGCTGGGTATGGCGCCCGAGCGGTCAACAAGGGCGGTCTGCAGGCGCTGCCGCGACTGAGTTTTCCCGGCGGCATGCTGGTGGGCTGTGATGCAGGCTTTCTCAATCCCGCCAAAATCAAAGGCACCCACACCGCAATGAAAACGGGCATGCTGGCAGCAGAGGCGGCGTTTGATGCGCTGGGGCAGGACTCTGCGCCTACAACCTTGGAAGCCTTCGATAGCGCGGTGAAAAACTCCTGGGTTCACGAAGAGCTGCATCGAACGCGAAACTTTGAACCCGCGCTGGCCAAGCTGGGCACGTTTTTGGGGGCAGGGTTCACCTGGATGGATCAAAATCTTTTCGGCGGCAAGTTACCGTTTACTTGGCAAAATCCGGTGCCGGATCATGCGCAGCTCAAAACGGCTGACTCCAGCGTTGAGATTACCTATCCCAAGCCGGATGGCGAGATCAGTTTTGACTTGCTGTCGTCGGTGTTCTTATCCAGCACTAACCACGAAGAAGACCAGCCGGTACATTTACGCCTGAGTGACGCGCAGGTCCCCATCCAGATCAATCTTCCTCAATACGCAGAACCGGCCCAGCGGTATTGCCCGGCTGGGGTTTATGAAGTTGTGGAAGAAGAAGCCGGGCCGCGCTTCCAGATTAACGCCCAGAACTGCGTTCACTGCAAAACCTGCGACATTAAAGACCCGTCCCAGAACATCAACTGGGTGACACCTGAAGGGGGTGGCGGGCCGAATTACTCAAACATGTAGGAAACGCTGGCTTTGCTTCAAGGCGCGAAACAAAGCCAGCGGAAAAGCTCAGCTCTTGCCTTGGCGAAGAATCAGCTTCTGGAGGTCAGAATACTGATCGTAGCCTGGGTCTACCGGCGAATACTCACTCTGTTTAGCCGACATCCGCATGGCGTCCATGGCGCACTGCCAGTTGCCCAGCTTGGAGTGGGCCTGGGCAATCTGAAAGTAGGGCAGGTAGTTGGTAAACCACATGCCGTACATGCGGGAGTTTCGCTTGGAGTCTTCGCGCAGGTTGGCGGCCAAAATGAGCTCATCTAACGCCCGCTGCGGATCACCGGCGGCCATCAGGTCCAAGCCAAATTCATAATGAAAGTACCAGGGCATCTCATCGGTGGGCCCTTTGCCTGACAGCGCACAACGCCGCAGCACCTGGCTCTTGATATTGATGACCTCAGAATCGGTGAGAGTGAATTCGCTGCGATCAAACTTGCGATAGTCGGCAGTTTGATTGTCGGCCAGCATGGCGCTGTCGGTAGCCATGATGGTAAGAGCATAGCGGTCCCACAGTTTTCGGCCCAGATAACTTTGCCTGACCACGCCATGTCCGGCACTGACGTCCAGAGCCTTTCGTGCGTCTTCTGCGTTGCCGGCTTCGTGGTGCGCAACGGCCAAGTTAAGGTGAGGCAGGTAGTCAGTCTCGTTGGCCCGTACTGCCAAATTTGGCGTTGGGTCTTTGCTCACCGCCGCTTCAAAAGCGGCAACTGCCGCGGCAAATTCACCCCGTTCTAAACTCTCCAGACCATAGCGGTAGTCTTCAGCGTCGGCGAATACAGTGGCTGAGGTAAGCAACAGTAAAGCGCTAAGAGGTTTGATCATGGATACATGCCCTCCGTGGGAAGTGTCCCGACCCGAAGTACGATCGGGTCGGGGTTAAACTCAGTCAAATCGGTAGATGCCTGACAGCACCAGATTGTCCACCGAGTCTGAAACGTCATAGGCCAGGTCCAACTGCAGGTTGCGGATCACCGCGCCAATGCCAAAGGTGTAATGGCGGTCCTCAGTATCTAACTGGCGAAAGCCGTCACGATCTTTTTCCTCAAACACTCCGCCGCGCAAGGTGAATACATTGAGCCATTCGCCGCTGAGGGGAAATACTTTTTCCACGCCCAGGTGGTACTGAATTTCGTCACTCAGGTTTTGACCCGCACCTGTAGCGCCAAAGCCCAGTGCCGCGCGCCTGGGGGTCGGCAAGTCTTCATACTCAACCAAGTTTAGGTCCAGCGACAGCAACAGGGTGTCTGAGGGGCGTAAGGCCAGTCCCAGTGTCAGTCGGTCAGGGATGACAATTTCCGTTTGGCCGGCGAAGGAACCGGCGTTGTTAAAAGAAGCAACCGTATCGGGAACCAGATCGAACACATCATTGCAGAAGTCGGTCAATGTTCCGCTTCCAACGCAGTTCAGCTGGCGATTGACGGTGGTTAGGCTGGATACTGAGAACGACGCGCCCTCTTTGTAAACCGCGCCAAATGACCACTTGCCGTTGGGGTTAACCAAGATGCCCACGTTAAATACCGTATCGGAATCGTCACCGTTGATGCTGGAAGTGACGGTGCTGACGTCGTTAATGACGTTGGCGAAATCCTGACGGGACCCGATGCCGATGGACGGGTCGCCGAAAATATTTTCCAGATCGTTAAAGTCTTCGACTACCAGCGAGTCAATGGTGCTCACATCAAGCTCGGTGTTTTTCACCGTTATGCCCACGCTAACCAAATCATTGATTCGGAAGGCTGCGGACAGTCCAAACCCGTCAACTTCGGCGGCCAGAAAGTTGTCGTTGGTAAATGTATCGATGAAGTTAGCGTCAAAGGACACTTCTGTAGGCGTTGAAGCATTGATGTCCAGTTGGTTGCCGTAAAAAGCCGACAAAACCCAACGATCAAAAGGCTTCACAAAGCTGACGAACGAGATATTGGAGCTGCTGTCGTCAAAAGTCTTGATCAGGTCTCCTGATGGGCCACCAAACTGAGCCGAGTCCAACGCTTCGGGATCAAAAAAGTCCACAGAGAAGTCGGAGTTCCGCAGATGCAAGGAAAATTCGGGCTGGTTCAATATGGTCAGACCCGCCGGGTTCGCTTCTGCGGCAGTGGCGTCGTCAGCGACGGCGGTAAATGCGCCAGCCAAACCAAGAGCTCTGGCCCCCGGCGGCAAAATGTCCACGGGCAAGGTTGGCGCGGCCGGATCAAGGCCGAAGGGGCGAGGCCCGGTAATGGGGGGTGGATCAACTGGGCCCGTCTGGGCAGCGGCCATTTGAGAAACAGAGATAGCAAGCACGCCCAGAGAGGCCGTCAGCACATTAGCGCTTTTCATGGTAATTCCTTTCCATTGAATTGATTGGTCATTCCTTCACCCCCCACGGTGACCCCTTTAAGTGAAGCACCGGGTATGGGCCTTGTCAATCGACGCGCTCTCAACTTTTCTTGAGGGGAACTACAGCGTGTTTTCGAAAAGCGTGAGGAATTTGGGGGGGAACGCCGACAAATAGGGCGAAAATCCACTCTGAATGCGTTTGATCGCGCGGATGTCATTTTGCGCCGCGCGCAGCAGGTTTGGTTGGGTGTCCCCGCCAAGGGTGTAGGCGTTGAAACTGGCCGCGGCGCGAAACAGCAGAGCCTGCACACGGGCCCGTTGTTCAGAAAAACTGTCCGGCGCCGAACGCTGGCGAACCTGTTCGTAGCGTCCCGCAAAGTACAGCTCAGCCAGCTGGCGAAGCTCTGGTGGTGGCGTGCGTCGGGCTTCGGCCATCTGCTGGTTTTGCTTGTCCTGCACTGCCTGTCGGTAGGCGCGCACGGATGAGGTCAGCGAGCGGGTCAGGTTTTGTACAGATCGCAGGCTGGCGCTGGAGGCCAAATTACTACCCTGGTCGGCCAACGAATTGAGCTCTTGGGCCTGGGCCTGCAGTTGCTGATCAGTCGCCGGCTCGGACAGTTCGGTTCGCGCAGCCGCAATGGCTTGTGTGAGTTCCACCCGAGCTCGTGTTTTCTGCTGCGCGGCACGCTCGGCGTCTCGACGCCGTTCCAATGCGGCGAGTCTTTGCGATGCTTCGGTCCACAGAGCGCGCAAATTGGCCGACTCGCCCTGGGCAGACGCAGCGATGGTGTCTACGGCGCTTGCGTCGCTGGCCGCCTCAGCGGCGCTGAGCTGACTTTGGTAATCCCCAAGGCGGCGGGCCGCGTCGTCCAGGGCCTGTTGCCAGGTATCGGTCCAATCCCGGCCCATTTTCGCCTTCAGTTCGTCCATCTGGGCGACGGTATTGCGTAAATCGTCCACCGCCTGTTGAGCGGCGGCAACCTGAGCGGGGTCCAGGACGGCTCTGGAGCAGGACGCCTGGTTCGACTGCAGGTCGGCATAGCCATTTTGGCCCTGGATAATGCCCCGTCGCTCGGACTCCTGCCACGCATTCAGAGCGCCGGCACAGTCTCCTGCTCGAAAGCGAGCTTCTCCGAGATAAAAATGGGGCAGATAGGGCTCAAAGCGCATGCCGTAAATTCTGACGCGTTCGGCGGAGTCGGGGTTTTCTGCGATAGCTTTTTGAAAATCGTTGACCGCGCGCTCAAGATCGCCATCCTGCAACGCTTTAAGACCGGTGCCGTAGTCACGTTTGAAGTCCGCATGGGCCGGGTGAGAAAGCGCCAGTCCCAACAAACACAGTCCAGCTGTTAGTAATGCCTTTACCATCCGGAACGCTCGAAATAACTGTCGGCATCCAGCTCAGTGAACTGAGCCCGCGCCCTGACTACCCGCTGGCGCTGGACTTGAGCGGTAAGTCGAACCGGCTGAGCCGCATCGGTTGATTGCACAACCAGTTGGTAATTGCCCTCGGGCAATGACAGCAATAGTGGTGTGCTGGCATCGTCAGGTAAAGCCACCGAGCCTTCCGGACCGGTGACCTGAATCACCTCGCCCCACGGCGTCGCGTCGATAGCCAGTTGGCCCATCAGGGCGGCCAGTCTGGCCTGCTCCTCGTCGGCGCGACGGGACTGGCGAGCTGAGATATCGCTACGGGCAGCCACCAGCGCGGCATTGTTGGGAAACAGCTCTAACGCAAATGCGGTCAGGGAAAGCGCCTCCTCGTCGTTTCCTCGAACGCTGGTTTGGCTAACCTGATCCGCAATCGCCTGGGTGAGGGTCCTTCGTTGGGCCACGACTTCCAGGTCATTCGGAAATTCCTGATTAATGGCGCTTAAGGCATCGCTGGCCGCCCTAATGGCGGACTGGTTCAGAGGGGTTCGGCTAATCAGTTGACGACTGTCGGTCAAAAGACTGGTCAACCGAGCCTGACGAGCCTGGCTGGCAGATTCTGCGTTGATGGCTTCGCCAAGAGTGACAAAACGGCTTTCGCCGGCGTAGGCGCTAACGGCCAGTGTTGCCAATTGATTTGCCGCGCGCAAATCATCTGCTCGTCTGAGCTGGCGAATGCGATCAAATACCTGATCAGGCAGACTGTCCAAGGCTGCTTGAGCTCTTGGGTTACCTGGGTCTAGTTCCAGCACTTTCTGGTAGGCAGTTTGAGCATTGTTGCTGTCTGCGGACAACAATGAGCCAGCCCGGGCCAGTCGCTCAGCCTGTTGCAACGACTGCTGGATCTCCCGATCTGCCGCGTCCAGCGCGCCAGTGGCCTGCTCTTGAATTCTTGCCAGTTGGGGATTGTCCGCTTCGGCTCTCAGGCCGGCGCTGGCCAGATCCACCGCGCGAGAGTAATTCTCGCTGGCCAGGGCCTCATTGGCCTGACGCTCGAAGCCGGCGGCAATATCGGCCAGCCCCTGCTTGGCCTGGACATTGGCAGGGTTGAGCCGGAGTACCGCCTGGAAACGATCCACCGCGCTATTGCCCGGCGGCTGTATCAGGCGGTTGTTTTGTAGCAGCGTGGCCGCTTCACTCAGCAGTGAACTAATTTGCTCCGCTTCTCTGACCGCTCGCAGCCGACCATCTACTTCACTGCGTACCGAGCTGACTAGGGTAGAGGCACCAATGCGGTCTTCCAGCAGCGCGACAAGACGGCTTGCTTCCGTCAAATTGTTACTCATCATGGCGTCCCGCGCCTGAGCAACCACGGTTTCCTGCACTCGCTTGCGACCTTCAGATGCGGCCTCATTGCGTGGATCCAGAGCGAGAGCTGCATCGTAGTTTTTTAGCGCGTTGTCGCCGGCAGGCTCGATGAGTTTGCCTTGGGCAAAAAGCTGCTGGGCGGAAATATTGAGCGTCGAAATTTCCCGTCGGCGGTTCTCAGTAGCCTGCTGAGCGTTGATGTCAGCCAGCAGGTCGGTCAGGGGTTGGTAGTCGGACGCCAGCGCCAAGCCTTCGTCTGCGACCGCGCGGGCCTCACTCAAATTGCCCTGGAGAAACAGGTTGCGGGCATCGCTTTCGAAGAATACCGCCACTTCATTAGCGCGCTCAAGAACCGGCGCGTACTCCGGGGCGATGCGCAGCGTCTCTTTCAGGCGCGTTACCGCGTTATCGTCAGCGGGCTCGCGGATTCGCTCAAGAACAATGTGCGCGTCGACCTTTTTCAGCAGGTCCTCAACCACCGACAGCTGTTTGTCGGTTAATCCAGACTTGTCGCCGCCCATCAACAACGTGATGGCCGTTGCCACCATCAGTACGCCGGCGATGGCGGCGGGAATCAGCCAGGCCGGGCGTTTTTTCGGCGCCGGTGTTTGCCCCGAAACACGGGTTTCAGCGCTGGTGGCACCTCGCGCCTGGCCGCCGGTGGCGGCGCCTCGTTGGCCAGTGGCGCGGGCGATGTCCCGGGTGACCCGTTCAGGGACTCGCAGCGGGCCTGAGCCGAAACGGGGGTCGGAAAACTGATCAGAATTGAATAACTTTGTTTCGCCACTGAGCCGCTCAGCAAAGGCGGCTTCGGTCATGACCAGCTCTTTGATGGCCTCACAAAACCCCAGCATGTCCGGATAGCGGTCGTCTTTGTCCTTGGCCAGCATATCGTCAAGAATTGGCTGCAATTCCGCTACCGCCTCAGGCAAAGCAGGGGGCGCCTCCTGAACGTGCTGCATGGCCAGGGCCAGCGGTTCATCCGCTTTGAACGGCAGCTCGCCGGTGAGCAGCTCAAAAAACATGATGCCCAGGCTGTACAGGTCGGCCCGGCCGTCAATGTCCTTGCCGGTAATTTGCTCCGGACTCATGTAGTAAGGCGTACCCACCACCATGCCGGTTTTGGTCAGACGGTGTTCAGAATCGGTTTTGCGCGCAATGCCAAAGTCTGTAAGGACCGGGGTCAGCTCGTCACGAAACATGATGTTGGATGGTTTCATGTCCCGGTGAACAATATTGTGGGTGTGGGCCAGGTGCAGCGCGTGGGCAACCTGAGTGCAGATGCGAATGCACTCTGCTACTGAAATGCCGTGCTTCATCCGCTCAGACAGTGTGCCGCCCTGCAGATACTCCATTGCCATATAGAAGTGCTCACCCTGCTGACCGATGTCATGGATGGGCACAATATTGGGATGGTTGAGTTTGGCCAGCATCTGGCCTTCGTGTAGGAAGCGCCGCTGGAAGTCTTCGCCGGACAGCGAGCCCCGCAGTACTTTGACCGCCACTTCGCGGCCTAAACTGAGCTGAGTGCCAAGAAAGACACGCGCCATGCCGCCTTCGCCAATCTCGCGAATCAGGTTATAGCCATCAATCTTGAGATCTACGGCCATGTTCTAGCGCAGTCTGCGCTGGCCGCAGACGCTAAGTCCCGTGTTGCTCACCCTACCCCTGGTCCCTGGTCGTGTCGCTGACGCTATTGGTGAATATTAACGCAATTTCGCGTCTCAAGCCGCTGAATGTAACGAATTTTTTAAACCCAAGCGCCTCGGATGAGTCAGCCTCGGAGGTTCAGAAGCGCCGCAACCGACATGGCATCGGTTATGACGCCCTGGCGGGCTAGAGCCTGGGCTGCGCTTAGCGGCAGGCGACACAGCTGCAGACTTTCGGTGGGGTCCGGATCAGCTGGCCCCATGGTCAGTTCCGTGGCAACAAAGATCTCAGCCCGCTCGCTGGTAAAACAATTGGAGGTGTGGAGCGTCATGAGGTGACGCCATTTGGCGGCTTTCAACCCGGTTTCCTCGCGCAATTCCCGCGCCGCCTCCTGTTCTGCTGGCAGCGCCGGGTTGCCGCCACCTTCAGGAATTTCCCAACTGTAAGCGTTGAGCGGGTATCGATACTGTCCCACCAGCCAGGTGTATCCATGTTCGTCGATGGGAACAACACCCAAAGCCAACCCGGCCGGTTCTACGACTCCGTAAATACCCGGCTCAGTGCCTTCCTGCCGGACCCTGTCTTCGCGCAGGGTGATCCAGCTATTCCTGTAGATTTCTCTGGACTTAAGGGTTTGCCATGGACTGGACTGCGCTGGCGGTAGCCAGCGCGTCGGATCTTGTTCGAATGGATCGGTCAAGCGATGCTGGGCTACCCGAGCTTGCCGGTCAGCTCCGGCACAACGTTGAACAGATCGCCCACTAAGCCAATATCGGCCACTTCAAAGATCGGCGCATCGGCGTCTTTGTTGATGGCAACGATAGTGCCGGCGTCTTTGATGCCCGTTAGGTGCTGGATAGCGCCGGAAATGCCAATGGCCAGATACAGGTCCGGGGCAATGATCTTTCCAGTTTGACCCACCTGCATGTCGTTCGGCACGTAGCCCGCATCAACTGCCGCGCGGGATGCGCCAACGCCGGCGCCCATGGCGTCTGCAAGTTGGTAAATGATGGAGAAATTCTCTTCGCTACCCAGAGCTCGCCCGCCGGAGACCACCTTGGCCGCGGACTGCAGGTCTGGCCGCTCGCCGCCAGAGGCTTCCAGTTTGACGAAACGGGTGTGAGAAGCAGCCGTCACGGACACGTTGGCCGGTTCGATGGCCGCAGAGCCGCCTTGGGCTGCAGCAGGAAACGACGCGGTACGCACGGTGCCGGTCATCACCTGGTCGGCGGGCACCGACACGTTAACGATGGCATTGCCAGCGTAGATCGGGCGCTGAAATTCGTGGCTACTCAAAACAGCCATCACGTCACTTACCTGGGCGACCCCCAGCAGGGCGGCAACCCGTGGCAGCAGGTCTTTGCCAAAGGTGGTGGACGGTGCCAGCACGTGACTGTAATCGCTGGCCATGGAGACAATGGCCGGGGCCAATGTTGCCGCCAGTCTAAACCCGTTGTCAGCCGTGTTAATGGTCAAGACCCGGCTAACGCCTTCCAGCGTCGCTGCCTGGGCGGCTGGCGCGTCAGGAGCATCAGCGAAAACCGCGATGTCAATGTCGCCACCAATCGCTTTTGCGCATGACAGGGTTTTTGCGCTGCTGGGGTTCAGTGTTGCGCCGTCGTGTTCGGCAATAATCAGTATTTTGGACATCACACCAGCCCCTTATCTTTGAGTGCGGCCACCAGGCCATCAACGTCTTCCACCATCACGCCACGCTCCCGCTGTGACGGCGGGGCATAGGTTGAGGTAGTGACAAAGTTGCCAGGTTCGACGGCAAGATCAGCTAAAGCCACTGTATCCAGGGGCTTTTTCTTCGCTTTCATGATGTCGGGCAACTTTACGAATCGTGGCTCATTCAGGCGCAGATCCACCGTAATGATGGCGGGAAGGTCCACCTCAATCGTTTCAAGCCCGGCATCCACCTCCCGGGTGACTGTGGCTTTTCCATCCGCGAGTGCAACCTCTGAGGCGAATGTTGCTTGAGGACGGTCCCACAGGGCCGCCAGCATCTGGCCGGTCTGGGAGCAGTCATCATCGATGGCTTGTTTGCCCAGGATCACCAATTCAGGCTGTTCCTGATCAATGAGCTTGCGCATGGCGCGGGCAGCTGTGAGTGGCTGCACTTCCTCATCAGCAGACACCAAAATGGCGCGATCGGCGCCCATTGCCAGCCCGGTGCGCAATTGCTGCTGTGCCGTTTCTGGGCCAATGGTCATCACAATCACTTCCGTGGCGTGGCCTGCCTCGCGCATGCGCAGAGCCTCTTCCAGGGCGATTTCGTCAAAAGGATTGATGCTCATCTTGACGCCGTCGGTGACAACGCCGCTGCCGTCGGGCTTTACCTGAACCCGCACGTTGTAGTCGATGACCCGCTTCAGGCCAACCAGAATTTTCATGCTTTAAGTGCCGCTCTTGGGGTGAATAAGGAAACCGTTAATGTTAACCGTCAGGGAAGGTCAGCGCCAGTTGCGAGATTCTGCCAGAAGTTGCTCGGACTGCAGCGCGTAACCCGGCGCAAACTCAAATCCCAGTTCATCGTCTTGGGCATGCACTACCTGGCCGCGGGCAGCCAAAATTCGGTCCGCGTCCAGAACAAAATACAGGCGATAGATATCTTCAGACTGATCGGGCCAGCCCTCGGGCCTGCGCACCATTACGCCGCCGGCAGACACGTTGCTAAGTTCCGTCAGATAAGCCCGGTCTCCCAGCGTGATGAACACCCCCGCGTACATCTTCAAGCGCGGGCTATGGCGGTGTTCGTCATCCAACGGCTTGCCCTGGCTGTGGCCCTGATTGGTGCTAGGCACTGTCGATCGCCTCAAACCGATTGGCGTCGCGGTTTTTCCTGACCAGACTGGGGTTCCAGATTCGGCCATTCATGGCCAGGTGCACGCCGCTTTCCAATGTCTGGCAGGCGGCCACCGCGCAGCCAATATTGAACACCGCATCGCTGCCGATAAAGCGTGCAGGGTTCAGTGCGCCGGTCAGAACCACGGTGTTATCTACCGCTGCCGGTGCCAGCGCAATGGCCGTTTGCACCATGGTGTCGGTACCGTGCGTAATCACAAAGCGGTTGCCAGGGTGCTCCATCACGGTATCCACGATGAGCTGGCGGTCTGCGTCGTTCAGTTCCAGTGAGTCTTTACGCATCAACGCGACCAGGTCGAAGGTGAGCGCGACATTGAAGGCGTGCAGAATTTCGCCAATCTGCGGGTCCCCAATCTGGTAATCGCTTTTGGCGTCGAAATAGATTTTGTCGATGGTTCCGCCGGTGGCGATGAAAGTCATATCCATGGGCGCATCATAACGCTTGGCGCAGGCCCCGTGAGGGTTTGGTGGTTAATCGTTGGGCGGGCAACGGCGCAGGGGCCTGGCGGTTAGATTGGCTGATAGACTATTGGCCATGGTTACAAAGCTCACCGTTCGTTGCTCTACCGAGTCCTCATCGGCTGTTCGTGGTCGCTGGTGGTGGTTACTGCTGGCCGCCGGCGTGTGGGTGCTTGGCGTTGCGCCAACGCAAGCCATCAATCTGCGCGAAACGCCGCTGCTGGCGGAACAGATTGGATACCGGCTGGATAGAGAGCTGGGTTCTGCGCGAGCGGCCCGTCAACATTTATTGGCGTGGAGGCTGCATTCGGCGCTAGTTGAGCGGGAGTTTGCCGCTGGAGACGTGATTCAAGAGCAGGCCTTGGGGTGGGAAAACAACATGAGCCTGCTGGAAATTGGTCGCAGTCAGTTACTTCCCGCGTGGTTTTCACCGATAGAAATGGGCACCCTGGAACCCCTCCTGTTAAACCATTTGGCGCAGCTGGATTCTGCCGCCTGGCATGTCAATCAGCGTCGCGGCGCTGCCGACGCGCTGGTACGGCGGGTCAGCGCCGACTTGGCGCCAGAGTGGGTAGCCCATCAATATTCACCGTTGCTCGCCTGGGCTCGGGATCATGCGCCGATGATTTGGCAAGCGCTGCTCACCTCGCTGGCAGAAAACCCGGATTGGGTGCCGCTGGTGGCGCCAGTGTTTGCTGACAAGCTCGCGCTGCCGCTGGATGCCCCGCTGGCGCAATGGCTTGAACTAACGGATGCAGCAGGCCTTGAGCTTAAAACGCTGGACACCCCGTCCGGCGATGGCGCGCTAGCCCTGTTAGCCCAGCAGGCCGAGTTGCTACAGTCTGAGGAATTGCTGGTAGAGCGCGTCGGTGCACCAGATTTACTGCTGGCACCCTATCAATTGTATCGTCGCAGCGACCGACCCATGGCGCTGGATTTTGCCCTGATGTCGCTGGCCAGGGGGTTGGCGGGAGTCGAGCGCGGCGCATTCGCCGAACTGGTTCAGGTGCTGACTGGAATCATTGAAATGGGGCTGGTAGAGCCTTCGACACTGGCCGATGAACCGTTGGCCGGCAGCCTGGAAATCCTGCGTAGCGTTGATTCTTTGCTGTTGGTCCAGATGTCACAGGTCGACCCGGCGCTGAGCGACACCTACTTGCGCCTGCGTCAGCTGTTAGGGGATGCCCTCCAGCGGGACCCGGTGGAGCGTGGACGGTTTCTGGACGAGTTGGCCTCCCTGCGCGCAGCCGCTGATCGGCACACCGCCGATCTTGCTGGCTACCTGGAACAGCCAGTACGAGGCCGGGTGAGCGAAGACCTCGGAATCTGCCTGGATCTCAGTCGGCCCCAGGGACAGTTTCCCATCGAACCCATTACGGCTGAACAATACGCCAGTTGCTTATCCGGCTTCGTTGATTGGGGGCTGGAGTTTGCTCGGTCAGCAGAGCTTGCGGGGCGCTCTTCCGGGCCGTTTGAAGCCGGCAATCTGAGCCGTGAGCTGGCGCTCAATCCCTGGCAGAGAATTAACTACTGGGTGGGCTACATTGACAGTCGTTACCAGGCAAATTGTGGTCCCTTTGATGAAACGCTGGTTAACCCGCTGGAGTGGTCTCTGGCTGCCACTGCCTACGCTTGGTTTTCAGAACGTTGGCCGGCCTATGTGAACAAGGCGGCACAACAGGCGGAAATTGGTCGGCTTATGTCCCGCGGTGAGTCGGTGTTGGAGAATTTACGGCGGATGGATCAATGCCGTAGGTTCGCCGATTCGCCGGGTCGGTCGGCATTGCGGGTGGTGATGGAAAGCTACGCTCAAGCGCTAGATCTGGCGGTGGGCGAAATGGGCGATCAAACTGAACAGTTTCGTTTGCAAAAGCTCGAGCCTGGCGCCGACCTGCGGCTGGACAGTAATGCAGGGCAAACCACCAATTACCGGCCAGAATCCCTCCGGGTCCTGCCGTGCAACGGGGTTGCCCAGTGCGGCATGGATCAGGAGTTGATGCCATCACGGGCTTTGCTAGGTTTGCTGCCCCAGGCGTTTTTGCTCGCCGACCAGGCTCGCGTTGGCCGGCTCTCGGCCTGTTATAGCGACGTGCAATGGATTGAGCGCAGGGGCGAACCCACTCGCGTGGGCAATGCTGCCATGGCTCGCTATTCCGGGCGTTTGAGTTTTGATTTGACGATTTCTTTCAGCACCTTGGGCGAACCCGTACGACAAATGCGCCTGACCAGCCAAGACGAATATGAGTACCTGTTTGGCGCCAACAGTCCGGAGGTTCTCAACAACCCCTGTCCGATTGATCTTGTTGGCACCCAGGTCGTGTCTCAACTGCCTGTAAAGGGTGTGAGGCTGGTACCGTCACGGCTCACCTTTATGACCGCCGGAAGGGCTGATCCCAGTCAGATTTTTGCCCGTCAATGGGCTGAAGGCAATGAATGGCGGGATCGTTTCGTTACTGGTGAAGGGGTGGAATTATTGTCGGAGCAATCGGCGGACTTGCTGACCGAACCGGTCAATACCCGCCTCAATGAGTTGTTTCAGCAATGGAACCAGGTGGTCTATCAATCCTTGCTGGACGCCGATTCGGCCACTGAGCTTGGCGCGAGCATGACTGACGTTGAGCGTGAGAAACGCCTGTTGATCAGTTTGGCGCGCATGCTTGAGCCCTATCAGACGATTCTTGGGCCGGCCAATCGGGCTGCGTTGTTTGGAACCTCCGGATTATTCGATCGCGCTCGTGCCCAAGAGTTATCCCGCCAGTCGGTACCCGTGAATCAAATCCCGACACTGGCTTTGGGGCTGCTGCAGGACGCCAGGTTCCTGTTTGGTGGAACCTCCAGCTCCGCGCGCTCCAGGCAGGCTGAACCCCTCATTACCAACACGTTGGCCAGACTGGAGAGTTTACGTCACCGCCTCAGCTCGGCGGGCCAAAATTAGGCCGGCGTAGAGCCCCAGGCACAGGCCGCTAACTGCCATCGCAGCTAACCTCGGCTGATCCGAAGCGGTAACCTCGGTAATTCCGTGAACAAAATAGGGCAATGAGACCATGCAAGCGACCAGTCGCGCCTTGTGACGCCCAGAAACGACCCAGGGCAAACAAATCAGTAGTGGGATCAGCAGAAATAGTGCAGCGCCGATGCGGCCATAGGTGAGCCAGGTCAGCCACCAGCCTTCCAACCCAATCAGAGCGACAAACATCGCTACGAACAGTCCTTTCATCATGTACCGAGCTTCACAGCAGTGTTGGCCAGACGTCTGCCCAACGCCTGGCACAGCGACTTTTCGTCGTTACTGAGCGCATTGCCGGCGTCAGGACCTGACACGTGGCTGGCACCATAAGGCGTGCCACCGGTGCGCGTTTCGAGCAGTGCTGGTTCGCTGTAGGGCAGGCCGACCAACAACATGCCGTGGTGCAACAATGGCAGCATCATGGTCAATAAGGTGGATTCCTGTCCGCCATGCATAGAGCCGGTGGAGGTAAAAACTGCCGCGGGTTTGCCGACATGGCTGGCCGACAGCCAATGGGCACTGGTGCTGTCCAGAAACGCCTTCAGCGGTGCCGCCATGTTGCCAAAACGTGTTGGGCTACCCAGAGCAATGGCCTGGCATTGCAGCAGGTCGTCGAGGGTGGCGCAGGGCGGACCGTCGCTGGCTTCCTCGCCGTCCAGCGCGGGGACCGTGCGAACTCGAGCGCTGGCAGCCGTGCTCTCTACCCCCCGTGCAATTTGCCGGGCCATGGCGGCCGTGCTGCCGTGGCGGCTGTAATACAACACGAGAACTTCGGTCACAAAAGGGCTCGCACATTCTCCGGCGGCCGACCGATCACCGCGCGGGTACCGTCGCTGACGATGGGGCGTTCCAGCAGGATCGGGTGGCGTGCAATAGCGCTGACTAAGTCATCATCGCTCATCTCATCAGCATTCATGTGGTTGTCTTTGTAAACCGCCTCGCCGCGGCGAATGACCTGAGCAGCGGGTAGGCCGAGGTTCGTCAGCACGCCTTTGAGCGTGTCTTCATTGATGCCTTCTTTGATGTACTCAACAACTGTCGGGTTGAGACCGGCATCCATCAAGATGGCCAGGGTGGCGCGAGACTTAGAGCAACGCGGGTTGTGGTAAATGGTGAGTTCAGATGCCATAGTCAGATCCATGAAGTGCGCGCGAATAATACCACCAGCGCGAAGGCTTACGCAGAGGCTTTCGTTATTACATGCCAGCTGCCGTCAAGGTGGTGTGGATAAGCAATGAATTTTCGACTCTCGCCCAAACTGCTGGATCGCCAGCGCAACTTTGCCCTGGTTCGCTATGTCCTGGGGCAATTCCAGCGCGACAATTGCCTGACGTTCGCGGGCATGCTCACGTTCAACACGCTGCTGGCGCTGGTGCCGCTGATTACGGTTATCACCATGGTGTTGGCGGCGTTGCCGGTAGCAGATGATCTAACCGCGCGGTTTCAGGCGCTCATTGCCGATTACTTGGTGCCCGAAAAGCAAGACACCATTCAAGAGACGTTATTTGGACTGGCCAGTCAGGCTACTAAGCTGTCGGCCACCATGGCGGCGTTTCTGCTGCTGACCTCACTGATGCTGATGGCCACAGTGGAAAAGACGTTCAATCAGATTTGGGGTGTGAGCACGTCGCGGCCGCTGGTGAATCGATTTCTGATTTTCTGGACCACGCTCACCATCGGGCCCATTTTGGTCCTTGGGTCGCTGGCACTTAGTTCCTACTTTTTTTCGCTGGAAATACTGAGTAATGCGCCGGCTGCTGGACCGCTGTTGGCTCTAGCCCGGGCGCTGGGGCCCTTCGGTGCATTGGCCATGGCGTTTTTCCTGCTGTTCATGATTGTGCCAAACCGCACCGTGCCTTGGCGTCATGCTGCGGTCGGTGCGGTGGTGACCGCGATGCTGTTCGAGACAGTGAAATGGGGCTTCGGCATCTACGTGCGAAGTTTCGATGGCTATCAAAAGATCTATGACGCGATTGCTGCCGTACCCATTTTTATCCTGTGGATCTACCTACTGTGGTCGGTGATATTGCTGGGCGCATCGTTTACTGCCTCTCTGGGCAGTTTTCGCTTTCGCGAGCGCGGCGATGCCTATCCGGTACAGCGTGAATTTGTGCTGTTGTTCCGGCTGGTTGGCCACCTGTGGACAGCGCAGAACACGGGTTCCGGACTGAGCACAGAGGAGCTTTTGCAGTTGGAGCCGGGTGCTGACGATCACCAGGTGCAAATCATGTTGGAAAACCTGCGGCTGGCGCAGATGGTGCGCCGAGACGAAGAAGGGCTATGGGTGTTAAGCCGGGATCTTCGGAACATTACGCTGAGGGATCTGTACCAGACCGGCGGCTATGTATGGCCGGGCCTCAGTGACCTGGAGTCGGGCCGCAGGGATCCATGGAATGCCAGTTTGAGTGACGTTCTTCAAAGCCTGGATCCGGCCATGCAGACGGCCGTTGAGCAGAATTTGCAATCACTTTACGCCGTTTCCGGTCCTGATGATCAGGCATCATCACTGCGAAGCATAGGAACACCATGAATTTTTCTCTTAGCCGGGTTAGCACCGGTATCAGCGTTTTGGCCTTCATTGCCGCCATGGGCGTTAGTCAACGGGGGCTGGCACAAAGCGCAGAGGCCGCAAATCTCCTTAATTTCCAAACCACGGATGTTAGAGGGGGGGACGTGGACCTTTCACGTCTTGAAGACCAGTGGGTAGTGGTTAATTTCTGGGCCACCTGGTGTAAGCCTTGCTTAAAAGAGATACCCGACCTGTCAGATTTGCATACTCGGCGGACGGACGTGACGCTCATCGGACTGACCTTTGAAGAAACCACTTCCGAGGACGTTGCTCAGTTCCTGGAAAAACATCCGGCCAGTTATCCAATTGGGTTGGTGGACGTGTTCAACCCGCCAGAGCAGTTCGGCACCCCCCGTGTCCTGCCAACGACCCTACTGATTTCGCCCGATGGCGTCCAAAAGAAGCGCTTTATTGGGCCCGTCACCAGTGAAATGATCGAAGCGGAAATCGCCCAGCACCAATAACAACGGTTGCTGGGCGACTGCTGCAGGCGGCGGCTTAAAAGTCCTCCCACACTTCACCCGAGCCAGCTGCTACTTGCGGTTTGGCGGGATGCTCTTGGGGCGGAGCCGGCGGTGTGTTGGATTTCTCCGCTTGCCAGTTTCGTGCAACGGGTTGAACCACCGGCGGTTCGCTTTGAGACGGTTGGTTGGTGATTGTGGTGGCGGCACCGTGTTGATCGACTGTGAAGTAACCGATATGACCGGCTAATTCGTTCGCCTGGTCGCTCATGAATTTGCTGGTTGCAGCGGCTTCTTCTACGAGAGCCGCGTTTTGCTGGGTCACGCTGTCCATGTGGATCAGGGCCTGGTTGATCTGATCGATGCCAACCGCCTGTTCATCGCTGGCGCTGCTGATCTCGCTGACAATCTGCGACAGACGCCCGACAGAATCCACGATGTGTTCCAGTTCTCGGCCTGATTCTTGAACCAGCTCCGTACCGCCTTTGACCTTGGAAACGCTGTTCTCAATGAGTTCTTTGATCTCTTTTGCTGCCGACGCACTGCGCCCAGCCAGCTGCCGAACTTCACTGGCCACAACGGCAAAGCCGCGACCTTGTTCACCCGCCCTGGCTGCCTCAACAGCCGCGTTGAGAGCCAGCAGGTTAGTTTGGAAAGCAATCTCGTTGATCACCCCAATGATTTCGGAAATCTCCTCACTGGCGGCGCTAATTTCCTGCATGGCGGCAACCGCTTTACCTGCCACCTCACCGCTGGAGCTGGCCCTGGCGCTGGTGGTTTGAGCCAGCTCGTTGGCGGAGCGAGCGTTTTCCGCGTTTTGCCGCACGGTGCTGGTCAGCTCCTCAGTACTGGAGGCGGTTTCTTCAAGGTTTGCGGCCTGTTGTTCAGTCCGTTCACTCAAACCTAAATTGCCTTCCGCCAGGTCCTTGGAGCCGCTCTGCACATCGGTGGCAATGCGGTTGGCCTGGGACAGGGTTTCCGACAGTTTTTTACGCATATTAATCAACGCAGCATATGCGCCAACAGGTTCTTCCTTTAGGGTTTGGTGGGCAAGGTTTCCTTCACCGATTTGCTTGGCCACCTGCTCGATTTCTGTGGGGTCTGCGCCCAATCTTGCGTGGAATTTACGTCCCAACAAGTAGGCAAACAGGGCCACGATTGACGCAGTTATGAGACAAATGAAAAGTCCGGTCATACGCAGAGCCGTTATTGCGCTCAGCGCCTCGTCGCGGGAAATCATTGCAAAAATTGTCCACGATAGTCCTTCGGTATTCAGGTTGGCGCTGGACATCAGGTAGTCAGTTTCCTGATGCCTGTAGGCCCCGGTAACGCCTTCTTCGGCGCCCCATTCGTCTAAATTTCCGCTGAATTGCGCTTTCATGATTGTATCTGTCTCAGAAAATCTTGCCTGGGAGCGGTACAGACCGTCTTGACCCACCAAATAAACTTGGCCGGTTTCACCCAGCCCTACAGAGTTAGCCATGATGCTGTTGAGACCCCCCACTGGCATTTGAAACACCAGCACGCCAACAAGGGTTTCACCATCAAAAATGGGTGATGCGATAAAAGCCGCCGCGCTATTGTACGAAGGGGCATACGGTTCAAAATCAGCAAGGACGTTTTGACCCTTTGATAGCATTTTCGCTTTTCGCACAGCAGTCGTGAAGTTGGAATCGCTGTAGGGGCCGTTGAACAGGCTGGTGCCGTAGTCCAATTCTTTAAAAACCGAGTAAACAACCGTGCCGTTTTCAGGTTCAACCAAGAAAATATCGTAGTACCCAAAACGCTTCAGGTAATCAGCAAACACCGGATGAAAGCGCTGGTGCAAAGTGTCATAGGTCGTCCCGTTGTCTGCACTGCTAAGACCGTCTTTCTGGCCCAGCGGAAACGGGCTGTCAGCGATATAGGTGTACTGGGCGGCGACGGAACTCGCGTCCGCTGGCATCAGGCTCGTTGCGTTGATAGCGCTGTCGTTTATTTCTTCGTATCTAGGCGCAAAGCTGCCGGTGTAGAAACCCCTGAGCTTGTTTCGCTGTCGGTTCAATTGGTCTTTGTCGGTGCCGAGTTCGGCAGGCATCGCGTCAAAAGCCGGGGCGAATTCTCGCATCGCCTCGATCACCATGAGATTTCCGGCCATGGCTGAGGTTTGCTCTCTTCGTTTATCGATGAAGTCCTGTACGTGTCCCTGGTTGCTCGCCCGGATCGACTTCAGTTGCTCTATGGCGCGAGCGCTTAAGGCCTCGCTGGCATTCAATTGGAAAATAATGGTGCTGATAACAGCTGGAATAATCCCCGCGCTCAGCATGGCTGCAATAAGCAGCGTTCGCATCGACAACTTACCCATGACGTTCAACTCTTTGTACTTGATTAGTGGTCACTAGTATCGGTCACCGGGGCAAAACATTTAGCGCGGAATGTGCCTGACCCTGCGAACCTTTTGAAGCTGGCTTGCTCAAGAAGGCACAGCGATGGCCGATTAATTAAAGAACCTAAATCAGAAACACTTACAGAGTGGTGAAAATCAATGAAAGTAATGATTGTCGACGACAGCGCGGCCATGCGCATGATTGTTAAACGCACGCTGCGCCAGGCGGGTTTCTCAGGTTTAACCATTTCCGAAGCCGGCGATGGCACGGAAGCCTTGGAGCAGATGGATAGCGTTGACCCAGATCTGGTTCTGTGTGACTGGAACATGCCGCAAATGAACGGCATTGATGTGTTGAAGCAGCTTCGAGAAGACGGTTCCAGCGTGAAGTTTGGTTTTGTGACTACCGAGTCAACCAAAGAAATGCGCGCGACGGCGCGGGAGGCAGGAGCGCAGTTTTTGATCAGTAAACCCTTCACCCCAGAGTCTTTTGAGAAGACCCTCGGTCCAATACTAGGATAACGGGATCATGCCGAACTACATCAAACCCACCGGCGAACAAATCAATGACATGTTGGCAATGTTTGTCCCGGGCAGCGTTCAAACCACTGAGAGCGATGCCGGCGCCGCAGACTTGAGTCATGCGGCGGTATATTGCGATCCTGAAGGTAATGTAGTGGGTACCTGTGCGTGCGACTTTCAGCTGGCAGCCGGATTGGGCGCCAGCTTATCGATGGTGCCGCCGGGGGCGGTGGAGGACATGATGTCCAGTGGAACTTTGTCGGATATTGTGAACGATAATCTTTATGAGGTGATGAACATGTTTTCCAGCTTGTTCATGAGCGACCATAGCCCTCATTTGAAGCTGACGGATGTGGTTGCCTACGGGGATTTGCCCTCAGAAGCCGGCGATGGGCGATTTGAAAGCAGCTGGTTCGAGCTGGTTGCCGGGAACTACGGGAAAGGGAAAATCCAATTTAGCGCGATCTAGGTTTCGCGCGAAGTTCGGCTTTGGCAAGGGAGGTATCGCTAACAGCCGCCTCTTATTCAAGCAATGCCAACATTTCTTCGGCCTCAGCGTGTGCGGCGGTTTTCACTCTGTTGAAATTAAGCGTGTCTAGCGCGGGGCCGAGGATTTTTGTTGACTGCTCAATGATGATTTCATCCGCCTCGTCGTCTCGGCTATGGTAGTGGGCGCTGCTGACGATGTTGGCCATGGCAACAACAGCGGTCACTCTAGGGTATGTTTGTTCAAGTGCTGGGTTGTGATGATTGCGGGTCGCCGCTTGGATTGGTGCCGGAAGATTCCACAGTTTAGCCAATTCTTCACCGATGATCGTATGGTCATACCCCATCGTTTCCTGTTCGCTGATGACCAGCGCTTCGTCAAAATCCAATGAGCGTTCCAGCACCATGATCATCTCATTGGACATCAGGGAGAACAGCACCTGTAGGCCGATGTCATGAATCAAACCTGCGCAAAACACCGCGTCAGATTTGAGTTCGCAGTGGCGGGCAATGTGGCGCGCTAGCACGCCGGTCATGACGCTGTGCTCCCAATAGCTGGTGACCGTCATCAACTCGCTTTCAAGACTGGAGACGGCAGGGCCAAACGCCAGCATGAATGCCAGCTGTCGTATTTCTGATCGGCCAAGGCGCCTTACCGCACTTTGTACGTCGGCTACCACAATTCCCCGCGAGTAGATTGCGGAATTGCACAGCCGAAGAATCTGCGCGGCAAATGCTGGGTCAATCTCTATAGCACTGGCGATTTCGTTTAGCGTTGAATCTTCATTGCCAGCCAGGTCGTATATTCGAATGGCGGATTTCGGCAGTCGAATGATCTTTTCCGCGTTGGCCACGACTTCGGCCGGCCCCGGGCGTTGTTGAAACGTTGTCATAATAAGTTTCTTCCTATGTCCAACTATACAACGGCCTAAGCACTATATTCTGAATCAACCCTCAACTCTTTTCTACCTTCGCCGATAAACGTTACATCTGTGACACGAAACAACGAGGTGGAAGCTTTGCCAACAATACTCACTGTGGATGATTCCGCTTCAATGCGCCAAATGGTGGGATTCGCTTTAAAGTCCGTAGGCCATCAGGTGCTTGAAGCGTTTGATGGTGTGGATGGTCTAGAGAAAGCCCAAGAAAGTCAAATGGATGCGTTCATTATTGATATCAACATGCCGCGTATGGATGGCTTTACGTTGGTAGAGGAGTTGCGCAAGCTACCTCAGTATGAATTTACTCCTATGCTGGTGTTAACCACAGAAACCAGCGTTGAAAAGAAGCAGCGAGGAAGAGCCGCGGGTGCCACGGGTTGGCTTGTTAAGCCGTTTAATCCTGAGCAGTTGGTGTCAACGTTGCGGCGGGTGATTCGGTAGGTTTTTGTTATGTTTCTATAGGTTTTTGTTATGGATGAGTTAGACCTTCAGCAAGTCAATGACATGTTCCTTGAGGAGTGTGCCGAGAACGTCGATGTTCTGGAGCGCGGCCTTCTACAGATGGGCGAGGGCGCTGCAGATGCCGATGTGGTTAACGAGGTTTTTCGTGCGGCCCACTCGATAAAAGGCGGTGGCGCGACCTTTGGTTTTATGGAGCTTTCCGAGCTTACCCATTTTATGGAAACGCTGCTCGATGAGATGCGATCAGAAAACCGCCCTGTGGTGGATGCCGACGTGGAGCTACTTCTTAAGTCCGTCGACATTGTACGGGCCATCTTGGAAGACGGCGGAAAAAGCGATCATGAGGATCGAGAGGCGATGCAGGCGGCGCTTTCTGCCTCGGTAGGCGCAGAGGTGGAAACCCCTGCTGATGACAATAGCATCGAGACGTCCAGTCAACCCCAATGTTTCACCATCATGTTCAAGCCGTTGCCGGAGTTGATGCAGCGAGGCAATGACCCTTTACTTCTGGTGCGTGAAGTTTCTCGCCTCGGAGAGCTGTCGCTGAAGGTGGACACAAACTCAATCCCTGGCTGGGGCGACCTTGATGCCAGCCTTTGCCATATGGCTTGGACTGCGGAGCTACACACCGAAGCAGATCAGGAGGCCATTGAAGAAATTTTCGAATGGGTGGAACTCGACTGTGATCTGACGATTGAGCGGATTGAGGTACCTTCAAAAGGCGAGTGCAACGCCGAAGCCAATGGTGCGCAGGATCAAACTCCTGCAAAAACCGATGAGGCGCTTGAGCCGAAGACGCCGAGCGAAAACGGCGGAGAAGTTGTTGCGACTACCCCCGTTAAGGAAAAGAAGGCGTTATCGGGAAGCGATAGGCCTGCGCCTGCTTCGGCGCCGGCGGAGTCGACCTCCATCCGAATAGCAACAGACAAGATCGATCAAATGATCAACCTGGTAGGTGAGCTGGTGATTACTCAATCCATGCTCAATCGCTTAGGAGGGGGAGAGGAGGCTGGAGATCCCCAGGAACTACGCGCGCGGTTGGCGGAGCTTGAGCGCAATACCCGCGAATTGCAGGAAAGCGTCATGCGAGTTCGTATGTTACCCATGTCCACAGGCTTCAGTCGGTTGCCGCGATTGGTGCGTGATTTATCTCGAAAACTGGATAAGCAGGTCGAGCTGGTTGTTGAAGGTGGCGGCACAGAAATTGATAAAACCGTGCTGGAGCGGATGATGGACCCACTCGTTCATTTGGTCCGAAATTCTTTAGACCACGGGCTTGAAGGTGCGGCAGAACGTACTGAGGCGGGTAAGTCGGCGAGCGGCACCTTAACTTTGTGCGCGTACCAGGAAAGTGGCTCCATAGTGATTACTATTGCCGACGATGGGCGGGGTATCGATAGAGAACGTGTGTTGAGCAAAGCCATTGAGAAAGGGGTTGCTGCAGACGATGAGCAGCTCACCGATGAGCAGGTCTATCAGCTGCTGTTTGCACCGGGCTTTTCCACCGCCGAGACCGTAAGCGATGTCTCGGGTCGAGGTGTGGGAATGGATGTTGTTCGGCGAAATATTGTTGACCTGGGCGGCCGGGTAGAAATCGCCTCAACGCTGGGCAAAGGCACGACGGTCACCATTCGCCTGCCGTTAACGCTGGCGATTCTAGACGGGCAACTTATTCGAGCCGCGGGTCAGGATTTTGTGGTCCCGCTGCTCAACATTATCGAAACGCTGGAGGAAGACAACGCCCACGTGACCCGCTTGCCTGGCTCTGGCGAGGTGTGCCGTTTTCGCGGCGCTTACGTGCCTCTAATTGATTTGGCTCAACGTCTTCGTTTGCAGGGAGCCGCAACAGGAAAGCTGGTGGTGATTTTAGAAATACATGGTCAGTCCATTGGCGTGCTTATTGACCAAGTGCTGGGCCAGCAGCAGGTGGTGGTCAAAGCGTTAGAAGACAATTACCGCAGCGTTCCTGGCATTGCCGGCGCCACCATCATGAGTGATGGCAGCGTGGCGCTGATTATTGATCCATCATCCCTGGCGCCTGAGACCGAGTTGTCTCAAGTTGCCTAACCGAACTTAAAGGAACTTTCATGCAGACCGCGAATGCTGAAATCAGTGAAATGTCGATCCAGGAGATGGGTGAGCAGTATCTGACGTTTGTGCTCAACAACGAAGAGTATGCGATTGAAATCTTGAAAGTTCAGGAGATCAAGAGTTGGGCGCCTGTTACCCCGATACCTTGCTCGCCGGACTATCTTTTGGGTGTGATTAACCTGCGTGGCGCAATCGTGCCCGTGGTGGATCTACGCCAAAAGTTTGGCATGGAGCCGCGGGATTTTACCCCGGTAACAGCGGTGATTATTGTCCGCGCCACCGACAGCGAGCAGCAGCGTGTGGCCGGGTTGGTGGTGGATCAAGTGGAAGAGGTTTATCACCTTCAGGCCGGGCAAATTCAAGATAGCGCTGGCATCGCAGCTTCCATCGATTCGAAGTTCATCAGCAGTCTTGCCCAAATCGACGACAAGTTGGTGATATTGATCAACTTGGAAAGCATCATCGATTCAAGCCTGGAGCTCATGAATCTCTCTGACGCGGTTAAACCCGCTGACCAGATCGCCTCATGAAGCTGCCTGACTCCTTAAAAATCGATGCGCTTGCTGACACTCGAGTGATGATGGATGAAGCCCTTGCCAGCGGGCAGTCGGTGTCTATTGATGCCAGTGAGGTTGCCAGTATCGACTACTGCGGTATCCAGCTATTGCTGGCTTTTGTCAATGAACTGAAGGCCCATGGCTTGTCGTTGTCCTGGAGTGATGCCAGTGAACCTCTGCGAGCGGCAGCATCAGACCTGTCTGTGGACGGCCATCTTGGTCTCTGACCCAACCAGGCAACTGGCAAGCCGGAAGCTACTGAGTGAAGCTGCCGACAGATTGGTTCAAATCATCAATGATGAAGAACCTTGTCACCTGTCTATTGGTGAGCGCATGTTTAAGCTTGATCCAAACCTCGACCCTGAATCGATGATGGCGCTGGTTGAGAGCCTGCAGTATTTCGATCGCATGCAGCAGAGAACTCGGTACGTCGCCGAGGTGATCGATTTGCTGGCCGGGTCTACGGATGGTCATGCAGATGTTCTAGCCCTGCTCGAAAATCATAGTGAAAAAGCGCCATTTGCCGACGACGGTGAGTGGTTGGGCGACGTGCTGAAGTCGGCTGATGGTCAAGCCTCTTGGAGTAGATCATGAGTAGTCAGGCGGTAAGAGCTGAAACGATTTCCTATCCACGGGAGCTTTCGGATGCTGATCTGAAAGCATTTCAAAAGTTGTCCAAGCAGGTTTCCGGAATCGAGCTGGATGATTCTAAGAAGCTGATGGTGTATTCGCGCTTTTCCAAACGCATCCGAACGTTAGGCATTCCTACGTTTAGTGAATATCTGGCGTTGGTTCAAAATAGCGGTTCGAAAGAGATGGAGTTTTTCATCAACACCATCACCACTAACCTGACCTACTTTTTTCGTGAACATCACCATTTTGAGTTTCTCGCCAGTGACGCTATGCCAGGCGTAATGAATCAGCGCAGCAGTCCACCTCCTGCTCGAATTTGGTCAGCAGGTTGCTCCCTGGGAGCAGAGCCGTACTCGATCGCCCTGACGCTGAATGACGCCGGCTACACGCCTTCAACCGACTATCGGATTTTGTGCACGGATATTGATTCCGACATGGTGTGCCATACCGCTAATGGGGTATTTTCATCGGATGAAATTCGAGGCTTAAGTCAGGCTCATCAATCCACCTGGTTTGACAAAAATTCCTCGGGCGATTTGGTGGCGAAACCTGCTATACGTCAGGCAATGGTTTGCAAGCTATTAAATCTATTTGGTGTGTGGCCTATTCGGCCTGGAGTAGACATCATCTTTTGCCGCAACACGCTCATCTACTTTACCAAGCCTGACCAGGACCGCATCGTGCGCGGTTTTGGGGACGTGCAATCCTCCGGTGCCTATTTGTTTCTCGGGCATTCCGAGTCGCTGAGGGGGATGGGCGATATTTACAGCAGAGTGTCGCATACGGTTTATCAGAGACGGTAATGACAACAAATTCTCCGGTTGGACAGTCCGCGCTATCATTGCCTCCGGCGTTGCCTGACAGCGGCGAGGCGCAGCGGTTTGTGAACAAGAATACCGGCAATATCGTGGCCAAGGTTTTGCCTGGCTTCTTTTATGTTACTCGTCATGCCGAGCAGATCATGACGGTTCTTGGGTCGTGTGTAGCCGCCTGCATCCGAGATCCTATTGAAGGTATCGGTGGTCTAAACCACTTCATGCTCCCTATGGGGTCGGAAACCAGCGGTAGCGCAGGCTGGGGTTCCGGTGCCAGCGCGGAGAATCGCTATGGCAATTTTGCGATGGAAAATCTGATCAACGCACTGGTCAAAAACGGCGCGGTCAAGAGCCGTCTTGAGGTGAAGTTGTTTGGCGGCGGACGCGTGCTTGATATCTCCATGGACGTGGGATCTCGCAATGCCCGATTCGCTCAGGATTATCTGCAAATGGAAAACCTATCGCTCACCGCCAGCGACGTTGGCGGTGACTATGCACGCAAGGTGATCTTTAATCCGATAACCGGCAAAGCACGCATGAAGCGGCTGCAGGAAGTTTATAACGGTTATGTGGTGAGCCAAGAGAAGCAATTGATGGAGTCACTGGAAAGCAAGCCTGTTGAAGGCAGCGTGGAGTTGTTCTGATGTCCAAAAAGATCACGCGGGTGTTGATTGTGGACGACTCGCCCGCCATGTGTCAGTTTTTGACCGAGGTGCTGTCCTCAGATCCGCAGTTGGAAGTGCTAGGACATGCCCTCGACCCGTTTGAGGCTCGCGGCATGATAAAAACTCTGCGGCCCGACGTGCTGACCTTAGACGTTGAAATGCCGAAGATGGATGGCATTACCTTTCTGAAAAACCTCATGCGTCTGCGCCCAACGCCTGTGGTTATGGTGTCTTCGTTAACCGCCGCGGGCGCGGAAGTTACGCTGAAAGCCCTGAGCATTGGCGCGGTGGACTTTGTGGTGAAGCGCCATCCCGGTGGCCAGGCTGAACTCACCCAGTACGTTGACGATATCGTAACGCGGGTGCGAGGTGCTGCGACTGCGAGACTGCATCGTCCATCGTCGACACGCAACACGGCGCGAGACCCGAACTTTCCTCAGTGGGCAAAGAAGTTCAGAAGCTTGGGTCAAGCCAGCCCCGGGGTAGAAAAACTGATTGCCATTGGTGCCTCTACCGGCGGTCCGGAGGCCATTCGAGCGGTGCTGGCTGATCTAAATACACCCAATTGTGCGGTATTGGTCAGTCAGCATATGCCAGCGCGATTTATGGGGGCATTTGCTGCGCGTTTGAATCGCCATAGCTCATTAACAGTTGCGGAAGCGCGCGCGGGCGATTGGATTCGCGCCGGCCACTGTTACGTGGCGCCAGGTGATATCCATCTTGAAATTTGTAAGGGGGCCCATGGGCTGCAGTTGAAGCTCAACGACGGGCCGGCCTGTAACGGGCATCGCCCGTCTGTAGACGTGATGTTCAAGTCAGTGGCCAGGGTTGCAGGTTCAGCAACCTTTGGCGTTTTGCTCACTGGGATGGGTCGCGATGGCGCTGAGGGCATGAGGTCAATTTTCGACGCCGGCGGGCTGACTTTCGCCCAGGACCAACAAAGCAGTGCAGTCTGGAGTATGCCAGGGGCAGCGGTCAATTTGGGCGCCGTAGACGGCGTTTTGGGTTTGGGCAATGTGGGCCCCACAATTCAGCAATTAACAGGTGCTGAGGTAAGCGGTCAAGTGCTGGAGTCTCGCCGCTAGGCGTTAGTCTCCTAGGGCTGCCAGTAGCGCTGCCTGGTGTTCCTGAGTTAGCGGATCAATCAGCTGGTTGATATCGCCTTCCACGACCTCTGCCAGCTTGTAAAGCGTCAGGTTGATTCGGTGGTCGGTCACTCGCCCTTGAGGAAAGTTGTAGGTGCGAATACGCTGTGAACGATCTCCGCTGCCCACCAGCAATCGGCGAGCTTCCGACTGTTCGCTGGCTTGAGCCTCCCGTTCTGCCTCGACCAGACGAGCCGCCAATAGCGACATCGCTCGAGCTTTGTTCTTGTGCTGAGAGCGTTCGTCCTGGCATTCCACCACTGTGCCGGTGGGCAAGTGGGTCAAGCGGACCGCTGAATCCGTCGTATTGACGTGCTGACCGCCGGCGCCAGAGGAGCGAAAGGTGTCCACTCGCAGATCTTCCGTGCGGATTTCTATCGCTTCCACTTCTGCCACTTCCGGCAAGATCGCCACAGTGCACGCCGAGGTGTGAATGCGGCCTTGAGACTCGGTGTCGGGGACACGTTGAACCCGGTGTGCGCCGGATTCAAATTTCAGGCGGGAATAAGCGCCCTGGCCAATAACCCGTGCGATAACCTCTTTGAACCCTCCATGTTCACCAACGCTGGCGCTGAGTTGTTCTACCTGCCAACGTTGGCTTTCGGCGTACCGAACGTACATTCGATAGAGGTCGCCCGCGAACAATGCGGCCTCGTCGCCGCCGGTGCCAGCCCGAACCTCAAGAAATATGTTGCTGTCGTCGTTGGGGTCGGTAGGCAGCAACAACAGCTGCAGTTCGCGCTCGAGTTCCTGCAGTTTTGCCTCGCCGGTTTTCAGTTCTTCTCGCGCCATTTCCAGCATTTCGGGGTCAGACTCGCCCTCCAACATGGCTTTGGCCTCAGCACAGGCCTGCTCCGCCGACTCGTAAGCGGCCAGCGTGCTGGTTACCGGCTCTAGCTGTCCGTACTCTTGGGATAGCTTGCGAAACTTTTGAGTATCGTTGATTACCGCCGGGTCCGACATCAGCTGGGTCAGCTCTTCGTGTCGTTCCACCAGCGTCTGCAGTTTCTGGCGAATGGAGGGGATCACTGGCTTGACGTGCTCAAGAGGGGTCGTCCGGAGCGAGTAGTTCGTGGGCTGCGTTGAGTAAATCTTCGCGGCCTTCGGCGGCCGCCTGGCGCAGTTTGCTGGTGGGTTGATGCAGAATCTTGTTGGTCAGGCCATTGGCCATCTGTTGGAGAATTTTCTCCGGGTTGCCGCCGGCAGCCAGTTTGCGTTGCGCATCGGCCAGTAGCGCATCCTTCCATGATCCCACCTGTTCCCGATATTCGCGAATCGCACCGGTAGCAGCCAGCGATCGACGCCAGGTCATATAACCTTCAACCTCCGCGCTGACCATGGCTTCTGCAACGGAAGCGGCGGCCTGTCGATTGGACTGGTTTTGTTCGGTGATTTTCTGCAGGTCATCCAGCGTATACAGATAAATGTCTTCCAGTTCGCCGACGCTGGCTTCCACATCCCGGGGCACGGCCAGGTCAATCATGAAAATAGGCCGACGTTTGCGTTTTTTCAGCGCTGCGGCAACGTCGAGATGGCGAATAACGGGATCGGTTGCTCCGGTTGAGCTGATCACCAGATCGCATTTACTCAGGTGTTGGGGCAGCTCTTCCAGCGCGATGGCGGAACCACGAAACCGATTCGCCAACTCGGCGGCATTGGCCAGAGTGCGGTTGGCCACCAGAAGATGTTTGATCTCCCGTTCCATCAGGTGCCTGGCGGTCAACTCCATGGTCTCGCCGGCGCCGACAAGAAGAACGGTGAGTGAGGACAGGTCGTCAAAGACGCGTTGGGCCAGCTTGACGCCGCTGTAAGCCACTGACACCGGGCTACGGCCAATTTCGGTTTCGGTGCGCACCCGCTTGGCCACTGAAAACGAGTGCTTGAACAGGCGGTCCAGCGGCGCATTGAGCGTCTGGGCATCTTGGGCCATTCGGTGGGCTGTTTTCAGCTGCCCCAGGACCTCGGGTTCACCGAGCACCATGGAATCCAGTCCTGCGGCCACCCTCAGCATATGCCGCACCGCATGTTCCTCATGATGGTGGTATAAAAACGGTGTCAGCTGGTTTTCTTTCAGCTGGTGAAATTCGTGAAGCCAAGCTGATGGCGTACGGTCGTTTTTAGCATCAAGGGAGCAATACAGCTCCGTTCGATTGCAGGTGCTCAGGATTGCTGCCTCGTGCACACCGTTTTGCGACAGGAGCCCTCGCAACGCCTCACCGGTGGCATCGGGTGTGAATGCCACAACCTCCCGCAGCGAAACCGGAGCGGTGTGGTGGTTGATGCCGACAGTGAGTAAAGACATTGGGTGAAGTTTTCGCGGTATTGGTTCCAAGCAGCGACGATAATAGGGTCACAACTGTCCACTGCTCAAGTGTTTCAGGTCGTCAATTGTATGTTTCCATCATTTAATGCAGGTTTAGCGCCCCTGTCGGGGAACTTAAGTCTGGCCCAAAGGCCAAAGATTCAGGGGCGTGACCAATGACAACGATTTATAACGATTGATCCAGCAAACCCGACGATCGTGCAGTATCCTTTCCTCAGACCTACTCGGTCTGATGGCGCAGCGTAACCAGGAGAAATGAATGAAGTCTGCCGTTAAGCAGAAAAACAATTCGGCAACAGCGGTGAAAGCCTCTAAGGCCGTTTATTGGGCCTGTTTGAGCCTGTTATTGCTGGCTGGGTGTGCCGGTCGCGGGGCTGACACCTCCAGCCCACAAATGCCACAGGAGTTGACGCAGGAAGACAACCCCTTCGCGCGCACAGACCCGAAGGTTCTTTATTACGTTGGCGCGGCTGAAATCAGCGGACGGCGTGATCAGCAGCAGGCGGCAGCGGAGTACTATGCCAAAGCCGCGGCGTTATCCGATGACCCGCGGATCGTTGAGCGGGCCATTCAGGTGGCGTTTTTTGCCAAGGATGAGGTGCTGACCGCCAACGGCATCATGCGCTGGCTTGAGCTGGAGCCTAACGCTCTGGAACCCAACCGGCTGGCCGCCATTTTGCAGTTAAAGCAAGGCCAGCTGGAGCCCACCTGGGGGCACATTGTGACCATGCTGGAGCGCGACAACTCACCGAAGGTCTGGGAAGCCGTCATCAAGATCATCGCTGGCGCAGAACAGCGGGAAGTGGCGGCAATGTTATTTCGCCGCCTGACCCAGGAACGCACGCCGCCGGCTGATGAGACTATTGTTCAGGCGCTCAGCGACCTGGCGTTGCAGTTTGGTGCCATGGGGTTGGCTGAGGTCTACGCAACGCGAAGCATCGAGATTAACCCCAATAATGCCACCAGCTACCTGTGGCGGGGGCGTCTGCGAACCTCTTTGAACCGTTTGGATGAAGCAATGGAGGACTTGGCGAAAGCCGTGGAGCTTGAGCCAGACGATGCCCAAGCCCGGCAGACCTACGCCGCCCTGCTCGCTGAAGCGGACCGTTTTGAAGACGCCATCGCACAGCTTGATGCTGTACCTGCGACACCCTTGGTGCTTTACTCCCAGGGGGCCTACGCGCATTCCGCACAGCTACAGGAACAGGCCGATGGCTACTACCAGCAGCTAATCGATCACAACGCGGATTCCGATGACGAGAAATACTTTTTGTTGGGCCAACTCTCGGAAACGCTGGAAAAGCCTTTTGAAGAATCCGTGGGCTGGTACGACAAGGTGCGCGGTGGCGATCGACTTAACGACGCCAGATTGCGCAGTGCCGTAGTGCTGGGCACCCATGGTGAACTGGCCAGGGCGCGGCGGATCCTGAAAATGATGCAAAACGGCAATGAACAGGCGGCAACCCGTGCTTATCTTGCTGAGGCGGGACTGTTGCGTGAGCTGGAAAAGCCTGAGGAAGCGCTCGACGTCTATTCAAGAGCGCTGTCTTTGCTGCCTGAAAACACCGATCTTTTGTTTGCCCGCTCCCTGCTGGCGGAAGATCTCGAACGTCTGGACATGGCCGAAGGAGACCTGCGTCGGGTGCTGGAGATTCGGCCTGATGATGCCAACGCACTCAACGCTCTGGGTTACACCCTGGCTGACCGAACTGATCGATACGAAGAGGCCTTGGCGTTGATTGAGCAGGCTTACAAGCAAATGCCGAATCAGGCGGCAATCGTCGATTCCATGGGCTGGGTTCATTACAAGCTCGGTGACCTCGAGCAGGCATTGAAGTATCTCACTGAGGCTATTGAGCTGGACTTTGACCCCGAAATCATTGCCCATTTGGGCGAAGTGCTATGGGCGATGGGGCGCGAGGACGACGCCCGGGATATGTGGCAAAAGGGCCTGAAAGACATGCCTGACAGCGAAGTGATACTAGAAACACGAGGTCGGTTGTCGGGTCAGTAATGAGGCGCGGGGAGAATTTTGCCGGCAGGATTAGCGCAAAATTCTACCGGGGTGTGGCTGACGGCAGCCGGCTTAGCGCTGGGTTGCTATGGCTGATGCTGATCAGCCTGATGTTGTCCGGTTGCGCCGGCCGTGAGTTTAAGCAGGCGTCAGACCCGTTATCCGGTGCGTCATCGCCCAGGAATTGGCAGCTGGACGGCCGTCTGGCCCTGTCTAACGGAAGGGACGGAGGCAGCGGCAGCCTGACCTGGCAGCAGCGTGGCAGTGATGCTCAACTGTCGTTCGTAGGCGCTTTCGGGCGTGGCGGTTGGCGCATGACGGTTACCCCTTTCCAGGCTGAATTGGTATTGAGCGACGGACAGGTGATGGTTGCCTCTGACGTGGGCGAGGTGGTCACTCGGGCCACCGGGTGGAAAATCCCCGTTGAGGCGCTGACTTACTGGGTCACAGGGCGCGCCCAACCTGGATTTCCCGCGACCACCGACGCCAATCCAGCGGGACACCTAGAAAGCCTGAACCAGCATGGATGGCGAGTTCAGTTTGACGGGCGATTGCCAGCCGGTGACGGGGCACTACCGCGAAAAATCACCGCAACCCGTGGTACCGACAAGGTCCGCCTGTTGGTCAAACGCTGGCAATTGTAGGATTTGAATTGCCCGATCGCCTCCAATTCCCTGAATAATCGCTCGAAAGTTCGTTGACACAGCGTCGCGAATGGATAAAATGTCGCGCCCGCGCTGGCACCACCGTTCACGCCTCGTTAGAATGCGCGTCGGTACCTGCCGCAGGTTCCGATTGGCCGATCAGATTTTTAACGGTCAACGGATCGCCTGAGCAGGAGACGAAGAGTTTGCCGCCAGGTTTTATTGGGATGTCGCCAAGTTGGTAAGGCACCGGGTTTTGATCCCGGCATGCGCAGGTTCGAGTCCTGCCATCCCAGCCATGTGAAAGCCCGTGTTGCCTGCTTTGCAGGCGACACGGGCGTTTCTCACAGGCGTGGGAACCGGCGGCAAGCCACGCACGCGGGACGATATAGGATACTGCGCAGTGACGGGCATGAGCATCTCCGGAGTACAGATTTTCACGGGCCGGGCTAACCCTGACCTTGCCCGCGATATTGCCGCCCACCTGAATTTGCCCTTAGGCAAGATCAACGTCGGAAACTTCAGCGACGGTGAGGTGACGGTGGAGATCATGGAAAATGTCCGCGGCCAGGAGGTGTTTGTCGTACAGCCCACCTGTCAGCCAACGGCAGACAACTTCATGGAGTTGTTAGTGATGATTGACGCTATGCGTCGTGCGTCTGCCAAACGGGTGACGGCTGTCATACCCTATTTCGGGTACGCCAGGCAGGATAGGCGCCAGCGTTCAGCCCGAGTGCCGATTACCGCCAAAGTGGCGGCAAAAATGATTGATTCGGTGGGCACCGATCGAGCGGTCACCGTGGATTTGCACGCTGACCAAATCCAGGGCTTTTTTGATTTGCCGCTGGACAACGTCTACGCATCCCCGGTGTTGCTGGCCGACGTTTGGCGCCAGGTGCCGATGGAAGATCTGATTGTGGTCTCGCCGGACGTAGGCGGCGTGGTGCGGGCGCGGGCCCTAGCCAAACGACTGGACGACGCTGATTTGGCGATCATCGACAAACGCCGGCCTCGAGCCAACGAGGTGGCGGTTATGAACATTATTGGCGATGTCACGGACAAAGTCTGCGTGATTGTGGATGACATCGTCGATACAGCGGGAACGCTTTGCAGTGCCGGCCGGGCGTTGAAAGAGAAGGGCGCCAAGAAAGTGATTGCCTACTGCGTTCACCCGGTGCTGTCTGGCCCGGCTCTGGACAACATTGAGGCGTCAGAGCTCGATGAGCTGGTGGTGACAGACACCATTCCGCTGTCTGAGCGGGCCCAGGCGATGGATCGAATTCGCCAGTTGAGTGTGGCCCAGATGCTGGCTGAGACCATTCGCCGCATCGCTTTCGGAGAATCGGTCAGCTCCATGTATGTGGACTGACCCCATTGCCTGCCGCCTGGTCGCGGATGGCGGGTACCTAAACTAGGAGTTAAGTAATGAGTGCAATGATCAAAATCCCCGCGTCTGTGCGGGAGCTGCGCGGAAAGGGTGCGAGCCGCCGTCTGCGCCACCAGGGCCTGGTGCCCGGAATTCTGTATGGCGGAGACCGTGATCCGGTGTCGCTGCAGATTTCCCATCAGTTTTTGTCCCACGCGGTGCAGAATGACGCGTTTTACACCTCGATTCTGGAAATTGCGGTGGATGATGGCCGCACCCAGAAAGTGATTGTGCGCGACCTTCAGCGTCATCCGGCCAATTCTGATGTGATGCACGTCGATTTTCTGCGTATCTCCGATACCGAGAAGCTGAATATCCTCCTGCCGATCCACTTCCTCAACGAAGAAGAGTCCCCGGCTGGCAAGAAATCCGGCGTCGTCATTTCTCACCTCCAGACCGAGGTCGAGATCAGTTGTCTGCCTAAAGATCTGCCCGAAAGTCTGAATCTGGATCTGGCTGACCTGGATGTCGGTGACAGCGTGAGCTTGTCGGACATTACGCTGCCTTCTGGTTTGGAAATTGTTGCTTTGGTCCATGGCGAAGACGCGGTGGTGGTTAATGCCGCCCACGTCGCAGTTGAAGCCGCGCCGGCAGACGATGGCGCCGACGAAGGTGAAGGCGAGTCTGGCGATAGCGCGAGCGACGCCGAAGGCGGGTCAGACGACTGACGTCGTCTGGCTGCAGCCTGACAGTGGCTTTGCCATTGTCGGGGCGTGCTGCTATGACCACTGAGCTAAATGCCATCGTTGGCCTGGGCAACCCGGGTGACCGATACGACCGAACCCGGCACAACGCCGGGTTTTGGTTTTTGGACCTCTTGGCCAAAGCCTATGGCGGCGCATTCCGCCACGAGCGCCGCCTCCACGGGGATGCCACAGAAGTTCGCCTGGGTGACCGGCGTGTTCGGCTGCTGAAACCCGATACGTTTGTTAACGAGAGCGGCCAGGCCGTGCAGGCGTTAACTCACTACTTTCGCCTTGAGCCTGAGTCGGTTCTGGTGGTGTATGACGAGCTGGATCTAGTGCCAGGGGTTGTTCGGTTTAAACGCGGTGGTGGTCACGGTGGGCACAATGGCCTGCGCAGTATCATTGCCCACTTGGGCACCAACAGCTTTCCCCGCTTGCGTATTGGTATTGGCCATCCCGGCCAAAAAAGTGCCGTTACGGGGCATGTTCTGTCCCGTCCCTCTGGCGCTGAGCAGACCCTGGTTGATGGGGCGATGGATGCTGCGCTGAGTTTGATGGGCGATTTTTCCAGCGGCCACTGGGACCAGGCAATCAAGCAGCTGCACACCGCAGCAGCAGATAACAACAAGGCAGACCATTAATGGGTTTTAAGTGTGGCATCGTCGGATTACCGAATGTGGGTAAATCTACCCTTTTTAACGCGTTAACTAACGCGGGAATTGCGGCGGCAAACTATCCCTTTTGCACCATTGATCCTAACGTGGGCATGGTGCCTGTGCCCGATCCTCGGCTCGCACAACTGTCTGCCATTGTGCAGCCGGAAAAGGTCATTCCCGCCAGCATGCAGTTTGTTGATATCGCCGGATTGGTGGCTGGCGCCGCGTCCGGAGAGGGGTTGGGTAACCAATTTTTGGCGCATATCCGGGAGACCGATGCGGTAGCTCATGTGGTGCGATGTTTTGCCGACGACGATATTACCCACGTGGCCGGGCGGTTGAGTCCAGTCGACGATGTGGAGACGATTCACACCGAGCTGGCGTTGGCGGATCTTGAAACCTGTGAAAAAGCCATCGCGCGGGTCCAGCGGGCTGCCGGCAGTGGCGACAAGGACGCTAAAATCGACCTTGTGGCCCTGGAGGCGGCGCTTGCGGGGTTGAACGAAGGCAAAGGCGTAAGGGAGCAGAAGCTCGATGAAGAGGTGCTGGAGCGCCTGCAAAGTTTGCACCTGCTCACCGCAAAACCGTTGATGTTTGTGGCCAATGTGGACGAAACGGAGCTTAACGGCGGAGCGTATCTTGACCAGCTAAAAGCGCTGGCTGATCAGCAAGGGGCGCCGCTGGTGGTGGTCTGTGCAGCGATTGAATCTGAAATTGCTCAGCTGGAAGAGGATGAGCGACGAGAATTCATGGACGACCTGGGGTTAGAGCAGTCTGGCCTTGAGCGAATGATTAATGCCGGCTACGGCCTGCTCGGGTTGCAGACCTTTTTTACCGCTGGACCGCAAGAAGTGCGAGCGTGGACGGTGCGCAAAGGCGCCAAAGCGCCTGAAGCCGCAGGGCGAATTCATACGGACTTCGAGCGTGGCTTCATTAAGGCTGAAGTGGTGGGGTTTGACGACTATCTGGCCGCTGAGGGTGAGTCAGGCGCTCGTGAGGCGGGCCGGCTGCGTATCGAAGGCAAAGATTACGTGGTGTGTGAGGCGGACGTCATTCATTTCCGTTTCAACGTCTAAGCAGCGGAAGCAATCAACGGGTTGCGGGTCGTTATATGGCAGAAAACAGCCTCCGAAGGGGGTGATTGTTGTTGCCTGATCAGAATTAGGTGATTAAACTTCGCCGCTTCACTTGACTTAGAATTCGCCGCTCATCACAATAGCGGGCTGTTTTGTCGGAGGGATACCCAAGCGGCCAACGGGGGCAGACTGTAAATCTGCTGGTTTATACCTTCGCAGGTTCGAATCCTGCTCCCTCCACCATTGTGTCGGGTGGACCGATGGCGGCAAAACGATATAGGCACAAGCGGAAATCGGAAAACAGATCAAAACGGAAGGCCGTGGGCCCTAAGCCTGGCATTCTGTTTTGCTCTGTTTTCTGCTGTCTGAAGGCGGGTGTAGTTCAATGGTAGAACCTCAGCCTTCCAAGCTGATGATGTCGGTTCGATCCCGATCACCCGCTCCAGCAGATGGCAGAAAGCAATAGCTGAGTAGCTGGCCCACATAGCTCAGGCGGTAGAGCACTCCCTTGGTAAGGGAGAGGTCACAGGTTCGATTCCTGTTGTGGGCACCATAAACATTCCCGGCTTGCCGGGGCGATATCAACATTTATCTCGGAGTTCGCGAGCGATGGCCAAGGAAAAGTTTGAGCGTAATAAGCCGCACGTCAATGTGGGCACAATTGGACACGTTGACCACGGTAAGACAACGCTGACGGCAGCCCTGACAAAAGTATGTGCAGAGGCTCGCGGTGGTGAGTTTAAGGCGTA
>JBGCET010000012.1:0-19865 GCA_045106555.1 Lysobacterales bacterium | reverse complement strand
AGGAGTTTGTTGGTGTAGCGACCGGAGAAACCGCGAATGCTCACCGCCCATTGACCGGTGTTGATGCGTCCAACGTGAACACCAGGAACGCCTCTTAAGGCTTCGGCTACCGTGGTAATGCCGCGTTGCCGGATCGAGTCTCCGGTAACCACATAGGTGGCGGCAGCGGTGTCGCCCAGGGCCTGCTTTTTACGCGAGACCGAAGACACCTCAATGGAAAGCAGGTCTTCCAGCGGCAGGTCAAAAAAGTCGCTGGATTCGCCGCGCGATTGCGCCAGGGCTGATGTTGAAGTCAGTACCGAGTACATCGCTGCAAGCAGCAAATAAGAACAACGTTGAGTCAATTTCACGGGTAGCTCTCTATTAACGCCTCCACCGTGATATCGACTGACCTGCGGTTCGCTTTAGGCCGGTCTTTGAGCAGGTATACGGTCAGCCAGCAGCAATCTCCGCGGAATTGGCCCAGGTCCCGTGAAAACCCAGCGGCACCCGTTGGGGCAGATGCACCTTAGCGACCGGGCCCTGCGCCATATCCTGAGCATCCAGGATCACCAAGCTGGAAGTTTCGTCGATCACGTTGGTCATGATGCTGACCAGGTATCCGTCGTCCTCTTTGATTGCGTTGATTCTGGGCGCAAACGCCGGTTCTGAGCCAAAACAGTTGTCAGGAAATCGCCAGGTCTGGCCGCTGGATTGATGAAAGTCGAATTTCATCAGGCCGTCAAAAACCTGGGTTGAGGTATCCGGGATGGTTGCCAGGTAGCCGTAACGGCTGGCCTTGCCGGTGAACGCCAGATTGATTACAGGAAATTCGCTGACTGTGTCGTCCACCTGGTATTCCGAGGTCTCGCCGGTTTTGAGGTTCATCCGCCAGCAGTAAATGTGCGCGCGTAAGGCCAGCACGTCGACCATTCCAGCATAAGGGCCAAAGCGTTGATCCAAGGGTCTGCCGTTATCGAGGAAACGGCAGGCCTGGAGCACAATTTCGTCACCGTCCTCCCAGGCGTTAATGACGTGGTAGATGTAGCAGGGATCAAACTCAAACCAGCGAATGTCGCTACCGCGGCCATTTCTGGGGATCACCCCAAATCGGGTGTTCAGCTTTG
This sequence comes from Lysobacterales bacterium, assembly GCA_045106555.1. Lineage (GTDB taxonomy): Bacteria > Pseudomonadota > Gammaproteobacteria > Xanthomonadales > SZUA-38 > JANQOZ01. The sequence continues at coordinate 18,759 of JBGCET010000012.1, read as the reverse complement.
GGTCAAAGTGGATGTTCCATCGTCGGGCTTTTATTGCACTGTCGGTGAGAACCACAGGCAGATCCATCAACAGCGCATAGTTTTCGGTAATGGCCATGTCGTGGGGAAGTCTCGGACCCGGCATTTCTATCTCGGTGAAGTGCGTTAGTTCATTGTCCGCGGAAACCACACCGAGGCTGTAGTACGGATCAAACAGCTGATAGTCAAAAAACACCAGTTCGCCGTTTGCCGGATCGACTTTTGAGTGGGCTGAGAGGTTTTTCGGCAATTTGCCGGTAAAGGTTTCCGTACGCAAAGTATCTAACGTGTGTGGATCCATTCGAACCGGCTGGCCACTGACATACCACAGCGCCAATAGCTCTCCATTGTGAACGATGACGTCTGTGTTGGCGGTGTCCTTATAGTAGGTAGGGTGGCTGTCGCCGTTGGCGGGATACATGATCCCTTGCTTGGCCAAGGTACCGGCCCGTTCTGCCAGGTGATCTTCACTGCGAACATAACGGTTCCGGTAGCTTGCCTGGCCTGAATCCAAGTGAACGGCATGGATCATTCCATCGCCATCAAACCAGTGGTGCATGCCGTCAGGGGGATTCAAAGGGTTGGGTCCATTTCGATAGTAGGCGCCGGAGATGTCGTGGGGAATCTGACCGGTCACCGATAGTTCGCTGGCGCTGACTTCTCGGTTTACCGGGCGATAGGGTCCACGCAGGTACGGATTAAAATCGTTCAGCGCGGGTGCGTTTTCAGAGGTTTCTTCCGAGGGTTTTCTCGCAGACATAAGCGGCGACTCCTGATGGACACATTGGGCGGCGACTTGCAGGGGTAAACTAACGTGGATAGCATCCCTTGGGAAGGGTCACCGGGATCGTTCTAGGACACATTTTTTGTCGAACAATTTCTATCAAAAACATCAGGCAACCCTGGCCCAGGCCATCAAAGCCTGTGCAAGCCGGGAGTACTGGAGTCCGTTTGTTGAGTCTCCCAGCGCTCGTCTGCATCCACCGGGTTCAGCGGAGCAGGGTAAGGCAGATTTTGAAGCGCTGCTGGCCAAACCCTTTGAGCTAGATCAGCCTGGTGAGATTGGCCGCACCGGAGTCGAAGTTTCTCCGTACACCCAGCAGCCGCTGGGCATCAATTATCCCCAGTCAGATCCCGACTGTTTATTCAAAGAAGCTCGCGAGGCGCTGTCTAGCTGGCGCAAAGTGCCCTGGCGCGAGCGCGCTGGTGTCTGTCTCGAAATGGCTTTTGCCCTTGAACAGCAAGCCTTTGCCAATGCCCATGCCACCATGCATACAGCGGGTCAAAGTTACCTCATGGCGTTTTCTGGCAGCGGCGCGAACGCCTTGGATCGCGGGGTAGAGGCCATTGCTCAGGCTGCCAAAGCGCTGGGTGAGGTGACTGAACGTGCACAGTGGCGCAAAGGTTTTGGTCGGGCCGGCGAGGTCACGTTGGAGAAAGAATACCGGGTGGTTCCCCGCGGCGTCGCGGCAGTCATCTGTTGCGCCACATTCCCGCTGTGGAACGCCTATCCAGCCATGTTTGCCAATTTGGTGACGGGAAATCCAGTGATCGTTAAGCCCCATCCTAACGGGATATTACCGGTCGCCATGGCGGTGAAGGTATGCCGTGAGGTGTTGAAGGTTGCGGGCTACAACCCAAATCTGGTCCTGCTGGCCGCCGACAGCCGCGAGCAGCCGATAACCCTGGATTTGCTCACCCATGATGACTGCGCAATCGTTGATTACACAGGCTCGCAAAAGTTTGGCCAATGGATTGAGCAGCACTGTGTCAACAAACTGGTTTTCACCGAAACCGCTGGTTGTAACGGTGTGGTGGTGCAGTCCACCGATAACCTGGACGGGCTGGTCAATGGGTTGGCCAATGCGTTTTGCGGCTTTTCCGCGCAGATGTGCACCAGTCCTCAGAACGTACATATTCCTGCAGACGGATTTCCCAGTGATCAGGGTCAAATATCCTTCGACCAGTTTTCTGAGCGACTGACCGAGGCTATTGCAAAAAGGACCGCCAATCCCGCAACTGCCGCCGCACTGTGTGCCACGATTCAGGCTGATCAGTCGTTAAAGGTCTTGGATGATGTACGCCAACGGGTTCAAGCGACAGGTAGGGTTGCGCTTGATTCTCAGCCCTATGAACATCCAGATTTTCCGGACGCCCGCACGGCCACGCCAATGGTTTGTGAGATCGACTCTACCCACGCCGCCATTTGCCAAGAAGAGCATTTTGCTCCGGTGTCGTTTCTTATTCGCGAAACCTCCGCTGAGTCTGCCCTGGCCAATGCTGCAGACAATGCGCAGCAGTTCGGCGCGATCGCCTCGTATCTCTATAGCGCAGATTCGTCGTTTCTGGACAAAGCCCAGGACCGGTTCGCTGAGGCAGGGGCATCGCTGTGGTGCAACATGCCGTCAACGATGCCCATTAATTTTGCCGCGGCCTACAGCGATTACCATGTGACGGGCCTAAACCCAGCGGGTAACGCCTGCCTGACCGATATGGCATTTGTTGCCAACCGGTTTCGTATCGTTCAGTTTCGTCAACCTGCCTGATTAACACGGTGATACGAGGGCGCTCACATTGAGGATGAAGATTTATGTCTGATGCCTATATTTTCGACGCCGTTCGTACGCCTCGCGGCAAAGGGGTTGCGGCGCGCAAGGATAAATCTGCAGGCGCGCTCAACGGCGTAATGCCCCATGAGTTGGTCAGCCAACTGGTGGCTGCATTGATCCGTCGCAACGGGGAAGGTCTATCCTCTGAGATCGATCAACTTCGCCTGGGCTGTGTGGGGCAGGTCGACTCCCAGGGTGGCCATGTGGCGTTGGTCAGCCGCATTGCAGCGGATTTACCCACATCGGTTGTTCCGAAGACACTCAACAATTATTGCGTATCGGGTTTGACCAGCGTGATAGAAAGTGCCAGCTGGACTAGCGCGGGTGGCCAGGGGATGGCGCTGGCGGGAGGTGTGGAGATGGTGTCCAGAGTACCTTTCCAAGCGGACCGGGCGGCTTACTACTGCGACCCCGAAGTGGCCAAGAATCTATGCTGGCTTGCGCCAGCGATGGGTGCCGAACTGATCGCGACCCAGAAAGGCTACGTCAAGGCCGATTTGGATGCAGTGACCTTGCGCTCACATCAGCGGGCCGCGGCCGCGTGGGAGGCCGGCGCATACGACAGCAGCGTGATCCCGGTGCGCGATAGTGAGGGCCAGGTGCTTCTCCAGCGTGATGAGTCGATTCGCGGCACAATGAATATGGATGATTTATCTCGACTTCAGCCCGCCTTTGTTGCGCTTGGTCAATCCGGGCAGGACCAGATAGCCCTTGAGCATTTTTCTGCGCTAGACAAAGTTGATCACGTACATTCGGTGGCCAACTGTCCACCGATGGCCGATGGGGCGGCACTGCTGGTCACCGGCGATCTTGAATCCGGCAAGCAGGCAGGTATGAACCCTCGCGCCCGAATCCGGGCGACGGCTGAGACCGCTGGCGATCCGATACTTCAGTTTGGCGCGGGTTTTGCGGCCATGGAACAAGTGCTCAAACGCTCTGGTTTAACACTCGGAGATCTGCACCGGATAGAGTTCATGGAAGCTTTTGCAGCGGTGCCACTGCACTTCGAGCGCCACTACAACGCGGATTTGTCTAGAACCAACGTTTACGGTGGGCATCTGGCGATGGGGCATCCGATGGGTGCCAGTGGCGCCATCTTGCTAACAACGGCGCTGAACGCGCTAGAACAGTCTGACGGCGAGCTGGCCATGGTGGTGACGCTGGCCGGCGGAGGCATTGGCGCAGCAGTTATTATTGAACGAGTCTGACACCCGTCAGGCGTTACTTACCAGCCGGGTTTTCTCGCTGGCGTCGTCAAAGGCAGGCTTCAATGGAGCCGGGCGCTGAATGCCATAACCTTGGCCAAAATCGGCACCCATCTCGGTGACCTTGTCCAGAATTTCCTGGTTCTCTACAAACTCAACGACCGCTTTGATGCCCATGTTGTGAGCGATATCGATGATGGATTTTACGAAGATGCTATCGGTGGTGTCGGTGGTGATGGATTTCACGAACATTCCATCGATTTTCAGGTGATCTACCGGTAGTTTTTTTAAGTGGGAAAATGATGAAAGGCCGGTTCCAAAGTCGTCCAGAGCAAATTGACATCCCAGCTCGCCAAGCCTGGCCATCAACCTGCTGGCCTCGTCCACATTGCGTATGACCGCGGTTTCAGTGATTTCAAAATTGATCAAACCAGGGTCCAGGGGCGACCGGTCGATTGTATCAATCAGGAAATCCACGAATCGCTCGTCACCGACGCTGGCTCCCGACAGATTGACCCAGTAACGGCGTTTTGCGGCGTTAAACGCACTATGAACGTAAATGCTGCGGATGAGTTCTTTGACCACCCACTCGTCTAACCGTGTTGCCAGCCCATAGCGTTCCGCGGCAGGTAAAAACGCTCCGGGCAGGATATATTTTTCTGCTTTGTGATCGCGCATCCGAAGCAGAATCTCGATGTGTTCGGGTTCATCGGGTTCGGGCTTAATGGATGCAATGCGATGGCCAAAAAGCACAAAGTGATTGTTTTCCATAGCGTCATTCAATCGGTGGGCCCACTTAAGGTCGCCGCGTAGTTCGGCCACCACAGAATCACTGATATCGGCCATGTGAACCCGGTTCCGTCCCGCATTTTTGGCCGCGTAACAGGCGTGATCGGCCAATTGCATGATGTCGGCAATAGTGCCGTGGGCTGGGTCTACAAGAACGCAACCGATGCTGGCTCCCACTTTGTGGGTTTCGGTTTCCCAGGGCACTCTCAGGGCATCGATCTCACGGCGAATCGTCTCCGCGATTCGTCGAGCGACAGCCTCGGGGCAGTTGTGCAGCAACGCGGCAAATTCGTCTCCACCCAGGCGTCCGATCACATCAGACTTTCGCAGGTTTTTTTGCAGCAGGCTTGCGACGTGCTTAAGCACAGCGTCTCCTGCCGCGTGCCCGGACGTGTCGTTCACGATTTTGAATTGATCCAGATCGATATATAGCAGATAACTGTGGGCTTCCTGGTCGGTTACCGCAGTGAACACCCGTTCCAGCGAGCGCTCGAAGCAGCGGCGATTGGCAAGGCCAGTCAGAGCGTCGCTATCTGCCAGGTCTTTGAGTTCAGAGGTTCTTTCGGCGACGGTATCTTCCAGGCGGGAACGTTCCTCACTGAGCGCGTCCAGAGCGACGGCGCGCTCAGTGCTGGCGGCGCGAATGACCATGCTGGTGAGCATCAGAATAACCAAATAGGGCTGCGCCGCGAAAAACGTGGTTTCGGCGGCAAAATCTTGGGACAAAAGCATCAACGCTAGTGTTCCGGTTGCTGTTGCAGTGAGTAAAACGCTGCTGATCCGCGGCGCGTCGTTTAAGGCTAGCCAGATGCAAAGGGGCATGATCAACAGGATGATAGGAAAATCACCGAGGTCAAACGGCTGAACTAAGGTGAGGACGACAACGCCACACAGAACGGCGATCGACAAACCCAGTGCCAAGCCGGCGGTGGAGCGCAACTTACTCAAAGGTTTACGCCAGAATTGGGTCGGGAGTGGATGCGCCGCGATAAACGCGGGCGCAAATAAAATGACCCCAGCAAAATCCGACAGCACCCATCGCCAAAGCATGGGCATATAGGCGTTGGTCGGGGCGTCCATGAAATAGACATATGCCAGAGCACCTGCCAGTCCCGACACCAGACTCATGCCCACGGCAAAGGCTACAATAAATAGCAAGGTTTGACGGACACTGCTCAATACTCGTGTAGTACCCCCCATTGATCGGTAAGCCTTCAGGGCAATCAGGTAAGCGAACACGTTGCCGATGTTGAAGGCGAGGTACATGTCCAGCTTGTCGGCATTGAGGAGCATCGCGTGACCGTGGTGAGAGGCAAACACCACAATTGCGCATTTCCACCCGTATCGAACTGCGACCCAGGCGCACACGCCTGCCGCAGGCCAAATGGCTAGCAGATTGTTGCTATTGAGTCCCAACGTATAGGAAGCGGTGATAACCAAAAACCCAACGACAGAATAGATGGCAGTTGGGAGCCAATTACTGTCGCGAATCGTGCTGGTAATCATGGAAAAATTCTCAGACACTGTGAGGTTTCGACAGACCGAAAGAACGTTATCTATCGGCATCGGGAAATTTATCTTGATTGGAATTAAAGGCCAAAGAGGAAGAATATGGCAGTGAAATTTGACAATCAGGTGGCGGTTGTCACTGGCGCAGGCGCGGGATTGGGGCGGGCCCATGCACTCGGTCTGGCTGCTCGCGGTGCCAAGGTGGTGGTCAATGACTTGGGTGCACAGCGCGACGGATCGGGTTCGTCGAGCCTGGCAGCTCAGGGCGTCGTGCGGGAGATTCAGGCCGCCGGAGGTGAGGCGATAGCCAACGGTGCCGACATTACAAATGTCGAGCAGGTTGGCGTGATGATGGCGGAAACGCTGGATCGGTGGGGCCGCATCGATGTGCTGGTGAATAATGCCGGAATACTGCGGGACAAAACGTTTGCCAAAATGCCTTTGGAGGATTTTCGAGCTGTTCTGGAAGTTCATCTGATGGGCAGCGTAATTTGCTGTAAGGCGGTCTGGGCCCACATGATGGAGCGGCGATATGGCCGAATTGTGGTCACTACCTCGTCTTCTGGGCTTTACGGGAATTTTGGCCAGAGTAACTATGGTGCGGCCAAGTTGGGGTTAGTCGGGCTGATGAACACGCTGGCTATTGAGGGCAACAAATACGGCATTCACGTCAATGCCATTTCGCCGGTAGCGGCAACCCGAATGACCAAAGACGTGATTCCTGACCCTGAAAAGCTCGCGCAACTGGACCCAGCGGCGGTCACTCCTGCGGTATTGGCCCTGTGCGCGAAAGAGGGGCCCACAAAAACGATTCTGTGTGCCGGCGCCGGTGGATATTCTCAATCGCAAGTGTGTGAGTCTGATGGCATATTCTTAAGTGCCAATCACCGATCTCCCGAATCGGTGCTGGGGCAACTGTCTGAGATTGGCAATCCTGCCAGTTGGCGTGCGCTGAAGTTCGGCGGCGAACAAACGCAGAAATTTCTGCAGGGCGACCGCTCTCAGGAGTAGCTGCTAACCTTGATTCACGAAACTCAGCCAATGATTGGGCTTGTTAGTCCAACCCGAATCCAATGACCCTTTTTGCGAGTCTTATTCTGGCGCTCACGTATTCAGCCGATGCCTGGTATCCAACGCCTGACCTGGACCGAGCAACCTTGGAAAGTCGATATCTGGCTGACCCGGGCGATTTGCGAGAAGTTGCCGGTACCATTGTTCATGTTCGCGATAGCGCTGGTGCGGATGACTCTGACAACCTCCCGGTGGTGGTGTTGCTGCATGGTTTGGGTTCTCATCTGCAGACCTTCGACCCGTGGGCTGACGCGTTAAGATCCCACTATCGGGTCATCCGCCTGGACTGGCCAGGATCAGGTTTATCGCCAGCGGACTCAACCGGTGTTTTCACTGACCTGCGATCCATGGCGATACTGAAGGCATTACTGGCGCAGCTAAATGTCGAGCAAGCATTCCTGGTGGGAAACTCCATCGGTGGCCGAATCGCCTGGCGCTTCGCCGCTAAATATTCATCGAGTGTTCGGGGGGTGGTTTTGATCTCGCCGGACGGGTTTGCCAGTCCGGGGTTTCAATACAATGAATCGCCCAATATTCCAACGGCGCTGCAGACGATTCGATACGCGTTGCCGAAATCATTACTCAATGCCAGTCTTGCCATGGCCTATGGTGATGTTAGCCGACTCAGTGCTGAAACGCTGGACCGATATCATGATCTGCTGCGAGCTCCCGGTAATCGGGAAGCCCTGTTGCTGCGTATGTCCCAAACCATCCTGCCAGAGCCCGGGCCTTTATTGAAAACTATCGAGGCTCCAGTGCTGTTGCTGTGGGGCGAGCGAGACCGAATGATACCTGTGGCCAACGCGCAGGATTATCTGGACGTCCTGCCCAATGCGCGTTTGGTCCAGCTGCCGAATGCCGGTCACGTGCCTCAGGAGGAAATACCGCTGATTTCACTGGAGCCGGTGAAACAGTTCCTGGATTGCCACGCACGCCTCAAGGACTCATTGGCCAAGGACGCTGGAATGCAAGAGCAGCAGGAGTGTCAGTGATACGCTGGCTATGATGAAAAACGATTGAACCCCATACAACAACGTTAAATTGGGAGTTAAATGCAAGACCACCAAAACACTGAGGATTCGGAACCGTCTGGACGCAACGGAGGGATTAATCCTGCTTTCCTAACGCCAGCCAAAGCGGCTGCTGGAGGGGCCTTGTGTCTGGCTCTTGTGGTCATTGCAACCAGTATGGGGTCAGACACGTGGAAAACACTTGAGGTGACGGCCAGCGCCTACAACTCTCTGCCAGAGCAGACGTCAAAAGTTGAACCTGACATTGCTGCTTGGGGAGATCAGTTGGTCCCCGGCATGAAAGCCATAGCGGTATCCAGAGATTTACTTGAACTAGGCTTTAAGCGAGGAACCCGTGTCACGATCGATGGATTGCCAGGAGAGTGGAAGGTACTGGATAAAATGAACCGGCGTTGGTCACGGCATATCGATATCTACATGGGCGAGGACGTAAAGGCGGCCAAGTTGTGGGGGCGAAAGGACGTCACCATTCGCTGGTTGCCTGAGGAGGAAAGCTGAGTGAATAGCCAATCAACGCACTATCACCCCCTATCGAAAATTCTCCATTGGCTGGTGGCGTCCCTTATCGTACTGCAGTTTTTGTTGGCACAACTGGCAGAGCGGGCGCAGCACCTGGATCAAACCCTGCGCCAACTGGCCTTGCTGGCTAATCACAAGAGCGTTGGCATCACCATTTTAGGGTTGGCGGCTATTCGCCTCTTATGGCGATTGATTGAGTCGCCACCGGCGTTACCTGACAGCATGCCGCGCTGGCAATCCCTGGCTTCTCAGGTAAGTCACTGGGTGTTGTACTTGTTGCTGTTCGCCTTGCCCATTACCGGATGGTTGATGTCTTCAGCGTCCGCCTATTCAGTCAGCTGGTTTAACCTGTTTCAGTTGCCGGACCTTGTGTCTGCCGACCCCGGCTTGAAGGCCAGCATGGAACAGATTCACGAGATACTGGCCAAAACACTGTTCCTGCTGGCTGCCGTTCATATTGTTGCCGCGATCAAACACGGCGTTGTTGATCGCGACGGGGTCTTTCAGCGCATGCTGTCTATCACTTCCTTATTGTTTTTTGTTGGACTGTTGGTGGCCGGAATCCTGTCTCTGACCTCACCCGGAAAATCCGCTATTACTCGCTCTTCAGCCGAGACTTCTTTAGGGGCTTCGGCAGTACCCGAAATCAGACCTGAGTTTCGTTCTGACAATGAGGTTGAAATTGGGGAGGCGATGGATTCAGGACTTGCAGTGGCAGTCGAAGTAGCGGAAACGGCGGCAGCGCCGGAAATTTCATCGCCGGCGGTACCGAAGCAGAACGCAAATTCCGAATCAGTTCCGCCACTCCTGGAACCTGAGGATAAGGTTCATCTGGTTGCCTGGAATATTGATTACGAGGGAAGTTATATTCGTTTTGTGGGCGATCAGGCCGGTGCCCGATTCACCGGAGAGTGGACCTCCTGGGAGGCCGCCATTTACTTCTCCGCAGCCGATTTGGCAGCCAGTTCCTTCGATGTGACCGTGGATACTCGCCAGGTAGATACCCAGGATGAAGATCGCGATACCACAATGCAGGATCCAGACTGGTTTGACTCGGCCAATCACCCGCTTGCCCACTACCGAGCCAGCCGTTTCGAGCGGTTGGCGAATGACGCTTTTGTTGCTGACGGCCAGCTTTTTATCAAGGGACAACCGGTCCCCGTTGAACTTAACTTTACCGTCACTGGCAATCATGACCGCCGGGTGGTTGAAGGTACTGGCGTCACACGTTTGCTGTCAGGCAACGCACTGCTGGATCGTCTGGCCTTGGGCTTGGGTCTCGGTGAATGGGAAGACACTACCTGGGTTGGACAGGAAGTGACCGTCGAGGTGCGGGTGGAAGCGGTTGTTCCTGACACGGCTCACTAACATGCAAGAAAATCTTGCGAATGGTTCGCCAGTCGACAACGTTTTGCATGGCAATCCGGCAATCCGGCAATCCGGCAAAACGGATAGAAGAGTTTGAGAAAAACCCAAAGTAGCGTTGACATACGCCTGCGGAATGCCATTGGGCCAGGCATATTGTTTGCCGGCGCTGCCATCGGCACTTCCCATCTGGTGCAATCCACCCGGGCCGGAGCCGTCTACGGTCTTGGGCTGCTGGGAATGATCATCTTGACCAACATTATCAAGTACCCGGCATTTCGCTTTGGTCCACAGTACGCTGCGGCTACGGGTAAGTCTCTGCTTCACGGGTATGCGGATCTTGGACGTTGGGTCACCATCGTTTATCTGCTCAGCGAAGTGGCGGTTGGCGCCATCGTTCTCGCTGCAACGGCGGTAGTGACCGCCGCCATTTTTCTGGCAGTAACAGCGCTAGAGGCTCATGTTCGGTCCGTCGCTGTGGGTCTGGTTGTGCTTGCTGGCAGCATCCTTGGCTTGGGCGGGTTTCGCCTGCTGGACATGCTGACCAAACTCTTTGTGGTGGTTCTTACTATGACCACGCTCATCGCGACGGCCTTGGCGCTGCCTCAGGTCCAATGGGAATTCTCGCAGACCTTTCTGCCAATTTCAGAGCCACAAACCTTTGCGTTTGTGGTGGCGGTTATGGGCTTTATGCCTTCGGCACTGAACCTTTCGGTATTGCAGTCATTGTGGTCAGTGGCAAAGCAGCGCGAGACCGGGGTCAAACCCACGCTGAGCCACGCCATGGTGGATTTCAACGTGGGCTATCTGACCTCCGCGGCCCTTGCGGTGTGTTTTCTCTTAATGGGGGCTAGCGTTTTGCATTCCGCGGGGGTTGCGCCGGCGGACGGTGCCGCGGCTTTTGCTGGTCAGGTGATTGCCCTGTATACCCAAAACCTGGGTGACTGGGCGGGAGGGCTTGTTGGAATCTCTGCGGCGTTTGTGATGTTCAGCACGTTGATCACGGTGCTGGATGGGTTTCCACGGCTTTTTGCTTCCGGCATTCATATTCTAGGTGCGCAGCATTCCCGTTGGGACGGCTGCGTTGATCATTCTCCATTGTTATATGTTTGTACCGCTGGGTTGTCGCTGCTCGCCATAGTGACGCTGCTGTTTTTAATGGGCAGTTTTAAGAATTTTATCGACTTTGTGACGATCACGGCGTTTCTGGTGGGACCCATCAACGCGATATTGAACCACCTCGTTATCAGATCTCCAGCTGTCTCTGCAGGTTATCGTCCTGGCAGACTGATGCAATGGTGGAGTGGCATGGGCATCATCGTCATGCTTGCGATAGCGGTGCTGTTTGTTTATGTCCGCTTTAACTGATGGTTAGCTTGGCAAACGAGTCATTTCAGGCTGCGACTCGAACCCATCAAAAAATATCTGGTCAGGATCCAGGCTGTCGACAACGGTTGCATTCAGCATGAATACGTCAATTTCGCTGAATTCTGGTGTCGCCTCTCGAAGGTCCTGCGTTGTCAGAAAAATACCCGTTCCTCCGCAAGCGGCTGGCCTTCGGTGGGTACTACCTCGAAAAAAAAATGAGGAATAGTCTGGGGCCGAGGCACCGGTATAGATGTATGCCTAGATAGCGGTGTCAACTGCCGATAATGTTCAATCCTTCCCGCGGCAATTGCGAATTGACATGACATTCGGTCAACCGCCAGTGGTGGTCAAGAGGTATCATTGCCGGTCATGAACGCAAAACTATCCAATACCCTCGCTCTGTTTCTTCCCGGAATATTTCTGCTCGGATTTAATATCGGTACCGGCAGCGTGACTGCGATGGCGAAGGCGGGAGCAACCTACGGGATGTCGCTGCTTTGGACCATCGTGGCGTCATGTCTGGCCACTTACTTCATGATCAATGTCTACGGTCGACTTACGCTGGTGACAGGAAAAACCGCGCTGCAGGCATTCCGCCGGCATATTCATCCGATGGTTGGGCTGTTCTTTATTATTGCCCTTACCGCCGGCGTCAGTGGCAGTGTGATGGGGGTTATGGGCATTGTTGCAGAGATGAGTGCGGAATGGTCAAAGACCGCTGTTGACGGAGGTATCGAACCGGTGTGGTTTGCCGCTTTTTTTATTGCTCTGGTTTACTTTATCTTCTGGAATGGCAGCACCCAATTTTTTGAGCGCAGTCTCGCAGTCATCGTTGCCATCATGGCGGCGTGTTTCGTTCTCAACTTTTTCTTGTTGATGCCGCCACCGGTTGACATCGTTAAGGGCCTGGTGCCGTCCTTACCCGACGCGGCCCTGGATGAAGGCAGGGGTCCCTATCTGGTCATCGCCTCCATGGTGGGCACAACCGTATTTTCAGGTCTGTTTATCATCCGAACGACTTTGGTCAAAGAAGCCGGCTGGACCGTGACCGATTTACCCCAACAGCGCAAAGACGCACTGGTGGCTGTTGTCATGATGTTTGTGATCAGCACATCCATCATGGCAGCAGCAGCCGGCACTTTGCATGTTGAAGGGCTTAATCTTGAGAGAGCCTCCCAGATGGTAGGGTTGTTGGAGCCGCTGGCCGGATCTTTGGCGACCACAATCTTCGTCTTGGGCATAGTGGCTGCCGGCGTCTCATCCCAGTTTCCCAATGTGTTGATGCTGCCCTGGCTGCTATGCGACTACAACAACTCCCCGCGAGAAATGACCTTGCCGCGTTACCGAATTATGGTTCTTATCATTTCTCTGCTAGGACTGGTTGTGCCCCTGTTTGGCGCCAGACCGGTGCTGGTGATGATTGTTTCTCAGGCGTTTAATTCGGTCATTCTTCCGCTCACCGTAGCCTGTATTTTCTACCTGGGGAATCGACGAGATCTGATGGGTGAACATCGCCATACGTTAACGACCAACATCATCTTAGTGGCGATCTTGCTGTTCTCACTAGTCACTTCAGCAATGGGTGTTCGGGGTGTTTGGGCGCTAATTGGGTCTTGAGTGTCGTTGCAGGTCAGTTGGCAAGCGAATTCAATGTCTGGCGGATGGTGCGGTCGATCGTTGGGTAGTCCGTTGATTCGATAAACCCTATGGAAAAACTCTGGGGTGTATCAAGAAACTTGTTCTTGTCCCGTCGACCGAAACCCAGCACGGTCATATAGGGTCTGCTGACATAGTCATCCGGGTGCGTGTCATCTGAATGATGCAAAACATACAACACCCGGGGTGAATTCTGATCGCCGAATGCCATCCATTCTGGTGCGGGCAGGTCGCCAATAAACGATTCTTCGACGGGATGCTTCTGATTGTCGGCAGATGAATACCGAAAGTCGCTTGGGTCCATTTGACCGCCTGGTACTCCTTCATACTGTATCCAGTAGTGGTGACCGGGGCTGACTTCTTTCATCAAAAAATCGCAGCGATCTGAGTAAAAATCCCACTGTCCCTGCCACTGGCCGTTGCCTGAGGTAAAGGTAATGCGTACATGTTGTCCCGTATCAATATCGACAACGGACGTTGATGGGTCGGTGCCCTCGTTCATCGCATGAAAGTAGTTGCCGTCCTGACGGTGAATGGCGTTAGGAAACCCACGGTATTCGCCCTTCCAGCCGGACCCTTTTTCGTTGTGGAAACCCAGCCAGTCAATCCCCTCCGAATCCACGATGCTCGACAGGCCGCCGCCTTCTTTCTCAAGAAAATAGACGGCGCCGGGGGTGGAGACAATATAGGCAGGTCCACCCCCTGCCGACTCATCCACGCCAAGAGTTAGATTAACGCTATGGCCGGAAAGGGTCGCGCAAGCACTAAGACCAATGCAGATAGCCAGCAGAATAAAAGGAGGAAAATATTTGTTCATCATGGAGGGTTCCCAGCTTAGCTTGCGGCCAACTCAGCCTTAACGCTTCGTTTTAACAAAAACCCAATGCTGGCAATCACAAGAGCGCAACACACAAACATCATGCGCCCCCACAATGGGTTGGGGATTAGCGTCATTAGCAAAATACCGCCACCCATAAATATCACCATGGCACCCAGCTTGTCGCGCTGCTGTCGATCGTATTCACCTTGGGCTTCGTCCGCGATAACGGGTGTTTCAACGTCCTTAAAAAAGGCGTCGCGCTGGGTTTTATGTTTGTCAGCCTGCTCACGGTAGAGCAATGTAGTGAGACTGAAAAATCCGGCGGTAACCAATATATGAGCAGCAAGCGTTAGCATCAGGTTCATATCGACCGCTTCGCGGGCCGTCAGCGTGCCAAGGCCTATCCAGTCAGCAAAAACCTGGGGAGTCAGCACGTCCTTCATAAACCAGGACACCCCTAAGCCCAACAGTACGGTGACCCAGGGTGCCCAGTTCGGGGTTTTTTTGACGAAAAGGCCTACCAGCAGCGGAATCAGCAGCGGAACCTGAATCATGGTGGAAACTGACATCATGAGATCAAATAGGCTTAGCTCTTTTAAAGACTTAAAGAACAACGCCATGAATATGACCGCGATGCCGCTCAGGAAGCTCAATAACTTGCTGAGGTTCAGCAGATGCTGGTCGCTAACGGAGCGGCCGCGTTTATCGAGAAAAGGCTGATAAACGCTGCGAACAAAGATCCCAGCATTTTTGTTGAGCGCCGAATCCATGGAGGACATCGATGCAGCGAATAACCCGGCAAGCAGCAGCCCCACGGTCCCCACCGGCATGGCATTTCGGGTGAATACCAGATACACCGCGTCCCCCGCTTTATTGCCCAATTCAGGGTAGGCGGCGGCAGCGTCGGGATATAAGATCGCCGATGCCCAGGGAGGGATAAACCAGATGACCGAACCTACCCCCATTAGCCCCATGGCGAGCAGGGCGGCCTTTCTGGCGTTGACCGAATCTCGGGCATTTAAGAACCGGAACGAGTCGTTCAGGTTCATGATGGTGATCAGCTGTTTGGCGAGGAAAAACACAAAGGTTCCGACCAGCAACAGTCCGTAGTTCATGTCCGGCCCCATCACGAAACCTGATGGGAAGTTGTTCACCAGTTCCACCGGGCCTCCGACCTTGATCAGGGCCACTGCTGCGCAGGCGATGGAGACCGTGGCCACAACCAGGGTCTGCACAAAATCTGACGCCACCACCCCCCAGGCGCCAGAAATGACCGACACAAACAGCACGGTCAACCCGGTGATCACAATGGTCAATGTGATATCGGCATCAAATACCGCACTTGAGAAAATTCCCAGGGCGTTGAGCCAGATGCCGGCGTTGATCAGGCTGAAGATAATCAGTGCACAGGAAAAAAACAGTTCATTGGAAGGGCCAAACCGGCGCCTAATAGCCTCGGTGGGCGTATCCACGCGCATCTGCCGAAAGCGGTGAGAAAAGTACGCCCAACCACAAAAATAGGAAAAGGTGTTGGCAAAGAAAACCAGGCACACCGCGAAGCCGTCTGAGAACGCTTTTCCTGCGGCTCCGGTGAAGGTCCAGGCGGAAAACTGGGCCATAAACGCGGTGGAACCCACCATCCACCAGAGCATGCGGCCGCCGCCGCGAAAGTAGTCGCTGGTGGACTGCCTGGCCATTTTCTTGAAGGTCAATCCAATGCTGAGTATCAGCAGGAAATAACCGCCAATGACCAGGTACTCAAAGTTCATGGGTGGGCCACTGGGGTGCCGTTACTAAAGCTGACTTACGTCTACCCAGCCCTCATTGCGCCGAATAACATCGATGAGGCGCTGATAGAGGCTGCCGTCTTTAAACGTCTGGTAGGGCGCGACTTTCTCGCCGCTAATATCCTTGACCAGTTCCCGGGTTAGATAGCACCAGTTGCGTTCCGTATCGCCTTCGATATCCGGGATGTCGGCGGCAATGTGTTCAGGCAGAGGCATCTCACGCCACTGCTTGTCTTTGCCATACACGTGCAGCGGGCCGCCGCCATAATGGCCTTCAATGTAAATAGCGCCCTGGCTGCCGTAGAAAACCAGGTGGTCATCTCGAAAGCGAGGACTCAGGCCGCCATGTTTGAACAGTACGGACACAGGCTTGGTTGCCTGCTCGCTTTCAAGCTGGGCCAACACGGTATAGGTCCATTCCACGTTGGATTCACCCCACTTCAGCGATGGATCATCCAGGTTGTCGGGAATATGCTGGCGGCGAGTTTTGAAATTGTGCACCCCCTCAACAATCGGCGCTTTGCCCAGGTCGTCCCGCACCTCGGACATGATCGACAGTATCTTCTCACCAATGACAGAGGTGACGATGGACAACTTATGAGTAAAGTTGTTGTTGAGTCTGCCGCCGCCTTGCTCTTTGCGGTGAGACCAGCCAAACGGAATATCGCGTTCCAGATTGAAATGGGAGATGCACTCCACTTCCAGCGGCTCGCCAATGCTTCCCTGGGCGACCAGTTCCTTGGCGTGGATTACGTGAGGCATATAGCGAAAGCTGGAGGCAAAGGCGGTTTTCACCCCTTTTGCCTCAGCCAGTTCGTAAAGCTCTGTTGCCACCGCCCCGGTCTCAGCTAAGGGTTTGTCACAGAAGACATGGCATCCGCTGGCTATGGCCTGCCTAATCGGCTCCGCGTGGGCGCCGCCCGGTGTTCCGATAGAAACGATGTCGGGTTGGCAGTCGGTCAGAGCCTGCTCCCAGTCAGTACCGCAATAGGGGATGCCCAATTCAGCCGCTACGTCCTTCACCACAGACTCGGTTCGCCCCACCATGCCCACCACGTCGGCGCCGGCAAATCGAAACGCTTCCGTATGGCCCTGGCCGGCGAATCCTGTTCCATGCACCAGCACTTTCAGTTTGTCGTTCATAGAAGTCTCTTAATGATCTGGCTTACGGTTGGGCTGGCGTTACTTGGCATCGACTAATTTGAAAGGGCCTTTCCAGCGATAGATCTTGCCGCCGGATCGAAGCTTATGACGCTGATCTGCTGACGCGTTCTCATTGGCCATTAGAAATATTCGGGTGTTGCCTTCGATGTCTGTAATGGACAAAGCGGTGTATTGGTCGTCGTCATGGACAATGCTCAGTTCAGCGATGGCGCTGTTGGAGTTGGCAGCCAGCTCTGACACCGGGCTGTAGCTGCCATGGGATTCCAGTACGGTGGCAAACGTCGTGTTGCTCGCGTCTTTTCTTCGAATGATCAGTGCGGCATCCCGGCGCAGATTGAAGTCCGGGTCGTTTGCGCCAATTCGGGTAAACAGCATTTTATCGGTGGGTTGGGTCACGGCGGTAAGCGAATAAAATCGGCCGTTGTTCATCCATGACAGTTTGCTGGTGTCGCCGGCGGGTTGGCCGACACCTTCTAAGTACAAGTGTTGATAACCGTTAGCCTCTCCCAGCGCTGCCAATGTAGCGGGCGTGTCATAGGGGAAGCTGGTCTCAAGTACCTGACCCAGGAAGAAAAAGGGCAGGTCGTACTGGTTTTTTTCCATCGATTTTAGTTTGAAAATATCCAGCACAAAGGGTTTTTCAAAACCGGGATCTTTAATTACCGCCATGGTGCGGTGCATTGATGTACCGGGGTACGCGTGGGTGTCGGTGGCGCTCACCACCTGAATACCTGGCCCTGAGTCGTCAAAAAAATACAGGTTTGAGTGGTGCTGGCTGCCGATTTCATACTTACCCTGAAAATGCGAGGTTTCATTCTGGGTGATGGTGTTATGAGCAATGGTTTGTTTCGCCCAAGACGTGTTTTCTTTTAAGTAGTTGCCTCCACCCTTCTGGCCAATGTTCACGAAGCGGGCGAGCCCGTAGTCTTGCAGTACCTCGTCGCCTTTTTCAAACAGCGAGAACGACAGCTTGTCGTAATGACCGTGGCTCAGTCCCTGGGACGAATATTTAAACACCAGCTCCAGGTCTTCATCGCGATCACGCAAAACGGTCACGCCACCCTGATTGCCGTCGGCCCCATCTGATAGATTGACCGACCCCTTGTCCAGCGGCTGGGCTTTGCCATCACGGATGGCTTTTGCGACTGAAAAGCCGGCGTCATCCAGCAATACCTGCCCCTGCTGCTGGGCGATACTAAGCAGTTGGGGGTCCTTGCCGCCAACGTGGTAAACGATGTCAACGGCAGTGACCAGTTCGCGGGAATAGTACGACATGCCCTTTTGCCCATCGTTGAGAGGGAAAAACTCGCCGTCAGCATCGGATAGGGCCACCAAGGCGTTGACCGCTTTTAACAGCACCGAATTCTTGTGCTCAAAAATTTTCAGCTCAGGCTTAAGATTATTCAGGCCCTGGGCAAAGATCAGGAACGGGTACATGGCGTAACGCTGGTAGTAAGGACCTTCGGTGTAATACCCGTCGGGAGAAAACGGTGCTTCCAGGTTAGCCAAAAAGCCTACCTTCTGTCCTTCCACCTTAATAAACCCACCGTCGTTATCGCGCCCACCGATGGCCAGGCCATCGTCTTTGATGCCGTACAAGGCTCGCTCGATCAGTTCTTCATCGCCCATTACCAGGCCAATCATGCCGACCGCGGCGTTGCCCCAGGTACTGTGGTTGTGCACTCGATTGAAGAACTGGGGGTTTTCCAGAGAGATAAAGTCGGCGTAGGGACGAAACAGATTGGCTTCCAGCGTTTGACGCTCGTCTTCGGATAGAAAATCGTAGATGGTGTCGTAAGCCTGGCTCATATACACCAGCCAGTTGCTGTCGTTTAAGCACTGCCAGAA
>JBGCET010000011.1:0-14748 GCA_045106555.1 Lysobacterales bacterium | reverse complement strand
ACGAGGAATACCCGCCCGAACAAGAACGCTGGCGGGTGGATGACCTGTACGAAAAACCGCAATCGCAGTGGCACCGAAAACCGGCGGTTTGGGCGGGTGTTGCCGCTCTGATTGCGGCCACTTTTCTGGCCGTGTTCCTGTCAGGTCGCGGAGAACAGGAAGCCAGCCCCCTCGACTTGGTTACAGGCGAAGGTCAAGGCGCAGGCATTGGGTTAGGCAATCAGGCCCGTAAACGCAAGCCTGAGGTAGAGCAAGAACCAGAACCGGCAGTAACAGAACAGGCAGCTGAAACCAACGAGTCTGCGGCCCAGGCAACACTGAAGGGTGAAGAAGACTTGGATGCACTGTTGGCCGAAATGCTGGTTGAAGACTCGGAAACTGAAGCGCCAGCCACTCAGCCCGACACCCCGTCAACGCAGGCCGACCTCCAGAAAACCGAACAATCACCGGGCATCCAGCCGGCGGGAACGCCCACCCAAGAACCGTCGGCTCTCACTCCGTCGGCAGACCCTCCCGCCCGCACGGCGCAACCCGACAATATTGCCCAGAGGACCCAACCAACGCCGACAAGTCGACCGGATAGTGCGCCCGCAAACCCTAAAACCGCCCAACTACTGCTGGATGCCGAATTGCTCCTGGCTGCCGACCAGTTGACCCTGCCCGCAGGAGAGAACGCCTGGGAGGCTTATCAGCAGGTATTGGACCTGGATGCCAGCAACCGAGAGGCGTTGCGTGGCTTGGCGCGAATCCAGCGCACCTATGTCAACCGCATCAATGGCGCGCTGGACAACGGTGATTTATCCGGCGCAAGACGCTTGACCGAACGCCTTAAATTTATCGATCCGCTGCACCCCGACCTGGACACCTTTGAGCAAGCACTGGGTACGCCGGACGCTGCGGCCACCCCATTTCAAGATCCATTGTCCTCCGGAGGTTTGGGGCCGTTAATGGTGCGCATGGACTCAGCCCAAGTTACTATCGGTAACCCGGATCGAGCCTCTGAGGGACTGGTTACCGATGCAACAGTGCCAGCATTTGCACTGGGTGCGTTTGAAGTCACCGTTGGTGAGTACCGTCAATTTGCCCAGGCCACAGGACTTAAGCCTCCCGCCAGCGCCGCTGAAGGCTGTAACTACTGGCTTTTCAACTGGCGCCAGCGTCAAGATAAAACCTGGGAGTCACCCGGCTTCAACCAGTCTGAGTCTCACCCAGTGGTCTGCATCAGCTATGAGGACGCAATCGCCTATACCCGTTGGTTAAGCGAGCAAACCAACCAGCGTTATGGGCTACCCAGCGAATTTCAGTGGGAGTCTGCTGCGGCTCAGGATGCCCGCGGCGGGGTGTATTGGACCAACGCCAGAAGCGCCTGCGATTACGCTAACGTTTCGGATATTGACCGTGCTGAACGTCACAACTTGGAAGTTGATGCAGAAAATCTATTTGGCTGCCGTGACCGACGAGTCAACAGCGGGCCGGTGGGCAGCCACAACGCGACCAGCGCAGGGCTGTTTGATTTATTGGGCAATGCCGGCGAATGGACCGCTGACTGCTGGCGGCGGAATTTTACCGGCCCTTTAAGAACTGACGCCTGTGAGGCAGGGGTTGTACGTGGGGGGTCTTGGTTTGAACGTCCACGGGAGGTTTCCGTGCACCATCGCCTCAGGCTCGAAAGAACGGCTCGCTTCAGCCACATCGGATTTCGTGTCGCCCGAGAACTGGCACCCGACTGACTCATCGCATCAAGCGGGCTTATTCAATCGCCCAGTAATATTGAGAATCTACAACCGGCACCTCAACGGTAGAACTGTCGGTCATGCCGCCGGTGCCACGCTCACACACCACCTCTTTTCGGCCGCTGTCTTTTAGCCGCCTACGTTTGCACCTTACGCCTGTGGCCTTGGCACCAAACTGCGGGGCGTATTCTTGTGCAAGCTCCGCGCCCGCGTCTACAGCGTCTTTGGGGAGCTGGGCTTTGGCCTGTTTCAGCACGTCCAGGTCGGCCCGTCTCTTGGTTTTGGCAGCTAGGTGAATCCACGCCATCCCTTCCACGAGGTCCACTTCGGTCCCCTCGCCTGAAATCAGCATGATGCCTAACTGGCGTTGACTGTCCGGCTCCCCCCAGCGGGCGGTCAGATTGTATAGCGCCAGGGCCTCTTCCATCCGCTCGGAACGATACGCCTTGTGCGCCTTGTTAATGGTTTGGCGGTATTGGGCCGTTGGCATGCGCTCAAATTCCAGCGACCAGGACGCTGGCGTTATCAACAGAGCGCACAGCCCCGTCACCAGGCCAATGGACCGGCGCTGTGCTGTGATGGGTTGGGTGATCTGGGAGGTTAATGGCGCAAAATTCCACATAGTTATTGAGTCCGGCAAATGCTTAACTTCTTAAAAATAGAAGGACGCCACCCATAGTGCAAGGCCTTGAGTGTCCAATGGCGTTCAATTCACGCAAACGACTGTGAACAGTGACGCCAGTTGCCGTTCGCTGTCTTTGTGCCCAATTCACGCCCGGCGGTTGCTAGTGGGCCGTATGCCGCCCCATGCCAAGCCGGCCCAAACACAGACGAGATTACCCGTCTAATTAAGCGGCCTGCTAGGGTGCCGACACACGATATCGCTCTTTCAATATACCCACGCGTTTGACGAAATTTTCTGTCTCTGTATACGGCGGTATCCCGCCGAAACGTTTGACCGCGTTTTCACCGGCATTAAACGCTGCGCTGGCTAAGCGGTAATCTTCTTCAAACATGTCCAACAGTTCACGCAGATAGCGCACGCCGCCGTCGATGTTCTGGCCGGCGTCAAACGGCTGAGTGACGCCAAGACGCTTCTGGGTCGCCGGCATCAGCTGCATCAATCCTTGAGCACCTACGTCAGACACCGCATCGATCTGGAACCAGGACTCAGCGTGGATGACCGCTCGAACCAGGGATGGTTCAACGGAGTAACGGGCACTGGCTGCCAGAATTTCCTGTTGAAAGTCATCATTGTTGAGCGCGACGGTTCGCCAGTTGACAGTGTTGCGCCATCCGCAGCCTTTACACTTTACCCGGATTACCGAGTACTTTTTGCCGCTGGCAGGCTTGCGGTCGGTGTAGTGAACAATGCCATTCCCATCCACAAATTTGTAGACCTGGGCCGACGCCTGGGCGGCAAACGCCAACAAAATTATCAATAAAATCCGGCTCATGGCGTTCATTATTAACCAGAACGTCAGCACTCACCAGCGCCGTTGCCGGGAAAAAAGCGGCACATCCCTGTGCCGCCGTGTTGTGATCGCGTTGCAGCAATTCGCTGCCCTGTCGTGATCGACGTTTTGGTTGATTTCAAAGTCGAGACTTAGTGGTAGTGCAAATCCTCGCGTAGGAAGTACCCGCCGTGGGATTCACAGTGAACGTACCGGTCAATGTTTTGCACAATTCTCAGCAGCGGGCGATTGCGATGGTAGTGGTCATGATGCCCAGAGTTGCCACCGTAGTAACGTCGCTGATAAACCGGTCGTTCGTAGACCGAATAACCGTTGGAGCGAGGATAGTACCGATACTGATTGAAGTTTCGGCGATAGTTCCGATGCTGAAACGGACGATTGTTATGTCGATCGTGGCGCCGATTATGTCGCCGGTTTGAGTGACCGTAATGTGCCGGGTAAGTTCTCACCTGACTGTTAGGGTAGACACCGACACGAGCATCAAAATGCTTGCTATGGCCGTTTTGGTCAGCCAACGCGGGACCGCTCAATGCAGCGGTGATAACCAGCAGCGCCAGCTGCCATCGGTTCAGTATGGGTCTCATCGTTTGGACCTCCTTCTGCGTGATGTTCGCAGTTACTGTAGTCCCGGGGTGATGAACCGCTGCTGAACCGTTCAGGCAGCGTTGTGCGGAGGTTTAATGGTGAACTCCCAACACTGATGAGGGCGCTTGCGCGAAAAATCCGGCGGTACCGTGAGATGGGTGATGTCTTGCCATTGAAACCTGGCCGCCAATGCCGCCTCATCCAGCTTAAATCGGCGCGCGTTGGTGGAAAACATAATGATGCCGCCATCAGCCAGTCTACTTGCGCACAGCTCCAGCAACTCAACGTGATCGCGTTGAATGTCCAATGACCCCTCCGCCCGCTCCGCAGTAGAAAACGTGGGAGGGTCCAACACGATCAGATCGAACGGGTGACGGCCATCACGCAGAAACTTCACGCAGTCTTCCCGCAGCAGTCGGTGGTCGGTGCTGGCAAGACCATTGGCTTCCAGGTTGCGCCTGGCCCAATCCAGATAATTTCGAGAAAGGTCCACCGACGTGGACTCTGTGGCCCCGCCGGCAGCCGCGTACACCGTGAAACTGCCGGTGTAACAATACAGATTGAGCACTCGCAGACCCTGGCTCATTTCGCCGACGCGCTGGCGGGTCTGGCGATGGTCAAGAAATAACCCGGTATCCAGGTAGTCATCCAGATTTACCGCAAACCGGTACCCTGATTCTGTCACCCAATCATAACGCCCGGTGGTCGCACGCTGTTGATACTGTTTTTCCCCGCGTTGACGTTGGCGCTGGCGAACCACCACGTCCTCAGCGTCAAGACCCAGCGCCAGCTGCACCCCGGCAACCGCGTCGTTCAGCCGCTTGCGGGCCACCGCTGCGTCCACCGTAACGGGCGCTGCGTACTCCTGAACATTGACTCTATCGGCGTAAACATCCACCGCTACCGCATACTCCGGAATGTCTCTGTCGTAGACCCGGTACGCACTAATATTGTTATTTTTTATATATTTACGGATCTTTTTTAGATTTTTTCTAACCCTGTTTGCCACCATCGTCACGTTCTCCGACGGCCCTTTTACTGCGTCAGGAACACGGAACAGCAATAGCCGACAGTCCAGTGCGCCGTTGTACAAGCGGTATTTTTTAAATGGTGCAAATCCAAAGCTCCGGCAGCGCTCGGGATCTTCGGTAAATACCGCCGCCTGCCAACCGGCAAAATCAGACTGCAGCCGCTCTCCGAGCCTGCGATACACATCGCTTAGTTCCTGTGGGTCGGAACCAGAGCCTCCAAGTCGGCGACCATAGGGAGGGTTGGTCAACACGGTTCCACGCTGCGGCATTCCCGTCACCGGTTCGCTCAGGTCCGCCGTTTGCCACTGGATGTGATAAGCCACACCCGCAGCCAACGCGTGGTTCTGGCAGTGTTCGATAGACCGTTGGTGGCGATCCCGGCCCACTATCGGGCCTAGCTCACGGTCGGCGGTTTCTGCCTGCCGTGCCATTTCAATCGCTCGCCGAAATTCACCTCGATCGTGACCGAGCCATCCAAGCCGAATCTGATCCGCCCACAGCAAGCCCGGCGCTTTGTTTAATGCCATAGCTGCTGCCTCGATTAGCAGCGTGCCCGATCCGCACATGGGGTCTACTAACGGCTGTGTCGGATCGTTCAGCCAACCGCTGCGGATCACCAGCGCTGCCGCCAGATTCTCTTTTAACGGTGCGGCACCGCCATGCTCCCGGTAGTCCCGCTGATGCAACGAGCGGCCAAAGAGATCAATACCCACTGTCGCTCGTTGATTGCGCGCAACAAATACATACAAATGCAGATCCGGGTCCGTTCTGGCAACGTCAGGCCTGCGTCCCGTTGCTTCGCGAAACTGATCACAGACGGCGTCCTTGACCCGCACAGCCGCAAACCGCGAGTCTCGAATGTTGGGGTGACGGGTAATGCTGGCATGCACAGACAGCGTTTGATCAACTGTCATATGACTCTGCCAGTCAACGGTCTGGGCTCCTGCGTACAACGCGTCAGCGTCGGCGGCAGAAAATTCTGCCAGCGGCATCAGCAGGCGCGTCGCCAGCCGACTGCACAGTCCTGCGCGGTAGGCATCAGCCAAAGAGCCTTCGGCGTTTACCCCGGCAAGCCCCTCTCGCACCCCCGACAGGCCTAGCGCTTTGAGTTCATCGACCAACAGGTATTCAAGACCCAATGGGCAGGTAGCAAACAGTTGCATGACTAATCCTCCACCAGCCGGTGGCTGTCGGTGGCAGATAGCTGCATCCCGTAAACGGCCTTCAGCTGGGCGATTTTTTCCAGGGTCTCGTCAGAAAATGGGGCCTTGCCCTCAAAAGCGTGCAACACCACGCCCTCCAGCAGATCACCCAGGGACAAGTCGCAGTACTCTGCGGTTCCCTTCAGCACCTTCAACAGGGTTTTTTCCAGCCGCACGCCTGTTTGCACTCGCTGCACTTTCTTCATTGGTCAATTTCCTGGTACATTGGTAACAATATAACACGACGGCACAAAAATCATGCCCATCGATCTATGCAATCGTCTACTGGCCGGTCAGCTGTCGCCTGCGGAGTTTTCCCACGAAGCCCACATCCAGGCCGCCTGGGAGTGTCTTCAGCCACCCTCCCCCGCGGCTATCGAACCTTTTGCTGCCGCGATCAAAGCCCTGGCCACCCGGGCCGGCGCACCGGGGCGCTACCATGCCACGATTACTGGCGCATTTCTGACCTTAGTGGCGGCCCATAGCGAGGCGGGACAGAAATTCGCCCACTTTCAGCACAACAATGGCTGGCTGTTCCGGGGCGATTGCCTGGCAGAGTTTTACACCAGGCCCCGGCTGGAATCATCGGTGGCCAGAGATTGGTTTCTGACGCCGGATCGTAAACCACTGCCACACTGCCCCATCG
The DNA here is from genome assembly GCA_045106555.1 of Lysobacterales bacterium. Lineage (GTDB taxonomy): Bacteria > Pseudomonadota > Gammaproteobacteria > Xanthomonadales > SZUA-38 > JANQOZ01. Next base: position 8,076 of record JBGCET010000011.1, on the reverse strand, counting down.
CGCTGGCCGGTGTGGAACAACCTAAGCGGACTCAGGAGCCGGATAATTGGGGCACATCGTGATCATAAATCGTTATGATGTACCGCTGTTAAGGCGCTCTAGGGGAGAATTAGGCCTTTGCTACCTGCCGACGATCTGGAACGCATTCAGACCGTGCTCAAACGTGCCGTCGATCGGTTGTGCTACCGCTGGGGTGAGCATGAACGAGAGGATCTGGTCCAGACTGCGCTCCTGAAACTGCACCAACGCACATCCGGTGAGGACAATACCCCGGTGTTGGCGTCTTATCTGTATCGGGTCGCCCACAGTATCGTGGTCGACGAGGTCAGAAAGAGGTCCAGACGTCCCGTGACAACAGATGCCATATCTCCTGAGCAATTTGGCTCGGAACGAAACGACAGCCCCGATGCGGCGCTGGCGGCGGATGATGCGCGCCAGGCGTTGTGGGATTGCCTTGGACAGCTAGCCGACAGTCGTCGCCAGGCGCTGGTGCTGTACCTGCAGGGTCACACCGTTCCTGAGGCTGCCGAAATGCTGGATTGGCCCAATAAACGTACAGAAAATTGCGTATATCGGGGCTTGGCCAACCTTCGAGAGTGCCTCAATAGAAAGGGAGTGGATCATGTCCTGGGTTGAACAGACATTGAGAGATACCTTTCGTCAATCGCTGGAGGCTTCCTCAGGCGCCAACACCTTGGGTTCACAGCAGAAGGACGAGTGTCCATCCTCGGAGCGCGTATGGGATGCGGTCAGTCTCATTCTGAACGCTGATGAACGCCGGAACATTGTTGATCACACCTCCCGTTGTGCCAATTGCGCTATGGTTTGGCAGGCTGCGCTCAGTGTGCAGCGCGAAGTCCAGGCCAATGAGTCTCCGTCAATTTCGACCACGGCCATTGCGCCGACCTCGTGGTGGCAGAAACTGTTAAAGCCCGCCATTGCCGGTCCGGCCCTTGCAGCCAGTGCTGCGTTAGCCGTAGCTCTGGTTTGGGTCAATGAGCCTGCAGAGCTTGATCCGTTGGCCCCTCCGGTGGCCAGCGGCGTGCTGCGCGGAGCGAGTGACGCCGGGCCAGAGTTGATCGACCATGAGGACCAGCTGGGGGCAGGCGATACACTGAACTGGAAACCGGTGAACGACGCGATTGGCTACGAAGTGGTTCTGACCAACGGGACGGGCCTTACCAGTAAAACGGTTGTTGAAAGCCCGCCCTACACTATCGACAGCGCCATTATCAGCGCGTTTTTCAGCGGCGATGAACTGGGCTGGACAGTCACCACCGTCGGCGGCGCGGATGACGGGAACCGTTCGAAGATTCAACGGTTTATCCTGAGGTAACCTGATCGCGCTTCGCCATACACAGAAAAACGACAATAAGCTTCCACCCACAGGGGAATACTCATGCCAGAAAATAACCAGGAACCCAACAATCCTCCACCATGGATGACGCTGGCCGCGGCTGCCATCGGCGCTGCTGCAGGCGCAGCCGTCACTGTGGCTGTTTTGGATAACAGCAGCACAGAAAACCAAACGGGCCAACTCCTGCCACCGGCCATAGAGGTGCTGAACGATACCTCGCGCACCGGCTAAGGCGGCTGACATGGGTTGTTGAGCATTCTTCGGCCAAGGTCGTTACGGGTTGTAGTCTTGGGGCTGACAGCCCTGCTGGGGTGCAAAGGCATCGCAGCCTTCCCCTGTTTCGATGTTGCCAGCGCTCAACAGTGCTGGCGAGACTATGCCAGCAACATTCACGATCCCGATTACCATCTGGCGCGCAACACATTGCAGCTGCGCAAGCAACAGGCCCTGGGCCCGGCTGGGCTGTTGGAACTGTCGCTAGCCCAGGTGTCGTTTCTGCAGGGCGACTACGAAGGCGTTGTCACCAACGCCACCGAGGCAGCACACCAATGCATGATCGACAAACGGGTTGCCTGCGAAATGCAGGCGCGGCGCTTTCTGGCCAACGCCCTCGATCAGCTAGGCCAGCAAAAACGGTCCATTTGGGAAGCCGAAAAAACCTTCGCCCTTGCGCAACTTCTGGCAAGCCCTCTGGATCAGGTAAAAGTCGCCAGTGCTCTGGCACGCTCTAGAATTTATGGTCTGGACGATATTCCAAGGGCGCTGGAGGTATTAGAAGTAACCGAGCCCTATGTAGGAAGCGTAGATCCCGTCACCCGGCTGTTTTTCCGTCACTGGCAAGGTCAGGCATCCGCACGTCTTGGCCAGCTGAACCGCGCAATTTTAGCGCTGCGCGCCGTGGCCAGGGAGACACCTGACACCCGGTATGCCGGCCTGGGGCAGATTAGCCAGGCAGAGGCCCTTGGCATCGAGTTAAGGCTGGCCCCCAATGCCACTCAAAAGCAAAATATTTTGGGCCAACTACAGCGCCTGATTGATGATCCGGACCTAGACACCCAGGTGCGAATCCATGCATTGTTTCTCCGTCATGCCCACATGCCAGACGCCACGTCAGAAGCGGAGTTGGGCCGCTGCGTGGAGACCGCGATCGAGACCGGCCACCACGAACTGACAGTTCGCTGTCAGACACAGTTGGCAATAACCTTGGCGGAAAAACAGCCGCAATCTGCCCGCCGTTGGCTAACCGCCGCCGCGAGCACACTGGAGCAAGGACGTACACCGGAGCTCGAACTAACGGTTACCCGTGCTGAACTCCGCCTGTTGTGGAACGAACCCGTCACGAAGGCTACAGTGGATCGCAGTCTTACCCTGCTCAACACTGTGGAGAGAGCGCGCAAACTGCAACAAGGCAACCGGGCTACGGAACTGCTGGGCTTTCTAGGCGATGAGCACTATTGGCTGGCCGATCAAATCGTTACCGCCGTGCAGGCCCACACTTTGCCAAAACAAGCGCTGGCGACTGCGCTTGGCATACTTGAGCAGGCGCGGTCTCGGCGCCGATCAGCGACTGGACCGGCACAACTGCGCTCCCAGAGACTGCATCAATGGGTCCAACGGCGACAAGGGAGATTGGCATCGCCACAGCAAGCGCCATTGAGTTTGCAGCACTTTCTAGCGGACGAGTCAGCACCGCCGATGGATTCTCTTCTTGCCACTGACAATATCGGCCAGTTCAGTCTGGAAACGTTGCCAGCAAATCAGACGGCACTGGTTTTTCAGTGGCACCACAATCATGCCTTTGCCCGACGGGTTTTTCTGCTTGAAGGAAAAAACATTACCGTGATGAGTCTTGATACCGACAACCGCGCTGACACGCTACTGATAGCGCTGGACCAAGCGATCCGAGCTGGCGACGAGGAGGCGGCTGAAGGGACTCTGCTCAGGTTAGGTGAAATTCTGATTCAGCCATTGCTTAAATCGTTGGGCAGGACGTCCCAACCGCTGGTCATTTTTCTCGACGGAGAACTCCATGGTCTGCCGCTGTCAACGCTACCTGATGCGCCTGCGTCGCTCGTGACCGCTAGCTACTTCGGATCGATTGAGGCCTGGAAAAACCACCTCAACCCGACAACCACCCACACCACAACGCTAGACAACATGGCGCTGTTCGCCAATCCTGAACCACCGGTAGTTCCGCTTCCCGGCAGTAAGATTGTCCCGAATGCCAACGACCTCCCTGCCACCCTTATTGAAGCTCAAGGTATTGCTGAGGTGTGGCCGAACGCTGAATTCAAGCAGGGGCTGAGCGCCAGCGAAACCGCCCTGCGCGCAGCGCTTCAAAGCGAAGTCGGCTGGCTGCATTTTGCCGGCCACGTTAAAATCCAAAGCGATAACCCCAGTCAATCATCCATGCAGCTTGCCCCCGACCTGACCCACGATGGCTGGTTAACCGCCGCTGAGATCTCTCAGTTGACGCTGCCGCCCAAAGTGGTGGTGCTATCTGCCTGCGAGTCGGCCAACGGGCGACGCCTATCCGGCCAAGGTGTGGTGGGTCTGTCCAGTGCGCTGCTGGATGCGGGAGCCTCGGCGGTAGTGGCTAATTTATGGCCGGTAGACGACGCGTATGCGGCCAGCTTTGTGCAGCGTTGGTACCAGCGGCTTGGTCTGGGCCTATCGCTGGCCGAGGGGCTTGAACAAACACGCGTCGAATTTCGTCATGCCGGCTATCCTGCCTCCGCCTGGGCAGGTTGGTCCATAACCGGTCAAAGCAATATCAAACCTCAGCCCCTGCCCCAGAGGGCCCCATTTTTGCGCTGGCAAAGGTTGATGACATGGATGTTTGTGCTGATACTAGCGGGGGCGGTTTTCCGCTTGGTTAACGCGGGTTACCACGCCAAAGCCAACCCATAGTCCAACCCCACGGAGTGTCCGGTGAGCCACACCAAAGACCGCATTTTTTCGATCGCCAACAGCGAGCCGTCGTCGCCTTTTGAATTCAATGATGCGGTCGCCCAAGTATTTCCCGATATGCTCAGCCGGTCGGTGCCCGGTTACGCCACCACGCTGTCAACCATCGCGGCCATGGCTGGACGCTATGCCCAGCCCCATACCCATTGTTACGACCTGGGGTGTTCTCTGGGCGCCGCCACCCTGGCCATGCGTCAAGCGATCGCCGACCCGACCGTCAAAGTGGTGGGCGTGGACAACGCGCCAGCAATGATCAAACGCGGCCAGGAAATACTGGATGAGTCTGGAGATCAGTCGCCTGTCAGCATTGAGCTTGGCGACATTAACGACTTTCCCTTGCGCCCCGCATCAGTGGTGGTACTCAACTTCACTCTGCAGTTTGTTCCCATAGAACAACGCACCGAGCTACTGACCCGAATTGCTAATGCCCTGCTGCCTGGAGGCGTGCTGGTGCTATCGGAGAAAATTGCGTTTGATACCGCTAGCAGCGACGAGCTTTTTGTCGACCTCTACCACGCTTTTAAACGGAACCAGGGTTATAGCGAACTGGAAATTGCACGTAAGCGCAGCGCCCTGGAAAACGTCCTGATTCGCGAAACGCTGACCGAACATCGTCAGCGGCTGACAGATGCAGGATTTAGCACTGTCGAGCAGTGGTTTCAGTGTTTCAATTTCGCTTCGCTGATTGCGTTTAAGTAGATGATTGAGGCTCTGTTGGCCGGCCCGAGTTTGGACGAGGCCCTGCAACGTTCACCCATAGCTCAATGGCAAACCTGGGTTCAAGATCCCCAGCGCTTCGCAAGACTCAACGCCCACGGTGACCTGCCTCGATGGCAAAATGCCCTCGAGGCCATGCCGGACATCGACGTCGAACATTTCGACCTAGGCAGTAGCGCAGTGACCCTCAAGGGCAACGCTGGCGCCGCTCAACGAGATCAACTCGGTGACGCGTTGATGCAATTGCACCCTTGGCGCAAGGGGCCGTTTTCGCTGTTTGGCATCGACATCGATACCGAGTGGCGCTCGGATTGGAAATGGGATCGTATCGCGCCCTACCTGGATGACCTGTCTCAGCGCTGCGTGCTGGATATTGGTTGTGGCAGTGGCTATCACTTGTGGCGGATGCTGGGCGCGGGCGCCGATCTGGCATTGGGAATAGATCCAACCGTATTATTTAATTTTCAGTTTGCCGCGCTAAAACAGTTTTTGCCCCACCTACCCGCCGCGATGCTACCCGTGGGCCTGGAAACCCTGCCTGATGACATGACCGGTTTCGACACGGTGTTCTCCATGGGCATTCTTTACCACCGACGCTCACCGTTGGCGCATCTGGAGCAGATTCGCACATTGCTGCGGCCTGGCGGACAGGCGATTTTGGAAACTCTGGTTGTGGCCGGTGATGACCGCCAGGTACTGGTACCGGAAGGACGCTACGCCAAAATGCGCAACGTATGGTTTATACCCAGCACCGACCTTCTGGCGCGCTGGTTGCGGCGCTGCGGCTTTGTAGATGTTGAGTGGGTCGATATGACCGCCACCACGACTGATGAACAGCGCAGCACACCCTGGATGACCTTCGATTCGCTCAAAACTTTTCTAGACCCCGAAGACCCAACTAAAACCGTTGAGGGTTACCCAGCGCCGGTGCGGGCGGTGTTTTCGTGTCGCCGCTCACCGGCCAGTTCAAAGTCGTCCGCATCGTCCAAAAAGCGAAACTTGTCGCGAAAGGCGGATTGATCGACAAGGCTAGCGGTCACTGTTGCCGTTTGGACTTCAGTGCCCAAGTCGACGAGGTCTCTACCCAAGTAATCGATCGCCGCAGAGCCACCGGCATACTCCCAGTTGTTACCGTCAACACCAGTGCGATTCACGCCAATGGTGTAACACAGATTCTCAATGGCCCTGGCCCGCAACAGGGTGCTCCAGGCATTGGCCCGGGGCATGGGCCAGTTGGCCACGTACAGCAGCAGGTCGTAGTCATTGCGACAGCGGGAGAACACCGGAAAACGCAGGTCGTAACAAACCTGCAGGCAAATGCGCCAGCCCAGATAGTCCACCACCACTCGCTGATCGCCGGCCTGATAGCGCTTATGTTCACCGGCCAGGGTAAACAGGTGTTTTTTGTCGTAGCTGCCCAGCACTTCACCGCCGGCGACAAACAACATTCGGTTGAAGTACTGGCCGTCCTGCGCAATCGCCAGAGAACCGGTGATTGCCGCGCCGCTAGCTAGCGACTGCTCCCGCATAAAGTTCACAGCAGGCCCGTCCATTGGTTCCGCCGCCTTCGCCGGTTCCTGAGTAAAACCGCTGGCGAAAGTTTCCGGCAAAACAATCATATGGCCGGGGTTTTCTAACTGGCTGATCTGCTGCCGGAAGTGGGCCAGGTTGGCGGCACTGTCGTGCCATTTCACTTCGCTCTGAATTAACGTGATCTGGAGGTTTTCTTCGGTCACAGCGACAGTTCCTGATAGAGGGTTGGACGAGGTCAACGAGGGTTCGATTTCAGCGCCACAATACTATCGAAAAATGACATTCGCGCACACGCGAGAAGCCCACGTCTAATCGGTAAACGAACTGTTGCACTGGTTGTAGGCCTGATCGTAGCTTTCATCGAAACATTTAAGCAGCGCATCAACAACATTGAGATTGGGTGGCCACTTGACGTCAATTGGTTTGCCGGAACTGTCGAGGGGTTGAAAGTCCTCCGGACGCGGCAGGTCGAGCAAATCTTGTCTCGCCTTTTCCAGTTCAATCCTGTCTCGCTGCAGAAACGCTAAAGTGGCATCAACGTAATGGTTCCAACCAAACCAGTCATCATAGTCGGGCGGCTTATGAGTGGTGCGAAGTAACGCGATCGCACGGGCGGTTTGTCCCTCCATTGCGCGCATTTGGCCTTCGTGCCAGGTCATGATTTCTCCTGTCTCACCGTTAGCGTTGATATAGGCCCGAATAAGATCTGCAGCTTCTGCTCTGCAGTTCCCATCGCGAACCATCGTGCGCCACCCACCGTCTATGTCCTGATCAAACGCGTTTTGATCCAGCGCAAGCATCGCTTCGGTATCAACCGAGCAAGCATCGTTGTTCTGTGCCAGAGCTGCTGAACCCACGAGGATCGGCAACAGCAGTATCCCGAACGTAAGCATTTTCATGTGAGGAGTTTCTCCTAAAGGCGCGGATAACATTCCAGCAGGCTTTCATTCACCAGGCAAATTCGTGCGATTTCCAGAATGGTTTTTTTACTGTATAAATAAACAGTATGCTTGATACCCTGCCCGACTATGCTGAGCTTCACGCCCTAAGCAATTTTTCCTTTCTGCGCGGCGCCTCCCACGCCAAAGAGCTAGTGCAAACGGCAGCGCAGCTGGGCTATACCGCTCTGGCCATCACCGATGAATGCACCATGAGCGGCGTGGTGAGGGCCTATGAAGCGGTGCAGAAAAGTGACCACGCTCTGCAGCTGATTATCGGCACTGAGCTAACCACCACTGACGGCCTGAAGCTGGTGCTCCTGTGCACCTCTCACACGGGTTACACCCAGCTGTGCCGGCTAATCACTCGGGGCCGCAGGGCGGCGCCCAAAGGGCAATATCAGCTGACCCGGGACGACCTGCTGGAAATACTTGCCTCACCCGCTCATTCGGACCCTGCTGTGTTGGTCCTGTGGAGCCCAACGCATGACAACATCGCGTCCGGACACTGGTTGAAGCAACACTTTGGCGGTCGCTGCTGGCTAGCCGTCAGTCTGCTGTTTG
>JBGCET010000010.1:0-223878 GCA_045106555.1 Lysobacterales bacterium | reverse complement strand
GGCTCTGGCTCTGGCTCTGGCTCTGGCTCTGGCTCTGGCTCTGGCTCTGGCTCTGGCTCTGGCTCTGGCTCTGGCTCTGGCTCTGGCTCTGGCTCTGGCTCTGGCTCTGGCTCTGGCTTTGGCTTTGGCTTTGGCTTTGGCTCTGGCTTTGGCTCTGGCTTTGGCTCTGGCTTTGGCTCTGGCTTTGGCTCTGGCTTTGGCTCAGGCTTTGGCTCAGGCTTTGGCTCAGGCTTTGGCTCAGGCTTTGGCTCAGGCTTTGGCTCAGGCGTTGGCTCAGGCTCAAGCTTTTGTTTAGGTCTTGGCTCGGGTTTCGGCGCAGTCGTGTTGGCTGCCAGCAATGCGCTTGGTAGCGGCGATGACGAAACCAGCGTGTCATAATCTTTTAGGGTTGTACCAAGGGCCGCGGTTTCCGCTATTTGTGGACGAATGGCTTGAACCGCTGCGGGCATTGCCACCATTGCACGAGAAGCCTGGGCAGGGGACGCAAAGCGTCCCCACAAGATCAGCCATCGGGTATTTTCGCCCTCAGTCACAGCCATGTAGCGAACGAGCTGCGGGTCAAGTCCATAGCTGTCAATAAATCCCGGGATTTCTTCAGTCCCGGACACGCTGGCAATTTTCAGCGTGTAGAGGTCTGGTGGCTGGCGGGTGGGCGAGGGCAACAGGGTGCCGATAGGCGCCACCGTCTGGGCTGGGTCGTCCGCACCACTGGGAATAGGGAATATGTTGGGTCCACGCTGTCGAGTGCGCCTTGGCCCACTCTCAATCAGTTCCGGGAGTGGTCCTGCCTCCAGTTGGCTGCCATCACCACTGCAACGCCACGCCGAGTTCTCACCAGCAACGCAGGTAAACGGCCCGGAGTTTTCGTCCGTCTGCTGCGCCTCAATGGTGCCCGGAGATATTGCCAACGTTGCCGCAACAAATGCGAGCGCAATGGCAATTTTGGTGGCTGAGGGCGACATCAGGGCCTGGCCGAGCCGTGAATAAACATCACCTGATACCCGCGACCCAACTGGCGATCGCGTTGCGCCACCAAAGCCGCTTGGGCTTCGTCTTGGCTGGGAAAAAGGTCTTTGCGCAATGTGCCACGAGACCCTAGTTGCCCCCACTGGCGCACCAGAGACCAGCCTCCCAGCAGGTCTTCCTGCAGAAGTAACTCGTAGAAGCGCAACACTTCGCTGGGTTGCGGGTGGGTTTGCATATATATCCGCATGGCCTTAGTGCAACGATTCCAATGTCCGAATGACCATTGAGGGGGCGATGTCGTCACGCAACCTGGCATCTCCCAGGGCATTGAGTAACACCAGCCTCAATCGCCCCGCCTGGTTTTTCTTGTCTAATGCCATCAAGTCCAACAGCGCCTTGGCACTCGATCCTGTCGGCAAGGTCACTGGCAGACCCGCGTCTTTTAGCAGACGAGTCACCCGCTGTTGATCAGCGACGCTAAGATCGCCCAGTATCTGGGACAGGTGTGCAGCGCAGACCATGCCGATGGATACGGCTTCACCATGCAGAACGTCACCATAACCTGCGGATGCTTCGATCGCGTGGCCAAAGGTATGGCCCAGATTGAGCAACGCCCGCGGGCCTTGCTCCCGTTCATCCCGCCTGACGACCTCGGCTTTGTGCTTCACCGAAACGCCGACTGCGTATGCCAGGACGTCGGATTGAAGTTGCAGTGCGGCCTGGAGGTTGTCTTCCAGCCATGAAATAAACGCTGCATCGCCGATGAGTCCATATTTGATGACTTCTGCGAGTCCGGCGCGAAGTTCGCGGTCGGGCAAAGTTTTCAACGTCTCTAAGTCGATCAGCACCCCTTGAGGCTGGTAAAACGCGCCCAGTAAATTCTTTCCAGCAGGTAAATTGATACCGGTCTTGCCGCCGACGGAAGAATCCACCTGGGCCAGCAGTGACGTGGGAACCTGGACAAAACCCACGCCTCGCATGTAGGTTGCAGCCGCAAACCCGGCAAGGTCCCCGACAACTCCTCCACCCAACGCCACAATTGTGGCGTCACGCTGAGCACCAATGGCGGTCAGCTTGTGATGAATGCTCTCCCAGGTTGCTACACATTTTTGACCCTCACCGGCTGGCAGTACCTGAGAGTAGATTTGGTGGTCTGGTTTGTTATGGCGAAGACTTTCAATCAGCGGCTGGAGATACAGCGGTGCAACATTGTTGTCGCTGATAATCAGTACAAGACCGGTGCCTAGCCAATTGGCAGGCACGGCCGGGATTTGGTTAAGCAGGCCAGAGCCCAGCAGGATGGGGTAACTGCGATCGCCCAGGTCGATAGTGATCGTTGAGGTCGTTGACGCCGCGGAATCACTTTGCATAGCTGGACCTTTCGATTTGTGACAGAACCCGTCGTGACATCTGACTGACACTGACAGCCTCTGACAGTATTTTCAGGTCAGCCAGAGAGTCATAGATGGGATTTCGGGTGGCCGCCATATCTGCCAATACTTGGTCTCGATTGGGGGCGCTGAGCAGGGGGCGGCGTTTGTCCCGGGCCAGCCGTTGAATTTGTCGTTCGATGGGCGTCGCCAGGTAAACGACGAACCCGCAACGTCTCATCAGCCGTTGGTTTTCTTCCGCGACTACGGCGCCACCGCCGGTCGCGAGCAGAATGCCGGCCTGTTCGCAAAGCGCTTTTAACATGCCGGTTTCTCTACGCCTGAATCCGGGCTCGCCTTCGATATCGAAGATCAGCGGGATGTCAGCGCCGGTGTGGCGTTCAATTTCCTGATCAAGATCCATGAATGTCAGTCCGAAGTGCTCGGCAACCTGTCGCCCGACCGTCGTCTTTCCGGCTCCGGTAGGGCCAATAAAAATAAGGTTGGTTTGGAGCGCCATGACCGGATTTTAGCAGCGTTGGCGGCCCAGCGTGGATGCGATACCGGAAAAAGTCGCAGGGTCCGGGTGATCACTGAGGTCTGACTAACCACCGCGCGGTGCACTAGGGCTAACGATGACTTTCACGCATAATATGGGTTCTGTCGGTAGCGTAGAACATTTTTGCCAATGACTCGTTTTCTCATCCTGTTCCTGGTGTTGTTGGGTGGGCTTTTTTCTGCCCAGATCATGCAAAGTGTGCAGGACGCGGTCATTCTTCCTTTTACTGCGGTTGTGGCAGACGTGAGTGTTGCCATTGTGCGGACGTTTGACTCAGATGTTGCCGCATCAGGAAAAATTATTCGCAGTCTGTCGAACAATTTTGCGGTCTCCATCGAGCCCGGGTGTAACGGCGTTGAGGCGCTCATCGTGCTTTTTTCCGCTATTTTTGCGTTCCCTGCGCCGCTGAAGCATAAGCTGGCCGGATTCGCTGTAGGCTTTTTTGCCATTCAGGGCCTTAATCTGGTGCGCATTATTAGCCTGTTTTACCTGGGACAATGGAATCTGGACGCGTTTAACTTCTTTCATCTTTATCTTTGGCAGGCCTTGATCATTCTGGACGCGTTGGTGGTCTGGCTGGTTTGGTTGCGTTACCTGCCCCCTCAGGATCCCGAGTCGCCTGCTGACCCGGGTGATCCACCGGCAGCAGTTGCCGCGGCTGGTTGACTGAGGTGGCATCCCAAACAAGCCTGATTGCTGGCGTTGGGCAATTGGGCGGCGACATCGCTGCCGGTCTTCTTCGTGCCGGTCATCGAGTTGTCGGCATCAATCGCAGCGGTAAAAGCGCGATAGCCGGTATTTCCATGGTTGCGGCAGATCTGATGCAGCCCCTGTCCAGGTCGGTGTTGAATCAATTGCCGGCCCCTGACAATGTGATCATTGCCCTGGCACCAGGCAGTCGTGATCCGCAAATTTATGAAAAGACCTACCGAGAGGGTGTGCGCCATTTGATCACTGGGCTTGGTGGTTCTGTGGGTCGGTTGCTGTATGTGTCAAGTACGGTGGTGTATGCACAAAATGCCGGCGAGTGGGTTAACGAAGACAGTGCAGTGAGTGCCCATAATCTGCGTGCAAAGGTGCAATTGGAATGTGAGCAATTGGCGGCAGACGCTGCTGAATCGAGCATCATTTTGCGACTGGGTGGTATCTATGGGCCAGGGCGGGAGGCGTTGCTGCGGCGCGTTCGGGCAAGAACCCCGGTTATTACCAGGCCAGCCCATTTTAGCAATAGAATTTCCCATTTGGACGCGGCTGAAATGGCCATCTATCTGCTTCAGCGTCGCACTGCAGAAGGGGTGTTTCTTGGGGTCGACAACGAACCTGCACCTATGCATGAGGTGTGTCAGTGGCTCGCCGAGCGCATGGGTATGGGTCCACTTCTTCAAGAGACGAAGTCCGGCACTGCCGCTAACAGCGGCAAGCGCGTTTCCAACCAGCGGGTATTGGAGAGCGGTTTCCAATTGGCATTTCCCACCTTCAGAGAAGGATATTCAGCCTTGCTGAGCGGAGGCTGAACCTTGGTTTCGGCCGAATGACGTTGTGGGTCATTCGACAGTTTTGAGGTCAACTGTAAAGGTTCGTTCACACGTCGAACTGGTAAACTGTGAACTATGACAAACGAACGATATCGTGAGGCCATCGACACCCTTCAGGCCTGGATTAATGAGGCACGTACTGTCGGCGAGGTGGAGCCCACTGCAATGACCCTTGCGACGGTTAACCGTAGCGGTCAACCCAGCGCCCGAGTAGTGCTTCTGAAGGCATTGGACGAACGTGGACCGGTGTTTTACACCAATCTCAACAGCCGAAAAGGGCAGGAGATAAGCGACTCAAGATCAGTGGCCGCCTGTTTTTACTTCACACGTCTGGAGCGCCAGGTGCGTATTGAGGGCGAAGCTTTGACGGTCAGTGATAGCGAAGCCGATGCTTACTTTGCCACTCGCCACCGCAACAGTCAGCTGGGTGCCTGGGCGTCTCAACAGTCTCAGCCATTGCCCTCTCGGGCAGATCTGGAGTTGCGTATGGATGAACTGGCGAGGCAATACGAAGGACAGGAGGTTCCCCGCCCCCCACACTGGAGTGGGGTTCGAATACGGCCGATCGCCATTGAGGTCTGGCAGGGCAGAGCCCATCGTATTCACGAACGCTGGCGCTATGAACGGCAAGAGCAATGCGCATCGCCCCAGGCAGCAGGTGACGATGAGTTGGGGCAATGGTCCAAGACGCTGTTGCAGCCATGAGTGTTCAACATCACCAATTGCTGATCGCGACGACTGGTCGCGGGTTTTCGGAAATCAGTGCCCAGCTGCGAAAAATTTCGACGGACAGTGGGGTCACTGATGGCCTTTGCCACTGCTTTCTTCATCACACCAGCGCTTCATTGATCATTATGGAAAATGCCGATCCTGATGTGCTTCACGATCTAGAGACATACATGGCCCAGCGGGTGCCTGATGGCGACCCGCTGTTCAAGCACGTGGCTGAAGGGCCTGATGATATGTCCGCGCATATCCGGATGGCTTTGACCCACACCAGCCTGACCATACCAGTGCGAGAGGGACAACTGGACTTGGGCACCTGGCAGGGTGTGTATCTGTGGGAACATCGCCAGTCTCCCCATCGACGACGTATTACGGTAAGCATCAGCCAATGACGCCTGAACGATTTGCCTTGGTTCAGAAAAAGCTGGCGCTGCGTCAGCCTGATCTGACGGTGTTGCTGGAGCAGGTGCACAAAAGCCACAATTTTTCTGCCATTCTGCGTAGCTGCGATGCTGTAGGTGTGTTTCAGGCGAACATTGTGCCACCCGAGGGAAAATCGCCGGTATCTAACCATACAGCCCAAGGGGCAGAAAAGTGGGTGAAGGTTCGGCGCTTTCCCGATATGCAGGGAGCTCATCAAGGATTGAAAGCGGAGGGCTTTCAATTACTGGCGGCGCATCTGGACAAAGATGCGGTGGATTTTCGCCAAGTGGATTACACCAGACCTACGGCCATTGTGCTGGGAGCTGAGCGTGATGGGGTTCGAGACGCCACCTTGAAAAAATGTGATGCAACAATCTACATCCCCATGCAGGGTATGGTGCAATCGTTGAACGTGTCCGTAGCTGCCGCTCTTATCCTGTTTGAAGCCCAACGACAGCGTATGGCCAGCGGCCAATATGCGTCGCGCCGGCTGCAAGGCCCACTGTATGACAAAACTCGCTTTGAGTGGCTACACCCAACCATCGCCCGCTATTGCCAACGCAAAGGCAAACCCTACCCACCACTGGGAGACAGTGGTGAACTGCTGGAGCATCCGGAAAGTCTATGAAAAAAATCTGGCGTGAGTTGAGTCGCGCGTTCCAACAGGAGGCGTCCAACAGCTCTGACGATGATGTCGCTCACTTTGCCGCTGCTGCACTGATGATTGAGATGTGCGAAGCGGATTTCGCGACCGAATCATCGGAACTCGAGGCGGTCGCAAACGCTCTGCGGCAGGTGTTTTCCCTGGACCCTGCGGTAATCGACAAGCTGATCGAAGACAGTCGGCGAAACAACACGTCGGAAATTTCCTACCACCCCCATGTCGAGACCATTAACCGACTTTGCGGGCAGCGGGAAAAGGCAAGTATTGTTCGCAGTTTATGGAGGGTAGCCGCCGCTGACGGGCATATCGACAAGTACGAAGAGCACTATCTGCGGCGACTTTGTGAACTAATCCACGTACCTCACAAAGTATTTGTGCAAACGCGAAACGAGGTTTTGGAGCTCTAGGCTTACGGGCCTCAACAGTCCGGGTTATTACTCGGAGCCTGTTGCTTTTGCACGGCTACAGTTTGTACTGCTGGATTCTGGCTCGCAGAGTGCCTCGACTTACGCCTAGAATTTCGGCGCTGCGGCATTGGTTACCGCCAGTGAAACGAAGAACCTCCTCCAGCAAAGGTTTTTCTACCTCTTCCATAACCAGTCGAAACAAGTCTTCCGGCTGACTGTCGCCGTAACGCTTCAGGAACCCCCGAACCGAAGCCTGTACGGTCTTGCGGATGGCATCATTGCCCTGGTCTGGGCGATTTTCGTCAGTGCTAATATTATCGTTAGATGTGTCGCGAAACGTCATAAATCTTCAGCCGACAAAGTCGACTGTACCCCTCCTGTCCCCTATTATTATTCTACCGGCGAGTGCCGGATGGATGCGCGCCAAGCCATTGCAATCATACGCGGTAAGCAGGATTTTTCCAGATGCGACTTTGTACAGTAGTTGGCGTTTTTTACCTGTAACCGTCGAGGCTTGGGGCATTATTCTCACAGGTTGCCAGACCTTACGGCGCTAAGTTCCATGCCTTTGGCCGACGCTATCGAAATTCGAATTCGAAAGCGACGGCATCCCGACCCGGGTCAATGACTTCAAACACAAGCGGCAGCAAATGGCCCGGCATCATGCCGGCAGGGTCGGCGCTCTCAAGGTACTGGGCCGGCGAAAAGCGGCGCATCGCCACAGCCCTGCCGGACAGGTCTGCCATGGCAATTTCCACCACTGGGTGAGGTTGCGGGAATTCCGCCTGGTTTTGCAAGGTGGCGCTGATCAACAGAGCGCCTTCGACTGACGGGTGGGGTTCGATGCTGCGACTGACTAACTGTATTTTGGTCAGATCGGTGGGCAACTCAATCCGGCATCCAAATACCTGGCAGGCCTTGATAACCCAGGGTTTTAAGGCGGGGTTGCGCGCAAGTTGATCATGTTCACCGGTAAACCACTGACCCAACAGAGCCATTGCGGCTACCCCGCTCCACAGACCCCAAAGCCAGGTGCCGCGGGTGCGGTTGCGAACGGCACGAGCGTTAGCCAGTTCGAATGCGACACCGGAAAGGGTCGCATCGGTTTCGCTTTCTGGATTCCCGTCCTCATCAATAAACGCCGTTTCAAACTCCGAGGGTATGTCGGCCTCAAGGGCTTGATCCAGCTCGGAGGGCAGGTCCACGGGTAAGTCGAGCGGCAGGTCGGCTTCGCTGAGGTTAAGCTCCGGCTCCGTTTCGGAGGCGCTCAGCAGAGCGTCAAATTCTCGTTCCAGCGTCAGGTCCTGAGTCTCAGCTGGCTTAGGCTCTGCGGTGGATACCACGCCAGGAGAAGAGACTGCAGGCGGCGGCGTTGGCCAGAACAAATCGTCGATCGGTGGTGCTTCAGAATTCGGATCGCTCAGGGTCGGCGGGTGTTCACTGTGAAAACAGGTAGGAATTTGGCCATCTTCATCTAGCGTTTCAGACAGCGACTGCACCGCAAAAAACACTTCGCCGCAGGCACCGCAACGAACGTTGCCGCTGGAAATTGACAGAGCATCAGCGCTGACCGGAAACACCACAGCGCATTCCGGGCATTGGGTATACATCTCAGGCCACGCCGCTCAGGCAAGCCCAGCCGTCGCGAACCTGGACGTCCACAACCGGGTATTGATCGGCATACGCTTCACGCACCACCTCGACCTGGGACTCCAATATGCCCGACAGTATTAGCTGAGTGCCAGGTCTGGACAGGCTGCACAGAGTTGGCGCGAAGTTGACTAAAGTGCCTGAAAGAATATTGGCGACAATGACATCGAAGGGGCCCCGGATGCTCTCCAAGGAATCAGCGACACTCACTGCCAGATTGTTTCTTTGCCCGTTGTCTCGGGTTGCCAGACAGGCCTGGGGGTCGTTATCGACGGCGATGACCTCGCCGGCGCCACGCAGCGCGGCCGCCAAAGCCAGAATCCCAGAGCCGCAACCCAAGTCGAGCAGACTGCGGCCTTTGAGGTCAGAATCGGCCAGTACATCCAGGCACAGGGCCGTGGTGGCATGGCTCCCGGTGCCGAACGCCAGCCCTGGGTCCATGAAAAGCACGTCTCCTGTTGGCGCCGGCTGGTAGTGCCAGGGGCAGATCCATAATCCGGGCTCCCTTTTTCCAAAGCTGACGGGTTCAAAGTGGTCAAGCCACGTTCGTTCCCAGGGTTGGTCTGCCAGTGCTGCCAGATGCACACTGGCGGCCTCCGTTGGATTCAATCCTTCGCTGATGATGGCGATGAGCCGCTGGCCATCCATAGCCGCATCAAACAATCCGCGGGCAACAAGGCTGTCCCAAAGAGGGGTTTCCAGGGGGGCAGGCTCGAGTACCGGATCGGCCAGATCCACCGGGACAAGGGTTACCGCCTGGGCGCCGGCCGACTCCATAAGAGCCTGCACCTCCTCGGCCCGGTCAGACGAAACGGTCACGGAGAGTTCCTGCCAGGTCATCGTCAGGTTGTAGAGCGGAAAATGTACTGCATGTTAATGGCGAGATCCTGGCAGCGCTTGCACTAGCTGCCCTCGCCAGTCTCTGCCAGTCGTTTTTCCAGATAGTGGATATTGCAGCCGCCGGTCTGAAATCCTTTGTCAGCCATAATCCTCTGCAGCAGGGGAATATTGGTATTAACGCCCGTGATCAGAGTTTCAGCCAGTGCGCCTCGCATCCGCGCAATCGCAATTTCCCGGTCTTCGCCATACGAGATGAGCTTACCGATCATTGAGTCGTAATTGGGTGGCACGCGATAGTTGTCGTAGAGATGGGAGTCGACTCGGATTCCCGGCCCTCCGGGCGGGTGAAACTGTTCAACCAGCCCGGGGCTGGGCATGAAGTTCACCGGGTCCTCGGCGTTAATCCGACATTCCACAGCGTGCCCCCGCCAAGTGATGTCTTCCTGACTGAAGCGCAGTTTTTCGCCGGCGGCTACGCGAATTTGCTGACTGATCAGGTCGATGCCTGTGACCCGTTCGGTCACAGGATGCTCCACCTGAATTCGGGTGTTCATCTCGATGAAATAAAATTCACCGTCGTCATATAAAAACTCAAAGGTGCCCACGCCGCGGTAGTTAATTCGATGGCAGGCGTCGATGCAGGCCTGGCCGATTGCTTGGCGTTGTTCAGGCGTAATGCCGGGTGCTGGCGCTTCTTCCACAACCTTTTGATGCCGTCGCTGCATGGAGCAATCCCGCTCCCCCAGATGGACCGCATTACCATGCTGATCGCACAGCACCTGAATTTCGATGTGCCTTGGGTTGGTGAGAAATTTCTCCATGTAAACAATTTCGTTGCCGAACGCCGCCCGGGCTTCAGACTGGGTCATGGCGATAGAATTATGCAGAGCCGCCTCCTGGTGCACGACGCGCATACCTCGGCCACCGCCACCGCCGGCCGCTTTGATGATGATGGGATAGCCAATTCTTCTCGCGGTGGCGCTGTTTTTCTCCCGGTCATTTCCCAAGGGTCCGTCAGACCCGGGCACACAGGGGACGCCAGCGTCGCGCATGGCCTTAATGGCTGCCACTTTGTCGCCCATTAACCGAATCGTGTCGGATTGCGGCCCAATAAAGATGAAGCCGCTCTCCTCGACCCGCTCGGCGAAATCGGCATTTTCCGATAGAAAACCGTAGCCTGGATGGATCGCCGAGGCGTCGGTGACTTCTGCGGCCGCGATCAGCGCTGGCACGTTAAGGTAGCTTTCCGCGGGTGGAGCGGCGCCGATACATACCGATTCATCGGCCATGGCAACGTGTTTCAGGTTGCGGTCCACTGTCGAGTGGGCGGCCACCGTTTTTATTCCCAGAGCGTTGCAGGCGCGTAGAATGCGCAACGCAATCTCCCCCCGGTTGGCGATCAGGATTTTCTCAATCATCAGCGGACAATCATCAGCGGTTGATCAAATTCCACCGGTTGGCCCGTTTCTACCAGCATCGATACCAATTTGCCTGATATGTCAGATTCAATCTGGTTGAACATCTTCATGGCTTCGACAATACACACCACGTCGCCCGCGCGAATTTCCTGGCCGATGCTCACAAAGGGGTCAGACTCGGGGTTTGGGGACGCGTAGAACGTGCCAACCATGGGCGAGCGAATGACGTGACCTTCAGGCTCTTGGGGAGCGTCGTTGCTCGTGGCCGGTGGGGTCGAAGGTTCGCCCGCCGCGGGGGGCGGTGCTGCAGCGGCGGGCGCAGGATGCGCATATACCGGTGCAGGCATGTGGGTCGGCATTCGACTCAGTCGCACAGATTCATCGTTTTCCGATATTTCTATTTCCGCCAGGTCGGACTCTTCCAGGAGTTCAACCAGTTTTTTTATTTTTCGAATATCCATGATAGTTCCCTCAAAAAATCATTTAGCCGATGAAGACGTGGACAGGCGTTGGGCTATGGCGCGCAGTCCAAGTTCGTATCCCAGCGGTCCAAGACCGCAGATACGGCCATGCGCCAGGTCGCTGACAAAATTGGTGTGCCGGAACGCCTCGCGGCTTTCCGGGTTAGACAGGTGAATTTCAATGAAGCGTAATTCACTGGCAATCAGCGCGTCACGCAGTGCGATGCTAGTGTGGGTGAACGCAGCAGGATTGATGATGAGCCATTGGACACCCTGATCAGCCGCCTGGTGCAATCGTTCGACCAGTTCGTGCTCGGCGTTACTCTGGAAATGCTCAAGACTGAGGTCTAGTTCGGCCGCAAGCTTGTCAAGTCGGGTGGTAATATCCGCCAAGGTCATGTGGCCGTAGATCTCCGGCTCACGACTGCCAAGACGATCCAGGTTCGGGCCATTCATAATGAGAATCTGGCGCATCACCGGATTGACCCCTGATGATAAGGTGTTCGACGCATTCCCGGAGTGTGCCTAAGCCGGGGCTTCCTGTCCAGTTTACTGTTATTTTTCAGGTGTTGGTGAAAGATCGCGACGATATCGGCGCTAATTCTTGTGCTGGTCTGGTCGCAGGCCAATCAACAGGAACCTTACGTCGGTGTCATCAACCGGGCCACCTGAGCGCGAATTTCTGGCAATTGGGCAATACCTAATTTGATCTCACGAATGGTGCCACTGGCGTCGACAAACACCGTGTAGGGTAGTACACCCTGGCGGTTGCCCAGGCTGCGGGCAAATGCCATGCCCTCGGCCGTCTCGGTGAGGGCGATGGGGTATGACACCGGCGTTTCGTTGAGGTATTTGGCAACCTTTGCTGGCTGGTCCAGCGCCACACCCAAGATGACGGTGCCGCTGTCACGCACCTCTTGAGCCACCTTTTCAAGGTCGGGCATTTCCTTGCGGCAGGGGCCGCACCAGGTAGCCCATAGATTGATCACCAGTGGATTGCCGGCGAATTGGCTGGCGCTGACCGTATCTCCGGCCAAAGTGATGAAGGAGAAATCTGGCAGGGTTTGTCCAACCATCGATTGGGGTGAGGACAGCCCGGGCTCTGCAGGCGGCGGCTGTGCCAGCCACTGCTGCAGGCCGAATCCCCCGGCAGCCGCTAACCCCGATACCGCAATAATCAGCAGGATAGTTTGGATTCGGCTCATGACGAAGGAAACGAGGCCGCCGCTATTGCGCGGCAAAGGCCTGGGTAACGTGGGCGGCAAATACATCGGGCCGCTGATATCCAACCACCCGGTACTGGGGTAATTCTTCGCCCTTGGCGCTGAAAAACAAGATCGCAGGGGGGCCAATGATATTAAAGGCTTTCATCAGCGCTTGGTCCACCTCGTCGTTGGCGGTGACATCGGCTTTCAGGGCACCGCCGTCAGCCATTGCGGCACGCACCTGTGGGGTTGGAAAGCTGTATTTGTCCATCCGTTTACAGTCCACACACCAGTCGGCATAAAAATCCAGCATCATTGGCTGATTTGTTGATGCCAGTGCAGATTCAAGGTCATCCAACGATTTTATTTTCGTAAATTGGGCCGGTTGGGCGGCGCTTACCGCGTTGGAGCCGAATACACCCTTCAATGGTTGCATCCAGTCCTGACCGCCAGCGGCGGCACCGGTCAGCTCCATAGCACCAACAATGGCTAACAACACGCCAAGAGATTTCCACAGTTTGGCCCAGCCATTGGCACCATCAAGCAGGCGTTCAAAAGCGCCAAGGTATACAGCGCTGGCCACCAGCAGGGCACCCCAGGCAAGCATGATCCAGCCGGGAGCCAGCACCCGTTCCAGCATCCAGATTGCCAGCGCGAGAAGAGCGACGCCGAACACGGCCTTAATGGCGTTCATCCAAGGTCCAGCGTGGGGCAGCAGTTTGCCAGCCGAAGTGCCAATAATCAGTAACGGAACGCCCATGCCCAAAGCCAGGAAAAACAACGCTAAGCCGCCTAGCAGGGCGTCGCCAGTTTGCCCGATGTAGATCAGCGCCGCGGCCAGGGGAGGAGCCACACAGGGGCCAACAATTAGCGCCGACAGTATGCCCATAATCCCGGTGCCCAGCAGGGTGCCACCTTCTTGTTTGTCGCTGACCCGATTGAGGCGGGTTTGAACAGCGCTGGGCAAGTTGAGTTCGTAAAACCCAAACATGGAAAAAGACAGCAGGACAAACAAACCAGCAAAGCTCACCAGCACCCAGGACTTCTGGAACCACGCCTGCAGGTTTTCACCAAACAGACCGGCCACGACGCCGGCCACGGTATAGGTCAACGCCATGGCCAGCACGTAAACCAGTGACAGGGTGAAGGCGCGTCGCGTGGTGATGGTCTTGCCCTGGCCGGCAATGATCCCAGAAAGAATGGGGATCATGGGAAACACGCAAGGAGTAAACGATAACAGCAGTCCGAAGCCAAAGAACGTGAGTAAGGTTAACCACTTTTCTGATCCCAACGCAGCGGCCAGCCGGTCCTGTTCTGGAATTGCGACGCCGGATTGGGCGGGTGACACCGTGGCTGATGCCTGCACGTTGCCGCCGTTCAACGCGTCACTCAGACCGCCGCTAAATTGCGGTACCGCGACCGCTACGGTGCGGGTCACCGGGGGATAGCAGATTCCAGCTTCCTTGCAACCCTGATAGTTGGCTGTCACGTTCACGACGCCAGCATCGGCCCCGTGACGAGAAAGCTCGATAGGTATCTCAACCTGTCCGTAGTACACGGTGGTGTCGCCGAAATGTTCGTCGAATTTTGCCTCTCCCGGAGGCAAATTGACGCCCGATAGGCTCGCCAGGTCTGATGGGCTCAGCGTTAACTGAATTTGGTCGCGGTAAAGGTAGTAGCCGTCAGCAATCGTCCAGCGCGCCAGCAGGGCATCACTGGCAATGGCAATGGTCTCAAACACAAACGCTTGATCTACCGGCAATGCAGAGTCAGCGCCCAACGCAGTAATGGAGTTGGCGCCGAACAGTCCGCTGCTGGCAGTTCCGCCCACAATACCGGTTGATACGCTGAGCGGGGTGTTGGTGATGGCGGCTGTGCCTGCCGGTGCAGTCACTGTTAGCAGGGTTTTCTGTGGTGGATAACAGACGCCCAGATCAGCGCATCCCTGAGACCTGAGTTCCAGTTCGATGGCCTGGCTTGCGCCCGCGGACACGGGAACAAAGACGTCGATCACGCCCCGGTAGGTTTCCTGCAGGCCGAAAAATTCATCGTCCTTTTCTTTGCCTTTTGGAAGCACTGGCTCACCGAGAACGACGCCAGGGGTACTTGTCGTGACACTCAAGCGACTTTTGTACAGGTAATACCCTTCGGCCACTTGCCAACGGACGCGCAACTCGTCGCCGGCCACAAAATCCGCGCTGGGCGCAAAAGCCTCGGCCACAGGCAGCAGATCGGCTTCGTCAACGGCGTTGGATATCCCTGCTGTCAGCAAAGCACTGAGTAAAGCAATCGCCCAGAGGGCGCCAGCCACTGGGCCGGTTTGGTTGGCTTTTATGTTTTTCATGAGTTCTACGACCGGGTTAGTGGCCAACTGATTGCGTGGTGGATTGCATTATCCACTGAAGGTAGCCTTCGGTTGTCGATTCTACCGGCAGAGTGATCAATTCCGGAATATCATAAGGGTGATGATCAGACATCCAAGTCTGCAGCGCGTTCCAATGCTCCGATACCGTCTTGATCAGCAGCACGCACTCCTCAGCAGATTCCACCTGATTGTCCCAGCGATAAATAGACAGGCTGGGGTTAAGCACCTTTACGCAAGCCGCAAGGCGTTGTTCAACCAAGCCCTCAGCGATCGGCCGGGCATGTTCGCAGGGACAACTGCACAGCACTATTTTCAACGGACACGGCATTGGCAGAATGTTATCACCGCTATGAGTCAGGTGCCGCAGCAGTCATTGGAGGCGATTTGAGCAGTTTTTTTGGCTCAAACCCTTGAATAGATCGGTTAAGCCACCATTTAGCACTCCTGTATAGAGAGTGCCAACGCACTGGGGAGCGCCTGAACGGGATCTCCCGCGCCGAATCATCGGCCAGGTGCAGGCCATTTATTTAGTTTGGACGACAAACCATTTTGGAGGAAAACCATTCATGAACATCCGTCCGCTGCATGATCGAGTGATCGTCAGACGCATGGAAGAGGAACGTACCTCTCCCGGCGGCATCGTTATTCCTGACAACGCTACGGAAAAGCCTATTAAAGGTGAAATCCTGGCCGTGGGTAACGGCAAAATCTTAGAAAACGGCGACGTTCGCGCGCTGGATCTGAAATCAGGTGACAAAGTGCTGTTCGGAAAATATTCCGGTACCGAAGTGAAGGTTGACGGCGAAGAACTGCTGGTGATGCGTGAAGACGACATCATGGCCGTTATCGAAGGCTGATCAGTCTCGCTGCACATTATCTACCTGACCGAATTCATTTAAGAGGAATTTACCAACATGAGTGCTAAAGAAGTCCGTTTTTCAGAGGACGCACGAAATCGCATGGTTGCGGGCGTTAACACGCTGGCCAATGCGGTCAAAGTGACCCTCGGACCGAAAGGTCGCAACGTGGTGCTGGACAAGAGTTTCGGCGCCCCTACCGTCACCAAAGACGGTGTTTCCGTGGCCAAAGAGATCGAGCTGGCTGACAAGTTCGAGAACATGGGTGCACAGATGGTTAAGGAAGTGGCTTCCCAAACCTCTGACATCGCTGGCGATGGAACCACCACCGCAACCGTGCTGGCCCAGGCCATGCTGCGCGAAGGCCTGAAGGCTGTTGCTGCTGGCATGAACCCCATGGACCTTAAGCGTGGTATCGACAAAGCGGTAGTTAACGCCGTTGAAACTCTGAAAGGTTTGTCCAAGCCCTGCGATAACGACACCGCTATCGCCCAGGTCGGCACGATCTCCGCTAACTCCGACGCAGACGTTGGCAACATCATCGCTGAAGCCATGAAGAAAGTGGGCAAAGAAGGCGTGATCACCGTTGAAGAGGGTTCTACCCTGGAAAACGAGCTGGACGTTGTGGAAGGCATGCAGTTTGATCGCGGATACCTGTCTCCGTACTTCGTCACCAATCAGCAAAACATGACCGCTGAGCTGGAGAGCCCGTTTGTGCTGCTGCACGACAAGAAAATCTCCAACGTACGCGACCTGCTGCCGATTCTGGAAGGCGTTGCTAAAGCCGGTAAGTCTCTGTTGATCGTGTCTGAAGACGTGGAAGGCGAAGCGCTGGCGACTTTGGTTGTTAACAACATTCGCGGCATCGTGAAAGTGGCTGCCGTAAAGGCTCCGGGTTTTGGCGATCGTCGCAAAGCCATGCTGGAAGACATTGCCGTGCTGACCGGCGGTACCGTGATCTCCGAAGAGGTGGGTCTGTCGCTGGAAAAGGCCACCCTGGAAGATCTGGGTTCTGCCAAGAAGGTTCAAATCAGCAAGGAAAACACCACCATCATTGATGGCGCTGGTCAGGCTGACGGCATCAAAGCCCGTGTTGATCAGATCCGTTCGCAGATCGAAGAAGCCTCTTCTGACTACGATCGTGAGAAGCTGCAGGAACGTGTCGCTAAGCTGGCTGGCGGCGTTGCCGTCATTAAGGTTGGTGCGGCCACCGAGATGGAAATGAAAGAGAAGAAAGCCCGCGTTGAAGATGCCCTGCACGCCACCCGCGCCGCAGTGGAAGAAGGCGTGGTTCCTGGCGGTGGCGTGGCGCTGATTCGTGCCCTGTCTGGCCTGGATAAGCTGACCGGTGACAACGCCGATCAGGACACCGGTATTGCCATCGCACGTCGTGCCATGGAAGAGCCGCTGCGTCAGATTGTCACCAACTCAGGTGCTGAAGCCTCCGTGATTGTGAATGAAGTTCGCAATTCTGAAGGCGACACCGGCTACAACGCTGCCACCGGAGAGTTCACCGATCTGGTTGCTGCCGGAATCTTGGATCCGACCAAAGTGACCCGCTCTGCGCTGCAGAACGCGGCGTCGGTGTCTGGTTTGATGATTACCACCGAAGCCATGATTGCGGAAGCGCCGAAGGAAGAGTCTGCTGCGCCTCCAATGCCTGATATGGGCGGCATGGGCGGTATGGGTGGCATGATGTAAGTCAGCCCCCAGCGCTGAAATTAAAAAGCCCCGGTTCGCCGGGGCTTTTTTTTTCCGTTAAATGGGCTAGCTTGGTTTGATGACAGTATTTCCTAACTGACCCTAAACGCTCGTCAAAATCTCGGGTTTATTGCGCTCTGGCGGCGTCAGGTAAACCAGAGGTCAGCCACCAACGCTCCCGCTCTTCATCCCACTGCCAGGTTTGCCGATCCACCAGCACCTTTTCTACGGCGGTATGGCGATTAGATAGATTGATCTGCACGGTTTGCACGTACTGGCCATCCGGGTCAAAGCTGCCTGGGCCAGACGTCTGATACCCGCTCACCTTGAACTGTTCTAATCGGCTGATTTGAAACCCTAACTGGCGTTCGTTGGGCCGCTGCTCGGGGTGCAGAAATTGGGCAGCGGTGCGTGGGGCGTCCCATCGGATGGTCTTTCGATAGGTTTCCAGGGTGTCGTTCAAACTTTGTGACTGGGTATCGCTGGCGCAGCCGACAACCAACGCCAGACAAAGCAGCACAGCAAGAGACAGAGCGATTTTCATCGAACTTCAGCGTCCATTTTGGCAACGAATCGTCCCTCCATCATAACGTTGGGTTCGTCCCTTTGTCCGATCCAACTGGTTAATCCGATGCGCGCCACACCCCGGTGCTCCAGGCGTTTGATGAACCCACCTAGTGCTTCTGATGACGGTGCGCTGCAGCTGGCCAGCAGTATGCCGGTAGTCGGGCGCTTGTAGCTGATGGTGCTGTCCATTACCACGACATCAGCGTTAATGCCGCGCCGCCTTAGGGTGTTGAACAACCAGCCCCAGCCGGCCATGAACAACAGGCTGGCCAGGCTTCCGCCAAACCCGGTGTTTTTGTCGTTACGGTTTGGCGCCAGCGGCGCCGATAGTTGAACTTGCGTCTCACAGACCTCCATGACGGAAACCTCCATGGCTAGTGACAAGGGCAGCTCGCGATGCAGGTAGGTTTCAAACCAGGCCTTTTCAGACAATGTGTTTTTCTCATCCATCCCCACATTGTAGCGATCTACCCACGCTCTGCCATGGTTGATGCCGACAGTAGAATCGGAGATAGGCGCTGCGCCAAGGGAGTTGAACTGGCCAATAATCAGAGGCTGATGAAATAGCGGATAGTCTTGATGAGACACTGGATTTTGATGTGGCTGATGGTTGTACCCTGCTCGGCAATGGCCAGCGATGGGCCGCAAATATTTCGCACAACGGCTCCTGATGGGACGCTGGTATTTTCTGATCGCCCGCAGCACGGCCCGGGACCGGACAATTTGAACGAAACGATTTTGGTTCGCTTGCCGCAGCCCAATCTTTTGGCCCCGGTTGCTGACGTAAGCCCCCAATCTCCACCGCCGTCAATAAACCCGATGACGGATGCTGCGCCAGAGGCTGTCCCCAACGAATCGAAGAATTGCCTGCAGCTTCGGCGACAGCTGACGGACCTGTGGCGAGAACGTCGAACAGGTTATCGAGCAGAGCGGGGCCCCGAGTTGAAGCGATCTATTCGAGAGCGACAGGCTGAACTGAAAACACGCTGTGGGCAGTGGCGTTAGGCAGTTTTGGCCCATCGAACGAATGTAACGGGAACCATGGTCGTATAATGTTTTCAAAACAGGGAGCTATCACTATGGCGCGACGGCAAGGACTACTTGCGGTTTTTATGATCTGGACGACCGTTTCGGTCGTTCTGGCGCAGACACCGGCCAGCGATGAAGCGGCTCAGCAATTTCGCGATCTTTACGAAACTGAGTGGGAGTTCCGATTGCGGGAAGCGCCGCTGTTGGCCACTTACGTTGGCGATGAACGATTTAACCATCTTCTTGCCCGTCAACGTCCCGAAGATATTCAGCGTCGACACAGCTACTGGACGCAGGTGCTAACCCAGTTGCAGGCGATTGATGTTTCGGCCTTGAGCTTGGAAGACCAAGCCAACTACGCAATATATCGACGTCAGATTCGCAGTTTTGTCGACAACGTAGATAACGGTGGCTATCTGATCCCGTTTAACAGTGATTCAGGGTTTTATTCCAGTCTGGCCCGATTGCCCCAAAGCGTGCCGCTGGAGCAGCAGGCCGATCTGAATAATTATCTGGACCGTTTGGCGATGTTGCCGGACGTCATCGACGACTACATCGCTCTGATGCAATCGGGAATTGAGCTGGGCATGACCCAGCCTCAGGTGGTGATGAAGGGGCGCGACAAGGCCATTGTTGCGCACATTGTCAGTGCTGCCGAAGACAGCGTCTTCTATCAGCCGCTGATTGAACCCAAGGCCCCGTTGAGCGAAGCCGACCGCACTGCGCTGCAGGCCCGAGGAAAGAAACTGGTAATGGAGGGAGTTATACCCGCGTACCAACGGCTGCTGACGTTTTTCAATGGCGCCTATGCCGAGGGTGCAAGGGAAACCCTTGGCGCAACCGAGCTGCCCAATGGCGAACGCTTTTACAACGACCAGATTCGTTACTACACAACGTTAACTCTGAGTGCCCGTGAGATTCATCAAACGGGCGTGGACGAAGTGGCCCGAATTCGCGCGGAGATGGTGGCGATCATTGAAGCGCTGGAATTCGAAGGCACGTTTGCGCAGTTCGTGGAATTTCTCCGCACCGACCCCCAGTTTTACGCGCAATCCCCTCGAGAGCTGTTGATGGTGGCCAGCTACTACGCGAAAAAAATGGATGGCGCGTTACCGGCCTACTTCTCCCATTTGCCTCGCCAACCCTATGGTGTTGAGCCGGTTCCGGAAGATCTAGCACCGTTTTACACCAGTGGGCGGTACGTTGGCGCGCCCATCGATTCCACTCGCCCCGGGCTTTACTGGGTCAACACCTACGACTTACCCAGCCGCACCCTTTACACCATTCCCGCGTTGACTTTGCACGAAGCGGTACCGGGACATCATCTACAAAATGCTTTGGCTAAGGAACTGGGCGATCAGCCCCCTTTTCGGCGCAACGACTACATTTCGGCGTACGGTGAGGGATGGGGTCTCTATGCGGAGTTTCTGGGCGTTGAAGCTGGGATCTATGAAACGCCCTACGACCATTTTGGACGACTGACCTACGAGATGTGGAGAGCCTGTCGTCTAGTGGTGGATACCGGTATGCACGCACTGGGTTGGAGTCGCCAGCAGGCCCTGGATTACCTCTCAAGCAATACAGCCCTGTCCATACATGAGGTTACAACAGAAATTGATCGCTACATTTCCTGGCCAGGTCAGGCGCTGTCTTACAAATTGGGGGAGCTAAAAATTAAGTCGTTGCGCGCCCAGGCGCAGCAGGCGCTAGGCTCAGACTTCGATTTGCGAACGTTTCACGATGCGGTGTTAGCGCAAGGGTCGGTTCCGCTGGACCTGCTGGATGCCGCGGTGCAGCGCTACATAGAGGAGCAAAAGAACCCATGAAACTATTTCTACTGTTGTTGATAGCGCTGCTCAGCGCCTGCACGGTTTATAAGACCACTGGCCCAGCGGAGCCGAATAAAGTTCGCGATTTCACACCGATGTGTCAGGGAGGCGATAAGACTATTCGGGTGGAGGGGGATGCTGCCGTTCGAGAACATTTGGCTCGTGGCGACTCGCTTGGGCCGTGCGAAAACCCCGAGAACGGTGAACCCGACTGACGTCCCTGCCCGTCGAACTTGAACGCCTGGCGGCCAAGGACCCAACCTTTGGCAGCGTGCTGGAGCTGTTGTGTGGATACAGCGACTATGCGTTGAAAACGACCCAGGTTTTCGGGCCTTGGTTAGCAGAGCAATGGCAGGCTGGCACGGCCAAGGGTCCACTGGATTGGCCGGCGTTCGTGGCCGCCCAATGCATGGAGGTGGGCCCAGACGCGGTTAAAGATGCGTCGGAAGAGCAACAAATGGCATGGCTCAGACAGCTGCGCCACAAACTACTGTTACTGATCATGTGGCGGGACTTCTCAACCGCCGACGATGTCAGCGAAACCCTTGCCGCGCTGTCCGTTGTTGCGGAAACGCTGATTACCATTGCCACCGATTTGGCTCAGCATCGTTTGAGCCAGCGTTTTGGTTCCCCCTGTGATTCCGCCGGCCAGGTCCAATCTCTGGTGGTACTGGGTATGGGCAAACTGGGTGGCCGGGAATTAAATTTCTCCTCCGACGTTGATCTGATTTTTGCCTTTGCCAGGGTCGGCGTCACCAATGGCGCAAAAAGCCTGACCAACGAGGAGTACTTCGCCCGCGCTGTGCGGAAAATTGTGCGTCTACTGGATACCGTCACTGAGCAGGGGTTTGTGTATCGGGTGGATTTAAGGCTCAGGCCCTTTGGTGATGCAGGACGCCTGGCCTTAAGTTTTTCGGCGATGGAGCAGTATTACCTGCTGGAGGGCCGCGATTGGGAGCGTTACGCTCTGCTCAAGGCCCGTCCTGTGGCTGGTGATCTGACGCGCGGCAGTGAATTGATGGCGTCCCTTCGACCCTTTGTCTATCGACGCTATTTGGACTTTGGCGCTTTTGAGGCATTGCGGCAAATGAAGGCCCTGATCAAAGAAAGCGGCAAGGAACGGGATCAGAACATCAAACTGGGGGCCGGCGGGATTCGTGAAATTGAGTTTTTGACCCAGGCTTTTCAATTGGTGCGAGGCGGCAGGCTTGCTGACTTACGTCAGGTCAGTTTGCTGCCGGCGCTAGCGGCATTGAGCGATCACGGGTTGCTTTCCGACGGCGAAACGGATGACTTATCTCAGGCCTATCGGTTTTTCCGTTTAGTGGAAAACCGTCTGCAGCAGAAAGACGATCAGCAAACCCATCACCTTCCGCAAACCACGGACCAGCTGTCTGAGCTGGCCAAGGTCTGTGGCTTTTCCGACGCGGTGGATTTCAGTCGTACGCTTAAGCACTGGCGCGGGATCGTCACTACCATTTTCAACCAAACCTTTGCGCCGGCACGAGAAACACCTGAGGATCGCTCAGAGTGGAAGGCGTGGAATTTGCTGGATCAGGAGTCGCTGTTACCTGCTGCGTTGGGAGATCTCCATTTTGTTGATCCGGCTGAGGCGGCGACGCTCTTAAAGCAATTTTCAAAGCGGCCTGCGCTTCGCAATGCGGGGGCAAAGGGTCGTGGAATTATTGATGATCTTCTGCCCAAACTCATCAAACAAGTGTCCAATGCCGGCGGGCAAACCCAGGTGTTGCGTGACGTGCTCGCCATTATTGCCGCGATTGCGCAACGGACAGCCTACCTGGCTCTTCTCGCTGAGCGCCCTGCAGTGATGGAGCGTGTGGTCTGGGTATGTTGTCGCAGCGAATGGCTAGGAAAGAGATTACAGCTACAGCCTGGTCTGCTGGATGACCTGATTGCGCCCGTAGCTCGTTTGGCGCCAGAGTCGCTAAAGCATCAGTTGGAAAGGTCTATTGGATTTGCCGATGGTGATATGGAGCAGACCTTGATGGCGCTTTGCGAAACGCAACGGCGCGAAATGGTTGGGCTGGCTATCGCATTTCTTAGCGGCAATCGAGATGCTCTGTATGTCGGGCAGGCCCTAACCGATTTGGCCCAGGGATTACTCGAACAGGTAATAACGTTGGCGAGGAAGGAGCTTGAATCCCGCCACGGTTGTCCGACCGATGTGGATATTGCAGCCATCGGGTATGGCACTTTCGGCTCTGCTGAAATGCGCTACGATTCCGACTTGGATTTGGTGTTCCTCACCGATGGCGGCACCGACAGCGACATGACCAATGGCCCCCGGTCGGTGCCGGTGCGCCAGTTTTTTATCCGACTGGTGCAGCGAGTACTAAGCCTTCTCACTTTGCGAACGCCCTTTGGTCGACTCTACGAAGTGGATACGCGGCTACGGCCTAATGGCAATGCAGGATTCTTGGTGTCTTCCCTTGATGCCTATGAAAAGTACCAGCGCGATAGCGCATGGGTCTGGGAACGCCAGGCGTTGGTGAGAGCTCGCAGGGTGTATGGCGGGCCAGCGGTGTCTGACCGATTTGCTGAGATTCGTCAGCAGGTTCTTACCCATCAGGGGGACTCTTGTACGCTGCGCAGTGAGATCTGCGATATGCGACTCAAGATGCAGCGAGAAACTCGCGGCGCTGCGGATCGATTTAAGTTTCGCCCTGGCGCGCGACTCGACATTGAATTTCTTGCTCAGTTCCTTTGCATGGCGTATTCCGGCGAACATGAGGCGTTGGCTCAGGCAGCGGGAACGCCTGAACTGCTGAAAGTGGCAGCGCGTTGTGAACTGCTGAGCGGTGAGCAGCGAGGTGTGCTTGTCGATGGGTATGCTTCATCGGTTGATTCTGAACTAAGAATATCTTTGGGTGCTGGATTACCCAAGCAGGCAGGGGAGTTCGAGCCAGAAGTGTCCCGGGTGTGGCGGGAAATCATGCAGGACGGATAGATTGCAGAACGCCAAAAAAGAAAGGGAGCCGAAGCTCCCTTTCCGAGAAGGTGTGTCAGTGCTCGTCCGTCCACGCCCTGCAGAGCGCTTCCCGTCGGTCGTTTCCTGACTCCGTAAAGTCTGGTGTTTGAGAGCTGTTTAAAACTCAACCTCTCAGACAGCTACGTCGGATCTCTTCACATCCGCTTTCTTTTTCGACGTCGCCAACGCTTTCGCATTGCCTGGCGTCTATCTCAGAGAAGGGCGACTTCTCCTCGCACCCGCCGCGGTGGTGTTCAGGCAAATCCCCTGAGGGCCTTGCCGTGCGGCAGAACGCTTCTTACCACCTGAAGCGCCTCGCTTGGGTTGGTTCTGGCCGCCTGCTTCCTGGTGGGGTTGCTGGCGTCAGGCCGGTCCGTTGCGTTGAAATCTAAGCTACTCCTGGTGATGGTTGTGGGTCAATTGTCGCTCTCGAGAAGGCAAAATATTGTCATGATATCTAAAATATCAGCATTAGGGGTCAGGTCTGGTTATCTATGTTATTTCCCACTAAGTCTCAGCTTTCCAGCCCTTCGATGACTGGTGATGATCAAAAAGGTGCCGGGTTTGTTTTTTTTGTTCAAAAAAGGTACAACGGTCGATCTGGTCACATCACCCTCTAGAGGGGTGCTAATAAAAGTTCTATAAAACAAACAATTAGATGGAATAATCTAAATTAATATTATTTGCACCTGAGGTTGGTATTACCCGATTAATAGTTGAGATGCCGCTTTGATAGTTAAGTTCGGCGCGTAAGTACAGGAAAAATAACGATCTTTAAAAATGCCTCTAAGTCGACAGAAAAATTGGTCAATCCTGCAACAGGTGGAAGTCAGAATTGCCCCGACCTACACGAATTGAGGTAGCCGGGGGCTGGTATCACGTTGCTAATCGGG
Source organism: Lysobacterales bacterium (assembly GCA_045106555.1). Taxonomy (GTDB): domain Bacteria; phylum Pseudomonadota; class Gammaproteobacteria; order Xanthomonadales; family SZUA-38; genus JANQOZ01. Next base: position 199,424 of record JBGCET010000010.1, on the reverse strand, counting down.
GGGCCGGACGTCAGCGGATTTTCCGCAACGATGAACATCGGCAGATTTTTCTCGATTTGCTCCAGAGTTTGGAGCCTACGTTTGGGGTTGAGGTGCATGCATATTGTTTGATGAGTAACCGCTTCGACCTGATGGTGCATACCACCCATGCCAATCTCTCACGTTCCATGCGTCACATCGGAGGTGTGTACACGCAACGCTACAACCGCTTGAGCGGTCGCGACGGCCCGTTGTTTCGTGGACGGTTTCGCGCCGTGCTGTTCGAACCGCAAACCGCGTTACTCGGTGTGTCCCGGCATCTTCATCGGCGACCGTTGGTCACTGGCATGGTGCAGAGACTGGACCGGTACCGTTGGTCGAGCTACCCAAGCTTTGTTACGTCGCGGAGGAAACCCGAATGGTTACGGCGGGATGCGGTGCTGGTCGCAGCGGGTTGCCAGCCCGATGATCGAAACAGCGCTCGGGTATACCGCCAGTATGTAGAGCGGGACGGCGAGTCCAACGAACTGGTGCGTCAGTATTATCGCAGCCGCAGACCAGGCGCGGTTCTGGGCAGTGAAACTTTTGTTCGGCAGGCGTTAGCCGGCCAGGAGCAAACAGCCGGTGCAAGGGCCAGTATCCCGGGCATACCGCCGAGGCGAATTATTCGTGTAGTGGCCGATCACTTTGAAGTGACTCGGCGCAGCATTCTCACGTCATCTCGTGGGCGCACGAACCTGCCTCGAATGGCCGCTCTGTGGCTGTGCCGGAAACATAGCCAGCTGACGCTGGAACAGTTGGCCAGGCATTTTGGCTTGGCGGGTTTCGGCAGCGTGTCGGGGGCGTTGCATCGGGCGGGTCAGCACAGCAGCAAAGTTTTTTGGGAGGCTATTGAGCAAGTCGAACAACAAATAGCGTTGGAGCGATAAGCAAGGGGTGTCGACCGTTGCCTCGTATTGACACTATCTGCCACCTGTAGAGGTAAGCTTTAGGGGTTAGATGGTGGTCTGCTGGCGTTTGAGTTTTCGGACCAGGAAGCGGCTGCTGGCTACGGTTAGGGCCAGGTCTCGCGGGAGAGGCCAGGGGTCGCCGCTGATCATGCTGGCCAGCCATTCTCCAAGCAGTGGCGCGGTGGTAAAGCCTCGTGCACCCAGGCCGCCCAGGAAATAGCAGTTTGGCAGCCATGGCACGCTGCGGCCTACCGGGCCGCCACGGACCCATGCCAATGCGTTCTCAGCGAGCGCCATATCGAGGACCGGTCCGGCGGCGGGTAAACGGTCTGGAGTCGCGTGACGCCAGCCTTGCCAACGTGCCAGTGGTGGTAGCGGGGACAGCAGGTCCGGGTATTGGCTCAATAGGGTTTCAGCTAATTGGTCGGATGTTGTGGCGTCCACGCTCTGGTTAAAGCTTGCGCCGGCCCAATGGGCGCCTTCGGCGTGTGGGTGCAGATACTTGCCGCCAAAAAGTCCGCAGCGCAGTGAGGTCGAGCGTTCAGTTGCAGGGACTTTCAATGCCATTCCATGCCAGTTTTGCAGCGCAATGCCAGTATCCAGTGGCAGCGATTGTGCGCCAGTTGTCAGCACCAAGATGTCTGCTTGTAGTGGGCCTACGCTGGTTTGCAGTTGCCAGCCTTCATTGCTGTAGGACGCGCCGGTGACCCTAATCTGATCCACTGAACCCCGAGCGAATCCTTTGACAATTCCTGCTTCAGGAAAGCAAAGGGCGGAATCCACATGGTCTCTTGTGACACCGCTGAAGCTCTTTGACGCCTCGCCGGTTAGCAAATTAAGGTGGGCTTGCGGCATGTCCCAGTGTTGAACGATGCGCGTGAAGCGCTCTGCCTCAGCGTCAGTTCTGGCGAACTGCAAGGCGCCGCAGGGCGTGAATTCTTGCCGGCGGTTCCAGTAGTCAAGGGCATACCGGTAGGCGTGCCAAAAAAATCGACCGGCCGGTGCGTCGCCGGCCTCTAGTCGAGGCATCACAGACACTGATGGATTTGTCGAAGCGCCGGCGCCTGTACCCAATAGTCGAAACGGTAAGCCGCGAAGGCGCAGTGCACTGGCAACACTTTGCCCAGCAACGCCGTCCCCAATGATGGTGATCTGCGGAGACGATCTTTGACTGGTGGAAACCGGGGGCGGCGGTACAAACCACTGGGGACAGCCTGATTGAGGCACACCCTCGTAGACACCTGCCAGGCATTCCTTTTTGTTGCCAAAGCCGGGACGCCGAGTCAATGTAAATCCCGCTTCGATCAAACCCTCGCGCACCATTTGCGCGGTACTGAAAGTTGCCAGGCCCGCCCCGGAGCTGGACAAGCGGGCCACTTGTCGCAGTACAGGAAGTTCCCACATTTTGGGGTTTTTCGACGGCGCGAAGCCGTCCAGAAACCAGCCGTTTACGCTGGCCTCCAACTGTTCCAGCATCTCCAGCACGTCGCCTAACAACAGGGTCAAGGTGACCTGATCACCCAGAGTGATTCGGTGGTATCCCGGGGTCAGGGCCGGATAGTGCCTGCGTAGCTGCGTACAGAGGGGTTGAAGGTGGGGCCAGCGCTGATGCACGGGTTTGAGGGTGGCGGCGGATATCGGATGGGCTTCAATAGCAACATAATGCAGGCGCTCACAGGGGCCGCGATGGCGTCGCCAGTGATGCCAGGTTTGAAGAAAGTTGATACCAAAACCGAAGCCGGTTTCAGCGATCGTGAAATGGGCGGCTTCGTGCCAGCGATGGGTGAGTTTGCAGCCGTCCACGTACACCTGCTGACTTTCCTCGCAGGCACCCTCAGCTTGAAAATAGATGTCGTCGTACAGGCCGGATCTGACCGCGCCGTCGGCGCCAATTTTCAAATGTGGGTCGGTCAGTCTGGAGGGCATCGATGCACTTTTTGTCAAAAGCCGAACAGGTGGTCGATGCTGAAACACGTTGTTTCACCCTCACCCCGAGTCAAACCGTGGTATCCAAAGAGCCGGCAGCGGGTATCCCGGATGAGTATTTGATACTGGGAGTCTGGGAGCGGGCTGCCAAACAGATCGTCAACAAAAAACGTTAGCGACCCGGACTGCGGTATGGCGAGGTGGCGTTGACCCAGGGCTTTCCCTTGCGCGTTCAAAAGGGTTATCTGGGTATCGGAGAATTCATGCCAGCGCTGCGAAACTGGATAAATGAGTACAAAAAAGCCCCGGCATCCGACGGGCGGCGGTCGACCGAAAAGGCGAGTTCTCAGGCCCGGCGGGGGCCCATTGTAGCTTTGGGGTTCAGAGCCATAAGTGGCCAGCATGTTAAACATATGGCTACCAAAGCTGGTTTCGCTCTGATGTCCGGATGCCTTGTGACGATAGCGAAATATGGCGTGCAGCCAGCCGTCCACGGGCCCCTGGCGTTGCGGGTCATAGCTCAGTTCCAGATGGCCGCTGTGGTTGGCGTCTACCCTTTGCCAGTGAGGGTCGCCACTTTCGCCACTGGCCAAGGCAAGGTCAGACATCTCGAGCCCCTTGGCAGAAAAGGTTTGCAGGCGAATGGCCGCAGGCTCGCTCAGGCCCGACATCGGTGTGACGAGTACCTCACATTGATAGTCGGCAGGCGTGAGTAACGGGGCAGTCAGCAGATACCCTCGCCCCAGCGCCTTGCCTTGTTTCCAAAAACCCGCGTCGTCAGTGAGATCATCGCGCACCACATTGGCGTGGGCCAAATGGTGTTTGTCTCCCCGCGAGATGGAGTATCGCGGGCGGGCCAGGTGTCGGGCTGACGTCAGTGTCACCTGAGTGCTGCCCGGCAGTGCGTGCAAAGGCCATGAGTAGGTTTCCAATGGCCCCAGAGAGCGTTGCAGGGTGACCGTTTGGTTGGAGGCAGTGGACACAGAGAGGGTGCCAGCGGGTATTTCGCGGCAGTGGGGGTTTTGAATCCACAGGCTGACTTTCTCGTCAGCTGCGGTAGGTAGTGGAATGCCGCCATAGCGGGCTGCGGGCCAGCTGTTGGCGTCATGGGTGGTCGTCAGGATGTCAGTGGCGTCATATTGATCACAGACATATTTCATAACGTCATGGCCAGCGGCGCCAACGGCATGCAGCATGAGTTGCCCTGAAAATGCGGCCAGGTCATGATCTCTGGCCAATTGATCGCTGCTGATCTCAATAAGTGCATCGGCCTCGTTGAGCTGTCGGGTCAGACCCGCAAGGCGCTGGCCCCCGTCATCCAGCAAGAGGCATTGAAGACGAACGTCCTGGGCGCCGTAACGCGCCCAGTAGTTGGCGGTGGTAATGCGAGTGACGATCCCTGGTCGGGGACAATGATGCTGGAACAGCGCAAAATCATAGACGAAATTCAGCGGCGACAAATAGTGGGAGGAAGCGGTTTGCCATGACGATGGCAGCTTGATTTCATTGAGGTCGAAAACTGGGCCGCTGGCACTCAGAGCAGCCAGATGAGCCAAGTGGGGATAATCAAAATCCAGCACCAGCAGTGGGCCGCCGCGATAGTGGGTTATAGGTTCAACCGCGTCTGCTCGTTGCCTTGAATCGGCACAGTAGCGTTTAATGTTGGGAATCTCGCTGAGATTGAGAAACGCATCACAGGTCGAAAACTGTCCGTTTGGATCAAAAACCGAAAGCTCTGGAAGCTCGCTCAAACGCCGAACTAACGTGTCGCTGGCTTCCGTTACCATGGGATGAGCCAACGCTTTGTACATCACGTTGCCGCGACCCTGACGATAGGTTTGTGGCGCAAAACTCATGCAGGCAATGACGGTGCGATGGTGTGGGCGACCGTCACGGTCTCCCTCAAAGGGGGGTAGTCGGACCGGCCTGGATCGTCGAGTCCAGACAGCCGACCGCTGTCCAAGAGCGCCCCTTGGAAACGAGAAAATCGCTGGTTTTTTGTACTGATCGTCAGGCAGTGCACCGGACGCCCGGTACCGAGCGCCTCGCTGATCATATTGACGCTGTCGGAGCTCACAACAATCCGGTCCGCATAGGCCAGCAGTCCCGAGTAGGGGTTGGCCAGCGCTGGTTGGTCGGCATGCAACAGGAAACGAGTCGCTAAATGCTCGGTCAACCAGTCACGGACAAAGTCCTGCAGCGGTGAAGGCGTTCGCCTTGAGGTGGTGACCATCAGGGTTCCGCGACCGGCAAGCTGTGATGCGCCCGACAAAAGACGTTCAAGATACGGCCTGTCAATTTGATAGGCGCCATTGCTGGCGCCCACCAGAACCGCAACTCTGGGTTGGCCCAGGTTCGCCAGCTCCGGCCACTGATTTCGCGCCAATTTCAGCGTTTCCTCATCCACGTTATGCAGCGCGCCGTCGGTCGCAATGACGTTGTTGCCACTGAGTCCGTCATGGCGCGGACAAACGACCCAGTCAAAATGCCGGGGATGGATACGTGGATTGAGAATTTGCACGGTGGTCAAAACCGATCCAGAGCGTTTCTTCAATACCCTGGCCACTAATGCGGCGCGTCGGCCACAGGAAATCAGGAGCTTGGGCGGCGGGTGCTGGGTCAGTTGATCGATATCAGCGCAGTGGCTGTCGGCATTGGCGGCGGTCCTGAATCCCGCTCCTGCGCGCCAGGTTAGCCGAGGGGCCAATGCGTCCCAGGGTTGCGCTAACGAGAGCCGAAAGCGACTGGGAGGGTGGGGATCAATTGCACCGATTTGGGCCAGATAATACGCCAGCGCCTGGCATTGCTTCTCGTTGCCTCTCGCGCCATCGGTGACTATCCAGCAATCTGTCGCCATGGGCGCGAACTCTAGCAGTTTCTCCAGATCGCGCACATTGTTTTTTTCCCTGATATCATTCGCGTTGGCGTGGCGCCATCCACAACTTTTGAGGTCAGCCATGAGTCATCCAACTGATGCAGACAATCCAGAACTGCAGTCTGCCAACGCGGAGCGAGAGTACACCGTTACTCGCGCCGATTTGCCCTTGTCTTGCCCAACGCCGGACATGGCGTTGTGGAATTCCCATCCACGAGTGTATTTGCCGGTGGAAAAAAGTGGTCGGGAGTCCTGCCCGTACTGCGGCGCGGTCTTCGTCCTGGAGCTGGCTGCAACCGGAAGCTGAGCGGTGGTGCTAATCGGCCGATCCCAGTCCGGTTGTGGGCGGGTATTGGGCCAAGCACCAATCGTTTGGACCGCGTCGTCATCCATCGTATGAGCATCTCATGTCTCGCCTGACCGTCATGCAGCTGTTGCCTGCGCTGAACTCCGGCGGCGTCGAGCGCGGCACCTTTGAGGTGGCTGAGGCGTTGGTGAAGGCTGGCCATCGATCATTAGTCGTGTCCGCGGGTGGCATGCTGGTACCGCCACTGGAAGCGATGGGCAGTCAGCACTTTCAGTTGGCCATTGGGCGAAAATCACCCACGGTGATCAGAACCGTCAACACTCTTCGCGACCTGATGTCGCGACATCGGGTGGATATAGTTCATGCTCGCTCAAGGCTACCGGCCTGGATAGGACTACGGGCATTGAAAAAAGTGGCGGCCAAACCGCACTTCGTAACGACGCTGCATGGCCTGAACTCGGTGTCCCGTTATAGTGGAGTGATGACTCGCGGTGACCGTGTGATTGCCGTATCCGAAAGTGCACGAAAGTACTGGTTGCAGCATTATCCGCAATTGGATCCAGCGAAGATCAGCCTGATATACCGCGGCATTGATCCAGAGGTGTTTTCCTATGGGTTTAGGCCCTCGGACGAAAAAAGACAGCAGTTTTTGGCGGAAATGGATATCCCGGCGGATCGCCGGTTATTGATGTTGCCGGGCCGGGTTACTGAGTCCAAGGGCTTTGGGTCCTTGGTTAATCTGGTCGCACGCCTGTCGGTCCAGGGGCCGGACTGTCAGGGCGTTATTGTGGGCGAATTTGCCGAGGGCAGTGGTTACCGCGAACGACTGCTGCAACGCATCGAACGTCTGGACATGGCCGACCGCATCACCTTTACCGGCCAGCGCCAGGATATTCGGGACGTGATGGCAATGGCGGATATTGTTTATTCCCTATCGGCCAAACCCGAGTCCTTCGGCCGCACCGCTGCGGAAGCTTTGGCGCTGGGCCGTCCGGTCATTGGCTATGATCACGGCGGCATAGGTGAAGTTTTGGCAACGGTTTTTCCACAAGGGCGGGTGCAAGCCGGCGAAGAAGGCGATCTGCTGGACAAGACTCGTCAGTTCTTGGATTCAACGCCGGTGGTGCCGGATAAGCAGCCGTTCTTGAAAAGTGATATGCAAGAAAAAACCCTGGCTTTGTATCAGTCGCTGGGGCGGTGCCCTGGGTCTACCAGTGCGGCGGCCACCTGACCCGCCATCTGTTCGGCAACACGCCGGTTGCCGGCTTCAGACAGATGACAGAAATCCATCAGCAACGGCTGTCCATCGCCGTCGAGAGCCTGGCTCAGGTCTGACCAATACTCGGTACCGGCAAGCGCTGCCAAGACGGCCTTGTCGGTGGCCTGCTGTAACGCCTGATGGCGAGCCAGGCTGGCCGCCAAAACGGCCTGTTCACTGGTATGCAGGGGAGTTTTGCTAAATACACTGGGCTGCCAGTAAAACAGGGCTGGAATGGATGCTGCATCAGCGACGGCGAAACTCGCATGCACGCGAGCGGCATAGGTGCGGGCAATGTCCCCTGCTAGCGGCTGCACCGGCTCCGGCGTGTCGGACCGGGCCAACAGGCGTCCAACTCCTTCCAGTACTCTGGGCGCCGCCTGCAGGTAGTTATCGACGCCATCGGTTACGCGGAAGTCGGATTTTCGGTGGCTTTCGTTTTGTGAAACCCCGGGCAAGCCAGACTGCAACGCGGCAAATACATCATTGACTCCGTCATAAAAAATGACCAGGTCAGGCAGTTGTCCGGTCTCAAGTCTGCGCAGAAATCGAATTTGAGACTGAGCGCTGACAAATCCACTTTCCCCCAAGTTAATCACCGATGTCGGCAGATTGCGGCCCGCCAGTTCTCTGGCAAGCGCTGAGGGCAGGGTGTGGTCATCCCGGGCGCCGGTGCCCCAAACGGTGGACCCGCCCAGCATCCAAACAGTGAAACGGGGTTCTGGCGGTTGCCAGCTTCGGCGCACGCCGTTGGCGTCAATATTGATGTGCTCGCCGCTGTAGGGTTGCCGGCGCCAATATTCCCATGGTGACCACGCGGTCCTGCGGGCCTGGCGCAACTCTTTGAAATAGTCCTCCACCCACGGCGCGTCGGCCAGTGCGGGGGATTGGATTCTATCGGGTGAAACGGCTCCGGGTTGAACTAATGCTCCGGGGGTATTGGGTATCAGTGTCTTGAGAGCGGCGTCAGTCAGCAGCAACAGCGCCAGGGTTAGCCCGATGATGATCCAGCCGTCTTTCACTAACTTAAGCATGAGGACTATCCTGATGTTGTTGGGCCAACCGCAGGTGGCGATTCAGTCGCGGTTCAGCGGCGACAGTGGAAGCTGTGAGCGATGGTACAATCCCGCTGCCGGTAGGCCCAACTCATATGCGTTTGCCGCCAGCCCAGGGTAACGGAACTTTGAGCGCTGATGCCGACTTTTTGTAACCTCAGGAATGTGTGAGTTCCATCCACTCGAGCATGAATTCAATCGCCGATAACGCCACCCTGACTTCACCTCAAGACAGCAAAGACCTGGGCTGGTTGTACTGGTGGCCCGCCGGGCTGATAGTGTCCGTGTTGATTCTTCTACCCTTCTCCCGGCTGTCAGCAGTGCCCGTCGCTGTGATGATGCTGGCGGGCATTGTGTTGATGTTCAGGGTGTCTGCCCAATTCTGGCAACGCCCGTCGGTCCGATTGTTTCTGGGTTTATTGTTGGCTTTTGTGCTGCCAAGCCTGTTCTCCTGTTTTGACGCAGTGCAGCCTGCCCGGTCTTGGCAATCGTCTTTGGCATTTTTGCGGTTTCTGCCGGTCGGGCTGTTTGTTATCTACCACTTGGCCGACAGCCGCCAGCGTCTGGCGCTGTGGCGAATTGTGTCGGCTTTGGTTGTTTTTTGGTGCATAGATGCGCTGATCCAAGTATCCCTGGGACGCAATTTGTTGGGTATGCCCATGAGCACAGATCGCCTGAACGGACTGTTCGGTCAGACCAACATCAAACTGGGTCACGTGCTGGCGGTATTGGCTCCTATCCCTTTGGAATATGCCAGGCGCTTCTTGCCAAAGGCGGTTTTGTGGGCTGTGCTTGGCCTGTTGCTGGCGGTCATTGTGCTGGTCAGCACCCGTGCCGCGTGGATCATGTTTGGGCTGGTGTTGTTGGCCTACGTCTATCTGTATGCCAAAGGGCGGCCACGTCGTTGGCTTAAAGCTGGGGTAATTCTGATGACTGTGGCCAGCGCCACGCTGGTGATGGGCTACCATCTGTCACCCTCTCTGGCGGAACGATTTGATCGATCGTTGTTGGTGCTGGAAGGGGACGCCGATTCGGTGGATCGAGCGCTGGGTTGGCGCCTGCCGATCTGGCGAACGTCGCTGAGCATGATTGCCGCCCACCCGGTTAACGGTGTCGGCACGCGCGGATTTCGTTACGCCTATCCGGAGTTTGCCCAGGATAACGATCGATGGCTGGGCGGCCGTGGGGACACCGGCGCCGCCCACGCCCACCAAATTGTGCTGGAGGTGCTGACCGAGACGGGTGTGTTGGGCTTTGTAGGATTGTTGTTGGCTCTAACCTTGGCCTGGCGCCATTGGCGCAGCCTACCGGTGCGCGCCAAGCACGCGGTATTGCCGTTTGCTTTGGCGTTGGGCGTGATGGTATTTCCCATCAATACACACTTGGCCTTTTATTCCACCTTCTGGTCCCTGCTTTGCTGGTGGTTGGTAATGGTCTACTGTGGTTTTTCTCAGACTGGCCACCGATCGGAATCGTTGCTCGATGCCTGAATTGTCGGTTTTCGTGACCACGCTCAATAACGACCGCACTCTTGGCAGACTGCTAGATAGCGTGGCGTTTGCCGACGAAATTGTTCTGTTGGATTCCTTCAGCAGCGATGAAACGGTGAAGATCGCTCAGGCTGCTGGCTGTCGAGTAGAGCAAAGTCCGTTTTCCGGCTACGGGCCGCAAAAGCAAAAGGCGCTGGATCTGACCCGCCATCGATGGGTTCTCTTGATGGATGCCGATGAGGCCTTAACCCCCCAAGCCCAGCGGGTCATTGCTGACCTGCTCAAAACCGAGCCAGACTGCGCAGGTTACCGTTTGCCGCGGATAGAACAGATGTTCTGGCGGCTGCAAAGCGAACGTTCGCGGTTGAATGACTTTCTCCGGTTGTTCGACAAAACACGCGGAAAAATGGGCGATATGCCAATTCATGCAGCGCCCGAGGTAACCGGACCAGTGCGGCGACTGGATGCGCCGTTTGTGCACTTTGGCGAGGTGGATGTGCATACCAAGGTGGACAAGATCAATCACTACTCCACCGGGCTAGTTGTGGATAAGCAGCGCCGCGGTCAACGTTTTACCCGCCTGAGAATGTTGTTGTATCCACCCTGGTTCTTTGTCCGCGGATATATTTTCAAACGTCAATTCCTCAACGGATGGGCCGGATTTATCAGCGCCATTTGTGGCGCGTTTTATGTGTTTTTGAAGTACGCAAAGCTGTTTGAATCCCGTCAGCCCCGGGATGAAGAGCTTAAGTAGTGTCGCTGGTCCGTTGATTAATCATGCCGAGTAACCTGTGGACTAATCCGCGACATTGGCCCGCTGTGGCGGCCATCGGTGTGATGCGAGCCTCGGTTTGGTTACCCCAGCCGCTGCGGCTTTGGTTGGGTGCCAGGCTTGGCGAAGTGGCCTGGCTTGCCATGACCCAGCGGCGTCATATCACCCAAACCAATATCGATGCTTGTTTTCCGGAGCTGTCCAGACGCGACCGGGCCAGGCGAGTGAGACAGCATTTCCGTGAAGCAGGCCGGGGCTTGCTGGAGATGCCCCTTGGGCTTTGGGGCAGCCCGACAACGCTGGCAAAGTTGGTGGATTTTGAGGGTGTCGAACATCTGGCCAAGGCCCGTGCCCAGGGCGGGTGCGTCTTGCTCATAGCGCATGTCACCATGGTTGAGCTGATCGGGCCGATGCTGAGTCTTATCAGCCATCCGGCTCCGGCATCCATTACACGGGACCACAAAAACCCATTGGTGGATCACGTGGTCCGGCGCGCCCGGGGCCGCTACGTTGACTGCACGCTGGAGAAAAAAGATACCCGAGGAATGATGCGCTGGCTACGAGGAGGCGGCGCTTTATTTTACGCACCAGATCAAGATTTCAGTTTCGGCGCTGAGTTTGTCGACTTTTTCTCTGTACCTGCAGCAACCACCACCGCCACCTCCCGCTTGGTGAAGCGACTGGGGTGCTCTTTAGTTCCAACTTGGCTCGATCGCAAGGCCGACGGCCGTTATCAGATGCGGTTTTTTCCCTGCCCATCAGACTGGCCTGGCGACAGCCCGACCGACGATGCTGCTGTTATCAATCGTTGGATTGAAACTCAGGTTCGCAGAAACCCTGCCCAATATCTGTGGATGCATCGCCGATTTAAAACCCGCCCCGAAGGCGAGCCGGCTTTCTACCCTCCCAGGCAGCGGCGTGCCAAACATCGTTGATCGGCTGAGCGATCATTGGATGTCTTTGATGATTTCCCTGGCGGCATTATGCCCTGGTGCTCCCGTCACCCCTCCCCCAGGGTGAGCCCCTGAGCCGCAGTGATAGAGACCATGGACAGGGCCGCGATAGTCGCCGTAGCCCAGCAGCGGTCTTGCGCTGTAAAGCTGATCCAGTCCCAGCGCGCCGTGAAAAATATCGCCGCCAATCAGGCCAAAACGCGTCTCAAGATCTGCCGGAGACAATATCTGGCGTCCGAGCACGGAGTGGGCGAAATTGGGTGCCCAGCGATTGACCGTTTCGACAATGAGATCGGCAGCTTGTTCTCGGTGGTTCTGCCAGTTGCCGCCATCAGGCAATTGTGGATCAAAATGCTGGCAGAACAGGCTGGCCACATGTTTGCCTTCAGGTGCGAGGCTGTCATCCACGGTGGACGGGATCAGCATTTCCACCACCGGTTGCCGTGACCACCCATGCAAACGCGCATCGAGAAATGCACGCTCCAGGTAATCCATGTCTGGGGCCATGACGATCCCGGCCTGATGATGCAGTTGCAAATCCTTTCCCGGTCGACAGGTGAAATTCGGAAGCTCACTCAACGCCACGTTCATGCGAAACGTGGCGGACCCACAGCGGTAGGCATTGATGGCGCGGCGGAATTCCGGGCTTAGCAGCTCTTGGTCAATCAGCTGTTGGTAAAGCAATTTGGGATTGACGTTGGAGGCGACTGCGCGGGCGTTGAACGTCTCCCCGCTGGACAGTCTCACCCCGGTGCAGCGACCGCCGTGAGTAACAACAGATTGCACCTGAGCGTTCAGTCTGAGGCTTACGCCAAGCTCCTGGGCCCGTTTTGCCATGGCCTGGGTAATTGCACCCATGCCCCCTATTGCGTGGCCCCAGGCACCACTTCGCCCGTTCACTTCACCGAAAACATGGTGCAGCAGAACGTAGGCGCTGCCCGGCGTAGATGGCGCAGCGTAGTTGCCCACCACTGCGTCGAAGGCAAATGCGGCTTTGACCTGGGGATGTTCAAACCATTGATCGAGCACCTCGCTGGCGCTTTTGCTGAACAGTCCAACAAGGTCACGCTGGCGACCCGTAGTCAGTCTTCTGAATTGCCGGGACGCCGTGATGATATCTAACCATTGGCGCAATGGGCCGCCCGGTTTGGGAGGTGTTTTCAACACCCGGTCGCGCAGGACCTGAGCGACATCTTCCAGCATGTCGTAATAGCCGGGCAGGGCGTCGGCATCGGCGTCGGACAAACGGCGAAATTCTTCCTGGGTCTCCTTGAGGCTGTTTTTGATCAACAGTCCCGGGCCGTCGTCACAGGGCAGGAAATTGGCCGCCGGTCGCGGCAGGATCTCCAGACCATGGCGAGCCAAATGCAGGTCCTGGATGACCTTGGGGTTAAGCAAGCTGACGGTGTAGCTGGCCACCGAATTCCGAAACCCTGGGTGAAATTCTTCAGTAACGGCGGCGCCACCAGCAACACCCTGGCGCTCCAGCATCAGCACCGACAGTCCGGCTTCAGCTAGATAGCAAGCGCAGGTCAAGCCGTTGTGGCCGGCGCCGATGATGATGACGTCAAAACGATCCATAGCGCGAGAACGGTACACCAAATGACAAGGATTCGTCACTTAACATCACTGCGGTAAGGCGGTTGCCTGGCGCGTCGGTGTTGATCACCTTTGAGGTGTCTATTTGGTTACCATGGCGCCATGCCTGAATTGCCTGAAGTGGAAACCACCCGCAGGGGTATTGCCCCTTACATCTGTCACCAGCGTGTTGTTGATGTTGTTGTGCGTCAGCCTCGCCTGCGTTGGCCCATTCCTGCCGACTTAGGTCAGTTGTGGGTCGGCCAGACCGTGAACCGTGTTGATCGCCGGGCAAAATACCTGTTGCTGGCTAGCGACGGCGGAACGGCAATTATTCACCTGGGAATGTCTGGTAGTTTGCGCATTCTGACCCATGCCCAGCCACCTGGCAGTCATGACCATGTGGACGTTACCTTTACCAGCGGCAGTGTATTGCGATTGACCGACCCGCGGCGTTTTGGCGCCTTGCTGTGGACCTGCGCTCCGGTTCAGGAACATCCGCTTCTCAGAGCCTTGGGGCCGGAACCGCTGTCGGCGGATTTTTCTCCCAATCACCTGTTTGACGCTTCCCGGGGCCGCCGAGGAGCAGTGAAGAACTTTATTATGGATGGCCATGTGGTGGTGGGGGTCGGCAACATTTACGCCAGTGAGGCACTGTATCGCGCAGGTATTCACCCGTTGCGGGCCGCAGGACGGGTGTCCAAAGTGCGTTACCACAGGCTTCAACAGTGCATCAGAGACACTTTGTCAGCGGCGATTGAGGCAGGCGGCACGACCCTACGAGATTTTGTTGACGGTGACGGACAACCCGGTTATTTCGGCCAGTCACTGGCAGTTTATGGGCGTGGCGGCGAACCCTGTCCTGGATGTCAGAAGCCCATCAGCCAGCGGGTGATTGGTCAACGAGCCAGTTTTTACTGCAGTGCCTGTCAACGCTGACGCACTGGTTGCGGGCCGACAACGGGGGGAGGGTGCTAAATAACCTTTGCAATTTACCTCAGTACCGTTAAAATGCGCGGCTGTTTTTCGCTCGGCGACGTCGAGCACTAATTTGTGGAGCTTTTGGCAATGTCCAGAGTATGTCAAGTGACCGGAGTGGGTCCTGCCGTTGGTAACAACGTGTCCCACGCGAACAACAAAACGCGGCGTCGGTTTCTGCCGAACTTGCAAAACCACCGTTTCTGGGTGGAAAGCGAGAATCGCTTTGTCCGACTGAAAGTGTCCACCAAAGGCATGCGTATTATCGACAAGCGCGGAATTGATTCCGTGTTGGCCGACATGCGCGGCCGCGGCGAAAAAGTTTAAGGAGACCGGCGAATGAGAGACAAAATCAAACTAGTGTCCAGTGCCGGTACGGGTCACTATTACACGACTGACAAGAACAAGAAAAATACGCCGGATAAGATCGAAATGAAGAAATTCGACCCCGTCGTACGAAAACATGTGATCTACAAGGAAGCGAAAATCAAGTAAATCAATAACAACGATTTTCGGACGTATAGTAAAAACCCGCGATTTTCGCGGGTTTTTTTTTATGCTTGAGCTTAGGATATCGCGCCCAGATGGCGCGCCGAAACACCCTCGAACTAATCCGCAGAAAGCTTGAGCGGCAGCGGAACCTGGGCGGGTTCCAGGTCGCTCTGATCATTGAATACGCGCTTAAATTCCTTGCGACTTACCGACAGGTAGCGGCTGTTACCGCCGATTTCCACCTGTTTGCCGGCAGTGACGGCACGGCCTTGGTCATCCACCCTGACCACCATCGTTGCCTTGTTGCCGGTATGGCAGATGGTCTTGAGTTCGCGCAACTCATCGGCCCAGGCCAGTAAATGCTGGCTTCCTGTGAACAGTTCACCGCGAAAATCGGTTCGCAGGCCATAAGCGAGCACCGGTATGTTGAGTTGATCCACAACGTCGGTGAGTTGGTAGACCTGGGCTCGACTCAAAAATTGTGCTTCGTCCACCAGGACACAGGACAGTGGCTCACAGTGGTTACCCTCACGGACTAACGCCAGAAGATCGTCATCCTCAGCAAATGCCATTGCTGGCGAACTAACGCCGATGCGCGAGGACACCGTGTTGACCCCATCGCGATCATCCAGCTGAGGAGTAAGAATCAGCGTATTCATGCCGCGTTCTCGATAGTTATAGCTCGATTGCAGCAAATGGGTAGATTTTCCCGCGTTCATGGCGGAATAATAGAAATAGAGTTTGGCCATCACTTATCCTAACGTAACCTGGTGTCCTGAATCAGAAGCTTGGGCGAAGTTTCGGGCATAAACGCCCTGACGTACCTTGAATTTCCGCCATTCATACCCAGTTCCTAGCTGGGGTGAGTGGTTGCGACGAGTCGGCGCAAAATACCGGCCAGGACACAGACATATGGATCTGCTGGACGCTACCTTGCTGGCGCGAATCCAATTCGCGTTCACAATCGCTTTTCACATTATCTTTCCCGCTTTTTCTATCGGATTGGCCAGCTTTCTGGCTGTTCTGGAAGGGTTGTGGCTGAAAACCGGCCGCCAGGTCTACCTGCGCCTTTTTAAGTACTGGATGAAGGTTTTCGCCGTCGTATTTGGCATGGGTGTCGTTTCGGGCATTGTCATGAGCTACCAGTTTGGAACGAACTGGAGCGTATTTTCCGACAAAACGGGCCCGATCCTTGGGCCTTTGATGGGCTACGAGGTATTGACCGCGTTTTTCCTGGAGGCAGGTTTTCTGGGCGTCATGCTGTTTGGTATGGGCCGCGTGGGCCCCAGGCTTCACTACATGGCGACCCTGATGGTTGCCGTAGGCACCTTGATTTCCGCGTTCTGGATTTTGTCGGTCAACAGCTGGATGCAAACCCCAGCGGGTTTCGCCATCAATGAAGCCGGTCAATATGTTCCCGCAGACTGGTTTAAGGTGATCTTCAATCCATCCTTTCCCTACAGGCTGGTGCATATGGTGCTGGCAGCCTATCTGACCACGGCTTTTGTGGTTGGCGCCGCGGGCGCCTATCACCTGCTGAAGGACAAGACCAACGAAGCGGCCCGCGTGATGTTCTCGATGGCGCTGTGGATGGCAGCCCTGGTCACGCCGCTGCAGATCGCCGCAGGCGACCTGCATGGCCTTAACACCTTCGAACATCAGCCGGCCAAAATCGCCGCCATGGAGGGGCACTTTGAAACTCGCCAGGGGGCTCCGCTTATTTTGTTTGGCCTGCCAGATATGCAAGCCGGAGAAACCCGCATGGCCTTGGAAATTCCAAAACTGGGCAGTTTGATTCTGACCCACGAACTGGACGGCGAGGTGCGTGGACTGGAGGCATGGCCCCGTGAGGAATGGCCCAACGTACCCATCGTATTTTTCAGTTTTCGCGTCATGATTGGGATTGGCATGGCCATGTTGGCTGTAGGCCTGTTGAGTTTGTGGCTGAGATTCCGCAAGCGCTTATATGACGCCCGGGTGTTTCAGAAAATGGTCCTGCTGATGGGCCCGTCGGGTTTTGTTGCTGTCGTTGCCGGCTGGATTACCACAGAAGTTGGGCGCCAACCGTATACGGTCTATGGTCTTCTTCGAACGGCGGACTCGGTATCACCGATCGGCGCGCCCGCTACCCTGGCATCGCTGCTGGCATTTGTGGTGGTGTACACCGTCGTTTTCGGTATGGGAACCTGGTATGTGTTGCACATGCTGCGGAGGCCACCGGTGCCGGGTGAGGAGGATGTGGCGTCTCATGAACCCTCCCGGGCCGCGCCAGCGGCTGCCAGTTCGCGGGAATTTGAAAGCAAGGGGGCGTTTTGATGATTGATCTTGCGCTGGTATGGGCGGGACTGCTCAGCGTGTCAGTCTTGCTGTATGTGGTGATGGACGGTTTCGACCTGGGCATCGGGCTGCTGTTTCCCTGGCTTAACGTTGGCGACGAGCGAGATCGGGCCATGAACTCCATAGCGCCGGTGTGGGACGGCAATGAAACCTGGCTGGTGTTGGGTGGGGGTGGCCTCTTTGCCGCCTTCCCGCTAGCCTACGGCGTCCTGATGACGGCCTTCTACGCCCCCCTGATCGCCATGTTGCTGGGGCTGGTGTTTCGCGGTGTTGCGTTCGAATTTCGCTGGCGCGACCCAGCCCATCGGGCCCTTTGGGACATCAGTTTTACCGCAGGCTCCTTAATGGCAGCGTTCTGTCAGGGTCTGATATTGGGCGCTTTTGTACAGGGCATTGAGGTCGACAACCGAGCCTACGCGGGCGGCTGGTTTGATTGGTTAACGCCTTTTAGTGTCCTCACCGGCGTTGCGGTCAGCGTCGGATACGGTCTTCTGGGCGCAGCCTGGCTTATTCTCAAATCCGACGGCGGTCTGCGCGATCGGGCGTATCGGCTGGCGCTGCCGCTTGCAGTAGCCATGCTTGGCCTCATCGCCGTGGTGAGCCTGTGGACGCCGGTGCTCAGTCCGGAAATTGCCAGTCGCTGGTTCAGTTGGCCCAACATTGCGGTGCTCTGGCCAATCCCGTTTGTTGTGATGCTGCTAGGCGGCGCGGTGATTTTTGGCCTTCGCAAAAAAATCGATGCCTTACCCTTTGGCGCAACCCTTGGCCTGTTCATGGTGAGCTACATGGGACTGACCGTAAGCTTGTTTCCCTACGTGGTGCCAAGGTCTCTAACGGTGTGGCAGGCGGCAGCGCCCGATTCCAGTCTGAGTTTCCTGTTAGTGGGTACCAGCATTTTGCTGCCGATGATTTTGGCCTATACCGCCTATGCGTACTGGGTGTTCCGGGGTAAGTTAAAGGCCGGTGAGGGCTACCATTGATGAGTCGCAATGGCCGTCAGCTGGCCTGGTTCGTCGGTCTGTGGTTAGCCGGCGTTGTTACCCTTGTTGCAATTGCCAGCGCGCTGCGTTGGCTGATGGGGATATAATGCCGACATTCCGTGCGGCGGGTGGTTTTCAGGAGAAAGTGTGATGGTAAGCCGAAGACGATTGATAACGGGCAGCGTTGCTGCGGGACTGGGCCTGGCGGTAACCGCCCCCAGTTCAACAGAGGCCCCCCTGGTCAAACGAACGATTCCGGCCTCTGGGGACTCCATCACGGCGATGGGCATAGGCACCAATCGATACGGGGTCAGTAGCACTGCAGATAAGGCGATGCTGAAGGAAACCCTTGCAGAATTCTCTCGCCTGGGCGGCCAACTCATCGACACCGCGCCGTCCTATGGCCAGGGTGTATCAGAGCAAGTGATTGGAGAACTTACCGACGCTCTGGGTATCCGGGACAAACTGTTTTTCGCCACGAAGATTGACGGCCGCACCGACGGCCCCAGACAAATGGCAACGTCACTGGACAAATTGAAAACCGATCATGCCGAGCTAATACAAGTGCACAACCTGCGCGCTGTAGACACGCTGCTGCCGGCTCTACGAGAGGCCCAGGCCGAAGGATTGACCCGTTACGTGGGCGTCACCACATCACGACACACCCAGTTTGCTGAGTTGGAGTCTGTGATGCGCAACCAGCCGCTGGATTTTGTCCAGCTCAACTATTCGCTGGATGACCGCCAGGCCGCCGAGACGTTGCTTCCATTGGCCCAGGACCGCGGTATCGCAGTGCTGGTCAATCTGCCCTTTGGTCGAGGTCGATTGTTCGAGAAAACCCAGGGCCAGCCGCTACCGCCTTGGGCCGCAGAATTCGATTGCCAAAGCTGGGGACAGTTCTTTCTAAAATATCTGTTGGGCCACCCCGCTGTAACTTGCCCAATCCCCGGCACGAGAAAAATCAAACACGTTCAGGACAACATGGCGGCAGCCACCGGTGCTGTACCCAACGCCAATCAACGCAGTCAGCAAGAAGCCTTCATCGACAAACTTTAAACGGGCATGTTGATCCAGCGGCCACTCGCTCAGCGCTCACCAAAAAACCCAGGTGTAGAGGATGCGGGCGTTGATAGGCACTTCATTGGAGCGGACCGCAGGGAGCCATCCAATGAAGTGCCTATCAACGCCGGTATCCTCGAGGCCATGCCCCAATCCCCCCTAGCGGTCTGCAACGAAGCGAAACGCCGCGACCGACTACAATTCTGAATTCCTCGACCAGTGTGGTTTGTGGTAATCATTCGCCACCGATTACCGGTGTCCGGCGAGACTCAGCGTCAGAGCGCTCGGTGCCCGATATCCGTTCGGTACTCACAACCATCCCAGTGGATATTGTCCACCGCGTCATAGGCCGCTTGGTGGGCGTCAGACAGACTGTCACCCAGCGCGCAAACGCACAGCACGCGTCCCCCTTGAGTAACCACCTGATCGCCGTCCTGGCGAGTCCCTGCATGAAACACCCTGGCGGGTGGGGTAACAGTGTTGAGCCCGCTGATCGGCGCACCTGAAGCGTATGAGCCGGGGTAGCCGCCAGCAGCCAGCACCACACCAAGACACGACCGCGGATCCCAGCTTGCAGGGGTTTTTAATACCTGTTGATCCAGCGCATCCAGACAGTGGGTGGCAAGACTAGAGGTCAGTCGCATCATGATGGGCTGGGTTTCGGGGTCACCGAAACGGACGTTAAATTCAAGGACTTTCAAATCACCGTTGGGCTTGATCATCACGCCCGCGTAGAGAAATCCGGTGAAGGGATGTCCTTCAGCGCTCATCCCCTCCAGAGTAGGGCTGATCACCTCGTCCATGATTTTTTGATGCAGCTGGGAGGTAACGACCGGCGCGGGTGAGTAGGCTCCCATGCCGCCAGTATTGGGCCCGGTATCGCCATTGTAGGCGGCTTTGTGATCCTGAGAGGTTGCCAGCGGCAGGGCGTTCTTGCCATCACACAGGGCGATAAAGCTGGCCTCTTCCCCTTCAACGAACTCTTCGATAATTACCCGGTGTCCAGCTTCGCCAAACCGCCCGCCGCTTAACATGTCGGCAACCGCCTGTTCGGCTTCAGCCAGGGTTTGCGCCACAACAACGCCCTTGCCGGCGGCCAGGCCATCTGCTTTGACCACGATGGGAGCGCCAACGGTTTTCAAATAAGCCAACGCCTGATCGACCTGTTCGAAGGCCTCAAAGGTCGCGGTAGGAATCTGGTGACGCTGCATGAAGTCTTTGCTAAAGGCCTTGGATCCTTCCAGCTGCGCGGCCCCCGCGCTGGGGCCGAAGCAGCGCAGGCCAGCCTCACCGAATTGATCGACAATGCCGGCAACCAGCGGTTGTTCCGGCCCAATGATGGTCAGGTCAATGTCGCGGTCCTGAGCCAGCGTCAGCAAACCTGGTATATCGTCTGCTGCTACCGGCGCGTTGTGAAGCTTGGGCTCCGCAGCGGTACCCGCATTCCCAGGCGCCACCACAACTTCGGTGACCTGAGGGTCCTGGGCACAGCGCCACGCTAACGCATGCTCTCGGCCGCCGCTGCCGACAATCAAAATCTTCATCAGTGTTTGAAGTGGCGCATGCCGGTGAAGACCATGGCGATATCGTGTTCATCCGCGGCCGCAATGACCTCCTTGTCGCGCATGGATCCGCCAGGCTGAATAACAGCGGCTATACCGGCCTGAGCGGCCGCGTCGATACCGTCACGAAAAGGGAAGAAGGCATCGGAGGACATGACCGATCCGGGTACGCTCAGGCCTTCCTGTTGGGCCTTGAGGCCGGCGATTTGCGCGCTGATGACGCGGCTCATCTGGCCTGCGCCAACGCCCACGGTCGCCAGGTCTCGGGCATAGACGATAGCGTTAGATTTGACAAATTTTGCCACTTTCCAGGCAAACAGCAGATCGTTGATCTGCGCCTGGGATGGCGCTCTTTTCGAGACCACTTTCAGGTCATTGGCCGTAATCACGCCGGTGTCTGCATCCTGGACAATCAGACCGCCGCCCACGGGCCGAAAATCGTAGCCGCCAATGGGTGAGGTGGGCCAATCGCCTGTGGCCAGCACCCGCACATTCGGTTTAGCTTTCAGTGCTTCCCTGGCACCACTGGTGAAGTGTGGCGCGATAATGACTTCCACAAACTGTTTGCCCAGGATTTCTTCAATGATGGGCTGGTCCACAATCCCGTTGAACGCAATGATGCCGCCAAAGGCCGAGGTTGGGTCCGTTGCGAAGGCCTGGTGATAGGCCGCTTGCTGGGATTCGGCAACCGCTACGCCGCAAGGGTTGGCGTGTTTGACGATGACACAGGCAGCGGGGGCATCGGTAAACGCCTGAGCGCATTCTAATGCAGCGTTAGCGTCGCCCAGATTGTTGTAGGAAAGGGCTTTGCCCTGGATCAATTCAGCCGCTGCCAGGCAGCCGGCCGGCGGATGGCTTGAGCGGTAAAACGCGCCCTGCTGGTGGGGGTTTTCCCCATACCGTAGAGTCTCACCGCCCTGGTAACCGAAGGTGAGGGTTGTCGGAAATGGCGTCTCATTGTGCTCATTAAGCCAGCTAGCAATGGCGCTGTCGTAGGCCGCGGTGTGGCCAAAGGCCGTCGCCGCCAGGCGCTTGCGCAGCGTGTCGCTGGTGTTGCCTTTGGCCTTTAGTTCATCAATCACCGCCGAGTAGTCCGCAGGGTCTACCACGATGCTGACGCTGGCGTGGTTCTTGGCTGAGGCTCGGACCATGGCGGGACCACCAATGTCAATCTGCTCGACGGCGTCCGCGTAGTCGGCGCCACCGGCGACGGTGCTTTGGAACGGATACAGGTTCACTACCACCACGTCGATGGGGTCAATGGCCATTTCGGTCATCACATCGGCGTCGACATCTCGTCGCCCCAGAATGCCGCCGTGAACCTTGGGGTGCAGGGTTTTGACCCGACCACCCATGATTTCAGGAAAGCCGGTGTAGTCGCCAACTTGGGTCACGGGAATGCCGGCGTCTGCCAAGGCTTTGGCGGTGCCGCCGGTGGACAATATGTTGAAGCCCAGGTCGTTGAGCTGCTGGGCCAGGTCAACGATACCGGTTTTGTCAGAAACGCTGATTAGCGCGCGGCGAGTGGGTGAGGTGGAAGCAGTCATGGGCAGCCTTAGACACAAAGCGGCGCATTATAGCAGCGCTGAGGGGGTCTTAAGGCCCCTCAGCGCCACCGCCCCCCACGGTTCTCATTGCGCCGCCATCTGCGTAAACTGCGCTAAGTCTGACCCCAAGTTAATTCTGGCAACACCACCGATGCCCAATCACTCGTCCGATTCGCTGATTTCTCCGGAACAGGCCGCTGCCGCTATCGCTGCCGCCATGCCTACCGGCCAGCTGACCCAAGTGCCGCTCACTCGGGCCTATGGACGCCGGCTGGCCGAAACTGTTGTTGCTGATCGTGATCAACCGCCGTTCGATCGCGTCACCATGGATGGCATTGCGCTGCGACGCGAGGCGGTATCCGGCGGGCAGCGCCATTTTCCGGTGAGCGCTGTTCATGGCGCTGGCCAGCCGCAGCCTGAGCTGCCTGACCCTGCCCAGTGCATGGAGGTGATGACCGGGGCTGTGTTGCCGTTAGGCTGCGATTCAGTCATTCCCGTGGAAGAGATTGCTTTGGTTGATGGTATGGCGACCCTCAATGTGCCGGACCAGATAACGCCTTGGCGCTTTGTCCATCGGCGAGGCTCTGACTACCCCATTGGGCAGGTCCTATTGCAACCCGGCACGCTCATCCGCGGCCCCGAGCTGGCGGTGCTGGCGTCGGTAGGACGCAGCGAGGTGAGTGTTAAACGCTGGCCCAGCGCACTGGTGGTGGCCACGGGAGACGAGCTGGTTGAGCCCGGCATGCCGGTGGCGGCGCATCAGATTCGCATGGCCAACGATTACGCCATCAGTGGCCGCTTGGCCGGTATGGGGCTTACCCAGGTTGCCCGG
Source organism: Lysobacterales bacterium (assembly GCA_045106555.1). Lineage (GTDB taxonomy): Bacteria > Pseudomonadota > Gammaproteobacteria > Xanthomonadales > SZUA-38 > JANQOZ01. The sequence continues at coordinate 176,494 of JBGCET010000010.1, read as the reverse complement.
GTTCATTTACCGGATGATCCCGCGATCATCGCCAAAGAAATGGCCAAGGGGTTGGACGAGTTTGATCTCATCATTCTGACTGGCGGAGTGTCCCGGGGCAGGTTTGATCATGTGCCCGGCGTGCTGGAAAGTCTGGGCGTCAAGAAGGCCTTTCACCGGGTCAGTCAGAAACCGGGTAAACCGATGTGGTTTGGGGTTGGCAAGGCGGGTCAGCCGGTATTTGCTTTGCCGGGAAATCCGGTGTCGGCGCTGGTGTGTTTCCATCGCTACGTGGAGCCGGCCCTGCGTGCCATTAGCGACGAACTGCTGCCGCCACGAGTAGTGGAGCTTGGTGCGACATTGAGTTTCAGCAACGACCTCACCCGGTTTGTTCCAGTTCAGCTTGCGCCGGGTGGCACCTTGGCCCAGCCGCTGGAGCTCAATACTTCCGGTGACTTCTTTGCCCTTGCTGGTAGCTCTGGATTTGTCGAATTGCCGGCCGAGCAGCGGGTGTTTAAGGCCGGCACAGAATTGCCGTTTTTTCCATGGTAACCCTGGATACGCGAAACCGCCCCCTGCGCGATTTACGAATTTCCTTGATCGACCGGTGTAATTTCCGCTGCCCTTACTGTATGCCTGCGGAGTTGTTCACCGAGGACTATCAGTTCATCGATTCCAGCATTCGTCTTAACGCCGAAGAAATTACTCGTCTGACGAAAGTTATGGTGGGTTTGGGCGTCGAGAAAATTCGACTCACGGGTGGTGAGCCGCTGCTGCGAAAAGATCTGGAATCCATTGTCAGTGGCGTCAGCGCGGTTGAAGGGCTGAAAGATCTGGCACTGACCACCAACGGAGTATTACTGGCAAAACGCGCTCAGGCTTTGCGCGCGGCTGGGTTACGGCGAGTGACGGTGAGCCTGGACAGTGTAGATCCAGCAACCTTTGCGCGGATGAGTGGTGGACGGGGAGATCTGGCTGCGGCGCTGGGGGGCATTGAAGCCGCCATTGCTGCCGGCTTAGAGCCGGTGAAGATCAATGCCGTGGTGCAAAAAGGCGTCAACGATGATGGCGTACTGAAGTTGCTAGAGCATTTTCGCGGTACATCGGTGGTCGTGCGCCTGATCGAATATATGGATGTCGGGACCCGCAACGGCTGGCTGAAAGCCGAGGTGGTTCCCAGCGTTGATCTGAAGACTCAAATACACCGGCGTTGGCCGCTGGAGCCGCTGGATGCGCACTACCCTGGTGAGGTGGCGCGTCGTTTTCGTTATTTGGACGGGCAGGGCGAAGTGGGTTTGATCAGTTCAGTGAGTCAGCCGTTTTGCGGCGACTGCAATCGCGCCCGTTTATCATCGGATGGCACTCTGTATACCTGCCTTTTCGCCAGCCACGGTGCACCGTTGAGGTCGCTGGTACGGGGTAATACCAGCGATGAGGAGCTCGCGGACGCCATTGCAACCATTTGGCGGCGCCGTGCGGACCGATACAGTGAGATCCGCAGCGCCCAGCAGTCCTCTCCCGAGGTGGGAGAGGACAGTAAAGTCGAAATGTATCGAATAGGGGGATAGCGATGAACCTTCAGGTGAACTATTTTGCGCTGTATCGGGAGGCGGCGGGGTGTGCAACGGAAGCCGTGCAGACCGATGCTGTAACCCCGGAAGCGCTGTTTGCCGAGTGTGGCGCCCGCCATCCTCAACTCGAACGTTTCGAGGCATCGCTGGTGGCCATCAATGACGCTATGGCATCCTGGGATACCTCTCTCAGTGAGGGTGATCGCGTACTTTTTTTTCCGCCGGTCGCAGGGGGCTGATGATGTTTGAAATTTCCTCCGAGCCGCTTAATCCTGGTGACCTTGCGCTGGGCCTGGCAGATGCCAGCTGTGGCGGCTACGTCTCTTTTGAGGGTTGGGTTCGCAACCATCAGGATGGCCGCGCGGTTCGCGCCCTGGAGTACGAGGTGTACGCGCCATTAGCCCTGTCTGAAGGCAAAAAAGTGCTGGCCGAAGCGCTGGACCGATTTGACGTTGAGTCGGTGGCGGCAGTGCATGCGCAGGGCAAACTGGCCATCGGCGATCTGGCAGTTTGGGTGGGTGCGGTTGCCCATCATCGAGCCGCGGCGTTTGATGCCTGTCGGTACGCCATTGATCAGGTCAAGGTCCGCTTACCTATTTGGAAGAAGGAGTACTACCGCGATGGCCATTCGGGTTGGGTCAATTGTGAACAGTGCGCCGCTCAGGGACATCACCAACACGGGCTCTGACTGTCACTGACAATGTCTGCCCCCCCTGTGCCAAGCGCAGACTGCTTGGAGAACGTTTATTTCGCGAGGCGGGTTACTTAGTCTTGATGCAAAAGTTTGTCATTAGCGTTATTCCGCCATTGGGCCCAATCCGCTTGGGTATCGATATCTGATGCAGCCTCGGGAATATCCACGGTCTTCACCTTTAGCGCTCCGTCGCGCAGCACTTTTCTTGCGCCCTCATCGCCGCGAAGCTGAAGTAAAGTCGGTTGGGCAATGGCGGGGAACACCGCCGGCACGCCTGCCTTGCCGGCGTAACAAGCCGCTACCGCAAACGATGGATCCTGATGGTGGCAGGCGATTAGCTGAGCCAGATGGTCTGCACGCACGCCCGGCTGGTCACACACTGTGATTAACACGCTGGCGTTGGTAGGCACAACTTTGATGCCAGCAACAATAGAGCTGGCCATGCCGGTTTGCCATAGCCGATTGTTTGAAGTTTGGCAGGGCAGGGGAGATAGCGGCTGGTAGGCGCCCAGAACACAAACCACGTTATCCGGTGTGGCGATATTTGCTTGATCGACAGCGCGGTACAGGAGTGTTTGCGCGCCAACAGGCAATGCCTGCTTGGGGCTGCCCAGCCGACGTGACCCACCGGCCGCCAGAACCAGTGTCCAAACCTCAGGCCTGGCAGACACGGCAGGAGGGATCCGCGCTGGCGGCAAGCGATTGCCAGGCCAAGGACTGACCATCAAATAGATTCAGGGTGGCAGGCACTTCGCCGCCAGTCAGAAAGGTTAATGCCAGATGCGCCGCTGCGATCCCAACGCTCCCTGCCACCGTCGACATGATGCCGGCTCCGGCGCAGTTGTCCATGGTGTTGGCCGCGTCCGCGTAGAGGCAGGAATAGCAAGCGCCGCCGGCCACCGGCCTGAATAACGCCAATTGCCCCTCGCGGCGAATGGCCGCCGCCATCACCCAAGGTGTGCCCGATGCCAAGGCCGCTTCGTTAATCGCCATTCGGGTTGCCCAGTTATCGCTGGTATCAATCCACAGCTGGCAGTTGGCTCCCACCTCATTGGCCGTTTCCGCGTTGATGCGATCAACGCAGGTATCGACGGTGATGGCTGAATTCATGGCGTGTAATGATTTGGCCGCTTGAGTCACCTTCAGTGCTCCGACGTCGCTCTCCCGGTAGAGAATTTGCCGGGTCAGGTTGCTTTCGCTGACGCGATCAAAATCGCAAAGCACCAATCGCCCGACGCCCGCTGCGGCCAGATATTGAGCCGCTGGGCAACCCACGCCGCCCAGGCCAACGACCATCACGCAGGCGCTTTCCAGCCGGGCTTGGCTTTTGTCGTCAAATTGGCTGAGCGCCAGATGACCGTGGTAGCGAGATGTCATCGCAATTCCCCGGTGTTTACTGGGGCAGCGGCAGAGCAGAGCGCTGCAGCCGGTGGGCCTGAATCTGGGCGATCACGGACAGGGCAATGTCTTCGGGCAACTCGCCCCCCAGATCCAAACCTACTGGACCGTGAATGCGTTTGGACAATGGGGCTGAAGCCCGATCGATTTCTTCCAGCAAACGCATTCGCCGTGTGGCCGGACCCAGCGTACCCACAAAGGGGATATCCAGGCTCGAAATGGCGTTAAGAAACCGCCGGTCAGCGTCGAAATTATGGCTCATCACAAGAATGGCCTGACACTGTTTTGCGTCGACCGGTGCTGAGCCATCAAATTCGCTGACCTTAAACGCGAGCGGAAACCGGTGGGGCTTCACTTTGCCTGGTCGGTGATCCCACAGTACGGTTTGCCAATCCAATTGATCAGCCAGATCAACGACGGGTAACACGTCTGACCCGGTGCCAAAAATGCCCAGGCGGAACTGAGGGGCAATGGTATGGGTGAATACCGAGTCGCCATCTTGGTTGGTGGACAACCCTTCGGCCTGCTTGGCCTCAGCCAGCCAGCTGTGGCCGTCACTCACTCGGGTACTGATCAAGCCGCCGTTACGTTTTGCCTGTTCCAGCAGTCCTATCAGTGGGTGTGTTGCTGACATTGGCTGAAGCAGCACGCGCACCGCGCCGTTGCAGCCCATGCCCAGGCCCCAAAGCACGTCGTCATCGGCGCGCATGTCGTAGTAGGCAACTTTGCATTGACGGGTCTGCGCCACTTCCCGGGCGTGTTCCAGCAGATCATCGTCAAAACATCCGCCACCAACAATACCGGTAAACTGTTGGTCATCCAGCTCGATGAGCATTCTAGCGCCGGCCTTACGGTAGCTGGAGCCTTCGGTATCAATTACGGTGGCGAGGATGGCGGTGGTGTCGTCGCCCAAGTTGTTGAGCGCGGACAGCAGTGCACTCAGACCATGGCGGGTCACGGGGCCAGACCGAGCATGTCTTTGGCAAAGGGCTCCAAGCCGTCCGGGTGGATCCATTCGCCAGATTTACCACCGGACTTGTAGCGCAAGGTCACGGCCTGAATTTTTAGTGCTGCCTCGATGGGTTTCGCCAGGTCCCATAGGGTTAGCAGTGCCACGCTGGCGCCCGTTAGTGCCTCCATTTCTACACCGGTACGCTCGGCAATGTCTGCCAGACAATACACTGCTATCGCGTGCCGCTGAGGCACCGGATGGTGGCGAACGATGACCCGGTTAAGGTTGATTGGGTGGCACAGAGGAATCAGTGTGGGGGTTTGTTTCGCACCCTGAATGCCGGCGATTTCCGCCAACACCAAGGCATCGCCTTTGGGCAGTTTCCGGTTCACCACCAGGTCGAACGCCTCGGCTCCCAGCACAATTTCACCGCCGGCCAGGGCGCGGCGCGTTGTTACCGCTTTAGCGCTGACGTCCGCCATGGCAAACAGGCCAGAATTTTCAGTCACCAATCACCTCAGAAAAATTGCAGGGTCGGTTACTGCTGTCCAGTTGTTCACGAAGAATCGATTCCCAAGCAGTCATGCAGGCACCGGTGGAACCGGGCAGGCAGCACACCAGCGTGCGATTGGCCATGCCGGCCAACGCTCGTGATTGCAGCGCTGAGGAGCCAATGTCAGCGATAGATGCCGCCCGAAATAATTCGGCAAAGCCGTCAATCGGTTGATCCAGCAGTGGCGAAATGGCTTCCGGCGTAACATCCCTGGATCGCAGTCCGGTGCCACCAGTTGTAATGATGACCTCGATATTCGAATCGGCAATCCAATGCGACACCACCGCGCGCAACGCGTAGAGGTTGTCTCGACATATTTCCCGGGCGGCAATCCTGTGGCCTTGTGCGGAGGCAGCATTTGCCAGCCAGGCGCCGGATTTATCGGTGTCTGTCGTGCGGGTATCGGAAATGGTTAACAGGCCCAGCGCCAAAGAACGCTTGGGACCCTTCTGGCTGTGATCAGTCAACGAAAAACTGTTGGCGGAAGGCCACCTCCACCGGGTCGTCTTTTCCCGCAGGCAGAACGTCGACCACAAAATCCAGGGTTTCAGCATCAGTTACCCGAACAAAGCCCACGTAATAGATGGCGCCGGAGTCTTCAATTCTGCGCATGTCGATATCGCGGCGTTGGCCGGTCAGGTTGGTTGCGCTGGCGGTGATTTCGCCATTAATGGGTTTGCCAAGATCTGAGCTTGCGCCGGTCTGTAGAACCGTGACGTTGAGCATGGCGCGGGACTGTGAACGGGTAATGCCATAGGCCCTGGCCACCGCTGGCGGCAGTTTATCGGTGCTAATGGCGCTGTAATGGACCTGGATGTCATCCATCCCTACGTATTGTTCGGCCCAAACGGCCGACGTTGACAGGAGGCTTAACGCTAAAGCTAACACGAGTACGAAAGTTCTCACTGACTGTCTCCGATGGGAATGATGGTCTGATGGTACTCCGGTGGCCTACAAAATTCACGGGCAGTGAGGGCGGTCATAGCCTTTGGGCAAGGTCCATCAATGGGGCGATAAGAATCATCCGTGAAAGCTGCAGAGCAATCAGCGCCACCATGGGGGACAGGTCGAGGCCGCCAATGGGGGGTATGAGGCGGCTGGCTGGCCCGAGAATGGGCGCTGAAAGTTGATACAGCAATGGCAATACCGGGTTATCTCCCTGGGGTGCAAACCAGCTAAGCAGCACCCGGATAAAAATGACCACCACAAAAATCATGATGACCAAATCCAGCAGCTGGACTGCGGAAACCGCAAAAATCCGTAAAACAGACGCCCCGCCGCCGACAATTGACAAAATCAGGATTAACTCAAGCGCTTTGAGCACCCAGGCCAATACAATCGCCGAGAGCTCAACATTCCCCCAGTTGGGAATCACCTTGCGCAATGGAATCAGTATAGGATTGGTGATCTTCACCAGAAACTGGCATACCGGGTTAAAGAAATTCGCCCGCACCAGTTGCAGCAAAACCCGCAGAATCAAGATCGTGATAAAAAATCCGAAGACGATCCCAATGAGAAAGATACCCGCATTGCCGAAATAACCACTCATTTCAGTCTTCCATGTCTTCTGCCAGTTCCCGGCCTCGGATGGCGGCACCGACCACGGCTTCCTGGAACAGACTTTCGAAACCGCCATTGCGCAGAATGTCTAGCGCTCGTTCTGTGGTGCCTCCGGGCGAGGTTACCCGTTCACGCAAGATGGCTGGCGACAGACCGGCTTCGGTAATCATCTGGGCCGCACCCAACGCCGTCTGACTCGCCAGTTTAGAGGCCGTGTTGGGGTCCAGTCCTAATTCCTGGGCTGTGCGCTGTAGCAGTTCGGTAAGAAGAAAATAGTAGGCCGGGCCGCTGCCGGAGACGGCGGTGACCACATCCATTAACGTCTCCTCTGGAATCCAGACAGCGTCGCCAGATGCCATGCCAAGATCGAAGGCAATTTGACGTTGAGCCTCGCTGGCATCCGGTGTGACAAACACGCCGGAGATACCGGCACCCAGCTGGGCTGGTGAGTTAGGCATGACCCGAGCCACCGACCATTGCTCACCTAGCCAGGCCCTGAGTGTGTCAGTTCTGACCCCCGCTGCCACGGAGATGACTAATGGTGGATTGGCCAACTCGGCGGTATCGAGGTTTTCGATGACCTCTTCAAGAACCTGGGGCTTAACGGCCAACACCAGCGCATCGCATTGGCCTAGCAGCTGTTGATTGCTTTCGCCGATCGACACTCCGAGGAGGTCTTTCAATGCACCGCAGCGATCGGGGTCCGGGTCAAAGACGCTGGCGTTTGCGCCAGGATAGCCCGCCTTCACCAATCCCTGCAGCATGAATTCCGCGGCCGTACCGGCACCGATAAAGCCTAATCTGATGGAATGATCCATGGATCTCCTGCCAACAAGCCTGTTTGAGCATCCAGTCTATGTGTTTAGCCTTACTCAAAAAAGACCTGCCGCGATGTAATGTGTCAGCCGAGCGCTTTCATGTTTTGGACGGCCTGTCGGAGCGGGGACCAAACAGGGCGGTTCCGATCCGGACTATCGTTGAGCCTTGGGTGATAGCGGCTTCCAGATCACCGCTCATCCCCATGGATAAAACCTCCAGTGGTAGTTCAGGCCTTCGCAGTGAGTCTCTGAGCTGCCGAAGGCGGGCGAATACCGCTTCCTGTTGTGCTCGGTCGGTACTCGGTGCCGGAATGCACATCAGACCACGAAGGTGAAGCCTGGGCAGTTGGCTGGCCAAATTCACCAGTTCTTCTGCTTGCTGAACCGAGGCACCACTTTTGCTGGCTTCGCCTTCAATGTTGATTTGCAGGCAGCAATTCAGAGGCGGAGCACTGGCGGGCCTAGCGTCGTTCAGGCGCAGTAGGATCTTGCTGCGGTCGACGCTATGAACCCAACTGAAGTTGTGGGCGATGTCGCGGGTTTTGTTGGACTGAATGGGGCCGATGAAATGCCAGTGCAGGGCTGGAACAGATAACGCGGCCATTTTTTCCAATGCCTCTGAGACGTAGTTTTCACCGAAATGTCGCTGCCCTTCAGACACTAGCTTTTCCACGGCTTGGGCCGGGTGACGCTTGCTCACGGCCAGCAGAGTGATGTCGTGGGGATTGCGGCCTGCAGCAACGGCGGCTTCAGCTATTCGCTTTTTGACCGAAATCAGGGGTTGTAAAGGTGTGTCAAATGTCATCAATGTTTTTTTGCATCTGCCTGTTTGATCACGTATTTTACGAATTCTACTGCCTTTGGGAGGAGGCATTGGTGCCGCCCGGCATCATCGGCCCTGGAGATTTGAATGGATATCGCTGAACTGCTGGCCTTTTCGGTTAAGAACGACGCCTCGGACTTACACTTGTCTGCCGGCTTGCCGCCCATGATTAGGGTGGATGGGGACATACGCCGCATTAACGTGCCGGCATTGGATCAAAAAACGCTGCATGCACTCATTTACGACATCATGAGCGACAAGCAGCGCAAAGACTACGAAGAATTTCTGGAATGTGACTTCTCCTTCGAAATTCCCGGGCTGGCGCGATTCAGGGTGAACGCGTTTAACCATAACCGAGGGTCCGGTGCGGTATTTCGAACGATCCCCAGTGAGATTAAGTCTCTTGAAGATCTGAACTGTCCGGCGATTTTTCGCGACATCATTTCGGTGCCCAGAGGACTGGTGCTGGTGACCGGGCCTACGGGTTCGGGTAAATCCACGACGCTGGCGGCAATGGTCGATCATCTGAACAAGACCGATCATGGCCATATTTTGACCATTGAAGACCCCATTGAATTTGTTCACCAGTCCAACAAATGTCTGGTGAATCAGCGTGAGGTGCATCGCGATACCCACGGTTTTACCGAAGCGTTGAGGTCAGCGCTGCGGGAAGATCCCGATTTCGTGCTGGTTGGAGAGCTGCGGGACTTGGAGACGATTCGTCTGGCATTGACCGCCGCGGAAACCGGCCACCTAGTGTTTGGCACCCTGCACACCTCGTCCGCCGCCAAGACGATCGATCGAATCATTGACGTGTTCCCGGCGGGTGAAAAACCGATGGTTCGGTCCATGTTATCCGAGTCGTTGCGAGCGGTAGTGGCGCAAACGCTGCTGAAGAAAAACGGCGGCGGCAGAGTGGCCGCACACGAAATCATGGTAGGTATACCGGCCATTCGAAACCTGATTCGCGAAGACAAGGTGGCGCAAATGTACTCTGCAATTCAGACGGGCCACAACGTCGGCATGCAAACGTTGGATCAATGCCTGCTGGACCTGGTGGGTAAGGGCATGGTGTCGCGCAAAATTGCCAGCGCCAGAGCTACCGACAAGAAACTGTTCCAGTAGGAGACGGTCATGGAATTCAATTCGTTCCTCAAACTGATGGCGCATAAAAAGGCCTCGGATCTATTTATCACTGTAGGCATGCCTGTGGCGATGAAGGTGCACGGGCGGATCAGCCCCATCTCGCAAAACCCGTTAACGGCTGCGCAGTCCCGGGATTTGGTGCTGGGCATCATGACGCCCAGTCAGAAAGAGCAGTTTGAGCGATATCACGAATGCAACTTCGCCATCGGAGTGCAGGGCGTTGGGCGATTCCGGGTCAGCGCGTTTTATCAGCGCAACCATGTAGGCATGGTGCTGCGCCGAATTGAAACCAAAATTCCGACCATCGAAAGTCTGAACCTGCCGCCAATTTTGAAAAATTTGGCCATGACCAAGCGCGGCCTGATTATCTTTGTCGGTGCAACCGGTACCGGTAAGTCAACGTCACTGGCGTCGATGTTGGGATACCGGAATCTAAATTCCACCGGCCATATCATCACGATTGAGGACCCGATTGAATTTGTCCACAAGCATGAAGGCTGCATCATTACTCAACGCGAAGTGGGGATCGATACTGAAACCTTCGAAATCGCACTGAAAAACACCCTGCGCCAAGCGCCCGACGTGATTTTGATTGGCGAGGTTCGGGCACGGGAAACCATGGAGCATGCCATCGCGTTTGCCGAGACCGGTCACCTGTGTTTGTGCACGTTACACGCCAACAATGCCAACCAGGCAATGGATCGAATTATCCACTTCTTCCCCGAAGACCGACGCGATCAGCTGCACATGGATCTGTCACTCAATATGAAGGCAGTGATTGCCCAGCAGCTCATACCCACGCCGGACGGTAAGGGCAGACGAGCAGCGGTGGAAATATTGATCAACACCCCCCTGATGGCCGAACTGATTCGAAAGGGTGAGATCCACAAGATGAAGGATCTCATGAAAGAGTCGGTCAACCAGGGTATGAAGACCTTTGATCAGGCGCTGTTCGAGCTCTATCAGGCCGGCGAAATTTCGTATGAGGACGCCCTGCGTCACGCCGATTCCGCCAATGAGGTTCGCCTGCGCATCAAGCTGTCCCAGGGTGGTGATGCCAAAACGTTGGCGCAAGGATTGGATGGTATTGGGTTGGTGGATTCGGACGAAGAGTCCGGTATGCTCTAAGAGTTGCTGTCAGTCGGAGTCGGCTCAGCCGTCCGGGTTCGATGTGACCGCTTCAGGATTCAGGTAGCAGATCGTCCAAGGCGACAAAGAGCGTGCTGACACTGTCAACGATATCCTGAGCCCCGGCGGTCCTGAGTTCTTGTGCACTGCCGAAACCGTAGGTGACGCCAATTGCAGGTATGGCATTGGAGCCAGCGCCGATCATGTCGTGTTTTCGATCTCCTACCATTGCGATTGGACGGGACGGGTGAGTTTGAGCCACAGCAAATGCCAGCAGTTCGCTTTTGTCCGCTCTAGTGCCGTCCAGGCCAGGTCCAAAAATGTGTTGGAAATAGGGCTGCATGTCGAAGTGCTCAACGATACGTTCAGCGAAAATCTGCGGCTTGGAAGTAGCAACGCACAGCTGGACCCCTCGCTCTGACAGCTTCTGCAATCCTTCGAGGATGCCAGGGTATCGACGGTTCTCTTGCCAGCCGCAAGCATCAAAGCGTTGCCGGTATAGCTGCACGGCCAGCTCGGCGCGCTCCGGGCCTACAAGCTCCACAAAACTCTCCTGTAGTGGTGGTCCGATGCAGCGGGTCAACCGGTGTCGGTCTGGCCGGGGTACGTCGAGTTTCTCCAGGGCGTGAACAATGCAATTGACAATGCCTTCCTGGGGGTCGGTCAAGGTGCCGTCCAGATCAAAAAATACCGTGCCTTGTGACGTCATGTCGTGCATTTAGATGAATACGCCTTAACAATCCAGCAAACGGCGTTTGCGCGCAAGCAGAGGTTTTGGACCGGGTGGAACACCGGTTGTGCAATAGGATTGCTACACTCAAGGTCTATAGACTCTCAACAGAAAACAGCAGGGCACTCCGTGAGCGATTCAACGACTTATACTCCACCATCGGTTTGGCAATGGGATCAAGCCAGCGGCGGGAAATTTGCACAGATCAACCGGCCGGTAGCTGGCGCCACCCACGACAAAGACCTGCCGGTGGGAAAACACCCGCTGCAGCTATATTCGCTGGCAACCCCTAACGGCGTGAAGGTCACCATCATGCTTGAGGAACTGCTGGCGATGGGTCATAGCGGGGCGGAGTATGATGCCTGGCTGGTCCGAATCACAGAGGGCGATCAGTTCAGCAGCGGTTTTGTTTCGGCCAATCCCAATTCAAAAATTCCGGCTTTGATGGACCATAGCACTGATGCGCCAACGCGAGTCTTCGAGTCGGGCTCTATTTTGGTGTATTTGGCGGAAAAGTTTGGGGCCTTCTTACCCACCGAGCCCGCAGCGCGGGTAGAGGTGATGAACTGGCTCTTCTGGCAAATGGGCAGTGCTCCTTACCTGGGCGGCGGTTTTGGCCATTTCTATGCTTACGCGCCGGAAAAGTATGAATACCCAATCAATCGTTTTGCGATGGAAACCAAACGTCAGCTTGATGTTTTGGACCGCAACCTGGCGCAGCGGGAGTTTCTAGCAGGGGCTGACTACACCATTGCCGACATGGCCACGTACCCCTGGTACGGCGCTGTGGTTCATGGAGTGATGTACGACGCCGGAGAATTCCTCAGTGTTGAGGAATATCCTCATGTCATTCGCTGGGCAGATGCGATTGCCGAACGTCCTGCTGTTGTTCGCGGAAAAATGGTCAATCGCACCTGGGGCGAGCCTGAGGATCAATTGCCGGAACGCCACAATGCGGAGGATTTTGATCTGCGAACGGGGGATAAATTGGCCGCTGATACCGACGGATAACGTTCAGCGCTTAATGGTGGGGGGTGCCCCCCCCCAGGCTGTCCTCGTCGCTGAGTGCCTGGGCAAACACGAGTATTCCGCTCACAGAACCGTCGGGCGCAAAGGTAGGCAGTTTGTCGGTCCGGAACCAGCGTTTGGTTCCTGGCCGTACTTCAATCTGTTCTTTGATCCCAAGCTTTGGTTTGCCGCTGGCAATCACTTCCTGGTCGTCTTTGTAATAGTCCTCAGCCTCATCAGGATAGAGTTGGGCTGCATGGGTATTGTCCAAGGAGCCCTGCTGTTCACCGCGTAGTTCCGATGCCGCGCGGTTGACCCTGATATGCCGATTGTGGGTGTCTTTGTAAAACACCAAGTAGGGCAGGTCGTCAAACACGTCCGCCAAAATAGAACCCAGGGATAACGGGTGTAATCCCGCGATATTCGGTCTGCTGGAGTCTCGCTCATTGGGATTTCCATCGATGACGCGGTTATCCAAGGCTGGTAATCTCAGCTCAAAGCAAGTCTTACCGTCTGCAGAGTCAACGCGGATTTCCCCATGATGGGTGGAGATGGCCTGGGCGACGGCGGCTAGTCCTAAGCCTCTGCCGTGGCGTTTGGTGGTAAAAAACGGATCAAACAGATGGCCCCGAATGTGGTCCGGGATACCACCACCGTCGTCAGCGACGCGAACCACGACCCAAGATTGTTCGGCCTGCGTCAGCGGATAACACTGAATGTCGATATGGCCGTCGTGGGCATCAATGGCCTCTGCCGCGTTGGAAATAAGGTTGATCAGCGCCTGCCTCACCTGGCCCTTGTCGCCATGGATGTGAATGGGTTCAAGGTCCTTTCGAATTTCCACGCCATTGTTAAAATTTGGGCGGCTGAGGCGGATCGCCTCCTCGATCGCCTCTGACATTTCCAGCGCTTGAAATTCCGGTGCCTGTCCTTTGGCATAGTCGAGCAAGGTTTGGCATAGGTCGGTGGCGGCATTGGACGACTGCCGAATCAGCGCCAGGGCCTGGGCATGGCGCTTGTCATCCTGAGCAGTGGATTGGGCTAAATCCACGCCCCCAACGATCCCTGCCAGCAGATTGTTAAAGTCATGGGCGACGCCCCCGACCATTGCCCCAAGACTCTCCCGTTTGTGGGCCATAAGGGACATTTCTTCAAACCGTTCTGTTTCATGAATCTGCTGGGACAGCCGTTGACGGGTAGTTTCAAGATCCTGCATGACGCTAACCCTGCCTGCATGCAGGGCGACACCGCAGGTCCATGCAGTGATGCAGATCAATAAATTTGGCGGCAGCGTTTCCATTCCCCAAAGGCTGATTATTGCAGGGGCCATGCACAGCAGACCAAACACCTGAGAGGCCAGGAGAAAGCGTCGATCCAGCAGAAAAAAGAAGGCGCAAACGCTCATCAAACCCATAAAAATCAAAAACGAGGGTTGGCGTGAAACATACAGCGTGACGCCAGTGGCGACACAGAAGTACATCAGCACTGCCAGAGTGGCGATGTAGGGTCGGGCCGGAGGTTTGTTTACCCAGAAAATGCTGAGCGTGATGAGTAACGCGTGACAGTAAAGGAAAATGGGAACGCTGGAGCCGCCGAAGGCCATTTGGCCCAGCGTTCCAGTAAGCCCAGCCAGCCCTACGATTAACGCGACTTTGGGCAGAACTTTGCCCAGTTGAGATTCGCCCTGAGCAATGACCGCGGGGTCGACGTCTCCCAAGAGTGCAGAAAATAACCGTGACATTCAGAGGGGTCGCATCAAGCGCAACCGGCAAATTACCACGCCGCCTGAGAACCAGCGCAGGCGGGCTGAGGCGCCGGGTCGTGGATTCACTTTAAGGCTATTTTGGGGACAGAGCACTAGCTCGACCGTCAAACTGCCAGTTGGACAATGGCGTGTTGTGACCAAACGACTGCCAATGTTGATCGGTGGGTCGCCATGACTTGACTGGAGCAAACGCGATGAGTTCATGAATGGGCAGACCGGGCACAAGGCCTATGGGGTCAAGTCCAAGGGCGTTGGCGGGTCCAATGACGGTGCGTTCGATGAGCTGGCTTAGTGTAATTCGATCATCTTCAACTAGCCGCAATCCAAGGGGTAGCAGTGTTTCCAGGCCGCTGATGCCTGCTTCAGAGTCGGCGAAGGGGGCCAGTTTGGCATCGTCGGGCAGGGGTGTATGGTCGCTGCAAATGGCATCAATAGTGCCCGATGCTACCGCGCGAATCAGGGCTTCTCGATCACCGGTAGAGCGCAACGGCGGATGGACGTGACACTGGGCATTGAAACCCACCAAGTCTTGTTCGGTAAGAAATAGCTGGTGGACAGCCACATCTGCGGTCACCGCAAGGCCGTCAGCTTTGGCTTTTTCAAGCATGGTGACTCCAGCTGCGCTGCTAACCCGGGTCAGATGGATTCGCGCGCCTGTGTCGGCGGCCAGTGCAAGAATCCGGGCCATATCTACCGTCTCAGCCACCGCAGGGATTGCCGGCAGGCCAAGTCGGGTTGCGATGGCGCCATCATGGGCGCAGCCGTCAGCCAGGTCTCTATCCTGAGGCTGGAGAAATAGAGTAATGCCCAGTGAGGCGGCGTAGGCCATAGCCGAACGCAATACCCGGGTATCCGCAATGCTTCTGCCACCGTCACTCAGGCCAACACAACCTGCCGCCCTCAATGCTGCTTGGTCTGTCAACTGCTCTCCAGCCTGATGGCGGGTAAGCGCGCCCAAGAGATGAACCCGAGTGTCGCAGATCGACAGTTGATTGAGCCGGTCGCGAACTTCCGATGGGGTGTCGGGGATGAAGTGTGCGTCGGGCGGGCATAGGAGCTGACTGATGCCTCCGGCAGAGGCGGCCTTGAGTTCGGTTTCTGGATTGCCTAGCACCCGGGCCGACAGGTCAATCAGACCCGCGCTGATCCAGCAGTCGCTGACGTCTACCGATTCAAATTCGTCAGCGCCATCCGGCGCTGTGCCCACCGCCACAATTAGCTCATCAGCAACCCACAGGTCGGCTTTTTGGTCCAGGCTTTGAGTTGGGTCAATGAGGCGAGCGCCGCGATACACTCTGCGGTTGGAGCTTGCTCCATTCATGGGCTGCCCTCCAGCGCGGCGCCCATGGTCAATGCCATGACTGCCATTCTTATCGACAGGCCGTTGCTGACCTGCTCAAGGACCGTGGATTGAGGCCCGTCGGCGACATCGCTGTCTATCTCAATGCCTCGGTTCATTGGGCCAGGGTGCATCACCAGACACTGTTTATTGGCTCTGGAAAGTCGTTCGGCGGTAATGCCGAATCTCTGATAATACTCGTGGCTGCTGGTTAACAGCGGGCCGCGCATTCGTTCTTTTTGCAGCCTTAGTCCGATCACCACGTCGGCATCCGTCATTGCCTCATCCAGACTGGCGAAAGGGTGAACCCCTAACGCTTCGATGCCCGCTGGCATCAACGTTGCTGGCCCAACGACTCGGATCTGACGGACCCCAAACAGATTGAGTACTTGAATCTGGGAGCGGGCCACACGGGAGTGAGCAATATCGCCGACAATAACGACCACTAAATTTTCTAAATCAGGGCGATGCCGGCGAATGGTGAAAAGATCCAGCATGGCCTGGGTAGGATGGGCGTGTCGACCATCGCCAGCGTTGAGAACGGCCACGTCATCGGCGACGTGGCGGGCAAAAAACTCGGCAGCGCCGGCCTGAGGATGGCGAATGACAAACAAATCACAGCGCATCGCTTCAAGCGTTCGCAGCGTATCCAGCAACGTTTCCCCTTTTACTGCCGAAGAGGCATTGATGTCCAGATTGACCACATCGGCTGACAGCCGCCTCGCCGCCAGCTCAAAAGTGGTGCGGGTGCGGGTACTTGGCTCGAAAAATAAATTCAATACTGTCTTACCGCGAAGCAGCGGCAGCTTTCTGACGTTTTTGCTGGACGCAGCGTGAAACGACTCAGCAGTATCCAGGACCTGAGTGAGAACGGGTCGAGTCAGTCCTTCAATGGACAAAAAGTGTCGCAGCGATCCATCCGGATGCATCTGCAAATTGTTTGTATAGGGGTCTTTTTTCACGGCTTGGCTTTTTTGCTGGAATCTCGTGCTTGCAGAACGAGTTTGAGGGGAGCAGGGCCGGTGAGTCGCAGTTGTTGATCTAACTCCGCTTGCACAGACAATCCCACAAAGTCGGCATGGTAGGGCAGCTGACGGTCTCCTCGGTCGGCAAGCACAGCAAGCCAGATACGACTGGGCCGTCCATAGTCAAACAACGCGTTTATGGCCGCCCTGACAGTTCTCCCGGTGTGCAATACGTCATCTACCAGCAGGACCTGTTGATTGGATATGTCGTTGGGCATGAGGGTTGGTAGCGGCGCTTTGCGCATTCCCCGGCGGGCAAAGTCGTCACGGTGAAAACCGACATCAAGCTGGCCCACCTGGTGTGCCGATATGTCGAGCGCGTCGGCCAGATAATGCGCAACCCAGCAGCCGCCTGTGTGGATGCCAACAATGTGGGGCAACACAGTTCCAGCGAAAGCTCGCGCTACGCTATCGGCCAGACTGGTCAATCCGTGTTGAGTATCAATGGGGGTTGTCGGCAAACCATGCCTCCAAAATTATTTGTGCGGCCACAGCGTCTTCGCGCTTGGCCTGAGAACGTCTGGCTCCCCCTGCCGAGCGCTGCAGCTTGAAACGCTCCTGAGCCTCGCGAGAGCTATACCGTTCGTCGGCGTCGAAAATCGGCTTGTGAAATCGCTGGGAAAGTTGATTCGCAAACTTTCGCGCCTGGCGGGTCATAGCCTGAGATTCTCCCTCTACAGTAAGTGGGATGCCCACTACCAGGGCGTCAGGTTGCCACTTTGCCAGCAGTTGTTCAATTCGTGGCCAGTGGCTGTTGGCGTCGTTGCGCTTGACCACTTCCAGAGGCGTTGCAGTGCCGGTGATTCGTTGACCGGTTGCGACGCCGATCTTGCGCAAGCCGTAGTCAAAACAAAGGAAAGACTGGGGGGCAGTCTTCGGAGTGACAGCCTGGTCAGGCATGCCCCGCTGAACCGGTTAGCAGATCGATATTCACGCCCAGCTTCGCCGCCGCGTGATGCCAGCGGTCGTTCAGTGCTGATTCAAATAGAATCTGATCATCGGCGTCACTGCTGAGCCAGGAATTGCTGAGCATCTCCGATTCCAGTTGGCCGGCTCCCCAGCCGGCGTAGCCGAGGGCAAGAAGTGCCATATCTGGCCCGGTACCGCTGGCCAACCCTTCCAAAATGTCTTTGGATGTGGTCAGAGTGATCTGATCGGTCACCGGAAAGCTGGACTTCCATTTTTGGCCATCTTCGTGATGCAAAACAAATCCTCGGTCCTGGTGCACCGGCCCTCCCACCAGAACATGCTGACTGCCCCAGTTATCATCCAGGCACTCTATGTCCAGCTGATTGAGCACGTCGAACACCGTGAGTTCTGATGCCCGATTGATGGTAATACCTAGCGCGCCGGACTCGTTGTGCTGACACACATAAGTAACGGCGCGGGAAAAGTTAGGGTCGTCAAGGCCGGGCATGGCGATGAGGAGCTGGTCGTTCAGGTAGGCTGATCCGTCCATGACTGCATGATAACGGAATCGAGGTGGATTGTTGTCAAAAATCTGCTGTGACAACTAAATAAACGTCGAAATTTGAATCAACACTCGTATCTGCGGTGGTGTTAGGCACAGGCCTTGTTGTGGACACTGCCTGTCCCATCGGGGCAGCGTAACTATTTGTTAGTTGTGTCTTAGAACGGCGCCCGGAAGGAATTGCCAGGTTCTGGTGATGTGGAGTATGTCGACCTTGTCGCGAATTTTTTCTGGCAGGGGTGCATAGGGAGCGCCCATGCGAACAATGCGAATGGCGGCTTCGTCCAGTAAAGGAAAGCCGGAGGGCTGGATCACGTCTATGGCTTCGATAGATCCGTCTCGGCTCACTGCCACTGTCAGAACCAATGAGCCCTCGAGTTTGCGTTGGCGGGCCTCGGCGGGATAATTAAGGTTTCCAATGCGCTCAACTTTGGCCACCCAGGCCTGCATGTAGCTGGCGAACTCAAACTCCCGAGTATTGGCGGAAATAAATTTTCGCCGTGGCCGCTTAGCGTAAGCCTGCAGTTCGCGGCCGATTTCGGCTTCCAGACGGGCAATTTCCATACTGCGTTGAAGAAGTTCCTGAGCGGTAGGTGTGGCTTTGTCTGGAACCGGTTTGGCTTCCTCGGTTTTGGCGACCAGGGTTTCAGACAGCCGTGTTGTCAGTACTTCACTGGGTTGTTCCTGCTGGGGAGTTGGGTTGGCGGGTGCCAGCGGTGCTGGCGCCAGTCCCGGCTCTGGTTTGGGTACCTGGCCAGTGATGGGACTCTGAGGCCTAACCCGCTCAATCTCGGTGCCGCCACCCTGTTGAGACGCCTGGGCCAGATAGTCGGCTTCCTCCGGTGGCGTTTCGCTTTTTCTCTGTACCAGGATAACGTCCAGGGATGGCAGATTTTCCGGCAGTTGTGGTTCAGCGTAACTGAAAGTCACCCCCAGAATAATGACGGCATGGCTGAGCAACGCAAACACCAATGTGACGCTCAATCGATCCTGGGTTGAAATCTGGTCGGCAGCGCTCATGGATCAGGGCTTTAGTTTTCTCTCGAGGCAATCGAACAGCTGACCCGCGATATTCAAGTTGTAGGCGGCGTCCAGTTCACGAATGCAGGTGGGGGAGGTGACGTTTATTTCAGTCAACCGATCACCGATTACATCGAGCCCGGCAAATATCACGCCTCGTTCCACCAGCATGGGGCCGACCGCGCTGGCGATGGCGCGATCACCCTCAGACAGTTCGACCGCAACGCCCTGGCCACCTTTGGCCAGATTGCCGCGAAAATCATCGGCTGCGGGGATTCGAGCCAAGGCGTAGGGCACAGGTTCGCCCTCAATCATCAGGATTCTCTTGTCCCCTTCTGTGATCTGGGGCACATATCCCTGAGCCATGATCAGGTTTTGACCTTGGTTGCTGACGGTTTCAAGCACGACGTTGAGGTTTGGGTCATCAGCACTGACTTTGAAAATGGAGTGACCACCCATGCCATCCAGGGGTTTGACGATGGCTTTGTCTTGGGCAAGAACAAATTCCCGCAGCACCTGGTGATCTCTAGCCACCAGTGTTGGCGGGGTGAGCTCTGGGAATCCGCAGATGGCTGCCTTCTCATTAATGTCCCGCAATGCCGCTGGTTTATTGACGACCAACGCGCCTTCGGCTTGGGCTCTGTCCAAAACATAGGTGTCCGCGACGTACTCCATGTCAAACGGCGGGTCTTTGCGCATCAGCACCAAGTCCAGTTTTCCCAGATCTAACGTTTGCTGCGGCGCCAGGTCATACCAGTGGTCGGAGTTGTCTTGAACGGTGACGCCAGCCCCTGCTGCCATTGCCTTGCCGTTGCTGATCCAAAGAGACTTGGGTTCGACGTAGTACGTTGTGTACTGCCGGCGCTGGGCTTCCAGCAGCATGGCAAAGGTGGAATCTTTCTTGCGGTTGATTTGGCTGATGGGGTCCATCACCACCGCCATTGATACCTTGTTCGGGTTTTTCATGGATGCCTTTTACACAAACCTTAGCGAGTGGCCAGCGCAATGGCCGCACTAACAGGTGATCCAGGCCCAAAATTTGGGCTACGGGTTTTTCCATTCAAATAAACGGGGTTTACAAAATTTTGCGCATGCTCACATTTGACCCCAAATCGCGGTGATATAGTACCACTGGAAATTCGGAGCCGGACAGGACTGGCTCACGCTTGCGATCGCAAATGCGGCTTTTTGGGGGCCGCCCACACAGCGAAAACAGCACCTTGTACAGCAAGTAAAACATTAATTGCCTGAAAGACTTAGGCAGATAACTTGACATCGCTACTCAACATTGGTTAAACAGGCTGGACTATCTGGCGAAATGGCCAGTAAACCAAGCGGGGAATGTCGTGGAAGCAGCACAGCAAACATCTGGCCTGGACGGCCTAAAAGTGATGGTCATTGATGACAGTAAGACCATCCGTCGCACTGCCGAGACCCTGCTCAAAAAGGAGGGCTGTGACGTCGTTACGGCCACTGACGGGTTTGAGGCACTGTCGAAAATTACTGATCACCAACCAAGCATCATTTTTGTGGACATCATGATGCCCCGGTTGGACGGTTACCAGACCTGTGCCTTGATCAAAAACAATCGGGTGTTCAGGACCACGCCCGTGGTGATGCTGTCCAGTAAGGATGGCCTTTTTGACAAAGCGCGAGGCCGAATCGTCGGCTCTGAGCAATACCTGACAAAACCCTTCACTCGGGATGAGCTGTTGGGAGCCATCAGACGTCACGTGGACGACGCAGGGTCTACATAGCCATCTCTGGGGGGATCATGGCGCAAATACTGATTATCGACGACTCACCGACCGAATTGCATGTGTTCAAAACCATGCTGGAGCGGCACGGTTTTGAGGTCACCACGGCCCAGGATGCAGAGGAAGGCATCAGTCTGGCCCAGCGATTGTGTCCGCAGATTATCTTAATGGACATCATTATGCCGGGTATGAACGGGTTTCAGGCTACGCGCCAACTATCTCGGGACCCGGCTACCCGCGATATACCGGTGGTCATCGTCAGTACCAAAAACAATGAAACCGATCGCGTCTGGGGCTTGCGCCAAGGCGCGGTTGACTACCTGACCAAGCCAGTGAAGGACTCCCGTTTGCTGAAGTCCATCAAGGGCGCGTTGGAGACGGCCGCATGAGTGCCAGTCCGTTTGAAACTCTGCGCGACTTCGAGAAGCGCTCGCTGATCCACGCGGTGGGTTTGCCAGAGCAAGCCCTCGCTCAAGGCACATGGTCGGGTATCGCGTTCCAGGTCGCCGATCTCAACCTGGTGAGTGAAATCAGCGATATCGTTGAAATATTAACCGTGCCCTCTTTGACCCGCGTGCCGGGGTCGAAAAGCTGGGTGATGGGTGTGGCGAATGTACGCGGAACGTTGGTGCCGGTAATCGACTTTCGGCTGTTCCTTGATGGCACTCGCAGTACACAAAGCAAATACTCGCGAGTGCTGGTGGTCCAGCAAAGCGGTGGCGTGGTTGGCCTGTTAATTGATGAAGTTCAGGGCCAGCGACATTTCCTGGCCGAAGAGGTGTCCGGCTCTCAGCATTTTGCCGAGCACACCATTGGGCCTTACCTGACACGCGAATATCTCAAGGGTGATGACTACTGGGGCGCGGTGGATTTCGCCCGCCTGGTGAACAATCCGGTGTTTATGCAGGCTGCAGCCTGACAAAGGGGAACAAACGATGGATCTTGATAACAATTGTGCCGCCGCCAAGAGGCTGACGCTGTGAGTGCTGCTGCCGGAACTCTCCAGGCCAGAGAAAGCAACACCGGCCTTTACCTGATCGGCGCGCTTCTTGTAGCGGTGATCCTGCTGCTGGTAGCGAACTTCGTTTTCCTGAACCAGGCCAACGAACAGCAACGTCGACACCTGGGCTTGATTACTGAAGTTCAAGTGCAATCGCAGCAGATTGCCAAACTGGCCAACGAGGCTGCCGGAGGCGCCTTTGCGGCATTCGACGAGCTGCGAGAAACCCGCGACAAAATTCAGATTAACCTGACCACACTGACCGAAGGTAACGACTCGGGTGTGACAGCGTTGCCGAACGATGAACTGTTGCAGCAGATTCGGCTTCGACTGGTGGATACAACGTGGGCCGGGATTCGCAATGATGCCCAGACTATTTTGGAAGCCGGTGGCGAAGTCACCGATCTGGCGCAAGTGGTGGGGCAATTCTCTAGAGAAGTGCCGGTGATGGGCGAACGTCTTGATGACGTGGCCAAAGTGCTTACCGATATTAACGCTGACCGCCAGCAGATCTATCTGGCTTCGGGTCAGCTGCTAGTGGCTGAGCGGATGTTGCGCCGGGTTGCGGAAATACTGTCCGGTGCGATGAACGCGGGCCAGGCAGTGGACGGTCTGAGCCGAGACGTTGCTCAACTTAGAGGCATTCTTGATGGATTGCTGAACGGCAGCCCGGAATTGGGAATTCGCGCGATCCAAAACGCTGAGGCGCTGGAACGGCTGGGGTCGGTATTCCAGGTGTTTAATGACGTAGAAGCGAACTCCCAGCTGATTTTGGAAGCCGCCGCAACGTTGTTCCTTGCCAAAGAGGCATCAGACGGCATTTCTCTTGGCTCAGCAGTGCTGCTATCTGACGCCGAACAGTTACAGGAACGTTATGAAGTTCTGACCGAAGCGGAACAGCTGTTCCCATCGCCGACCCTGGGCTTCATTCTGGGTGCGGCCGCTGCGGCCTTGATTGCGCTGCTGTTGTGGTATCTGTATCGGGACCAGCGCGCCCGGTTCCGAGTCACGGAAGATTTGAACCAGCGAAATCAGGAAGCTATTTTGCGCCTGCTTGATGAAATGGGCTCGCTGGCCGAAGGTGACCTGACCGTGAAAGCAACGGTGACCGAAGACATTACCGGCGCCATCGCGGACTCCATCAACTTCGCAATTGAGGCACTGCGTTCACTGGTTACCACCATTAACGAGACCGCTGTGCAGGTGGCATCTGCGGCGCAGGAAACTCAGGCCACCGCCATGCATTTGGCAGAGGCCTCAGAGCACCAGGCCCAGCAAATCACTTCAGCGTCCGCGGCGATTAACGAAATTGCCGTGTCCATTGACGAGGTGTCGAAAAACTCAGCGGAATCGGCCGACGTGGCGCAGCGTTCGGTGGCCATCGCCGCCAAAGGCGCCGACGTGGTGCGCCAGACCATTGATGGTATGGACAATATCCGCGAGCAGATCCAAGAAACCTCCAAACGGATCAAACGTCTGGGTGAAAGCTCCCAGGAGATCGGCGACATCGTTGAGCTGATTAACGACATTGCGGAACAAACGAACATTCTGGCGCTTAACGCCGCCATTCAGGCGGCGTCCGCTGGTGAAGCGGGACGTGGATTCGCGGTGGTAGCGGACGAAGTTCAACGATTGGCGGAGCGGGCGTCTAACGCAACCAAACGGATCGAGACGTTGGTTCAGACCATTCAGGCAGACACCAACGAAGCGGTTATTTCGATGGAGCAAACCACCACCGAAGTGGTAAACGGTGCACGCCTGGCGGAAGACGCCGGTGAAGCGCTGGGCGAAATTGAGAAAGTGTCCCACGACTTGGCGGATTTGATTCAAAACATTTCCGAGGCAGCACGCCAGCAGTCGGCAGCGGCGACCAACATTTCCGGCACCATGAACGTCATTCAGGAAATTACTACCCAGACCTCGGCCGGTACCAGCCAAACCGCCGAGAGCATCGGTCACCTGGCCGACTTGGCAGCCGAGCTGCGCCGGTCGGTAGCGGACTTTAAGCTGCCAGCCTGAGGGCGGGGTGAGGCGTCAACATTATGATCAGCGGACAGGCACAATCACTGCACAAGTTTCCCATCGCTGCGAGCGACGGTACCGCTGTGGTAATGAATGATGCCGACTTCAGCCGCTGGGTCCGATTATTGGAGCAGAAAACCGGCGTTGTCGTTCCACCCAGTCGCCGCCAGTTCTTGGAAACCAACCTCAGGCTGCGTTTGGCAGAACTCAAGCTCACCCGCCTGGATCAGTACTTTGAAGACCGGCTGACGGGGCCCTCTGGAGCCCGGGAATGGGCTGTGTTGGTGGACCGATTAACCGTTCATGAAACCCGGTTTTTTCGCCATCCGCCGTCGCTGGCGTTGTTGAGAGAGAATATTCTCCCGAGTTTTGTCGCTCGGTCACAAGGCCAGCAAGAATTTCATGCCTGGTCTGTTGGCTGCTCGACGGGGGAGGAGTCTTACAGCCTCTCAATGATTATCGACGAGTATGCTCGTCGCGCGACGCACCCGTTTCGTTACGCTGTGACCGGCTCTGATGTGAGTAGTCCAT
The DNA here is from genome assembly GCA_045106555.1 of Lysobacterales bacterium. GTDB lineage: Bacteria > Pseudomonadota > Gammaproteobacteria > Xanthomonadales > SZUA-38 > JANQOZ01. The sequence goes on along the minus strand of JBGCET010000010.1, from coordinate 152,204 downwards.
CGTTAAAAGTGGCGGAAGCGGCAACCTATGCCGTGGACCGATGCCATGAAATCCCTGAAATTTACCGCGCTTATTGTCGCCATCAGGGTTCGGCGCCTGTTGGTTCTGCGACCAAGGGTGACGAAGAATTTGTCATCGCCGATGATCTTCGGCAACGCACCCGTTTTGCCCAACTGAACATGATGGATATCAGTCGCCAGCCCATGAGTGGGTTGGAACTGATCTTTTGCCAGAATGTGTTGATCTATTTTCCCCGGCAACGGCGCGAGGCGTTTCTTGACCGCCTGGTGCAGTGTTTGCGACCGGGTGGCTGCCTGATCATCGGCCCGGGTGAAGTGACCCGGTGGCGAAATTCCCAAGTGGTCAGAATTGAAGACAAGCGAGCTCTGGCTTTCAGGCGACTGGATGCCAGCGACTGCGCTGCTAAGGACAGCTCATCATGAGACTTCAGGACGATATCGATTTTACTACCCTGGGCTGGGTCAAGCAGGAGTTGGATGAAACTCTGAAGCAAGCGCGGCAGGCACTGGAAGCCTACGTTGACGATGCCTCCGATGCGAGTCAAATGCGATTCTGTGCAACCTATCTTCACCAGGTTCAGGGAACGCTGCGTATGGTTGAACTGTATGGCGGTGCCCTGGTTGTTGAGGAAATGGAGCAGGTCGCTCTTGAGTTGTTGGAAGACGATATTGCCGACCGCGAAGAAGCCTACGCGATGTTGATGCGGGGCATTGTTCAACTCCCCGATTACCTGGAACGCCTGCAGGGTGGTCACCGGGATATTCCCGTCGTTTTGTTGCCGTTGTTGAACGACTTACGCGCCGCACGAGGGCAGAAATTGCTGTCAGAGACAGCCCTGTTTTCGCCGGATCTGAGTCAGCCATTGCCGGACGCTCTGGCGGCACCCAGTGCGGATCTGGATGACCGGCAGCTGCGTGTTGCTGCGGCAAAAATCCGCAAAGCTTTTGAAGCTGCGCTGGTTCAATGGTTTCGAGCCGATGCGGATCTTGGGCTGCTTGAGCGACTGCAGTCGTGCTGTGGGAAATTGCTCAAAGTCACTCATCACGAAGATGGCCGACGGTTGTGGTGGGTATCAGGGGCTGTCATGGACGGCATGCGCGCTGGCGCTGTTGTGCCCAATGGCGCACTGAAACTGTTAATTGGCAAAATCGATCGCCAAATCAAAGGCCTGGCGCTGAAGGGAGAGAGCTTTTTCGATTCTGGAGAGGCTCAGGAGTTGACCCGAGGGTTGCTCTACTATGCCGCTCACGCCGGCACCGGGTCACGCCTGGTCGACGATCTCAAAGAACGCTATCAACTAGCCGCCCTGCTGCCTAACGCCGCGGAATTGGAGCACGCTCAAGGTGCTATGTCCGGCCACAACAGGGAGCTGCTGAGCACCGTGTCGGGCGCCATTAAAGAAGACTTGATGAGGGTCAAAGATGCCCTTGACCTCAAAGTCCGACGCAGTGACCTCAGCGTAGAAGGTTTTGATGACCAGTTGGAAACGCTAGATCGGGTGGCCGACACGCTGGGCATGCTGGGCCTTGGTGTGCCGCGCAAGGTCGTGATGGAGCAACGAGAAAAAGCCGCGGAGGTTGTTGCTGGCCGCGCCACGGTGGACGAACCTCTGCTGCTGGATATTGCCGGATCTCTGCTCTACGTGGAGGGTTCTTTAGACGACCACATTGATCAGCTTGGTAGTACCTCAGCGCCAGAATCGACAATGGATGATGAGTTTGACGGCGGTGAAACCGCTGACCTTCCCAAGTCGGAAGTACGTCGAATTCTCGATGCATTGATGAAGGAAGCCTCTGGCAACCTGCAAGTGATCAAGCAGAGCATTGTTGAGTTCATTGAGGATCCGCGAGACCACCGGCGAATAGAAAAAACCCCGGCCCTGCTGGAGGAAATTGTTGGCGCGCTCAAGATGCTGGACCTTGATGAGGCGGCGGGCCTGCTGGGCGGCATTGTGGCGTACACCGAAGTCGAGCTACTGCAACGCCGGGTGGTTCCTGGACCGGAAGATTTGGACACCATCGCTGATGCAGTGGCCAGTTTGGAATACTACCTCGAGGCCGTGCGCGAACATCGGCCTGGCCGTGACAAGATCTTGGAGGTTGCGAGGCAAAGTTTGTCTCAGCTGGGCTATTACGGCGAAGAGGCCATCGCAGAGCGCCGCAGTGAGCCTCATGAAAAGTCTGATACCGAGTTCAGCGACGAGCCAAATTCGGCGGCGTCACTCAATGACGACATCCCAGTGGACGATGGCCGCAAGACGCAAAAGATTCGAGCGGTCGTTGGGCCTGAGGATGGCTCGGCACCTGAGCCGGACAGTGTTGCGATTTCGGCTGAAGGGTTAACGGACCGTGAGCTGGATACGCTTGATGCAGAAACGGTAGAAGTAGCGGCACAGTCGATCGTTGCGCCAGAGTCGGAGATGCCGCTGGCAACAGGCGGTGTGGCTCAGGCTGATGGGCCAGCGGACATATCCGACGACATTGATGATGAGATCCGTGAGGTCTTTATTGAAGAAGTTGAGGAAGAGCTCGAGTCCCTCAACAGCGTGTACCCCACTTGGCGTGCTGACAACGACGATCAGGAATCGCTGGGGACGCTGAGACGAACCTTCCATACTCTTAAGGGCAGCGGTCGCCTGGTCGGCGCGCTCACCCTGGGGGAGTTTAGCTGGCAGATTGAGAATTTATTCAATCGAATCATTGATGGCACGGTGACCACGACCGCGCCGGTCATTGAGTTATTGGATGGCGCCGTGGCTGCAGTCCCCGGATTACTGGCAGGCGTAAAAGGCGAAGGCCAGACCACCCAGGACATCGAATCGATAAAGCAGGTTGCCGAACGCCTGGCTAACGGCGAGCAGGTCAGCCTCGCCAGTGTCGCTGCGCCTGCGCCGCAGGCAGAGGTAGTTGTAGAGGACGCCCCGACGGACCTGCAGGAAGAGCCTGATGCCGGTTCGTCGTTGGTTGCTGAAGAGCCCATCGAGCTGGACGATGGGGCATTGGTTGAGCTGTTGGCCTTGGAGGACGAAGAGGCCACCGCCAAACCTGATCTGGACATCAGCGACTTATCAGACAACGACGGTGAACTTCGCCTGGTGGATGTTGCTGATTTTGAACCCGATAGTGAGCTGATCAGCGTTGATGGAGCAGACGCCAGCGGTGAAGTCGATGGGTCTCAGCCGTCACAGCCGGGAGACGAGTTGTCACTGGAGCCGCTGGACGAACTGGACATCGACAGTCTTCTTGCAACACCTGACTCAACGCAAGAGTCGCAGCCAGTGTCGTTCGATCTCGATGCGGAATCTGCAGAGGAACAACAGTCCACCTCTGAGCCTGAGTCGACCGAGGACGCAGAAATATCGTCGGAGCCAGCCGATGAAATTCTCGATGAACTGCTGGATCTGGATTTTCTCGACCTGGATACCCCTGAGGGCGAAGCGGCGACATTAGAGTCAAGTGAGGGAGAAAACTTGGCGTTTGATGACCTGAGCCTTGACGATCTGAGTTTGGAAGAAGTTGATCCAGTGTCCGAGCCAGAGGTGCTTTCATCCAGCGTGGAAACTGATGAGTCAGGTCTCGATGACTCGTTGTTCGATTTGTCTGACCTTGATCTGGAAGATCTGGGCCAGGAGTCTGAATCAATACCGGTTAGCCTATCGGATTCCGATGTTGACTCCGAGTTATCCTTAGACGACCTGAGTCTCGAGCCAGACGCCGCGGCAGACGTTGATGTGCAAACTCAGTCTGACGTGACGGACCCATCGTTAGATCTTGGGTCAGAGCTGAAACTAGATCTGGATTCGGATCAGGAAGTCGACCTGGAAGTGAATCTGGAACCAGGTCTCGAAACTGGCCTCGAAACTGGCCTCGAAGCAGACCTCGAAGCAGACCTCGAAGCAGACCAGGACGGCGATTTGCCGACCCAGAAAATCCGCCTTGACGATTTGGAACTGTTGCCGCTGGACGATGACCATTCGCAGCAGGTCAACGAAGCTGTTGTTACTGAAGAGCAGGTTGACGCCTCCTCGTCCTCATTAGAGGGCATAGAGTCGTTGGATGAAGAGTCCCTGTTGGCTGCTGATGAAACAATGGCGGACGCAGCTTACGAACCCACACCTGAGGGTAACGAGGGCGGTTTGTCGCTGGTTGATTTTGACGACGAGCTTTCTTTGACTGATGAGGAAGGTAGCGCGCTGCAAGCTACCGGTGATAACGAAGATTACGACTTGGTGTCATTCCTCGATGAAATCAGCACCGATGATGTTCCGACGGGTTCAGAGCGCGGAGAAATTAGTGAATCGTTAAATCTACTGGAAGATGCTGATAGCGGCGCGGCCGCAAGCGCAGATGGCGCTGGTGGCGGTATCGAGGAAGCGTTGGATATCGATGAGATATTTGCGTCACTTCCCGAAGATGAGTCCACCACCTCTGATGTCGTCGATGCCGCGGAGACCCAAGACACAATCGACTTAGTAGATACGCCGTCTGAGCGGTTCCCGTTGGATGACCTGGACCTCGAAGTTGAAGGCGGCTCCATCGAGAACCGAGAGGTTAGCGAGAACGATGAACTCGGCGATCTGGCCAACCTTCTTGGCGATGATGCCGGTGGTACGGCCTCTGAAACGTTGGATGGCGAAAAGGATCGCCACCATTCCGAGATCGAGCTTGCCGATTCCGCTGACGTTTTGTCGGACGAGACAGAATCAGATATTTCCAACGACATTGAGTTGCTGGAGTTGGAAAGCGAGGTCCCAACGGCGGACGCCGACCTGGAGAGTGGCAAGGAAGCGGACGAGACAGATCTTGCCGCGAGTCGAGAGGCCATAGATCCGGTTCTGAGAGACATTTTGCGAACGGAAATTTCCGATCACCTGGTCGTTCTGCGTGGTTACATTGATGACAACGCCTCGGCAGGTAATCCCGAGCGCGTGCGTGAACCTTTGCTTCGCGCCGTTCATACGCTCAATGGCGCAGTGTCCATGGTCGAAATGCCTGAGCTTGGAACCGTGACTGGGCCACTGGAGGGTTACGTCAAGCGCCTACACGCAGCGCAACTGGCACCCAACGAGGCTGGCCTGGCGGTACTCGCAGACACTGCCCAATTGCTGGGCCAGGTTGTTGACGGGTTGGACAGTGAAACCGTCAGCGTCCCGCCGACCCATGCTCTGAGTGAGAAGCTCAGCGCGCTGCGAGACGACCTGCCGTCGTCCGATGGGTTAAACCCGCTGTTAATGGAAGAAGACGATGATTTGCAGGGCACTGACCTAGCTGCGCTCAGCGATCATGAAGACGATTTGGAGCTGCTGTCGTCGCTGGACTTTGACGAAACGCCTGTCGGCGAAGAGGCAGGTCAAGGTAGTGACACCGAGACTGACGTTGTAGCCGAAACGCTAGAAGCGGGTTTCGCAGATTCCAAAGCCGAAGTTGAACCCGGAGTTGAGTCTGAAGCCGAAGCCGAAGCGGAATTCGAGTCCGAAACCGAAGCCGAAGCGGAATCCGAGTCCGAAGCTGAAGCCGAAGCCGAAGCTGAAGCTGAAGCTGAAGCCGAAGCTGAAGCCGAAGCGGAATCCGAAGCCGAAGCGGAGTCCGAGTCCGAGTCCGAGTCCGAGTCCGAAGCCGAGTCCGAAGCCGAAGGCGAAGGCGAGGTTTCTCCCCAACCTGAACCCGTTGATGCGGCGGACCAAGAGGCTGCTGCTGCCATCGCAGAGTTGGCATCCGACCTTGAAGCCTGGGAAGAAATGGCGGAAGCCCCCGGTGAGGTTTCGGTACCGGAAGAAGATACGGTTGCCCTTGAGGATCTGGGCGACATCGACGACGAACTGCTGGAGATTTTTCTACAGGAAGGCGCCGAAATTCTCGATGAGTCAGATCACAAGATGGCCGACTGGCGCACCGATCCATCTAACAACGAACCTGTTGTCGAGTTGCAGCGAGAACTGCACACCCTGAAGGGCGGTGCACGAATGGCTGGCCTGGGCCCCATTGGCGACCTAAGCCACGCCATGGAGTCATTGTTTGAAGGGGTGGTTGAGGACCGGATCAACGTTTCCGGGAAAACTGTTGAAGTGCTGGAAACAGCGTTTGACCTTCTGCATCAGATGCTGGACCGAGTGACATCTCGCCAGGCGATACCCACCGGTAGAATTTCCATTGCCCGCATTGATGCGATGCTTAGTGGTGAGGCTTTTGACGAAACCACTTTGGAGCCCGATGCGCAGATTGAACCCGAAGTGGAAACGGGTGATGCCTCTGAAGTCACGTCGATCGAAGCGTTGGAGGTCACAACCGCTGAGGTTGACGAAGAATCGGCATCGGCTATCGACATTAGTGCCGATGAGCCAGCCAGCCCAGATGCGATCGAACCCATCCCGGAATTACCAAAACCTATACCTGTGCCCGTGGCTCCGGAAGTGGAGCGACCTACCGCGCTCGACCAGCAGGCCCAGCGCAGCGGCGCACCAGCGAGACCTCAGCAGGAACTGATACGGGTTCGCGCAGATTTGTTGGATAACCTGGTCAACTATGCAGGTGAGGTAAGTATTTATCGCTCACGTCTTGAGCAGCAAATTGGCACGTTCCGATTCAATCTGGTGGAGTTTGATCAGACCGTTAACCGGTTGCGAGAACAGCTGCGAAATCTGGAAATTGAAACGGAAGCGCAAATTCTATCTCGTTATCAACGTGAGGCTGAGGAGCTTAACGAGACCTTTGATCCACTGGAGCTGGACCGGTTTTCTACTCTGCAACAGTTGTCTCGGGCGCTGGCAGAATCGGTTTCTGATCTTGTGTCAATTCAAAACATGCTGGACGATTTGACCCGACAGTCAGAAACCCTGTTGTTGCAGCAGTCACGAGTTAACTCGGATTTGCAGGAAGGCCTCATGCGAACTCGCATGGTGCCGTTTGACTCTCTGGTACCCAGGCTACGAAGAATTCTTCGTCAAACCACTGGCGAGCTGGATAAGAAAGCCCAGTTGCGCGTTTCTGGTGCTCAGGGCGAGATGGATCGAACCGTTCTCGAGCGCATCACCGCGCCACTGGAACACATGCTGAGAAACTCCATTGCCCACGGACTGGAAAGCCCGCAGAAACGCGAAGCCCGGGGTAAGGATGCCGAAGGCACTATCGCGGTCAGCGTTGCCAGGGAAGCAACCGAGGTAGTAATCACCGTGTCCGATGACGGCGCCGGCGTTGACCATCAGCGTGTCCGCGAAAAGGCGATTGAGCGTGGCATGCTGAAGCCGGATGCCGAACTGACCGACCGAGATCTGTATGGGTTTATTCTCGAAACCGGGTTCTCCACCGCTGACGAGGTCACCAAAGTCGCAGGCCGGGGTGTAGGTCTTGATGTGGTCAACAGCGAGATCAAACAGCTGGGTGGGTCGCTGGATATCAGCTCCAGCCAGGGTGAGGGAACCACCTTTATCATTCGCTTGCCATTCACCTTGGCAGTGACCCACGCCATCATGGTGCGCGTGGGGGAAAGCACTTTCGCCGTGCCGCTAACCAGTATCCAAGGCGTCGTCCGCATGCAGCGCGATGAGTTCGATCGACGGATGGAAGAAGGCGAGACCAGCTACAGCTATACCGGTGAGGACTACCAGCTAAAAGAACTCGCCGTGCTGTTGGGTATGGAACGGCGAGATTCCGGTGATGATGAAATGACGCCGGTGCTGATGTCGCGCATCGGCGATCAGCGGGCAGCCATTCGGGTCGATGCAGTGTTGGGCAGTCGGGAAATTGTCGTCAAATCCGTGGGTCCGCAAATCAGTTCTATTCCGGGAATCTTTGGCGCCACCATTTTAGGTGATGGCAGTGTCATCATGATTTTGGATCTGGGTCCCCTGGTGCGTCGCGGCGCGGCCTTGCAGTTGGGTCCAGATGAGGTGGTTGACGGCGTAGATACCGCTGCTGAGAAAGAACAAGACCGCCCACCCAACATCATGGTGGTGGATGACTCTATCACCATGCGCAAGGTCACCACTCGTGTCCTTCAACGTCATGAGATGGAGGTGAGTACCGCAAAAGATGGGGTTGATGCTGTTGAGCAATTGCAGGATGCGGTGCCGGATCTGATGCTGCTGGATATCGAAATGCCGCGAATGGATGGTTTTGAGCTGGCAACCCACATGCGCAACGATGAGCGCTTGAAGAAAGTGCCCATCATCATGATTACCTCTCGAACCGGCGACAAACACCGTGACCGGGCGATGGAGATCGGCGTCAACCGCTACCTAGGTAAGCCTTATCAGGAAGCTGAACTGCTTAGCAATGTGCGTGAACTCCTTGAAGAGGTCAAAAGCGAAAGCTGATGACCACATCGGCCAGCAATTCCTGGTCAGCTGGCGCAGCTTCCGCGGTCAGCGTTGCCATTTTGTACGAGCAGGCTGAACACCGAGACAATCTGGTAGGGGCGATTGAAGCGGCGGGCGCTGTTTTGTCCGGCGAACTTAAATTCAGTGAGTTGTCTCCGGGCGCGGTTGAAGCCCTGAGGGCCAACACCCTGTTGCTCAATCTCGAGCCTGTATTGGACCGAAAGCCCGCTATCTTGGAGCAGATACTGGGCGAGCAGGGGGCTCGCGCTCTGATCATGAACGACGCGGCAGCCAGCCTTAACCTGACCGGTACCGACCGATCTCGGTGGCAGCGCCATCTTGCCGCCAAAATCAGTGCTAACGCACTGTCTCCACTGCTGCCGTTAGCGGCTACCGAGGAACCTGAGTTAATCCCCGAAGACACGGACGATTTTGACGTCTGGCTGTTGGGCGCGTCCATTGGGGGGCCGGAGGCGGTGAGGAGTTTTCTGACAGAGATTGAGCCAGGTTGTCAGGCTGCTATGGTGCTTGCTCAACATATTGGGGCTGATTTCGTGGGCACCTTGGCCGAGCAATTGGAGCAGGTCTCCCCGCTACCCGTGTTGCTGGCGGAGCCGGGACTGAGGCTACAGCCGGGCCGGGTGATCGTGGCGCCGGTGGGACGTTTAATGAGCTTTGATCGAAACGGTGAGGTGGTTCTCACTGATTACGACAATCCACCGCATTATTCACCGTGTATTGATGATGTTATTGCCGGATTGTTGGAGCGATACGGGTCCCGACTCAACGGCATCATTTTTTCCGGTATGGCCAGCGACGGCGTGGCTGGTGCTGCGGCAATTCGTGAATCTGGCGGCCAGCTTTGGGTGCAAAGTCCACAGTCCTGTGTCGTATCTTCAATGGTAGAAGGTGCGCTGAAAGACGGCCCAGTTCAGCGCAGCGAAGCTCCGGCGGAGTTGGCTCGACACCTCAATGATCGGCTGGCCCGAAAGGCCGCGCTATCACCGATTTAGTCGGCGCCAGTTGTCATGAACCCAATTAAACACACAGGAATTTAGCTATGGCTCAACTCGCAGCGGACATCCGCGGTGTCATGATCCCGCTGACGGATGCCAAAATTCTCTTGCCCAACGCATCGGTTTCTGAGGTCATCACCTACGGCGATCCGCAGCCCGTCAACGACGCGCCCTCTTGGGTGCTGGGTACCATCACCTGGCGCGGTTGGCGAATCCCGCTGATCTCGTTCTCGCTGATGGCCGGGCAGGCGCCCTCGGAAAATACCTCAGGCGCCAAGGTGGCCATTCTTAAGGCTTTAGGCGGTAGCACCACCATGCCTTACATGGCGCTTCTGGCTCAGGGTTTCCCTCGGCTTACCACCATCACTGACGAAAATATGCTGATGGAAGGCGACCAGGAAAGTTTGCCCGAAGGGATCAGTCACGTGGTGAGCGTCAACGACGAGGCGGCATTTGTGCCCGACCTGGATGGGATTGAGTCTTTACTTGAGGGCATACTTTGAGCACCTCCTCGTCTTCGTCAGCCGTACAGGATCGCTACCCCGACTCTGTCAGCTATTGTTACGGCTGTGGACGAAACAATCACCAAGGGTTGAAGATTCGCAGCTATCGCGAGGGTGATCAGTGGATCGCCAGCTTTACCCCAGGTCCAGAACACATCGCTGTGCCGGGCTTTGTCTACGGCGGCTTGCTGGCCTCGTTGATTGACTGTCATGGGGTTGGTACTGCTGCGGCAGCCAGCCTGGGCGATGACAATGGGGAGTTGGAGATGCCGCGCTTTGTTACCGGCAGTCTCAACGTGCGATATCTCAAGCCGACGCCGCTGGGTCCTGAACTTCAGCTCAGTGCCAGGCCGGTTGAGGTGGGTGAACGAAAAGTACGGGTGGAAATTTCTCTTCGCGCCGAGGGAGTGACATGCGTGGCCGGGGATGTGGTGGCGGTCAAGATTCCAGATTCCATGGCCTGAAGGCCGAAGATTCCCTTCACATAATCGTGGAGGCGGCTCTGCAACGTTATGGCTGAGCCAAGTCACCCCACAAGCTTTGCGCAGCGGCCATCACAGCAGGCCCCGCGGTTTCGGTACGCAGTATTCGCGGTCCAAACGCTGTCGCTTGAAAGCCGTGTCGACTGGCGGCCTCAATTTCATCATCCGTCAACCCCCCTTCAGGCCCAATCAGTACGGCCAGTTTTTGCGGGGCACTATCGCCACGTCTCAGCGGTACGCCGGTTGGTGCCAAAGCCATTCGGCGATCATAGCTGTCACAGACTGCCCCAATTGCCTGATCCAGCGGCTGCAGCTTGGTCAGTTTGGGCAAATAATTGCGCCCGCTTTGTTCACATGCCTGAGTGATCACGCCCTGCCAATGGGCCAGCCGTTTTGCCGCCCGCTCACCCGACAGGCGAACTTCGGTCCGCTCAGACAGAACCGGCATGATATGGGAGACGCCAAGTTCGGTGGATTTTTGCAGTGCATAATCCATCCGTTCGCCGCGACCCACACACTGCATCAGCAACACCGGTAAACCGCAGGGCGGCGTCGGCTTAAGTTCGCGGATAATTTCCAGTCGTTGGCCGCTGGCATCTGCCAGGCGAACCTCCCAGGCTGCGCCACTGCCGTCAAAGGCTGTGAGCGTGTATCCCTCGCGCAGGCGCAAGACCCGGCGCAGGTAATGGGCGCGTTTGTCCGGCAAAGTCCAGCCACCGTCGGTTGGCCCGCCGTGCACATAAAGACGCTGCTGCCTCATTGTCGTGGTGTGTCCTTCTCAAGTATGGTGAGGATCGTAGACAATCTCGATGAGTCATACATGAACGTCAAGTCAAACCGGGGATTTACCCTGATCGAAATTCTGGTGGTTGTGGTTATCATCGGCATCCTGAGCACGGTGGTAGTTCTTAATGTAGGTGGGGTCACCGAAGACTCCCGAAAAACGGCGGCGGAAAGCGATATCGCCACCCTGGAGCAGGCGCTGGAAATTTATAAGCTGCAAAACGCATTTTACCCCAGCACTCAACAGGGTTTGCAGGCTTTGGTCAGTCGCCCTGGTGGGCAACCCGAACCCCGCAGTTATGCTGCCGGGGGCTATATCAAACGCTTGCCGAAAGACCCCTGGGGTAACGATTACCTGTATGCCAATCCAGGCAGTCGCAGCGCCGTCGATGTCTATTCCCTGGGCGCTGATGGCCAACCCGGAGGGGAAGGCGCTGGTGCTGATATCGGCAACTGGGGCTCCTGATAGCCTGACCCGCGCATCCAGGCGATGACCAAAGTCACAAGTTTAACGACAGGCTTTACCAGGCACGCTGGCTTTACTTTGCTGGAGCTGCTGGTAGTGACCGTAATTCTGGCGATTGTGGCGTCCACCTTAATGCTGTCGGCAGGGCTTGCGGGTCCCCAGGCCAAAGCGAGCAACGCCCGCCAAGCGCTGGTCTACCTGGTAAATCAGCACTGCGACGAAGCGGTGCTGTTGGGCCGGGAGGGCGGCGTTCGGATGGCTCCGGATGGCTACGACTTTCATTGGTGGGACGGCGAACAATGGCAGGCAAGAGAAGAAAAACTGTTTGTCCCCCGGTTGCTCGAGCCGCCACTTGAGCTTGAGCTTACGTGGAATGAGGCGCTGAATGAAGACGCCGATTTACCCCAGATTGTGTGTGACTCCTCCGGCGAAATTACCCCCTTCAGCGCCAGTTTAGTGATCGATGATGCCCGCTTCATGGTTACAGTTGATGATGACGGGCGGCTGGCAGCTGTTGACGCCGACAATGACCGGTAACGTTCGTAGCCGCGGTTTCACCCTGTTGGAAGTGCTGGTAGCGCTTATTGTTGTCGCTGTGGGGCTCGCCGCCATCACCCGTCTTGGCATACAGCAGGCTCGCTCGGCGCAAATTCTGGATGATTTGACTCTGGCAGGTTGGGTGGCCAGTAACGCCGTGGAAATGGCACGACTCGATGTAAATCAACTGACGGTGGGTAGACGCCAGGGACAAACCACCATGGGCCAGGATCGATGGTATTGGGAAATGACGGTCACCCAGACGGACGTGGATTCCATATTGAGAATGGATGTCGAGGTGTTTGCCGACTCAGCCCGTCTTCAGCCGGTGGTGAGTTTAGCCGGATTTGCGCCAGCCCAATGAAGACCCAGCCGTCAGAGTTTTTCGACAATGGTTTTACCCTGCTGGAGCTGGTGATCGCTCTGGCAATTTTTTCGACGCTGTCGGTGCTGGCTTACGGAGGCCTTAGCGGCAGTGTGAAAGCCAGCAATCTGCTGCGGATTGATGCTGACCGGCGCGCCACGCTGCAGCGCGCAGTGCGCCTGATTGAACAGGATTTCCGCTATCCGGTTGCCCGTCCGGTGCGGGATCAATACGGCGACCCAATCCCGGCAGTTGTGGGTAACCGACGCCGTATTTCTCTTACTCGCGGCGGCTGGGCGAACCCCTCAGCGGCACCGCGATCTAATCTTCAACGAGTGGAATACCGCTGGCAGCGGGGTACCCTGCGACGGCTGCAGTGGGCCAGCCTCGATCGCTCTCCGGCAACCCAGGCCATCGACCGCCAGTTACTGGACAACCTCAGCGATTTCAGCCTCAGTTTTTACCACCGGGGCCGCTGGCTGGATGTATGGCCACCGCAAGGTCTGGAACAACCCCCGCCGCTGCCCGAAGCGTTGCGCATCGAACTCGTGCACGAACAAGCCGGCCAGATCGCTCGGGTTTTTGCTTTGGACAGTGTAGAAGTGCCATGACTTGCCGTCGCTGCAGTCAACAAGGGGTGGCTCTGATAACTGCGTTATTGGTCGTAGCCCTGGCTACCATCTTAGCCGTATCCATGGCCCATCACATGCAGATGGATATTCGACGTACAGGAAATTTGCTAGCCACCGAGCGGGGCTATCAGTACGCCAGAGGGTTGGAGCTATGGGCCATCGCCGCTCTGGAACTGGATGCCCAGGAGTCGGCCGGGCACGACTCCCGGCTGGAACCCTGGGCCAGTGAATTGCCGGTGGTAGAGCTGGATGAAGGGCGCTTGAGCGGCCGAATGGAAGATCTGGATGGCCGCTTCAATCTCAACAATCTGGTGATCAACGGCCGCCGGGATGCTGTTCAATTGGACATGTTTCAGCGATTGTTGATCGCGCTTGAGCTGGACTCAAATCTCGCCAACCGTTGCGTAGATTGGATTGACGGCGACACTACCATCGAGCGCGATGGCGCCGAGGACGACAGCTATGGTCGTCTTCGCCAACCCTATCGTGCTGCCAACGCGCCGTTTGTCGACGTGTCTGAACTTCGACTGGTACAAGGTGTAACGCCAGCGATCTTCAATCGATTGGCACCTCACGTAAGCGTTATTCCAGTGACGGGCCAAGCCACTCCGGTAAACGTGAATACTGCGACCGTTGAGGTGCTCATGGCGCTACACCCATTAATCACAAGACCGATTGCCGAAAGCCTGTTTCAAGAGGGTAGGGCCAACTTCGAGTCCCTAACCGCATTTTTTGATCATCCTGAACTTAGGCCCTACGCGCAAACTCTGCGTCAGCTGGAGATAACCCAACGAATCGGGCTTAACAGCCAACATTTTTTGGCCCGAGGTCTCATTGATATTGACGGACGCCAACGCAGATTCCTGAGCTTTATCGAAGAGACAGATTTGGGCTATTTTGTCCGCTGGCGCAGCCCCGATCGATTCCCCTCTGGAAACACGGTGGCGGCCAATCCCCCATCCTGAAAGACAGTGCGTGCGCGAAGCAGAAAGTTGAGTTTTGTCGGGCTTTTTCAACAGCCAGGCGGGCAATCGATTAAACTGCCTGCCTCAAAGTGTTTTGGGTTTTGTAGAGGACACACAATCGTTGGCGGCTGAATACATAATTTTGTCTCTGGCAGGGCGCACTCCTCAATGGTGGCACCCCCAGCATGGGCAGGGTCAGGGTGAGCTTTCCCGAATACCCGCTCAGGGCCGCCTCCCGCTGGTAGTGCTGGTGCCGGGGCGTGAGGTATTGCTGAGTCGGGTGAGTCTCCCTGCAGGGAGTCGGCAGCGACTGCTGCAGGCCTTGCCCTTTGCCATGGAAGACCAGCTGGTTCAGGACGTGGATCACTACCATTTCGCTTTGGGGCCCAAACTGAAACTCTCTCCTGGAGGGGATGAACCGTCTGCGTCCCATATCGCTGCGGCTGTCAGCGCCGAGGCTATGGAGCGCTGGATGGCGACCCTGAACGACGCCGGGCTTGAGCCAGATGTGATGGCGCCGTTGCCGCTGGCGCTGGCGCTACCCGAGCGTGCAGATCAAGCGAACGTGTTAATCGATGGACCATCGGCGTTAGTGCGGTGTGGCACTCAGGAGGCTTTTGAGTCCAGTCTGGGCGATTTGGCTTTGATGTTGTCGTTGAATCCTCAAATCAAGCAATTACAGGTCGCAGACCCTGAGCATCAGTGGCAAGACAGCATGACAACCCTGCCCACCCAGTTGGTGGCTGCTGCTCCCTGGCCCCAGGGGTTGGAGGTGACGCCATCCAAGATGGGTCTAAATCTGCTGCTGGGCAGATGGCAGGCCCGTGGCGACAGTGCGGCTCGGACGGCCAAGGTCTGGCGATGGGCTGCCGCGGCGCTGTGCGCGGCTGGATTGATGGTGTTGGTCGGCCGTTATCTGGAGGTCGCCGACCTGAAGCAACAGATGAGTGTGCTGGATGCCGCGGCCCGCCAGCAGGTATTGGCAGTGGTATCACCGATTCCTCCTGGCCGCAGCTATCGTGAGGTCTTGACCGCCAGCCTCAGCCGCTCGCGCGGCGCGGGTGGAGGCAGTCAGAACGGGTTTTTCTACCTGCTGGAGATTGTCGGTCCGGCGTTGGTTCAAGACGGTGGTATCAACTTGTCGTCCATCAACTTTCGTTCTGATGGCCTGATGCTGGACCTGACCGCGGGCTCTCTGGGGCAGGTGGAATCATTGCGCCGGCAGATTACCGAGCAGGCCCCCGTAGCGGTCGTGATCGAGTCCAGCGAAACGGTGGTCAGCGGAACCCGGGTTCGT
Organism: Lysobacterales bacterium; assembly: GCA_045106555.1. Lineage (GTDB taxonomy): Bacteria > Pseudomonadota > Gammaproteobacteria > Xanthomonadales > SZUA-38 > JANQOZ01. The sequence goes on along the minus strand of JBGCET010000010.1, from coordinate 136,824 downwards.
ATGCGGATTGGCGCGGGAGACGCCGGATGAGCGCGCGTGAGAAGGCGATGCTGGGGCTGGCAGGGTTTTCCCTCACGATCTTTGTGGTGTGGCTGGCGGTTTGGCGACCATTGTCAGGGCAGCATGAGCGCCTCACCCGGCAGGTGTCGACGCTCAACAGCGAACTGCCTTGGATACGTGCAGCGGCGGCCCAGGTAGAAAGGCTCAGCGCCAGTGGTGCGCCTGTCAGTCGGGGCGGACAGTCGTTGCTTTCGCTGGCGGAGAGCTCGGCCAGGGGTGCCGGCATGGCGGACTCCTGGCGCCGCGCCGAACCTGGCAACGAAGGACAGCTGCGAGTGTGGTTGGAAAACGCGTCCTTCGACACACTGATGCGGTGGCTGAGCGTGTTGCAACAGCGTTACGGTGTCTCGGTGGCTGAGGCCAGTATTGATCAGGCCGGTTTGCCCGGGGTTGTTAACGTGCGGCTGTTACTGGCCGAACCGGTTACTCAGTGAAGCGAAGGCTATGGTTGGTTGGCTTGGTTGTCGCGGCAATTGCCGGAGCGATGATTGTTCAAATGCCCGCTTCGGTGGTGGAAAAACGTCTGGCCGAAATGAACCCTGCACTGACACTGCAGCAGGTGAGCGGCACAATCTGGCGTGGCACCTTCCGACAAGCGTCTTGGCAGGGTTATGCCCTGGGCACCGTGAGCTGGTCATTGTCGGCGGTTAGTGTATTTACGCTGCGGCCCCAGCTTAGTGTGTGGGTTGACGGCATAAATATTGCGGGACAGACCAAACTGCGACGCCAGTGGGGCGGAGCGGTGGTGGCCCAGGACAGTCAGATGACCCTGCCCGCCACCTGGTTGCAGCATATCCTCAATCAGCCAATGATGGGACTGGGTGGTCAGCTTGAAATTGCTTTGGACCATGCACAGCTCGATGATGAGGGTTGGCTGGTGGCATTGACTGGAGAGGCCTGGTGGCGGGACGCCGCCGTGCGGGGTGGTTCAGGCAATGGCCAATGGATTGTCTTGGGTGATCTTGGCTTGAATTGGCAGACTCTTGACGAGGGGGCGATTCAGGGCACGCTGAAAGATAGCGGCGGCGAGTTGGCGTTGGACGGTAAGGTCAGCATTGCCAATCACGCCTATCGAGTGCGAGCGCAGCTGGCGCCCCGCAATGGCGACCCCCGTTTGCGCGAGGCGCTGCAGTTGTTTGGGCGCCCCGATGCTTCCGGGCAGGTGCGGCTGGACATATTCGGTCCGCTGGTGGCACTGAGAGAGCTGTGAGAGATTTCTAATATCAACGTCGATCGGGGTGGATGAATGAGTAATGTTGATGAGCGACTGGCCTGCGCCATGAGCGCGGCGGACGCAGCAGAAAAGATTATTGTGAACTCGTATCAGCAAGGGCTTGCAGTTCGCCACAAAGAAGACAACAGTCCGGTCACAGAAGCAGACGTAGCCTGCGAAAAAGCCATATACGCCATTATCAGCGCGGCGTTTCCGCAGCACGGGTTTTTCGGTGAAGAAACGGGACGACGGGGAAACCAGGAAAGCCGCAATCTATGGTTGATCGATCCCATTGACGGTACTAAGAGTTTTGTACGTGGATATCCTTTTCTGTCGACCCAGATTGCGCTGATGGACAATAACGACCTGGTGCTGGGCGTATCCAATGCGCCGATATTTCGCGAACGGGCCTGGGCCTTAAAAGGGGTCGGCGCCTGGTTGAATGATCAACCCATCGCTGTCAGTGAAATTGACGACCTTAGCCGAGCGACCGTCTCCACCGGAAACCTCAAGTCATTGGCTGCCAGCGATGCGTGGCCCGCATTAGCAGAGCTGATCGGGGCGACGGATCGAATTCGTGGTTATGGCGATTTCTACCACTATCATCTGCTGGCATCGGGGCGCATCGATATTGTGGTGGAGTCCGACGTGAATATTTTGGATATCGCCGCTCTGAAGGTGGTGGTGGAGACAGCTGGCGGCATCATGACGGACTTGTCCGGTGGTCCCATCACAGTGGATACCACTTCCGTGTTAGCGACCAATGGTCGACTTCATGAGAGGGTTCGTGCGTTGTTGAACTATCGCTGATCACCTTGACGGCAGGGTTACCCGTTGTCTGGGCGGCGCTATAAGGTCAAGGAATGGATTAAAGACCTGCCCAGCCAGGGTATTAAGTTGAGGCATATGTTGCTGAGTTTGCTCTTGTATGGCTTCTAAGGAAAAGGTTTGTGCTGCCTTTAACTCGGATTGGTATGCGGGTATGTGCAGCCAACGATCAACCAGCTTTTGCTCCATTTCCAGATGAAACTGAAAACCGTAGGCCCGCTGGACGCGAAAGGCCTGGCAGGGACAGTGCTCTGAGCGAGCCAATGCAGTGGCGCCGGCAGGCAAGGAAAAGCCGTGGGAGTGCCACTGAAATACGGGCCTTGGCTGATCAAGTGCTCCCAGCACGTTGTCTGAACACGCATGACGGGTGGGGGTCAGTGGATACCAGCCTATTTCCGGCTGCGCCAACGGTCCAACCTCGGCCCCTAGTGCGTGGGCCAGTAACTGGGCACCCAGGCAAATTCCCAGCACCGGCAGATCAATTTCTACCGCCCGGCGAAGGGCGCTGATTTCGGTTTGCAAATGCGTCAGGCGACTGCGATCGCTGACCATCATCGGACCGCCTAGAACGATTAGCCCGGCATACCGTGAAACGTCCACCTGGGCCATGGGCTCCCGGTCAAAATTCACGAACCGAATGCGATGACCTCGCTTGCGTATCAGTGCGTCCAACGTGCCCAGCGGTTCCGCTGCAACATGTTGAAATACCAGAATGCTTGCCATGACCTCAGCAGATCACATCATCGCCAAATTGTCGATTGGACGTTAGCGCTGGCCTCATACCCAAAGGGCGGTACAATTTAGGCTCAGGATCTGACCGACCGGTGGTCGTCGAACCCCAGCAGGGTACCTTTAGGTTCCGGGCCAGTGTCCTGCCAAACGCGTGATATCCCAACGGCTACTTGAGTACGGTCAGCGATGAAAACACCCCCACTTGAGGTGCGCTTTGTGCGGCTGCTGGCCCAGCGCCTGCATGAATACGGTGCCGGTGCCCACCGTTTGGAGGGGGCAGTCAAGACCGTAGCCCACAGCCTCAAGCTTGAGGTTGGCGTCTTCTCAACCCCAACCAGTATGTTTTTGTCGTTCAGGCGAGACGGGGCCGGCAGTGATGACATGCTCAGTCCGACCCAGCTGCTACGTCTCAACCCCGGAGAAGATGACCTTGGTCGTTTGTGCAGGGTGGACGCCATCGGCGAGGCGGTATCTAACGCCAGCATGACGTTGCAGCAGGGTTGGATGCAGCTGAACGACCTGGAAAAACAGCGCCGCGATGCCGTCCCGCTGGTGTTGACCGCCTGGGCTTTGGTTGGCATGGCGGCGGTGGGATTGCTCGGAGGAAGCTGGACTGACATTGGCCTGGGAGCAGGACTGGCGGTCGTCACCGGTATTTTCAGTTTCAATTCGGCCAGACTCGCTGAGCTTGGAAGCTTTGAGCCCATCGCCGCGTTTGTCATAACCGTGCTGGCTCATTGGCTGGCTTCCCTGCTGGGCGGCGGAAACGCGCCAATGATCGTTGTTGGGGCGCTGATCGTACTAATGCCCGGGCTGTCGCTGACGATGGCAGTTACTGAGCTGTCGACACGCCACCTGGCGTCGGGTACGGCGCGTTTTGCCGGAGCGGCAATTACGCTGGTGAAACTGGCGCTGGGTGTGGTTATGGCCACTCAACTCATGGTTGCCGCGGGCTATGAGCCCGAAAATTCAGTGGTTGGTTCCATCCCCCCGGGATGGTTTACGTGGCCATCGGTATTGCTTATGGGTATCGCGTTTGGGGCACTATTCAAGGCGCGCCGAGCAGACTACCCAGTAATGGGGTTGGCCGGTGTGTTGGCCTATTCAGTTAATGGATTCATCGGCCAGGCTTGGGGCGCGGATGTTGGCGTGTTCTTTGCGGCATTGGCGGTCGCTGCCGCCAGTAATCTTTATTCGCGGTTGTTCAGCAAGCCGGCATCCATCATGCGCCTGCCTGGAGTGATCCTGCTGGTTCCTGGTTCACTGGGTTACCGCTCGTTAACCCTGATGTTCTCAGACAACGTTGACGATGGCTTGGCGGCAGCGGTGTCAGTGGTGACTGTCTTGGCGGCGCTGGTCGGTGGTCTGCTGCTAGGCAATACGGTCGTTCCACCGAGGCGACATTTGTAGGCAAAAGGGACGGATCCCTGAGCCGTTTCCGCTCCATGCTTGCCACCGGCATAGCGGCAGCTGCTTTCGGACTTGCTACAATTTGGGGGAACGAGTTAAACGTGAGAAATCCTGAGTCATCCAATGGGTCTGCAAATTGACAAGACAAAGCGTGAAGCCAGAGTTAATGGCGACCCACTGAGCCTTGAGCCGAAGTTGTTCGATCTGCTGGAATGTCTAAGCGCCAGTGACGGTGACCTGGTGACTAAAAACCAGCTGCTGGAAGCGGTCTGGGACGCTCGTGTTGTCAGTGATGCTGCTATCTCTCAGGCCGTTGCCAAGCTGCGCCGCAGTTTGCGCACCGCAGGGTTAACGCCGGACCCGATAAAAACCGTCCATGGCCATGGCTATCGGTGGCTGGCGCCAGAGACGAAGGATCCGGCGCCGGTTAAACGGGCGGCCTCGAACCCGGCCAGCGGCAAGAGTCGTTGGCGGGGGGTTACTTTGGCGTTGCTGGCCGCAGCCGGTCTGTTTCTGGGCTTTCGCCCACAGCAGGCCTCGGCCCCGGCAAAACTGGCGGTGGCTCCGTTGGCCGTAGCCGCTGATACCGATATCGATTGGGCAGAACTGGGGTTGGCTTCATTGCTGAGTGACGCGTTGGATGACCGCACGCCACTGCGTGTTATGAGCCCGTCTCGGGTTCGCTCAGCCTTACGCAGTCGCGGCGTTAGTTCTGCCGACCCTTCCGCTGACCAGCTAACGGCGTTATCCGAACTTGCCGATGTAGACCATCTGCTGCTGGCTGCGGTGGCGCGGGGTCCGAACGGTTATCGCATCAATTACGAATTAACCAGCGCCAGCGTTGCGGCGTTGAGTGGCACGTTCAGCGCGGACAGCATCGAAATGCTGGCTGCCGGAATGACCCAGGTCGTCGCCGCGGATCTGGACGTGGCTTACGCCGCCGGCATTCCACTGAAAAAGATATCAGCGGACGAATTCGTCAACGAGGCTTTCGCGCGTGGCATGCAGGCACTGCTTAGCGGCGATTCCCAGCAGGCCAGTTCCTATTTTGAAAGCGCCATAGCCAGCGATCCAGAAATGGCCTGGGCCCGTTACGAATTGGCCAATGCGCAATCGCTGTTAGGGCAATGGGAGGCCAGTCGTGGGCAGTTCGAGCTGGCCTTCAAACAGGCAAAAGACCGGGGAGATCTTAACTTGGCGGGGGCCGCAGCTAGCGGTTTGGGAGTGCTGGCCTGGCGCAATGGCGACCTGGATCAAGCGGAAAACCACCTGCAGGATGCCCGTTCCCAGTTTGAAACCGTAGGCAACAACGCCAACCTTGCCAGCGCTCTGGGTAATCTGGGCATTTTGGCGGAAAACCAGGGCCGTATGAGTGAGGCCAAGACCCTGTACGGGCGTACTTTGGCGTTGTACCGAGGTGAGGGCGAGCGTCTTGGGGAGTCGGTGGTTTACACCAACCTGGCCACGTTGGAGCGAAAACAGGGCCGATTCGCCGAGGCTGAAGAATTACAGCGGCGGGCGGTAGATATTCAGGAAAAGGCGGGTTTGCGACAGCTTCTGGTATTTAGCTACGCTCAACTGGGGAAAGTGGTTTTTGCACTGGGCCGTTGGCAGGAAGGCGCGTCTTTTTTGAGTCAGTCGCAGACCCTGGCAGAAGAACTGGGTGATCGGTTGGGCTTTGCCGAAGCGCTATCGGTGCGCAGCGAACAGCTTATCATGCAGGGCAAGCTGGGCGAGGCTCACGCGGCACTGAACGAGGCTCTGGATATTTATTCTCAACTGAACAATCCTGCAGGTGAAGGGGCTGCCCGATTGCTGCTGGCCAGCATCGCTCAATGGCAAGGCGAATATCACGAAAGCCATCTCCAGGCTGACTTGGCGTATGAGATTTTCAACACCATCAATAACCCCATGTTGAAAGCCCAGGCATTAATCTCCCGAGCCGCAGGGAAGGGGGCTGACGTGGCTCGAGCGGATCTGGCAACGGCCTTACATTTGGCTCAGGAAAGCGCGGATTCGGCCCTGCTGGCCAAAGTGCTGGTGGCGCGCAGCGAGGTTGAGGGGGAGCCTGTTGAGTTACTGACCGAAGCGTTGACCCATGCCTCAGCCGCCAGAGATCGTGGGCTGGAAGCACAGACGGCCATTGAGCTGGGTTTGGCCCTGCTCGATCGCGAGCCTGTGGACTCTCAGCAAGTGGAGGCGCTGGTGGGAACCGCCCAAACTTGGCAGCCCAATTACCACGGTACGTTGTTTCTGGAAGCAAGGATCGCCCAGCATGAAGGCCGTCAAAGCCAGTCTTTGGCGCTGATGGAGCGAGCGAAAACGGCAGCGGGACAGTGCTGGACGCACGAGCAGCAAACTCGGCTGGAGTCCGTTCAGGCACTGTTGGTTGGCGGGTGAACCCAGCAGTCGCCACATTATCGCTGGGCCAGCGCTTGCCGAACTTTATGAGGCCAGATGTCAGTGGCCGAGTGGTCAATTTCTATCAGGAGTGTTGCGCTACCCCGCTGCTGTTGGTCACCATCGGGCAGGGACAGCCATTGCCTTCGGCGGAAGATCTGAGCGACTTCATCCAGCCCGAATGGATGGTGGTGGTCATGGCGGTAGTGCAAAGCCCCGATGCCCTTCCAAGCTTGCCGGGTGCAGTCTTGGTGCTTGCTGATGACGGTCAGGTACAGCAATTTTTGGCCGAAACCCCCGGGCCAACGGCATTACTCCTGGACCCGCAGTTTCGTCTCCTGCACCGTCAGCCACTGGCTGGCTTGAGTCTCAGCGCTGTTCGCCGGATATTCAGTCAGGCGGCGTCCAGACTGCAACAGGCACCCATATTGGTTGTGCCTGGGGTTTTTAGCCCAGAATTATGTCAGCGCCTGATGTTAGCCTACGACAACGACAACGAAGTGTCAGGCGTGTTGCGGTCGGAAAAGGGGCACGCGGTTTACCTTCCGGCACCTGAGGTCAAGATTCGTCGGGAACATCGGTTGGCCCAAGATCATCCGCTATGGCAGGAGGTTGTGGGGCGGCTACGGCTCTGTCTCTTGCCGGAGATTAGTTGGAGCTACAACTACCAGGTGACCCACTTCGAAGGGGTGAAGGTGGTGGCCTATGACGCTGGCGATGGCGGCTATTTTGCCCCCCACAGGGACAACGACGGTGAAGATACTGCCCATCGGCGCTTTGCCATGACGCTGAATCTCAATACTCCCGACTATGCTGATGGACAACTGTGTTTTCCGGAATATGGCCAGTGCGTGAAACCCGATGTGGGTAGCGCTGTGGTGTTCTCTTGCAACCTGGCCCATGAAGCGCGAAAAGTCACCAGCGGTATTCGCTATGCGCTTGTGAGTTTTTTCTTTTCCGATGCCGAACAGTTAAAAAAGGTGGACTTTGAACGTCGGGTGTAGCTGTGTCGGTCACCCCTGATCTCAGTTCAGCGGATTGGCTTTGCCAGCAGTTTGATCTGCCATCCCGGCGGCTGCTGTTTCGACCAATGAGCCGGCAAACTTACCGGCAATCGTTGTTTCTCGATGATCGGCTCAGAACAGTGGGCAACCAGCAGCACATTGTGTCTATGGCACAGGCTCAAGCGCAATCGGTGATCTTGCCGGCCACCTGGATTTTTCACGTGGGGCACTGTGGTTCGACGTATCTAAGCCGAATGCTGGAACAACTGTGCGGACTGCTAGCGCTGCGTGAGCCGGTCCCGTTGAGAGCGCTGGCGGTATTCAAGCGAGATTTGAACGATCCTCTAAGTCTGATGGCCCCCGACGATTTTCAGCCCTGGCTTCAGCTGCTGGCAGGACTGCTGGTGCGCCGTTATGACGCCCATCTGGCGACTGTGGTCAAAGCGACCAGTGATTGCGCTCCACTGGCTCAGGCGCTGTTGTCCACCCACCTCGAGCATCGGGCTCTGCGGGTATCGCTGAGCTTGGAGCAGTATCTGAAAACCATGTTGCGCAGCGACCTGCGACGTCAAGAATTGATGCACTTCGCGCAATCCCGGCTGGCGGATCTGCATGCCATCAACGTCGCCACCGACGTGCGGCTCTATGAGCTATCCGTGGGCGAACTGGCAGCCATGTGCTGGTTGTCGGTGACGCAAGTCCTGAGAGCCATTGATGGGGACAACACCATGGACGTGGATTTTGATCAATTTCTTGTGCAGCCTGAAGCGGGCTTGACCGCCGTTGCGCAGTTTCTCTCTTTGAACGCTGATCCGGACGCCATCGCGAGCGTTGCTGGCGGCGAGGTGGCAAAAGGGTATTCCAAAGATCCTTCCATGCGCTACAACCGCGACATTCGAGCCCAGGAGCTGGCGGCATCAGCCAGTGCTAACGCGGCTCAGATTGATGCAGGGTTGCGCTGGGCTCAGCAGTTCAGCTGAAATTCGGCGGCGGCGCAATAAGCGGTGAACAGCTGACTGGCAGCAGTCGATGCGGTGTTGGCGAAGCTGATGATGCCATCGATATGTCCACCCATGGCGACTAGCCCGCAAGCGTTTTCCAGAGCGGGAAACAAGCGGCCCATTTCCCGCGCCATCGCGGGTGTGCCATAGCCAATGTCTGGGTCAGTCTGGGACATGCCTATGGCTTCGGCCTGTCGCCAAAGGGTGGGCTCGTGAATGTGAAAAACCCACTGAACCTCTGGCGCCAGCGCATAGACAGCAGCGTGGGTCAGCGCTTCGGACGACGGTTTCATCGGGCCGGATGCAACAACGTGGTTGTGCTCAAGATCGACTCCAGACACCTGGCAAACGCGCTGGGCATTGAGAGTGAGGTGGCCGGTCTGGGTGGCGCTGATCACAAACCCGGAGGGTTGGGCGCAGCGGCTGCTGACATTGCCGTAGGCGGCACCGTCGTAACGATTGGGCTCCCGGCCTAGCCAGCCCAAACGTTGCAAGAGCTGATGGAAATGAAACAACGACTGTAACCTATCGTTGCTGCTCAGCGGCGCCCGGGTGTAGTCCAGATCGAACTGAATAACGCCCTCGTCGGCTGCTTCGTCATTGCTCATTGTCGGGGGCGTCCCGGGAGCCGAGATTGTCGCTTTCCACCAGGTACAGGGGGCGACGTTTTGCCTCCTCAAATACCCGGCCGAGATATTCTCCGATAACGCCCAGGGCAATGAGCTGAATGCCGCCGAGAAATAAGATCACCACCATCAGCGAGGGGTAGCCGGGTACGGGGTCGCCGTAGATCAGTGTTTTGAAAATAATGTACAGCCCATAACCTAGGGCGGACGCGGCGGCCAACAGGCCCAAGTAGGAGGCAGCTTTTAATGGAATGTTACTGAAGCTGGTAATGCCCTCCATGGCAAATTGCCACAGACGGCGGTAGTTGAATTTAGACTGCCCGCCCAGCCTTGCTTCACGCCGATAGGGTACGGCGGTTTGGCGATAACCCACCCAGGCAAACAGACCTTTCATGAACCGGTGGCGTTCACGCAGGCGGGCCAGCGCATCCACTGTGCGTCGGCTGAGCAGTCTGAAGTCGCCCGTGTCCGGCGGCACCTGGGTGCGGGACAGCCAGTTGATGACGCGGTAAAAACCGGCGGCGGTGCTGCGCTTTATCAAAGATTCGCCATCTCGGGCAGTGCGCTGGGCGTAAACCACATCAAACCCTTCTTGCCAGCGTGAAACCAATGTGGGAATCACTTCCGGAGGGTCTTGCAGGTCGGCGTCAATAATCACCACAGCGTCACTGACGGTGTGATCCAGGCCGGCTGTCATAGCCAGTTCTTTGCCAAAGTTGCGGCTTAAAGACAGCCACTGGATGTTTGGGTTGGCCGCCGCCAGTTCCGTGACAATGGTCAGACTGTCGTCGGTGCTTCCATCATCGACAAACAGCACGTTCCAGGTCAGTTCAAGCGCCTCCAATGCGGCGCTCAGTCGGGTATGGAAATCGCGCAGATTTACGGCTTCATTAAGGACAGGCACAACGACGGTTAATGTTGCCGCTGAGATGTCACTCATCGGGCCAGCACCATCAGGCGTTCAGCTTCGAAGTCGTAGTCGGTGCCATCAAGATCGGCCATCAGCGACACGTTCTGAAATCCGGCCTCGAGCAACAGGCTGCGGATCTCGGCGCCACTGTAGAGTTGATGGTGCCAGCGCGCGTGATGGGCCTGACCGTCACGCACCAATGTCCACTCGTTGCTGTAGACCGTCATGTTATTTTCGAGCAGTGGCCGCTCGATCAGCATCGCGCCGTCATTCAATTGGGTGGCGTGCACCGGCTGCAGGTCGCGGCAGACAATTTCTTTGCCCACCAAGTCCAGCACCAGGGTGCCTCCCGATGCCAAGTTATTGCGGCATTGTTGAAGGACCGTCAGGTCGTCAGCCGGATCATCAAAGTAGCCGAAGCTGGACCACATGCAGATCACCAGGTCAAAAGCTCCAGGGCGACGAAAGCTGCGCATATCGTCCTGCACCCATTCCACCCGGACGTTGTGCTCCGCTGCCAGCCGCCGGCCCTGGTCCAGCAAGGCTTGCGTCAGGTCTACAGCGGTGACCAATTGTCCCAGGGCGGCCAGTGGCAGGGCGTGTCGGCCAGGTCCACATCCCAAATCCAATATGCGGTGCTTCTGACCGCCGGCCAGCTCTACGAGTTTTGGTGCCTGGGCAGATGCCACTCGAAAGCTGTCCGGATCGAACATACAATCACCGAACGTGTCCCAGAACGCTTCATTGGCAAACCAGTTGTCCATTCAATCCCTCTTCCCGCGCTGGCTGTTGTTCACCGTCATTGTGACCCTGGCAGGCCCTTCATTGACAGGCTGCGCCACGGTGTCTTACTACGGACAGGCGGTCAAGGGTCACTGGCAGATTACTCGGGGCAAAAAGGACATCGGCCGGCTGCTGAAGAATCCCCAGTTGGATCCGCAGCTAGCCGATCGTCTGCGCACTGTGCAGGCCGTTCGGCAGTTTGCCATCGAAGACCTGAACCTGCCCGATTCCGGCAGCTACACCGATTATGTGGATCTGCAGCGGGACGTGACGCTGTGGTTGCTGAGCGCCGCGCCACAGTTCTCCCTTGAGCCTCGTCGCTGGTGCTATGTATTTGTTGGCTGTTTTAACTATCGCGGCTATTTCAGCCGCACCCAGGCTGATGCGGAGGCAGCCCGGCTGGCCGCATTGGGCTTTGATGTGGTGTTAGCGCCGGGTCTTGCCTATTCTACGTTGGGGTTTTCGAATGATCCGGTGCTCAGCACGATGTTGCGGTATTCCGATCCCCAGCTTGCCGGCGTTATATTTCATGAGCTGGCCCATGAGCGGCTTTATGTGCGCAACGACAGCGCATTTAACGAATCGTTCGCCACTGCCGTGGAGACATTGGGTCGGGACCGCTGGGTTGGGTCACTGGAAATTTCCACGTCAAAAAACCCCGTGCGTGAAAATTCAGTTCAGGCACCTGACATCAACGCAGCGGAAAGGCAGGCTGAGTCCAGCAGGCTCAGGCGCCGTTTCGATGAACTGGTGATCGATACCCGGCGCCAGTTGGAAACACTTTATGGGTCTGAGCGGGGCAACGATGTGCTTGAGATACGCAAGCAGGCATTATTCGCTCAATTTCGCCAGCGGCATGACGAATTGATGGGCAAAACCGGAGGCCGCAGCCCCATTGATCACTGGTTCGAAGGTGAGGGGCCCAACAACGCACGAATTGCCCTGTATTCCACGTACGAATTGGAGGTGCCAGCGTTTCTGCAAATGTTTCGGGAGTGCGATGAGCAGCTTGACTGTTTCTATGCCGCGGCCGAGCAACTTGCCAGCCTTGCGCCGGAAACAAGAAGCGTCCGCTTGAAGGCGTTGGGCGAACGGGCGGCGGCGATTGCCTGCCCCGGGGAAACGTGCGATGGTTCGCCGGCCTCTGGCCGGTAACAGTTGATTGCGAAAAATACTCTCCATTGCAGCATTTCTGGTTTGCCTCAGCGCTAAAGCGCAGCAGGTGCCAGCGCTTTGCGGTCAGGATTCCTTCCCTCAGGTGGCGCCGTTTGCCGCTACTCTCGCGCCCGGCTCTGTGGGCGTGCTGGCACCGCAGATCGACCTGAGCCAGCAAGGTCTGTCGGTCTTCAGCGGCGGTGTAGACATCTCCCAAGACGGCCAGCGTATGACCGCTGCGCAGTTGACCCTGAACCGTGAGACCAATATTGCCACGGCCCAGGGGCAGGTTCAGTACTTTAGCCCCCAGCTGACCGTCAATGCCGAACAGGCCGATATGAATCTGACCGACAAGGCGGTCGATATCGCCATCTTGGATTATTGGCTGGGACGCGGAGCCGGGCGAGGCACCGCTGACAGCGCAAAACGGGTCGGCGAGTTAAGCACCAGCCTGCAAGCTGTGACGTTTACCACCTGTCCGATGGGGATCAGTGACTGGCAAATCAGTGCCTCCAGCATGGCGCTGGATCATGAGGCGGGTCGGGGAACGGCCAAAGATCTGACGCTGCGCTTCAAGTCGGTGCCGCTGCTGTATCTGCCTTACGCGGTTTTCCCCTTGGACGATCGACGACAGTCCGGATTTCTGCTGCCTTCAGTGGGTGGCTCCAACGATGACGGCCTGGATTTTTCCATTCCTTATTATTTTAATCTGGCGCCGCAGCACGATCTGACACTGACCCCGAGGGTTATCACCGATCGTGGCCCCATGCTGATGGGGGAGTATCGCTACCTGGGCCAGCGCTCTGGCGGGCTGCTGGGCTTTGAGGTTATGCCAGATGACGATCGAACCGGCAATCGACGCAGCTACAGCTGGCTCCAACATCGAGGACGCCTGGGGCAAAATATAGATCTCTTACTTGACCTTAACCACGTCTCAGACGACCGCTATTTTGAAGATCTTGGCAACAGTTTGGCCGCAATATCCCGCAGCTACCTGCGTTCGCTGGCGCAGATCAGCACCGCTGGGGACTACTGGACGGCGTCCCTGTCGGCCGATGACTACACCAGCATTGACGATACCCTGGCTGCCACCGCTGAACCGTATTCGCGCCTGCCGCGGCTAAATTATTCCCTGGATCTGCCGCTGGGCAACACCCGGCTGGAGCTTGATTCGGAGCTGGTCGCGTTTGATCGAGACGTGGGTGATGAAGGCTGGCGATTAGACATCCAGCCGCAAATTTCCCAGACGTTTGCCGGGCCATCGTGGATGTTGGAGCCCTCGGTCGGAGTGCGCTACACACAATATCATCTGGATTCGCGCAGCTTTGATCAGGACGACAATCCCTCCCGCACCACACCGATTGTGCAGCTGGATGGCCGGCTGTTCCTGGATCGCCACGGGGAGCGATACACCCAAACTCTGGAACCACGCTTTTACCTGTTGTACGTACCGTTTGAAGACCAGCGAGATATTCCTGCCTTTGACACCCGCGACCTGACTTTCAGTTTCGGCCAGTTGTTTCGCAGCAACCGGTTTTCCGGCGCTGATCGCCAGGGCGATGCCAGCTCTCTGACGCTGGCCTTAACCCATCGCCTGCAGGACAATCGAACAGGCCGTGAGGTGCTGGAGGCCAGTATTGGCACCATCGTTCATTTTCGCGACCGACGGGTAAATCTGCTGGATGGAAACTTCAGCCAAACGCTCACCGCCGATGACCGCGACACCTCTCCCCTGGTGGCCGAAGTCGCCTGGCGACCTACCGATCATTGGCGGGTAGTGCTTGGACTACAATATGAACCAGATCCCCTGGCCGGAGCTGATAAGCTGCAGCAGCGACACTTGGGTGTGCGTTACCGCGGCGAAAACGGTCATCTGCTGAACTTTGCCTACCGTCAGCGGTCGCAGGTGGTAGACCAGGTGGATTTCTCGGCCTGGTGGCCGCTGAACGATCGCTGGGCCGTTTTGGGCCGGGCAAACTATTCCTTTCAGGACGAGACGCTCCTTGAAGGACTGGCGGGTTTTGAGTACCAAAGCTGTTGCTGGGCTACACGCCTTATGCTGCGTCGCTTTGTCAGAACCTTGAACGGCGACATGCGAAACGCGATTTATTTTGAACTGGAATTAAAAGGCCTGGGATCTCTGGGCCGCGGCACCGGCAGGGTGCTGGAACAAGCCATAGCGGGTTATCGATATGACACTCAAACAAGCGCATTGTAAATTTTCTGTTCTCATTCTTAGCCTGATGCTGGCGGCTCCCGCAGCAGTGGCCGAACCTTTGGAGCGAATTGTTGCCGTGGTGGAGGACGAGGTCATCCTGCGCACCGAACTGGAACGCTCAGTGACCAACGTGGTCAAGCAGTTCAACGCGTCAGGCCAGCCATTGCCGCCAAGAAGCACCCTGGAGCGACAAATCCTCAGCCAGCTGGCGCTGATCAAACTCAAGCTACAGAACGCGCGCGCCACCGGGGTGCGAGTCAGCGACCAGGAAGTTGACCAGGCCATTGCCCGAGTTGCGCAGCAGTCTGGTATTACTCAGGAACAGATGCGCAGAACTATTATTGCGGACGGTCTGAGTTGGACCCGGTTTCGCGAAGATATGCGCGATGAGCTGGTCACCCAGCAGTTGGAACGACGAGTGTCCAACAGCCGGGTGAATATCTCGGAGGGTGAAATTGACCTGTTTCTGGAGAATCAGGACGGCCCGGACGGTGAATTCCGCTTGTCTCATATTCTTATTGGCCTACCCGAAGGCGCTTCACCGACTCAGGTACAACAGGCCCGCGAACAGGCAGATTCCCTGCATTCTTCCCTTGCCGAAGACGCAGATTTTTCCACCTTGGCCATTACCCACAGCGACGGCCCTCAGGCGCTGCAGGGCGGCGATCTGGGTTGGCGCCCAGCGAATCAGGTGCCCACGATGCTGACTCAGGAGTTAGGAGAAATGTCCAAGGGAGACTACACGCGACCCATTCGTGACGCGTCCGGCTTCCACATGTTTATGGTGACTGACTATCGCAGCCAGCAGATGAACATGGTGACGGAGATCAAGGCTCGACACATCATGGTGGAGATGTCCGAGCTGGTGACCCAGGAAGAAGCGCTGGATACCATCACCGATATCCACGAGCGGGTCACCGGAGGCGCGGAGTTTGGCACGCTGGCCAAGCAATATTCTGACGACACCAGCTCCGCTAACCTGGGCGGCGACATGGGGTGGTTTGTGCCCGGTACGTTCGGTGACCGCGTCCAGCAAGTTCTCGACTCGTTGGAGACAGGACAAATCAGCGAACCGTTCCAGTCCGCTGCTGGTTGGCACATCCTGCAAAAAGAAGATCAGCGCGAGCAAGATCGCACAGTCGACATCCAGCGTGGCCAGGCCCGCGAAGCCCTGCGCCGACTCAAAGCTGAAGAGGAGTTTCGTCTCTGGGAGCGCGAACTGCGCGACGAAGCCTATATCGAATATCGCATCTAAGAAAACCACAGAGGCAGAGGCGAGAGCGCAGCATAGGTCCTCAAGCTTCGTGGCGCGGACCGAAGGGAGCCATCCGCTTGAGGGGCTATATTCTGCCTCGACCTCGTGATCTTGCCCCAATCTCCTCGTCCATGTTGAACGTCAGGGGAGTCGGCCCGGCAGCGGCCGCCATAAACCCTTCAAAGGAATGGCTCCCTGCGGTCCGCTTTACTTCCTTTGAAGGGTTTATGGCGACCGCTACCTCGCACAGCGAGCTTGGCCAGGTGGTCAGTCTGTTAAAAAACAGGTCCGAACGGGAAATTGATATCAGTCAGAGAGTGTCGCTATGAATCCCATTGCCATAACCGTTGGTGATCCTGCAGGGATAGGGCCTGAGCTGTGCGTGAAGCTTGCTGCCGGCGCGCAGGCAGGTAACGCGCCTGGGTTGGTATTTGTTGGCAGTGAACAGGTGTTGGAGGCTACGGCACGGGGGCTAGGCCAGTCTTGGGAAGGCTCAGCCTATGTGGCGGGAAGCGACCACTCCGTGCAGGTGATGGATGTGCCGCCAGCCAACGAGGTTGTGGCGGGGCGGCTGGATCCGGGGAACGCGCTCTCGGTGGTGAAGACGTTGGAACTGGCCCTTGACGGGTGTGTTGGTGGGGAATTTTCCGCCATGGTGACCTGCCCCGTGCACAAAGGTGTGATTAACGATGCCGGGATCGCGTTTACCGGGCATACCGAATTTTTGGCCCACCGGTGCCAAACCGAGCGAGTGGTGATGATGCTGGCGGCGGATAGGCTGCGGGTCGCGTTGGCGACTACCCATTTGCCGTTGTCCGAGGTGAGTGCCTCCATCAATGCAGAGCTGCTTATCGAAACGTTGACGATTATCGATAGCGAGCTGCGCCAGCGGTTTGGGATTGAGCAGCCTGCGATTGCCGTGTGTGGTCTAAATCCCCATGCCGGTGAAGGCGGGCATTTGGGGCATGAGGAGGTCACCGTGATCGAACCGACCCTTGCGGCTTTGCGGGAGCGTGGGCTGCGCCTGACCGGGCCGTTGCCTGCAGACACGCTGTTTACGCCTCGGGTACTTGATGAGCACGACGCGGTGCTGGCCATGTATCACGATCAGGGGCTGCCGGTGCTGAAATACGTGGGGTTTGGTGGGGCGATCAACGTCACCTTGGGATTGCCGGTGATTCGAACTTCCGTTGATCATGGTACTGCGCTGGATATTGCTGGCAGGGGTATTGCTGATGATGGCAGCCTGCGGGCTGCGTTGAGCATGGCGCAAACCATGGCCGGGTATCGACCCTGATGCGTGCGCGCCGTCGCTTCGGGCAGAACTTTCTGCATGATCGGGGAATTACCGATCGGATTGTCGCCGCGATCAATCCGCAGCCAGATCAGCATCTGGTAGAAATTGGGCCTGGACATGGGGCTATCAGCAAGCCGCTGCTGGCCTCTGGAGCCAATCTGACAATGTTGGAAATTGACAGGGACTTGGTCGCAGAGCTATCGCAACAGTCAGATCTGCAGAAAGCTCAGATTATTTCTGGGGACGCGCTCGAGGTGGAGTTTGGAAAATTGGGTAAAGGGCCTTTCCGGGTAGTGGGAAATCTTCCGTATAACATCTCAAGCCCACTCATTTTTCATTGTATGGCGCAACTGACGCACATTCATGACGCGCACTTTTTGCTTCAAAAAGAGGTGGTGCAGCGAATGGCGGCACAACCGGGCAGTCGCACTTACGGTCGCCTTAGCGTCATGTTGCAGTATCATTGCGGGGTGAAAAGCCTGTTTACCGTTCCGCCCGGTGCTTTTGTGCCGGTGCCAAAAGTCCAGTCCGCGTTTGTTCGATTAACGCCTCATGGGGTCCTGCCAGCAGTGGCCAACAGTTATGACACCTTTGCCAAGGTCGTGGCCAGTGCGTTTGCGCAGCGTCGAAAACAGCTGCTCAATAGCTTGAAGTCGCTGATTAGCGCCGACCAGTTAACTGAACTGGGCATTTCGCCGCAGATTAGACCGGAGCAATTAGCCCCGCAACAGTTTGTCTCCATAGCCAATGCGGTGACCGAATGAGTACTCCCGACTTAACGGTCACTCCGCGGCCACTGTTTCTGACCGACCAGTCAGACCCGGATGCCGATCGGTATGTGTTTTCGTACCAGATTGAAATTGCCAACCAAAGTGCCATGCGGGTACAGCTGATGTCGCGATACTGGCTGATTACCCATGGCAGCGGCCGGGTTGAAGAGGTGGTGGGTGAAGGAGTGGTTGGACAACAACCGGTGATTGATGCCGGCAGTGCCTATCGCTATTCAAGCGGCGCCATATTGGAATCGCCGGTAGGGACGATGGAAGGTCACTATGTGCTGATTGATGACGCAGGCCGCGAGTTTCAGCTCATGATTCCGCGGTTTCGGTTATGCATGCCCGGGATCATTCACTAAGGCGTGCATCCCCAGGCCTGCTGAATTTTTGGTTAATTATTGTTGGGCAACACATTCACGTCGTTGCGTACATCCACTCGTTCGAAGCTCACGCCGTCCGCAGGTTTTTGATCACTCACCACCCACTGGCCGTTCGAATCTTTCCAACGATAAAGTTTTACGCTGGATTTTGGCGCAATGGGAAGGCTCTCGGTGACCCAGCCTGGGCGTTGCTGAGGCTGGTAGTACCACAACCCGGCAACACCGGCCACCAGCAGCGCCAGTACGATCGTAATGGGTTTAGCCAGGCTGCGGCGACGACGTCTCACGAATTACAGTGCTCCGCCACCAAGTCTTTGGCTTCCTTCAGGAGCTTCAGCCGTTCGTCGTCTTCCAGATAGGTGCGCGAGCCGTCTGCCTCCACCCGAAAAACTCGTGGGCGTGGCTCAATTTGTTCAATCATGTTGCGACCTTTTTGGCATTGAACCACGCGATTGCGTTCCTCAATTTCGCTGTTGTCCGGCTGTTCAGCATCGGCGAACAGTTCCCCGCTCGGAGCATCTTCAGACGTTTCTGCAGCGGCCTGGGGCGGTGGCGCAGATTGGATATTGATTTGTTCGGTTGTCTGATCCGGTGGCGGTGTTGCGGAGAAATGTACAACGCCATTTTCATCGGTCCATTTGTACACGCGCTCTGCGGCCAGCGATGCGCCACTGAAAACGCTCACAGCGATCAGGCCCAGCAACAACAGGCTTGGCAGAGTTGAACAACGCGATTGTGAGATCATGACAGTTACCCAGATCATGTAAAACTCCCATTATGCGCTCCAGCGGAGCCCTAAAACAGTCTATCCATCTGCATTTTTGCCCCTTTGAGTCGATCGTCGACTGCCAAATGACGGCTCCGCGACCCTCTTATTGGGGGGCTGACGCCGGGAAAAACAGGAAAATCGGGTTGCACCGGCGAAGACTGCTAAAATAACCGCGTTCAGGCAGTTCAGACCCCTTACGTTGACTCAAAGCGATCCACAAAGTGCGCCGGGTTCCGGGCCAATAACCAGCAAACCTCATCGAGGCATCTATTTACTGCCCAACCTGTTGACCACGGGTGCCTTGTTTGCAGGCTTCTACGCCATCGTCGCGGCCATCAATGGGAAGTTTGAGTCGGCCTGCGAAGCGCTGGCCATTGCTTGTGTGCTTGATGGCCTTGATGGCCGAATTGCGCGACTGACCAATACCCAGTCGGAATTCGGCGTGCAGTACGACAGTCTCTCGGATCTCGTATGCTTTGGGCTGGCCCCGGCGCTGCTGGTGTATCTCTGGTCGTTGTCCGGAATGGCGCAGTTCGGTCCAATGTGGGCCAAGGTGGGTTGGCTGGTGTCGTTCTTGTTTGCCGCCTGCGCGGCGCTGCGGCTGGCGCGTTTTAACGCTCAGGCAGCGGTTGCGGACAAACAGTTTTTTCAAGGCATCGCCTCGCCGGCCGCTGCAGCGTTGCTGGTTACTGGTGTATGGGCGTTGGAAACCGAAGGCGTGTCCGGGGACGGGCTCGAATTTCCTACCGTGATAATCACCGCGCTTGCCGCATTCTTGATGGTGAGCAACGTGCGCTTCTACAGTTTCAAAACATGGCCCGCTCGGGTGCCTTTTCTGTGGATATTCGTCATCGTGATGTTGTTGGTGTTTTTAGCCATAGATCCGCCTAAGCTGCTGTTCGCTGTGGCGTATCTTTACGCTGCATCAGGTCTGATCTTGACCTTAACGGGACGCTCCAGACGCCAGCGCCTGCGCGACAAGATTCGCCGCCGTCGAGAGCAGGAGCGAGAGGCCATGGAAACGGACGACGCGGCTGATTCCGGTGGTGTGGATGAGTGAGGCGATCAGCCGAGTCCTGGGAGACTCCCCCAGCGCCGCCCTCACCGACCTCGATGTGCTGGTTGAACTGGGGCAAGAGTTCGCTCAATCCATTGATATCGTAGCCACCCTGGACCGAGCCGTGGAACGTATTTCCGGATATATGAATGCCGAAGCCGCATCGGTATTTCTGGTGGACGAGAAAACCGGCGAGTTGGAGTGTCGGGCCTGCGCCGGTCCGGTAGACGTCTCCGGGCTCCGTATCGAGATGGGGCAGGGTATCGTGGGCCGCGCGGCCAAAGATAATCTGTGCCAGCTGGTGCGGGACGTTAGCAAAGATCCGGACTTTGCAGGTAATGTTGATGCACGAACGGGCTTCCAGACTCGCTCTATCGTCTGTACGCCGCTGCGCACCTCAGGTGGCGTCATTGGCGTCCTGCAGGTTTTGAACAAACGCGATGGCGGTTTGTTTGCTGAACACGATCAGGAAACTTTGCGCGTGCTGGCCTCGCCCACAGCGCTGGCGATAAATAATGCGCGAATGGCATCGGACCTGGTGGAGCAAAAACGGATTCGAAAAGAGCTGTTCCTGGCTCGCAGGCTGCAACGGTCGTTGCTGCCGGCAAGACGTCAAGCGCCCTTTCCTGTTCAGGGAATTAATCTTCCCGCGCGGGAAGTGTCCGGCGATTTTTTCGATTTTTTTGACCTTCCCGACGGTCGTATCGGGTTCGCGGTAGGCGACGTTTCTGGCAAGGGTATGAATGCGGCCCTGCTCATGGTGCGTGCCACCAGTTTGTTGCGATGGATTGGCAAATCGGGGCAGGCCCCGGGGCAATGGCTGGCACAGGTGAACAACGAACTGGTATCAACGGTGAGCGACGGCATGTTTATCTGCGCCACCGTCGGCTATTTTGAGCCTCTGACCGGCACCGTCACCTGGGCCAATGCCGGATTTCCACCACCGATTGTCTATTCACCGGAACAGCCCTGTCAGACGTTCCCTGCGTTGGCACCACCTCTGGCCATCATTGAGCAATCCGGTTACACCGACGAAACGGTCCAATTGGGCGACGGTGCCATGTATTTCTACTCGGACGGCGTGACTGAAGCGCGTGCCGGTAATGGAGACATGCTGGAAGAAGAGGGCTTGCTTGACTTGATTCGGGAACAGGCTCAGTGGCCGGTTAAACCCCGCTTGGGAAAAATTATCACCCAGTTGCGCAAGCGCGAGCTGGGAGACGATACAACGCTGCTGATTGTTGATGGTGGAGGCGTCAGTTGAATTCGATATTGGATCTGACTTTTCATTCCTGTCCCACCCGTCTGAAGGACGTACGTCGAGCGGTGGCCGAGGCCACTGAGGGAGCGGGTTGCTCTCGAGCGTTAGTGCAGAAACTGCAGCTGGTTATTGATGAGGCGATTACCAACGTGATCCGACATGCTTATCATGGACAAAAAGACGGCCAGATCAGGTTAACAATCGGTCAAACAGACGATACCTTGAGCTTCCATCTGCGCGATAATGCTCCGCCGGTAGACCCTTCAGGGATCAAACCCCGAGATTTGAGTGAGTGTCGACCAGGGGGGCTGGGCATCAATTTTATCGACTCGGTGATGGACACCTGGTCGTTCAGATGCCTCAGAGACGGGTCAGGCAACGTGTTAGAAATGACAAAAACCATTGAGCGAGATCAGGTATGAATGGATGTGAAGAGCGGGAGCAGGGTGAATATCTGATTGTGGCGGTCAGTGGTGAGGTAGATCTTTCCTGGTCCTCGGAGCTGCGTAGCGCGATCCTGGATGCCCTGGGTAAACGCAGTGCCGTGCTGGTGGATTTAGATCAGGTCAGCTATATCGATAGCTCGGGTATTGCGGCGCTGGTTGAGGGCTACCAGACGGCCAAAACCAAGCAGGCCAAATTTGGCTTGGTGTCGATCAGCGAATCCGTTAAAGCTGTATTGGAACTGGCCCGGCTGGACCAGGTATTCCCCATTTACGCTGACGTCAGTGCCGCCGGCTAGTGTTGGAAAAAACCGCCAATGCCATCAGCCAGGGCGTGCTGCGAGCCGTCAGCAACTTCGGTTATATGGGGGCGTTGCTGGTTGAGAGTTTTTACTGGCTGCTGTTTGGCCGCCGCCGCGGTCAGCCGGTCAAGATGGCGCCGCTGGCAACCCAGATGATCGAAACCGGGGTTCAGGCCATTCCGATTGTGATGGTGCTGTCGTTTGCCATTGGTGTCAGCCTGGCGATCCAGACCATTTACGCGTTGAAAAACTTTGGCGCTGAGAGCCAGGTCATTCTGGCCATTGCCATCGGCGTCACCCGGGAGTTTGGTCCGCTGATCACCGGTATCTTGGTTGCCGGGCGCACGGCCTCCGCGTTGGCCGCCCGCATTGGCTCTATGGTGGTGTCCCAGGAAGTGGACGCCCTGCGTGTCATAGGCATCATGCCGGTGCGATACCTGGTTGCGCCGCCGCTGGTGGCGCTACTCATCATGGTGCCAACGCTGACGATCTTGGCGGATGCAGCTGCCATTTTTGGCGGGGCGGTTTACAGTTTGCCAAACCTGGATGTCTCAATGTGGGCCTACCTGATGGCCAGTGTAGATGCGCTGACGGCCAGCGACATACTGCAGGGATTAGCTAAATCACTGGTGTTTGGCGCGATTGTAGCCTTGGTTGGGGTGAGTTCTGGATTCAACGTTCAGGGCGGCGCTGAGGGCGTGGGCCGTGCTACCACCCAGTCTGTAGTTATGGCGATCAGCTGGATTGTGATTGCTGATATGGTGTTTACGTTCTTTCTGAACCGATGAGCAAATCTTCCCCACATGTGATTGAAGTGGATGGCCTGGTAACCCACTACGGCCGACGCAAAATTCTCGACGGCGTTGACCTGAGAATGGAATCTGGCGAGATTCGCGTCATTATGGGAGGCAGTGGATCGGGCAAGAGCACGTTGCTGTGGCATCTGCTGGGTTTGTATCGACCCACCGCAGGTACGGTTAAGCTTCTGGGCAAAGATATTACTGAAGTTTCTGCCCAGGAGTTTCAAGATCTGCGTAAAGAGCTGGGTGTGTCTTTTCAGGGTGGCGCCCTGTTTACCTCGCTGTCAGTCGGGGAAAATGTGGCCCTGCCGCTGCGGGAACACACGGACCTGGATGAAAACACCATTCGCATCATGTCCAGGCTGAAACTGGAGGTGGTTAATCTGGGCGGCTTTCAGGATCTTATGCCGTCTCAGCTATCCGGCGGCATGGTGAAGCGGGCGGCACTGGCCAGGGCCATTGTGATGGATCCGAAGCTGTTGTTTTTTGATGAGCCATCGGCCGGCTTAGATCCGGTGGTCGCAGCGGAACTTGATGAGCTGATATTGCGCCTGCGCGACGCGCTACGCATGTCTATGGTGGTGGTCACTCACGAGCTGGATAGCGCGTTTAAGATCGCCGACAAAATTACCGTGCTGGATCAGGGCAAAGTTTTGCTTACCGGCACGGTTGAAGAAGTGAAAAACAGTAATCTGGAGCGCGTTCAGGATCTGCTGAATCGTCGACCCAGAGATGTAAAGGTGGACGCAGAAGATTATCTGCGGCGCCTGACAGAAGAACAATACGCCTGACCTGGATGCCGCCAAATTGGTTGGCAAGTGGAACAGGCATTGATCGATCGGGGCTTGGGGAAGTTGCGTGAAACGAGATAACGTTAATTACATACTTGCGGGATCAGTAGTGCTGGCAGGCTTGGCACTGCTGTTTGTGGTGCTTTACCAGATTACCGGTCGCAGTGGCGCGAGCGATAACTACCACACCTTTTACCAGCAGGTGGCCGGTCTTCGGTATGGCACTCCGGTGTATTTTGAGGGGTATCGAATCGGCCAGATTGAAGCCATCACACCCCAGCGGGAGGGCACCCAAACGAACTTTCGGGTGGATTTCAGCGTTGAAAAGGATTGGCCCATACCGTCCGATAGTGTCGCGGCCATCGCTACCTCTGGGCTGCTGTCAGATGTGTTTATTGTGCTCAATCAGGGTGAGTCGGCTCAGATGCTGCCGCCTGAAACCCTGATTACCGGGCGAGAAGCATCCGATATTTTTGGTTCTATCAATGCCTTAGCGGACGATGTTTCGGACCTGACCGAGTCCCATATTCAACCGCTGCTGGAGCTGCTGGCGACCCGTGTGGACTCCATCACCGCCAATATCGATAGCTCCACACCGCAGCTGGTCGAAGACGTGGGGCAATTGCTCGATCAGCTCAATGCCTCTGCCTCATCACTCAATACCTTGATGGGCAAAGAGAACCTGAATCACGTCAGCACCATCCTGGCTAATTTCAGTCAGACCTCCAAAGACACCCAACTGCTGGCCGCTGAGCTGGCGGACGCCAGGTCGGAGCTGAAGCAGTTGATTGCCGATCTGGGCGCTATCGCCAGCGATAATCGCGACGGTATTTCCGGCACAGTGACCGAGCTTGAAGCCGCTATTTTGCTGCTGTCCCAGAGGCTGGACTCCATCACTTTCAATATGGATGAGGCAAGCCGAAATCTGAACGAATTTGCCCGGGCTATTCGGCGTAGTCCTAATCGGCTGTTGTTTTCCCCGGATGCTGACGAGACGGAGGGAGATCAATGATGGCTCGCGTTTGCAGACAATTTGCGTTGGCGGGTTTGGTGGTGATGGTTATCGTCGGCTGCAGCTCGACACCCGTACCAGAGGACAGCTTTTATCGTTTGGGTAATTTGCCTGATCCAGCGTTGGTTTTTGAGACGCCGCCAGTGGACGGCCGGTTGATGATTGAGGTCCCGCGGGCGGCAGGAATTCGTCGGCAGCGCGGTATCTTGTATAGCGAAGATGCCGACCATGTGGAGGTTCGGCGTTACTACTATCATTTTTGGGAGGAGCCACCGCCCCAGATGTTGCAGCGCAGGCTTATCGAGCGCTTGCGCCTGGCTAATCTGGCCGGTTCCATTACCGAGGGCCTGTCCAGTGATGTGGACTTTCGGCTGCGCACACGGATTCGAGAATTTGATCGGCGGGTTGACGGCAGCGATATGTCTGCGGTGATTGATATCGATGTGATCCTGTTCACTGGTTATGCTGATGGTGAAGCGATTTTCAGAAATACCTATCGCCAGCGGGTGGAGGCTGACAGTGTTCAGATGGTGGATACCGCCTCGGCCTTTGCCCAGGCACTGGATCAAGTGATTGATCAATTTCTCAGCGATGTGAGAGAGCAGCTGTGAACCGGTCTGCCAGAATGCACGGACATCTGGATGCTTTAGGCATAGTCCGTTGGAAACAGCGTCCGCGGAGCCCGGTTGTGGCACCTGAATCCACGCAATCCCACTCGCCTGTGATGCTGCGTGACGCCGCCAACGCCGCCACGGCGGCAATTGCCACGGTATTTGTTGATTGGCCTGGGGAATTTGATCTCGCTGGGGCCGATCCCGGCCCCGAATTGCTGCGCAAAATCCTGGCCGCCACCGGTCGGGACCCAACCCGCTTCAGTGTGTATCGGGTTTACGACATGCCGCCGACGGTACCCGGCCCTGTGCTTTGGTTCACCTCGCGCCCGGTTTCATTAAGCGCCGATATGCTTGCGCTGCCCTCGTTGGCAGCCATGCTGGCCGATGGGGCACTCAAACGCACGGCCTGGCAGCGCCTTAAACCCTGGATGGCCAATCTTCCGTGAGCGCGGTGCTCAGGCAACCGGTGATGGAGATTCGTCCCATGGTGGAGCCGGACATTGATCAGGTGTTGCCCATTGAAACTCAGTCCTACCCATTTCCCTGGTCTCGAGGCATTTTCGAGGACTGTCTGCGGGTGGGTTATTCCTGCTGGGTTGCTGAGGTTTCTGACCAGCTTGTGGGCTACGGTATTTTGTCTGCCGGTGCAGGCGAAGCCCACGTCTTAAACATCTGTATTAGCCCCGCTCATCGCGGCCTGGGGCATGGTCTTGCCATGTTGAATCGACTGGTTAATCTGGGACGTTGGCATCACTCCCGCACCATCTTTCTTGAGGTCAGGCCCAGCAACTGCAGGGCCATTGAAATCTACCAACAACGAGGATTTGCGGTGGTTGGCCGGCGTCCGAATTATTATCCGGCCGCTGAGGGACGGGAAGACGCCTTGATTATGGCCATGAAGCTGTCGACGGACGAATAAGCGCCGCGCCAGCCAGTTGTGATGGCCTATAGACCGTCCAGTCGTTTCACCTGTTGTTCCAGGTCCGTTACATCAGATTTTGCTTCTTCCAACTGGGTGCGGGATTTCTGAACAACGGCGTCTGGCGCATTGGCAACAAATTTCTCGTTGCTTAACTTGCCCTCAAGACGTGTGATGTCCTGGCGTTTGCGCTCCAGTTCCCGGTTGATTCGAGCCAGCTCTTCCTGAGGGTCGATAATGCCAGCCAGGGGCACGTGCAGCTTGAGTTTTCCAGCAGCGGCAAACGCTGAGGCGGGGGCCTGTTCGCCATCGTCCAGCCATCGACACGAGCCCAGCGAGCCCAGTGAAAGCAGCATGTCCTGGTGTTGCGCAAGCCGTTCTCTATCGACCGTGTCGCCTGCTTCAAGCAGGAGTTCCAGAGGTTTTCTGGGCGCAATATCCATCTCGCCACGAATCTGACGTAAACCCAGCAATACCTGCTGCAACCACTGCACCTCATGTTCCGCATTGCTGTCGATGCGGCTTTCATCCAGGACGGGGAACGGTTGGGTGGATATGGTTTCGCCATCGATATGCATTACCGGCGCAACTCGTTGCCAAATTTCTTCGGTGATAAATGGCATCAGTGGGTGCATCAGCCGAAGCACCTGTTCGAGCACGCTTACCAAAGTGAAACGCGTATGCTGGGCTGATGGATGACTGTCCGCGGTCAGTACCGGCTTGGTGAGTTCCAGATACCAGTCGCAGTACTCATGCCAGGTAAATTCGTAGATGGCAGCGGCGGCCAGATCAAATCGATAGCGCTTGAAATTTCGATTCACTTCATCGGCGGCGTGGTGAAATCGCGAGACGATCCAGCGATCAAACACGGTGGCTGTTTCAGGTGCTGGGGCCACCGATTTTTCCTCGACATTCATCAGAACGTAGCGCGTGGCGTTCCAAATCTTATTGCAGAAGTTTCGGTAGCCCTCTATGCGGCCTGTATCAAATCGAATGTCCCGTCCATGGGTGGCCAATGCGGCAAAAGTGAAGCGCAGCGCGTCGGTCCCGTGCGCTCGAATTCCGTCTGGAAACTCCTTGCGGGTCGCCTTCTCGATGCTGGCGGCCATTTTGGGCTGCATCAAACCGCTGGTTCGTTTTGCGACCAATGCCTCCAGATCAATGCCGTCAATCAGATCCAGTG
Organism: Lysobacterales bacterium; assembly: GCA_045106555.1. Lineage (GTDB taxonomy): Bacteria > Pseudomonadota > Gammaproteobacteria > Xanthomonadales > SZUA-38 > JANQOZ01. The sequence goes on along the minus strand of JBGCET010000010.1, from coordinate 109,625 downwards.
GGTCGAGTACGTTGCCTTTAGACTTGGACATTTTCTGACCCTGATAGTCGCGAATCAGGCCCGTAATGTAGACGTCGCGAAACGGCACGTCGTCCATAAACTTCAGCCCAAACATAATCATTCGGGCCACCCAGAAAAAGATGATGTCAAAGCCAGTGACCAGCACGTTGCCGGGGTAGAATTTCTCCAGGCGATCAGTTTTTTCTGGCCACCCCAGGGTGGAAAACGGCCACAGGCCTGACGAAAACCAGGTGTCCAACACGTCTTCGTCCTGCTTCAGATGTCGTTCGCCGAGATCAAAGCGCTGCCGAACATCCGCTTCGCTGTGTCCCACGTAAACTCGGCCGTCGTCGTCATACCAGGCAGGAATCCGGTGGCCCCACCAAAGCTGGCGGCTGATACACCAGTCCTGGATGTTGTTTAGCCACTCATAGTAAGTTTTGTCCCAGTTGCCGGGCACAAACTGAACGCGACCATTTCGCACGACTTCAATCGCCGGATCCGTAATGGCGGCAGCGCCGCCGGGCCTGCCATCAGGCTGAGTCTGGCGGGTCAAATCAACGTACCATTGGTCGGTCAAGTAGGGTTCAACAACGGCGCCTGACCGATCGCCCCGGGGCACCATCAACTTGTGATCCTGAGTTTTTTCCAGTAACCCGGCCGTGTCCAGATCAGCGACGATGGCCTTCCTTGCCGCCATTCGGTCCATGCCACGATAGGCCTCGGGGGCCGCTTCGTTGAGGCTGGCATTGGGTTCAAAAATATTGATCAAGGGCAGCTGGTGGCGCTGTCCCATCTGGTAGTCGTTAAAGTCGTGGGCAGGCGTGATTTTTACGCAGCCCGTGCCGAACGCCGGATCGACATAACTATCGGCGATTATGGGAATCCGCCGATCAGACAGAGGCAGGGCAATGTCTTTGCCCACCAGGTGCTGGTAACGTTCGTCATCGGGATGCACCGCAACCGCTGTGTCACCCAGCATGGTTTCTGGCCGGGTAGTAGCCACAATGAGCTGATCGATATCGCCACAGGGGCCGTCGGCCAGCGGGTACCGCAGGTGCCACAGGTGGCCGTTTTCCTCCTCGGAAATGACCTCAAGGTCAGACAGCGCTGTGAGCAGGACCGGATCCCAATTCACCAGCCGTTTGCCGCGGTAAATCAGGCCTTCCTCAAACAAACTGACAAAAACGTGGCGAACGGCATCGGACAAACCCTCGTCCATGGTGAAACGCTCGTGGGTCCAGTCCACCGAATCGCCCAACCGGCGCATTTGCTGGGTAATGGCGCCGCCGGACTGCGCTTTCCACTCCCAAACCGCCTCAGTGAATGTCTCACGCCCCAGGTCACGGCGTTTCTTGCCTTCAGCTTCCAGTTGGCGTTCCACAACCATTTGAGTGGCGATACCCGCGTGGTCGGTTCCACATTGCCAAAGGGCGCTGGCCCCCGCCATTCGCTGGTGACGAGTCAATGCGTCCTGCAGCGTGTGCTGGAAGGCATGCCCCATGTGCAGACGGCCGGTGACATTGGGTGGCGGCAACATGATGCAGTAAGGGTCCGCAGCGTCCGATGGGGCAAAAACGCCCAGCTCTTCCCAGCGCTGGTACCAGCGTTGTTCGATTTCGGCGGGTTGAAAGCTCTTATCCATGATGGGTTCAGTCCAGGTTAATTGGCGATCAGCCGGCTCGGTCAATCAGAAACTGGGTGAGCAGCCCAACGGGTCTGCCACTGGCGCCACTCTTGCTACCGCCGTCCCAGGCGGTACCGGCAATATCCAGGTGCGCCCAAGGGTAGGCGTTGGCAAAGCGGGACAGGAAACAACCGGCAGTAATTGCCCCGGCGCTGGGGCCGCCGATATTCGCCATATCGGCGTAGGGCGTGTCCAGCTGCGGTTGGTAATCGTCCCAGATGGGCAGCCGCCAGGCGCGATCATGGATGTTGTTACCGGCGTCCAGTAGTTGGCCAGCCAGTTTTTCGTCCTGGGTCATCAGGCCGCTGGCATGTTTACCCAGCGCCACCACGCAGGCGCCGGTCAGGGTGGCAACGTCAATCACTGCCTGGGGCTTGAATCGTTCGGCATAGGTTAGCGCGTCACACAAAATCAAGCGGCCTTCGGCATCGGTGTTGAGCACCTCAACCGTCTGCCCAGACATGCTGGTTAGCACGTCACCGGGTCGGTAGGACTTGCCGTCGGGCATGTTCTCAACGGCAGGAACCAAGGTGATGAGATTGATTTTTAGCTTGAGCGCTGCGCAGGCGGCAAACGCGCCGATAACGCTGGCCGCGCCACACATGTCGTATTTCATCTCGTCCATGCCTTTGCCGGGTTTTAACGAAATGCCGCCGGTATCAAAGGTGATGCCTTTGCCCACCAGTACTACCGGTGGGCTGCTTTTGGCGGCGCCCTGGTAGGTCAATACGATGAATTTGGGTGGTTCGGCACTACCCTGGGAGACGCCAAGCAAACAACCCATGCCCAGGTTTTCCAGTTCTTTGCGACCCAGTACGCGGGATCGGCAGGTCTTGTACTTGGCGGCCAGTGCGCGACATTCCTGGGCCAGGTAGGTGGGCGTGCAGATGTTGGGCGGCAAGTTGCCCAGCTCCCTCGCGCGTAAAACGCCTTGGCCGATGGCGGCCGCCTGGTTCAATGCGGGACGCAAGGATTTGTCGCCCAAAAAGGTGACTTTGGACACCGCCGAACGGCGTGCGCCGTTGGACACGGTGGCGCTATACCGATACGCACCGTAAGCACAGGCTAATGCACAAAGACGGGTTTTTCGAACATGGTTGACGCCAGCCAGGCTAAGCTCCGCCAACGCGCAGGTGGCATTGCGAATATTTCTGCCCGCCAGAAACTTCATGGCTTGTTGGGTCACAGCTTGCAGTACGGAAGCACTGAAATTCTCGACCTTGCCGCAGCCAACCACCAGGATTCGCTCAGCATTCACCCCAGGTACGTCGGTCCACAGAAACATTTTACCGGTGCCCGTTGCCACATCGTTGCTTTTGATCAGCTTAGCCAGTCTGCCCTTGCTGGCCTTGTTGACAGCGGCTGCGGAGCCCTTCAGGCGAGATTCAGTTTGCACGCCAATGATCAGGCAGGGCGTTGCAAGCTCGATGGCGGGTGTTTCAGTTGACAGAAATTTCATGGGGTCAGGTACTCTTGAGGTGAAAAACGCTGCGCGGCCACCGAATAATGGTTCCTTGCAGACAAGGGTGTTACCGGATTCGCCGCGCTCTTGCTGCAAATCCGCCAGGGATTTTAGGGGCTAAAATTCCGCCGTCGCGACCGGTCCAATCCAGGTCGCGTCGGGCGTGTACATTGCTAAACTAGAGCGCGTGCCCCTGAAGTAATTTCACAACCCGTGTTCGGGGCACACTTTCAGGGCCACACCCAAGCCGCGTATTTTAGAAGGATTTCGACTCTTGGTATACCCATGAGCATTGCCGATCGATATTTGCTGAAAGTGGTAAGCCTGACGTGGTTGGGCGTGCTAGTGGTTCTGCTGTGCGTGACCGTGGGTCTTGCAGTGGGCGATACCCTCGCTGATGTGGCCCGAGGGAGAGTGCCATCGAACCTGTTGCTTACCCAGTTAGGACTGAAGACCATTGAAGGGTCGACCATCCTGCTGCCATTGTCTTTGTTCCTGGGCATTATCTTGGCTTTCGGCAGGTTGTACCGCGATCAGGAGCTGACGGTGCTCGCCGCCTGCGGCATGGGGCAGCGCAGTCTTTATCGTTCCCTGTCGTGGTTAACAGTCCCGCTGTTGCTGGTTATGGTGGTGCTGTCAGTTTGGGTTTCACCCTGGGCCTTGCGAACCTCGAAAAGTCTGCTGGCCGCCGCCGCCAGTGAAATGTCGGTGTCAGGGCTGCAGGAAGGGCGATTTCATGAATTTGCCAGCGGCGACAGTGTGGTTTACGTCGCGAGCCTCCAGTCGGATGGAAAATTTGGCGATGCGTTCATTCACGTTGATCGTGATGGCCGCAAAGACATTGTTACGGCTGACAGCGGTTTTCAGTACCGCGATGCGTCTGGCGCCCGTTATCTGGCCTTGCTTGACGGTGAGCGCAGCGAAGGTGTGCCCGGAGCCGGTGACTATCGCTGGATGACCTTTGCACGAAACGACATTCGGCTGCCTGATCCAGCCGAACAGAAGGTCATCACCAAATTTGGCGCGTTGCCCATCGCCCAGGTCTTGGCGGGCGAAACCCCCCACCACCACGCCGAATTTCATTGGCGGCTAGCGCCGGTGGTGGCGCTGGCGGTTTTGGTGCTGTTGGCTGTTCCGCTGTCTCGAACGACGCCGCGCCGTGGCTATTTCGGTAATTTGGTGATGGCGATCATGATTTATGTCATTTACGCCAATCTGCTGGCGATTGGCACAGCCTGGCTGGAGGCGGATCCGGGTTGGCGACGGCTGGGCTTATGGTGGGTTCACGCCAGCGGAATTGGGCTGGCACTTTGGCTGTTGCGCAATCGTCACCGCCGACTTGGCCGCCGCACCGGGGCGCAGTCGGCATGATCGGCGCGATAGCCGATCGGCATATTGGTCGAACTGCCATCGGCGGGATGGCGCTGGCGCTGGCTGTGCTGGTTGCCCTGGATGCCTTATTTACCCTGATTGCCGAGCTGGGCGACGTGGGCCGAGGCAGTTATAGCGCAGCCAACGCGTTGCAGTACACCTTGCTGGTGACCCCTCACCATGCGATGAACTTATTTCCCACAGCGGCCGTGGTCGGGGCATTGCTGGGCGTCGGTGGAATGGCGGCAAGCGGTGAAATTGTGGCTTATCGAACCGTTGGGCTCTCCCGCCTGCGCATCGCGCTGGCGGTGGTTTTGGCAGGAGCGGTATTGATGCTGCCTATGTTGCTGGTTGCCGAGTTGGTGGGGCCCGCCGGTGAACGACTGGCCAAATCGATGCGCTTGAGGCTGCAGACCGAGGGCGTCGCGCTGTCCAGCGACGCCGGGCTGTGGGTGCGTGATGGCCAGCGCGTGATCCACGCGCGCCGACCCTTGGTGCCTGATACCGACCCCACAGAGCCGGTGTTACTGGCGGACATTGATGTATTTGAATTTGACCAGGGTCGGCTGCAGCAAGCCATCCATGCCACTTCAGGTGAGTACAGTAACGGCGGCTGGGTGCTAAAGGGGTTAAAGCGCAGTCAGCTGCGTGATGGGCGAGTGCTGACCGACGCCGCTGAAAGTGAGTCCTGGAACTCACTGATCAGTCCGTACCAGATTCGTGCTGCCATCTCGCGACCTCAGGAGTTGCCGGTGCACGAGCTTCGGCCTTACGTTGCCTACCTGCAGAAAAATAACCTCAATGCCAGGCCCTACATCGCGGCCATGTGGGCACGCTTGGTGTATCCGTTTTCGACCTTAGTGGTGTTGTTCGCAGCAACGCCGTTTCTGTTCCACGGCGTACGGGCGGGAACTCTTGGAGGCAGGCTGTTCGTGGGAATGTTGTTGGGGTTGGGGTTCTATTTGCTCAACCGATGGGCGGGTAGCCTGGCCGAGGTTTATGACATCCCGCCGGCGCTGGCGGCGGTGTCGCCAAGCATAGGTTTTGCCGCCATTACGCTGTGGGCTCTGCGTCGAGAAAGCTGATCTGACAGAGGGTTATGGGTTTTTTGGGGTGATTACGGCGCGGGTCCTGCTGGCACGGTCATGCCAACTTCCTCCCTTGCTGAAACCCCACAGCATCCCCAGTCCGGCCGCCGCCCAAGACAGTATTGCTACCCAGAAACGCACCTGAGTTTGGGTAAAGCGCGGCGACTGGCCCGTTTGGGATTGCAGTCGCATCCGCCATGGTCTCATCCCCAGCGTTTGTCCCCCGCGCCACCAACTCAGGCTGAAATACGCGTTGACCAGGGCCAGAAGGTACAGCTGGAATGGCCATGTGCCCGCAGCCACATGGCCGTCTGGACTGAGCATGGCCCAGGGCAGGGTCGCAACAAACGCGACCCCGGTAAGAGCGATAACGTCATACAGGTTAGCAAGCAAAACTTTGACCACGGAGGCTGGCTCGTAGTGGGCTTTTCCCTTGGTTTCCGGCACAGAGTCCGCGGCAGAGGGGTGATGGGTCATCGCGCAAGGATAGAGCATCGGAGCGTGAAGAACCCGTCGCTGTCAGCCGACGGATATCGTCACCAGCAGGGGCTGATTTTTGATTGTTAACGCAGAATGTGGACTCACAGCATGTGGTTTCTGCAACATCGGGCTTGTCAGATACGACCAAACACTGCTAACTTCCCGCCCCAGAACTCTACGAAAACGTCGGTACAAGGCGTTACAGAATAAAGGGCCCAATCGTGCATTCTGACGCGAAGCAGGAGCCCTAAACGTTGCTTGAGGGGCCAACGACCCATACCGTTTGCTTTTACGCAGACAGACGCTAAGCTGGGCGGCCTTATGACACTGGGACAACTCGCGGATTTATGCTTTAGCGTTGCTCTGTCAACGTCAGCATCAGCGAGTTTGTGACACTTTCAGCCTACAAATGTTGGGACAAAACTAATATGCCAATCCGACCTTTACGAGCTGTGCACGGGGTAGCGTTAGCGCTTTCTCTGTGTCTTACAGCAGGCGTCAGCGTTGCTGATGTGCTCGATTCTTCAGTACAGACAGAGCAGCAGACCAATCAGGGAACTCGCCAGTCCCAGGACCGAATTAACAATCTGGCCTCGGAAACCGAAGACCTGATTGCTGAGTATCGGCGGGTGCTGCGGGAAACTGAATCTCTGACCGTGTACAACGACCAGCTTGAGAAGGTCGTCAACAACCAGGTTAGCGAGATGGAAGCGGTTAACCGGCAGCTCGATGAATTGGAGAACACGAACCAAGGCGTCGTTCCGCTGCTAATCGATATGATCAGCACGCTGGAAAAAATTGTAGAGGCCGACGTGCCGTTTCAGTTGGAACAGCGCCGAGAGATTGTGGCAAACCTAGAGGACACCATCTACCGCGCTGACGTTACGACATCCGAAAAATATCGGCGCGTCATGGAAGCCTACCAGCGAGAAGTTGATTTGGGTCGAAACGTATTCTCCTACGCAGGCAAGCTTCCGGGAACCGAGCGTACGGTGAACTACATTGTGGTGGGTCGGACGCTCCTGATCTATCAGTCCCTGGATGGCGAAAGTGCCGGCTGGTGGAACCCAAACAATCGGCAATGGGAAGAGCTGGATAACAGCTACGTAACGCCAGTTACCCATGCTGTCCGAATGGCCAATAACCAGGAAGCATTTAACCTGGTCAAGCTGCCGGTTCCTGCAGCAGGAGATGCCCAATGAAAATGTTCACTCAATGCCTGACGGCACGGTGTATCGGGCTGGTTCTGGTCGCTGCAACGCTTGTTGGCAGCACCGCACACGCGCAGACGCTTGATCAACTGCTTGAAGAAACCAAGCAAGCGGCCCAGACGCAAAGCGCAGAAAACCGCCAGCGAGAAGCAACGTTTCGAAACAATCGAAATCAGCAGCGCCAGTTGCTGTCCGAGGCAAGGGCCGCTCTGCAGGCTGCCGAAGACCGCTCTGACCGGCTGAAAAACGCGTTTGACCAAAATGAGCAGGCGCTGGCCGAACTGGAAACGGTTCTCAATGAGCGCATGGGCAACCTGGGCGAGATGTTTGGTGTCGTGCGCCAAGTCTCGAACGACTTTAATGGCAAGGTGGAAAATTCCATTGTCAGCGCCCAGTTACCAGGCCGTGGGGATTTCCTGGCCAATCTGGCCCAGCGAAAAGAACTGCCGACCATTCCTGAGCTACAACAGCTATGGTTCGAGGTCCAGCGCGAACTGACCGAGCAGGGCAAAGTGGTGAAGTTTGAGGCCGACATTCTGCGCCCCAGCGGCGAAATTGATCGCGCCCAGCAAGTCACCCGGGTTGGCGTCTTTAACGCGATTTCCGGTGGTAAGTTCCTGCAGTGGCAAGAGCCCTCAGTGGATCACAAACAGGGGATTTTGGCTGAACTTGAGCGTCAGCCCCCGGGACGGTTTCTGGGTCTGGTGGACGACTTCGAAGGTGCAACACCTGGCACCGCAGAGCCGATGGCAGTGGATTTCACCAGAGGCGTCATTCTTTCGCTGGTGGTTCAAACAAAAACCTGGCCGGAGCGACTGGGAATCGGCGACGGAAATCTGTCGGAAATGGGCGATGCGGGCCTGATTGGCTATGTCATCATGGCCATCGGATTGCTTGGGCTGATAGTGGCGGGCTTCCGCGGCATCCTGCTGTTCATGAAGGGCGCTGCGATTAAAAGTCAGCTAAAGAAGTCTTCGCCTGACACCAAAAACGCTTTGGGTCGAGTGCTGGCTGTGTACGCGGAAAACCCCGATGCCGACGTTGAGACGTTAGAACTTAAACTGGACGAAGCCATACTGCGCGAAACTGCGCCGCTGGAGACAGGTTTGAGTTTCATCAAAATGCTCTACGTCATTGCACCGCTGCTGGGATTGCTGGGAACGGTGGTTGGCATGATCGGTACCTTCCAGGCTATTACCCTGTTCGGCACCGGTGATCCGAAAATGATGGCCGGCGGCATTTCCCAGGCGTTGATTACAACGGTATTGGGTCTGGTGGTTGCCATTCCGCTGACATTCCTGCACAGCTTGTTGCAGAGCCGGTCCCGCGCCCTGATCCAGATTCTGGAAGAGCAGAGTGCAGGCATTGTGGCCCGAATTGCGGAGAAACAGGATGGCGTGGCTGTCTGACATACCCAATAACCTCGCCGAGTTCATTGAGCTTGGCGGGGGCGTGCTCTGGGCCATCATGGCAGTTCTGCTGCTGATGTGGACCTTCATCCTGGAACGCCTCTGGTATTTCAGGGTGGTGCATCCAAAGAAAGTGCGTCAGGTCATTGGCGCATGGGATGCCCGGGTGGACACCACATCCTGGCATGCAAAGCAGATCCGTAATGCGATGATTTCCGAGGTAAACAGTGACCTGGGAAGAAACGTGCTGCTGGTGAAAACCCTGATTGCTCTGTGTCCATTGTTGGGCTTGCTGGGCACAGTCACCGGCATGCTCAACGTGTTCGACATTATGGCGATTGCCGGCACAGGTAACGCTCGCGCCATGGCAGCGGGTGTGTCTAAAGCCACGGTGCCTACGATGGCTGGCATGGTTGCCGCTCTGTCGGGTGTGTATTTTGGCACCCGTTTTGAGTACTGGCACACCACTGAAACCCACAAGCTTGGGGATCTGATGCAACACCACTGAGTGTTGTCAGATTCCAACCAACTAACGAGGAAAGTCTGATGCGACGTCGACACGGCCAGGAAGACGATACCGAAATTAATATCACGCCCATGCTGGACATTGTGTTCATCATGCTGATCTTTTTTATTGTGACCACCTCCTTCGTTAAGGAGTCGGGCATCGACGTCAGTCGGCCCACTGCCAGCACCACCGAGCAGAAAACCAAAGGCAGCATCCTGATTGCCATCAGCGAAACCGGCGAGGTCTGGATGAACAAACGCCGGGTTGAGGTTCGCGCGGTGCGGGCAAACGTTGAGAAAGCCCACGCGGAAAATCCTGAAGGTAGTGTGGTGATCATTGCCGACGACAAGTCAGCCACCGGAATTTTGGTTCAGGTGATGGATCAGGTGAAACTTGCAGGCGTCAGCGCCATTTCAGTGGCCGCCGAAAAGCCTGGGAGATAACGATGCAGGAACATCTGCGTACAGGTCTTTCCATGCTGCTGGCCGTTGTGGTGACGGTATCGCTGTTCCTGTTCATGCAGTACCTGATTTCTGGTGGTGCAGGATTGGGGGACCGTGGTGATCAGCCGCCGGGCATCCGCTTTGGCCCCATTGATCTTGAAGAAGATCTCAATGTGAAAAACCGGGAGGTGCCGAAAAAGCCGCCACCACCCAAAAACCCACCCCCGCCGCCGAAAATGAACGTGCAAAACACCAATCGGGTAGTGACGCCGATGCCAAACTTGAATATGCCCAAACTGGACGTGCCGATGAGTGGCAGCGGGCCGTTTCTGGGCGCCTTCGGGGCCGGCGATAATTCGGCCGAAGGCGATATTATTCCGTTGGTCAGAATTCAGCCTCAATATCCTCGGCGAGCCGCCATCGCAAAAATCGAAGGTTATGTGACGGTGGAGTTCACCATCACAGAAACCGGCACGGTGACTGACCCATCAGTGGTGGATTCCAAGCCGCCCCGAGTGTTCGATCGCGAAGCGATCCGCGCCATTTTGAAATGGAAATTTAAGCCCCGGGTGATTGACGGCCAGGCTGTGGCCAGACGGGCAACTCAAACCCTCGAGTTTAAGCTGGCAGGCGCATAGGCCTGACCGGCTAACGGAGATTGCTATGACAAAATTTGTTCCTGGGTTACTTCTTGTTTCGCTGTTTGTGACGGCGGTGAATTTTGAGGCATTGGCTCAGGAGTCAAAGTCCACCCGCGAATCGCCCTCCGCTGTGTGGAAAAACGAGCGCAACTTTAAAAACGTGCAGGAAGCGTGGGAGCTCGTGGCCAACGAGCAATACGCTGAGGCCAAAGTCGAATTCGCTGAGCTGATGGAAAATATCAGCGATCCCTATGAGCGATCTCAGGCGATGTTTGGCCTGGCCCAAGCGGACATGGCGACGAACGATTTCGACGGCGCGCTCAAGCTCTATGAGCAGATCGTTCAGATGGACGTGTTACCCAACAAGCCGCACTTTGACGCGATGTTTCAGATTGCTCAGCTTTACTACATGCGCGAGCGTTTCGATGATTCTCTGAAGTGGATAGACATCTGGCAGGAGCAGTCTGGCGAGGTGAAGGTGGAGGCCTACGAGCTTCGCGCGTCAATTTACGCCCAGCGCGACGATTTTGTTAACGCGCTGAAGAATATTGACATTGCCATCGGCATGACTGAGAAACCGAAAGAAACCTGGTACCAGTTAAAGCTCGCGATGCATTACGAACTGAAGCAATACACCGATTCCCGAGATGTGTTGGAACTGCTGGTTCGCGGCTGGCCCGCGAAAAAACAATACTGGACACAGCTGTCGGCTATTAACGTCACCTTGAAGAACGACAAGGAAGCGCTAGCCATAATGGCGCTGGCGTATCGACGAGGCCTGCTGGAGTCTGAGCAAGAACTGGTGCAGCTGTTCAGCCTATACGGCTACCTTGAGCTGCCGGTGAAAGCAGCGGAAGTTTTGGCCGCCGGTTTGGATGATGGCACCATCGAACCCAGTGAAAAGTACTGGGAGCAATTGGGCAACGCCTGGTATGCGGCCCAGGAGCTGGACAGGGCGGTAGATGCGCTGTCAGAAGCTGCCAAGCTGTCTCTGGACGGCAAGCTGGATATGCAGGTTGCACACATCTTAGTCGACAAAGAGGACTGGGGTGGCGCAAAGGAATCGCTGCGCTCTGCCATTGATAAAGGCGGTTTGGAGGAAAACCAGCTCGGCAACATGTACGTCCTGCTGGGGATGGCGGAACTGAACACCGAAAACGCCAGCGCGGCCCGTTCGGCTTTCCAAACGGCGCGCAAGTACGACAAGACTCGGCAAAGCGCGCAGCAATGGCTTAATCATCTCGATGAGCTGGCAAAACGCGCTGGTCCATAACGACCCGCCGCTGGCTGCAGCCCTGACAAACTGCTTCTGATGGTGTCCGGGGCAGCAGATCTTGACGCCGCTGATGAAGCGCTCATTGAGCAATTTATTGAACAGCTCTGGGCCCGCACCGGGGCCGCTGAAAACACTCAGTCTTCCTATCGTTTTGATCTGACGGGCTTGTCGCTGTGGCTTCAGGCTCACGCCAGCACGTTGCTGACCACCGATCGACCGGCGCTGCTGGAATATCTGGCAAGACGCGCTCAAGCCGGATTTAATAGCTCCTCCAACGCTCGCCTGCTTTCTTGTCTGCGAGCCTTTTATGGCTATTTGCTGGACAGCAGGCTACGCAGCGATAACCCCAGCGAACGGATCGAAGCGCCCAAGCAGCGCCGCGCGCTGCCCGACGCCATCAGTGAATCCCAGGTGGAGGCGTTGCTTGCTGCGCCAAACATCGAAACGCCACTGGGCCTGCGGGACCGGGCAATGATGGAACTGCTTTACGCTGCTGGACTGCGAGTCACTGAACTGGTTAAGCTGGAAAATGCCCAGCTAAGTCTGCGCCAAGGAGCATTGCGGGTTGTGGGTAAGGGCGATAAGGAGCGACTGGTGCCGGTTGGCGAAGCGGCACTGGATTGGCTGCAGCAATACTACGCCAGCGCTCGGCCGGCTTTGCTGGGGTCTCGCCATTGTGATCAGGTATTCGTTACCCGAAGGGGGGCAGGCATGAGCCGCCAGGCATTTTGGTATTTACTGCGGCGCCATGGGCAAAACGCAGGAATTACCAGCCACCTGTCGCCCCATACCTTACGCCACTCCTTCGCGACTCACCTTCTTAACCACGGGGCAGATCTTCGAGTCATTCAATTGCTGCTCGGGCACGAAGATTTGTCGACCACCCAAATTTACACGCACGTGGCGACGGCGGAATTGTCGGCAATGCACCGGGAACACCATCCTCGGGGATGAGTTAATGGCTGTCGGTATTTTTGCCCGCCATGATGGATCTTTCGGGTTGATGGGCTCTTCCAGGTTGAATTCATTCATCCGCCACCTCGATTAACGCCGCGCGTCGGGGGAATTCCCACGGTCACGGGGCGAAATGGTAGTATCGGCGAAATTTTTTGGGGCCTTCACGGTCTCATCTCAGAGAAATGACGAAAGTACGCACTATGAAAAACTTCTTATTTGTCCTTGTCGCTGCAGGTCTGATTACTCTAAGCAGTACTCAGGCGGCGGATCAATATCCAAAAGTGGATGCCGCAATCCAGAAACTGGTCCCCGGATTGAAGGCAGACTCTATAAAGCCCGCGCCCTTTGAAGGGTTTGTCGAAGTGCTTCTTGGCGCACAGTTAATTTACGTCTCTGAGGACGGTGAGTACGTCATTGATGGCCAACTGATTGAAGTGGCAACCCGCAAGAACCTGTCTGAGTCGAGCAAAGGCGAAGTCAGAAGCCGCCGCCTGGCCAGCGTCAGCGAGGGAGAACGTATTCGATTTGCTGCTGATGGCAAGAAAAAACATCGAATTACCGTGTTCACGGACATCGACTGCGGCTACTGCCGCCGCTTGCATGATCAGGTTGCCGAATACAATAAACTGGGTATCGAGGTGGACTACCTGTTTTTCCCCCGGGCCGGCCTTGAGTCTCATTCCTATGCAAAGGCGGTTTCGGTCTGGTGTGCGAAAGATCAGAACCAGGCGATGACTGTCGCGAAATCTGGCGAGGAGCCGACCCCTTCCCAGTGCGATAATCCTATTGAAAATCATTATCAGCTGGGCCGGGAGCTCGGCGTTACCGGCACTCCCGCGCTGGTGACCGACGATGGCACCCTGATTCCTGGGTACGTACCGCCTGCCGATCTGTTAATTCGCTTGGAATCTGCTGCGGGTCCCTAGGCCCCGGCAACAGGCAACATCTAGAGCCGCCTGAGCCACACCCCTGTTCGGGCGGGCCTGCGCGCCTCCGGGGGCAGCGCCCCGAGCGCTCCCAAGGTCGCCGGACGGCGGCGGATTGCAGTATCATCTGCACTGCCGACGCCAAGACCTGACTATGCCCATGATAGGTGTTTCACCCGCAACTGCGCTCAAAGAGCGGCCCGGCGCCTTGCCGGCAGCTTCCTATACGGTAGTTTCCGTGTTTTTATCTGCTGCGGGTCTCTGAGTCGTGCATATACGATGTCTTTCTGGTTCTCCCTGTCTGTCGATGTTTCGACTGGACAAAATTAATCGACGGCTGGCCAGTCGTGAGCACTCTGAAGGTGCAGTGACCGCTCCAGAAATTGTCGAAGCCCGGCAGATTTTCTTGGCTGCAACTGACGTTGATGTGGCCGACGCCCAATGGGTAGAAATGGCCGGGTTGCTGGACGCTCAAGACGAGCTGTCCTTGGGTACCCAAGATCACAGTATGGTGTTCGTATTACCTCGCCAGGGAACCATTAGTCCTTGGTCGAGCAAGGCAACGGAAATTGTCCGAGGTTGCGGCTTGGGTTGGATCAACCGCGTAGAGCGGGGTGTCCGCTACCAGTTTAGTGTTCCCCTCAGAGAGTCCCCCAGCGAGCTGGGTTTACACGACCGAATGACCTCGCAAATTGTGACCGATTTGCGCAACGCCGCAGAAATGTTCGAGCAGGGCCGCCCCCAATCGCTGCACCGTATTGCGGTGCATGACCAGGGCAAGCAGGCCTTGGTGGACGCCAACGTCGCTCTTGGCTTGGCGCTGGCAGATGATGAGATTGACTATCTGGTTGACGCCTACAACGATTTGAATCGTGATCCCACCGATGCCGAGCTGATGATGTTTGCTCAAGCCAATTCTGAGCACTGTCGCCACAAAATATTTAACGCTCAATGGCGGGTAGACGGCGAAGATTCCCAACGATCATTGTTTGGCATGGTTAAAAACACCTTTGAGACCTTCGACACCGGTGTGCTGAGCGCCTACAGCGATAACGCTGCGGTGGTGGAAGGCGGCGATGCCGAGCGCTGGTTCATCGACCCGCTAACCCATGAGTACGCGCTTCGTCGGGAAGCCAGTCACTTCATGATTAAGGTAGAAACCCATAACCACCCTACGGGCATTTCGCCATTTCCGGGTGCGGCAACGGGATCCGGGGGTGAGATTCGCGATGAAGCAGCAACTGGCCGCGGTGGTAAGCCAAAAGCGGGGCTGACGGGATTTTCGGTATCCCACCTGCATTTGCCGGAATTTCCCAGACCCTGGGAACGATCTGACGACCACCCGTCTCATATGGCCAGTGCCCTGAGCATCATGCTTGAAGCACCCATTGGTGCGGCCAGTTTTAACAATGAATTTGGCCGACCCGCCCTGTGCGGATACTTTCGATCCTTTGAAGGACAGATGGGCGATCAGGAATTCGGCTACCACAAGCCCATCATGCTTGCCGGTGGGATGGGCGCCATAGGTCCCGCTGCCGTGCTGAAGGAGACGCTGTCCGATGGCCATCACGTCCTGGTGCTAGGCGGTCCCGCGCTCCTGATCGGATTGGGTGGCGGTGCTGCGTCCTCGATGAGCAGCGGCGCATCGGATGCTGAGCTCGATTTTGCCTCGGTACAGCGGGACAACCCGGAAATGCAGCGCCGGTGCCAAGAGGTGATCGACCGGTGCTGGGCCCTTGGCGAAGACAACCCCATTGTATCCATTCACGACGTGGGGGCTGGTGGACTCTCCAATGCGATCCCCGAGTTGCTCAACGATTGCGGCCTGGGCGGAACGCTTGAGCTGCGAGAAATACCGTTGGCGGATGCGGGCTTGTCGCCAATGCAAATCTGGAGCAATGAGGCTCAGGAACGTTACGTGTTGGGGATTGCGGAACAGTCGTTGTCGCAGTTTCTTGAGTTTTGTCAGCGCGAGCGTTGTCCGGTCGCAGACCTGGGGTTGGCGACGACAGTTCCACAGCTCAATGTCTCCGATCGTCTAATGGACGAGCCAGTGGTTGACATCCCGATGTCGGTGCTCTTCGGCAAGCCGCCGCGCATGTTGCGAGATGTGCGCCGCTCACCCTTTCCAGTTTCGCGGTTGGATCTGAGCGGGGTGAGGGAAGAGCGCGCGCTGCTGCGGGTTCTTAGAATCCCCAGTGTCGCCAGCAAGAGCTTCCTGATTACCATCGGTGATCGCTCCGTGGGAGGGCTGGTCAGTCGCGATCAAATGATCGGACCTTGGCAGGTACCCGTGGCGGATTCAGCCATCACGCTGGCGGATTTTAATGGATACCGCGGTGAGGCCATGGCGGTGGGAGAGCGCGCGCCATTGTCGCTATTGGATGCCCCTGCGGCGGCACGAATGGCGGTGGCTGAAGTGGTGACCAATCTTGCCGGTAGCGGTATTGGTCGCCTGTCCAGGATTAAGCTGTCAGCCAACTGGATGGCGGCGGCTGGAACTCCGGGAGAAGATGCCCGGTTGTTTGACGCGGTAAAAGCGGTGGCGATGGAGTTCTGTCCGAAACTATCTCTGACCATTCCGGTGGGCAAAGACTCTCTTTCCATGCAAACGGTTTGGACCGATTCGAACAATGACACCCGCAAAACGCGCTCGCCGCTGTCATTGATCGTGAGTGGATTTGCGTCTGTCGCTGATGTCCGTCGTGCCTTGACCCCTCAGCTGACTCCCGATCCTCGCCATCCATTGCTGCTGGTGGAAGTGACTCCCGGTCAACAACGCCTTGGTGGCAGCGCGTTGGCTCAGGCCTATGGCAGTGTTGGTACCGAGGCGCCGGATGTTGAGCCGGCTCCCCTCAGTGTGTTTTTTGAGTTGATCAGTTCCCTCAACGCCCAGCGACTGCTGCTGGCATACCATGATCGGTCTGATGGTGGTGCCATCGTCAGCGCACTGGAAATGGCGTTCAGCGCCCGTTGCGGTCTAACTATCGAGGTGGCACCAGATCAGCAACCCTTGCCCTGGTTGTTTAACGAAGAAGCCGGTGCCGTGATTCAGGTACGCGAGGACAACGTTGAGCACGTTATGAACGCGTTTCATCGGCGGGGTTTGGGGTGCCATGTTCTCGCCAGGCCTCGAGCCGATGAGCAGGTGCAGATCGTCCAGCAGTCCAGAAACCTGATGTCCAGCACTCGCGGCAGCCTGCAGAAAGTATGGGATGAAACCAGTTACGCGGTCGCGCGGTTGAGGGATAATCCGGCTTGCGTCGACCAGGAACGTGATGCGATTACACAGGTGGATTCAGGCCTTAAGCCCCATCTCAGTTTCGATCTGGAGCAGCTCAACCAATCAGCGCGAGGTGCTCGCACAGTCGATCAAAAGCCACGCATCGCGATCCTCAGAGAACAAGGTGTCAACGGACACTTGGAAATGGCAGCCGCGTTTCATCATGCCGGCTTTGCACCCGTCGATGTTCACATGAGCGACCTGATTGGTGGCGACGTTCGACTGGATCAGTTCCGCGGGCTGGCAGCCTGTGGAGGGTTTTCTTATGGTGACGTGCTGGGCGCGGGCCAGGGGTGGGCCAAAGCCATTTTGCACCGCGCTGATCTGCGTGCTCAGTTCGCTGATTTTTTCCGCGACCCTGGACGGTTCGCGCTGGGGGTGTGCAACGGTTGTCAGATGTTGTCGTCGCTACGAGAGCTGATTCCAGGCAGCGAAGGCTGGCCGCACTTTGTGAGAAATCTATCTGAGCAGTACGAAGCCCGACTCAGTATGGTTGAAGTTACCGATTCGCCGTCCGTGCTGCTTAGCGGAATGCAGGGGTCACGAATTCCTGCAGTGGTAGCCCACGGCGAGGGGCGATGTTCATTCGACGGCGGCGACACGGTCGAGGGGCTCGGGCGGCGGATGGCCCTTCGCTACGTCACCTCTGATGGCCGGGCCGCGCGAGCGTATCCCGCAAATCCCAACGGCAGCCAGGGGGGATTGACCGGGGTTTGTAATGGCGATGGCCGGGTAACATTGATGATGCCTCACCCGGAGCGAATATTTCGTTCGGTTCAGCACTCCTGGGCACCGAAGGATTGGCCGGAGTATGGTCCCTGGATCAAGTTGTTTCTGAATGCGCGGGCTTGGCTGTCATGAGCGAGAGTGCGGGGCAGGGTTCCGCCGCTGATCCACCAGAAGAGCGGCCGGAGTTGAGTGCCAAAGGATCTTCACTCAAGGTCTTTTTGCTGCGCGCCGTGTTGTGGCTTCCCCTGGCGTTTTTTTTCTGGATACTTTGGCGCCAGCTGTTTGTTGCGCCGGTGACCATTTTGGTGGATGGGTTTCTGACCGGGCTGTGGCCTGAGCAATTTTACGCCATCATCCAAATCGGCCATGAACTGGAAGCTCAGGTGCTGATGGCTGTTCCCGAAGAGATGGCCAGGATGGGTGAAGGTCGGCCGGTCCTTGGGCTGCCGGTTAACCCCTTAATTTATGGCTATGGGCTGCCTCTATTCGCTGGGCTGGTGATTTGTACGCCGCTCAGTCACGCTGTGCGCGCGCTGCAGATTTTAGTGGGCTGGCTGGTGATTGTGCTTGTTCAGGCATGGGGCAGCGTCTGGGATATCTTTCAAATATTGCATTTTCAGCTGGGTCAATCTGGAGGTGCTGATGTGATGGCTGAGATTGGCGTGGGTGCATCGGCGACTGCATTGGCTTATCAGTTCGGCTACTTGATCCTGCCCAGTGTGGTGCCGGTGATTGCCTGGATGGTGCTGAATCGGCGCTATATCGAATCGTTAGTTCCTCAGCTACGTGGTCTGAGTCGACGCCGATAGAGCACAGACTGGAAGAACGTGTCGAACTCACGACCGGCATGGCTGTCAGAAGCTTTCAGTAACAATAAAAAGCGTCACGTTTTTGCATGCTCAAAAAATGTGAATCACTAATTGCTGGCCAAAGGCCCGCAAGCCAACCTTGACAGGCAACACTATGGCAGACAGTGCACGGAACGAATCGGCGACAGACGGAGCCGAGCCAGTCGCTCATCTAAGCGAGTTTGATCAAGAGCTGTGTGCCCGTCTGGTAGAAGCCGGGCGATTGCGTGATGCCGATGTGGCGAAAGCGCAACGATTGGCGGCGGAAAGTAATGATAATTTTGTCGGCCTGCTGGTGCGCTTGGGGTTGGTGTCTGAGCGCGATGTGGCCGAAACCACCGCTGCATTGCTTGAGCTTCAGCTGATTGCCGCAAAGGATTATCCCGAAGTTCCGCCGGCGCTGGATTTGCCCATGCGTTTCATGCGTGAGCGCCATGTGGTGCCGGTTTCTGAACGGGGCGACGAGGTGGTGCTGGTGATGGCTAACCCCCAGGATGACTATTCCCTGCGAGCTGTCAGCATGGCGCTCAATCGCCAGGTGGTGCCGGCAGTGGGTATTTCGTCCGAAATTGACGACGTCATTGAACGTTACTTCGGTGGCGGTCGAAGCGCCATGGGTCAGATTGTAGAAAATCTGAGTGACGAGGCCGCCGCCGGCGAGGACGACGTTGAGCATCTGCGCGATCTGGCGTCAGAAGCGCCGGTGATTCGGCTGGTTAATTTGATCATGCAGCGGGCGGTGGAATCTCGCGCGTCTGACATCCACATTGAGCCCTTTGAAAACCGATTAAAGGTTCGCTATCGCATCGATGGAGTGCTGCAAGAAGTGGAGGCGCCACCCTCCAGTTCAACTGCGGCGGTAATCAGCCGAGTCAAAATAATGGCCAAGCTGAACATCGCTGAGCGTCGCCTGCCCCAGGACGGACGCATCATGCTGAGGGTTCAGGGTAAGGAGCTGGATCTGCGGGTTTCCACGGTTCCCACCGCCCACGGCGAAAGCGTGGTGATGCGGATATTGGACCGGGAAAGTGTGGTGTTCAGTTTTGACAAGCTGGGCTTTCGTGAACCCGTGTTAAGCCAGTTCACCGACGTGCTGGATTCGCCCCATGGAATCATCTTGGTCACCGGCCCAACGGGTAGCGGAAAGACCACGACGCTGTACACCGCGTTGTCCCAGATTAATACGCCGGAACGCAAAATCATCACGGTTGAAGATCCCATTGAGTACCAGCTGGAAGGGGTGAATCAAATTCAGGCCAAGCCCAGCATTGGGCTGGATTTTGCCCATGCGTTGAGGTCGATAGTGCGCCAAGACCCCGACGTCATCATGATTGGCGAGATGCGTGATCTGGAAACCGCCAAAATCGCCATTCAGTCAGCCCTGACCGGTCACTTGGTGTTGTCCACGATTCACACGAATGATGCTGCCGGCGGCGTTACCCGACTGCTGGATATGGGGGTAGACGACTACCTGTTGACGTCAACGGTCAGCGGCATTTTGGCGCAACGGCTGGTTCGTCGACTGGATCCAGATTCCATGGAGGTTTACGAGGCGTTGCCAGAGGTGATTGAAGAGCTTGAGCTGCACCGATATACCGACGAGACGCCGATCCCGCTTTACCGCCCGCAACCGTCGGAAAAAACCGCAACGGGATATATCGGGCGAAGCTCGATTCTCGAATTCCTGCGCATGACCGATCCCATAAGGCGGTTGGTGATGCAGCACGCTGAGGCCACTAAAATTAACGAGTTGGCTCGCGAAGAAGGCATGCGCACGATGTATGAAGATGGTTTGAGCAAGTGTGTGTCCGGCTTGACCACGGTGGAGGAAGTTCTGCGGGTGACTCAGGAAACCTGATGCCAACCTTCCGCTACAAAGCCGTGTCGCCATCGGGCGAAACCCTGTCGGGACAGATGGAGGCCTCCAGCAGCGTGGAGGTGATTGCCAAATTGCAGGAAGCGGGCAATGTGCCCATTACCGCTCAGGAAGCTGGCCAGGGTCTGGGTTTTTCGCTAGGCGATATGTTGGGCGCCGGCAGCCGTGTCAAGACCCGGGAAATCGGCATGCTGACCCAGCAGCTGGCCACCTTGTTAGGCGCGGGTTTGCCATTGGATCGGGCGCTGCAGATCCTGGAGGATTTGGGTGAAAGTGACGCTCTGCAAAAGCTTATCAAAGCCATTCGCGATCAGGTTCGCGGTGGCGCGCCATTATCCGACGCGCTGGAACAACAGCATGGGGTGTTTTCTCGGCTGTATATCAACATGGTGCGCGGCGGCGAAACCGGCGGCACTCTGGACACCACGTTGGCGCGTCTGGCGGAATATCTGGAGCGCTCAAAAGCGCTGAAAGACACGATCGTTTCGGCGTTGATCTACCCGGCGTTGCTCCTGATCCTGGCGGTGGGTTCGTTGCTGGTGCTGCTGGCCTATGTGGTTCCGCAGTTCACGCCGATCTTTGAAGACCTGGGTGAGGACCTTCCGGTAATCACCGACCTGGTACTTTTTGTCGGTCGAATTATTCAGGAGTACTGGTGGGCCTTGATCGGCGGCGGCGTGCTGCTGGCAGTTTATGTCCAGCGCCAGTTGGGCCAACCCGAAAGCCGCCGTCAATGGGATGAGCGCTTTCTCAAACTCAAGGGCGTCGGTGGTTTAGTGCGCAAGGTTGAAATGGCGCGATTGGCCAGAACCGTGGGCACCTTGCTGACTAACGGAGTGCCGTTGCTCAATGCCCTGTCCATTGGTCGCGCGGTGTTAGGCAATGCGGTGCTTGCTGAAGCGGTGGATGTGGCGAGCAAAGATGTCAAAACCGGCGGCGCCATGGCCCATGCGCTAGCCGCCACTGGGGAGTTTCCCCGATTGGCTCTGCAGATGATCAGTGTGGGTGAAGAAACGGGTCGCTTGGATGAAATGCTGGTGGATGTTGCTGACGCCTACGACGTAGAAGTGCGTACCACCGTTGAACGAATGATGGCGCTGTTGGTGCCGCTGTTGACCATGGCCTTGGCGGTGTTAATTGCCGTCATCATCATTGCGGTGATGCTGCCAATTTTGCAGGTCACTGAACTGGTCTGACAGAACTGGGGTCTGAATAACCATAGAGAGGTTGAAATGAAGAAACGAAACGAACAACAAAAAAATCAACAGCGGGGTTTCAGTCTCCTGGAACTGTTGGTTGTACTGGTAATCCTGGGTTTGCTGGCCAGTTTGGTATTGCCCAACGTTTGGGGTCGCCTGACCGGGGCCAAATACAAGGCTGCCAAGGCCCAGATCACGGTCATTCAGCAAAATATCGACGCGTTTGCACTGGACGTTGGCAGGCTACCCGATGGCTTATCGGAGCTGATTGAAAAGCCCGCAAGCGCGGAGTTTTGGAGCGGTCCCTACGTTGCCACCAGCGTTTTGAAAGACCCATGGGGTAAGGACTGGATTTATCGCAAGCCCGGTGAGAAGGGCCCATACGATCTGGTGACCTACGGTGAAGATGGAAGCCCAGGTGGCGAAGGCACCGCCGGCGACTTGAGTAACTGGGACTAACCCCATGGCGTTGCTTCTTTGCATTGACGACAGCGAGGTGTGCGGCGGCGCGCCCTGGCGTTTGCAAAAGGAGCAATGTGCAGGTTTTTCGCTCATCGAGCTGCTGGTGGTGTTGGTGCTTGTGGGGCTGCTGGCCAGTTTGGTTGGCGGCTCGATCTTTCGCAATCTTGATGGCGTAAAGACCCGTCAGGCGGGCAAGAACCTGGTGACGGCGCTGCGCTATACCCGGGGACAGGCCATTGTGACGCGCGAGGAGCAAACGCTGGAGGTGAATATTGAAAAACGCAGCTTTCGTCCTCCGGACAGAGACGCCACGGTGTTACCCGAAGGCGTTGATGTGACTCTCAAAACGGCAGCTTCGGATTTAGATGCGACGGTGGGGCGAGTTCGATTTTTCCCTGATGGCAGTTCAACCGGCGCTCAAATTACCCTGACCGCTGGCAGTCGCAGCTGGTTGATCAGCGTGGGCTGGCTGACCGGAGAAATTGACCTGGCGGAAGGAGCTGCCAGCTAATGCGCTCGGCAAGGTCTGCGCCAACCACCACTCACCAACAGGGGTTTACCCTGCTGGAGGTTTTGGCCGCGTTTGTTGTGTTCGCTCTGCTGTTTACCACCACGCTTAAAATCATGTCCTCTTCCATGCGCAACGTGGTGCGTTCTTCTGAGTATTCTCAAGCGGCACTCTGGGCGCAAACCCGAATGGACTCCGTTGGCATAGACCCAGCGATTGAAGAGGGAACCTGGGAAGGGGAGTTTGACGAGCGTTTTCGATGGACGCTGGACATACAAGCTTATGAGGTGCTCGACCAGCTATCGGCAGATTTGCAGGAATTTCCGGTCGACCTTTACTACGTGGAACTGGCCGTGCTGTGGGGCGAGGACACCCCGCGGCGAGCAGTATTTAAAACCCTGCGCTCAGCAACTCCGGTGCGCGGCCAATGAACGGGGCTCAGGTAAGGCAGGCAGGTTTTACTCTGATTGAGCTGCTGATGGCCATTACCCTGATGGCGATGGTGATGACCTTGGCTTATCAGGGTTTGCGCGCCGGCACTCGAGCGGTCACCAGCGGTGAAGACCTGGTGGACCGAACCAATCGGCTTCGCATTGTGCAGCAATTTGTGCGCAATCAGGTGAGTCGAATGTTGCCGCTGGCGTTAAAGAGTGAAGAGGATGACGAAGATACGCTGGGCGTGGTGCTGTTTGAAGGCAGTGACGACACCATGCGTTTTGTGGCACCGATGCCGGGTTACCTGAGCCGCGGTGGTCCCCATGAGCAGGTGCTTGCTCTTCGACGCGGACCGCGGGGCCAAGAGCTGCTGTTTGCATTTCGCTTACTGGGTAGCTTTGAAGATGGCGATGCGCTGGAAGATGGTGAGATTGAACCCACCATTCTGCTGGAGGGGATTGAGCGCGGACGATTTGAGTATCTGACCGTTGACGAAGAAGGTGAACCCACGCAATGGCTGGATGAGTGGGAAGACGTGGCCACCACGCCGTTGCTGGTGCGGCTGGATTTTGAGATGACCAACGGCAGTCGCTTGAGCTGGCCAACCCTTGAAATTGCCCCGCTGCTGGACGGCACGGCGGTGCGCGGCAACTCCCGCGGCAATATTATCCCCAACCAGCCCAGTCGGGTGCGCGATCCCGATCGTCCGGTTCGACGGACCACTGACCTGTGAAGTATCAACGTGGCATCGCCCTGGTTATCGTCATGTGGCTGAGTCTGCTGCTGACCATACTGATTGGCAGTTTTGCGGTGGTCGCCCGAACGGAGAACCTTCAGGCCAGGCACCTGTTCGATACCACTCGAGCCTGGTATGCCGCAGAGGCTGGATTGCATCGGGCGGTGTTTGAGCTGCGTAACCCAGACCTCGAATCGCGGTGGTTTGCGGACGGGCGCACCTACACGGTGGAATTTGAGGGCGCTACCGTCGACATCTCGGTGACCGATGAAACCGGCAAGATCGACCTTAACACCGCGGATGAGCTCCTGTTGGGTGCGCTTTTCGAGTCTGCCGGACTGGAAGTCGACGAATCTGAGTTGTTGGTTGATGCGGTGCTGGACTGGCGTGACCCAGACGACCTGGTGCGGCTCAATGGGGCTGAAGATGACGACTATGAGGCGGCCGATTACCCCTATGGCGCTAAAGACGGGCCGTTTTCCAGCGTGACAGAGCTACAGCAAGTGATGGGGTTTAGTTACGAGCTCTACCTCAAGCTAGAGCCGGCCATTACGGTCTTTACCGGTCGCGCGCGTCCTGATCCAGCCTTCGCGCCGCGGGAAGTGCTGATGACCATAGAGGGTATGACTGAGGAGCTGGCGACGGATTTTATCGATCAGCGGGAACAGATCGAAGAATTTGGGGTCCCACTGCCGGTACTGCCCGATGGCACCGAGGCGATGGCACGAGCCGGTAGCTATACCTACAGTATTCGGGTAAAAGCCACCTTGGAAAATGACGCCTGGGCTGAACTTGAGGCGACTGTTCGCCCCGGTGGCGCCGTGCAGGGCAGGCCGTTTCGAATTGTACGCTGGAAGGATTCATAGGCAGCATCAATGCTGGGAAAAATCATTCACAATCTGCGCAGTCAACCCTGGTTTCGCCAGCTTGGTGCTTTCCTGAACTGGTGGAGGGCGCAACTGATCGCCAGTTTACCGCCGCGTTTGCGCAGCTTTTTCGACACCCGATCCAGCCGTCTGCTGACCAAACTGGTGGAAGACGAAGTGGTGTTGTGGCGTGAAGGGTCGGCAGACGCAAGTCAGCCTCGTGAGCTTGGTCGGTTCCGGCTGGAGGATGATTTCGACGTAGCCCGCCAGGCAGTGCAAGCCGCGGAGGCCGATTTTGACGGCGAGTCTCCCCAGGCCTGCTACCTAGTTAATGAGGCAGAGGTGCTGGTCCATCAGATTAATGTCCCCGCAGCCGCGGAGGAAAACCTGCGTCAGGTGTTGGCCTATGAGATGGACAAAAATACGCCGTTCTCAGCCGATCAGGTGTATTTCGATTATCGGATAGTACAGCGTCAGGGCGCACAGCTGCGGGTGGAGTTAGTTGCGGTACCTCGGGCGACGCTGGAGCGAACGCAGAAAGGTCTGGCAGAGCGCGGAGTTGCGTTACACGCGGTGGATGTAGCGCTTGAAACAACTGACGATGACGGGCTCGCACTGATGGGCGTCAACCTGTTGCCCCGGGAGCATCGAGCCCAGGTGGATCGTCGTCAGCTGAAAATCAATTTGGGCTTGGCGGCGCTGATGATTGCCCTGCTGTACGGTCTGATGTGGCAGTCCCTGGTGACCAAACAACGATCCATTGAGTCTTTTCAGGCGCGCACGAACGAGGCCCGGGTGGAAGCCCAGGCGGTGGCTGAGCTTCGCTCGGAACTGTCTGAGGCCAGGGAAGCGGCGTCTTTCCTGGGTGAGCGAAAAGCCACCAATCCAGTGGTGATGAATGTCCTGCAGTCGATTACTCGGTCGATGCCCGATGACGTGTGGATTCAGCGCATGCAGATTACTCAGGGCAAGATTCAGCTGACCGGCCAGGCCACCGAGGCTTCCGCGCTGATCAGCTTGCTGGGAGAAGACCCGTGTTTGAAAGAGCCGGCACCCAAAGGCGCGTTTACGCCGGACGCCAAGTCGGGCAAAGAGCGTTTCACCATCGAAGTATTTGTTGAATGTAACGGAGGCGACAATGGCCCAGCTGCTGCCGGATGAGTCTCGTCAAAAGCCGTTGGCCTGGATGCTGTTGGTGGTGACGTTGATCCTGATCTACTGGGTGGGTTTTCGCTGGTACTTTGATCGCCAAGGTGAGCTGAACGGCCAGATTGAACAGCTGCAATCGTCCCAGGCGCGTTTCCAAGGCTTGCTCGACCAGGGCCCGGTCCTGCAGCGGGAGCTGAGCCAGGTGCGCGAGCTGCAAAACGAGGCCGACTTCTTCTTGCAGGCGCAGAACACCAGCCTGGGGTCCGCCGAGTTGACCAACCGGTTAAAGGAGATGATTCGTACCCACGGCAGTGAGAAAGAGTGCCAGGTCATCTCCAACCAAAATATGCGGGTGCGGGAAGAGGAGCGGTTCGAACGGGTCACTAACAAGGTGCGTCTGCGCTGTGAGGTGGAGGACCTGAGCAACATTATTTACCACCTGGAAAACGGTACGCCTTACGTTTTTCTGGACAACGTGAGCATTTACCGCCAGATTACCCGCCGCCGCCAGGGTCGCGAGACCGTTCAACAGCAGATTCTGGATGTGCGATTCGACCTCTCCGGCTACTTGAGATCCTGACATGAAACCCGCCAACGCCATTTTCCTTGTCTTGCTTGCTGTGTGCGCCCTGTTGGGTGCAGGCATGGTTAGTCTGTGGATGGGATTAGGCCAGGGGATTCGACCGGCGCCGGCGCTGATCGCCGCCACGCCGGCTGCGGCCGCGGGAGGCGAAAGTGAGGAGTTTCAGCTGCCAGCCTATGAATCGTACGCGGAAGTTATTCAGCGTCCGCTGTTCAACGACGATCGTCGGCCCCGGGTCATCGATGATGAAGTGGATGTGGATAAGCCGCCCGAAGATTTGGTGCCGACTGCAGAACTGAATGTTGCGGTGACCGGCATCATCATCACTCCCACAACCCAGTTGGCCATGGTAAGAAATAACGTCAGCAAAGAGTCGCTGCGATTGAAAGTGGGGATGGCACTGGACGGGGAGCAGGCCAACTGGACCTTAACCGACATCGAGCCCCGACGGCTGGTGTTCAACGGCGGTACCCAGGGGACTGCTGAGGTCAAGCTGGAAACGTTTACCCAAGCGCTGAAAGGGGGCGCGCCACCGCCGCCTCGGCGTAATGTGGTGACGCAAAATAAGAAGAAGGAAGACGAGTCTGGTGAAACTACCACACCCGCTGCCGCAGATACCGATTCAGATCGCGCTGCACGGGCCGAAGAGATTCGTCGCCGGGTCGCCGAACGACGGGCACAACTCAGGGAAGAAGCCGAACGGCGTCGCGCCGAGGCCAATTTGGATGAAGACGATGAATAATCACGCCACCCGCATTTTTTCGCCCCTGACGCCAATGTTGGCAGCGCTTACGCTGCTAGCTGGCTGCGCCGCCCAGGACACCAAAATCCAGGAGCAGACACGCTCGGTCATGACGGAGGCTGAGGTAAGCGCTGCTGAAACTGACCTGAGAGAAAGTGCCGCTGCGCCGGAATCCGGGGCAGGCGATGAAGGAGAGGGTGCCAGCGCTTCGGGTCCTCAATTGTTCCACGGCACCGGAGAATTTTTTGACAAGAAAGCGGCCGCCCGTCGTCCCAGCGAGTCCGACGAGGAAGGCGAGGTTGTCTTCAATTTTGAAGGTCAGCCGTTGCAGGAAGTGGTGAAGGCTATCCTGGGTGACCTGCTGGCCGAAAACTACGTGATTGCTCCGGGTGTGAGCGGTACGGTCACGTTCTCCACCGCCAAGCCTATCCGACAAGAGCAGGCGTTGGCGGTGCTGGAGATGTTGCTCAGCTGGAACAACGCAGCACTGGCCTATTTTGACGGTCGTTATAACGTCATGCCGCTGGCCAACGTCATCAAAGGACAGTTGGTACCCACTACGGCGTCTGCCGCCGGTCAGAAGGGTTATGAGGTCAGGGTTTTCCCGCTCGAGTACATCGCGCCAGTGGAAATGCAAAAGCTGCTTGCGCCCTATGCACGGGACCCGGCGTTTGTCGCCGTGGATAATCCTCGCGGCTTGCTGGTGCTTGCCGGCACCCGCCAGGAACTTGCCAATTATCAGCAAACCATCGATATTTTTGATGTGGACTGGCTTGCCGGCATGTCGGTGGGTATCTACACCATCCAGCGAGTGGAAGCGGCCACCGTTGTCACAGAGCTGGAAAGTGTGTTTGGCGAAGGCGCCGGCACGCCGCTGGCGGGAATGTTTCGATTTCTCGCGGTGGAGCGATTGAACGCCATCGTTGTGATTACCCCTCAGGTGAAGTATCTGGAAACCGCCTCTGAGTGGATAGACCGACTGGATCGCGGCGGTGCTGAGGGGGCGGGCACCCGGTTGTATGTGTACAAAGTGAAAAACGTCAAAGCAACGGATCTGTCCGATACCCTGAATGATGTGTTTGGTGGCGGATCTTCCTCCTCGTCGTCCCAGGGGCGCCGAGGCACGGACGATCCCTTTGCTCCGGGTCTGCAAACCGGCGAAATTTCCTCCATTAACGACCCCCGTCGCGATCGCAGGGACAGTCAACGCAGTGGCGCGTCGCAGCCTGCTGCCAACAGCGGTCGGGATGGCGGCGTGGCGCTGGTTGAAGGGGACGATATTCGTATTACGGCAGTGGAGGAGCAAAATTCTCTGTTGGTCCGTGCAACGCCTGGGCAGTACGAGGCGGTGCTAAGCGCAATCAAGAAGCTGGACACCGAACCCCTGCAGGTGCTGGTGGAGGTGAAAGTCTACGAGGTGCAGCTCACCGATGGCCTGGAATACGGTGTGCAGTGGTTTTTTGAAAACAGCGTGACCAATCCTCCAGCGGTTGATAACACCGACCCAAAGGGGATCTTCGATTCAGGTGGTTCTGCCAGTCCGGATCGGGCGGGAAGCTTAAGCGGTTCGGGGTTTAACTACAGCATCACCGGTTTGGACGTCAGCGCCATGATCGACATTTTAGAGACGGAAACCAACGTCAGCGCGCTGGCGGCACCCTCCATGCTGGTGCTCAATAACCGCGAAGCCAACATCACCGTGGGCACCCAGATTCCGGTCAACTCACCCGTTTTCAATACCGGCGCCGGAAATGATCTGGCGACAACTCGTGTTCAGTTCAGGGATACGGGTGTCACCATGAACGTGGTTCCCCGGGTGAACCCCGGCGGGCTGGTGTTCATGGAGATTCGCCAGGAAGTCAGCACGCCGGCGGCAGAATCAACGACGGCGAACAATGGCAACGTGCCTGTGGACCAAACTCGGCTGGATACAGAGATTGCGGTGCAAAGCGGCGATTCTATTGTTTTGGGCGGGCTCATTCGGGTTACCGATACTGCCAGCCAGTCGGGATTGCCGGTGCTGCACAGGTTACCGGTTGTCGGTCCGTTGTTTGGTCGAAAAAAACGTGATGTCACCAATCGGGAGTTGCTGGTCGTGATCAAACCCACCGTGGTGTCCAACATGGCTGAAGCGCGGGACGTCAGTGAGCAATACCGCAGTCAAATGAAAGGCATGAAGAAATTCGATGCTGACATTACTGGCCAATAACCAACATTAATAAGGAAAGAGTCGTGAAATCGTTTTTGACCATCGTTTTACTTGCCACCCTGGCGGCCTGCGCCTCAATGCCCGGGCAGCCCGAAACACTGGAGCAGCGGATTGCGGCCAAGTGGGACTTGCTGGTTGTCGGAGAATACGCGGCGGCTTATCAGTACTACTCGCCGGGTTACCGCAGCATCAATAGCGAGGCGACCTTTGTTCGCGCCATGTCCAGCCGGACGATACCCTGGCTGGCCGTCCGGGTAGGCGAGATCGGCCCTTGTGAACCCGATACCTGCAGTGCCAAGGTTGAGATCGACTACCGAGTTCAGCCAAGAGTGCCGGGAGCCCGGGTTTTTGAGTCCACAAAAATTGTTCCGGAAAACTGGATCAAGCAAAATAACACCTGGTTTTACGTACCAAAACAGTAATTTGCGTCGCTTTCTCTGGCCCCTGGCTAGGGATTGCACCACCAGGTGCTTTGTCGTACCATAGCGTCAATCTTGCCTACAGTAAGTTAATAAACGGCAAGTTACGCCTGTAAATTGAAATCAAAGTCGCCCTGTACTTTGCTTTAGGAGTGTTGTGATGAAGAGAAATACCTTAACTAATGCCGTGCTGGCTGGAATCGGCGGTGTCGCCGGTCTCGCTGGTATCGCCAATGCTGTAAACCTGAATCCTGACGGGCTGGGTGAAGTACTGATCTACCCGTTCTACACCGTTAATGGTGGCAACGACACACTGCTGTCCGTCGTCAACACCACGAACGACGTGAAGGCTGTCAAGGTTCGCTTCGTAGATTCTAAGAACTCTCGCGAAGTGCTTGACTTTAACTTGTACCTGTCACCGTTCGACGTGTGGACCGGTGTTGTTACCGATCCTCAAGGCGACGACAGTGGCTTGGCCGCAGTTGCTACCGCTGACCGGTCGTGCACCGTTCCATCTTTCTTCGCCCAGAATGACGGCACCCTGGGTGCTGGGATTCCTTACGTTAACTTCAAAACTATCCGTTTTGACGAAGACGAGACCATTCCTGGCGTTGACGTAACCGACCAGTCTCCTGAGCGTACTCGCGAAGGTCACTTCGAAGTTATCGAGATGGGAATTGTTGACGAAGACGTTGATCTGCAAGACACCGATCTGGAAGCAGCTGCTATCCACGGCGTTGACGGAATTCCTTTCGACTGTGCCGCGCTGGTTGCTGCCTGGGTTCCTGGTGGAATCTGGAACGCCACCGGAGATCGTGGAGCTGACACCGACGTTCGCACCCCAGAAGGTGGTCTGTTCGGTTCTGCCTCTATCATCAACGTGCTGAACGGTACGCAGGTTGGCTTCAACGCTGACGCTATTGCTGCGTTCTATGATCCTAACCCGGCCGACATTGGTGCACCGTTAACGCTGCACGCTCTGCCAGGATCTGAAGAGCCGACCCTGAGACAGGCAAACACTGCTGCAACCTCTGGTTCGAACTTCATCGTTCAATCTACCGTGTTTGACAACGGTCGAATCGTTACCTCTGATTGGGACGCGAACCTTCTCGTAGAAAGCCCTCCGGGCTCTGGCACCCTGGTGCCTAATGCTGGTCGAATTAATGCGGTTAGTGCGATCTACATGCACAACAACATTTATAACGAATACGCCATCGATTCTGTGCTTAACGGCGCAACCGAATGGGTTATGACGTTCCCGACCAAGCGTTTCTACGTGGATCAAATCCCCGCGTTGGCACCGTTCACCGTAACCTACAACGATGAGCAGATTGCTGATGGCGCATCATGTGAGGAAATCGGTATTTCCTTCACCGACCGTGAGGAAGGTGATCCGGGACAGACTCCTGGTCAGGTTAACTTCTCGCCGTTTGACCCAGCTCGTGCCCAAGCGCCGCAGCTGTGTTATGAAGCGCAGGTTATTACCTTCGGTCAGGAAGACAACACCGGCCCATCGTCAATCCTGGGTTCACCCAACTCTGAGAACATCTCTACAGCTACCGTAGCCGGTACCTCGTATGAGAATGGTTGGGCGACGATTAACTTCACCAGCGATACTCTGGGACGTGGAGACCACGCGTACACTTCAGACGACGGTGATACCTACCTGGGTCTGCCGGTGACCGGTTTCCAAATCACCGTAGTACAAAACGGTACGCTGGCTGATTCAGCTGGTAACTCTGTGCTGTCAAACTACGCTGGACTGTTTGGCCATCGCGCCAGCCGGTCTATCGCAGGCAGCTAAGTTAGTACCTGAAAGACAGCAATGTCTTAGGAGGGGGCCTTTTGGCCCCCTCTTTTTTTGGGTGAAATAACGCTGTTGTTCGTCTATCTACTGCATAATGCTAATGCTCCCATAACAGGCGTTTTACCAAACGTTAATGAATCGCCTGTATGCTGTACACGAATTGCCAATGGCCTATAGAACCATGAAAAATCAAAAATTTAACTGTAGATGGCCCGTGTTGCTTCTCAGCACAGTCACTGCTTTCGTTGTTGCCCAACCGGTATTTGGGCAAAGCGTGATCCTGGCCCTGGATGATGGGCCTTGCGCAGTCCCCCTTCAGGTCGATAGTTCCGTCACGGTTGATGCCGCAACGGGCAACTTAATCCTGGACGTCGACGACAACGATCTCCCAACCTGTTTCGGCAGCCCAGGCGGCGCCATCGTTGTGGATCTGACGGTTACCCCGACCACCGTCGACGACGGTGACACGGTGACAGCCAGTTGGAGTGCTACGGGAATCTCTGAAGCGACCAACTGCACGGCAACAGGCGGAACCGCAGCGTGGCGAACCGACTTTGCTGCTTCCCCCAGTGGTGGTTCAGGCACGTACACCCCAGATACCAGTACAACTTTCTCGATCACATGCGAGAACACAGACACAGACGACGTAGCGGTAACGGTCACAGGCACAGGGCCTCCTACAGGAGGCGCGGATGGATTCCCACCACCCCCATCATTCTGTGGAACTCAACCCGCCGGCCGAACTCTGCCAATTAACACCTTCAGAGCGCAGTTTTCCAATCCGCCCAATGGCCAATCCAAGCGTAATTTCGACGAGGTATGGGGTCCCTATCCCGGAGAAACCGCAACCTCCGTCAATATTCCAAGAAATACCTATGTGGCCCTGCCGTTCTACGCCGATTTGCCCATTGGCACTGAGTTAAACATGAACTGGGTTGGCGGACCCACTAACGGTGGTGCAACGCAAGTCAGCATCAGCCGTTGCCCAGGGGATTTCAACGGCGTTGGCTATGACAGCTTCCGGTGTTTAGTCAATTCAGGCACGGAAGGCGGAGAGATTCTCACCATCATCGGATCCGGCAACGCCTGCCCGTTGGAAAGTGGGCCCACACAACAGTATTATCTGAACGTTCGACATACAGACAGCACCGGGCAAAATCAGTGTAACGACGGCGCAAGCTGCGCGTTCCTGGGTATTCCCTAAGCGCCGGGTTCCATCTCGCACGCAAAACCTGACACGGCCTTGTGGAACTATCCACAGGGCCGTTGTCATATCATTGATTGAAACACCGCCGGGCCAACAATGAACTTCGCCATTTTATCCGCCGCGCTTGCCATAGCGCCGATCAGTCCTCTCACGACCGAAACCTATCCCACGGACACTGTCGTCGCCCAACTGGGAGACGCCATCATTACTCTAGACGATGTGGACGCCATGGCGGGGCAGCTGCCGACGGAAGTTAGAGCAGGGGTGTTTGACAGCCCGAAACGCATTGGCGACACCCTGGAGACCATGCTGGT
Source organism: Lysobacterales bacterium (assembly GCA_045106555.1). Lineage (GTDB taxonomy): Bacteria > Pseudomonadota > Gammaproteobacteria > Xanthomonadales > SZUA-38 > JANQOZ01. Next base: position 76,794 of record JBGCET010000010.1, on the reverse strand, counting down.
GCGCCGAGCCATGGTGACGCCAATCATCGATAGCCCGCCAGACGCACTGGATCTGCCACAGATCAGAGCCGCAACACGCAAGAAATCACTGGTCACCATGGTGCTACAGCAAGAGTTGGACGCCCAACCCTTACCCGATTTTGCCGCTCGCGCTCAGGCCTACTACGAGGCCAATCCGAGTGAATTCATGCTGTCAGCACGGGTGTCAGTTCGACATGTGTTGATCAGTACCAATCGCCGCTCTGACGCCGAGGCGCTGCTCATCGCCAACAGAGTATTGGCCGACCTGAACAGCAAAGACCTTAACTTCGACGAAGCGGTGAACCGCTACTCGGAAGACCCCGCAAAAGACCAAAACCTAGGCCGTTATCCCCGCGTCGAACCAGGTGCCACGGTGCCGGAATTTGAGTCCGCTGCGTACGCCCTTGAATCTCCAGGCGATCTGTCCAGGCCGGTGAAGAGCCAGTTTGGGTATCACATTATCTTGCTGGAAGAGCGTCATCCACCGGAAATGGCCTCCCCGGAAAGCGCCATTCCCAGACTAAGCGCCGACTATTTTCAGGAACACCTACGAACGCGGGAACAAAAGTATGTCGCAACGCTGGGCGCCAACCCGGATGAGCAGTTGTTGACCATCGCCAAAAAAAGGTCCGTTGAAAACTCTCCGGAGTACCTACACCGCTATCAGCTGGAACTGGAAGAAAACGTGTTGAGGGCTTACAAAGCCTACTACCTGGCTAAGAATAGCCAGGGAGACTTTGCGGCGCTGGCCCGGGAATACTATCTGACCAACAAGCAGGAGTTTCGACGTCCGGATGCGCTGGTCGCTACCCGCTTTCGGGTACCCGAAACCGATCCACCTCACACGGCCCTGGCGGATATTGAATGGACCCGTCAGATGGCCGGCACGCCCACCGGCGCTCAGTTTGTTCTCACTTTCACCCCGCCGTCGGTCAGCGCGGAGCAAGTGACCTACGAACAGAACGACCCGACGTCCGTGCGGGAATCAAGAATGGCTTTTCCGTTGAAACGCAGTGGCGATTGCAGCGAGATTGAAATCCTCGCCGGCAACTTTTTTTTCGTCTGCCTAATTAGCCGCCACAGCGGCATTCCCCGGTCTTTTAATGAGGTTAAGAAACCCTTGGTAACCCGGTTTCGCCAGTCTCAGGAAAACAAGCTGTGGAACCTGCACGTGAACGAATATCACCAGTTATCTTTTAACGCAGACCCTGATGTGGTGGCGTCGTTGCGCTCACGATACAGCCAACAAGCTTATGTCGACTAGGCGGGATTACCAGGTCTTTCGCCTGCTGCTGATTAGAGACCTGAAAGAAACCTATGCCAATACTACGCTGGGTTTTGTCTGGGCTTTGTTGCTGCCACTGGCCGTTCTGGCGATTTACGCCTTCGTGTTTACTCGGGTGCTCCAGGTTCGGCTGCCCGACGCGGTTGGTGCCGGGTTTGTAGCGTATCTGGCGGTAGCGCTGTGGCCTTGGACTGCCTTTGCTGATGGTTTGATGCGAGCCACCAGCTCTATTGTGGATGCGGCCAATCTCATCGGCAAAGTCCAGATGCCGCTCTACGTGGTGGTATTAAGTAAGTTAACGGCAGTCTTTTTGTTGGCCATGTTGGGCTACGTCTTGGTTCTGCTGGTGCTCGCGTTAACCGGCACGCCGGTTAGCTTGCTGGGGCTTCCGGTCGCCATAGGGACGGTGCTGCTGATATTTCTTTTTACCGCTTCGCTGGGTTTGATCGCGGCTATCACCCAGGTGTATTTCCCGGACCTGCGACATGCATTGCCTGCGTTTATCATGCTGGGGTTTTTTCTGACGCCTATTTTGTACAGCATACAAATGGTGCCAGATCGTTTTCAGGTTATTTATCGGTTCAACCCGCTGGCTTATCTGTTTGAACGATTGCGCGAAGTGTTACTGACAGATCGTTGGCAACCTGTCGCCGGTGATGGCATAGCGCTCATTGGGGTTGTGCTTCTTCTGATCCTGGCTCTTAAGTACTTTCAGCGTTTGCGCCCCCGGGTGGAGGAGTACCTTTAGTGGAAGCCCCGGTCATTTTGGCCAATGGTGTATGCAAACAATTCTCCGACTCTCCTGGCGCGGCAGCCGCTGCATGGTCCAGCGCTTTGTTCGGAAGACCTGCGCCGCCCGGTCGTGAGGTTCTCAAAGACGTTTCGTTTACCGTCTCCCGTGGAGACGCCGTGGCAATCGTTGGCGAAAACGGCGCAGGCAAATCCACACTGTTGAAAATTATTGCGGGCATCGTCCAACCCGATGGGGGCGAAGTTATTCTGTCTGGAAGCATAGGGGCCATGCTCGAGCTAGGCACAGGTTTTGATGAGCAACTCTCAGGGCGAGCCAACGCGTTGGCGGCCTGCGAACTGGCAGGGCTTTCTCCAAGCCAGGCAGCCGCGTCACTCCCCGCGGTGGCATCTTTTGCTGACTTGGGTGACGCCTTTGAGGAACCGGTCGGTCATTACTCTTCCGGGATGGTGGTCCGGCTGGGTTTTGCGGTGATGAGCGCCACCTGCCCTGACGTGTTGGTCAGCGATGAGGTGCTGGCTGTCGGTGATGAGTCGTTTCAGAAAAAGTGTATTGCCTGGTTGGAGTCTTACCTGGCTGAAGGCGGGACCCTGCTTCTGGTGTCTCATAGCCTGTATCAAGTCCAACGTCTTTGTTCCCAAGCGCTTTGGCTGCATAAGGGCAGCATTCGGTCCAGCGGCGACGTATTTGCTGTGTCTCAGGACTACCTGGCTTTTCATGAACAAAAGTTAGGCCGGATTGATGAGGAGCGTTCACTGGGGTCGATTGTGATCAATCAACTGGATCTTCAGTTGCCAAGTCACGGTCACTGGGAGGATGCCCAGATTGAGGTTAATGCGCAGGTCGATATCCCCGGTGAAACCCACATTTGGGATGGCGCGCGATTTTTTTGGCAGCTGTGTCGACTGGATGGTGCGGTTATCAGCTCCGGGTCCGTTCCGTTGGCCGCCATGATCTGCCTGAAGCTCCAGTTGCCGGGCAGCTGGTTGCCGGGGAATTTGCGCCTGGATGTATGGCCCGTTGATGCTGACGGCCAACGATGTGGCCGGTCGTTGCGGCGGATGATTCGCATTGGCGGACGTGGTCGAGAATTTGGCATCGTGCGACTGCCTCACCGGTGGTTAGACCATGAGTGAAGTTATCGTCCCGGTTTTTAATGCCGCTCCCTATTTACAGCGCTGTCTGCAGTCCTTACTCGAACACAGCGAGAGTCATCAGCGCTATTTGTTGATTGATGACGCCTCTACTGATCCTCGCGTCACAGAGCTGTTAGCAGAATTTTGTGCGCGGCGAACCCATGCCCGGATGCTGAGAAACGATCAAAACCTGGGCTTTGTTGGCACAACAAATCGGGCAATGGATCTGACCGATCAAGACGTTGTATTACTCAACAGTGATACCGAGGTTACTGCCGGCTGGCTACAGGCCCTTGAACGTTGCGCGGAAAGCGACCCCAATATCGCCACCGCCACACCCTTTTCCAATAACGCCGAAATTTGTTCATTGCCGGAATTTTGCGTCAACAATCCAATGCCCGATGGATCTGCAGACTGGTCTGACGCTGTTAATCGCTGCAATAGTCAGCAATATCCCGAATTGCCGACAGGCGTCGGGTTTTGTCTGTTTATCCGGCGTCGCGCGCTGACCGAGCTCGGATTGTTTGACCCGTGTTTTGGGCGTGGATATGGAGAAGAAAATGACTTTTGTCGGCGCGCGGCGAATGCCGGCTGGCGCAACGTTCTGTGTGACAACGCTTTTGTCGCCCACTCCGGCGGCAGGTCTTTTGCCCCGGTCAACATTACGCCCAACGGAGAAAACCTGAGGATTCTGCTTGAGCGTCACCCTGACTACGAACGTCTGGTTGCCGATTTCATTGCTCAAGACCCCATCAGGCCCATTCGTGAAGCAATCGTGGCCAACTACCAACAAACCCTTTAACCTTGTTTCGCTGTTGAGACCAAAAAGCGATCCAAACAACAATGACTTCATCGGATAGCCCGCCGGAGCTCCCTTTTTCTGGCGAAAGATTTACTCCTGAGTGCGTGCGGGAAATGGCCTACGAGCACTGGCACCGATACGCCCTGGCATCCGAATTGGTAAAAGGGCGGCGAGTGCTGGACGCAGCGTGCGGCGAAGGATATGGCAGCGCCCTGCTGGCGAGTGGTGCAACGACCGTTGACGGCGTCGATCTGAGTTCTCAGGCGATTGAACATGCCAGGAAGCGCTACGTCGCAGACAATTTACGGTTTCTAACGGCCAGTGTGACCCGGATTCCTGTCCGCGATAACAGTTTTGATGCCATTGTCTCTTTCGAGACGTTGGAGCACTTGTCCCAGCAGTCGCAAATGCTAACGGAATTTTCTCGGGTTCTGGACAGCCGTGGATTTTTGATGATTTCTTCACCAGACCGAGCAACCTATAGTGACGCCTCTGGCTACACCAACGAATACCACGTCAAGGAACTCTACCGCGATGAGCTGATGACCCTGCTCAAGGCACATTTTCCGGCGGTTCGTCTGATGGGCCAGGCGATGGCCTTCCAGTCGCTGCTTTGGCCAGTAGACGACGAATCACCCAAAGGTGATGCACACCAAGCGTTGGTGCACCATGGGGATCAACTGGAAGCCGGGCCGCTACCCAAATTGGTTCCGCTGTATTTTGTTGCTGTGTGTGCTGCTCGATCTGAGTATTTGCCGGATATGCCGTTGGTCTCAAGCTTCATGGATCAGGAGCAATCGGTCTATGCGCATTACCAACACGAAATTCGCAAAAACATGGCGGCAGGGCAATTGTTGGCCGACAGAGATGAAGAAATTCGGCGGCTGAAAGCTGCACTAGCGCAGCGAGGGGATTTGCGAGAAGACCATGGAGTTTGATATGGATTTTGGGACAGTCAGTCCCACCTCGGTGAAGTCTGATGGCCCCTTGGTGGCCAGCGTTGACGGTCAGGTGGCCAGACTTTCTGCCGAAGAGATTGTGTTTCACGATCCGCGCAGCGGCGAAAACCACGTAATGACCATGGACGTACTGGCCGCAATGGATGCCAGTCGTCAGTTCCAACCCATGGGCCGACATGTTGAGGCCATCACTCAACGCATTCCCGCCCTAAAGGGTAAGTCCCACGCGGTAGAAAAGGTATTTGAGTTTCTCCGTAGCCGGTCACTGGTTGTCGATGCCGACCAAATGCTGGACAAACTTCGGTCCGCCCCCAGTCAGGATCTGACCGAGCCTGCTGGCATGGTGATACGTACTTGCGATCGCCCCGCTGAGCTAGAAAAACTTGCCAAATCGTTGGCCGCCAATGAGGCTGTTACTGGGCGCGGGCTGCGATATCTGGTGGTGGATGACTCGCGTCATAGCAGTGACGAAAACCACAGGGTCCTGGCGCCCCTTAAGGATGCGGGGCTAGAGGTTCATCACTTGGACCGAGCATGGCGTCAGCGGATGTGCAAAACCTTGCCCAATGCCTCCGTCAGTCAAGAGATTCTGGGTCTTGGGGAGACCGATTCCATTACCTGCGGTGGCGCATGGAATACGGCGCTTTTACTCACTGCCGGTGAACGGTTTTTGATGCTGGACGACGATTTTGTCATGGATCCCCGGTCGCCGATCGGCGGCGGCAGTCGGCAATTGAGCGTGCGAGAAGGGCCGCATCTGCCTATGCAGTTCCCCGCCACCAACATGGAAGAGCTTGCGGCCGCTTTGCCCGCCGCCGCTGGGGATAAGGCCGGAGCCGGCTTTGACCCACTGCACGAACATCTGGCGGCCTGCGGCCAATCTCCCGCTGTGCTTTTTAACAGCGCCTTCGCCATGGAAGTGTCGCCGCAAACACTGCAGGGTGCGACGTTTCCCCAGATCAACAGCTTGCTCAGTGGAGAGGCAATCAAGACAACCGCAGCCGGTGCCTGGGGAGACTGGCGGATGGACACCAATCTTTGGTTGTATCTGGCGCCGCCGGCACATACCGAAGGCATGAGACGCAGTGAAGCGAGTTACCGAGCACTGTCCTATCAGCCTGTTATGGCCCACGGGTTTGTAGCGCCTCAACTGACCCAGATGTCAAACTTCACGCCATTGGCTTTTGATAACCGGCAGCTGCTGCCCTGTACCGTAGCAACCGGGCGCGGGGAAGACTTCACGTTTGCTGCTTGGCTGCGCTTTTTGTATCCCGAATCCCTTTGTCTGCATTTTCCCACATTGCTTAAGCATCAGCGGCCGACCAGTACACGGGAAAGTCCAATGCCGGAAGCTTATGTGCCCTGGCTATCGCGTTTTGCTGCCGAGTATTCGGTGTCCCGATTGGGCGATTGCGCAGCCGAGGCGCCCGCCGAACGACTGAGCATGCTGGTGAGAATTTTCCGAGACCTGGCTGAGGCCAGCGTGGAAAAACGTCAGGTAATCATGAGCCAGTTCCTGACCATGATCCGGTCGCAAATTGTTGAGCAGGCGCAGATCGCCATGACCGGCATGAACCCCGCGCCCAATTTTTGGGTGACAGACGCCAAAGAATGGATCACTGAAAATGGCCGAAAATTGACCGACGCAGGGGCCCCGAGAATGCGCGACTGGCCCGCATCAGTAACCGATGAGCAATGTGCCAATTTGCTGAGCCAGGGTTTGCGTGAATACGCGGATCATCTGGAGCACTGGGAAGTCCTTTGGCAACACAGCAAAGGTATCCGGGAATCGCTGCTTCAAGCGTGAACTCAGGACGGCTGCACGCGGTCGTCGTTAACTACAACGCCGGCCCCTGGCTGGCCCGCTGTATAGATGCGCTGCTCAAATCCAGCGCTAATCTACACGTTGTCGTCGTCGACAACGGATCAACAGATCAAAGCCTGGCAGCGATTGCAGATCAACCGATCGAACTGTTGAAAAACTCAACGAATCGGGGTTTCGGTGCGGCCTGTAATCAGGGCGCCCTGGGGTTGGGAACGGACGATTCGGTGGTTTTTGTGAACCCTGATTGCGTCGTTGAGGTCGATTGCCTTGCCATCATGGAGCGGGAATTGTCGACCGCGCCAGACATTGGCATTGTGGGTGCGTGGGTCATGAACCCTGACGGAAGCGTTCAGGGCGCCACATTGCGTCGCCTGCCTACCGTCCGTCGAACACTCAGAAGTCTGTTTAAGCGGTCATCCGACACCCTCAGCGATACGCGTCGCAACAGCGGGGACAGCGCCCAGGTAGAGGCGGTTTCAGGGGCTCTGATGATGGTGTCGGCCAGGTGTTTGCACGCCATTGGTGGTTTTGATGAGGCATATTTTCTGCACTGTGAGGACCTGGATCTCATGCGTCGCGCCGGCCAGGCGGGCTGGCAGACCCGCCTTTGTTATACGGCCAGGGCAGATCACGCCAAGGGCATTAGCCACGCGAGTGCGCCGCTGCGAGCACAGGCGCACAAACACCGGTCGTTGATCCGGTACTTTTCCGCCTCGTTGGGTCCCGTTGGCGCTGTCGGCTGGAGCGCGCTTATTTGGGCTCACTTTCTTTTACGTGCGCCCATTTGGTGGCTTGCTGGCAGGCGCCGATGACAGCTTTGACGGTGCGGGTGGTAGGCGGCAGCAACCAGATTTCGGCCTATCTAATTCCGGCGCTTTTACTGGCGGGTCATCGAGTTGAAGTATATTCCCGGCGATCGCCGCCCATTTGGTTGCCACCCACTGCGAACATGCAGTGGATGGAAGGGCCGCGTGGCCTGGGCAGATCCCGGGATAGCGCTGTGGACGCTCTGGTTTATCTTGCGCCACTGGACCAATTTTCGAAGTTGTCTGGGGCCCTTTGTGCTGCATCACGGGTGGTGGTGTTTTCGTCCACCAGCGCCACGTCCAAGCTGGATAGCGGCGACCTCGGAGAACGCGCGCTGGCATCGGCGCTGGAACAGGGAGAGCGGCAGATATCGGAGCAGACTCGCGGCGCCAATGCGACTCTGGCGATACTCCGTCCGACGCTGATATACGGTGCGGGCCTAGATCAAAATCTGACCCGTCTCGCCCGTTTTCTGGCTCGCTGGCGGATGATGCCGCTGTTGGGGGCTGCCAGTGGTAAGCGGCAACCGGTTCACGCGGAGGACCTGGCGCAAACGGCGCTGCAACTGGTGCAAGGTCCCCGGCCGGTTGAGGGAACCTACGATTTACCCGGCGGGTCCATTCTGAGCTACCGCGAGATGGTCAGGAAAGTGTTCGAATCTCTGCAAATTTCGCCCCGATTTATTTCGGTACCGACGCCGTTGGTGCGATCGGTCCTGCCGCTGATGAACCGCACCCGGCGTTGGCGAGACTTGAATCTGGCGATGTTGGACCGCATGAATCAACATCTGGTTTACGATTACACCCCCGCAGTGCGGGATTTTGGTTACGAACCTCGCCCATTCATGCCGCAGGCTTCCACCTGGCTGCCGCTGGATCAGCAAAAAGGACTCTGATGGCTCAGTACATCTACACCATGATCGGCGTCAGCAAGACGGTGCCGCCGAAACGAAAAATTATCGAAGACATTTCTCTGTCGTTCTTTCCTGGCGCCAAGATCGGCGTGTTGGGACTCAACGGCGCGGGCAAATCCACTGTACTTCGAATTATGGCCGGCGTGGATACCGAGTTTGACGGCGAGGCCCGGCCCCAGCCGGATATCCGGGTGGGATACCTGGAGCAGGAGCCACAGCTGGATGACAGCAAAGATGTGCGGGGCAATGTCGAGGAGGGGGTGGCGGAAATTAAAGCCCTGTTGACCGAGTTTGACCAGGTCAGTGAGAAATTCGCTGAGCCCATGAGCGACGACGAAATGACTGCCCTGCTGGAGCAGCAAGCCAGCCTGCAAGATGCCATTGAAACCGCCGAGGGTTGGGAGCTGGATCGGCGTCTTGAGATGGCAGCCAGCGCGCTGAATTTGCCGCCCTGGGATGCGGACGTCAAGGTGCTGTCCGGCGGCGAACGACGCCGGGTTGCCCTGTGTCGCCTGTTGCTGTCCAGCCCGGACATGTTGCTTCTTGACGAACCAACAAACCACCTGGATGCGGAGTCCGTCGCGTGGCTGGAGCGTTTTCTCGCGGAGTTTAAGGGCACCGTTGTGGCGATTACTCACGATCGTTATTTTCTGGATAACGTTGCGGAGTGGATTTTGGAGCTCGATCGCGGGCGCGGTATCCCTTGGAAGGGCAATTACTCCTCTTGGTTGGAGCAAAAAGATCAGCGTTTGGCTCAGGAAGACTCGGGGCAAAAGTCACGAGAGCGGGCGATCAAGGCTGAGCTGGAGTGGGTGCGCAGTAACCCGAAAGGCCGACGGGCCAAGAGCAAGGCACGTCTGGCGCGTTATGAGGAGCTGTGCTCGCAGGAGTTTCAGACTCGCAACGAAACCCGGGAGATTTATATTCCGCCCGGTGAGCGACTGGGTGATCAGGTCATAGAGCTGGATGGGGTGACCAAAGCCTTCGGTGACCGGACCCTCATCGATAATCTGAGTTTCAAAGTGCCGCGGGGAGCCATCGTTGGAATTGTCGGGCCTAACGGTGCGGGCAAATCCACGCTGTTCCGCATGTTGGCAGGGCAAGAGCAGCCCGATAGTGGCACGGTGACTTTGGGGCCCACGGTGAATTTGGCTTACGTGGATCAGAGTCGAGATTCGTTGAATGGCGATAACACGGTGTGGCACGAGATTTCTGACGGTCAGGACATCATTCAGATTGGCCGTTACGAAACGCCATCCCGAGCCTACGCCGGACGCTTTAACTTTAAAGGCGCCGATCAGCAAAAACTGGTGAAGGTTTTGTCCGGAGGAGAGCGCAATCGCTTGCACCTGGCCAAACTGTTGCGCAGCGGCGGTAACACGTTGCTGCTGGACGAACCGACCAACGATTTGGACGTTGAAACCTTGAGGGCTCTTGAAGAAGCCTTGTTGGCCTTTCCTGGCTGCGCACTGGTCATTTCTCACGATCGCTGGTTTTTGGATCGTATTGCTACCCACATGCTGTCCTTTGAAGGGGATGGCAAGGTGGCCTTCTTTGAGGGCAATTACAGCGAGTTTGAACAGCAGCAGACTGACTCAGCGGGATAATTCCGAGGTACAATAGTCGGCTTCAATGAACTGCCCAGAAGTAGAGACCGCCCATGTTTGATCAGGCAATGACCATCGCCGGCTATGATGACGAACTGGCCGCTTCCATCGCGGCAGAACAGCAGCGTCAGGAAGATCATGTTGAGCTGATCGCGTCGGAAAATTACGCCAGCCCCAGAGTGTTGGAAGCTCAAGGTTCAGTATTAACCAATAAATACGCTGAGGGTTACCCTGGACGCCGCTACTATGGCGGCTGTGAGCATGTTGATGTTGCTGAGCGTCTTGCCATTGCCCGCGCCAAACAGCTGTTCGGTGCAGATTATGCCAACGTACAGCCCCACTCGGGTTCGCAAGCCAACGCGGCGGTGTTTCTGGCGTTAGTAAAGCCGGGTGACACCATATTGGGCATGAGTCTGGCCCACGGCGGCCATCTGACCCATGGCGCCAAAGTGAATTTCTCCGGCAAGATTTTCAACGCCGTGCAGTATGGCCTGGATGAAGCAACGGGGTTGATTGACTATGACGCCATGGCAGAGCTGGCCAGCAAGCATCAGCCGAAGATGATCATCGGCGGTTTTTCGGCGTATTCCCAAATCGCGGATTGGGCGAAAATGCGGGAAATTGCGGACAGCGTCGGCGCGGTATTTGTGGTCGATATGGCCCATGTGGCCGGTCTGGTGGCTGCTGGGGTGTATCCAAGCCCGATTCCTCACGCCGACGTGGTAACCAGCACCACCCACAAGACTTTGCGCGGACCCCGCGGCGGCATTATCTTGGCCAAATCCAATGAAGCCATTGAAAAAAAGCTCAATTCGCTGGTTTTCCCGGGTACTCAGGGCGGCCCGCTGATGCACGTCATTGCGGCTAAGGCGGTGGCGTTCAAGGAGGCCCTGCAGCCAGACTTTGTTGATTATCAAAAGCAGGTTGTCAAGAATGCTAAGGCGTTGGCTGAGGTGATCATGGCGCGTGGTTTCAACGTGATTTCCGGCGGCACGGAAAACCACCTCTTCCTGATCGATCTGGGCACGCGGGACCTCACCGGCAAAGACGCCGAGGCCCGATTAGGTGATGCCCACATTACGGTCAACAAAAACGCGGTGCCGAACGATCCGCGCTCTCCTTTTGTGACCAGCGGGCTGCGGGTGGGCACGCCGGCGATCACCACCCGAGGTTATCTGGAAGACGACACACGCGAACTGGGCCATTTAATCTGTGACGTGTTGGATGCTCCCGACGATGACTCAGTCCTTGCCAAGGTCCGCGGTGCGGTAACGTCTCAGTGTCAAAAGCTGCCGGTGTACCGGCCTGTCGCCAGCAACTGATTTTCGATGTATTGCCCGTTTTGCCAGGCGACCGATACTCGGGTCATAGACTCGCGCCTGAAAGGTGAGGGATTCTCCGTGCGCCGCCGCCGCGAGTGTATGGAATGCAATGGTCGCTTTAACACCTTCGAAACGCCTGAACTGAAGTTACCCAACGTCGTCAAGAGTGATGGTATTCGTGAGGCGTTTGATCCAGACAAGCTGCGTGCCGGGATGGTGCGTGCACTGCAAAAACGGCCGGTGAGAACGGATGAAGTGGAAGAGGCCATTTCCAGAATTTTGCGGGCGTTGCGAAACCTTGATGCCGATGAAGTGCCTTCAATGGCCATTGGTGAGCACGTGATGCAGGAGTTGTCCCAGCTCGATCAGGTGGCCTACGTGCGGTTTGCCTCGGTTTATCGACGCTTTGAGGACGTGCAGGCATTCAGGGAAGTCATAGAGCGCCTTGAGCGCACTTCCCCCGGAGGGCTGGACGCACGCCAGCTGTCACTGCTTGGGGCTGGCGAAGCAGCTGACGCCGAAAGTGAAGACTAAACCTCGATATTTGCGCACCGGACATGACTTCCACAACGGCCAACGCTGAAAGCGACGCCAGGCACATGGCCAGGGCGATCGTCCTTGCCCGTCGTGGTCAGCTGACCTGTCATCCCAATCCGGCTGTCGGTTGTGTACTGGTCAAACAGGACGCGGTTATCGGTGAGGGCTGGCATGAAAAAACCGGTCAGGGGCACGCTGAGGCGCGAGCGCTGGCGAATGCTCAGTCCCCAACGAAAGGTTGCACCGCCTATGTCACGTTGGAGCCCTGCGCCCATCAAGGACGCACGCCACCGTGTACCTCAGCGCTGATTGACGCAGGCGTCAGCCGAGTGGTGGCGGCCATGGCCGATCCTGATCCACGAGTATCAGGTGCCGGCTTTGGTCGTTTGCGTGATGCTGGGGTTACGGTGGAATGTGGGTTGATGCAGTCCCAGGCTGAGGCGTTAAACCCTGGTTACCTGTCGCGTCTGCACAGGTCACGACCTTTCGTGCGAGTGAAATTGGCGGCCTCCATTGATGGTGCGACAGCAATGGCTGACGGCATCAGTCAGTGGATTACTGGTGAAGACGCCCGCGCTGACGGCCATCGTTGGCGGGCACGGGCCAGTGCGGTGCTCACAGGCATCGGAACCGTTTTGATGGACGATCCGTCGTTAAACCCGCGAGTGCCCGGACTGTCGCGCTCCAGCACGGCGATTGTGTTGGACAGCCAGTGGCGAATGCCGCCAACAGCGCGCCTGCTGACGGCCAATTCACGGGTGATCTGGGTCGGCTGCCAGTCGTTACCCAGGCCGTTCTGGGCGGATGACGTTGAGGGTTTGGAGGTGCTGGAAGTTCCACCCCTTGCCGGACGCGTTGATCTGTCGATCACCCTGCAACAATTAGCGCAGATGGACATTAACGAATTGCATGTAGAGTGTGGTTCAGTGCTCAGCGGGGCGCTGCTGGACGCGGGCCTGGTCGACGAACTGCTGGTCTATCTGGCACCAACGGTGATGGGACGTGCCAGCAAAGGGCTGTTTGAGGTGCCCGGTTTGGAGTCCATGGCTGATCGCATTGCCCTGTCGTTCGAGCAGGTCAGGCAGGTTGGGACGGATTTGCGTCTGATTCTCAAGCCTTTGACGCCCGATCCAGCGCCAGCCAACGCCAATCATCGCTCCGCCTCAAACACCTCAGAGGACCTGCCATGTTCACCGGAATAATCCAGGCCGTGGGGCGGGTTGTCGACATCAAGCCAGGTGCTGAGCTGACCCGTCTTACTTTCAATACCGCTGATCTTGCCCTGGCCGATACGGCCTTGGGCGACAGCATTTGTGTCTCCGGCGCCTGTTTGACTGCGGTGGAGTTAGACGACCATCGTTTCAGTGCAGATCTGTCGCCTGAAACTCTGAACCGAACCAGCCTTGGAAGATTGGCCGTTGACAGTGAGGTCAATCTGGAACTGGCCATGCGGCCTAGCGATCGCCTGGGTGGTCACATTGTGACGGGGCACGTGGACGCCTGTGGTCGGATGGTGAAACGACTGGCCGAGGGTGACTGTGAGCGGCTGTGGTTCGAGATCCCCAAAGACCTCGGTCGACTGGTTGCCGAGAAAGGCTCAATCACCGTGGACGGCGTCAGTCTGACGGTTAATGGCGTCACCGATCAGCACTTCGACGTGGCGTTGATACCTCACACTCTGGCCAACACCACCCTAGGTCATCTCAATGCCGGCGACCCGGTGAACGTTGAAGCTGATATCCTTGCCCGCTACGTGGTGCGTTGGCGCCAAACGGAACCCAAGTAATGAATACCATTCCAGAATTACTGGAGGAAATCCGCCAGGGCCGCATGGTTGTGGTGGTGGACGATGAAGACCGGGAAAATGAAGGTGACCTGATTATGGCCGCTTCCCTGACGCGGCCGGAAGACATCAACTACATGGCATCCAAGGCTCGCGGCCTAATTTGCTTGTCGTTGACCCGCGAGCGCTGTGAACAGCTACGACTGCCGCTGATGGTCAATGCCAACCAGGCCCGTTATTCCACCAATTTCACCGTGTCGGTGGAAGCGGCAGAAGGCGTCACCACCGGCATCTCAGCGTACGACCGAGCCCACACCATCCGCACGGCCGTCCGTCCTGACGCACAACCCGAACATCTCACTCAGCCTGGACATGTATTTCCACTGATGGCCCAACCCGGCGGCGTGTTGACCCGGGCCGGTCACACGGAAGCTGCCGTGGATCTGGCGCTGTTGGCAGGTCTTGAGCCTGCGGGAGTGTTGGTAGAACTGCTGTCGGAAGATGGGTCAATGGCTCGACGACCCGAACTGGAGGCATTTGCGAAAGCCGAGGGGCTGAAAATTGGCACGATTGCCGATCTGATCCAATACCGGATGCAAACCGAGCAAAGCGTGCATCAGGTGGGTGAACGCCAGGTCAGCACGGTTGTCGGCGAACTCAGGCTGGTGGCCTTTCGCGACCGAATAAAGCAGCGCGTGCATCTGGCGTTGGTCAAAGGTCAACCGGAACAGAACCGCGCAACCCTGGTGCGGGTTCACGTTCGAAATACCCTGGGCGACGTTTTGGGCGTGGATGAGCCAGAAATGGGTTTGCCAATTCGCGTCGCTTTGGCGGAACTTGCTGAAGCTGAGGCGGGCGTGCTGGTGGTGTTGGGCGATGACGAAACGCCGGACCAGATTCTGGAGCGCGTTGACCCAGAAAATTGTGCCCAGAACGATGATGGTGAAGGCAATAGCGATGAGCTTCGCTACTACGGTATCGGCGCCCAAATTCTCGTGGCGCTGGGGGTTGGAAAAATGCGAGTTCTCAGTGCACCCAAACGATTTCATGGCCTGGCCGGGTTTGGTCTGGAGGTGATTGAGTACGTCGAACCCCAACCTCGTAGCGAGGAATCGGCATGAAAATTGATGCGGTCGCGGCGGTTGCGCCACACCCGCTGTCCTCCCAGGTGGTGAACGTGGCTGAAACTGCGCCCGCACCGGCCTGTGTGGCGATTGTTGCCAGCCGCTACAACGCAGAGATCTTGGAAAGCCTCATTGGCGGGGCGATTGATGAGCTTGTCAACGCAGGCGTGCCGTCCAGTGGAATTCACCTGCTGCGTGTACCCGGCGCCTTTGAGATTCCCCAGGCGGTTAATGGCGTGCTGCAGGCGCTGCCTCAGTGTGGCGCGGTGGTAACGCTGGGCTGCGTGATCCGAGGCGAGACCCCACATTTCGAGTATGTCTGCCAAACCTGTGCTGACGGGGTGGCCGACATAGCCCGCCACCAGTCCGTGCCAGTTACGCTGGGAGTGCTAACGGCTGACACGTTGGAGCAGGCCCAGGCCCGTAGTAGCGATGACAATCACAACAAGGGCCGGGAAGCGGCCCGATCAGCTCTGCAGTTGGCCGCCGTGCTGGCCAACTTGAAGGGCGCCTGACGATGGCTCATTCCGCGATGACCCGGGCCCGCAGGCGAGCGCTGCAGGCCTTATATCAGTGGGCAATTAATCCTGCTCCAGCCAGCGAAATTCTTGAGCAATTCAGCCAAGAGCAGGATCTGTCCAAAGTGGATGAGGATGCCTTTCGGCGAATGGTTCGAAACACCATCCGAGACGTCAAAGACATTGACCTGAAACTGGCTGAGCACGTGAGTCGGCCGGTGGAAAATCTGGACGCCATGGAGCTGAGCGTGCTGCGATTGGCCGCCCATGAGCTGCTGCAGCATATCGAGGTGCCATTCCGGGTTGTGATCAATGAAGCGGTGGATCTGGCACGCCAGTTTGGCAGCGATCAAACGCCCGGCTTCGTCAACGGTGTGTTGGACAAATGCGCAAAGTCCTGGCGTTCCCATGAGCATAACGCTGGGGCGTGATGGTTCGCCGCTCAGCCAAGTCCCCGACGAAAATCCAGGGGCGCCTGATGCGCGTCCGCAAGTTGGCCCAATCCACCGTCTGATTCCGCGTCGGCTCCAGCCATGAAACCATCGCCGGAATTTCAAATCGTCGAGCATCTGAGGGCGTTGTCAGGCACCGACCCTGGTGTGATTACAGGTATCGGTGACGATGCCGCTGTTTTGGCCCCCACCGAAGGCAATCATCTGGTGACCTGTGTTGATACGCTCATAGAGGGTGTCCACTTTCCCAAGGACACGGCAGCGCAGGCCATTGGCCATAAGTGTCTGGCGGTCAACCTGAGCGACCTTGCCGCAATGGGCGCGAGGCCCCGTTGGGCCACCTTGGCATTGTCTCTGACAACTTCCGATGAGCATTGGGTTGATGGATTTGCTGCAGGCTGGCGAACCTTGGCGGAGCGTCATCAGGTATCACTGGTGGGCGGCGATACCACCCGCACTCCCGGCCCCATCACCGCGACCGTGCAACTGATAGGTGAGTTACCCCCAGGGCAGGCACTGACGCGAAATGGTGCCAAGCCCGGCGACAAACTCGCTGTTACAGGTCACTTGGGCGGTGCCGCGTTGGCCCTGCAGCTCCTGAAAAACAACGAAGACCCATCGCCGATGTTACGCAACTGCCTGGATCGACCGCAGCCCAGAGTAGCTGCCGGTGCCGCGCTGTTGCCGCTGGCGTCTGCCTGTATCGATTTGTCTGACGGGCTGGCCGCAGATTTACCCCATATCCTTTCAGATTCTGGTGTCGGCGCGGAAGTTGATCTGGCGGCATTACCCTATCACCCATCGCTGGAGGCGCTACCGGCGCAAGACTCACTGAATCTGGTGCTGGCCGGTGGAGATGACTATGAACTGTGTTTTACTTACCGCCCCAAATGCCACGATATGATTGCCGAACTCATGCAGCAGGCACGCCAGCCATTCAGCGTCATCGGAACCATTGAGTCTGAGCCGGTGCTCAAATGGAAGGGGCAGGGAGCACTCAGCATTGCCCAGGGTTACGGACATTTTCGTGGCTAAACCTGCGCCAATTCCCGTCGCTGTTCTTAGCACTCCACAAGGCTTGCTGGCCACCGGCTTCGGCAGCGGATTATCGCCATGGGCTCCGGGTACCGTAGGGTCGTTGGCGGCCATGCCGATGTTCTGGTTTTTATGGCCTTTGCCGCCGCTGCTGTATTGGTTGGTTGTGGCCGGCGTTTTCCTGCTGGGAGTCTGGGCATCGCAGAGACTGTCCGACGACCTGAAAGTGCACGATCACGGCGGCATCGTCATCGACGAATTTGTTGGCGTGTATATCGCTCTGGCCGGTTGTCCCAGAATCTGGTGGCTGGTTGTGCTGGGATGGTTGGCGTTCCGATTCTTCGACATCCTCAAGCCGCCCCCCATCGGTTGGTTGGATCGCCGCGTCAGCGGCGGCTTCGGCATCATGGTCGACGACGTACTCGCCGGCCTCTACGCTCTGGCCATTGTCCAGCTGACCGCAGCGCTCGTCCTGAGATAGCGGGCCCAGAGTCGCGTCCCCGATTGGATAGGGGTGTTGGGGGCGGCTGGGTGTTCTTGTTAAGGGTCGGGAATGTACTCGAACACCTTGACGACTTTGTCGACGCCGGACACTCTTGCTGCGCGTTGGGCTGCGGCGGTGCCTTCTTCCTCAGTAACCAATCCCATCAGATAGACTTCGTGGCGCACGCTGACCACCTTGACTCGAGTCGGGTCGAAGTTTTCCAGACCTCGAATGCCCAAGAGCGAGGATTTTACCTGGGCGGTCAACAGGGAATCCCGGGAGCGGGCAAAAGCGGAGCTGGGTTCGCCTACGGCCAGCTCATTCACCACTTCTTTGACGCCTTGGACGCCAGCGGCAATTTCGGCGGCTTCGGAACGAATTTGTTGAGTTAATGCCTCACCGGTCAGCAGCACAATGCCGTTGTACGTAGTGGTCTTGATGTGGCTGCCGCGACCCGGGCCATCGTCCCGGTGGATGGCGTCCACCACTTTGATATTGGTGCCTTGGTCGGACAGTACCTGTTCGGCAGACCGGCGGTCATGGATGGCGCCAGCGCCGACGGCCACGCCGCCCACCACCGCTGCGGCGCACCCTTGCAGGGTAATGATGATCAATATCAGCAGTAAACGACTCATGGGAACTTGCTCCTTCCTGTCTGCACTTAAGCACGGGGATCTTCGAACGCGTGGGCGATCCAGTCAATGTTTGGATCTTGGGCTGTGCCGGACACCGCCACCACGTCAAACCGGCAGGGCGCCCTTGCAAATGCCGAATGACGTTGGAGAAAGTGGCTGGCTACCTTGGCCAGGCGAAATTGCTTTTTTGCATCTACCGACTGGATGCCACCGCCAAAAGTTCCGCTGCGCCGGTATCGCACTTCAACAAAAACCAAGGTGTGGCCATGCATCATGATGAGGTCAATTTCGCCCATCGGGCAACGGTAGTTCTGTTGCTGGAGTTTCAGACCGCGCTTTTTCAGATGCCCTAATGCAATGGCTTCCCAGCGCGCGCCCCCTGGGTGTTGACCCCGGTGTTGCCTAGCCCCATGTCCCGGACCCTGGCCAGAGTGCCGAGCGCTCAGGAGCGCGTATCAGGGGCCTGACGCAATACCACCGAACCGCCGGTAAATTCTGCGCAGGCCAGGTTGCGATACAGGTATCCGCCGGCATCCAGACTGAGCTGTCCGGTTGCGCCAGGAAACGCCTGGGTTCCCATGGAACGCAGTAGGTTCAGGTAGGGCAGCACACGGTAGGCGTCCAAGCCCAGGGCAAACAGGCGGCTGGCAATGCCACCCAGTTCGCTGAAGTTTGATTCAGCCTGAGTCACGCTGGGCGTAAATCCCGATTCGTCCAGCATAAACGGGGCGTCGCAAAACACAATGCCGTTTAAATCCCGGTTGCGATTGCGATCACGACTGCCGTTAAACACGTGGGAAGTGGCGTACACCGGCACCTGGCCCGCATTGTAAAACGCCAGCTGTGGTTTGATCAGTCGGGCAGGTTGGGCTTTGGCGGCCAAAAACACGGCGTCCAGGTCGTGCCGCGGCTGAGCCTCAAAACCCACCTGGAATCGAAACGACCGAGCAATCTGGCGTCGCCGCAATTCTGCCTGGGTTGTCCCGACCAACTGCGATACCTGGTTACTGAAATCCTGGGCCAGCGGCTGAAACTGCTGTACTTCCAAAATGACCCCGCCCAGTTGTTCAAAATGTTCAATAAATGCGTTGCTAACCCGTTGACCCCAGGCGTCAGACGCCGTCATCACGGCGACTCGCAGCAAGCCCTCATTCATCATGTGCCTGGCAATGGACCGTGCCTCATCTTCAGGCAGGAGACCGAACTGCAGGTTGCCGGGTGCAGGCGGCGCCGCGCTGGCCTGGTGATTTAGTGCCAGCACTGGCGTGCTGCCGTCGGCTTCCAAAAGGACGGCGGTAACGGCGTCCCGCTCCAGCGGACCGATGATCTGGTCAGCGCCATCATCAATGGCCCGGCGATACATGCTGACAGCCATTTCCGGCGTGCTGCCGGTATCGTAGAAATGCACCTGAGCACGACGTCTGGCATCGTCAAAAAAAGCGCTGAGCACACCGTCACGGACGGCCCTGGCGGCGGCCGGAAAACGCCCGGTAAACGGCAGCAATACGGCGATGCGGTCAGGGCTGGCTGACTGCACCTGGGTGCCGCCCATCAGATTTTCCAGCGAGTCCCTAGCAGCCGGGTGAGTGGGAAAACGCAGTCGCCAGGCTGCCAGAGTTTCTGCCAGATCGGCCTGGCCGATGGTACTGCCAGCCTGGCCTGGATTGCGATCGCTTCGTTGGCCTGAAAACAGTCCCCGTTTAATGTCAGCCACCAGCGCCAGCCAGCCGTACATTTCATCGTCAGGTTGATGCTGGTCCAACAGGTCCAGCGCCCGGCGTGAGCTTAAGGGCGTCAATACTCGAAATATCTCCGCTCGATTATCTGCCGCCAGATCGATGTCAGTCAGCGATTGGCCGTAAGCGATTAACGCCTGGGCCGCTCGATAGGGCTGGCCGTTTTTGGCCAGAGCCCGGCCCCGCAGGCGCTGCACAGCGGGCTGATAGGGCGCTGTCCATTGCTCAGGTTGCCCCAGCATGGCTAATCTCACACCAATGGAAGGAGGGTTTATTTCCCCGCTGAGCAGCGACAACAGATTGGCAAAACGCCGATCGCTGGGGGATATCTGGTTGAGGTCGATGCGCCGGAGTAACTCTACCGTGGCCGCGTCATCGCCCATCAGCCAGGCGCTGTCGGCGGCGCGCAGCCACCAGCGACTCGCCTGCTCGGGTTGGCGCTGTGCCATCGCCAGAAATTCGTCCATGGCCAGATCGTATTGCTGCAGTTCATAGGCTTGCTGAGCGCTCTGAGAGGCGCTGGGTCTGGGTTGCGCCGGCCCACCGCTGGTGGCACAGCCGCCGACAATGGCGGCTATTAATATGATCGAACCGAATGCAATGAGCCGGTTTGCTCGCGCCGGGTATTTCTGACTTAGGGCTATATTCATGACATGAACACTTGTGCAGTGAAGGGGTATCAGGCCCGGCGACCGCGTTGCTGGCGCCAGGCGACAAAACCCGTAAAGTGACGCTAAGTTTAACGCAAGCGAGTCCCCCATGACTGGGCAATTGTTCGTAGCAGCAACGCCGATTGGCAACCTTTCCGATGTCAGTGAACGGCTGCGCGAGGTGTTAGCGTCCGCTGACAGGGTGTTGGCAGAAGATACCCGGGTCAGCAGTCGGCTGTTGGCCTCCTTAAACGTGCGAGTGGAAATGACTAGCCTCCACGAACACAACGAAGACCGCATGGCCCAGCAGGTGCAAAATTGGCTTGCGGCGGGCCATCAGCTTGTGATGATCAGCGATGCCGGCACGCCGCTAATCTCCGACCCTGGCTATCGGGCCGTAAGGGCGGCCAGGCAGGCCGGGTTTTCGGTGGTGCCAGTGCCGGGCCCCAGCGCAATTACGGCGGCGCTCAGCGTGGCCGGTCTGGCCACCGACCGGTTCACATTTCATGGCTTTTTATCCAGTCGTCGCGCTGAACGCCAGCGCCAGCTCGCTGAGCTGGGTCGTCGACCGGAAACTCAAGTGCTGTTTGAGTCCAGCCACCGCATCGGTGCGTGTATCGGCGAGGCATTGGATCAATTGGGCGCAGATCGTGAGGCCTTTATCGCTCGTGAGATGACTAAACGATTCGAGCAGTATTGCCATGGCACACTCGGTTCGCTGTGCGAGCGGCTAGCCAATGGTGAGATCCCTGCCAAGGGTGAGTTTGTGCTGATTGTCGCCGGCAACGCGCAGTTGAGTGCCTCAGAGGCGCAGGCTGCGCAGGTCGTATCAATGTTGCTGGAGGAGTTGCCCGCCAGTCAGGCGGCACGAATTGCAGCCAAACTCACAGGTCTTGGGCGCAAACATTGTTACGCATTGGCCATGGCGGCCAGCCAGGAAAAGGGGTAATGTGCCGCCGAGCCTGTCAGGCAGTCGCTCGCAGCAATGCGGGAGGAAAGTCCGGGCTCCGCAGGGCAAGGTGCCAGGTAACGCCTGGGGGGCGAGAGCCTACGGAAAGTGCCACAGAAAAAATACCGCCCGGTTTATCGGGTAAGGGTGAAATGGTGCGGTAAGAGCGCACCGCATTGCTGGCAACAGCAATGGCAGGGTAAACCCCACCTGGAGCAAGACCAAATAGGGAAGCTATGGCGTGGCCCGCGCTGCTTCCGGGTTGGTTGCTTGAGGCGTTCGGCGACGGACGTCCCAGATGAATGACTGTCCGCGACAGAACCCGGCTTATCGACAGACTCGTTATTTCGCGAAACCAGGCCTGGTGCCTGTTGAAAGCCCCTGGGACGAAAGTCTCAGGGGCTTTTTTGTTGTCTCCGGTTGGTCTCGATGGTTCTCTTCGTTCCCTGGTGGTTGGCTATAGGGCACTGCGCCGAGGCTGCGCCGGCATTAGGTCTTTCGTTGGATGGCTCCCTGCGGTCCGCTTAACTCCAACGAAAGACCTAATGCCACCGCAGCCTCTCCCTCATGCGGCTCCGCTCTTGGGCTTTGACCTCCTTCAATGCTGTGAGCTGACCCCAGCACGGGCGAGCGTCGGTGTGAGGTGCGGGCGGTGATTTAGGCCTCTAAAGGAATGGCTCCCTGCGGTCCGCTTAACCTCCTTTTGAGGCCTAAATCACCGCCCGCACCGGGCTACTGGCAGAAAACACGAATCATTTGGGGGGGAATAATCCCCAATTATGAAAATATCTGTTGAAAGGGCGTCGGGAGGACCCGTTTCGGCCAATTGTGTGAATCGTTGCAGGCTTTGGGTTGCGTTGGGTTGACACACCCCATAGAGGGGCATAACCTGCCCTGTAGTGGAGATTAGTGGTAACAAGTGGCAAAACAGTCGTGTTTTACGGTGAAGTGTCAGTCAACCTGGACGCAAAGGGACGTATCGCCATCCCAACGCGGTTCCGGGAACAGATTGCTACAGAGTGTGGCAACCAGCTGGTGCTCACCTATAACGCACACGATAACAACTCCCTGTGGTTATACCCCATGGATGTCTGGGCGGAAATGCGCGATCAGGTGATGGCGCTTAATGCTTTTGACGAGCGGCACCGCACGCTGCAACGCCGTTTGGTGGGCAGCGCAGCACCGATGGAGCCGGATGGTTCGAGTCGTTTGCTGTTGCCGGTCACGCTGCGGGAAGTCGCGGGGTTGGAGAAAAAAGTCACGTTCATGGGTATGGGGCGGAAATTCGAGATCTGGAATGAAGAAGTGTTGAACCGCACCCGCTTCGATGCGCCGGTGCAGGCACCTTCGGAGGAGATGCTGCAGATCGACGTGTGAAGGCCGCCCGCCTGTGCCGCTGATAAGTCGTCCAAGCTGACCGCAGAGTTCAGCGACGACCAATAAGTCCCCCAGAGGGGAACGTGCAGTTGGGAATAACAATAACAAGAAAGCCCATGGCGTCACCGCAATCGGTGGGGCGGGGCTTTTTTTTGATATGGAAAACACCGGACAGCTTTGGAGTTTCACCCGCCATGTGGCCAGGCCACAGGGTTACGGGCGGATTCGTCTCCGCGGCGGTCGTTGGAATATGAGCGAAGCCGAACAACAATCCTCCAGCCATATCCCCGTGCTGCTGAAGCCTGCAGTGGATGCCTTGGTCATCGATCCCAATGGCACCTATCTCGACGGTACCTTCGGGCGCGGTGGGCACAGTCAGGAAGTTTTGCATCGTTTAGGGCCCGGTGGTCGGCTATTGGCGCTGGATCGCGACCCGGAAGCCTTAGCTGCGGGTGCTGATTTGGCGAGTCGTGATGAGCGCCTGGTTTTGCGCCGTGCGGCATTTGCCGGCTTGGCAGAGCAAAGTCAGGAGTTCGCTCCACTAACAGGCGTGTTGCTGGATATTGGCGTGTCGTCGCCACAGCTGGATGATGCGGAGCGTGGCTTTAGCTTTATGGCTGATGGTCCGCTGGATATGCGCATGGATCCCGACAGCGGTGTCCCGGTCGCCCAGTGGCTGGTATCGGCCAGCGAGCAGCAAATTGCTACGACCTTAAAAACCCTGGGCGAAGAACGTCACGCCAAGCGTATTGCCAGGGCAATCAAGCAGCATCCAACGCCGCTGACTCGAACAGCGCAGCTGGCGGAGCTGGTGCAGTCTTGTGTGCCTCGTGGCAAACCGGGAAAGCACCCTGCCACTCGAACCTTCCAGGCTCTGCGTATTGCGGTGAACCAGGAATTAGAACAGCTTGAGCAGGCGTTGAACGGCGCCTATCAGGTACTGGCACCCGGTGGGCGCCTGGTGGTCATTAGTTTTCACTCGCTGGAAGACCGGATCGTCAAACAGTTTATTCGTCGCCACGGTGCGTCTCAGGGCAATCGGCGATTACCTCCTGGGGCAGATTTGCAGGTTGAGTCGCTGCGGCCGGTAGGTAAGGCGGTCAAAGCCAGTGACGCGGAATGTGATGACAATCCGCGCGCCCGCAGCGCCGTTATGCGGGTTGCCGAACGGGTGGGCTCATGAAGCGGTTTTTTTGGTTGGCGGTATTGGTGCTGAGTGCCCTGGCGGTCGTGGCTACCCGTCATGACAGTCGCAGTCACTTTTCCCAACTGCAGGAACTGCAGCAGCAAAGCGATGAGCTTAGCGTGGAGTGGGGCCGTTTGCAGTTGGAGCAAGCCACCTGGGCTGAGGGCCATCGGATTGAGCAGCAGGCCAGGGGCCAGCTTGGTCTGGTCAGCAAAAATCCGGAAGATGTTGTGGTGATCATGCCATGAACCGGCGCGGCGGCGAACATATTGATGTGTTGCCCGGGCGTTTTTACGCTCTGCTGTTGACCCTGGGGTTGTGTGCCGTGGCCCTGCTGGCGCGGGCCATTGATCTGCAGGTACTGCGCCAGGACTTCTACCAAAATGAAGGCGACGCGAGGCATGTGCGTCAGGTGGAAATTGCGGCCAGTCGAGGCATGATTTTGGACCGCAATGGTGAGGCTCTGGCTATTTCGACGCCGGTCCAATCCATCTGGACCAAGCCCCGTGAGCTATTGGCCGAGCCGGACGGCGTAGGGCGCCTCGCGGCGGTGCTGAAAATTGACGAGGACGAGCTGACTCGTCGCTTGAGTCAACGCAGCGAAAAATCCTTTGTGTATGTCAAACGGCGGGTCACGCCGGCGTTGGCCGATGCGGTAGCGGCGCTTGACCTGCCGGGTGTCCAAATGGAGCGGGAATATCAGCGCTTTTATCCAGCGGGAGAAGTGGCTGCCCACGTGCTGGGGTTCACTGATGTTGACGATCAGGGCCAGGAAGGTTTGGAGCTGAGTTTTGATGAATGGCTGCGCGGTTCGCCCGGGGCGAAACGTGTCATCAAAAATCGTTTGGGTCAGACGATCGAAAATGTTGAGTTGGTCAACGCTGCCACGCCGGGCAGAACCCTTACCACCTCCATTGATCGACGATTACAGTACCTGGCCTATCGATCGCTGAAATCGGCGGTGCTGGAGTTCGGCGCCCGCTCCGGTTCAGCCGTCGTGCTGGAGGTGTCGTCGGGGGAAGTTCTGGCGATGGTCAATCAGCCATCGTACAACCCTAATCAACGCTCAGGTCGTTATGAGCGGATGCGAAACCGAGCGATTACTGATTTCTTTGAGCCCGGTTCGGTGATCAAGCCGTTTTCTATCGCCGCTGCGCTGGAGAGCGGTCAATATGCGCCAGGAACAGCGGTGGAAACTGCGCCAGGCTACCAGCAGTTGGGGGCCTATACGGTCAGGGATGCGGTCAACTACGGTACGCTTGACCTCACCGGCATTATTACGAAGTCCAGTAACGTTGGTATCAGCAGGCTCGCGCTGACCTTGGATGCACGGCACCTGTGGGATGTTTACCACCGCTTCGGGTTCGGTGAAATTACCGGTTCAGGCTTCCCCGGCGAATCGCCAGGCATGTTGCCAGAGCACACCCGCTGGCGAGACGTGGAAAAGGCGGCGGTATCCTACGGCTACGGGCTGTCCACTACCCCGCTGCAAATTGCCCAGGCTTACGCGGCAATTGCCAACAACGGTCGGATTCGCGCGCCCAGTTTTATCAAAGGCTCGGTGAATCCTGATCGGGCGGTGGTTGACCCCACCATTGCTGCTCAGCTCAAAGCGATGATGGAAACGGTCACCACCGGCGGCGGCACCGGCACGCGCGCGGCGGTGCCCCATTACCGCGTGGCGGGGAAAACCGGTACCTCAAGAAAAGCTTCTGCCCAGGGCTACAACGATCGGTACGTGGCTACCTTTGCCGGGTTTGCGCCGGCCAGCAGCCCCCGGGTGGTGGTAGTGGTGTCGGTGAATGATCCGTCCAGTGAGCAATATTATGGTGGGCAGATTGCCGCGCCCACCTTCCGCACCGTCATGGAAGGGGCTTTGAGGTTGTTGGATGTTCCGCCGGATGATTTGCTACCCCACGCTCCGCTGGACGCCACCAAAGATGCAGCCCAGCTGGCTGCGGGGTCGCCATGAACGTGCGCACCGTGCAGTTAAGTGATCTTGTTGATGGCGCGCCGAAAATAGCGGTCAGCGGCATGACCCTAGACTCTCGCCAGGTCAAATCCGGCGATGTGTTTGTGGCGCTTTGCGGTGCCAATAAGCACGGGCTGGCATTTACCGCTGAAGCCATTGCGCGAGGCTGTGTTGCCGTACTTTGGGAAACTGCTGAAGGGGTTGATTGCCCTGATCTTGCGGTGCCGGCGATGGGTGTCGCGCAGCTGGGCAGAAAGCTCAGTGCATTGGCTGGCCATTTTTATGATCGCCCATCAGCAGCGCTCACTGTTGTTGGTGTTACCGGAACTAACGGCAAGTCGTCTTGTGTTGAGTTTGTCGCTCAGGCGTTGGCCGCCAGCGGACACCGCGCTGGAACCATCGGCACTCTTGGCAGTGGTGTGCTGAACCATAGGCGCACGCCTTTGGGGTTGACCACGCCGGACGCCATCACGGTGCAGCGTGAGTTGGCCCGTCTGCGTGACGCCGGATGCACTCACGTGGCGATGGAGGTGTCTTCCCACGCGCTAGACCAGGGGCGTGTAGCCGCGGTGGATTTTGCCGTGGCGGTGGTGACCAATATCAGCCGCGATCATCTGGATTATCACGGTAGCATGCAGCACTACATCGCCGCCAAGGCCAGATTGCTGACTGATTTTCGCCCTGCCGCGGTTATTTTGAACGCTGACGATGAGACGTTTGTCAATCTGAGGCAGTGCGTGATGGAATCCAGCCGTCAAATCAGTTTTGGTCTCAGTCATGGGGACCTGCAGGCAAACAGCGTGAATTTCCAGGCCCAGGGCTGTCAGTTTCAGCTGCAGTTGGGCTTAGATAAAGCGACGGTTCGTAGCGAGCTGATCGGCGCATTCAATGTGTCAAATCTACTGGCGGTGGCCGGTGTCATGCTGGCATTGGATTGCGCAAACAATCTGTCGGTGGTGGCCAATTTGTTGGCTGGCTTGAAGCCGCCGGCCGGCCGCATGCAGCGAGTCTCCCAAAAGGGCCAGCCTCTGGTGGTCGTGGATTACGCCCACACGCCGGACGCGCTGGAAAAGGCGTTAACGGCAATGCGTGAGCACTGTGCAGGAGAGCTCTACTGCATTTTTGGTTGTGGCGGCAATCGAGATCGCGGTAAGCGGCCAATGATGGCCGCCGTTGCAGCAACTTACGCCGACCAGGTGATCGTCACCAGCGACAATCCTCGTGATGAACCGCCTGAGCAGATCATTTCCGACATCCTGGCGGGCAATGAATCGGCGACTAATGTCGTGGCCATCGCCGACCGTCGGGCGGCCATTGCTGATGCCGTTAGTCGGGCAGGGGTCAGTGACGCAGTGCTGGTTGCGGGTAAGGGTCACGAGCAGTGGCAGGAGATTGGTAATCAGAAGCTGCCTTTCGACGACGTTCTGGTTGTCACCGAGCTGTTTAGGGCCTGCGCATGATTGACGCCAGCACTCAGGACGTCAGCGGCGCTATCGGGGCTGAGGTTCGCGGTCGTCAAACCCGCTTTCACGGAGTGGGAATTGATACCCGAACGCTTCCGCCAGAGGCGCTTTTCGTTGCCTTGCCCGGTGACAGGGTGGACGGCCACGATTACGTCCAGGCGGCACACAACCGTGGTGCCAGTGCAGCCCTCGTTGAGCGATTTATTGACAGTGATATTACTCAGCTGAAGTGTGACAACGCTGCAGCAGCGTTTGCTCGACTGGCGGCCCATTGGCGGCGCCAGTTTGACCTGCCAGTTGTCGGAATCACCGGCAGCAATGGAAAAACCAGTGTCAAAACCATGCTGGCCGCCATCGTCACCCAGGGAAAGCGAGCGCTGGTGACCGAAGGCAACCTGAATAACGAACTGGGAGTGCCGCTAACCCTGTGTCGTTTGTCCAAAGATCATGACGTGGCCGTGATCGAGATGGGCGCAGGCCAGCCTGGCGACATTGCCTACCTGGCCGCGTTGGCATGCCCCGATGTGGCGTTGATAAACAATGCGGGTCCGGCCCACCTGGAGCGGATGGGAAGCCTGGATGGCGTAGCGAAAACCAAAGGCGAAATGCTGGATGGCCTGCCGCCGGAGGGTACCGCAGTTTTGAACGCTGATGATCCGTATTTCGACGTCTGGGTTCAGCGCGCACAGGGCAGGCGCATTGTGAGCTTTGGCCTCAATGCCGGCGCCGATGTACAGGCCAGTGGGCGACCCACGAGTGCCGGCATTGAAGTCACCTTTCGACGCGCAGTTGGCGAACTGACGGCGACCCTGCATTGTCGGGGTGAGCATAACGTGGCCAACGCGGCGGCAGCTGTTGCAGCCGCTACGGTGCTGGGCATCTCCGACGAGCAGATCACCGTCGGCCTCGCGGCTTATGAGCCGGTAGACGGTCGACTCAACGTCCGCCCCATGCGCGGCGGCTGGCAGCTATTGCAAGACGCATACAACGCCAACCCGGCATCCATGAGTGCCGGGCTCAAAGTACTTGCTGCTCAGTCGGGTGAGCGATGGTTGATCATGGGTGACATGCGGGAGTTGGGCGACGACGCTGCAGCGCTGCATTTCCAGGTGGGCAGCGAAGCCCATCGGCTGGGAATTGAACGGGTATTTGCTTTGGGCGAGCTGAGTGCTCACGCAGTGGCCGGTTTTAACGCCGACCGGGGTCAGCATTTTTTGTCCGTCGATTCTCTGATTGATGCGCTGGCCGCAGCCATGACCGACGCTACGGCAATGGATTCCAATCTCACCTGTCTGTTGAAAGGCTCTCGGGGCATGCAGATGGAACGGGTGCTCGAAGGTCTTAAGCGGCGAGGGGTTGCCTGATGTTGCTTTGGTTAACCCAAACCCTGGAAACGCTGGACAGTGGCTTCAGCGTGTTTCAGTACCTGACGTTTCGCACAATTTTGAGTGCACTCACCGCGCTGGCGGTGTCGTTGCTGGTGGGGCCGTGGATGATCCGGCGCCTGTCGTTTTATCAAATTGGTCAACCTATCCGCGAAGACGGCCCGGCTACCCATCTGGCCAAAGCCGGAACGCCAACCATGGGTGGCGCGTTGATTCTGACGGCGGTGCTCGTTTCCACCCTACTGTGGGCAGATCTGAGTAACCGATACGTATGGTTAACCATAGCGGTTACCGCCGCATTTGGGGCTATCGGATGGCTGGACGATTACCGCAAACTGGTGCTGAAAGATTCCGCCGGACTGGCGGCCCGTTGGAAATACCTGCTGCAGTCCATCTGCGGCCTCGCCGCCGCAGTTTATCTTTACCAAAGCGCTGATATTCCCGCAGCCACCGAGCTCATCCTGCCATTTTTCAAGGATGTGGCAATTCCACTGGGTATCGCGTTTGTTCTGATGAGTTACCTGATGATTGTGGGCTTCAGCAATGCGGTGAACCTCACCGACGGACTGGATGGCTTGGCCATCATGCCCACGGTGCTGGTGGCCTCGGCGCTGGGCGTTTTCGCGTATGTCTCCGGCCACTCGGTGTTTTCTGATTATCTGGCGGTTCCCTACGTTCCAGGTTCCGGTGAGCTGTCCATTTTTTGCGGCGCACTGGCTGGATCTGGCCTGGGGTTTCTCTGGTTCAACACCTATCCGGCGCAGGTTTTCATGGGCGACATCGGCGCCTTGGCTATGGGTGCTGCGCTGGCGGTGATCGCGGTGATCATCCGACAAGAGCTGGCCTTCATGATCATGGGCGGTATCTTTGTTATGGAGACGGCGTCCGTCATTTTGCAGGTGGCCTCGTTCAAGCTCACGGGAAAACGCATTTTCAGAATGGCCCCGATCCATCATCACTTTGAATTGAAGGGGTGGCCAGAGCCGCGGGTGATTGTGCGCTTCTGGATTATCTCGGTCATCTTGGTGCTGATCGGCCTGGCTACGTTGAAGGTGCGCTGATGGCCCAGGCTAAGCGAAAAGTCCGGGCTGACGAATCACAGGCGCTGATTGTCGACAGCTGGCTTTGTTGGTCGGCTATTAGTCTTGCTGCGCTGGGGTTGGTGATGATTGCCTCAGCATCCCTGGCCATAGCCGAAAACGCTGGGCTTCATCCGCTTTATTATGCCTTCAAACACTCAGTGGCCCTGACCCTGGGATGCCTGATGGGCGCGGTCTGTCTGAAGATACCGCTGCGCAATCTGGAAAAAGCCAGCGCGCTGCTGATGTTGCTGATTTTTCCCTTGCTGATGCTGGTGTTCGTGCCGGGATTTGGCGTCACCGTTAACGGTGCGACCCGCTGGGTCCGAACGGGGCTGTTGAATTTCCAGGTTGTTGAAGCGGTCAAAATTCTCCTGGCGATATATCTGGCCGGGTATGCCGTGCGCCATGCCCAGGCAATTCGAAGCCGCTTTATCGGCAGCTTCAAGCCGCTGGTAGTAGCCTGCCTGATTGCCACGTTGCTCCTGGCGCAACCAGATTTTGGCGGCGCAGTGTTGGTGATGGGCATGACCGGCGCGGTGATCTGGCAGGCCGGAGCGCGCCTGCGCGATCTTGCGGCGCTGGCTTTATTAACACTGCCTCCTGCCATCTGGCTGGCATTTTCCGAAGGGTATCGAGTCAGTCGGCTGAAGAGCTTCATGGACCCATGGGCCGATCCGTTTAACAACGGCTTTCAACTGACCCAGGCGCTGATTGCCGTCGGCCGCGGCGAGTGGTTGGGTGTTGGGCTTGGCGGCAGCGTGCAAAAGCTTTTTTATCTGCCTGAAGCCCATACCGATTTTATTCTTGCGGTGTTGGCCGAAGAACTAGGCCTGTTTGGGTTGGTCGGCATGATGACGTTGTTTGGGTTGCTTGTGGGGCGAGGACTGTTGATCGCCATGCAGGCCCTGCAGCAAGGCCAGTACTTCGCTGGCTACCTGGCCTACGGCCTGAGTTTTTTGCTGGGACTGCAGGCCATTGTGAATATTGGCGTCAACCTGGGGGTGTTGCCTACCAAAGGCTTAACCCTGCCGTTGATCAGTTCTGGCGGAAGTAGTGCGATGATGACCTGCGTGGTCATCGCTCTGCTGTTAAGAGTCGCCCACGAGGTTCATCGCCAGGCAGAGTTACCCCAGGCGAAAGGCTCGGATCGTAAGAAGCGCGCGAAGGCCGAACCAGCGCGATCAAAGCGGGCACGGGCATGACGGACGCAGTGAGACATTCCCTGCACAGCCAGCTTCGCCGGCCTGTCATGATCATGGCCGGCGGCACCGGTGGGCATATTTTTCCCGGTCTGGCAGTGGCTGGCGAACTTCGACAGCGAAACGTTGATGTGTTGTGGCTGGGTTCCAGCCACGGGATGGAAAACACGCTGGTTCCACAGCATGGCTACGCCATTGAAAACATTACCATAGCGGGGCTGAGAGGCCGCGGGCTGAAAACTCTGCTGGCGGCGCCGTTTGTCTTGTTCAGAGCTGTCCATCAGGCCCAGAAATTGCTGCGGCGTTACCAGCCGCGATGCGTCTTGAGTATGGGGGGATTTGCTGCCGGGCCCGGTGGGATTGCTGCCTGGTTATTGCGTCGCCCGGTGGTGGTGCATGAGCAAAATAGTGTGCCCGGGTTCACCAATCGAGTCCTGGCAAAGCTGGCCAGGCGGGTGTTGACGGGATTTCCGGACGCGTTTGAGGGGGCTTGCATTGATGCCGGGAACCCCGTGCGCCGAGAGATAGCCGAACTACCTGAACCCGCCGAGCGCTGGGCTCAGCGTGTTGGGGCTCTGCGGCTGCTGGTGTTGGGGGGAAGCCAGGGCGCCGCCTCGCTGAACAAGACGCTCCCACAGGCGCTGTCTCTGCTACCCGCCGAGTTGCCGATCAAGATTGTTCATCAGTGCGGCAAAAATAATGAGCAGCAAACCCGCAGCGCGTACGCAAACGTCGGTGTAGACGCTCAGGTTGATCCCTTCCTGACCGACATGGCCGGCGCGTACGGGTGGGCCGATTTAATTGTGTGCCGATCGGGCGCCTTAACCGTGGCAGAGCTGGCTGCCGCCGGTGTGGGTGCCGTGCTGGTGCCGTTTCCTTTTGCGGTGGATGATCACCAAACCAGCAACGCTCAATTTTTGGTTGAGCTCGGTGCAGCTCGCGTCTGCCAAGAGGCCCAGCTTACGCCGGAAGCGCTCGCCGCTGAACTAACGACGCTACTGAGCGATCGCCAGGAACTGAAAGACATGGCCATCAGAGCCCGTTCCGCCGCCAGGCCCCATGCCGCCGCCACTGTAGCCGCCGCTTGTCTGGAGGTGGCTCAATGAGTTCGCTGACCCGTATCGGGGTTGATCCAAAGCGCCGCTTTCGGCAGGTGCACTTTGTGGGTATTGGTGGCACTGGTATGTGCGGTATAGCGGAAGTCATGTTGAATCTGGGTCATCAGATTTCTGGGTCAGACCAAAATGCTTCACCGGTAACAGAGCGACTGGAACAACTGGGTGCGCGAATCCATATCGGTCATCACGCAGATCATTTAGGTGATGCCAAGGTTGTGGTGATTTCCAGCGCCATCGGGCGCAATAACCCCGAAGTGAAAGCAGCCAAAGCCCGCCGAATACCCATTGTGCCCAGGGCTGAAATGCTTGGTGAGCTGATGCGTTTTCGCGACGGCATTGCGGTCGCCGGAACCCACGGCAAGACCACCACCACCTCATTGGTGGCGGCGATCCTATTTGAGGGCAAGATGGATCCCACGTTTGTCATTGGCGGTTTGCTCAACTCGCTGGGTACCAATGCGCGCCTGGGCAGCGGGCAGTTTATTGTGGCCGAAGCTGACGAAAGTGATGGATCATTCCTGTTGCTGCAGCCCACGATGGCTGTGGTCACCAACATCGACAATGACCACCTGTCCACTTACCGCAACGATTTCGCCAGGTTAAAACGCGCTTTCGACGAATTTCTCCACCATCTGCCTTTCTACGGTCTTGCAGTGATGTGTGTGGACGACCCCAGCACGGCTGAACTGGCCGCCCGTATTTCCCGCACGGTGGTGACCTACGGGCTTAGCGAACAGGCCGATATTCGCGCCCTCAATGTTGAGCAAACTGCGGCCACTATGGCGTTTGATGTACAGCTGCCTGGACGCAATGAATTGATGCCAGTGAAGCTAAATTTACCCGGGGTTCACAATGTACGTAACGCGTTGGCGGCGTTGGCCATTGGTTGGGAGTTAGGCATTGAAGACCGCGCGATGCAGCAGGCATTGTCGGGATTCGCCGGTATTGGTCGGCGCTTTAATGTACACGGCGAGATTGCCGTAGGGCAGGTCAAGGCTCTGTTTGTTGATGACTACGGCCATCATCCCACCGAGCTGGACGCAACCCTGGAGGCAGCCCGTTCAGGTTGGCCTGAACGTCGTCTGGTGGCCGTTTTTCAACCCCATCGATATACCCGCACGCGAGATTTGCTGGACGACTTTGCCCGCGTGTTGTCCCAGGTGGATTTACTCATTCTGGCTGACGTTTACGCCGCCGGAGAGGTTCCTATCGCTGGGGCCGATTCCCGTGCTCTGGCTCGAGCCATTCGAGCCCGGGGCAAGGTGGACCCGGTGCTGGTGGATCACCCCAGCGACTGTCGCCAAATTTTGCCTTCATTGGTTGCTGATGATGATCTTGTTCTGCTGCTAGGAGCTGGTGACATCGGTTCGGCGGCAGCAGATATCTACCGCGATGGCTTTCCGGAGGCGACCAATGCGCATTGACAATGCCACAGACTTTGGTCGTGTTGCGGTGGTGATGGGCGGTGCGGGATCGGAGCGCGAGGTTTCACTGGATGGGGGGCGCGATGTATTGGAAGCGCTGTTGCGTCGAGAAGTGAACGCCTTTGCGGTGGATGGCATTGCCGGACTGCTTAGCTTGATCAGCGAAGGGAAGGTGGATCGTGTGTTTAACCTTTTGCATGGGCGTGGCGGTGAAGACGGAGCGCTGCAGGGTGCTCTGGCGTGCGTTGGAACACCCGTGACAGGCAGCGCGCTGACCGGATGTGCCATTACGATGGATAAGGTTCGCAGCAAAGCGCTGTGGGCCCACAGCGGCCTGCAGGTGATCCGGGGCGAGGAGCTTGATCCTTCGGAGGATCCACGGTCTTGTGCTGAGGCGTTGGGCTATCCCGTTGTAGTGAAGCCTGTTTCCGAGGGGTCCAGTGTTGGGGTCAGCGTCGCGGTCGACGAAGCCCAACTGGATGGCGCGGTGACTGATGCCAGAAGGCACGATCGCCGGGTAATGCTTGAGTCCTTCATCGATGGGCCTGAACTCACGGTTGGCCTGCTCAAGGGCGAGCCGCTGCCGGCCATTGAAATTGTCCCCGCCGGACGTTTTTACGACTACCAAGCCAAATACCAATCAGAAGACACTGAGTACGTGTGTCCCTGCAGCTTGAGCGAGGCCGATGAGCTGACCTTGAGAGAAACCGCGCGCCGGGCCTTTGCCGTTGTCGGTGGCGGTGGCTGGGGGCGAGTGGATTTCATGCGGGATACCGATGGCACCCATCGCCTGCTGGAAGCTAACACCACGCCGGGTATGACGAGCCACAGTCTGCTGCCCAAGGCCGCCGCCGTCGCCGGGATCAATTTTGATCAACTGGTCTGGCAAATTCTGGAAACCAGTTTCGATGAGGTGCCTCAATGAATACCCGGTTCAAAAAGTCAGACATGATGGGGCTTGGCCTGGTGCTGGTCTTTTGCGTTGTCGCAGGGCTCGCCGCGTTGGGTGCCCGCAGCATGCTGGCATCTCAGCATTTGCCCATTCGCTGGGTTGAGGCGTCCGGTCCTTTTGAGCGAGTCAGCGCTGAGCAAATCCGCAGCGCTGCTGCCGCGCTGGTGGAGGGCGGTTTTTTTGCGGTGGACCTCGAGCGGGTACGGACCAGCATCGAAGACATGCCTTGGATTCGCAGTGCTGGGGTTCGTAAACGGTGG
The DNA here is from genome assembly GCA_045106555.1 of Lysobacterales bacterium. Lineage (GTDB taxonomy): Bacteria > Pseudomonadota > Gammaproteobacteria > Xanthomonadales > SZUA-38 > JANQOZ01. The sequence goes on along the minus strand of JBGCET010000010.1, from coordinate 42,045 downwards.
CCCGACACCATCAGTATTCGGGTGTTGGAGCACGAGCCGCTGGCCCACTGGGGCGATGATCGGCTGGTTAGCTTGGAGGGTGAGGTTTTTAAGGTGGATGGCGTCACCAATATTGGCGGGATGGTGAGGCTCCGCGGGCCAGACTCCTCGGCGCTTCAGGTGGTGCGATTTCTGGCCGCCCTGCGTCAGTCCATCAGTGGTACTGGCGAAGATGTTGTGGCGCTGCACCTAAGTGATCGCGGTGCCTGGAACGCGCTGCTTACCAGTGGCCTTGAGGTGCAGTTCGGTAGCAGTGATATCGAAGCTCGCATGAGTCGCTTGGTGGTGGCGCTGCAGCGTTTGCCTGAAACCGACCCACGCAATCTGTTGAGCGTTGATCTACGTTATCCAAACGGGCTGGCTGCTCGCTGGGCCGACGAACCCTCTGTCAGTTTGGTCAGTGATCGCTGATGGGTGCCAGATCAGACAAGTCTCTGGTGGTTGGGCTGGACATTGGCACCTCCAAAATTGTCGCCATCGTCGGAGAGGTTGCGCCTGACGGCGAAGTGGAGGTGGTGGGCTTGGGGAGTCACGAGTCACGCGGCCTTAAACGCGGCGTCGTGGTGGACATCGAGTCTACCGTGCAGTCGATCCAGCGCGCGGTGGAGGAAGCTGAGCTAATGGCGGGCTGTGAAATTCGCTCGGTGTTTGCCGGTATCTCTGGCAGCCACATTGCCAGCCTGAATTCCCATGGCATTGTGGCGATTCGCGACCAGGAGGTGACCGAGGGAGACGTTGAGCGTGTGCTGGACGCAGCCAGGGCGGTGGCGGTTCCGGCGGATCAGCGAATCATCCATGTGCTGCCCCAGGATTACATCATTGATGGCCAGGAAGGCATTCGCCACCCCGTTAGTATGTCCGGTGTGCGCCTGGAGGCACGGGTGCACGTCGTTACAGGTTCTGCAACTGCGGCTCAAAACATCAGCAAATGTGTCGCCCGGTGCGGGTTGCAGGTAGACGATCTGATTTTGCAGCAGCTGGCCTCCAGCTACGCGGTATTGACCGAAGATGAGTTGGACTTGGGCACCTGCCTGGTGGACATCGGTGCCGGCACGACCGACGTTGCCATCTTTACTCAGGGCGCTATTCGACACACCACCGTGCTGCCCGTGGCGGGCGATCAGGTGACTAACGATATTGCGGTGGCATTACGCACGCCCACGCAGCACGCGGAAGAGATCAAAATTCGCTATGCCTGCGCATTGCGCCAGCTGGCCAGTGCTGACGAGACGATCCAGGTGCCCAGCGTTGGCGACAGGCCGTCGCGCCGTCTCGCGCGACAGACCTTGGCTGAAGTGGTGGAGCCTCGCTACGAGGAATTGTTCAGTCTGGTGAACAACGAGATTCGACGCAGCGGCTTTGCCGAGATGATTCCCGCTGGCATTGTTCTGACCGGTGGCGCGTCAAAGATGGAAGGTGTAGCGGACCTGGCCGAGGAGGTTTTCCACATGCCGGTGCGGATCGGCACGCCACAGTATGTCAGCGGCCTGTCTGACGTGGTCAACAATCAAATTCATGCGACGGGCGTTGGGCTTTTGCTTTACGGCGCACGCAGCGATCACGTCCCTACCGGTGGTTACGGCACCAGTGGTGGTGAGTCACCGTGGGAAAAAGTTAAAAGTTGGTTTCGGGGAGAGTTTTGATGGGTTATCCGAAGCCACAGAACAAACGTTTTTTTGTCTTTTTTTTGTGTTTAAGCCAGCGAGTTGTTCTTGAGGAGAGAAGCCATGTTTGAACTTATGGAAAGTTATAACCAGAGCGCCATCATCAAGGTGGTGGGTGTAGGCGGCGGCGGCGGTAACGCGGTGCGCCAAATGGTCGAGGCGGATATCGAGGGCGTCGACTTTATTGTCGGCAACACCGATTCCCAGGCCTTAAAAAGCTGTAACGTCACCACCGCGCTGCAGCTAGGTGCCAACGTGACCAAAGGGCTGGGGGCGGGCGCCAATCCAGAAATTGGACGTCAGTCTGCGCTGGAAGATCGCGAGCGCATCACCGAAGTGCTGGATGGCGCCGATATGGTGTTTATTACCGCGGGTATGGGTGGCGGCACCGGAACCGGCGCTGCGCCGGTGGTGGCGCAACTGGCTAAGGAAATGGGCATCCTTACGGTTGCCGTTGTGACCAAGCCCTTTCCGTTTGAAGGGCGTCGTCGCATGAACGTTGCCTGCCAGGGCATCGACGAGTTGGCTCGCCACGTCGACTCGCTCATTACCATTCCCAACGAGAAGCTGTTGACGGTGCTGGGCGGCGACGTGTCGCTGTTGAACGCCTTTAAGGCGGCTAACGATGTATTGCTTGGGGCGGTTCAAGGTATTGCCGAGCTGATTACCCGGCCGGGCCTGATTAACGTTGACTTCGCCGATGTGCGCACGGTGATGTCAGAGATGGGTATGGCCATGATGGGAACCGGGTCGGCCAAAGGCGACGATCGCGCCATTGTGGCGGCAGAAGCAGCCATTGGCAGCCCTTTACTGGAAGACGTCAACCTTTCGGGTGCCTGTGGCATTTTAGTTAACGTCACCGCGGGTCTGGACTTGACCATGAGCGAGTTCGAGGAAGTGGGTCGCACGGTCAGCGAATTTGCTTCGGACGATGCCACGGTTGTGGTGGGCACGGTGATTGACCCGAATCTGCAGGATGAGCTCCGAGTGACCGTGGTGGCCACGGGCCTGAGTCGGGATATTGCCGACGCCCAGGAGCAACCGGTGCAGCTGGTTCGTAACGCGACCACCGGTGGCGTCGAATATGCAGCCAGCGAGGAGATCGAAAGCTCGGCTCCCAGCCTGAACGCTCCGGCCCCTGAGGCCCCGCCAGCGGAACCCGCTGCCGGGACCGAAAGTCAGCTGGATTATCTGGACATTCCGGCGTTTTTGCGACGTCAGGCTGACTAGCAAAACCGTTGATCGTACTACCACTGGTGAATGTGCTGATTCAGGCTTCAGTCAGTGTGAAGGGTCCACGATTGTGCCCTGACCGTGAGCGGGTTTGCTGGCTTCTCGCCCGCTCGCGGTCGTTTTTTTGCCACATCTCTCTGGGTTTTGTGGTAAATCTGCAACAAGTGTTGTTTTTAACGCGAAACAATGGTTTGATAGGCGCCGATCGTATGCTAGTATCGCCGCGGTTTATAAAACGACTGTATGAAAGCCGTAGACCCTCGGGGGGGCTAAGAATCCAATGATTAGACAGCGCACGTTAAAGAACGTCATTCGAGCCACTGGCGTGGGTATCCATACCGGTCGCAAGGTATATCTGACATTGCGTCCAGCGCCCGTGGACTCCGGCATTGTGTTCCGTCGCGTTGACGTAAATCCGGTTGTTGAGATTGCTGCTAACCCCAAAAATGTGGGTGACACCAGCATGTCCACTTCTCTTGGCACCGAAGAACACAGCATTTCTACCGTCGAGCACCTGTTGTCCGCCATGGCGGGTCTGGGTATCGACAACGCGTTTGTGGACCTCAGCGCGCCAGAGGTGCCTATTATGGACGGCAGCGCTGGGCCATTTGTGTTTCTGATTCAGTCGGCAGGCATCGAAGAACAAAGTGCTCCGAAAAAATTTATCCGAATCAAAAAGCGGGTAGAAGTGGTTTCGGAAGACAAAATTGCGCGGTTTGAGCCTTACGACGGCTTTAAAGTTCGGTTCTCTATCGATTTTGATCATCCGGTGTTTCGTAACCACTCTCATCAAGCGGAAATCGACTTTTCCACCACGTCTTTTGTGAAAGAGGTCGCCCGTGCCCGAACCTTTGGTTTTATGCGCGACATTGAGATGTTGCGTGAGCGTAATCTGGTGTTAGGTGGCAGCATGGACAATGCGGTGGTTTTGGATGACTACCGAATTCTCAACGAAGACGGATTACGGTACGAAGACGAGTTCGTCAAACACAAGATTCTTGACGCCATTGGCGATCTGTACCTGTTAGGCCACAGCTTGATTGGGTCTTTTTATGGCCACAAATCCGGTCATGCCCTAAACAATATGCTGCTCAGGACGCTGCTGGACCAAAAAGACGCCTGGGAAGAGGTCACCTTCAATGATGAAGGTACCGCGCCCATTTCCTACGCGCATCCCGCACAGGCTTTCTGAAGGCCAAATCGTTTTTCTGGCAGCTGCTGGCTGCCTGCCTACCTGACCTTTTACGCGCTTGGGAATAAGGCAAAACTTGGACAACCCTTTTCCTTGACGGGCAATGGCTGCTGGTCAGGACTTAGTAGATCTTCTGCGAGCGATTCTTTGCAGCGTGGCAGCAATATCTGGGTCAGGGCAGTGCTCTGCAGCCTGTTCCAGGTGAATGGATGCCGCTTTTCCCAGGGCGTTTACTGGCTTTGTTGAAGCGGCCGGATTGGGAGTCCACCGCACCCTTACCACCAGCTTGCGGGCGCTAATTTTGCAGCGAACTCGGGCTGTGTGTAGAATCTGTGGGCTTGCATGTCGGGCTTTTGCCGCCCAAACAGGGGAATCGGCATGCAAAAACAGCGTGGAATCCCGGTAATTCGCCAGCTTGCAATGGGGCCTGAGACTGGGCGGCAGAAAGGGCCACAGCGCATTTTGTAGTTGAGAAACCTCCGCGGCGTGCCTGTGAAGCGCGTGAAGAGAGGTGTTGCCCGCCAACAAATTTTTAAGGTTGGTTGGGCTAGCATCCCGGCGGGCCGACTTAGAACGATATCCAGACATATGAACATCATAATCTTTCGAGGCGACGGAACAACGCCTTTGAAAATATCGCTGGGCCGGCGGGAAATTCGCACAGCCATTTTCATGGTCGCAGGCCTGTTGCTCTTGGTTGTGTCCGCGGGTGCGTTTACCGGAAGCGCATTCAGCGTCACTGACCGAAATGCCATCTCCCAGCTTCAAGGTTATCAGCTGGATTTGAGCCAGAGCCGTGCTGAATTGGTGGCGATGCGCGAACGTCACGAAAATCACCTTAATGCCCTGGCGTTGCAGCTAGGCGAGCTGCAGGCGCGGAGCGTACGCATGGAGTCGCTGGGTGCACGACTGACCCAAGTGGGCCAACTCACCGATGGGGAATTCAATTTCCTGGCGCCTCCACCCGTGGGAGGACCGGAAGAGGCACCTATTCTGGCGGATTTGGGTTCCATCGATTTGGCGGCCGAAATCGACCAATTTCAGGCGCGATTCGACGATCAGGCAAGTCAACTTCGTATTTTGGAAAGCCTGATCGCCGGGCGCGAACTGGACAACACGTTGACGCCATCCGGCAAACCCATTGCCGATGGATGGCAATCTTCCAACTATGGCAAGCGAGTCGATCCCTTTACTGGAGACATGGCAGTGCACACGGGAGTGGACTTTGCCGGGCCGCTGAATGCGGAAATCCTAGCTGTCGCCGATGGCGTAGTGACCTGGTCCGGAACGCGCCCCCAATACGGCTATACGGTAGAGGTTGATCATGGTAATGGGTATATGACCCGATACGCCCATAATGCGGAAAATCGGGTCACTGTGGGTCAACGCGTTAAAGCGGGTGATGTTCTTGGCATTATGGGGTCGACCGGGCGGGCAACCGGCTCCCACGTTCACTTCGAAGTGTTTCTGGAAGGTCGCCGCATTAATCCCGCAGACGTCATCTACGGTATGCGTTAACGCAACCACTTCCGGGACAGTTCGCCGGCTCCACGAGGTCTTTTTTCGGGCTTGATTCCGAGGCCTTGAAACCCAATGTCTTGAGCTTCACGCGAGACCCCAAAAATGCTCAATAAAATCACCACACAGATCTTTGGCAGTCGGAACGACCGGCTGGTGAAAAAACTGTCCAAAATCGTCGCTCAAATCAACGTCCATGAGCCAGCGCTCAAAGATCTGGACGATGAGGCGCTGAAGGCCCGTACTGACGACTTCCGCCAACGCCTTGCCGGTGGAGAAGCGCTGTCCGCCGTGCTTCCAGAAGCGTTTGCCACAGTCCGAGAGGCGGCTACCCGGGCCCTTGGGTTGCGCCATTACGACGTGCAAATGATCGGCGGTATGGTGCTGAATGACGGCAAAATTGCCGAAATGCGCACTGGTGAAGGTAAAACCCTGGTGGCAACGCTTCCCGCTTACCTCAACGCGTTGACTGGCAAAGGCGTACATGTCGTCACGGTCAACGACTACTTGGCGCGGCGTGACGCAGATTGGATGCGGCCGGTTTTTGAGGCGCTGGGTATGACGGTAGGCGTTTCGGTACCTGGCATGGTGCCGGCGGCCAAGCGCGCCGCTTATGCCTGCGACATTACCTACGGGACTAACAACGAATTCGGATTTGACTACCTGCGAGACAACATGGCCTTCTCAAAAGAAGACCGGGTCCAGCGCGGGCAGCATTTCGCTATTGTCGACGAAGTGGATTCCATTTTGATTGACGAAGCACGGACACCTCTGATTATCTCAGGGCCGACGGAAGACTCCCCCCAGCTTTACGTGCAGGTTAATCGGCTGGTGCCGGAATTGACTCGCCAGCAGGAAGACGACGGCGAGGGCGACTACAGCGTTGATGAAAAATCCCGCCAGATTTATTTGACTGAGAGCGGGATGGAAAACGTTGAGGCCATTTGCTTCAAGCATGGCCTGCTGAAAGAGGGTGAATCGTTATACGACCCGCAGCATCTGGCCTTGGTTCATCACATGAATGCGGCCATCCGAGCGCACTCGCTTTACCAAAAAGACGTCGATTACATCGTGCGCGAAGGCGAAGTGGTGATTGTTGACGAATTTACCGGTCGTACGCTTTCCGGTCGCCGTTGGTCCGATGGGCTACACCAAGCGGTTGAGGCCAAAGAGGGTGTGCCCATCCAGCGGGATAACCAGACCCTGGCGTCCATCACATTTCAAAACTACTTCCGTCTGTACAGCAAGCTGTCCGGTATGACCGGTACGGCGGATACCGAAGCCTACGAATTCCAGCAGATTTATGGGCTGGAAGTAATTGTCATTCCTACCCACAAACCGATGGTCCGAGACGATCGGGGCGATCTGGTTTTTCTGAATCCTGACGGCAAGTATCAGGCGATCATGGAAGACGTCGCTGATTGTCAAAAGCGCGGCCAGCCAGTACTGGTCGGAACAACGTCCATTGAAACGTCTGAGCTGCTATCTAACCTACTGAAACAGAACAGTATTTCTCACGAAGTTCTCAATGCCAAGCAGCACGAACGGGAGGCATTGATTGTTGCTCAGGCCGGCAGGCCCGGGGCCGTGACCATTGCTACCAACATGGCGGGGCGAGGCACCGATATCGTGTTGGGTGGAAACCTTGGGGCGGAGCGCGAAGCGTTGGGTGAGGATGCCGGTGACTCAAAGCTGGACGAGTTGCAGTCAGACTGGGAGTCTCGTCACCAGCAGGTTCTGGATGCCGGCGGACTGCACATTATCGGTACCGAGCGACACGAATCTCGCAGAATCGATAATCAGCTGAGAGGGCGTTCGGGCCGACAGGGTGATCCAGGGTCCAGTCGCTTCTATCTCTCGCTGCAAGACAATTTGATGCGTATCTTCGCCTCAGATCGGGTCACTGCCATGATGCAGCGGTTTGGGATGACCGAAGACGAGGCGATCGAACACAAATGGGTCACTCGGGCTATCGAAAACGCACAACGCAAGGTCGAGGCCCATAATTTCGATACCCGGAAGCATTTGCTGGATTTCGACGACGTGGCCAATGATCAGCGCAAGGTCATTTATGAGCAACGTAATGACCTGATGGATGCCGAGGAAATCGAAGCGGCCATCGCCGACATCAAACACGACGTGTTTGCCGAAGAGTTTCACCAGTTCGTGCCCCCGGGCAGTGTGGATGAGCAATGGGATGTCTCGGGACTGGAGAAAGCACTGGTCGGCGAGTTTGGAGCCGATCTACCGGTGGCGCAATGGCTGGAAGAAGACGATTCTTTGGACGAAGCAGGTCTGAAAGAAAAGGTCCTTGAAGGGTTACAAAACTACTTTTCGGAAAAAGAGCAGCAGACCGGTGTTGAGGTTATGCGAAATTTCGAGAAGGCCGTAATGCTTCACGTACTGGACCAGTTGTGGAAGGACCACCTGGCAAACATGGACTATCTGCGCCAGGGGATTCATCTGCGTGGCTACGCCCAAAAACAGCCTAAACAGGAATACAAACGGGAGTCTTTCCAGCTGTTTGCTGAGCTTCTGGACCGAATTAAGCGAGAAGTGGTCAAGATTCTGGCGCGGGTGAAAATTCAGGCGCCGGAAGATGTAGATGCGCTAGATGAACAGCGCCGCAGCCAGGCACCGGTGGAGTATCAACATGCTCAGGCCCAGGCTGCAACCGCTGGGACTCCGCCTCCAGACGCTACCCCAGGCGGGTCGGCCATGCCTTCTCAACAGGGTGGAGCCCCGCCGGTGCAACAGGTGGTTCGCGATGGGGAAAAAGTGGGCAGAAACGACCCTTGTCCCTGCGGCTCAGAAAAAAAATACAAACATTGTCATGGCCGAATCGGCTAAATCGGCCGGTTCCTAACGCTTGTTGCCAGTGAGCTCCCTGGCCTGGTTGATCCAGTCGTCTCGATGGATACGGTCTTTGAAGCCCCGCAGTTTGTGCGTGACAGTCACCACGTCGTCTTCGCTCAGATTCGCCAGCTGATCGAATTGATAAATCCCCATGGCGTTCAGCGTTTTTGCCAAAACTGGGCCAATCCCCTTGATGTTGGTTAAGTCATCAATGAGTGTTGGAGGCTTGTCGTAGAACAGCGGTATGTCTTGGCGAGATGAAGGCCGCTCCTGAAGCGAAGGCTTGAGTCCAGCGTCCGTCGGTGTCTGGGAAGCGGTGGACTGTTTGTGTTGCGGGGTTTGCGCCGATTGACCGGTGCTAGTTCGTCGGTGCTCCTGCTCCATATCATTCATACGCTGCTGAAATTTCGACAGTAGCAACCGACTGCTCTCAAGCTCCTCGTAAAGCTTTTTGATGGTTTGATCTCGTGCCTCCAAGCGACGGCTAAGCTCCTTGTCGCTGGTGGTGGTGTGAGGAGACTGCTCAGCAACCACCTTAAAGTCGCTGAAGTCCTGTTGCAGTCGGGCCAGCGCTTGATCTCGCGTTTTCAGTTGGCTTTCCAGCTGGCCAATTTTTGCGGCCTGGCTGTCGTGTTCGGCCTGGCTAGGCTGAGGCGGCTGCCCCGATTGTGCTTCGCTTGCCGCTTCAATCAAGGCCGCCTGCTGGGCATTGAGTTGTTCTATCTGAACCTTGAGCTGCTGACAAATGTCGTTGAGACCGGCATTCTCCGATTCAAGCTGGGTGGCTCTTTGGGCCATGGTGGCAACTTCCAGCCGGGCCGCTTCCAGTTCGCTGCTTTGGGCTGTGCGCTTCAACAGTTCAGCACGCACCGATGCCAGCTTTTTCAGTTTCTCGTCGCGATCAGCCAGCGCTGCTCGCAGCCGATCGGTCTCCTGGATTTTGCTCTTGGCCTGGAGCATTTCTTCTCGCAATCCATGGATAGAGCGCTCTCTTTCCTGCATGGAGTCGCGAATGCGAGTCATGTCTTTCTCAACGGCAGCAAAAGATGACTCCATTTCGCCAACCTGAGACCGCAGCTGACGTACCGTTAGGGCTGCAACATCTCGTGCCTCGGTGGCATTTTTCAGCTGTAACTCCCAGTCTCGCTCAGCAGACCTAAGCCTGCCATTGGCAAACACCGTTTTTACCAGCCAACCGCCCAGGAATCCCAGAACGGTCGACAACAGAACCTTAATCAGCAGGTCGGATTCCATGAATGATTTCTCGAATTAGCGGGTAATTGAACAGTTCAGTCCGTCGACAGCTGTCAACTGACTGGCTTCAAACCGTTTGTTACCGTCGGCGCCATTTAGCTGAAAAGTGCCGCTCACGCAGTCGCTCAGTGTTACCTCCAGCGTCCCCCAGTTAGTTAACTCTGATCCCGGCGCCGGTGTTTGAAAATTGCCAGATGTGCCTCCGACCAGCATGGGAAACGATAGTGCTTCATTTTGTCGGAAGGGGCCCGGGATGGTGTCGGACACGAGCCATAGTCTTGCGCCGGAGGCGTCGTAACCAAAATAGAAAACAGTAATGTTATTGGGGCCAACACTTCCGCCCTTTTGTCCTGGCGATTGCGGCGACTCAATCACATTGAAGCCGTCACCAGGAACGCTGGCATCAAACCATAGTCCGGAGGCGCTAAGGGGCTGGGTCGCTGCAGCAGTAGTATACGTGACCTCAAGCGTTGGTCGGTTAGCGGGGCTGCCATTTTCCCTAGAACCCAGTCGCTTGGCCGATCGATTCTGATTGAGCTGGGAGATCAATATCAATCCGCTGTTTGTGCCGCCATCCAGCCAATTCTGGACCTGTGCAACCAATGGGGCTGTGCTGGGGAATGTGACGGTGCCACTGCTACCTACGCTGGCCCGTGACAGTTCATTGGGGTCAAAATCGCCCCCAGGGGTTTGCCAGGAGGTCGCGGCAGAACGCGGAAACATGGCCACATCCCAGGTGGCGTCTCCGGCTTGCGCTGGGGCGCCCTGGCCGCCGGCGTTAGTAGGGTTCGACGAGCCCTCTCCCCAAGCGGTGGTTGTGGCAAAAAGCGCAACATCGATACTTGGTCCTACCCCCCGAGTAACCGCGACCGTGAGCTCAACACCGGTAATGGTTGAATTGGCCGCAATGGCACTGAAATCCTGAAAAGCAATCAGCGCGCGACGTTCATCGCCATTGTTGGTGATGCCGACAAACAGGTTTTCTTCCGCGCCGGCCGAATTGTCCGACAGTTCTTCAAACACCGAGTTGTCCAGCGTCGGCGAGAGGCTGATGGTGGTCTGGGCGTTAGCCAGTTGAGTACCAGCGATCAGCGGTGCCAGTATAAAACACCGAAAAATGACCAGGCGGTGATGCGGCAGGTGGAAGGATTTCATGGCATTACTCCGAAACATGCAACCGAAGTTTAACCCACGGGCGGGGTTATATACACGAACATGCAACCGTCCAAAGTCACTCAACTCAGCGTGGTTTAGGAGACACTCTTTGCGAACTGTTGCTGATCGGCAATCAGCTGTTCCAGCTGGGCCAAGGCGGCAGGAACACTGGTGGCAAAACTGTCGCCATCGACCAGATTGACCACATCGGGCTCCATTTCGGTGATGTGTCCGCTAATCATCACAAAACCGTGAGGCTTTGCGATGCGAACCGCCACTACCAGTCGTGCCAAGGGCACCAGTAAATCGGGTCGGCTGGCGGATAGCCCGATGATGGCGTGATCGCTGTTCTTGATCGACTCTACCAGTTCATCGTGGGTCTGGTGGGCTTCATGCTGAATATCCCAGCCTTTCTGACGAAACATGTCTGCCGCCATGGCCACGCCCAACGTGTGATCGTCCCCCGGCAAACCCGCAAAGAGAGCATGGCGACGAGTATTCGGCGCAGGCAGCGTAAAAACTCTGCGCAGACCGCGCATGATCGCGTAAATTCTGCCGGCGGCCAGAGTCATGTCCATGAAAGTGGTTTGGTCGTATTCCCAGCGCTCGCCCAGCTGGCGTGCGGCCCCTGCGAGATAACCCAGGTAGATGACGTCCATGGGCGTTCCATCGATTCTGGCCTGCATCACGACGTCGGCGGCAGCCGTATCGTCCTCGCCAATCAGTGCATCACAAAATCGATTCAGCTCCGCGGGATCGGGCTGACCTTCCAGCGGCGTTTCGGCCACAAGCCTGCTGGATAGCCGTTCTATGACTTCTTGGGCAAGGGTGCTGAGTGCATCCGAAGAAAGCTTTTGTTGCTGGGAAACGTTTACGGTGAGCGCTCGGGCGAAAGCGTCTCGATCGAGTGGCTCATGGACCGTTGAAGTGTCTAGCGGCAAAATGTTTCCCCGAGAGAGGTCCGACTTGCGCAACTTACTAGCGCTGCAGGCCAGTCCTAATCCCTGACGTTGCTTGTTGTTGTCCCCTCTGACTAGCATCATGGCTAAATGACCGGTGTCAGTCAACATTTACACCTAAGCTTTTTTCTTCGCAATGCCTCGAGAAAACGTGACGCTCATATCTAATAAAAAATAGGGAAAAAAGGCGATTATTTGAGCCGGCTGTGACCCAATTTCCGTTAGGTCCAACAACTACAGCAGTTTCTTAGGGTTTATTGGGGCCTTTCAGATAAAGCCTTCATAAAAAATCCCCGAACTTACATTTTTATCTGTCAATCCAGATTGACAATGGTGTCAAAGTCGATTGACCCACCTTGGAACCTATCTCAGTTGAGCCCAGCATTTCACTCGACGCCATCGCATTGATCATCCTGACGACTGCGGTTTCCCGCCGCAGATTTATGCCTGTTTTCTTCGTGTTCGTTGGTTTGACCCTCGGCCTGAGGGCCCGCGGTGCTTGGCTTTTCCGCGCCCTCGTGATGGGCCTGAGGATGATTTTCTCCGACCCTGACCAGGCTTGGCCGGCGGTTGAGCCTTTATGGACGGGTCCACTTCAAACCCTGGTCTGATAACCCGGTCCAGTGGGGATTTCAGCAGCCTTTCAATATCTCGCAGATGGCGTTCTTCGTCGATGCAATAAAGCGATATAGCTTCGCCCTGCTGACCCGCGCGTGCGGTTCGGCCGATCCTGTGGACATAGTCCTCGGCCGCCATGGGTAATTCATAGTTCACGACATGGGGCAGCTTTTCAATATCCAGCCCCCGAGCGGCAATATCGGTGGCTACCAGCACCCGGACAGCGCCTGACTTAAAGTCAGCCAGAGCTCGGGTTCGGGCGCCTTGGCTCTTGTTGCCGTGAATCGCCATGGCTTCAATGCCATCAATGCCCAGCTGTTTTGCGAGCCGATTGGCACCGTGTTTGGTGCGAGTAAAGACCAGAACTTGTTGCCAGTTTCCCTGGCCGATGAGTTCCGACAGCAGCTCGCGCTTCCGACCCTTGTCTACCGGATACACACGTTGAGTTACACGTTCGGCGGTGGAATTGCTTGCCGCGACCTGAACCTCAACCGGGTTGACCAGAAAATCTTTGGCCAGCTTGCGAATATCTTTGGAAAATGTGGCCGAGAACATCAGCGTCTGCCGTTTGGCCGGCGCCGCTTTTACGATGCGCCGAATATCATGGATAAAACCCATATCCAGCATGCGGTCGGCTTCGTCCAACACCAACATTTTTAAATCGGCCAAGTTGATTGTGCGCTGCTGCATGTGATCAAGCAGGCGACCGGGGGTGGCTACCACTATGTCCATTCCTCGGCGCATTTGGGTCTGTTGAGGCCGAATGCTGACGCCGCCGAAAATTTCCACTGAACGAAAATTCAGGTGCTGGCCGTAGTCTTTAACCGATTGATGAACTTGAGCCGCAAGTTCGCGAGTTGGGGTCAAGATGAGCCCGGACACCTTACCATTGGCGTTGCGATCGCAAACCAACCTTTGCAGCATGGGAAGCGTAAAGCCGGCCGTTTTTCCGGTACCCGTTTGGGCCGCCGCGAGCATGTCGCTGCCCTGCAAAATCGCCGGGATGGCTTGGCTCTGGACCGGGGTTGCTGTGGTATAGCCCTGGTCGCTGACGGCTCGCAGCAGTTCTGGCGCGAGACCAAGTTGATCAAATTGCATGGTGGTTTGTCCTGCGGTCACTTTGGGGTTCAGGCTGGCTGTTAAAGCAAGCGCAGTAACCGATCAGCCTGTGTCGGATGCGAAATTGCGTTGATTGCGGGTCAATCAGGGGCGCGACAATAACAGAAATAACGGGCCAATACAGGTTTTCTGGCGCCGCCCGGTATGGCGTGCAGTGGAGGTTTAGGCTTTAGTGCTGCGTGTACGCCACATACTACCGTTGGGTGGCTAATGTACGCAGTTTTTTATCCAGTGCCTCAACCTGACTGAGGAGGTTTGCTTTTGTAAGGTTATTGTCCAGTACATCGTCAGCCACGGCCAGTCGTTGCTCGCGGCTCGCCTGCGCGGCAAGGATTTGGTCAATTTCCTGATCACTGCGATCATCCCGCGCCTGCAGGCGAGAGCGCTGAACCGCGGGAGATATATCAACAACAACGATTCGATCGTACTGCTGGAGGCGGCCAGACTCCACCAGCAGTGGAACATCGATGACGCAGTAAACGCTATTGCTGATGGCTTGCAGTCGCGTTACCTCTTGCCAGATCAGGGGGTGAACAATGGACTCCAGAGCCTGGCGTGCGTTGGCATCTGCGAAAACCACTGCACCCATGGCTTTTCGGTCAAGTTCTCCGTTCTCATTGATCACCGTCGAGCCAAATTCCTTGCGGATGCTCGATAGGCCGCTGGTCCCCAATCCAACAACCTGACGCGCGATTTGATCGGTATCAATCACGTTGATGCCCAACTGGGCGAAAAACTCCGCGGCGGTACTTTTGCCCGAGGCGATGCCGCCGGTCAAGCCAACGGTATAACCGGCACCTTGGTGTTCGTTACCAGGGATCAACGGGAAAGATCTTGAGTATTTCGGCAGATTGGGCGTCTACCAACGCGCTAAGGTAAGTGACGCCCACCTTGAGTGGAATGATGCGTGTCTGTGAGCTCTCAAGGTTATTACTTTCCAGGTATCGTTTGATCGCCTGGGTTTCCTCCGGCAGTTTCGCCAGCACCTCTTCGGTGTTCAGAACGCGGTCCAACACCGTGGCGGCATTCTCTTTGTAATCAGCATAGGTTTCCGGGTACTGGTCAAAGTCTCTGCCTCCCAGGGCAGAAGCAATCAGGTCGCCCTGACGGTCGACATTTTTGGGCTGCAGGGCTACCGCCAGTGTCGGGCCGGTCCAAGACAGTCGTCGAAAGCGAGGTTCTTTACCTTTAGCCAACTCCTCCGGCGTTATTTCGGTGGCTCTAACAAGATAAAAACGATCTCCAACATGGACCAAGAACACGGGCCTTGCCTGAACGACGTTCCACATCCCATAAACCAATGCGGCCACCTGGAGCAAAGCGATGACCGTCAGATCCATTTTCAAGCTCTTCTTTCCGGTCTTAAACACCACAAGCGTGAGTAAGGGGCCGATGACAATATCCACAAACAACATAATGGCCAGGAGTTTGTGTCCACCGCTGACAGTAAAGAACTCCCACGGATACATGACGCCGACCATCAAAATCATTGCGCCAATCGCGACGATAATACTGATAACCAGATGTATACCTGCTGCCTTCCACCGAGTCATGTCACTAAAGCTCCTATTGTCCTTGATTAGGTTCCCTGGAAATTATCTCAAAACTGTTGTTGGTGTGAAGCCACAGATCAGTTCAATCCACTAAACGTCAGGTACATGTCAGTCAACTGATTGCCCCACAGTAAAGCGATCCAGCCGGCGGCGGCGATAAATGGGCCGAACGGCATCGGCAGGCTCTTATCGCGCCCGGCTACGACAATCATTGCGATTCCGACGATCGCGCCGACCAGCGAGGATAAAATGATCACCAGCGGAATGGATTGCCATCCAAGCCATGCACCGAACACCGCTAGAAGCTTGAAGTCGCCGTAACCCATGCCTTCTTTGCCGGTAATCAGGCGAAACAGATGGTAGACGGTCCACAGGCTTAAATATCCCACCGACGCGCCAATAATGGCGTCCACCGGGGAGACGAAAACGGATTTCGTGCTGAGCAACAGTCCCAGCCAAAGCAGCGGATAGGTCATGCTGTCCGGCAACAGCTGATGGCGAATATCGATGCCGCTTAAGGCGATCAGCGTCCAGGTCAGTACCAGTGCAGGCAACACCGCCCAGTCCATCCCGAACTTCAGTGCAACGATGGCGCTCGCCGCTGCGGTTAGCAGTTCCACCGCTGGATACTGGAGTGAGATCTTTTTATCGCATTGGGAACATTTGCCACGCAACACCAGGTAGCTAACCACCGGAATGTTATGGAACCAGCGCAACTGTGTGCCACATTTCGGACAGGCGGAGCGGTCCAACACCAGGCCACCAGGTTGCGCCTGATCAGTCGGCGCTACCTCTAGCAGCTCGCGGGCCTGTGCCTTCCATTCATGCTCCATCTTTGCCGGCAGGCGGAGTATGACCACGTTTAGAAAGCTTCCTATGAGCAGAGAGTAAACAAAAACGACTCCTGTCCAAAGCGCTGGGCTGGATTGAAGCAATTCAATCATCGGCGGTTTCCGAGCGACCCCCCAGGGAGTCGCTGTGGTTGATCAGACGGTTGCCGCCAGTTTGAAGATCGGCAGATACATGCCCACAACCAGGCTACCCACCAAGCCGCCAATGATGACCATAATCAGAGGTTCCAGCAGGCTGCTGAGAGCATCAACCGCGTTGCTCACCTCTGCCTCATAGAAATCCGCCACTTTGGACAGCATTTGGTCCAGGGCGCCAGACTCTTCGCCAATGGCCGTCATTTGAATGACCATGTGCGGGAAGAGGTCGACCTGACGCATCGCCAGCTGTAACTGATGGCCTACAGATACGTCGTCCTTGATGCGTTTTACGGCGTTCCCATAGACAGAGTTACCGGTTGCGCCAGAGACGGTTTCCAGCGCATCAACCAAGGGCACACCGGCCGCGAAAGTGGTGGCCAGGGTTCGGGCAAACCGGGCAATGGCCGAGTTGTGCATGATGCTTCCGATGACCGGTAATTTTAATACCAGGCGGTCGAGGAAGTGATTGAACGGCCGAGAGCGTTTCTTGAAGAAAATTATCGTTCCGACCGTCACCGCGAACCCCACGCCTAATATCCATCCGCTTTCCTGCAGCCAGTTGGAGATGTTGATAATCATCTGCGTGAATGCGGGTAAGTCCGCTCCGGCATCTTCAAAAATCCCCTGAAATTGCGGCACAACGAATACCAGAAGGATCAGGGTAACAATCATGGCAACACCGATGACGGCTGTTGGGTAAAACATCGCTTTTTTGATCTTTGCCTTAATTTCCTCGGTGCGTTCTTTGTAGGTGGCGATTTCGTCCAGAAGGGTATCGAGTACACCTGCCTGTTCGCCCGCGGCAACCAGATTGACATATAGCTCATCAAACTGGACGGGGTGTTTACCCAGTGACTCACTGAGCGTAGAGCCCGCCTCAATATTGTTCTTGATATCAACAAGCATATCGCGCATGCGTGGATTTGACTGCCCGCCCGCTACGATATCGAAACCTTGTACCAGCGGAACGCCTGCTTGCATCATGGTTGCCAATTGGCGGGAAAATATGGCGATTTCCTGCGGTTTGATGGGTGACCCGGCACCACCCAAAAGCGGTTTGGATTTCTTTCGGACCTTAGTGGGGTTTATCCCTTGCCGCCTGAGATCGGCTTTCACCAAGTTTACGTTCTTGGCAGACTGCTCGCCCTTAATTTTGGCACCGCGTTTGTCGGTACCTTCCCAGTTAAAGATGGGTAAATCGGCTGCTTTCGTGGCCATGGTTTAGTCCTTAGTGACTCGGTTGATTTCGACGAGTCCGGTCAGGCCCTCGCGAACTTTGTTTAATGCTGAGGCGCGCAGGTCGTTGATGCCATCTTCCAGGGCCTGGTCGGCAATTTGCATGGCATTTCCGCCAGCGAGAATGATGCGTTGGATAGAGTCCGTTACAGGCATCACTTGGTAAAGACCTACCCGGCCTTTGTAACCCTCGTTGCAACTGTTGCAACCGATAGGCTCCATGATGGTCAAGTCCTCTAATTCTTCCTGAGTAAATCCCTCAGCCAACAAGGCCTCAGCGGGGATTTCTGCCGGCTGTTTACAGTCATGCAGTCGTCTGGCAAGTCGCTGGGCAATCACCAGAGTAACAGAGGACGTAATGTTGAACGGAGCGATGCCCATGTTCATCAGGCGAGCAATGGTTTGGGGGGCGTCGTTGGTATGCAGCGTGGACAGCACCATGTGACCGGTTTGCGCCGCTTTGATGGCAATTTCCGCCGTTTCCAGGTCACGAATTTCTCCCACCATGATGATGTCCGGGTCTTGGCGAAGAAACGATCGCAGCGCGGTGGCAAAGGTCATGCCCTGCTTGGTGTTCTGTTGCACCTGATTAATGCCGGAAACGCGAATTTCCACCGGGTCTTCTGCGGTTGAAATATTACGTCCTTCGGTGTTTAAAATGTTTAGCGCTGTGTAGAGTGATACGGTTTTTCCACTGCCTGTGGGGCCAGTGACCAAGACCATGCCGTAGGGCTTGTGGATGGCATCAATAAAGAGTTCTTTCTGTTTCTCTTCGTACCCCAGTTTATCAATGCCCATTTTGGCAGCGGACGCGTCCAGGATTCGTAACACAATCTTTTCGCCGAAAAGCGTTGGGCAGGTGCTGACCCGGAAATCGATGGAACGGGTCTTGGAAATGTTGAGTTTGATCCGGCCATCTTGGGGAACGCGTTTTTCGGCAATGTCCAGGCTCGACATGACTTTCAGGCGTGCCGCGAGTCGCGGCGTCATTTTCACCGGAGGGGATGCCATTTGTTTTAGCACACCGTCCATTCTGAAACGCACCCGATAACGCTTTTCATAAGGTTCGAAGTGAACATCCGATGCGCCGCGTTTGATGGCGTCCAGCAGGACCTTGTTAATAAACCGAACTACTGGCGTGTCGTCAGCACCGCCGGCCTCTACGCCGCCGCCATCGTCATGTTCCATGTCTGCCGTGTCGGCAAAATCTACATCGTCCAGGCCTTCGTCGTCGTCATCACCGAGGCCGTCCATCATATCGTCGGCCGCGGTCAGCGCGTTGTCGATGGCCAGACCCAGCTCGTCGTCTCGAACCAGGATGGCTTCGACGGCCAGATTGGCGTGAAATTTGATTTCGTCCAGTGCGCGCAAGTTGGTGGGGTCGGACACGCCCACATACATCCGATTGCCGCGTTTGAACAGCGGCAGGGCGCGGTGTTTGTTAATCAGGTTTTCAGACACCAGCTTGATCGGCGCTTGAGTCAGATCCAAGCTCATGATGTCGAATACGGGGACGCCAAATTCCTCCGACGCCACTCTGGCCACATCACTGGAGTTTACGAGGGCATTTTCAACCAGGTAGGAGACAAACGGCAGTTTTTTTGAAACTGCGTTTTCCTGAGCTTCCGCCGCAGCGTTGCCTGAGATCAACTCGTCGGCCACGAGTCTTCTGGCGAGTCCGCTCAGCGCTATGGTTGAGGCTCCAGAGGCAGCCATAAGTCTCCCTTTTTAATCAACAGATTCCGTCAAGTTCCTAAGACTACTATCAGATGGCGTGGAAAGTAAGGTGTGACGTCAACTGGCGTGGTGAGTTTGTGTTCAAAAAACGCAAGCCTGGATGGCTTTCCGCATCTTAACCTTGGCATGATCCCGGTCGATATCGAGGCAGGAACGTGGTCCCGTCTGCTGCATCGCCACAAACCCATGTTGTGATGTTTGCCCCCTGTAGAACCGGCCGCATGGTGAGTACGGTACCGTCTGCGACGCCACTCCCCATATCTTGGGTTACGGCCGAAATAACGCCGACAGCGCTAATGGTGATTCCGTTGGGGGCAACCTGTCTGGATCCTTGAGCGTTATCACAAAGACCAAAGTTGGAGACTGGTATGTTCGTGTTTTCCTGATTCCAGCCACTGTTGGTGAGATAAAAATCCACTGCAGATAGCTTGCATGCGCTCATGCTGCCAATCACTTCGGACAACCTAGCTCTTATGGTGAAATCTCGGTAGGACGGAATGGCAATAGCGGCCAGTACTCCGACGATGGCGACAACAATCATTAGCTCAATCAACGTAAATCCTTTTTCACGGCTAAGCTTCATGGCTGCTTCCTCGTCTCTTTCCAAGTTGATTCTCTGTTGTTCAATGTCTTTCTGATGCCGAAAAAACGAAAGGCCGTCATCAGAGACGGCCCCTCGAGTATGCTGGCATAAGGTTGCCAAATTAACCCTGGCAAGAACCCGGCAGGTACTTTGCCGCAACGTCGGTGCCGTCACCGCCGCAAACCCACTGGTGAATGGCTGCGCCCGCAGCAAGAGCAGCTCCGGCTGGGCCAGCTGCTCGCATTTCTACGATATCGCCGCCTTCAACACGACCAGTATTCTGGGAAACCGCTCTCATCAGAGGAGGGTTAGCAACCAGCAGTGTGTCTACGTACTGAGACAGGTTGCCCGCTGCAGCACCACAAATCTCTGGGTCGATCGCTACGCCGGCACCGTTGCGTGTAACCCAGCCGTTATTGGACTCATAAAACTCACCCATGGTGGTCTTACAGGCACCCATGGTGGCCAGAACTTCAGAGAACTTGGAGCGAACCTGGAAATCCCGGTAAGCCGGAATGGCGATGGCCGCCAGAATACCGATGATTGCGACAACGATCATCAGTTCGATCAGGGTGAAACCTTTTTGTTGCTTACGCATGATTATGCTTTCCTCTCATTCAAAGTTAATAACGTTCAAAATAGGTATTTCTTTAATGAGCCGGCCGAAGTGGCCCCCGTTTGAGCTTTCCTTGCGCTTTTGGGGTCACCCGACAGCGCGGCTCGACTAGACTCGGGAAAGGTGGAAGCAGGGACCGTGCCAAGTTATGTTACCAACTGTTAACTGGCTGAAATCGCGGGAAAAACTGGAGTTTGGTGTCTTAGCCTGTGATCCCAATCACACTGTTTGACGAGATCGGTTTTTAACGTTCTGCCAACGCAGCGGGCACAAAGTGACGTACAGCGTCACTTTTGGTCACTCCAGGTTCAGTTTTTTCAATCGATACCTCAGGGCGCGAAAGGTAATGCCGAGTTTTTTCGCCGCTGCGGTTTTGTTAAAGCGCGTTTCTTCCAGCGCCTGCATGATGGCGTCCCGTTCGATATTGCCAATGAACTCTTCCAGCGGCACATCGCCGCGCTGAGCAATTTCATCTGACATGCTTCCCGCCGGCGAGTGATCCACCGTCTGCAGCTGCAGGTCATTGGAGGTGATGACATCGTTTTCGCACAGCGTCACGGCGCGTTCCAGAATATTTCTCAATTCCCTGACATTGCCAGGAAAGGCATAACCCTGAAGTACCTCAACGGCTGCAGGGTCTAACTGGGCGGGCTCAATTTCCCACTCGCCGGCAATCTGGCCGAGAAAGTGGTTCGATAGCAAGGTGACGTCGTCAGGCCTTTCCTGCAGGTTGGGCATTCGCAGTTCAATCACATTGATCCGGTAGTACAGGTCTTGTCTGAAATCTCCATCCTCCACCAGCCCCAGGAGGTTTTTGTGGGTGGCGCTGAGAATGCGCACGTCAATCGGACGTTCCTGAGTTGCGCCAATGGGGCGAACCGATTTTTCCTGGATGACCCGCAACAGTTTGACCTGCATTTGTAACGGCAAATCGGCGACTTCATCCAAAAAGATCGTGCCACCGCCGGCGGCCTCAAATAACCCTTGTTTCTCGCCGGTTGCGCCGGTAAACGAGCCTTTTTTGTGACCAAAAAACTCGCTTTCCATCAACTCAGACGGTATTGCGCCGCAGTTCACCGCAACAAATGGGGCGCTGGCTCTGGGGCCTTGCTCGTGAATCATCCGGGCCGCAAGTTCTTTACCCACGCCTGATTCACCACTGATATGAATAGGTGCCTGGCTGCGGGCCAGTTTTGCAATTTGTCGTCGAACGGTTCGGATTTGAGCTGAACCGCCCAGCAGATCGTTCTTGGGCGTTCGGTCCCGGTCTTTGGGCAGTTTGCTGACCCTGAGCGCGGTGTTTACCAAATTGCGCAAGTTACCAAGATCCACCGGTTTTGAGACGAAATCAAAAGCGCCAGACTTCAATGCCTCAACTGCGGCCTCCGTATTCCCATGGGCAGTAATCATGGCCACTGGCAGTCCCGGCTGATGTTTGCTGATGTGGCGAATCAGCTCCAGGCCGTTGCCATCAGGAAGGCGCATGTCGGTAAAGCACAGGTCGAACGGATGCTGCCCCAGAAGGTCGCGGGCCTCACCGCAGCTGGCTGCAGCGATGACGTCCACATCCATACGATTCAGGGTAATTTCCAGCAGTTCCCGAATATCGGGTTCGTCGTCAATGATCAGTGCGAGTGGATTACTCATAGTGGCTGTGGGTCGTCCTTACGGTGCGGGACGGGTTCTCCCGTGCCTGCAGAAATGCTCATTCCATTAGACCAACCTATGCAAAGATCGCGCCTTTTCTGCCGTTAGGCGTCCAGATCTGCCCCTGGAGGGCGTTGCAGGGAGATCTTGAACACACTTCCGCGGCCATCGGGCCCAGGGCAGTACTCCAAAATAGCCTGATTGGATGCGCAGATTTGCTGGCACAAATATAAACCTAGCCCGGTGCCGTCGGAGGCGGTCGTAAAAAAGGGCTCAAAAATCTTTGCCTGTTGGTCTGCAGGAACGCCCGGTCCGTTGTCAGAGACTTCGATGACAGGGGACAGCAGGGCATCACTGGATCGGGTGGTCAAGATAACTTGGGCCGGTTGGTCCGCAGGGTGTCCGTAGCGAAAGGCGTTCTGGCATAGGTTCCACAGCACCTGCTGCAGCTGAGAAGGGTCAACGAGAGCGGTAAGTTCCATGTCATCGGTTCGCACTTCAACAGTGTTTTCGCCAATTTCGTGATCTCGGCGAAGTTCAAAGGCAAAGATCTCAAGCCAATCGCCGAGCAGGACCGTTTCGGGTTTAGGGGATTCCTGTCGAGCCAGCTGGAGAACATTTTCGATAATGTCGTTCATTCGTCGACAGTGCCGCAAAATGATGTCAGTCAGCCGTCGATCTCCGCTAACCAGGTCAGTAGATTCTGCCAGCAGTTGCCCCGAATGGCTGATGGCCGCCAATGGATTACGAATTTCATGGGCGATGGTGGCTGACAGACGCCCCAACGATGACAGTGTCAGCTCTTGGGCCCGTCGTGAAACGATGGAGCTGTCCTCCAGAAAGATCAATGTTTCCGAATGATCGTGAGCGCTAAGACGAGCAAACCGCGGAACCACGGCAGGTACGCCGTTGGCCAGGGTCAGTGATTCGTTTCGATGACGGCCGGTTTGCTGCCAGTGGCGCAGGTTATCCAGCACCTCTGGAGCCAATTCAACCAGTTCACCGACCCGGCTCGGCGGCATCCCCATGAGATACCAGGCCGCATCGTTCATGACACGGCAACCCTCCTGATGGTCGGCAATCACGATGCCGGTGCGCATTCGTGCGACCACCAGCTGGTTGAGACGGGACAGCTGCGCCAGGTCCATGGACTGCTGCACAGCCAGTTGCTGGGATTCCCGCGACCTTCGGGCCAGATAGTGTCCAAGTAGAGCGGTCACAAAGTAGGTGGCACCAAGGCTGCCGGCCGGCGCCAAAGAGGCGAACGCCTCGGTGCCTTCGATCACTCTTGCCATGGTTTGCCAGAGCAACACCATCGCCGCCAGGCCTGCAACCGACAGGCCTACGCGAAGCTGAAACACTACGCCACCAACGGCTGTGGAGCCCACTAATAAAGTGCCCATGCCGCTTTCCAGTCCGCCCAGGGCGGTCATCATTAACATGGTACCGACGATGTCGAACGCGAACCCGACGCTGGATCTGAATAACAGTGCGCCTGTTCGGGTACGACCGAGGTACAGTTGAACAGGTGCAAAGAAGATGAAAGCCCAAGTAATCACCTGGCCCCATTGACGGGCCTCGGTGGAAATCGCGTCCGCCAGGATGGGAGTGAATAACAGTCCCGCGAACAGGACCGCAATAAAACAACGGTACAGGTTCAAGTAGTCCATGGCCTGGGCGGAGACCAAATCGTTAATGAACAGCTGGTCGCTGAGGCGAGGCCTGAAGTCGCTCAAGGGTCTTTCGCTTTCCATCATTAGGGCGATAAGACTATAACCCGGTTTGAATATGGCGGTGGTGATAGGCGACAATACGGCGCTAGGTTTAATGCCGGTCAATCGGCTACCGCTTCCATCCCGAATATGTAGGAATCCAGACAACCAATGAATTTTCATGAGTATCAGGCGAAAGACCTGTTTGCCGCCTACGGATTGCCCGTGCCTGGCGGCACGGTGGCTAGAACAGCAGACGAGGCCGTTACCGCAGCAAAGGCCCTGAAAGGCGATGTGTGGGTCGTCAAAGCCCAGGTTCATGCCGGCGGTCGCGGCAAGGCCGGTGGTGTCAAATTGGCAAAATCGCTGGACGAGGTGAAAACCATCGCTGGTGAAATGCTCGGCATGACCATCGAAACCTATCAGACCGGCGGTTTGGCCATGCCGGTCAATGAGGTCTTGATTGCCGAGGGGGTGGATATTGATCAGGAACTCTATTTAAGTGTTCTGGTGGATCGAGCCAACAAGTGCATCACCTTTATTGGCTCCGCAGCCGGTGGCGTGGACATTGAACAGGTGGCTGCCGACACGCCAGAGAAAATCATCAGCGTTGAAGTGGACAACACGGAAGGCCTGCAGCCTTACCAATGCCGAAAAATGGGTTTCGCCCTGGGTCTGAACAGTAAACAGGTGCGCCAGCTCACCGCCATCATGTTGGGGCTGGAGAAGCTGTTCAGGGAAAAAGACCTGTCGCTGGTTGAGATCAACCCGCTGGTCATCATGAAAGACGGCAACCTTTTGGCGCTGGACGCCAAAATTAACGCTGACGACAACGCGCTGTTCCGACACCCGGATCTGGAGGCTATGCGTGATGTTACGCAAGAAGACCCAACCGAAGCAGCAGCGGCAGAGCATCAACTGAGTTATGTCACCCTGGATGGCAACATCGGCTGCATGGTCAATGGTGCTGGCCTGGCGATGGCTACTATGGACGTTATCAAGCTGAACGGCGGCGAGCCTGCCAATTTCCTCGATGTGGGCGGCGGCGCTACGGCTGAACGTGTGGCAGAGGCCTTCAAGCTGATTACGGCCGGGGATGGTGTGAAAGCCATCTTGGTTAATATCTTCGGCGGAATTGTGCGCTGCGACCTCATTGCTGAGGGCGTTATTTCCGCCTTTCAGGAAGTGGGTGTGAAAGTGCCGGTGGTGGTTCGCCTGGAGGGCACCAACGCTGAGCAGGGCCGCAAGATGCTGGATGAATGTGTGCTGGAGATTACCTCTGCCACCGATTTAAACGATGGCGCCCTGAAAGCGGTAGCGGCGGCAGGATAAGGATTACCCATGAGCGTACTAGTTAATAAAGATACCAAAGTGCTGTGCCAGGGATTAACCGGCAGCCAGGGCACGTTCCACTCCGAGCAGGCGTTGGCCTACGGCACTCAACTGGTCGGTGGCGTAACGCCAGGCAAGGGCGGTACAACCCACCTGGATCTGCCTGTATTTGACACCGTTGAACAGGCAGTGACCGATACCGGCGCTGATGCCACCGTCATTTATGTTCCCCCACCGTTTGCGGCAGACGCCATTTTGGAAGCAGCCGATGCGGGCATCCGAGTGATTGTTTGCATCACCGAAGGCGTTCCGGTGCTCGACATGATGCGGGTGAAAGCGGTGATTGAGCAGATGGACGACACCTGGCTAATCGGTCCGAACTGCCCGGGCATCATTACTCCCGGGCAATGTAAGATTGGCATCATGCCCGGCCAAATTCATTCCCCAGGCCGCGTGGGGGTGGTTTCTCGGTCAGGCACACTGACTTACGAGGCGGTTCACCAAACGACCCTGGCGGGTCTGGGCCAAAGCACCTGCATTGGCATTGGCGGCGACCCCATCAACGGCATGAACTTTATCGACTGCCTGAAGCTGTATCAGGATGATGAGCAAACCGAAGGCATCATCATGGTGGGCGAGATTGGCGGTACGGCGGAGGAAGAGGCCGCAGAATTCATCAGTGAGTACGTCACCAAGCCTGTGGTTTCCTATATTGCCGGTGTTACAGCGCCTCCGGGCAAACGAATGGGCCACGCCGGCGCCATCATCGCTGGCGGAAAGGGTACCGCGGACGCTAAATTTGAAGCGTTGGAAAACGCCGGTGTTACGACCGTTCGCTCGCCGGCCGATCTGGGAAGTGCGCTGGCGGCCAAGATGTCCTGATGTCTGATGGCAGATTCTGATGGTCTGATCATCGCCGCTGTCCAAAGGGACTTCCCAGTGGGTGACGTGGTCGGCAACGCTGACCGCGTCAGAGCGGCACTCAAAGAGGTGGGCGCAAGCGCTCACCTGGTGATTTTTCCCGAACTCACCTTAACCGGCTATCCGCCCGAAGATCTACTGTACCGGCACGGTTTTCTGGAGTCCTCCAACGACCAGTTGGCCGCGCTGGTAGGCGAGATTTCTGGCCCCGACGTGCTGCTGGGGCACCCCTTGCAGGAAGATGGCGCGTTGTATAACGCGGTCAGTTGGATTCGCGATGGCCAGATTCTTGGTCAATACCGCAAGCAGGCCTTACCCAATTACGCGGTATTTGATGAGAAACGTTATTTCCAGTCTGGCAATCGCCCGCTGACGGTCACCCTGCGCGGTCAACGCGTCGGAGTGCTGATCTGCGAAGATATCTGGGAAGCTGACCCGACACGAGTGGCCGCTGCGGATGGCTGCGACATAATCGTGGTGCCCAACGCCTCGCCGTATCACGTTTACAAGCGTGCTGAACGGGAACGTGCTTTGAGGCTGCGAGCCAGAGAAAGCGGCAAGCCGGTGGTTTACGCCAATTTGGTGGGGGGGCAGGATGAGTTGGTGTTTGACGGCCGCTCATTTGCCATTACCCCCGATGGCGACATCACCGGACCTACACCGCTGTATGCGGACGGAATATTTCGGTTTGGTTTTGCCGACAAGCAGTTTTCGGCGCGAGGCTGGGTCCCTGATGGCGAGGAGCAGCGACTGCCTGGTGTTTACCAAACCCTGGTCAGAGGCACTCGAGACTACGTCCAAAAAAGCGGTTTCAGCAAAGTGTTGTTGGGTCTTTCCGGCGGCATCGACAGCGCCCTGACCCTGGCCATCGCGGTCGACGCCTTTGGCGCCCACAACGTGCACGCGGTGATGATGCCCTCGCGACATACTTCCCAGCTCAGTGTGGACCTTGCTCGTGAACAGTGTGAGTGGATGAACGTGCGTCACGACGTCATATCTATTGAGCCGCCCTTTCAGGCATTTTTGGAGGTGCTGGCACCGGCATTCGGCGACGCTGAAGCGGATATTACCGAAGAGAACCTGCAGGCTCGCTGTCGGGGCAATGTTCTTATGGCGTTATCGAACAAGACCGGTGCCATGGCGCTGACTACCGGCAACAAGAGCGAAGTGGCCGTGGGCTACTGCACCATATACGGCGACATGTGCGGCGGCTACGCGCCAATCAAGGACTGCGTTAAAACTTTGTGCTACGAGCTGAGTGTGTACCGCAATGAACTCAGTCAAGCCATTCCTCAGGGCGTGATCGACCGACCGCCTTCCGCTGAATTGGCCCCGGATCAAAAAGATGAAGATTCGCTGCCACCCTATGCCATGCTGGATGACATTCTTGCCCGTTACGTGGAAAACGACGAATCGGTGGAAGACATTGTTGCGGATGGCTTTGACGAGCAGATAGTTCGCAAAGTCGCCCGACTGGTATTGATCAACGAATACAAGCGCCGACAATCAGCTCCTGGCGTCAGGGTAACTCCCCGAGCCTTTGGCCGGGATCGTCGTTATCCCATCAGCAATCGATGGCGTGACCAGTGAGGAGAGTGTCCTCCTCACTGGTTGAGTGACGCAAAGTGGCTACAGACGCAGTGCGCCGTCCACTTCAAAGCAGCGACCACTAACGTAGTCGTTTTCCAAAATGAACTGCACCGTGCTGGCAATTTCGTCTGGATCGCCCACGCGTTTGGCGGGGATCATGGCGCTTAATTTTGCCAACGCTTCGGGCTTCATGGACGTAACCATCTCGGTGCCAATGAATCCAGGCGCCACTGACGCTGACCGTATGCCGTAACGGGCAAATTCTTTGGCCCAAACCACCGCCATGGCCTGTACACCGGCTTTTGTGGCCGAGTAGTTCAGCTGACCCATGTTGCCAGCCCGGGAAATCGAGGAGATGTTGATGATGCAGCCCTTGCTACCGCCCTCAATCATTTTGGCCGCGGCCTCGCGGCCGCACAGAAACACCCCGGTCAGGTTTACGTCCAGCACCAGCTGCCATTGCTCCATGGACATTTTGGAGACCTGTTCGCCGTCTTTGTACTTGAGAGTTAGTGCGTCTCGCGTAATGCCGGCGTTATTTACCAGGCCATGCACAGCACCAAAGTCGCTGTTGATATCGTTGAACAGGGCTACCACGGCGTCTTCGTTGGTGACGTTAACCTGATAGGTGTTGACCTGAGGTGAGCCTGCCTGGGTGCATGCAGCCTGACTTTCTTTCAGGCTGTCAGCATCCATGTCCACCAGCGCCAGCTTGGCACCCGCGTTCGCCAGGCGAGCCGCCATGGCAGCGCCCAGGCCGCGTCCGCCGCCAGTAATTACGATTGTCTTGTCTTGTAGTTCCATCTCGCTTCCTTGAGTTTGAGGTTGGCGCCCCGTTTACGCCGGAGCGATTGTTGCGTGTGTCCTTCGCCAGTTGCTAGCTCTTTACCGAGACAAAGGATCCCGGCGCATCCTCCAGGACCTTGAGTTTGCCGTCACCGGGTTTCCGGGCTTTTACTTTGGTGCCAGATTTTTTCGACAGCCATTGATGCCAGTCATCCCACCAGGATCCCGGGTGAGATTCCGCACCATCGATCCACGCATCCAGGTCCGCCGGCTGATCTTCGTTCATCCAATAGTTGTATTTTTTCGCTGAAGGCGGATTCACTACGCCAGCAATGTGGCCTGACCCCGCGAGCATGAAGCGCACCGGGCCGCTATACAGTCCGGTGGCCTTGAACACCGAGTTGTAGGGTGCAATGTGGTCTTCTTTTGCTGCCTGCAGGTATACCGGCACCTTCACTTTGGAAAGGTCAATGGCTACGCCGTCCAGGGTGATGCCACCGGGTTTGGCCAGGTTGTTTTTCAGATACATCTCGCGCAAGTAAAACATGTGCAGGGCGCGGGGCATGCGGGTGGCGTCAGCGTTCCAGTACAGCAGGTCGAACGCCATCGGATCTTTACCCAGCAGATAGTTATTTACGTAGTAAGACCAGATCAGGTCGTTGGAGCGAAGCAGGTTAAAGGCGGTAGACATGTCGTCGCCCTCCAAAAAGCCCTGTTCGCTCATTCGCTGATCCAGGCTCTCGAGCTGTTTTTCGTCGATGAACACCTTCAGGTCGCCAGCTTCGGAAAAATCGACTTGGGCAGCAAAAAAGGTGGCGGCTTTGATTCTTTTGTCACCCTTTTCGGCCAGGTAGGCCAGGGCGGCGGCGGTCAGTGTTCCGCCGATGCAGTAACCGATTACCGACATCTCGCTGGAACCTGAGGCCTGTTCCACCGCATCGATGCTTTCTAAAATGCCTTCCTTCAGGTAGTCGTCCATGGTTTTTTCCGCCAGTTTGGCGTCGGGATTCACCCAGGACACAACAAACACCGTATAACCCTTGCTGACCGCATAGCGAATAAAGGAGTTTTCCGGCTGCAGGTCGAGGATGTAGTACTTGTTGATCCAAGGCGGAAAAATAAGCAGCGGGCGCTTAAAAACCGTTTTGGTGCTCGGCTCGAACTGCAGGAGTTGGACTACGTCGTTTTGAAACACCACCTTGCCCGGCGCCGTGGCGATGTTTTCGCCAACCTGGAAAGCTTCTTCGTCGGTCATGGTAATCTTCAGCTGACCATCACCGGCCTCCAGATCCCGTTTCAGGTTTTGCATGCCGCGAACGAGGTTTTGGCCGCCGCTTGATACGGTCTCTTTGATGACTTGCGGGTTGGTCATGAAGAAATTGCTGGGCGACATGGCGTCAGCGAGCTGCTGGGTGTGGAATTGAATCTTGCGAGCATCGTCATCGCTGAGGCCGTCAATATCCGACATCGTTTTGGTCAGCCATCGGCTAGTAATGAGGTATGACTGACGGATCACGTCGAACACGCCGTTCTCATCCCATTCGGTGCTCTTGAAGCGGCGGTCGCCACGTTCAGCTTGAGCCACCGTGGCCGACTCCTGCCCCATCATTTTGCGAGTGGTTTCCTGCCACAGGCTCATATGTTGTTGCCACAGGTCCATATTGGCCTGCATCATTTTCTGTGGGTCCATGGACAGCTGTCGCATCCCCTCACCAAATGACTCCAGCGTGTTGAAGGGGTCCAGCATGCCGGCCAGGGTTTCCTGGGGGGATTTCAGCAGGTCGGCGAATGTCTGCTGGTTTTTTTCCATGATTTTCATGAACTCAGAGGTCATCGCCTCGAAGCTGGCGCCGGGGTTTGTGTCTTGCTTGGCCATGGTGGCTATCGCATCCTTCAGTCGTTGGTGTCGTCGTCGGTTTTCTTGCCCATCATGGCCTGCTGCATGTCCTGCCAGGCTTTCATCTGGGAGCTCGCAAGCTCTTGCAGGGTGGCCATTGGCGTTGCCGCCATGGCGGCTCGCATCTGTTCCTGCATGCGGTTTTGCTGGGTCATGAAGGTGTCGAAGCTTTTCAGCAGATATTCACCCATCATGTCCTGCATGGGGTTTCCGTAAAGCCGAATCAGGCGGGTTAGCAGGGCCGCGTCCAGAATCGGACGCCCGGCTTGCTCTTGATCGGCAATAATCTGCAGGAGAAGGCTTCGGGTGAGGTCGTCGCCACTGTTGTCGTCAACAATTTGGACGTTTTTTCCTGCGACAATCAGCTCGCGAACACCATCCAGCGTGATGTGTTTGCTGGTCTGCGTGTCGTAGAGGCGCCGATTGGCGTATTTCTTGATCAGGTAGGGTTTGGGCATGCTGCCGATTTTGACTGCTTGGTGAACGGAGGTACGAAAGAAAAGGCGCCAGCTTGCGCTGACGCCTTCCCGTTATCTTACCAGCGGGTTAAGCAGCTTTGCGGGTGGTCTTGCGAGCAGCCTTCGGCGCTTCGGCGTTCACCAGGTTAGACGCTTTCTCTTGAAAAGCTTTGCCCAGTTCAACATATTCGTTGGTGCGGCTGGTCAGCAGTTCGGTAAATTCCTTACCGGCAGCAACCTGGCGCTCAATCAATTCTTTCGGCTCATTGATTTCAACCGGAAGGCGGGCTTGAGAAACGGCGAACTCCAGCATGTCGCCGGCGAACGCGTAGTTTTTGCGGGCCAGCGTCTCGAAGGTTTCAACGGCAGCGCCGGTGAACTGTCGAACTGGCTCAAAGCCCTGCTTTTGAAAATCGGCAAACACTTCCATATTTTCGGTAAATACGCTCATTTTATTGATCCTTCCGCGATTTCGCGGGTTTCGTTAATTTGTGCAGTGCAAAATACAGAAAAATATGTTGCGCTGCAACAAGAGATCAAAAAAAAGCCTATTTAAAAGGCTTTTTTTGCTGCCGCACTGCGTTCGTTTGCCGTTATGGAGGGCGTTGCACAAGGCTGTTGGCCGGGCAATTCTGGCTGTGTCGTGTGCTTGACATACAGCCACCGCCCATCTGGGGACAATAGCTGCAAGATTTGAGGAATAACGGAGGCAGCAATGGAATCACAAACCAACAGAAAGCAGCATTGGATACAGTCGGTGGGTATGGCGGTGGGATTGGTTGGGTTGCTGGCGACGCAGATTGCTACGGCTTGGGCGATCAGTAGCTGGATCATCCATTAGTGGGGTTTGAGTTCCGTCCCCGCGCCTTTGAATTTATTGGTTTGGCGCCGATAACGCTACCAGCGGCCTCCTGTTTAGCGGATGGCTCCCTGCGGTCCGCTTAATTCCGCTGAACAGGAGGCCGCTTGCAGCGTTCTCTACGATGGCACTACGTGCATTTACGGGGCCGAATCGTCTTCTGATCAGATGTTTGGTCAGTCGAAGGGCCAAAGGCGGCTTAGCCAGCTGGGTTTTGCGTAGTTGCCGGTCAGGTGGGGGTGTTCCGGGTAGTTGATTCTGAGGACGCGATAGGCGTCTTCCGAGAGCTGGGTTAGCTCCAGTTTCTCATAAGACTGGCTCATGATAGCTAGCGCATCGCCTGCTTGGGGGGCTTCCTGAAAGTTCTCGACCACATATTTGGCCCGATTGGCGGCAGCGACGTACGCTCTGCGGCGGTAATAGTACTCCGCTACGGAAATTTCGTAGGAGGCCATTTCGTTGCGCAGGAACAACATGCGTTCGCGGGCATCCTCGGCGTATTCACTGTTGGGGTAGCGCTGGACCAGTTCGCCAAATGCGGTGAATGACGCTCTCGCAAATTCCAAATCCCGGGTGCTGGAATCCACGTTCAGCAGTCGACCTAGCAGGCCGCGGTTGCGCGAGAAGTTGACCAGTCCCTTCAGGTAGTGGGCGTAATCGACGTGTTCGTGGGTCGGATAGGTGCGCAGAAACCGGTCCAGCGTGTTGGTGGCCAGATCGGGCTCAAAGTTCTTGTAGTAGGCATAAGCCAACTCAAGCTGCGCCTGCTCCGCGTAGCGGCCAAAAGGAAAGCGGGACTGCATCTGGCGGTATTGGAAAATGGCTCTGTCGTAGGAACCGTTGGCCAGAGACTGCTTGGCCCGGTCGTACAGTTCCGATGCGGTAACGGTGTTATCCTCGCGCTCCTCGCCGTCTGAACCACAGGCAGCAACCAGTACGGATAGCGCCAGGGCCAATGAGAGAGCCGAGACGCGGCGCAACAAACGTGAGTATTGTGGGTTTTTTGCCATGAACAAACACAGATACCAACCAGACAGGCCGAGCATGATACCCAAAAAAACACGGCGAAATGGCAAAAAAACGTTGTCATATGACTGACAAAGAAGCAAAAGTGGTGCGCGCCACCCTCGAAGCGCCGGAAAATCCCAAAGGCCAGCGCCTGGATCAGCTGTTGGCTCAGCAGTTGGGGGATTTCTCCCGGTCCCGTCTGACCCAGTGGATTAAGCAAGGTTTTGTGCAGGTTGAGGGGCGCCCAGCAAAACCCAGCGCCAAGGTATTCGGCGGCGAAGCCATTACCGTTGAGGCGACCCTGCAAGACCAGATTGAAGATCACGCTCAGCCTCTGGAGCTCGATCTCATCCACAGCGACCCGCATTTTTTTGTTGTCAATAAGCCACCGGGCCTTGTGGTTCATCCGGCGGCTGGGCATGCCGACGGCACCTTGCTCAACGCACTGCTGAACCTGGATGCTGAACTGAAACAGCTGCCTCGCGCTGGAATTGTTCATCGGCTGGACAAAGATACCAGCGGCCTGCTGGTCGTGGCTCGGACGCTCACTGCCCATGCCTCATTGGTGCGTCAATTGGAAGCAAGGTCGGTGAAGCGGGAATATTGGGCCTTGGTCTACGGTGCCCTGGTCAGCGGCGACACGGTGGATCTGCCGTTAGGAAGGCATCCAGTCGATCGTAAGCGGGTGGCTGTTCGAGACGACGGCAAACCCGCCGTTACCCATTATCGGCTGCTGAACCGG
Organism: Lysobacterales bacterium; assembly: GCA_045106555.1. Lineage (GTDB taxonomy): Bacteria > Pseudomonadota > Gammaproteobacteria > Xanthomonadales > SZUA-38 > JANQOZ01. The sequence continues at coordinate 8,772 of JBGCET010000010.1, read as the reverse complement.
TTTATGTCTTTCACTGAGCTTACCGTGAGGCTGGAAACCGGGCGAACCCACCAGATTCGGGTCCACTTGTCCCACCAACGTTGGCCCATTGTTGGCGATCAGGTGTATGGGGGGCGTTTTCGACCACCCGCCGCAGCCGGTGACAATCTGTTGGAGGTGTTGAGAGGCCATCGTCGTCAGGCCCTGCATGCCCGGACGCTGGCGTTCGATCATCCGGGGTCGGGTGATCGGGTGTCCTTCGATGCGCCGCTTCCTGACGATTTGATGCGCCTGTCCCAGGCGGTCGCGTCAGACCCCGGTCAACGGCTTGATGGGTGATCCAGTGACGCCAATTATGCCTGATTGGCCGGCCCCGGACTGGGTGACTGCGTTCAGCACGACCCGCGGCGGAGGCGTGAGTGAGGGGGCGTATGCGTCACTGAATTTGGGTTTTACCGCTGGCGATGTGCCCGGTCACGTAGCGCACAATCGTCAGTTGGCTCTGGCGGACTGTTCGGCTGTTGCCACCTGGCTGAAGCAGGTCCACGGCAGCGATATCATTGAATTGAAGGGGCAACCAATCACCCAAGTTAAGGCCGATGGAGCATGGACCGCGCTGGCCGGTCAGCTTTGTCTGGTGCAGACCGCCGACTGTTTGCCGGTGTTGGTTTGCGATGTGACCCAACGTCGAATTGCCGCGGTGCATGCAGGCTGGCGCGGCCTGGCTGGCGGTGTATTGGAGGCGGCATTGAGCGCTATGCAGGCCAGTGCGGACACAACCCTGATTTGGCTAGGGCCTGCCATCGGCCCCCGTCATTTTGAGGTAGGCAGCGATGTGGTTGAGGCGTTTTGCCAGCAGCACAGCATGGACAAAACTCTGTTTGAGCAAACGGATTCTAATCACTGGCTGGCTGATTTGCCGGGGCTGGCTCAGCGACGGCTGCAGCGGTTGGGATTTCACCAGATTTTTGCCAGCAATCTTTGCACCTATTCCGACGCTCAGCGCTTTTTTTCCTACCGCCGTGACGGCGTCACTGGCCGCATGGTCAGCGCCATCTCCATCGCCCCCACTGCTTGAAAGCGCGGCGCCAAGACGCCAGATCTAAAGGTATTCTGCGACGCCAAAGCGCGCTGCAACACAACTTTTAGAGAGGTGATTATCATGCGAATGGACAAGCTCACCAGCAAATTCCAACTCGCCTTGGCCGATGCCCAATCGCTGGCAATCGGCCGCGATCATGCCACCATCGAACCGGCCCACCTGCTGGTTTCACTGTTAGATCAAGAAGGTGGTGTGGTGCGCCAATTGCTGGCTCAGGCCGGCGTCAACGTTAACCGACTGCGTTCACGACTTGGTGAAATATTGGATGGATTGCCAGAGGTGTCTGGCACTGACGGACAAATCGGTTTAGGTAATGATCTGGTCAAGCTGCTCAACGTCTGCGACAAACTTGCCCAGGAACGCGGCGATCAATTTCTGACCTCTGAGCTCTTTATTCTGGCGGTATTAGCCAGCAAAAGCCCTTTGGCAGACGTCCTCAAGGATGCTGGCGCAAACGTCGATGCGATTAACAAGGTGATTGATGACTGGCGCGGCGGCCAGAAGGTGGACGACGCCAACGCGGAAGACCAGCGTCAGGCGCTGGAGCGTTTCACCATTGATCTGACCGAGCGTGCTGAACAGGGCAAGCTAGATCCCGTGATCGGTCGCGATGAAGAAATTCGCCGGGCAATTCAGGTGTTACAGCGCCGGACCAAAAATAACCCGGTGTTAATTGGCGAGCCCGGAGTGGGTAAAACCGCCATTGTTGAAGGTTTGGCCCAGCGAATCGTCGACGGAGAGGTGCCCGAAGGACTGAAAGACAAACGTCTGTTGGTGCTCGACATGGGAGCATTGATTGCCGGAGCCAAGTTTCGCGGCGAGTTTGAAGAGCGCCTGAAATCGGTGCTGAACGACCTGGCCAAACAGGAAGGGCAGGTGGTGCTGTTCATCGACGAGATGCACACCATGGTTGGCGCCGGTAAGGCTGAGGGATCTATGGATGCGGGCAATATGCTGAAGCCGGCATTGGCCCGCGGCGAGCTGCACTGTATTGGTGCCACCACCCTGGATGAGTATCGCCAGTATGTGGAGAAAGATGCGGCACTGGAGCGACGGTTCCAAAAGGTATTGGTCGGCGAGCCAACGGTGGAAGACACCATTGCGATCCTGCGTGGTCTCAAAGAGCGCTATGAAGTGCACCACGGCGTCGATATTACCGACCCCGCTATCGTTGCTGCGGCCACGTTGTCCCATCGCTACATCACAGACCGCCAGCTACCGGACAAGGCCATCGATCTGATGGACGAGGCGGCGTCACGAATTCGGATGGAGATTGATTCCAAGCCCGAGGTGATGGATCGGCTGGAACGAAAAATCATCCAGCTGAAAATTCAGCGCGAGGCGCTCAAAAAAGAGACAGACGACGCCACCATCAAGCGCATGGAAACCTTGGAGGAGACCCTCGGCGGTTTAGAAAAGGAATTTGCTGACTTAGACGAGGTTTGGCGCGCAGAAAAGGCTTCGGTGCACGGTGCGACGGCCATCAAAGAAGCATTGGAGCGTGCCCGACTGGATCTGGAGACCGCCCGTCGGGCTCAGGATCTGGGGCGAATGTCTGAGCTTCAGTACGGCCAGATACCGGAGCTGGAAGCGGAGTTGGAAGCGGCCAGCCAGCCCTCGGACACAGAAACCCGATTGTTGCGCAACAAAGTTACGGATGAAGAAATTGCCGAGGTGGTATCGCGCTGGACCGGAATTCCGGTGAATCGCATGCTGGAAGGCGAGCGCGACAAGCTGCTGCGGATGGAGCAGGAACTGCATCGGCGAGTGATTGGGCAGAACGAAGCCGTTGGTGCGGTGGCCGATGCTATCCGGCGGTCTAGGGCCGGGCTGTCCGATCCGAACCGGCCTAACGGCTCGTTCTTGTTTCTGGGGCCGACCGGCGTTGGAAAAACGGAGCTGTGCAAGGCGCTGGCGGAATTTCTGTTCGACACAGAAGATTCTATGGTGCGCATCGACATGTCGGAGTTCATGGAGAAACATTCTGTGGCGAGGCTTATTGGCGCGCCGCCTGGATATGTGGGCTATGAAGAGGGTGGATACCTGACCGAATCGGTGCGTCGTCGGCCTTACAGCGTGATCTTGCTCGACGAGGTGGAGAAAGCGCACCCGGATGTGTTCAACATCTTGTTGCAGGTACTGGACGATGGCCGCCTGACGGACGGCCAGGGCCGTACGGTAGATTTCCGCAACTGCGTCATTGTGATGACCTCCAATCTGGGCTCTCAGGTGATTCAGGAGTTGTCCGGTGAGTCCCAATACGACCAGATGCGCAGCGCAGTGATGGAGATCGTTGGCCAGCATTTTCGCCCGGAGTTTATCAATCGGGTGGACGAAATGGTGGTGTTCCATCCGCTGGCCGCGTCGGAAATTCGCGCCATTGCGGCCATCCAGGTGGCCGCGCTGGGTAAGCGTCTGAACGACGTGGGTCTTTCGATGAAAATCTCCGATTCAGCGCTGGATTGGCTGGGGCAGGCAGGATTCGACCCGGTTTACGGCGCACGGCCATTAAAGCGTGCGATCCAAAACGGTCTGGAAAACCCGCTAGCGCAGAAAATCCTTGCCGGCGAGTTTGCGCCGGGTACGGTGATTGACGTGAACGTGGATAAAGACGGCTTAACCTTCGGTAATCAGGCGCCAGCGCTTGAACCGGTGGCCTGACGACCCCATGTCGCGAGGGATCGGTTAGTGGCTGGAGAAACCTAATGCCGTTTTACGAATATCGCTGCGAGGATTGTGGGCACGAGCTCGAGGCCCTGCAAAAGATTGCAGACGACCCGTTGGTGGAGTGCCCCGAGTGTGAAAAGCCAGCGTTGCGCAAGCTGGTGTCAGCGGCGGCGTTTCGCCTGAAAGGCAGCGGCTGGTACGAAACGGACTTCAAAAAAGACGGCAAGAAAAACCTTGCCGGCGATTCCGGCGACAGCAGTTCAAAAACCGAAAAGACGTCCGATAAGAAAGACAGCGGCAGCAAAGCCAGCGATTCGAAAAGCGCCTCGGGAAGCGGCAATTCAGGCGCCAGCAAAAAAGCTGAATCAAAACCCGCCAGCAGTAATAATACGGGCTCAAGCCCGGCCTGAGGCGCGCGGCGTCCCAGGAAATCCGGGCCCGCCACGGCGGGCCTTTTTATTTGTCAGCGCCACTAACGGAGAAGCGACATGCGCAGCCACTACTGCGGAGAATTGAACGATAGCCACGGCGACGCCGAGGTAACCCTGTGTGGATGGGCTGACACCCGCCGCGACCATGGCGGCATTATTTTTGTCGATCTGCGTGACCACACCGGCAAAGTTCAGGTGGTGGTGAATCCGGAGGACACCGACGCTTTTGGCGCTGCCCACCAAATTCGCAATGAGTTCTGCCTGAAAATTTCCGGCCGCATCCGACTGCGCCCCGAAGGCATGATTAACGCGGATCTGGCGACGGGATCCATTGAAGTGGTGGCCAGTGCCGTTGAAGTACTCAACGCGTCCGCGCCACTGCCGTTTCAGCTGGATGAAAATGCCGGGGAAGAAATTCGCCTCAAGCACCGCTATCTCGATCTGCGCCGCGACCCCATGCAAAAAGCCATTCGCACTCGCAACGCACTCACCCGCGCTATCCGCGAGCGCCTGGATGGCCAGCGTTTTCTCGATATTGAAACGCCGATCCTGACCAAGGCCACCCCAGAAGGCGCCCGAGACTACCTGGTGCCCAGCCGAGTCAATCACGGCAGCTTCTACGCCCTTCCTCAGTCGCCGCAGATCTTCAAGCAGCTGCTGATGATGTCCGGCATGGATCGCTATTACCAGATTGCCCGCTGTTTTCGCGACGAAGACCTGCGCGCCGACCGCCAGCCGGAATTTACCCAGCTAGATATCGAGATGGCCTTCGTTGAGCGCCAAGACGTATTGAGCTTGGCCGAAAACCTCATCCGCGATGTGTTCAAGCAGGTGTTGGACGTAGAGTTGGCCAACCCATTTCCTCGTATGTCCTATGCGGAGGCCATGCGCCGTTATGGGTCGGATAAACCCGACCTCCGCAACCCGCTGGAACTTCAGGATATTGCCGAACACGTGGCCCATGTCGACTTCAAAGTGTTCGCCGGCCCCGCTAATGATCCCAAGGGCCGAGTGGCGGTGCTGCGCGCCCCCGGCGGCGGCTCGCTGACCCGCAAACAAATCGACGGCTACGGGGAATACGTGGCCCAATTTGGCGCTCGCGGGTTGGCGTGGATCAAAGTCAACGATAAAGACGCTGGCGCCGAAGGCCTGCAGTCACCGATCGTGAAGTTCCTGGACGAAAAAGCCCTGAACGGCATCTTAGAAATTACCGGCGCCCAGAACGGCGACCTGATTTTCTTCGGCGCCGGCGACGCCCACACGGTGTCTGAGTTTATGGGCGCGCTGCGCAATCGCCTGGGCAAAGATCTGGAGTTGATCGAAGACGGCTGGAAGCCGCTGTGGGTGCTGGAATTCCCCATGTTCGAATGGGATGAGGGCGGCAACCGCTGGTTCTCCATGCACCATCCGTTCACCGCGCCCGTCACCGACGACCCCAAAGAAGCCGCGGCCAACCCTGGCAATGCGCTGTCGGAAGGCTACGACATGGTGTTAAACGGCTCGGAAGTCGGCGGCGGCTCCATCCGAATCCACAAAGCAGAAATGCAAAGCGCCATCTTCGAAATGCTGGGCATTTCCGAAGACGAGGCCAACGAAAAATTCGGCTTCCTGCTCGAAGCCCTGCGCTACGGCTGCCCCCCTCACGGCGGCATCGCCTTCGGCATCGACCGCCTAGCCGCCCTGATGGTTGGAACGGAGTCCATCCGGGACGTAATCCCGTTCCCCAAAACCACCTCAGCCGCAGACCTGATGACCGACGCCCCATCCGAAGTCAGCCTCGAACAACTGCGCGAACTGAGCATCAACGTAGTCCAGAAGCCCGGCGTTAAGTCTGACTGATCGTTGTTGGTTCTTTAGCGGTTGCCATTGACCGGGGCAGTCGCTCGAGGCGGCGGCGGGCGTTAGCCCTTCTAGTGGATGGCTCCCTGCGGTCCGCTTTACTCCACTAGAAGGGCTAACGCCCGCCCCCGCCTCTCTTCGTGACGCCCCCTTTACGGATAGTGCTTGATCTCCAGACTATCCGAGCCCGATTTAGCAACAAGCCCACTGATGATCGACATGCGCTTCCTAGTGATGGATTCCCAACGAGGCGGTGAACGTCATAGAGGGTTGAAGGAAGTAAAGCGGACCGCAGGGAGCCATTCCTTCAACCCTCTATGACGTTCACCGCCGTGCCGAGTCCCCTCCCCAAGAACAAAGACCCAACAATTAGTTTCAATTGTAACTAATTAATTTCCACTCTATACTCCCAACCTCCAAGAGCACTGACGGAAACACCCATGGCTGACCTTTTTGAGAATCCTGCTGGCCTCGACGGCTTCGAGTTTGTTGAATTTTCGGCGCCAGAGAAAGGCGTCATTGAGCCCGTGTTCGAGTTGATGGGGTTTCAAAGGGTGGCGACGCACCGATCTAAGGACGTGCAGCTGTGGCGCCAGGGGGATGTGAATTTCATTATTAACTATCAGCCGGGCAGCCCCGCCATGTACTTTGCCGAAGAGCACGGGCCCTGTGCTTGTGGCCTGGCGTTTCGAGTGAAAGACGCCAACGTGGCGTATGACCACGTGTTGGCCAATGGTGCTCAGCCGCTGGATATTCCCACCGGACCGATGGAATTACGCTTGCCGGCAATTCGGGGTATCGGTGGGGCAGCGCTGTATCTGGTGGATCGTTATGCGCCGGGCCAGACCATCTATGACATCGACTTTCGATTTGAAGAAGGTGTTGATGCTGTTCCAGAGGGCTGCGGTCTGCGTGTTATCGACCACCTGACGCACAACGTGTATCGCGGGCGGATGGACTACTGGGCGGGGTTCTACGAGCGGCTATTTAATTTTCGTGAGATTCGGTTTTTTGATATCAAGGGTGAGTACACCGGTCTTGCTTCACGAGCGATGTCCGCGCCGGATGGCCTGATTCGTATTCCGTTGAACGAGGAGGCTGCTGGCGGTAAAGGGCAGATTGATGAGTACCTGGTGCGCTACAACGGCGAAGGCATTCAACACATTGCGTTTCACTGTGATGATCTGCTGGATACCTGGGATCGACTGAAGGCGCGAGGTGTGCCGTTTATGACGGCGCCGCCGGAAACGTACTATCAGATGTTAGAAGAGCGTCTGCCCGGCCACGGTGAACCCACTGATGCGTTGCAAAGTCGGGGCATTTTGCTGGATGGCTCTACCGAGGAAGGGGATAACCGGCTGCTGCTGCAAATTTTCTCAGAGAATCTGATTGGGCCGATCTTTTTTGAGTTTATTCAGCGCAAAAAAGACGAAGGGTTTGGCGAGGGCAACTTTAAGGCGCTGTTTGAGTCCATTGAGCGCGATCAGGTCGCTCGAGGTGTGCTCGATACCTAAAAGTGATGGTTATGATTGATTAGCTCGCGGGCTGATCCTGCAATACCTCATCCACCGTCACCGGGTGAGGGACCTGCAGGTATTTGCGCAGCCAGTGCACGCCCAGATAGAGCGGGCCAGTGTCCATCAAGGCCACAATCATCTTGAACAGGTAGTTGCTGCCAATCAGCACCAGCATCTGGTTAAGCGTAATGCCGCCGGCCAGATAGGTGGCGCCGAACGTCACCGAAATCACCATGGTGGCGTCCACCAGCTGGCTGAACAGCGTCGACAAATTGTTGCGTAACCACAGGTGTTTGCCTTTGGTCAGGCGTTTCCAGAAATGGAATAGCTGAACGTCCACGTACTGGGCCGCCAGATAGGCCATCATGGAGGCAAACACTGCCCCTGTAGTCAGTGAATAAATCAACTGAAACAACTCAATGCTGCCGCCCACGACTTCACCGCTGGGCAGCACGATGTCCGAGGCCAGGTTAATCACCTGCCAGGGAGGCTGAGTCGCCGGATCAACCGATGGCAGCAGTTGACCCAAATACAGACAGCCCAGAATAAATACGTTTAGGCACAGTCCCACCGTCACCAGGAAGTTGGCGCGACGGCGCCCGTACAGTTCGCAGATCAGGTCAGTACAAAGGAAGGTAATGGGGTAGGGCAGCACCCCCACCGCCAGCGCCAGCGGGCCAAGCTGAATAAAGCGGGAAATGCCCACCACGTTGAGCAGGGTCATGGCGCAAAGGAAAATGGCCGCCAGCACGAGGAACACCCGCTCCCGCCGTTCGCTGAGTTGCGCTGGGCTTAACGCGACCCTCAATGCTCGACCTGCCCCAGATTGGCGTGCAGCACTGCGCCGTTGATGACCGCGTTGTTGGCAGCAAACCACAGGGTGTTGGCAATTTCCTGCGGCTCAATTAGCCGACCCATAGTGACGTTGCCGGCTAGCGCGTCCAGAATCGTGTCGTCAAACCCCACATGTTTGCGCAACATTTCCGTTGCTGTAAATCCGGGGCAGATACAGGCCGTGTGGATGCCGGTACCCGCCAGGTCCTGACAGGTGCTGCGCATCAGGCCAATTTGAGCGTGCTTGGCGGTGACATAAGACGCGGCGCCGGCCACGGCTTTCTCACCCAACGTAGAGCCAACATATAAGATGGACGAGCCGTCACCCATGTGGGGAATCAGCAGCTGGTTCAGCTGGCTGGCCGCCACAACGTTCACCTGCAGTGAACGGGTCAGCGCCTCG
>JBGCET010000009.1:0-16228 GCA_045106555.1 Lysobacterales bacterium | reverse complement strand
AGAGGGATACCGCAACCACCCTCAGTTAAACGACGCGCAATTTCCTCTATTGCCCTCCCCCCTATGGGCCCCTCACCACAAAGAACTTAAAGTTTATCGAACCGGAGACCGCGCAATGATCAATGCAGATCATGAGGCCGTCTACTTAGGTCGGATGGACGATCAGTTCAAGATTCTTGGCCACCGCGTGTACCCTGCCGCAATTGAAGCCGCCCTTTGCGCATTGCCTGAAATTGGGGATTGTGTTGTGAGCATGGTGAACGACGCAGGCGGGCACACACGTCTTGCCGCCCATGTTGTTCTCGACACCCGTTCATCCTCGCTGGACTTATCTTCGGTCCGCAAGCGTTTAGCGGAGCAGCTTCCACGATATATGCAGCCATCAATTTTGTTGCCCGTGACGCGTATCCCACAAACCTCAAACGGCAAACGGGATCAATCTGCATTAGTGATTCCGCCTTCGGCTTTTGCCAGGGACACCATGAAAAAACCAGGAACGCAGACCGAGCAGCGCATCCTTTCGCTTGTTGGGAAAGTAGCGCCCGACTTATCGGTTCAAGGTGTTCGCAACAATCTATCCGATGCTGGATTGGATTCCATTGATCTTGTCAATCTTCTCCACGCCATTGAGGCGGACTTTAATATTTCTCTCGACACCGCGCTTTTTCCAGGCAGCGAGACCGTCGAATTTCTATCGCTGGCCGTTGACATGCAGTTAACAACGCCACCGACTGTATCGGGCCCAGATACCCTAAAGAGCGGTCTAGCGAAGCTTGTGCTCCCCCATATGACGAGTTGGCCGGGCGACCTCGCCACTGACCGAGGTTTCATTCGTCATCTGCCCAAAAACACAGGAACTGTTTCCCTCTACTGGATGTTTCAAGGCGGGCATGAACTTGCCGCCTTGGATGGAGCACTGGCTCTTGAGGACATTAAAGTCTTTGGTTCCCGCTCCGGGCATCTCGCCTTTGAGTATGCAGAAAGCAACTTGTCGGCATTTGCAGCGCTAATAGCTGACGAAATCGAGAGCCTGCCAAATGACGGCCCGATTCACCTTGGAGGAAATTGTCAAGGTGGGATGATTATGCTGAGAGTAGCCAAAGAATTAATGCGTCGAGGACGAACGGTAGGTGCGCTAATTCTTATGGAGCAGGGTCGATTTCCTATCCACCACGGACCGGTGGCACTGTTGTTTGGGGACGGCAGTTATCTCAACCCCTATGCATTGCTGGATAACCCAGACATCATTTTTCAGGCCGCTTACCCTTTGGGATATGACGTGGAGATTATCAGTGGTCAACATGGTGGATATTTCAAGCCCCAGAACATTGAGTCGTTGGCATCGGCCATCACAAAACATATTTTTGCCCATCAATATGCTCAGCCCTTTCACGAATTACGCAATTTCGCTCAATAGCAATCCGTTGGGTCAATAAAACGTCTCGCGAAAACCTCTGGCGAGAACTTCGCTAACAATAAACAGATGTTTTACTCAAAGGTTAAACGTTCAATTGTATGAACCAGATGTTTGATGTGCCTGTTGACGGACTTTCCGTATCCGCTCAGCAGACGCCATAATTTCCTTTTCGTTCAACGTACCCTTGGCTATGGCGTTGCGGACCCATCTGACCGCGCGTTGGGGCAATAAAGGGTCATAGCCAAAAAGGTTTTTGATCATGATCAAATCGTTCCCAGCGGCGAGCGCCTGAATAAATGCGTCTTTTCTATTCAAAAATTGGGTGACGGCACCCATGTCAATATCGTCCGTCATGATGACCCCCTTATAGCGAAGGCGCTCACGCAACAACCCGCTGACGATGGGCGCAGCAATTGTCGCTGGCCTGCCATCAGGCGCGATAGAATCCAGTCTGAGGTGGCCAGTCATAACCATTGCGGGCGGATGGGGTGAAGCAATGAGCTGCACGTATGGATCTATTTCTTCCTCTGTCCATGTTGCCGTGATGTCAGCCGTCATATCGTGGCTGTCACTCACGGCGCGTCCATGGCCAGGAAAGTGCTTGGCCGCGCAAAACACACCAGCGCTCCCGAACCCCTTGATAAAGGCTTGGCCAAAAGCAGCAATAGTCTCGGGGTGACTATCAAAAGCACGCCCAGGTTTGCCAACCGGCGGATTACTGGGTTCATGAAAATCCAGCACTGGTCCCAGATTTATGTTGAAACCCAGCTGGGCCAGCTCTTGTCCAGCCTGGGTATATAAAACGCAGGCTTCGTCCTCAGACATCGAGGAAGCGACCTTGCGAGCAGCAGGGATCTTAGTAAAGCCATGGGTTTTGGTCAGCCGCTGTACAACGCCCCCTTCGTGGTCAATGGCCAGCAAACACCGATTATCTTCATGGTGAAACAAACGGACCAGCGCCAACACTTGTTCCAGTGCGCCGATGTTTTGATTAACGAAGAAAACAGCTCCCACCTGCCCTTTGCGAACCTGACGGGCGAGTAAGCGGGCTGAAAGTGATGACGAGTTTGCGCCGTAAAACCCAATGAGCAGAAGCTCCGCAACGGCTTTTGCAAGTTCGTCGCGAGATCTAAACCAACCAAACCAGGCGGCCGGGTAGCTGAGCATGCCGTGCGCGATCCCGAGACCTGCCCGCAATATTCGCCAAAGCCGTCTTGCGCCCATCGTTATTGCCTTGGATCGATCAACATCGTTCCACATCGGCGTAACGCAACGGCATGCGCCGGTCGCAACACCAGTGACCTGAGGGGTTTCTCAGATATTGATCAACGGTTTTCATCTCTCACGTAATGTAGCCCAATTTCAGGCCGATTTTGTGGCCTAGAGCGTTAGGACTTTTGCCTATCGATGGGATTTTCCGAACAAACAATTAGCAATATCAGATTCTTACGGCGTTCGGAAGGAGAAAATCTGGTGCCCAGGAGAGGACTTGAACCTCCACGGGGTTGCCCCCACTGGCACCTGAAGCCAGCGCGTCTACCAATTCCGCCACCTGGGCAGGCTGCGGCTCGGGTAAGCCGACGGAGGCGGGACTTTATCGGCCCCGGTGACGATTGTCAATCCGTCTACCGGATTGGCCTTAGATCAAGGCTGAGCCGCCAGCGGCGAGTCCTCGGCTGGCTTATCCATTGAGCCCTTAATCTCTTCACCCAGGGGAATGGCGACCAGGGTTGAGTCGCCCGCCTGATAGGCCAGACCGTTGACTTCATCAATCACTAAGATCGGCGATGCCGTGGGCAATACGGTCAGTCGATGAGTGGCGCCGGTTTCAATATTCACTGCTGCCAAAGCAATTACCTCATAACCTTCAGGGCGAGTGACAAAATACTGGGTTTTGCCGGTCAGATTGGCAAAACTCTGATCCTCATTAATGGCGCTGCCCTGGTCCATGAGTTTGTCGCCCAAATAGCCGGTAGAGTCCCGTAACACGCCTCGGCCGCTCATGATTCTGCGTCCGCCAGTTGTGATATTGGGCACCGGCGGCAAAAAGCCTCGTCCGTAGGACACCAGACTGGAGCTGAGTTTCAGCAGATTGCCGGTCATGGACATCAGTCCGGCGGCAAACCTGGCCCAGGCACCGGCCTGGGGGGCTGGATGAGTTTCATACCAGCGAATTTGACCACTTATTCGACCGTATCCCGCCGCTTCGCTGGTGGAAATGAGGACCAGATCTCCCGGTTCGTTGAGAGCGATGATATTCGGCGGTTCACGCAGTTGATGGGGTTCACGCAGCCCTACCGTGCCATCCAGTCGATCCAGCGCCCACAGGTGTTCGTCATCGGCCACATACACAAATTCACCGGCGATCAGCAGGTTGCTGATGGACCGACGCAAACGCCTCTCCCATAACGTGTTGCCATTCCGCCGGTTAATGGCAACCACGGCAAACGGGCCTTTAGCCTTCCAAGATTCATCGTCGGCATCGAAATAGCGCCCACCAACCTGGCCATAAAGAATAACGTCGTCATCCAGTAGTTCAGGGACTCGTCCGTAGTCGTCAGAGCGCCACAGCCGGTCGCCTGAGACTGGATCAAACGCATAAATGTGTTCCGTGTCGCCGGCCAGCAAACGTCGGTCGCGCAGCACTGGGTCGGGGTATGAAAGTCCCAGACTTCCGTCCACAACTTCAAATGACTGAGACCACACCGCCGCGCCATTGGCAGCCTTATAGCAACGCAGCCCATCGTAGGTTACGCACACCTTGTCGCCCACCAGAGTCGGCGGATGATACAACCCCAGATCGAAGGGTCTGATGTCTTCTGCAGCGCCTTCTCCGCCGGCACCCAGACGCTGGGATGGACGCATCATTACCTTGCTGCCAAACGCCTGAGACCAAATAACTGTGCCATCTCGCAAGTTAAGCGCAGCGAGACGCGGTTCAGCGTCGAAACCCGACATGAATCCTTTGTCCGGCAAAATATCGTGCAGTAATCCCCGGTCGTCGCCGTGGGCGTTTTGGACCAACACAGCAAACAAACGTTGTTGATCAAAATCCACTCGCGCCTGCAGAAGTCGACCTGAAAGCACTGGTGACTCCCAGACAATTTTTCCGTCCGTACGGGATACCGCGAGCAGATGAGTACCTCGATCGTCAAACGCGCCGCCGGCGGCGTCGCTCACCAACAAGTGATTAGCACCTGGCAGGTCAATGACGTCCCGCGCATTGGTATTGACGTTGCGCAATCGCCACAGCTGGCGACCCGTTTGCGGCTCGATGCCGTAAAGATGTCGCGTGGTGCCAACCACCAATAGGTCGTCTCCAACCATTTGATGGTGAGACACGGGGTGTTCAAACCGTTTTTGCCACGAGCTTTCCGGGCGTGCCAATTCAACCAACGGCGTGCTGGCACAGCCACCCAAGAGTGCAATGGCGCACAAAACCAACCACCAACGTGGGTGAAATTTGGCAGAATCATTAATGTGGTGTGTCATGGATAAACCCATGGATGGAACTGAACTCTATGGTACTTGGCCTGCAAACGGCTCGCTAGAGTCTGAGTCGTGCTGAGCCGCCGGTGATCGCTCAACCGGAAAAATAAAAGGCGGCTGAGTTGCCCCAGCCGCCTGAATTCCCGGATATCCATGCAGCAACACCTGCCGCTGCATGTCACGTCCCAACTAACAATCCATTGTTAGATATTGATTTTCAGCGCCTTGATCACGTCCATGGCGATGTAGTTGCTGCCAGCAGGAAGTCGCTTAGCATCCGCATAGGACTTGGCAGCTCTTAACGTCTGCTTACCCATGATTCCGTCAACCGGGCCGTCATAATGGCCAGCGGTAGCCAGTGCGCGCTGCAGCGAGGTCACGTTAGACTTCGTCATATTGACTTCGCACAACACGCTTTCCCACTCCAGGAAGCTGTCCGTCACTTTTTCCGTTTTGGTCACGTTGGCGTACTCTGCCGGAATGTCGATGCGGGTCTCCTTGGCCGGCTGAACCATCTTGGTCACGTCAACCATGGAGTATTCCGCTGGAATCGTCACGGTGCGAGTGGTGGCGGGTGTCTTAACAACACGACGGGTCACCATTTTGTACTCAGCCGGAATTTTTACTTCCCGGGTTGACGCGGCGCGATCCAGAACGGTACGAGACACGGTCTTGTAGGTGGCCGGCACCTCAACAAGGCACATGATTTCACCGGTGTCAGAGGCAACCTGCTCTGCCAACACTGTACCTGCCTGGCCAGCGGCCGGGCCACGCTTCCACAGCGTGTGAGCTGGCTTTTCCAACAGACGCTCGGTAACGGTCTTGTAAGTAGCCGGGACTTCTTCCAGGCGTGTTGACGCCGGACGAATCAAAACCCGCTCTTCAACCGTGCCGTACACTGCCGGAACGACTTCCAGCCGCGAGCTGGCTTCTTTCACCAACACACGCTCTTGGGCATTTTCAAACCGCGCTGGGCTTACTTCGATGCGCTGAGACTTCTCTTTCTTCAGTACTCGCTCTGACGTCGACTTATACGTAGCCGGGGTCAAGATTCGTGCATAACATTCGCCCACTTTCGGGTTGGGCGGGAACAAGCTGCTTTCCGTGGCCATACCGGTGGTTTGTGTAGACGACATTTCCCGAGCTTTCATCAGCTCTTTGTCTCGTTGGTTTAACTGGGTTTTCAGGTCGGCGATTTGTTGCTCGGCCTGCTGCAGTTCGCTGGAAACTCGCGGCGTGCTGGTGGATTGTTCCGATACCCCTGTGCAGCCTGTTACCAGGGCTGCGCTCATAGCCAATGCTGACCATTTAATCATTTTCATAGTGCTTCTCCTTAGATGCCAAGAGAGGTCAGCGACCTACCCGCTCAGATCCGGGGCCAATTAGGCAGGCCGCGACCTCGGGGCGAAGTATAGGAGTCAGCGGGGTCGCGGCTTTAACGAATGCGACGGTTGTTTACAATTCAACTAATACAATCTGCTATGGCGGGCAGGCGCGATCTCTCATCTACAAGAAGCGATTGGGATACCGCATCATCTTGACCGCGCGGTCCAACCTGCGCCGGGTTAGCGCAGATAGCCGGGCGGGTGCGGGCTCCGCCAGCACCTCATCAAGTTCTGCCTGCAACGCATCAAACTCGCGAAACAACTCGGTTAGCTCATATAACCCCGAACTCCCTCGCAACTGATGCACCTCGGTGCGCAACTGCTGCATAGCCTGGCGGTCTGGTGGTTCAGCAAGACACTGGTCGGTCCATTGCTCGATATTGATCAGACGTTCGGCAAAGCTATCCACAAACTGCCGTTTGAGGCGCACGATATGGGCCTCAGTGGCTGGCTTCAAATTACGTTGACTGTCCGTCATGGCGTCTCCTGAGCAGCGCTAGCCGCTTTTTCAACCAGTTCCGCCAGCTCCTGCAGCTCAAAGGGTTTAGGAATAAATCCGGCGCAGCCTGCGGCCCGGATTCGTTCACGAGTTTGCGAACTGGCGGCGGCGGACATAGCGAACACACACAGGTCAGGGAAGCGTTGCTTAACAACATCAACCACCTGAAGTCCATCGGAGCCATAAAGGTCCAGGTCGACTAGCGCAACTCTGGGAACCAGGCCTGTTTCCAGCTGCTGTTCGGTTTCGCTCAGGCTGCGACACAGGGTCACTTTAAATCCAGCGTCGGTCAGGCAAAGCCGCAGAACAGCGCCAATGTTTGGATCATCATCAACGACCAGCACATTGTTAACCTGATTCACGGGATGATCGTTCGGCATTGTTGCCAGCAGCGAGGTGTCGACGTCTGCCAACGGCAGAGTCAAAGCAAATGTTGACCCTTGACCCAACTGGCTTGTGACATCAAGCCTTCCTCCCATCGCCTCTGCCAACTGCCGACTGATGGCCAACCCCAAGCCAGCGCCGGGGCGCCCCGCCATATCATCACCGCGCTCAAATGGACTGAAAATCCGCTCAAGATTGGCGCTTGATATGCCGCAGCCGGTATCGGTCACTTCGATGGCCAGCCGATGTTGGATGGTCCGCCAGTGCAGGGTGATATGGCCCTTTGGCGTGTGGCGAATGGCGTTAGTGAGCAAATTAATCAATATCTGCCGACAACGAATGGGGTCAATAACAAGATCGTCCAGGTCGCCTTCGGGTCCTGAAACACTCAACTGCAACTGTTGCTTATCTGCCAGAGGCTGAACCTGAGCAATGACGCCTGCAAAAAACCCGTCCGCTGAAACGCGCTCCAAGTTCACCACAATGGGGCCATGGTCAGACGACCCATGCTCGAGCAGGTTATCCACCAACGACAGCAGGTAAACCGCAGACTCTCGAATGCCCGTCAGGCCTTCCTCGTTGCTGGCAATCCCCGCACTCATCAAGTCCGCGAACCCCATTACCGAGGTCAACGGGGTCCGAAATTCGTGAGACATACCAGCAATGAGTCGACTCTTCGCTTCACTGGCCGATTCGGCCTCTGTCCTCGCTCGATCCAGCTCCACTGTCAGTTTTTCCAGCCGCCGATTAAGCAATGCAATTTCGTGAGCCTGTTGTTGGGTCTCTCGGGTTTCTGCGTGTTGCTCACTGGCATCAATCAACAGCACCTCAAACCCGTCCCGGGATGTAAACAGGTGTACGTCTACAATATTTCCGCCGTCCAGATTCACAACGGGAAAGGCGATAGGGGCAATGTCGTGGGCACCCACCAAACAGGGTAGAACGTCGATCAGGCACATCCCAGGGCGCGCTTGGGTGAGTAGCTGCGAGCCTAGACAACGCGTCACGCCAAACGTCGGATCGGTTTCGATCCACTGAGGCGCGTGGGTATCGGTCAGCACATCAAACACTCGCTCTCGAATATCCGCAGGCAATTGAGGACTTGTGGCAAAGTTCATTCGTGTGCCTTCAGCCCCAACAGCAAACTCGCCAGGCGGGTGAGCGCTTCATCCACGTTGTGGCCGGTTTTCGCGCTGGTGGTAAATACGTCCCAACCACTGTCGGCTAACTGTTTCAATGTCATGTCGTCAACTTCGCGTTCGCCTTTCAGGTCAAGCTTGTTTGCGAGCAAGCACAATGGCACCGCTCCGAAGCGACTGGCAACTTCCCGCTGGAGTTTCTTTGCAGTTGTTAACGTCTCTGCTCGGGTGAGGTCACAAACCAATACGATTCCCGATGCGCCACGCACATAGTTGGTGCGCAGCGCATCCATTTCGTCAGCGCCCGCAATATCCCAGATAACCAGCTTCACCTGTTCGTCGGCAGACGGCTCCACCACTCGGGTGTCAATCTTGACGCCGACAGTGGTGAGGTAACGATCGGAAAACGCCTGGTCAACAAAGCGGCGTACCAAACTGGTTTTACCCACTGCAAAATCGCCCAGCACACAAATCTTGAAACTCTTCACTGCACTATTCTTCGATGGGTGCCGGATCGGCAGGTGCTGCTGTTACGGGTCGGCGGGTCAAACCGGTGGTATCAACCGTGACGTTCACACTGGAAAACTCCAAGTGGGCAGCAAGCTTACGGTACCAACTGCTATCCGCCTGACCGGCAATGGTCAGTCGATCGCCCTGCAATGAGAAGATCACGTTCTTTGGCACCGGCGACACAGCCGCTTGCAATCGACGCATTTCCATTTCCGGCACTGCAGAAATAAATGGCGTTGAGCGCACAACGACCTCGCCGGTTTCAAATCCAGCATCCGTCACGATGGCTTCAATGCTGTCGGAAAACGGATCGCGTAATACCTCGATCGCTGCCGGTGATAAGTTCTGCTGAGCATTGACCCAAACTACACCAGGGGTAGCACGAACCGCGTTTTCCAACGTTTGCCAACGCTGAGCATTTTCGTGGCGCTGCAAAACCCACCACACAGTGCCAGCCAGCATTGCCAGCATCACCAGACTCAAAACCCCCTTAATCAGCCCAGTGGGCGCTGGACCTTGGTCAGAAGCCACACTGTCGCTCTCTTGAATCACCGCCTGCATTTTCTTGAGCAACCCGGGCGGCGCGGACTCCTGTCCTTCAAAGCTATCCAGAAATGTCCCGTGTTGCTGGTGCATGCCGGCGAGGTGATCACGCAGGACAATGCGAAGACTCAATGGCGGTTCACCGTCCAATACGAGTGCTAAACGCGCCCTGGGCCCGGTCAGTACCCACAGCACCCTGCCCCCGAGTTCAGCACTGGACAGCTCACCCTCACTGTCACCGGTAGAATCAGCGACAAAGTCCTGCACTGCGGTCAACATGGCGGCAACCGCGTCTCGGTCCACGGCGCCGGCAGCGGCCTCGTCACCCACATGGGAAACCAGCAGCCCGTTTTCTTTGTTAATCAGCAGGGCTTCGGTAACGCGGTAACTCAGGGTATGACGCATCACCACTTCCCGAAACGGCACACCGGTGCGCCAGGATTCCATCCGCCACTTCAGGTTGTTGGCGCTGATGCCGCCCGTCAGGCTTTTGTTGAGTCCCTCCAGTGCCGACCGCAGGGCTTCAGAAATTGACCGGCGAATGGCAGGACCCATAACCGGAAAGAGAATGGCTGCCAGGTCGTCAGGGTTTTCGGTGACAGACTCTTTGAGCGCCCGTGCGACGGGTTTTCGCATCGCATCCGCCATGTCCTCGTCGTCGGTTCGCTGGCGAATCGCATCAGGTAGCACTTCAGCCACGTCCGGCAGCCGGCGTCTTTTCTCTGCGACACGCTCAGCGTTTTCTCTGGCCGCCGTTTGATCGGCTTCAATGCCCAGCAGTTCACGCAGGCGATGAACGTTGGACATAGGCCCTTACCGGTTTTTGCGGCGCGCGGGCTGGGCTTCCAGCTTGCCTGCAAGTCCGGTTAATAGTTTAGCCAACTCCTGTCGGCTGACGCTGGTTTGGCTGAGTCGACCGTCCAAATCATCCATTGCCTGTCCAATGGCATTTCGGTTGGCGTCAATTTGTTGGGTCAAAGTGGTTTTCAGTGCATCCAGTGCGCCGGCCAGCTCAGTGGACTGCTGCTGTGAAGTGGCTTCCAGACTGTCCAATTGGCGGGTCAGTTCCGAGGCCTGATTTTGAATCAATCCATCCAGCGATTCATAGCCATCAAGGCGCTGGACCTGCTCATCCCCCAATTGCTTTCTTACGCCGTCCAGGTGCTCGTTGAGCGAATCCAGTCGTTTGTTGAAGGCAGCGTTAATTTTGTTTTGCGCCTGCTCAAGGTTGCGTTCCAGAAGCTGAAATCGCTGCTCGTAGTCTTTGATGTGACCACCAAACAGGATTTCTCGAATCTGCTCGACGTTGTCAGCGGCTGGAATCACTTCTTGTTGTTTTTTTGCCATTGCCTCAATCCCCTAAGTCCTTGTTACCGTCATTATTCTACACACGCTGCAGCCGATACCCCTGCTGATAGACGCTGCGCAACTCCCAACCCTTGTCTTTCGTCCATCCCAGTTTTTTTCTCAATCGGCTGGCATGGGTATCCACGGTGCGTGTTTCCACCGCGGTGCTTAAACCCCAAACTTCAAACATGATGCGCTCACGGGTCACCACGGCGTTAAGGTTTTCTGCGAGCGTAATGGCCATTTGAAACTCTCGCCGCGTGAGGGTAACGGCTTCACCAGCAACGGTAACTTTCTCGCTGCGTCGATCAAATTCATGCTCACCTTCACGCACCAGCCACGCTGGCCCCTTGCCGGCGGTGCGACGGACCAGCGCATTGGTCCGCGCAATAAGCACAGTGCGATCGAAGGGCTTGGTAAGGTAGTCGTCAGCGCCGCTGTCCAGCGCCTCAACCAGATCGGCGTTGGCGTCGCGACCGGTCAGAAACAATACCGGCAACTGCGACTGCTGGCTGTCACGTATCCACTTAAGCACTCCCAGACCTTGCACGTCAGGCAATTCCCAATCCAGGATCGCGAGCCGGTAGTCCCGGTGCAAAAACCCGCTGACGAAAGATTTTGACGTGGAAAAGAGATCCACCTCAAAACCGGCATCCTCCAACCAGGCTTTGACCAGTTCTCCCTGGTGCTGATCATCTTCCAAGTATGCTATTAACATGTGTTCCCAAGGCGCCCTAAGCCCAAACGCCGTCGTATGTTACCTCAGAGGCGTTGGTTAACCTGTAAACAACTGTGGATAGGCAATTGTCACCACGGCTCTCGCCATCTAGCCTTTAACCACATCTCGAATTTTCCTGAGATGTCCGCGTTCGGGTTGGGCGGTTTTTCAAGCATCGTTTCACGCCTCCCCCTGATGCCGACGATGTGTTTGACTCGGACGCGGCTTTGCATTCTCACAAACACCGGTGATCGATGGAAATGTACCGTTTGTCGCCTGACGGTCACTCCATTCGTAAACGAATATGAGGCTTTGAACTTTGCACTGCCCTTGTTACACATAATTGTTTATGGTGCGCAGCGGAAGCGTCATTCGGGCGACACGATAAGAGTCATGAAAATCAGAAAAATATTCATAAATTTGATAGTGTTAGGCCTTGCCGGCGCATTCACAGCCGATGCTCAAGAAGCGGGTATCAACATTGGCATATTGCAGCTGTATCCGACCTTTGGCGCCGCATTGGGTTATGACGACAATTTGGCCTTAAGCCAGTCAAACGCCATCAGCTCTCGATACCGGCTGCTGGAACCGGGCATTCGGGCAGACCTGAATAACAAGAACCATCGTCTGCGTGCCCAGTATCGAATTTCGGACGCCAGTTTTTCCGACTCGCCCAGAGACGATTTCACCGACCAGTTTTTGGACCTGAGCTGGCGTTACACGCCAACCGTTCGCTCGGACCTGCAGCTCAGCGCCCGATGGCATGAAGCTCATGATCGCCGTGGAGAAGGCCTGCGAGAGAATTTTGTCAACACTCTGGATCGAGACGTTGACGAGTATCGAGATACCGGCCTTGGATTGCGATATACCCATGGTGCTCCCGGCGCACGGGGTCGCTTGGCGTTGTTCGCCGAAACTAGCGATAAAAGATATGAGAACAATCGGGATTTCACCGCTGCCGGCGACTACGACAGCTTGCGGCTGGGTGGAGAATTCGGCTGGAGAATGGGAGCAAGAACGACCGCCATTTTGCAGGCCAGCCAAACCGATATTAACTACGATCTGAGCAATCGGGATGCCGAACAACGCCAACTGGCCGTTGGTTTGCTGTGGGACGGCGCACCGCGAACGGATGCGCGGGTATTAATCGGACGATTGACCCGTTCTCCCGACAGTGCTGACCAGCCAGATTTTTCTGGCGCGTTCTGGGAAGCGGTTGTGAACTGGCGACCGGTTGAACGTACCGCCTTCAGCCTGCTGACCAACCGTTCAACGGACGAAGCGTTCGGTAACGCCAGTTTTTTGGTGCGCGAAAAAACCGCCTTGGGCTGGCGCCACCAGTGGCTTGGCAGACTCAGCAGCGCGTTTGATGTCGCGTACACCCAGGAGGATCTGCGACCCGGTGGGCGGCAAGACGACATCGTCCAATACGGCGTTAGCCTTGACTACACGTTCAGACGGTGGCTGCTGCTGGGCGTTGGCTTGCGCCACGTAGAACGCGACTCAAACAACCGAATTTTTGACTACCGCCGAAACGAAATTTTATTGTCCGCACAGCTAAGTCTGTAGATAACCAGGGGATCACTCATGATTACCGTGAACAACCACGCTGCGCACTCGGCGCTGCTGATGGCAGGCGGCTTGCTGCTGGGAACCGTAGCAGGCGCACTGGAAGTGCCGCCCCCGGGAGATCCATTTTTTATTCAGACCAACTCATCGGACGCAGCGATTGGCCTGGGAGACTGGTACACCGCAAATGACAATGGTGTTAACGGCGGTTTCCACTATGTAGGCATCTATGTGCCCTGCGGCTGGCCTGTAGACCAGGAAATCCACATCGACCTGTTCAGCCCGGAGATGAACACCAACAATCCGGGGTTGGACGAAGCCAACAGTGGCGGTCTTGGCACCACAACCTTTGAACTGTTTGATGTTGGCACGCCGGTGGCAAGCCCGGCTACCCCGCCAGTTGGCGGAGCGGGCACCCTGCTCTCCATTGACTATCCGCCCAGCAGCGCGCCTGAAGAGTGGATCCGAGCGTTTACCCTTGGCGACGATCCCGGCGCCACAGCACCCATCAGCTGCGGCCAGTATGTGCTTCGAATTGCCTCCACCGTCGACGACCAGAACGCTTGGCGTCTGCGTGTGGGGTTTGACAACGATACTGACCCCAACAACCCGTTTCCGGCTAACTGGGACGACTTTGACGGGGTTCCCGGCACCGACGATGAACTGCTGATCGGCCTGTATCAGTACGCCTTCCAACAGAACTCCGGCGGCGTTCAGTGCAACACCCTGTTTGAGTTCGTTGAAGAAAACTCCAGCTGTCCCAACTCACCGCCAACCCCGCCGGACAGCAACGTCTGCTTTAACAACTTCGACATGGATGGCAACACCCGAGTCCGTTACTACCCGCCATTAACGCCGCTGGACCCCAACGGCCTCATCGGTGGAATTCCTGGAACATTGTCAGCCAATGCTTCCTGGAATGGCGGTAACCAAACCACTCGGGGTGGAGACATCATCACCAACCCCGCAGTCGGCTGGTGGGGCATCGTGTCCTGCCTGACCAGTAACAACCAGCTGGCTCAGGACGCTCAGGAAAACGTTCCCCAGTTCAACCAGATTCCGCCTATCCCAGTTCTCGAGCTGGTCAAAGACGACGGAACGGTGGTGGCCAATCCTGGCGACACGCTGACTTATAACATTCGGTTTGAGAATATTTCTGACGACGACCTGCTGCCTGGCGCTGCTCGCAATCTGCAGCTGGTGGATACCCTGCCGCCTGAAGTGACCTATGTATCCTGCGCCATCAATGCGCCGTTTACCGGTTCCTGCAGTGAAACCAGCGGCGTGGTGACCTACGACATTACCGAGACCGTTTTAGCAGGAGAAGTTGGCACCCTTACCTTGGTTGTCACCATTGACCCCGGCGCGTCATTTCCGTTCACCAACAACATTGTTGCCACCTACACCGACAGCTGGGAAATCGGCACCTACACCGCTGAGGATGATGAAACCACTTTCAGCGCCACACCGTTAACCCTGGACAAAACCGTCGACACGCCCGTTGCCGCCGTCGGTGATGAGGTCACGTATACCTACACGATCACCAACATCTCACCGGACCCGGTGGTCGTCATCGATTTGGTCGACGACAAAATTGGTACGTTTCAGTTTCCAGAGCAGTTTCCCAACGCGGTCGCGCTGTATGACTTCTCCCAAGGTCCCGACCCCGACACCATTCGCGATACCTCTGGGTTTCTAACCGCGCTGGACTTGACGGTGGAAAATCCACCGGTGGTCTACGAACTCAACCCGGCGCGGGTCGACATCAATTCGCCTAACCGGCTGTCCAACGCCACTAACAACAACAAAATTGTCAGCGAGTGCCAGGCCGAGGGTCAGTTTGCGTTAGAGGCATGGGTGCAGCCATTAGGCATATTACAGGGCGGCCCGGCGCGCATCCTTCATTCATCGCTGGACAGCGCCAATATCAACTTCAGTCTTTATCAGGACAACGATCAATACGGCTTTTTCATTCGTACGCCGTCGAACACGGACCCGGCCAACGACGTGGTGCTGACCACCGCGCCAAGTTCGGTCAGCACTGACCTGACCCACCTGCTGGTCGTGGTCTCAGAGACTGGTGATGCCACGCTCTACCAGGACGGCGTTGTTGCCGCTTCCGGCAATGTTGGGGCCACCAACAATTTCAGCAATTGGGACACCAGCTGGGACTTCGGTCTGGGCAACCAATTTTCCACCGCAGCGACGTCCAGCGCCGAAGACTGGCAGGGACAGCTTTATAAAACTGCCGTGTACTGTGACGAAATTCGCCCAGAAGATGCCAGCAACCTGTTTAACCTCGGCAGTGAAAACGACCCTAGCGGCAACCGGCTACTGCAGCCTGGCGAGCAGGTTGTGCTGACTGCGCCCTACACCATCACAACCAACGACTTTCCTGGCCCAGTAGTCAACATTGCCGAAGTCCGCGGTCTTACCGCCGGCAACCAGAGCTTCACCGTTTCGGACACCGAGTCGGTTGACCTGGATATTCAGGCGCTGGAACTCACCAAAGTGTCCAACGCCGGCGCTGAGGCCAGCCCAGGGCAGATCATCACTTATACCCTCACGGTCACCAACACCGATAACATCACCCACACCGGCCTGACCGTGGTCGACCCGCTGCCAAACGGCACCAGCTACGTCAGCCAATCCACAGTGGTTCAAGGTCGGCGCCAGCAAACCATCGATTATCGGGACAACTTCAACGACACACCCGTTACCTACTCCGGCTCCAGCGGCGCCACACCCTGGCCTGGCAACTGGGTGGAAGTTGACAACGGCGGCAGCAACGGGCCCGCGGCGGGCGATGTTTTTATCAGCGGCGGCGAGCTACAGTTTGATCGACCCGATTCTGCGACTGATGCTGCCTTTGATACCTTGCAGCGCGCCACCGACCTCAGCGGCGCCGCTAATGCCAGCTTAACCTTCGACTTCGATTTTGACGGCGCAACCGAAGCCTGTGACGGCGCTCTGGGGGCTGACGACTGCCTGTTCGCTGAGGCGTCCAACGACGGTACTAACTGGACTACCCTGATTACCCTCAGCGGCGACCCGGACAACAACAATGGCACTCGCACCGTTGCTATTCCTGCAGGCCTGATCGGTGCCAGCACCCAGATTCGTTTTCGCGCCCTGGGTTTCCGCGGTGGCGATGAAAACGTGACGGTGGATAACGTGATCGTTTCCGCAGCCCTAACCGGACCGGTAACGCTGGACAACATCCCCGGC
>JBGCET010000008.1:0-338432 GCA_045106555.1 Lysobacterales bacterium | reverse complement strand
CAAGGGCAACGATTCCTGACAGTCCACGCCGCGGTATATAACCTGCTCAATCTTGGCCGCCATCTAATTGCTGCTGATCATTTTCGTAATCTTATGAAAAGTGCGTTCGCAGAATGGAGTAGGGCGGTAGTTTGATTTCGAAGTTGAGACTCCGCAGGTTTGGGGAAGTTAACTTGGCAATACCTGAATATCGTGTTAAGTCAAAAAAGAAAACGAAGAAGTTCTTACCGTCTTCTATAAAGACATAACTAAGATTATTAGTCACCTAACTATATCGCTATACAGTGAAGCATCTCAACGTAATACGCCCCACATGATGGTGCCATTGGATATTTTTGCTTTAGAACATATTCAGATAGAGCTTCCATTGGTGATTTACTCCGAAGTGTTGGTTGCTTTGAACGAGGCCAAAAATAGTCCGGGTGCGGCGATCGATACTAGCTGATCTGTGATTTGGGTACTGCCAAGGGGGTACTGCCAAGTTAACCGAGCCTCGCTGCTACAATCAGCGGATGAACACTTACAAGCGTCACCGATTTCCGCCAGAAATCATCAGCAAAAACCGGGGTCTTGCACCGCCACATTCATGGTTCGCGATGAGGATTTCATCTGATGATCAATACAGAAGCTCCTCAGTTGCTATTAGATTATTCGTCATATTTCAGTGCATAATCAATGCGCAAATGTGGCGTTGAAAGACCTGACTCCGGAAGTGTGCTGAGGCTGAAATCGGCGTGCATTAGACCATTTTCATTTGCCGTTTCGATGCGCCATTTCCTCGACCCCATTTCCTGTGACATCGACTGTCCAGCCATCCGTCGACTCTGCAGCGAGTCTAGCCACGCGAGGTTGAAGAAACCACACGCCCAAGGGTAGAAAATAAACAGCAAAAAAAAGGAGACTGAATTTCACATCCCGGCCAAAGCTCTCTTCGGCAAGGTAGAGATGGCGTGCAACAAAGCGGGAACTATACAAATAGGCACCGAGGTAGGACGCCAGGGCCCAAATGACAACCCATTTTTGCAGCGTCCACCCAGTAACCGCTAACACTAAAAATATCGCCACGATTGAGGCGAGTGCAATGACCTGAATGAAGACAGCAATTCTCAGTCTGCGCCAACAGTATCCAGCGCCAAGTCTACCCACCAGAAGCCGTCCGACATCCCAGAACCACCAGGTAGAGGCAAGTTGAAGCAAGCAGGTGGTGGACAAAACCTTGGCAAATAACGAGAAAGCGAGAGTTGTTTGAAAATTAGCGGACAAGAACCCGAGAAGGAAAAGATGCGGAATAGCCAAAAAAACGAATGCCAGTGGAGCAGGTAGCCTTATTATGAATGACATATCCGTAGTGGGCGATGACCTCTGAACGACTATCGTCCCCACCTTGTCGCGCTGCGGACGCCCAAGGATTTGAAGAGCTGCTGCAAAAGCAAACAATAGGCTATAACCTGGGCTATCAAGAATTAGGAGAGCGGTCATAGCCATCGCTCCTCCAACACTAACCCAGTATGCCCGGACCCGAACCCACACGATCACCGGCATCACCAGATTCCAAAGTGTGATGACAATGGCTGCGCTGAAATAACGGAAAAGGAGTTCTTGATCCTCAGGTCCAAGAGGCTCGACTTCCTGACTTGCGCTGCGGACCACCAACAAAAGAATAAAAAAAAGAAGTCCGAGGCAAAACTGAATACCCAAACCCCAGCAAAGCCGGGACGAAGGTACGAAAACATCTGAGCGGGCGGCTTTATCCATCACATCTCTCTCAACTAAGGACGAGGATTGTTTAAGACAGACGTTTGTGATGCTCTAAGGACCCTCCCCAAGGTGCGTCGTCACTTTCCATGCAATCGCACAAGCTATGAGAAGCGTTTTGCGTCTGTATTCAATATGGACATACGCAAGTTGGCCCAAACAGGGCCAAAATTTCAGAACACAGGGCGCGCGTCGCCTGGACGTTCCATTGTTTTTGTTACTGTTCTCGCGACGAATCAATCCTCCAAGCGGTATTGCCAAGTTAACTGAGCCTCGCTGGTAGGGTGAATTTGGACAGGTGAATTTGGACAGGCATGATTTGGTTCAACTTCCACGAATGCTGACGGCGTAGTGCAATCATTAGATCGCGTTTATCAGTCGGGTTCCGCCAATTCAGCGATCAACGGTATGCTGAATACGGTTGGTCGGGCTGCGTTCCTAATGGGAGATCATACAGATCTTTATGGCGCAAACAATTTTCTGTTGGTTCACAATCCGACCGAAGGCTTTTTTAAAGATCTGCTAGAGTCGGCTCAAGATAAAGCTGCGACATTCGGGTTGCCTGCGTCAGCCGCATCCAAGCAATTTTCGGAAATATTGAGGAATTCCGATGATACTGGCGGTTCCCAGTGGGTTGCTCACAGCCAAGGAGGGATAATCTTTTCAGAATCTATGAGACAGAATTTGCGAGGTGGTCAGATGCTCTCTAGAACATCCGTAGCGTTCCATGCTGGCGGAAACAATAAAGGTGTGACCGACAGGTACGCATCACAATTAGGCACATCAGTTATTAGTTATGTCGACCACCCACATGACATGGTGCCGCAGATATTAGGACTACGCGCAGGATTAAATCCCCTGAAATGGATCGGGTCCACACTCAGGGCGCCAACACTATCGGGAAGATTTAATCGCATGATGGGTACCGAGTCTCCACACACATTTCCCTATGAGAAAAATTAGATTCATGTCGTTCCTGACAGCTTTAACTCTCGTGGGTTGTGCGCTGAGCACCGAGACCGAACCGGTCCCGATCAGTGTGCAATTTGGAGCTAAGATGATCACTTTGCTCGTACCGCCCGGACGGAGCGACCAATTCCCTAATCGGGTCGTTACCGAATCCATCTCCAAAATGGCCCCAGGGCTTTATGATGATGATATTGCGAATCCACGAATCCTTTCGGCGCTATGGGATTTTGGAAGGCAAGGGTGGTCGAATAGCTCCGGCAGCGTTACGATAAAGTTGAGTATAGCGTGTCACTGTGACAGCCCAGATGGAGAAGCAATAACATTTTCGAATCTTGAGTCAATCGTTCGACAAAGAGACATTCGTGATTTTGAGCGTATGAAGGAAGTGTCTACTAGTGCGCTATTGCGTTTACCTGAGCCAAGAATTCTCGAAAGCAAAACATTTGGTGCGTAAACCGCTGAAGGTTGCCACCCATTCCGTTTGAAGCCTGCCACCTAAACCGGTGATTGCTGCCACCTGCCGGAGCGTAGCGACGCGGGTGTTTTTGTATAGTTACTCTGTTTCGTTATCGCCCGTCAACTTGGCGGTGGTTTTTCGTAGCGATTCGCCTTTCAGATTGATCCGATACGCGTTGTGAACGAGGCGGTCCAAGATGGCGTCGGCCAAGGTCGCATCGGCGATCACCCCGTGCCATTGGTCGACGGGTAACTGGCTGGTCACCAGCGTGGAACGAGTGTCGTAACGATCTTCTAAGATCTCCAGCAGATCTCTGCGCTGCTCAGCGGTAAGTTTGGATAAGCCCCAGTCGTCCAGGATGATGAGGTCGACCTTGGCCAGTTTCATCAGCAGCTTGGGGTAAGTGCCATCGCCTTTGGCAATGGGCAGTTGCTGCAGCAGCCTTGGCAGGCGCAGATACAGGGCCCGATACCCCTCCCGGCAGGCCTTCTGGGCCAGCGCACAGGCGATCCAGGTCTTGCCGATGCCGGTGGGTCCGGTGATCAGCACATTGCGGTGCTGGGATAGCCAGTAGTTGCTGGATAAGGTCATGACCTGTGATCGGTCCAGGCCGCGAGGATGGCGGTAATCGATGTCTTCTACACACGCCAGGTGTTTAAGCTTGGCCTGGCGCAGGCGCGAGCTTAGACGCCGGTTATCCCGCTCGGTGATCTCTCGATCCACCAGCAGTCCGAGTCGTTCATGGAAGTCCATTGCGTCGATGTCCGGGCTGTCTATTTG
Organism: Lysobacterales bacterium; assembly: GCA_045106555.1. Taxonomy (GTDB): domain Bacteria; phylum Pseudomonadota; class Gammaproteobacteria; order Xanthomonadales; family SZUA-38; genus JANQOZ01. The sequence goes on along the minus strand of JBGCET010000008.1, from coordinate 334,471 downwards.
CTCCTTCAGCGCACGGGCCATGCCGGTAAACTTCAGCTGTTTAAGCTTATCCAGTGTGGGGTGTTGCAACATAGGGTTCTCCTTGGTCATTGGTAATAGCCCGGACCACGCACGTTGTCGTGATCATCGGGTACGGTGGGTTCAGGGGTGTCATCCAACGGCTGGCGATCCAGGCCGTTTTTGAGGATGGACTCGATGCTCTTGTATCGGCGCGAGCCGATCAGTAACGCTCTGGCGCAAGCCGCTTCCAGCCGGTCATTGCCGAAGGCTTTGCCCAGGCGCAAGATCCCTAAGCAGGTGCGGTAGCCCTGCTGGGGATGTGCACGACCGGCCAGGATGCCGGTGATTAACTCAGCGGTCGCCGGGCCACTGTCGCCGGCCCAGCGGATGAACCGCTCCGGTGACCAGTCGCTGTACTGCTGATGGGCCTTGGGCATGTGCTCACGCACGGTGGTGTGTCGGCCCCGATCCTCGCAGCGCCGGTGGCTGGCCACCCGCTGGCTGCGATGGAACAGTTCCACCACGTGATCGCTGATCCGCGCATCCAGCTGCTGCTTAGCCAGTGCGTGAGGCACGGAGTAGTAATGGCCCTTAACCTCCACGTGATAATCGAGGTGCACCCGCACCTTCTTCCAGGTGGCGAACGGATAGGGCTGCGCCGGCAGCGGCCCTAGCGCTGGGCGGTCCAGCGACGCGAACAACGAACGGCGACAGCCCGGCAGCTTGCGGAAGGGCCGGTCGTTGAGGTGCGTTAGCAACTTAGCGATGGCCGCATTGAGCTCACCCAGCGTAAAGAAGGTCTGGTTCCGCAGCGCCGCTAAGATCCAGCGCTCCACCACCAACACGCCGGTCTCGGCCTTGGCTTTGTCTTTGGGTCGGCGGACTCGGGCCGGCACCACGGCTACGCCATAGTGCGCCGCCATCTCGCTGTAGGTGGGGTTAATATCGGGGTCGTAGCGGTGGGCTTTGCTCACGCCGGCGGCCAGGTTATCGGGTACCAGCACCTGCGGCACCCCGCCCAGGAACGCCAGGCACCGCTGGTGACTGGCGATCCAGTCCGGTAACGACTGGCTCCAGGTCGCTTCCACAAAGGTAAAGTTTGACGCGCCCATCACTGCCACAAAGATCTGTGCTTGACGGACCTCGCCGGTCGCCGCGTTGACCACGCCCACGGTCTGACCGGCATAATCAATGAACAGCTTCTCACCGGCCCGGTGATCCTGGCGCATCACCAGATCGCGGCGCCCGCGCCATTCGCGATACAAGTCGCAGAACCAGCTGTACTGATAACCCTCAGGATGGCGCTGGCGGTACTCCTGCCATAACAGGAACATCGTCACGCCTTTGCGCTTGAGCTCCCGGTTGATCTGCACCCAGTCAGGCAGCGTGCGAACCACATCCGATGCCGGCGGCGGCGGGAACAACTTGCGCTCCAGCGCTGCGTCATCCAGATCTTCGGGCAACGGCCAGGCCAGACCGCCAGCCTTCGCTCGGCGAACATACTCACCCACCGTTGGCCGAGACACGCCCGTGCTCTCCGCCACCTTCCGGTGACTTAGGCCGCAGCTCCAGGCTAACCGCAGTACTTCTTTGATCTTGCGCATGGACAACCTCTTGGCCGGCATCTGCCCCTCCTGATCATCAGAAATGGGCAGCGTACCGTGCGTTGTCCCGCGTCAAACTACGCTGAAATGGCCTCCCTCAAGGGGTGGCAACCTTCACCGGAATCGGTGGCAGGCTTCAAACGGAATGGGTGGCAGCTTTGCACCGGAATCGGTGGCAGCTTTCGAACGGAATACACATTTACTGAAGAAATTGGGCGAGGCGCCCGTTGCAACTTCAGTACGTTGCACATCAGTGCAGAGCTGACTCACACGTTTCTCACACAAGGTGTTTGGGCGTAACTGCGTCCAAGCGTGAGTTAGCTCGCGCACGGTTCGAATTCAACCTTGATCGAGTAGCCGAGTGCTTGAGCATATTTCTCGACAGTAGCAAGACTTGGAGAATTAACTGCGCTGACGCTTTCAAGCCGGCTAATGTTGCTTTTTTTGGTGCCGAGTAAATCTGCCATTTGTTCCTGAGTTAGCCCGGCTTTGTGACGTAGCGCAATCATCTGGCGCTTCATCAAAAATGCAGAAGAGAGTGCCTCATACTCAGCGCGTACCTTCGGGTTTTTCAGTGCTTTTTTCTTGAACTCGCCAAGTTTGGGTCGTTTACTCATCCCGTTGTACCTCTTTCATTCGTTTGCGCGCTAGATCCATTTGACGTTTTGGTAACTTGCTGGCTTTTTTCACGGCAGTCATCAAGATCACGACTTCTTCGCCTACTACCGTACAGAACATCGATCTGGCAATGCCTTCGCGGCCCTTCGCCCTGATCTCAAATAATCCCTGTCCCAATGGCGCGGTATGCGGACGTCCAAGATTAGGGCCGAATTCCTCGATTAGTTCAGTAATTCGCAGAAAACTCGCTAGCGTGCCGGGTGGCAGATTTAGCGTATCGGCCTCAACCTTTTCGTTATAAAAACTGACCGTCCATGTCATTTGTCGAGGTTATCAAAAATGATAACCTGTGTCGAAGCAGAAATTTGATCCTGCCCACCAAGAATTTTTGGGATCAGGTTCAAGTACCAGAGTAAAATGATCGAAACCTTCGGAAATCCACTGACGGAAGATCTATTTGACGATAGGCGAACAAGAGCGGCCAGAACGTTTCCTCCAGAGCTGCGCAGACTGGGTCGGCAAAAGTTGTTGTATTTGCATGTCGCTGTTGAGCTAAAGGATCTCAGGATGCCTCCGGGTAATCGGCAAGGGGCTTTAAGGGGCGATCCAAAGGGCTACCATTCCATTCGTATCAATGACCAGTGGCGGGTAGTGTTTCGTTGGGAAAGCGGTAACGCTTTCGATGTTCAAATTGCTGACTACCATTAACGGGCCGCGCATATGGCCAGACAACCCAAAAATCCATTTCATCCCGGAGAGATTCTGCTCGAGGAATTCCTTGTGCCATCCGGAACAACACAAACCGAGATCGCGCACCCCATCACGATTCAACACCATCAGCGTATGGTTATCTTCTCGAATCACCTGGTAGGTCGACACACTGGTGAGCACCAGGCCATAGCGTTCGGGGCGGGCATAAGACGCACCCAGGTTTGGCGCGGTTTTCCAAGCAAGCCCGAACGCGCCGTAGTCGTCACAGCGCATTGAACGGCCAACACGGATGGGTAGACGGGTGCCTTCGTCATCCTCTCTTGCTGCTCGTTCACAGAGCCCGTAGTAGTCCGTATCCGACACCATCAGCTTGGCGTTAACAGGCGCGTCGGGGGCAAGATTAACGGATTCTGATAGCGCCGCCCGGCGCGCCGGATCATTCGGCGCCGCCGCATCCTGAACTCTCTCGCGAACCCCCACAATCGACCGTTTCGGGCGTTCTCGAACGTGAATCTGCAGCGTGAAGGCCTTTTGGCCGGCCCGGGGGGCGACCGCCACCCGGTAGGTGATGGAATGGCCCAGGAGTGCATTCATGCCGTCGTCTTCGCCCGGGTCGAGGGTCAGTTGGCTGGACTCCAGGTCCCGCTCCAGCAGCCCCTGGCGTTCCAAATGGCGGCCCACGCGCTGGCTGATCTGTTGCACCAGCACCTCGAGCTCGGTCCTTATGGACTATGAGGTACCCGGGAATGTCGATTTGTCGGCCTCCCGTAGCGTAGTGGTGTGGTGCGAACTGTTTGGCGTGCTGTTTTCGCCAGCGCCCTTGGACAAAAGCTGATCATCACAACTGATCAGCCGCTACTTTCCGATGATGATGGCCATGCGAATGGTTTGCGCATTCATGGGTGCCCACTGCTCAAAACCTCGCCAGTGACCGTAAACGGGCCGAAGCATATCCACCGCATGTTCAACCACCTTGCTGATGTGGCGTTCGCTGGCAACAATAAAGTCCTCACCGTCAGCAGCCGGCTGCTCGACAATGACCCGCTCCGCTTCAGCCAGCGCGTTGCGCATGTCCCTGAAGTAACCCAGAAATAGCGTCAGCCAATCTCCCGAACCCGGGCCGCTGTGGCCTCCAAGCACCCAGTCCGGGTTGAGCGCTGCGGCTTGTTCTAACGTGTTCAAATACCCGTTGAAATTAGTGTCGGGTAGTGAGCGGTAAGGCGCAATGCCAATCTCGATGGTATCAACCAGCACTAGCAGCGAGCCGATCCCGGTATCGAACCCCAACGCGACATTAAAATCGCCGTGGTTAGGACCGAAATAATGGGCGGCAATCGAGTATTTTCCAAACCGCAGCACGTCGCCACCGTTCAGGTCTCTGGTAGGCATCAGAACATCCGCCTGACCTCGCTGCCGCAAAAAGGTGGAGATTCCCGGGTGGGCATAAATCTGCGCGTCAGGCGCTATCGTTTTGGCGCCACTGATATGATCCAGATGGTCATGGCTGTAGATAACGGTGGTGATGGGTTTATTCGTCACTGACACTATGGCTTTTTTGTAAAGCGCCGCTACCGTATCGTTCACTGGATCGACCACAACAACCTCGTGCTCACTGACCAGAAAAGGACTCACGTATAAGCCGGGCCACCAGCGAAAAAGGTAAACACCCTGACCCAATGACTCAACGCTCACTTGGTTATCAGCGCTGCGATACACCTCGTTGGGAATGTAGGCGGAACTGTTTGCTGATGTTTGCGAGAAGCAACAAAACGTTGGCAAGAACGTCAATAACAACGCTGGCAGCAACAGCGCAACTTGACGAACCGCGGGATATTTTCTCATTGAACTCTAACGTCTGCGTCAGCCTACCAGGGGTCAGCCTACGGCAAACGGCCACGCCAGGCCAAAATCTTTTGAGTTGGTGGTGTGTCGGTGAGGGCGGTTGATGGGGATAAGGCAGGCCTGACGATCAGGCCTGCCGCCGAGGCTCAGCCCTAATGCCCAGCGAGCGTTGGCCTAATTGCGGTAATCACCTGCTGGTTCCTCATTACGGTGTTGACGATCTGATCGCGCCCCATGCCGTCATGCTGACGCCCGATATTTTCAAGCGTTACTTCAGCCCGTTCGCAGGCCGTTGCAGCATCGTCGATTCGGTTAGTCTTGACCAAGGCGACACAGAGCGCGGTGGCGTTGACAACACGATGGAAGGCAACGTTGGTCTTCTCTCGGGTGCTTGCGATGGAAATAGCCTCTTCATAGCGGCCGGAAAGAACAGCCCTGGAGCTGGCATAGCCTTCGAAAACACTCATTTCTAAGGCGCTATGCGCCGCGAGGGGAGCCAGGCTTAGAAACAACAAAATTGTCGCTAGGGAATAATTTTTCATGTGGGGAATTCCTGTCATTGTGGGGTTGGAACGACCCACAATTTAGGCCTCGACATCGGTGCCTACAAACGAAAAATAATAAGCCGGCGAACGAAAAAAATTCATGTATCGATCAGCATCTCGGCAAGCTGACGGGACAGGTCTCTCAGGCCAGCTTTCGACTCTTCATTATTCAGCCAGCTCAGGAAATAGCTGTCGCCGGTTGTCAGCGGGTCGGACGAAAGCTGGATAAGTCCACCGCTCTGAAACCACTTCGTTGAAAGCGCTTTTGGCACCAGCGCAATACCCAGCCCTTGTTCTGCTGCCCGAGCCACGGCGAACATGGAGTCCAGCAACATCACCCGATCTGGATGGGTGAGTTTCATGTCTTTCTGCGCAAACCACCGGCGCCAGGCGTTGGCCCGACCTCTATGCACAATCAAGGTTTGAGAACGCCATTGACCAGGTTCTTTGCCTTCCAGTGACAGGGCTAAGGCAGGCGCGCAGGCCGGCACCAGGTCTAACGAAAACAGCGGCAGCGAACCAGTGCCCTCTGGCGGGGTCTCGGCCAGCAATACAGCAATATCTGCATTATCAGGATGACAGTCCGCCCGCCCGGTGATGGTGGACAGCTCAAGCGCAAAGTGACCACCCTCAGCCAGTGCGTCGGGCAGGCGTGCGATCAGTCGTTCTGTTGCAAAAAACGGCGGTGCGGCCAGGCGAATGGGTGGGGAGGTTGTATCTTCGAAAACGCTTGAGCAGACGTGACCAATCTCTTTAAGCAGTGGGTCCAGTTGTTCAAACAGCGCGGTACCTCGTGGTGTCAACGATAGCGATCGGGGACCACGAACAAACAGCTCTGCCTCAAATTCTCGCTCCAGCGCTTTTATTTGATGGCTCACCGCTGATGCCGTGATAAACAGCGACTCGGCGGCGGCTTTGAAACTTAGCTGTTTGGCCGCAGCACAAAATACGCGTAAACCGCGCAGAGAAGGAGTCATCACTGGTTCCAGATTTAAGAAATTCAGAAACGTCATGCAGGTATTGTTCCTTTAACAACTTTCGCGCAATCAACGGCCGGGCGACATTTAGTCGCTGTATGGTTCATCTTGGTGCACGTTCTTGGACATCGCGGATCAACCTGGTACCAAAGACTGTATTGTCATAACGTTGATTGGCCCCGCTTTTTGTAGGGATATTTTTTAATCGTCAGCCAATAGGCGCAGCCGTTGAGTCAACAGATAGAAATAATCGAATGCCACGCTGAAGGTGAGGTGGGTGATGTGATGTGATTGTGGCCGGCGTAGACGTGCCGCCCGGAAAGACGCTGTGGGAGCAATCGCGCTGGATTGCGCGGGATCAATCCCTGCGCCATTTTGTGCTTAATGAGCCCCGCGGCGGGGTCTTCAGACACGTGAACTTGCTGGTGCCGGCGGTTAATCCGGAAGCGAGCCTGGGCTTTACCATTATGGAACCTGCTGACACCCCGCCCATGTCGGGTTCCAACGCCATGTGCGTAGCAACGGTGGCCCTGGAAACGGGCGTACTGACGATGAAGGAACCCGAAACAAAGCTGGTGCTTGAAGCCCCTGGCGGACTGGAGTCTGTCACGGCAACCTGTAATCAGAGCAAGGTTCAGCGGGTTAGGCTACAAAACACCCCCTCGTTTGTGAGCCAGCTGGGTGCCTCGATTCAGGTCCCTGACCTGGGAAGGCTCAACGTTGATGTCGCCTACGGCGGTGACAGCTTTGTGCTGGTTGACGCTGCGTCCCTGGGATTTGAGCTTGTGCCCCATGAGGCGCAGCAACTGGCTCAGCTTGGTGTTGCCATCACCCAGGTGGGTGGGGGGGAAGCGATCATTCCGATCATTGAAGGCCTTGCATTTACAACCGGCAGGAAACAACTCTGGCTGACGCCTGGCGACCCTTGGCCTGCGGGCTATCGGGTTACTGATACCTGGCCATTGGAAAAGTGATCCAATACTCGTTCCGAGGAAAGGCATTGTCACCCGCCGATTCAGGCTTTTTGCACCAATGTGTTGCTAATACCGGGTGCTGCTGACTGTTCGTAGCTTGATATACCGTCGTGTACATGGCCGGCATGAGCGCCACCGCAGGCTGGACAAACGACCTCAAGGGGCTCGTTGAGGGAGCGGGCGCTGGTTGCGCTGTTGGAAGTCTCCAATGCCTGTTCGGACCCCACTTCCGCCGACAGCGCGGCACGTGCTTCAATCGCCATTCGCTGGGCCGCTGCGGCAACTGCGCGATCCTGAGCTGATGGATCAGCTGGCGCCAGTGCAGCGCGCTGAATCTGCTGAGCTTTACGCAGAGTGGCTTGGGGGTCGCCGGAGACTTTCGATGCGTCAATCTGGACTTCGCCGGCCACCGCATACAGGCGATTATCCGGGCCACGCTGATAGGAGAACGAGGCCCCACCCCGGGCCAACCCGCCGGCCGCCGCCAGGTGGGCTGCTTCGTGTGCTCGGACCCGACGATCCGTAGCCGCCAGTTCACGAACTGCTTCTGTATTGTTGTCAGGCCCCGCCGCCGGTTGTGCAACCAGCGGCGGAGCAGCGTTTATATTCATAAGGGGCTTTGGCGGATAACGGCTTAAACGAATTATCGGCCGAAACGGCGGGACCTTTAGTTTACCCAGGGCTTTAGCCCGATCATGAGTCAGAGGAGTGTGATGGCGAAACCGCGACCAAAACTGGCGGAACACTCAGCATCCTATTCCGACGCCGAGATGGACCGGCCATGGCGCGCTCGTTTCGCTCAGACCTGGGCTTCGTGATGACCCGGCTGTTGACGCTAGGGCTGTCGTTCTGGCTGATGGCGCGGGCCATTGATCAGCACAGCATATCCCCACTGCTGATGGTCTTACCGCTGCTGTCAGAATGGTTAATGATCATGTGGGTGGGCATTGGCCTCAGTCGGTTGGTCATATCTTGTCTGGCCTTCCGTTCTGAGGTGGACCGACCGGGTCGGGCCAGGTTCTGGACGATAGTGCTGGCGGCCCTGGTAACGCTGGCGCTCTATCTGGATGGTGAGGGCCGCGGCAGTCAGGACTGGTGGACGGCGATAGCGAGCGGATGGGGACAGCTGTTGACGTCGGGTCTTCTATGGATTGTGCTCCTAGAAGCGGTGGGCCTGGTGCTGGCCACCGTCCCCGACTATCGCCACTGGGCCAGGGCCGGCGGCAAATTCATCTGGACCGCAAGCTACGGTTCCGGAGTGCGTGGAGCGGGCCTGCTGGTTATGGTCCTATTTACCTGGGCAGCCCTTCCATTGGGTCTGACCTGGGTGGTCGAGGTTCTCGCTGATCAGCCCAACGGGTCGGCGTGGGTGGTGTTCTGGATGCTGGTGATGCTGGAGCTGACGGCCTTAGGCCTGACGGTGTGGCTGCATCGGGACTGTTCAAGCAATACCGGTTCTGCGTACCATGAAGAGAACCTTGTCTCTCCTTATTTAACGGTACCTAGCGTTTCGACTCGATGAGGTCCGCCAAGCGATGGTCGACGGCATCAGGCCCACACGGACGTTTGAGCAGGCGGCACTGAAGTACATCGAGGATTACTCGGATAAAAGGAGCCTGGAGCGGGATATTTACGCGTTTAATCGCGTGATGCCTCACATTGGGACCTGAATCTGGATCAAATCCACAATGATTCCTTGGCGGATTGTCGTGGTTGGCGTCAGCACCGCTGATTGAGATGGAGAAAGGGCCGGCGCGGCAACCTTATCCGCTGAGTTGGGAAGAGCAGGATCGGTTTTTTCCGGAACTGCCATCCCATCTTCAAGACATGGTGCTCTATACAGTCAATACCGGCTGCAGAGATCAGGAAGTGTGTCAGCTCCGGACGTGGCGAGACTGATTGTGAGCGTGGAAAAAATCTGCGTTAGGCGAGTGAGTACGGTGCTTCGCGTCGGAACTCACACGAATCTCACACAATCGCCCGAAAAAAGAAGCAGTGGTCGACTGCGCTTAGTGGTAAGTAACTGAAGTAAATAGGGAAATTTGGTCGGAGTGAGAGGATTCGAACCTCCGGCCCCTGCCTCCCGAAGGCAGTGCTCTACCAAGCTGAGCTACACTCCGACCGATGTCACCACGGCAGCCCTGGAAAGGCCGCCAAGCGGGAGCGCGATTGTACTTTAACGTCTTGGCGGCGTGCAACGTGGTCCGGTGAATGCGAGCGGCGTTTGTAGCGGGAGCATTCCGCCCTGGTTAACTGTTCTTTGCTAAGTCTTCGCCGGCGAGTTGTCGGCAATAAATGAAACGTTGTTCGGGCCTAAATTAAGCGGGATTGGATATTCATGATCAATAGTCGGAAACCCCTGAGTGACAGGCTGGTTGCAACTATGATTGCCACGGTCTTTCTGTCGGGCTGCCAGTCGCTCCCGGTCCCCGGCAAAAGCGGCGAGTTCGAGGCGGAACTGGCCAAGCTTCAGATGCAGTTTTTCATTCCTGGCCTATCGGTGCAGGTGGCGCATAAGGGTCAGGTGCTGTACCAATCCGCAGCCGGTTGCTGCCAACTCGGCACAGATCAGCCGATCAGCACGCAGACCCAGTTTCCGGTGGCCTCACTCACTAAGGTGTTTGCGGCAGCCCTGTTGTTTCAAGCAGTGGATGAGAGCCTGTTGTCTTTGGATGAGCCGCTTAATCGCTTTCTCAAAAAGACGCCGCTTGACCCAACAATCACCGTCGGACATGTGCTTTCCCACACTTCCCAAGGTGAGCCAGGCGCTCATTTTCTTTACAGCAGCCGATTCTCTGCATTAACCACAGTGATTGAAACGGTTTTCAATATGCCATTTGAGCAAGCGCTGAATGAACGCATTGTTGCGCCGCTGTCGCTGGACAGCAGTTATCTGCTCCCTGATGGCGTCGAAGGTATGAATGCGCAACGCCTCGCCAATCTCGCCAGCCCCCACAATTTTGAGGGAGGCACGGTGGATGGATTTGTCGACTATGGGTCCAGTGCGGCAGCAGGGCTTGTTTCTACTCCGTCAGATCTCTTGCGTTTTTTCAGCGCATTAGCCTCTGGTGATGTAGTGTCCCAGGAATCCTGGGCCGTAATGTCTAAACCGGCTGTGACAGGATCTCCTTATGGCTTTGGCCTCTTTACTAATGTGCTCTATGGCCAAAGGGTGCTGTGGGGCTACGGTCAGTACGACAGCTATTCCAGCCTGATGATGTTCTTGCCGGACCAATCTCTGTCGATGGCTCTGGTTGCCAACAATGCTCTGGTCGCAGACCCGGCCCGGCTAATTAGCGGCAACTTGCGCACGTCGCTATTCGCTCGCGCGTTCCTGCATCACTTTGCCGGTGTGGACGTCTCGAGCAAGCCATACGAGGCCGATGGGCTGATTGCTGATGCGCTTGGAAAAGCGTATCTCGGGCGTTTTGACGCAGACCGGGCGAAGCAAAGCGCCGCGGTGATTGACGACTTGCTGGCCAGGTTTCCTAACGCGGTGAGTGAAGCAGGGCTAGGGCTAGCCCACGCGCTATCAATGCTCAAGCTCATAGCCCACCACAATGAAAGCCGGCTCCTAACGGACTACGATGCCACCGCCATTGCTATTGGCGAACGCCTGCTGGCCGAAGATGCTTACAACCCCTACGCTCATATCTATCTTGCAGAACTGCACGACCTCAATGGCAACGCGGCGTTAGCTCGTCGCCATTTTCAGGCAATCGTTGACGCCTCAAACTTCTCGCCCTGGTGGTACACCCGTCAGGCGCAGGCCTGGCTCGATTCCCACTAGCGGGCTTGCTCAAGACGCTGGCGCAGCTCTTGCGTCGCTGTCAGTAGCCGGTTTGCCGTCGTCTTGGCATCAAACTCTGCGGATATTCTTCGAAGAACCAGATTTTCAAACGGCATGGACTCGGTCAGTGCGGTTAAGTCCAGGTCAAAGCGACTGGTGGGCACGGGTTCTGGGATGCCAGAGACGAAATGGATGGACAGTAGCGGAATATGCTCACTCAAATAGGGGACAAGCTCATGGAAGAAAAAATCGGTCAATTCGCTTTGCAGCACATTGTGGTTCTGTATTGCCTGGGAGTAGCTGGATACCGCCAATTGCAATGAGGCATTGTCAAATTGCCCGAGTCCACCTGCGCCCACAAGGTTATCGAGCGCGGCAGTCGCGGGCCGGTAGTCGCTGATATACGAAAACCTCGATATTCGTTGCAGTAAGGTTTCACGAGCTGCGTCGCTGAGTGGTCCTTTCGCGCCCCGAAGTATGGCAACGCTAACCTCAATATAGCCCTCATGTTTGGCAAGGGAGTCGGTCAGTCCTGAGGCATTGGCATCAAGCTCAATAATGAGGTTGTTAATGTGCTCTAGCGAAGTCTCTCGCTCCGCGCGCGCCTCCCACCACGCTTGGGCTGCTAACGCGAGTAATACGCCAGCCAGCAGTAGCGACACTTCACTGAAGGCTTGAGGCCAGTTCACTGTAATTTTGTTAGAGCGCGCGTTTGTCATTCTGAACCCTTCTTCCTGGCGACGATGGTAACTGACAAGCCTTGGTCGGTGTACTGCTGGGTGTAGTCCCGAGTTATTCGCCGACGGTATACTCCCGCCATCCATTAGTTGAGCATTCCTTTTGATCCCTCGCGCCGGAGTTTCTGCCAGTTCTGATCTTGCCGCCGATGCGGGTGCGCGCATCGCGAAGGACGGCGGCAATGCGGTTGATGCGGCCATTGCTGCGTGTCTCGTGTCTGCGGTAACCGAGCCGGGGATGGTGGCGCTGGGTGCAGGTGGGTATGTTGTTATTTGGCCAAGCGAAGGTAACCCAATCGCGATCGACGGCGGCGTGGAAATGCCGGGGCGGGGCCTGTCTGCGGATCGATTTGGCATGGGCGCGGAAACCGTTCACCTCGATTACTTCGATGGCACCGATGCCCTGGTTGGGGCGGGCACTGTAGCCACGCCTGGCGCGCTGGCGGCATTTGCAGAGGCTTCGGCGCGTTTCGGCCGCATGCCTTGGCGAGAATTGATGTTGCCGGCGATAGAGGTTGTCAAGGCGGGTTTTCCCATGCGCCCGCCGTCTCATCGTTACCTCACCGCATCTCACCAGCTCATTTTTGGCCGCGAACCCGAGAGCTTTGCCGCTATCCACGATAACGCCGGCGAGTTGCTGAGCATTGGTGATGCCATCCACGTCCCCCATCTAGCCGACAGTCTTCAGTTAATAGCTGATGAGGGAGTAAGCGCGTTCTACCGTGGTGACCTGGCGGTCGCCATCGCAGCCTGCATCAAAGAGGGGCAGGGCATTCTCACCCGCGAAGACCTAGCCGCTTATCAACCCATAGTGTCTGAGCCCATGCGTTACACGCTGGGGCCCTTGCAGCTGGCATCAGCGGCGCCCTCCGCCATTGGAGGCAGCCTGTTGGGTGTAATGGTGACTCAAGCCGAGCAGGGTATGCCAGACAGCGAACCCTGGGGCAGCGAGTGGTTGCAGCGCGTGGTGGAAATACAAAATGACGTGTTGGGTTACCGTGCCAAGGTTTTGGACGTGTCGCCGGATTTTGGCGACCAGGCGCGGGCCTATTTTCACCAGCAGCTTGGGGTGGGCAAAGACTCAGCCAGTACGGTGCACAACAGCGTTGTAGATTCTCAAGGTAACGCCTGCTCAATCACCTTGTCGGCCGGATACGGTTCTGGCGTGATGCCGCCGGGCACCGGAATTTGGTTGAACAACTGCTTGGGTGAGTTGGAGCTCAACTGCACCGGGTTTCATTCGCTGCCGCCAGCCACGCGCCTGCTGTCCAATATGGCGCCCACCACTGGCCGTAGCGTCGCTGGGGAAGTGCTTTCGCTTGGTTCGCCGGGTTCAGGTCGAATCACCACGGCGCAGTTTCAGACCTTGCTCAATCTGGTGGTTTTGGAGTGGCCTCTGGAAAAGGCCATTGCCCATCCTCGTGTGCATGTAACCCAAGCCGGGCCGCAGCCGTTAGTGCACATCGAGCCCGGCTTAACGCCCTTTGAGGGGGGCATTCGATGGCACCCCATGGATCAGTTGGACACGTATTTCGGTGGTGTTGGGGCCGTCATGCTGAAGACAGATTCAATGGAAGCTGCAACTGATTGCCGGCGCTCGGGCGCGGTGGGATTTGCGTAAGCGTTGCAACGTCAGCAGCGAAATTTACGCCGCTTACAATCCAGCACTTGCTACAAACTCTAGCTGCGGTAACATCGCGCCACCTGTGTCGATTGAATCCAAAAGTTGTCCAACGATATTCCTACCGCTGAAACGTTTTTGGAGCCCGGTGAGCCGGCGGCCTTCGATTGTCTGAATGCTGATAGCCAGTCCAACGTTCTGCTCATTTGCGACCATGCCAGTAACCGCGTGCCCTATGTGTTGGACGACCTGGGGTTAGATCACCAGGCCCGTCAACGTCATATCGCCTGGGATATGGGCGCGGCCCATATGACCCGATTTTTGGCAGCCAGGCTGGGGGCGGCAGCGGTGCTGGCCAACTATTCAAGACTGGTGATGGACCTGAACCGTGACCCGGATACCGACGATGCCTATCCTGCGGTCAGTGACTTTACGGTTGTGCCTGCCAACCAGGGTTTAGCCCAGCAAGATCGCGATATACGCAAGGCGGCGCTGTTCGACCCCTACCACGGCGCCATTGAGAGGCAGCTGGACGCAATACGAGCTAGAGGTGTAAGCCCTGCGTTGGTGGCCATTCACAGCTACACCAAGGATTTGCTGGCAGGTGGCCCAGATCGGCCTTGGCATATCGGCGTGTTGTATGAAAAAGACGAGCGCATCGCCAATGGCCTGATTAAAGCTTTGAGCAAGAATCCTGGGGTTACGGTCGGCGACAACAAACCGTATTCCGGTGCGCATCCCCATGATTATTCCATCGACAACCACGGCGAGGCGGCTAACATTGCCTGCTGCGGCATCGAAATTCGTCAGGACTTGCTGGCAACAGCCACTAGTCTGGGCGAGTGGACCGCCATATTGGGTGACGCGTTGGCCGAGGCCTTGGCGAATCCTGAGATATACCAAACCCTTTAAGATTTTCCCGTTTGCCGGTTGTTTACTCTGTCGTTATGTATTAACGTGCTATCACGCTATTACATTATGACGCATGTGAGGCTAAATCGCCGTGAAAGATCATCCAGGCCAAGATCCTAAATTGCTCAAAACGGCACGCACCGAACTGTGTGAGGTGCTGACGCGTTTAGGTTCTGCTGAGCAGGTGCAGGCATTTCTTGAGGATCTGTGTACACCCGCAGAACTGGAGGCCATGGTCGACCGCTGGCGGGTGGTACCGTTGCTCAAGGACGGCAAGCCTTACCGACAAATTCACGATTTAACCGGCGTCAGCGTCACCACCATAGGGCGGGTGGCGCGCTTTTTAGATACCGGCAATGGAGGTTATGAAACCGCTTATGCAAAGCTCGCTCGCTACCAGCGATAACCGGCTGAAAATTGCCGTACAAAAATCCGGCCGCCTGGCTGACAAGTCGTTTGCGCTGCTGGAGCGTTGCGGCCTGACCTTCTCCCGCAGCAAAGACAAGTTGTTTTGTTATGGCCGAAATGTGCCCGTGGATGTGCTGCTGGTCCGCGATGACGACATCCCCCAACTGCTGGTAGACGGCGTTTGCGACCTGGGCATTGTCGGTCAGAACGTGGCCGAAGAGCAGCGCCTGGTGCGCACAGAACGCGGCGAGGTGGCAGACTACAGCACCTTAAAGCAGCTGGGCTTCGGCACCTGTCGGCTGTCTCTCGCAGTGCCGGAAAATCAGCAATATTCCGGTCCGTCGGATCTGCAGGGTAAACGCATTGCTACCAGTTACCCGGGGTTAACCGGGCGATATCTTAAGAAGCATGGCGTGGATGCCCGCATGGTCCGGTTGTCGGGCTCAGTGGAAATTGCGCCGAGCATGGGTACAGCAGACGTTATTACCGACCTGGTGTCCACCGGCACCACGCTGCGGGCCAATCACCTGAAAGAAGTGGACGTGATGATGCGCTCCACCGCCGTGCTGCTGAAATCCGGCAGTCCGTTGGCGGACGGGCTGGAGCCTGTGCTGAAACGGTTACTGGCAAGACTGGATGGCGTTATGGAAGCCCAGGAAAGTAAGTACGTCATGCTCCATGCGCCAGCCAATAAAGTGGCGCGTATTCGAGAGATTTTGCCGGGAGCGGAGTCGCCCACCGTATTGAAGCTTGAAGGCAACGACGACCGTGTGGCCGTCCATGCCGTATGCCGGGAAACCGTGTTTTGGGAGCACCTGGAAGAACTCAAAGAAGCGGGCGCCAGTGCCGTACTGGTACTGCCGGTGGAGAAAATGCTGGCATGAAGCAGGTGCTTTGGAGCGCGCTGGATAAGCGTCAGCGAGAGCTCGCTCTGGCCCGTGCGCCATCCACATCCAGCCAGGAGTTGGTGTCTGGCGTTGCGCAAATTATCCGCCGGGTTCGCGACGGTGGAGATGCGGCTCTGAAAGCGCTAACGGCCGAATTGGACCACGTCTCAGACCTGCAGCTGGCAACGTCGAAGCAGGCTCTTAGGCAAGCGGATGACTCTCTCACGACAGAGGTGTCTGAAGCGTTAGATGTAGCCATCAATCGGGTGCGGTCGTTCCACAGTGCCTGCACGGTGAGCGATGTGAGCTGCGATTTGAACGGCATACGCTGCGAGCGAGTCTCAAGGCCTATTCAAACCGTTGGGCTTTATGTGCCAGCCGGCAGTGCGCCGCTGCCGTCCACCACCATCATGCTGGGGGTGCCGGCCAGCCTGGCGGGATGTGCTCGCGTGGTTTTATGCAGTCCGCCCAATGCACAGGGTCAGGTGGATACAACCGTATTGGCCGCTGCCTCGCGGTTGGGTATCAGCGAGGTGTTTGCAGTAGGTGGAGCCCAGGCGATTGCGGCCATGGCATACGGCACTGAGACCATTCCTCGCTGTGACAAGATTTTTGGGCCGGGTAATTCTTGGGTCACCCAAGCCAAGCAACAGGTGAGCCAAGACCCTCAAGGGGCCAGTATCGACATGCCGGCCGGGCCGTCGGAAGTGATGGTGGTGGCTGATGACGCTGCTACCCCGGCGTTTGTTGCCAGCGACCTGCTGTCTCAGGCGGAACATGGTCCCGATTCTCATGTAGTTCTAGTGGCATTGAGTGATTCGATACTTGCCGAAACTCAGCAGGCCGTTGAGGAACAGCTAACAAGGCTTCCTCGTGGCGATGTGGCTAAAGCCGCGTTGAGTCATAGCGTGAGCATCGTAGTAGATGACCGTCAGCAAGCCTTGGAAGTCATGAACGCTTACGCACCGGAGCACCTGATCCTGCAGGTCGCCCAGGCCAGACAATGGCTTCCGCAGATCGTTGCGGCGGGTTCGGTGTTTTTGGGTGCCCACACCCCGGAGTCGCTGGGCGATTATTGCAGCGGCACCAATCATGTTCTGCCCACCTACGGTTACGCGCGAGCTTACAGCGGCGTATCGGTAGACAGTTTCCAGATCCGCATGACGGTGCAGGAAGCCAGTGCTGAGGGATTAAAGGCCGTCGGACCCACGGCGGTGACGCTCGCCCGGGTAGAGGGCCTGGAGGCCCACGCCCAGGCTGTGGTGCTGCGGCTGGAGGCACTGGAATCATGAGCATCGTCAATCGGGCCAGACCGGAGATACGCGAAATGGCGGCCTACGCTTCCGCCCGCGCCATTGCGGGTATGGCGCCGGTAACGCTGAACGCGAACGAATCACCGTGGCCAGGTCCCGCTGATGGGACAGGACGTCTCAACCGATACCCCGACCCTCAGCCGGCGGCATTGGTAACAACATTGGCTGCGCACTTTGGTGTGGCGCCAGAGCAAACACTGGTTACACGCGGCAGCGACGAGGCTATCGACCTGTTGGTTCGGGCCTTCTGTGAGGCCGGGCAGGGCGCAGTGGTACAAAGTCCTCCCACCTTTGGCATGTACGCCATTTCCGCCCGAATTCAGGGTGCACGATTGATCAACGTTCCGTTGCTGGCCGATCAGGGGTTCGCTCTGAATGCTCCAGCCATTTGGGAGGCGGCGAGAGACGAATCGGTCAAACTGGTGTTTCTGTGCCGGCCCAATAACCCCACCGGGTCATTGTTTGAGGCCAGTGTGGTCACCGACTTGTGCGAGGCGCTCACCGACCATGCCATGGTGGTGGTGGATGAGGCTTATATGGATTTTTCCAGCGAGCCATCGCTGGCGAGTACCCTGGCGGATTATCCCAACTTGGGTGTGCTGCGAACCCTGTCCAAGGCTCATGCTTTGGCCGGCGCGCGCTGTGGTTGTTTGCTGGCTGGCGCTGATGTGGTGGGCCTGCTGCAAAAGATTATCGCGCCCTATCCTTTGCCAACGGCCACCATAGACGCTGCCCTGGCAGCGCTGTCGCCGGACAGTCTGGCCGCAACGGCAGAACAAACCCGCCTG
Source organism: Lysobacterales bacterium (assembly GCA_045106555.1). Taxonomy (GTDB): domain Bacteria; phylum Pseudomonadota; class Gammaproteobacteria; order Xanthomonadales; family SZUA-38; genus JANQOZ01. Next base: position 316,744 of record JBGCET010000008.1, on the reverse strand, counting down.
CTAAACCAGGGCAGGGATACGCTGGCGGCGTTTCTTCCAGCGCTGCCATTTGTGCAGCAGCAGTGGCCCAGTGCCGCTAACTTTATTTTGTTGAAAGTGACCGACGGGCCAGCGTTGTGCGCCTGGCTGGCCGAGCGAGGCGTGCTGGTGCGAAATTTCCACAGCACCGAAGGATTAGAAAACTGCCTGCGCATCAGCGTGGGAAGCCCGCCGGAAAATGCGCGGCTGAAATCGCTGTTGGAGAGTTATCCCTCATGAGTCAACACAAAGTGGCCTTTGTTGATCGAGACGGCACCATTTTGGTGGAGCCGGAAGATTTTCAAATTGATGCCTTGTCCAAAGTGCAGCTGGTGGAAGGCGTTATTCCCGCGTTGTTAGCGCTTCAGGATGATGGCTACGAACTAGTGCTGGTGAGCAATCAGGATGGCTTGGGTACCGCATCGTTTCCTGTTGAAGATTTTGAGCCAGCCCATCAGTTGATGCAGCAAATTCTCAGCTCCCAGGGCGTTAAAATTGCCGCGGAACATATTGATCCTTCGATGCCGGATGAAAACTCTCCCAACCGTAAACCCGGCATTGGCATGTTGCTGAGCTATCTTCGTCGAGGAGATTTGGATCTAACCCGCAGTGTGGTGATTGGGGATCGGGACACCGATCTTGAGATGGCCGACAACTTGGGGGTGAGAGGCTACAAGCTCAGCGAAAACTTCACCTGGCCCGATATCCTGCGCGACATGCGAGGGCACTTGCGCAAGGGCAGTGCAAAGCGCACAACCAAGGAAACCAGCATCTCGGTGGATGTCGATCTTGATCAGGTCAGCCCCGTGTACAATCAGACCGGCATTGGCTTTTTCGACCACATGCTCGATCAGCTGGCGTCCCACGGCGGCTTCGCCCTGACACTGGCCTGCAAGGGTGACCTGCACATCGACGAGCACCACACGGTGGAAGACTGTGCGCTGGCCCTGGGCACAGCGCTGAAGCAGGCATTGGGCGACAAGCGCGGCATTGGGCGCTACGGCTTTGTAGTGCCCATGGATGAATCGCTGGCCCAGGCTGCGGTGGATCTCAGCGGTCGCGCTCGGTTTGAGTTTGAGGCCGACTTCCCTCGCGATCAGGTGGGAGAGTTGTCAACGGAGATGATCCAGCATTTTTTTCACTCCCTCAGCGACTCGCTGGCCTGTGCATTGCACTTAAAGGTCACCGGCGAAAACGCTCATCACATGGTGGAGGGATTGTTTAAGGCGTGTGGTAGAGCGTTGAGACAGGCCTTTGCCCGTGAAGCCGGCGGCGCGTTGCCAAGCACTAAGGGCGTTCTGTAGTGACACCTATTGTGCTGGTGGATTCTGGCGGGGCCAACATTGGTTCAGTGAAGTATGCGTTGGGACGGCTGGGCGTGGAAGCCCAAATCAGCGCGGACGAGAGGGAAATTCGGTCAGCCGACAAAGTGATCATGCCCGGCGTTGGCGCAGCCGGCGCGGGTATGGCGAGGCTCAATGCCAACGGCCTGGCGGCGATTGTTCCAACGCTTAAGCAGCCTGTACTTGGTATTTGCCTGGGGATGCAGCTGATGTTTGAATCGTCAGCGGAAGACCAAACCCAGGCCTTGGGTATCTTCAGCGGGCGCGCTGAACTGATTCCTGGCAGCCCGGATCTTCGGGTGCCCCATATGGGCTGGAATACCCTGAATCCGCTAAATTCCTGTCCGCTGCTGGCCACGATTACCGTCGAAGACTACGCATATTTTGTGCACAGCTATGCATTGCCGGTAACCGAGCAAACCGCCGCCAGTGCTAACCACGGCAACGATTTTTGTGCGGTGGTCTGGCGAGATAATTTCTACGGCACACAATTTCACCCTGAACGCTCAGCCGGCGTTGGCGCACGAATTTTGGAGAACTTTCTTAAGCTATGAGCACTGAACTGATTCCAGCAATTGATCTGCGTGGCGGTCGCTGTGTGCGCCTGTTTCAGGGCGACTTTGAGCGAGAAACCCGGTACGACGCTGATCCCGTCGAGCTGGCGGAGTCGTACGCGAAAGCGGGTGCAACCCGACTCCATGTGGTAGATCTGGACGGCGCCAAAAGTGGTCAGTCCTCTCAGGCGGAGCTAATAGGGAAAATGGGGAACGCCGCAGGTATTTCGGTGCAAACCGGTGGCGGCCTGCGAGAAACCGCCCAGGTGCAGGCGTTACTGGATGCCGGCGCGCAGCGAGCGGTGGTGGGTACCCGCATCGTTGAACAGCCCCAGGTTCTCGGGCAGTGGCTGGAGCAGTTTGGTGCGGAACGCGTCGTAGCCGCGTTGGACGTCAATGCGGCTGAGGACGGCACCTTTTATCCGGCGACGGCGGGCTGGACCCAGGCCGGCAGCGAAACCCTCGACAGTTTGCTCGATACCTTGATGCCCTTTGGGTTAACCCATGTGTTGTGTACCGATATCAGCCGCGACGGCATGCTGTCGGGGCCCAATCTCGACCTCTATCGTCATCTGGTCTCTCGCGGTCTGAGCGTCCAAGCATCCGGGGGCGTATCCAGCCTCGACGACCTGTCGGCGCTGAAGGGGTTAAAGGTGGACGGCATCATTGTTGGCAAGGCGTTGCTGGAAGGACGCTTTACCACCGCGGAGGCGCTGGCGTGCTTGCAAGACGATTGATCCCTTGCTTGGACGTTCGTGACGGTCAGGTGGTAAAGGGCGTGCAGTTTCGCAATCACCGGGTGATGGGTGGCATTGAAGAGCTGGCCACGCGCTACCGGGATGAGGGTGCTGATGAGCTGGTGTTTTACGACATCACGGCCAGCCCTGAAGGTCGTCAGGTTGACGTAGACTGGGTCGCCCGGGTTGCCCGCGTCATCGATATTCCATTCTGCGTTGCTGGCGGTATTCGCAGTGTGGCTCAAGCCGGACGAGTACTTGAAGCCGGGGCGGATAAAATATCGGTGAACACGCCGGCACTGGAAAACCCCGCACTGATTACCGAGCTTGCCACCGCCTTTGGGTCTCAGTGTGTGGTGGTTGGCATCGACAGTCTGTGCCGCGAGGGCGTATATACGGTGAAACAGAACACCGGAAACCCTGACCTGATGTCCGATGCCGGTCATCTCACTGAAAAATGGCTGCAGGAGGCCCAGTACAGAGGGGCCGGTGAGTTTGTGCTGAACTGCATGAATCAGGACGGCGCTCGGCAAGGCTACGACATTGATCAACTCAGTCAGCTGCGTGAAGGCTGCCAAGTGCCGCTAATTGCGTCCGGCGGCGCCGGCTCGATGGATCACTTCCGCGAGGTGTTTCGGCAGGCTGATGTGGATGGCGCATTGGCGGCCACCGTGTTTCACTCTGGCGCCATCGCTATCCCTGATCTGAAAACGTTTCTTCGCGACAGCGATATACAGGTGCGCCCATGAGTGATTCCGTGTCCCCGGACTTTGAGAAAATGAACGGGATGATTCCCGCCATTGTTCAGGATGCCAGCAGCGGTCAGGTGTTAATGCTGGGCTACATGAACGAAGATGCGCTCAACAAAACTCGCGACTGCGGTCTGGTGACCTTCTATAGCCGGTCTCGTCAAACCCTATGGACCAAAGGCGAAACCTCCGGCCACCATTTGAAACTGGTGTCCATTGCCAGCGATTGTGACAACGATGCGTTGCTGGTCACGGCCAACCCGGTTGGCCCAACCTGCCATCTGGGCACGCAAAGCTGCTTTGGCGAGTCAACAGTGCACGCCATGGGGTTTTTCAGCGACCTTGAATCTGTTGTCGAGGACAGAAAAGGCGCCAGTCCCGACAGCAGTTATACCGCCAGTTTGTTTGCCAAAGGCACCAAGCGCATCGCCCAGAAGGTGGGCGAGGAGGGCGTGGAGACCGCACTGGCTGCGATGGCCAAAGATCGCGATGAGATCCGGTCCGAGGCGGCCGATTTGCTGTATCACCTGACGGTGTTGTTGGCAGACGCTGATCTAACCTTGGCCCAAGTCGCCGATAAACTGAAACAACGCCACCAGAAATAGCGCCGCTCAAGGGGCTACTGAATTGACGGTGTTGCATCCCAAGCCAATACGGGGCAGTTTGTGCCCACCTTCTTTTATTCAGGAACGTTTTCTATGAAGCCTGCTTTTACCGCCGCCCCCAGTCCTTACCTTGCGCCCTTTGACGCCAGCATGCGCCACGGTAAGTGCCCCACCAAGCCGCCTGCCGACGTGGCCGATAAGAAAGATTTGAAGAAAACGCTGAAAGATCTGGGCGAAGAAATTGATGATCTGCAGCGCCGACTTTACGCCGGCAATCAATATTCCATGCTGTTGGTGTTCCAGGCGCTGGATGCAGCGGGTAAAGATGGAACCATCCGATCGGTGTTTGAGCAGGTAGACCCAGCGGGCGTGAACGTGAGTTCATTTAAGTCGCCGACAGAAGAAGAGCTGGAACATGACTTTCTGTGGCGTTGTGCCAAAGAGCTGCCGCGCCGCGGCAATATCGGCATTTTCAATCGCAGCTACTACGAAGAGGTTCTCATCGTAAAAGTGCATCCGGAATATCTGGAAAACCAGAAGTTGCCACCGTATTCCAGCGAGCGAGCGTTATGGCAGGCTCGCTATGAGGCCATCCGTCAGCACGAACTCCACTTAGCCCAGTCCGGCACCATTGTGGTGAAGTTCTGGCTCAAGCACTCCAAGCAGGAGCAAAAAAGGCGTTTTATGTCGCGCTTAAACGAACCCCAAAAGAACTGGAAATTTGCCGTCAGCGACGTCAAAGAGCGCGGCTATTGGAGCCAGTACATGAGCGCCTATCAAGGCGCAGTAAACGCCACCTCCAGACCTTGGGCACCCTGGTATGTGATTCCCGCTGACAATAAGTCTTATATGAGGGTTGCGGTGGCGGAAACGGTGCGCGATACGCTCAAGTCGCTCGATCTGCGCTACCCACGGCAAACGGCGGCACGCAAGAAGGTTTTGGCTGACATGAAAAAGCAGCTGAGCTAGAGCCGTTTAGATGAGTGAGTTACGCGTTTAACGCGGCTCACTCGCTACTCGTCGTCGGAAATAAACCGCGGCCCCTTGCCGCCAGTTTTTTCATAAACGCCGCTGCCTGCCCGTTTGTATTGGGTAAAGCCGTGTTTGGAAAAGTGCCCCGGATCCAGCCGATGGGCATCGCCGGACTGAACCGCTGGCGCTGAAATTTTCATCCGCACCTCGGCGCCGCAGCGGGGACAAAACTGCAGGGGCTCATCGTGCATTTTCTGCAGTTCATCAAAACCCTCGCGGCAGTGCTCGCAGTTGTCGTCATCATGCTCAGCAACATATTCGTAAAAGGGCATCGGTTATCGTGTTTTCCTGATTCGGTTATTGGCGGTGCCGAAGAAATCCACCGGTGCGCCTCTCGATATGCCGAAGTTTATCAGTTCGGTCAACTCGCCACCGAGGGTAAATAATCAGCGGTAGGCCAAGATGTGATATTTTTGCGCCACTGCGGCGTAGCTTAGGCGCCCAAAAGCAACCTGGCAGGTACGGTTAACTCTGGCCGATACCGCCCAAAAACACTAGGAAAACTTATGAATCAATCCATTGAGGGCGGCGCGTCGTCGGCTGATCGGGGCTTTTTCGGCCATCCCAGCGGGTTACAAACGCTGTTTATGACCGAGATGTGGGAGCGCATGAGTTACTATGGTATGCGCGGTCTGCTGGTGCTGTTCATGACCACGGCGCTGCAGTCTGGTGGTCTGGAGCTTACCGTAGCCACTGCGACATCGATTTACGCCTTATACACCGCCTTTGTCTACTTCATGGGCCTTCCTGGCGGCTGGATTGCTGACCGACTGATTGGCGGTCAACGCGCGGTATGGTACGGCGGCATCATCATCATGTGTGGCCACATCGTGCTGGCTATTCCCAACGACAAGACGTTTTTTGTTGGCCTGGTTCTGGTGGTGTTGGGTACCGGCTTACTGAAGCCCAATATAGGCGCATTGGTGGGTCAATTGTACGGCGCAACCGACGCTCGCCGAGACAGTGGCTATGCCCTTTATTACATGGGTATCAACATTGGTTCGTTTATCGGTTACATCGTGTGTGGATACCTGGCGGAAAACGTGGGTTGGCACTGGGCCTTCGGTGCAGCCGCCGTGGGTATGGCTATTGGCCTGATTCAGTTCAGGCTGACGGCGAAGAACTTAAACGGTGAGGGCGCACAGCCGGTTGAAGCGCTAAGCCCAAGAACGCAAAAAACCAGCTGGACGGTGATTTTTCTTTTCCTCGCTGGCCTGGCGGTGCTTACAACGATGATGATTACCGATGCTCTGAGCTTCGATCCAGTCATCGTGGCTCGATACACCGCTTGGGCATTTATGGCTTTTTTCGTGATTTATTTCGCGGGCATTTACTTCATGGGAAACCTGAACCGCATTGAGAAAAAGGGTATGTGGGCACTATTGTTGGTCTGTGTCGCTTCAGCCTGTTTCTGGTCCGGTTTTGAGCAGGCCGGGTCCTCGCTGAATCTGTTTGCGCGGGATTACACGAACCGCTTTATCGGCAGCTTTGAAATTCCCCCAGCCTGGTTCCAATCGGCTAATTCCACCTTCATTATCTTGCTTTCACCGTTTTTTGCGGCCTTCTGGATTTGGCTTGGAAAACGCATGGTGTCACCAGCTTACGGTCTCAAATGCGCGGTGGGGCTGATCATTATGGCCAGCGGCTTTATCATCATGTATTACGCCGCCCACGTCGCCGCGTCCGGCATGAAGGCTGCGCCTTATTGGCTAATCATGACGTACTTTGTCCACACGGTCGGAGAGTTGGTATTGAGTCCGGTGGCCCTTAGCGCAGTGAGCAAACTGTCGCCCAAGCGCTTTATGGGGCAAATGATGGGCGTATTTGTGCTGACCTATTCCATCGGCAATATTATTGCCGGAATCTTTGCCGGCAACTTTGATCCGGACAACGTGTCCGAAATGCCCAACCTGTACATGCAGATTGTGACCTTCAGCGTTGCCGTTGGTGCCGTGATATTGATTCTGGGGCTGTTTTCCAAGAATTGGGAAACCCAGGTGCAGGAACAACAGGCTGCAGAACAAAAGTAACTCAGTAGTGACCCTCACAAGGACGTGAGGGTGATTTAACGTTCAGCGGGTTAGCTGAACTCGTAAGACATCACCTTGGCAGGTTCCTGCAGGAAGTTGCCCTGAACGAAGTTCACTCCGCACTGCCACAGAATCGACATGCTGGCGGCGTCCTCTACAAACTCTGCAATGGTCACCTTGCCCATGGCCTGAGCCTGCTGCGCCAGTTCTTTCACTTTGGCCTGATGCTCTTCGTTTTTCGGCAGGTCACCCATGAAGGTGCGATCGATTTTCAGGTAATCTGCCGGGATGTGCTTCAGCATCTGAAATGAGTTCAGACCGCTGCCGAACTGTTCAATGGCGAACTTGCAGTGGAGTTGCTTAAGGCCCTTCAAAAACTGCTTGGCAGGCTTCAGGTTAGTCATCAGCTTGCTTTCAGGCAGTTCAAACACCACGCTATCGCCAGCCAATCGGTTGGCCTGCATTTGCTTCGCCAGCCAGGGCAACATGGTTGCGTCAGACAAGGTTTGGGGCAGCAGTTTTATGAAGAACTGCACGGCCTCGCCGGTGCTGGTTTGGTGGTCTTTCAATTTCTCCAGTGCCAGCATGATGACGCGTCGGTCAATTTTGGCGCCCAATTGATGGTCCTGAATAGACGGCATGAATTCGCCAGGACTCACTTCCTCGCCGTCTTTGGTCATCATGCGAAACAGCACTTCATATATTTGCTGCTCATCGCCATGCAGGCTGACCACGGGTTGAAATACCAGGGAAATTCGGCTGTTTTCCAGCGCGTCTTCCACCAGCGCCAGCCATTTTTGGCTGCCGCCCTCTTCGCCGGGCTTGTGGCTCAGTGGGTCGTGTACGCTGACCTGGTTACCGCCGGCGTTAACCGCCTGCAACGCCTGATTGCTGGCTAAAGAGAGCAGTTCCTGTGCGTTGCCCGAGCTTTCCAGAATCTGGCAAACGCCGATGCTGGCGGTGAGAGTGACGGATTTACCGCCCACCTCTGAAATGTGTGCTTCAACCCCCTTACGCAGCTTTTCAGCGGCGCTCGCGGCACCCTCGGCATCGCCAGTGACCAGCAGGGCGAAGGTTTGATCGCCGAACCGCGAGGCGATTCCGGCTTCTGGCGTGTTTGTGCGAACCACGTCCGCCAAATCGGCTAACACGAGATCTACACCCGCCAGACCAACCTGATCCAGGGACGACTTGAAGTTATCGATATCAACGAAAATCAGGCTGTGAGGCTCACTGGCACTTACCACCTTGCCCTTGGCCTCTTCGGTGGCGTGAACGATGTGTTGTCGATTGAAAAGCCCGGTAACCAGGTCCTGGGTTTTGAGGTCGCGCAGTTCCTTTTCCAGTTCCGGGTTGGCGCTACGGTCGCGCAGCACCACCTGGGTGCAGGGCTCGCCATCGATGCTGGCAGGAGCAAACTCCATAACCGCCTTGCGCGCATCGCCGTCGGGCATCTGGAGCTGAATTTCCAGGTCATCAGCAGAGGTGCCGTCTTTGCTGATGGCCTTCAGTACGTCTTTGAGTTTTGGCGCGCAGCCGGAAGTCACCATGTCGAGTACCGGCAGGCCTTCCAGTTCTTCGAAGTCGTCGTAGTTGAAAAGCTGAAGGTAAGCCGGATTGGCGTAGACATGCATGCCTTCATGGACGTAGGCGATGGCGTCTCGCGAACTGTCCAGCAGGGCGTAGGCCCGTTTTTCAGCCTCGTGCAGCGATCCTTCGACAAATCTCAGTCGCCTTCGGGCGCCCAGGTTGGCAAATTCTCGCTTCACCACAGAGACCATGTGATCGCTGTTTTCGCTGCTGGTTGCTGCGGTTGCTCCAGCGACAACGGCCGCGTGCTCGGTATCGGCGTTAAAATCTTCCAGCTGAACGATCACCGGCACATCTTTGCCGCTGCGGGTGACTGCGTTGGAGACGGTTTGAAGGTCAAGTCCCTCAACCTCAGGATTAAGCACGATGAGGTCCATCGGCTTGCTGTCGAGCAGGGCGTTTAACTCGTCAATGTCTTCGACGCTGGAAGGTCGAGGCGCAATGCCTGCATTTCGCAGCGTAGACAACAGATATTCCGCATCTTCCAGTGATGATTCAATCACCAGCAGACGCAATAAATCGTCAGATTTCAAACCGTTTCCTTGAGGTCGATCCGGTATTGCGTTAACTGAGCTCTTAAAAGAACCCGCGAACCCTCTGTTTTACCGCATTTTTCCCTTGTTTACCACCTGCTCCCGGTACAATTTTGAGACTAGCGGAATAGCGGCCATCAGCAGGCAGATCAGGCGATAATCTGCTTCGAAGGGGTGCCGCCTGGGTCGCATACCAAGCGCGGTACCAGATAGCCGGGCAGACGCTGTCGCATTTGCTCGATTAAGGGTCTTGCCTGGGCTTGGGTCAGGGCAAAGTGAGCGGCGCCCTGGACTGGATCTAGCAGATGCAAATAGTAGGGCAGTACGCCAATATCAAACAGGTTCTCCGACAGCGCAACCAGGGTCTGCACGTCGTCGTTAACGCCCTTCAGCAGCACCGACTGGTTCAACAGGCTTACACCGGTACTGCGCAGCTCCGCTAATGCCGCAGTCGCGCTGCTGCCCAGCTCATTGGCGTGATTGCAATGCAGCACCAGACTGGTAGGCCAAGGCAGGTCACTCAGCCACTGCAGCAAGGGTTTGTCTACCCGCTGGGGTTTCACCACGGGCGTTCGCGAGTGAATACGCAGGCGGCGTAGCTGAGGCAAGCGCCTCAGTTCCGTGCCCAGTGCCTGAAGACGACGGTTAGACAGGGTCAAGGGGTCGCCGCCGCTCAAAATCACTTCGGTGACCTCCGGGTGTTCGACCAGGTAATCCACTGCATCAACCCAACGTTGCTGGGGCGGTGCCTCATCGGCATAGGGAAAATGGCGTCGAAAGCAGTACCGGCAATGTATGTCGCAGGAACTGGTGACAACTAGCAACGCGCGTCCGGCGTATTTGTGCACCAGCCCCCCCGCCTGCCTGGCATCCAGTTCGCCCACCGGATCTTTGCTGCCTGGCCCGGTCATCTCTCGAGGGTCCGGTAACACCTGAGCCAATAGGGGGTCAGCCGGATTGTTCCAGTCGATAAGGTCTGCGAACGCGTCGGGTATTCGCACCGGAAACTGCTTTTCTGCAGCCTGTTGCCGGGAATCGTCTGTTGTTACCTGTTCTGGCAGCTGGCTGAGTTGATGGATGGCAGGAGACGTTGCGTGATTCACTGAATTTCCAACAGAGGTCGCGTGGCGGTCCATGCAGATTGGGACGCCCTAAAAAATCTAAAGATTGTGGATGATAGCGGGTACTCGGTAAAATAACCGGCTTTGCCCGCTGAGGCGCACTGAGATCGGCAGATTGTCGTTCCCTGGGCCTTTCGCGAGTGTACTGCGCAACTTCGGAGACGGCATGGCCAATTACAGCACCCAGGAATTTAAGTCGGGTATGAAAATCATTCTCGATGGTGATCCATACAACATCGTGGAAAACGAATTCGTTAAGCCCGGAAAAGGCCAGGCCTTCAGCCGAGTGCGTATCCGCAATCTGAAAACGGGTCGAACAGTAGAAAAGACCTTTCGTTCAGGCGAGTCGGTGGAAGCAGCGGACATCTTCGAGCAAACCATGCAGTACCTGTACAACGACGGCGAGTTCTGGCACTTCATGCATCCTGAGACGTTTGAGCAGCATGCGGCGGATGCCACGGCGGTGGGCGAGGCGGCGAAATGGCTCAGAGAAGAAGACGACTGTCTGATCATGCTGTGGAACGGATCGCCGCTGTCGGTGGAGCCGCCCAACTTCAGCGAGCTGAAAATTTCCGAAACCGATCCGGGTGTGCGGGGCGATACCTCCGGTGGCGGCACCAAGCCTGCCACCCTGGAAACCGGCGCAGTGGTTAAAGTTCCGCTGTTCGTCAACGAAGGCGAAATTGTCAAGGTGGATACGCGAACCGGCGAATACGTTTCGAGAGTGAAAGAGTGAACCCTGCCGGGGATGCTGGCGCAAACGTCTGGCGTCCCTCGGCTGATTCCCGCGCGCGCTTCCTGCGCGCAGCGGTGAACCGTGCCATTCGAGATTTTTTCGCTGAGCGCGGTGTGCTGGAGGTTGAAACTCCCTTTCTGTCCCAATCGGCTAACCCCGACCCTTCGGTCGCCCCGATAATGGCTGGCGGGTCGCGGTACCTGCGAACCTCTCCAGAGTTTCCCTTGAAGCGTTTACTGTGTGCGGACAACACGCCGGTGTATGAGCTGGGCCGGGTTTTTCGCGACGGTGAGGCGGGTCGCCGACATCATCGAGAATTTTCCATGCTGGAATGGTACCGGCCAGGATTTTCCATGGCGCAGCTGATGGACGAGGTGGTTGCGTTGATCCAGCAGGCGCTGGCCGTAACAGCAAAGCCGCCGTTGTCCGTTCAACAGTTGGGGTACTACAGCCTGCTCGAACAGTTCATGGGTGAGGAATTGCCCAGCTCACTGACCGCACTCAGGCGTTGTTGTTCGGCAAAGGCTGGGATGGGTGAGGAAAGCGCCAGTCAGATGGACTGGGATCAGTGCCTGGATCTATTGTTTTCAGCGGCAGGTGATGCCTTGCCGGCGGAGCAAATAACGCTCATCAGCCACTTCCCGGCGTCCCAGGCTGCGCTGGCTAAAATTGATCCGGCCAACCCCGAGCTCGCGCTGCGGTTTGAGGTATTTGCCGGGGGCATGGAATTGGCCAATGGCTATGATGAGCTGCTGGATGCCGATGAGCTTCGCGAGCGATTTATTCGTGACAATGACAAGCGTCGTGAGTCAGGTGAAACACTAGTGGCTGTGGACGACGCGCTGCTGGCCGCGCAGCGGGCAGGGATGCCGGATTGCTGTGGGGTGTCAGTTGGCGTTGACCGCCTGCTGATGCTGGTTGGCGGCTACTCGCAGATTCATGACGTCATTAATTTTCCGGAGGTTAAGGTGTGACCCAGCAGGTCGATCAGCTCATTGTCCCTCGATGGCTCGTTCCAGTGGTTCCCAGAGGCCAGGTGTTGGAAAACCATGCTGTAGCCATCGCCGGGGGGGTCATTCAAGCCATCGGTCCAGCAGACCAGCTCACTGACACGCTGCCGGCAACGCAGGTCCTTGAGCTACCCGATCAGGTCTTGATGCCTGGTCTGGTCAATGCTCATACCCATAGCGCCATGTCGCTACTGCGAGGGGTCGGTGACGATTTGCCACTGGAGCAGTGGCTGAAGGAGCGCATCTGGCCCATTGAGGGCGAATTTGCCGACGCCGATTTTGTGGCGTTGGGCACGGACCTTGCCATTGCAGAAATGGTGCGGGGTGGCACAACAACCGCTAACGACATGTACTTTTACCCGGATGTTGTCGGCCGGCGCGCCATGGCCCAGGGCTTTCGCATGACCGTAGGGATGCTGGTGGTGGATTTTCCTACTCGCTGGGCCAGCACTTCCGATGAATATTTCAGTCGCGGTCTGGCCGTACATGACGAGTTTCGCAACGAAAATCTGATCACTACGGCATTGGCGGGGCATGCCCCATATACGGTCGGTGATGAAAATCTAAAGCGAATGGCCATGCTGTCCAATCAGATGGATCTAAAGGTCAATATCCACCTGCACGAAACGGCTGGCGAGGTGAACGACGCCCGCCGTGAAAGCCAGCTGCGGCCCTTCGCGCGCTTACGTAAGCTGGGGCTAGTTAACGAGAACCTGATCGCGGTGCACATGACCCAGATGGAGCCGGGCGAAATTGATACCTGCGCTGACACCGGCGTATCCGTCATCCACTGTCCTGAATCCAATATGAAGCTGGCCAGCGGCATTTGCCCGGTGGAAGCTCTGCGTCAGGCAGGGGTTAATGTGGGGCTGGGTACCGATGGTGCAGCCTCCAATAACGACTTGGACATGTTTGGCGAGATGCGCAGCGCGGCGCTGATCGGCAAAGTTGCCGCCAGTGACGCGCAAGCGGTACCGGCATGGTATGCGTTAGAAATGGCAACACTTAATGGCGCGCGGGCCTTGGGGCTGGATTCTGCCATTGGTTCACTGGAAGTTGGCAAACAAGCAGATATGCTGTCGTTCTTGATGGATGGGCCAGAGCTGAAGCCTTTGTTCGACGTCATTTCCCAATTGATTTACGCAGGTAATCGCCAGCAGGTGCAAAACGTTTGGGTCAACGGTGAGCCGTTGCTAAAAAATCGTGAGCTATTGAAGGTGGATCTTGCTGATCTGCACCGAAGAGTGGACGCCATGACGCAATCCATTACCCCGAAACTAAACCCTGAGAGTGCCTCATGAATACAGCGCTAACCCAAGGAACTGTTGACGCCTCCAATTCCGATCCCGATGAGCTGGCCCGGTTTGACGCGGTAGCGGCGGGGTGGTGGGATCCGGAAGGCGATTTCCGCCCGCTCCACGAGCTCAACCCGATTCGACTGAATTATGTCACCTCCCACGCCGATGTTGACGGCAGGCAGGTCGTAGACGTGGGCTGTGGCGGCGGGCTGTTGAGCGAGGCCCTGGACCAAGCCGGTGCCGAGGTTACAGGCATCGACATGTCTGACCGCGCGTTAAAGGTGGCCAGACTTCATCAGCATGAGTCTGAAACGGCAGTGGATTATCAGAAGATCACCGTCGAAGAGTTTGCGCAGGACAAGCAAGGTTCTATTGACGTGGTGACCTGTATGGAAATGCTGGAACACGTGCCTGACCCTGCCTCCGTAGTCAACGCTTGCGCGCAGCTGCTAAAACCCGGTGGCTGGCTGTTTGCCTCCACTCTCAACCGCAATCCGAAAGCGTTTGCGTTAGGTATTGTCGCGGCGGAGTATGTGCTGGGATTGCTGCCTCGCGGTACCCATCAGTACCGGCGTTTTATCAAACCCTCGGAGCTCACTCGCTGTGCCCGCCATGCCGGGCTTGGCTTGGTGGATATTCACGGCGTGGATTACAACCCTATTCGGCGAGTAGCGCGGCTTATTGAGAGTCCGGCAGTGAACTACATTGCCGCTTTTCAGAAGGGCTGACCCATGGCGTTTTGCAAGGTTTCGGCCGTATTATTTGATCTGGACGGCACGCTGGTTCACAGCGCGCCGGACATGGCGGCGGCGGCGAATTGGTTGCGGGCACAGCAAGGTCTGCCTGAGGTAGACGTGCAGCACCTCAGTCGCTACGTTTCCCGCGGCGCCGCTGGCGTCATAGGGGCGGCGTTTCCCGATGTCGATGATCGCAGGCGTGAGGCATTAATTACGGCGTTCCTTAAGCGCTACGGTGAAAATGTTTGTCGCCACAGTCATGTGTTTGCCGGCGTACCCCAACTCCTGAGTACGTTGAAAACCCACGCTTGGCCATGGGGCGTGGTGACAAACAAGGCGGCGGTCTACGCCGAACCGCTGCTGGACGCGCTAGGACTGCGCGAGGACTGCTCCGCGCTCATTTGCGGCGACACCCTGGCGGTGCGCAAGCCGCAGCCGGACGGATTGCTGGAAGCGTGTCGCAGGATGAAAGTTGCGCCGGAACACTGCGTTTACGTCGGGGATGATCAGCGTGATATTCAGGCGGCACGAGCGGCAGGCTGCCCAGCGGTGGCGGCTGCCTACGGATATTTCGCGTTGGATGACCTACCCGAAAGCTGGGGCGCTGATGCCATGATTCAACAGGCGGATGAACTGCTAAAGGTGCTGGGGCTGGTGTCAGGCGCTGAGCTGAATTCAGGAACGGCGGCTTGAGCCAATGGTGGTCACAACTCAGTGGCAACGACCAAACTCTGATACTGATGGCAGGGGCATTTTTGCTGGGTGCGTCCTTGGCCACCTTAGTGGCCTGGGTCAACTTTTCCCGGGCACGTCAGCAGCTCGAATCCAAACTCGCAAGCGCTGAAGCCAAAGCTGAGGCCAGCGATCAGATTGCTGATGAGCGAGAGCGTGTCTTTGCCCAGAGCCAGCAACGTCTGGAGGCCAGCTTTTCACTGCTGTCCGGGCGGGCACTGAAACGCAATACCGACAGTTTTTTACGTCTGGCTGAAGAGCGTTTTAACGCCCAGCAACACCAGGCTGAGTCACGACTGGGTCAACAGCAGCAAGCATTCAATGACCTGGTGAAGCCCATCAGCGAGACCTTAAAAAAATCCGAAGCGCAAATTCAGGCGTTGGAAAAAGAGCGTCGCAGTTCGTTTAGCGCGTTGGAAAAACATCTCACGTTGATGGCCAGCGACCAACAGGCTCTGCAGTCGGAGACGCGCAACCTGGTTCAAGCTTTGCGCAGGCCTGAAGTGCGTGGCCGATGGGGTGAAATGACGCTGCGCAGGCTGGTGGAGCTCGCCGGAATGGTGAACCAATGCGATTTTTCCGAGCAGGTAACCGTGCAGGGCGAAGACGGCCCGCTGCGTCCGGACATGGTGATTCATCTGCCGGACAAGCGGGATATTGTGGTGGATGCCAAAGTTCCTCTGGATGCCTACCTGACCGCTCAGAGCAGCAGCGAGCCTGATCAGCGGGAGGCGGCTTTGACCCAGCATGCCCGCAACGTTCGTGCCCGAGTCAAAGAGCTGGCTGGCAAAGCCTATTGGGAGCAATTTGAACGCAGCCCGGATTTTGCCGTGCTGTTTATTCCTGGCGAACAATTCTTGTCAGCCGCTTTGGAACGGGACAATGCGCTGTTGGACGACTCTCTGCGCGATAAGGTCATCTTGGCGACCCCTACCAGTCTCGTGGCGCTGTTGCGGGCCATTGCCTTTTCCTGGCGTCAGATGGCGATGATCGACAATGCCGGCGAAATACGGGAGCTGGCTGAAACGTTTCAAAAGCGGGTAGGGGTGTTTTCAGAGCACATTGCTCGACTGGGCAAATCGTTAGGCGCAAGCGTCGAGAGTTTTAATCGTTCGGTGGGGTCTTTGGAAAGACAAGTGTTGCCCTCGGCAAGGCGTTTGACGGAACTGGGCGTGGAGCAACGCCGCGACATCATTGCGCCAGAGTCCATTGAAACGCCGCTTCGTGAGCCTGAACAAACCGCTGAGGTCAGTGAGATTGACGCTCCACAGCTGTCCCCCGATGACTGACGCTCCCCATCATTACTACCTGGAAGATCGACTGCGAACGCGCTCCCCGGATGTGTTGCTTACCCGGGTCTTTATGCCCCAATCGGCGCAGCCAGTAATCAACGCCCAGTTTGTGTTGCTGGACGAGCTTGTCCAACTAGCCATGATCCGGGAAAGCGGTGTGGCCATGACAAAGCTGGCCTGGTGGTTTGAAGAGTGGAAACGCCTGATCGAAGGAGAGCCCCGTCACCCGGTGACGCAAACCTTGCTGGCCAGTCGAACCCGTAGCGCTGACGAGGGCGCATCCAATCTACCCTTACTGTGGCCAAAACTGGATGGGGCGCTGTCGGTGGTGGGTGCGCAAATTCAGGGTGAGGCTCCGACCAGCCAAGCCGAGCTGATCACCTGGCTGACAGATCTGGCCGAACCTCTGGCCGACCTGGAGCTCTGTGGTGGCAAAGCGCCGCCGCAATTGACAAACGTCTGGGCGGGCATTGTCCTGCTGCATTGGCTGTCGTCGCTGGAAAGATTGGCTGACGTTGGGCGGGCTCCCTGGCCGTTGGATCTGTCCGCGCAAACACAGATCCGGCGAGAACAGCTGGGTGATAACCCGGCCCGTGAGCAAGCTGCTGAGGCGCTGTGGTCCCTGATGGATGAGCCAATCACCGATGGCAGGGTTGAAGGATGCGGCCACGCTGGGGTCTATCTGGCGGTAGCCTCTCGTACCGTGTTGGCCAGAGCTTCGGGTAAGCCGGCGGCGGGGCGCTGGCGGTCACTGTTGAACGCTTGGCGGGCGCGACGGCAGTGCTGAAAACCCTGTCCATCGCGAACTATCGATCGTTACTGGATCTAAGCGTGGGACTGTCTTCATTGAATGTGATCACCGGACCTAACGGCAGCGGTAAATCCAATGCCTATCGGGCCCTGCGGTTGCTGGCGGACACCGCGGGCGGCGGTGTCATTCGATCACTGGCCAGAGAAGGTGGTTTGACCTCAACGTTCTGGGCCGGACCCGGCGCCCTGTCCAAGTCAATGAAATCCGGTGATGTGCCAATCCAGGGTACGGTTAGCCATGGGCCTGCTCGCCTTCGTCTGGGGTTTGCCGGGGAAAATTTTGGCTACGCCATTTCCTTAGGTTTGACGCCACCAGGTAGTCTGGGTCCAACGGCGTTCGATTTAGATCCTCAGATCAAACACGAATGCATCTGGGCGGGAGAATTTTATCGTCCTGCCAGTGCGCTACTTGAGCGCAGCGGCCCGTTGTTGAAGGTGCGTGAGGGACGTCGTTGGGAGGTGGTAGCCCAACATTTGCCCCTGTTTGAAAGCGTTTTCCAACACCGCGCAAACCCGGGATTGCCCCCAGAGGCAGTGTCGGTTCGTGAAACGATTGCGGGTTGGAGGTTTTACGACCATTTTCGTACCGATGCAT
The DNA here is from genome assembly GCA_045106555.1 of Lysobacterales bacterium. Taxonomy (GTDB): domain Bacteria; phylum Pseudomonadota; class Gammaproteobacteria; order Xanthomonadales; family SZUA-38; genus JANQOZ01. The sequence goes on along the minus strand of JBGCET010000008.1, from coordinate 299,222 downwards.
TGGCCCCGGCCAGGCAGGCGCAGCTAGGCACTCGAACACCGGTGCTGGACGATGAGGGTTCTCAGGTCGCGGCAGCATTGCAGACCATCATTGAAATTGGTGACGCTCAGGCCCTGACCGACGCGGTGGAAGACGCGTTCCCCGGCGCGACCTTACGTATCTCAGTGTCTGAGGATCATCGTTTTTCATTGCGCTTTCAACAACGGGGGTTGTTGCGTCCTTTAAGTGGCGCGGAACTGTCTGACGGAACTTTGCGCTACCTGCTGTGGATTGCTGCGCTGCTCACGCCCAGGCCGCCACCGCTGATGGTGTTGAACGAGCCGGAAACCAGTTTGCATCCCGATCTATTGCCGGCGTTGGCCAGGTTAATGACTAACGCAGCTCAACGCAGCCAGCTTATCGTGGTATCCCATGCCCGGCGGCTAGTAGCTGCGTTGGAAAAAGACCCGGACTGTAACGCCATCGCGCTGGAAAAAAATCTGGGTCAGACTCAGGTGGCTGGCCAGGGATTGCTGGACACGCCTGCTTGGCATTGGCCAGACTGATGGCCAGGTAGATCGCCAAGTATCTGGATAGCAGCAACTGGGTACTATGGCTTTTTCTACATCGTGAACAAAGGGCTTAACGTAATGACAGATTGGAAGCTGGATGGCGTTCAGATTATTCAGCGCGGAACGCTGGATACCAACACGCCCCAAACTCCCGGCATGGATCGCGCGGCGGCTATCACGGCGGCGTCGACAGGCGCAGAAAAGTTGTGGGCAGGCACCGTCAGCATCTCACCGGAGGCCAAAACTGGCGCGCACCATCACGGCAGCCTGGAGAGCGTTATCTACGTGGTGAGCGGCCGGGCCCGAATGCGCTGGGGTGAAAAACTCCAGTTTGTGGCCGAGGCGGGGCCAGGAGATTTTATTTACGTGCCGCCGTATGTGCCCCATCAGGAAATCAACGCTGGCAGTAACGAACCATTGGAATGTGTGTTGGTGCGCAGCGGGCAGGACCCGGTGGTGGTCAATCTTGATATTGAGCCCGTGGAAACGCCGCAAAGTGTCTGGCGAGACGGGTTACACGATCAGTAGTTAGCGGGCTTGCTGAGCTCTGGGTCCCGGACTTCAGGGGCACTCATGGCCGGGGCGGGACCGACAGGGCACCAGCAGCTCCGGGTCGACCCGCGCTGTGCCCCAGTTCATCCGCCAATCCAGATGCGGACCGGTGACTCGGCCAGTAGCGCCGATAGCGCCGATGGGGTCGCCTTGGCTGACCCGTTGGCCAACCTCGACGTCAATCCGGCTCAAGTGCAGGAACGTTGAGCTTAAGCCGTGGCCGTGATCAATAATCAAGGTGCCGCCGGAGTAGTACATATCATCATGAGCGAGGGTGACTGTTCCCGGGGCCGGCGCAATGACTGGTGTGCCCGTTGGCGCCGCCACATCAACGCCATAATGCGGCCTGCGAGGCTGACCATTTAGCACTCGCTGAGATCCGTAGACGCCGCTGATGGGGCCTTCAGCAGGCCAGATAAATCCACCCCTAAAGTCATCGCGCAGCTCTCGCATCGCTCTGGCGCGTCGTACTTGTGCATTATCGTCACGGATCCGGATCAGTACTTCTGGTGGTGGTGTGACCTGCGCCGGGGGCAGGCCATCGATGCGCTGAACATCATATTCTCTGGGGCTGATTTTCAGCACCTGGCGGACTTTGCTGCCATCAGCCAGCTCCGCATCAAGGACGGCCTCGGCTTTGGCATCACGGTCAAATCCCAACACGAAGCGGCCGCTTTCGGATATCGGTATCGGGTTGCCATCCAAAGTGATTTGGGCCCCTGGCGCTGTGCTACCGAACAACACCGCACCCTGTCTGGGCTGTCCCTCGATCAACCAGGGAACGTCGCTTAACCAGGGCTGGATTAGGGTAATAATGAAAATTAACTTCATTTCATAACTTCCTGATAATCAATGTCTTTTAGTGCTTCATTTACTCGGCGAATTAGCCGTCGCGGCAGGCTGGAAAAATCCTGTTGCTTGCCGCACCCCACAGACTGAGTCTGCACCTCACCGCGGGTATAGGCGCTGGTATCGCCGGGTCCACGCTGATGGTTGGTGCGATAGACCTGATCTGCCCAGTTGTCTGGCACCGGTTCTTCCAGAAACGCGCCAATGGCTTCCAGGGTTGGCTGAGGGTGGGTCACCAGGTCTTCGTAGCGCACCCGCAAACAGTGGGGGTGGTCGGACTCCAGTTTCAGCAGCGATGTGGTCTTGTCCAGCCAGTAGTTAGCCAATGCCTCGGGGCGGCTGTGAGGCCAGGCCTGAAAAAAAGGCTCAAAATCGTATCCGTCAGCGCGGTCCTCGGTCGCCCGAAGGCCGGAATCCACCATGTCGGTCATGTGTCGATACAACACAATGACTTTGGCGTGGCCATACACCCCGGTGAGAATATCCAGATGATTCACCGCCGTAACGGATTTCTCGCACCAGCGTTGTTTGCCGCTGGCAAGCAAGTGGGGTTGTAGCAGCCTCTCGACATCATCTGCCACGTCGCCTGCGACTTCAGCCCAAAACCCGTCTTGCGGGTTGCCATGGTCTGCCAAGATGCCCCGTGTCCACAACAGACGCTGGCAAAGGGTCAATAGGTGTAGTTCTGGTGGCGACCAGATGTGGGGGTGGGTATCGAGCATCAAGCGCAGCAGGGTCGATCCCGACCGCGCGCAGGACACGATAAAAATGGGGCAGTGAGTGTTCATTGGTGGATAAGAGTAGAACCCTTGATGCAGGTCCGCAATCGTCGTCTGACCGAGTCGCCACAATTCCACACAAAAGCCACAACTTGATGAATAATGGCCGCTGAGCCGAAATAACAGCTGAGACAGAAACGTGAGCGGAAACATACTTGCCATCGATACAGCCACCGAGGCCTTTTCTGTCGCCCTTAAGTGCGCTGGACAATGCCGCGAGATATTTGCTGTGGCGCCGCGGGAACATGCCACACGGCTGTTGCCCACGGTAGACCAGCTGCTGGCCGAGGCGGAAATCGGGGTAGGGCAGCTGGACGTTCTGGTGGTGACCCGCGGCCCGGGCTCTTTTACCGGCGTGAGAATTGGTATTGCGGCGGCTCAGGGACTGGCTTTGGGGGCGGACCTTGAACTTATTCCCGTATCTACCTTGCAGGCGTTGGCGCTGGAGGGTCACAAGCGCACCGGGCATGAGCGGGTCATAGCCCTGCTTGATGCTCGGATGAATCAGGTCTACACGGCAGGGTATGAGTTCCACCAGCCAGGCGGTGTGTTGAGGCAGGAAGAACGGGTTTGTGATCCGCAGCGGGTGATCGATGGCGTGACGTTTGACTCACCTCAGCTCTTATTGGCCGGCCCGGGTGCGGCGGCTTACCAGGAGGTTTTGTCGCGAGACTTTGATTCTTCGGTGGTCGACAGTTTGGCTGACTGTTATCCCCACGCGGCTCACGCTATTGAGATTGCCGAAGTCCAATCGATTGAAGCCGTGGCGGCGTCGGCCATTGAACCGGCTTACCTGCGCGGCGCGGTCAGGTGAGCAGCAGGGTACCCAGGCCAAGGATCGATACAAAACCGACGACGTCGGTGACCGTGGTTAACACCATGCCCCCAGCCAAGGCTGGATCCACGTCGATCCGGCGCAATACCATCGGCACAAAAACTCCCGCTGCAGCCCCTGCCAGAAGATTGAGAAAGATGGCGGTGGCAACCACGATGGCGAGCTTTGAATCGTGGAACCAGAAAATGGCGACCAGGGCGATCACCAGCGCCCACAGCAGTCCGTTGAAAAATCCGATGGCCAGTTCGCGGCTCAGCAGAGGGCCGGTATTGCCAGTGCCAACCTGACCTAAGGCCATCCCGCGCACGATCAACGTCAGGGTTTGAGTGCCAGCGATGCCGCCCATGGAAGCGACCGCAGGCATCAAAATGGCCAGCGCTACCACCCGTTCAATGGTCGCCCCAAATATGCTGATGAAGTAGGACGCAAAAAGCGCCGTGACCAGATTTAACCCCAGAAACACCGCCCGTCGGCGAGAGCTTGCCAGCACCGGCGCAAACATATCGTTTTCTTCATCTAGGCCGGCCATGGCCAGTACATTGTGTTCGGCCTCCTCCCGAATAACGTCAACCACATCGTCGATGGTGATGGTGCCCACCAGCTGGTTGCGGTCATCCACCACCGGTGCCGTGACCCAGTCTTGGTGTTCAAAGGCCGAGGCTACTTCACTGGCTGGAGTGTTGACGTTGATGGCAGGAACTTCGCTGTCCAATGTCTCCCGCACCGTTAGGTGGGGATCCCGGGTCAGCAGGTCTGAAAGGGCCAGGCGGCCGATGTAGTGGCCGTATCGGTCAATGACGAACAGGTGGTCAATCATGCTCGGCAGCGAGCCGCGGCGGCGCAAAAACCGCAGCACCACATCCAGAGTAACGTCAGCGCGGACGGTAATCACTTCCGGGTTCATCATGCCGCCGGCGCTGTCTTCGGGAAACAGCAGCACCGACTCAAGGCGCTCCCGATCCTTCCGGTCCATCACCTTAAGGACCTGCTCGGTGACTTCATCGGGCAGGTCGTTGATGATGTCGGCCAGGTCGTCCAGTTCCAGCTCGGTAGTGGCCTGGATCAACTCAGCGTCTTCGGTGGTCTCAATGACCGAGGCGCGCACCTCATCATTCAGATGGACCAAGATGTCGCCGTCGAGTGACGCGTCAGTCAGGTCCCACACCACCGCGCGACGATTGGGCGGCAGGGATTCCAGCAAGTCGGCAATTTCGCCCGCCGACAGCGCGTTGAGAATGCGTTTGACTGGCTGCAAGCGGCCACTGCGCAGCGCTTCATTCAGCTGCTGCAGCTGTTGTTCAGATTTTTCTCTACGTGCGTACTCGGCCATGTCACCGCTTCAGGGACCCTGTTGGTGGATGAATTGTCCGCGAAAACCTGCCCGAGGTCACGCTCCCGGATCCAGAAGGGCCGCTAAATAATGACGTGAGTCAACGTTGGTTGAGTTCTCTGACGAGGGCGGCAATCTTGCTTGGGTGATGGGTGCGCATGATGCGTCGGGTAATGCCGGTAATTTCTGTCAGGTCAGTGCGGTTCACGACTTGGCGAACTTCCAGCAGACGCGCCGGGGATACGCTGAAATCCCGCAGGCCAAGGCCCAGCAACAGACGTGTATAGGTGGTGTCTGCAGCCATTTCTCCACACAGCGACACAGGTGTTGCGACCGCCTTGGCGGCTTCAATGGTCATTTGCAGCAGTTTCAGTACCGATGGATGGAGTGGGTCGTAAAGATAGCCCACCTGATCATCCACCCGATCTATCGCCAGGGTGTACTGAATCAAGTCGTTGGTACCAATCGATAAAAAGTCCAGGTTTTTGGCAAACGCCCTGGCAGACAGGGCGGCAGCCGGGACTTCAATCATGCCGCCCAGTTGATAGTCGCCAACCCTCACCCCGGATTTTCGCAGCTCCCGCTCTGCCTGCTGAACTAGTAGCCGGACTTGAAACAACTCCTGGGTATTGCAGAGCATCGGAATGAGAATTTTCACCGGCCCATGGGCTGTAGCTCGCAGAATTGCTCGCAGCTGGCACAAGAACAAATCCTGGTCACTCAGACACAACCGAACTGCCCTCAAGCCCAAGGCCGGATTCACCTGGCCAGCAGAGTTTGCGGGGGCCACGATGTTTGGGTCAAAGGTGGGGCTGCTGGAGGCAACTTTCTGGTTCGGCAGCTGTTTGTCGGCGCCCAGGTCCAGGGTACGAATGGTGGTGGCCGCTCCACCCAGTTTTCCTACCAGGTCGGCATAGGCCTGGTATTGTTCGTCTTCGTCTGGCGGCGTTTCGCGATTGAGAAACAAGTATTCCGTACGAAACAAGCCCACACCCTGAGCACCATTTTTTCGTGCCAGCGCCATATCCTCTGCCAAATCCACATTGGCCTGGAGCGTAATGGCACAATGATCCAGGGTACGGGTGGGCTGACGGCGTATCTGCTGCAGATCTGCCTGGCGAGCAACCTCGTTGCGCAGCAGCTGACGATAGTGACGACGCACAACCTGGCTGGGCTTTGCCACCGCCACGCCGCGAGCACCGTCCAGCAGCAGCATTTCGCCCTCGTGCACCAGCCGTGGGGCGTTTCGCAGGCCCATCACAGCGGGCATTTTTAGGCTGCGGGCCAAAATGGCGGTGTGGGACAGCGGGCCGCCCTGTTCGGTAATCAGCCCAGCAATACCTTCATTGTGCAGCAACAAAAAACTGGCCGGGTCGATGTCGTCTGCGACCAATACCAAGCCCTGAAAATTGCCCTTGTCGGTGCTGGGAGAGTGCTTTTCGTTGAGCTGATTGAGTATTCGCCCAACGACCTGGTCCACATCATCTGCCCGAGACCCAATGTAAGGATCATGCATCTGCTCAAAGACCGATTTGAGACGGTTGCGCTGGACGTTTAGCGCCCACTGGGCGTTGCATTGTTGTTCGGTGATGATGGTGACAGGGGCTTCAGTCAAGGAGCTGTCGGCCAGCATCAGCACGTGGATATCGATAAATTCGACAACTTCGGTGGGGGTATCGGCTGGCAGGCTGCGCCGAACGTGTTTTAGCTCGTCGCTGGCGTTGCGAACGGCTTGGCGAAACCGACGAATTTCGGCCTCGACCTGATCTGCCTTGATGGGTTGTTCCTGAGGGTTCAGGTTATGCCCACGCACAACGTGGGCGCGGCCAATAGCGATGCCGGACGATACTCCCGTGCCGTAGACCGCTAGCGCCATAGTGCTCCTTCGATGGTTGCGCCTGCGGGGCCGATGCCGTTGATGACCTTAACGGTTAGCCGCTGGGGTCGATACCGCTACTGCGCTTCTCCAAACCGCTCATTAATGAGGTTTTCCAGTGCATCCAGTGCGGCATCTTCGTCGGTTCCTGTCGCCACAAGAACAACGTCGGTGCCCCTTGACGCTGCCAGCATCATAACACCCATGATGGATTTGGCGTTGACCTGGCGTTGACCGTTACCGATAGACACCTGGCAGTGAAAGGTGTTGGCGAGTTTGACCAGCTTCGCGGCGGCTCTGGCGTGCAGACCCAGTTGATTGATGATGGTGACCTGGCGTTCAGGCATTGCTGTTTTGGGGTGGCTGATCGCCGCTGAATATGGCCTGCCGGCCCCCCTCGACAAGCCTTACCGCAAGTTCCTGCTCAGTGAGGGAGAGGTCACTGCTTGCGCGCAGCAGCATCGCCAGATTGATGCCGTGGACAACCGGGTGGCCAGTGCAAACTTGATGGGCAATATTGCTGGGCGTTGCACCAAATACGTCAGTCAGGATGACCAGATTTTCGCTAAGCTGCTCACGCAGTTCGTTGGCTGCGTCAACGAGGGCATCGGGGTTTTCTTGACCATGGACCCCCAGGACCCGCACATCAATTTCTAACGAACCCATCACATGGCGGGCTTGGGCTAGCAAGCTTTCCCCCAGATTTCCGTGAGTAATGAGCAACAACGCGCTCATATCAGCTCCCGGTGGTAGGTCAGCACGTGTTCGCGCAGTTGGCCGAAGTGATTGGCAATGGCATCAGCGACATACACCGAACGATGTTTGCCGCCGGTACAGCCGATGCCAACGGTCAGGTAACTGCGATTGTCGGCTTCAAACTGAGGCAGCCAGCGCTCCAGACAGGCACAGAAATCGGCCACCAGTGTATTAACCTGTGCATGGCCGCTGAGATAATCCTTCACCTCTTGCTGACGACCGGTTAGCGGTCTTAGCTCAAGCTGCCAATGGGGGTTGGGCAGGCAACGAACGTCGAAGGCAAAATCCACGTCTGGTGGTACACCCCGTTTGAACGCGAACGATTCGATCAGGAGGATGGTGGGTCGATCGCCAGCGCCCAGTTCGTTGCAGATTTCTCTGCGTAGCTGATGCACGCTGAGCAGGCTGGTGTCGATCGTAAAATCCGCATGGTCTGCCACTGGCGACAGCAGCTTTCGTTCCCGAGAAATATCCTCTGACAGCGACTGATCTTCATGATGAAGGGGATGGGGGCGCCGAGTTTCTGAGTAACGTTTCAGTAAAGTGGGGTCATCAGCGGTCAAAAAGAAGATGCTGGTAGAAGGCATACGCCGGCGAACTTCGCTCAGAATATCGCCAAGAGTGCGCAGGCTTTTCTGTTGGCCGCGCACATCCAACCCCAGGGCGATTCTAGGTAGCGGGTCCTGGCGGCTTTCGTTGTGATCCAGCAACGCGTTGATTAGCCCTAGCGGCAGATTGTCAATGCAGAAGTACCCCAAGTCTTCCAACGTTGTCATGGCCACCGACTTTCCGGAACCCGAAAGCCCTGTCACTATGACAAGCTCCGAGCCAGTTGATGGCGATTCTGGGGCTGGGGACGTCATAATGATGTTTCCTTCATGGCATTGCGCTGACGTTGAATAAACTCGTTAGCGGCATTAAATCCGTTGAGCTTAAGACGCTGATTGCGCACAGCGGCCTCGAGCAGTACCGCCAGGTTTCGGCCTGGCGAGACGGATAGGGTGATTTGGGGGATCTTGAGTCCCAGAATATCCAGGGTTTCTGACGCGCCCTGCAAAGGGTCTAGTGGCAGCGTCTGAACAGGCGCAGCGTGATTCCGATTCAAATGAACAATCATGTGCAGCGTTTGGTTCGGTTTAAGCGCCGCGTCACCAAACATGGCGCGCACATTTAACACACCCAGGTCTTGCACTCTTAGGCAATCGCGCAATACCTCAGGGCAACTGCCATCAATCACGTCCGATGAGGTTAACGTCATATCGGGTGAGTCGTCCGCCACCAGCTGATGACCGCGGGTAATCAGATCTAACGCCAGGTCGCTTTTACCAGCGCCGCTGGCGCCGGTAATCAGCACACCCAGGCTGAAGACGTCCATGAACACGCCATGAACTGAACGGCATCGGGCAATCGATTGCTTCATTATATCTGTTGCAATTCCCAGGACTTCAGCAGCTCAATCAGTGCTTCCGGGGACTCGGCGCCGCGGATCATCATTCGCCTTTCTGGGTCATGAAAGGTCTCCGCCAGCAGCGCCAGTAGTTTGAGGTGTTGGTCTTCGTGGGAATCGGGCACCATCAGAGCGAAAATCAGGTCCACCGGTTGAGCATCAGGGCTGTCAAAGTCCACGCTGTCATGCAGTCTCAACAGGCTTCCCGATGCCGCATCCAGGTTCGGCAGCCGGCAATGGGGCAGGGCGACTCCGCGCCCCAACGCCGTTGATCCTATCCGCTCCCTGCTGCAAAGTCCTGAGTACACCGCCCGCTCGTCGATGACATGGGTATCAGACGACAAATGGCTGGCGGCCATTTCCAGCACGCGTTTTTTACTGCGAGCCTTTACATCCAGCGCGATGCGTTCGGGTGTCAGGAGATCAGAAATCAACATGGGTGGTATGCCGTCTGGTGCCGCCAGCCTTCTAAAGACCTAGACCTGAGGTCCGTTGGGTTCGAGGGATTTTAGCGGGATGTCGCCGCTGTGGTCACGCAGCTTATCTTTGTGCTTGAGCACCTGCCGGTCCAGACGTTCGGCCAGCATGTCGATGGAGGCATACATGTCTTCGGTTTGGGCCTCGGCAAAGAACTTTTTGCCGCTGGTATTCACTGTGGCTTCTGCGTGCTGCTGATGGCGGTCGACGCCTAACACAACGTGAATATCAATGATGTGGTCGAAGTGCTTGGTAATGCGTTTGATCTTGCCGTCGACCTTTTTGCGCAGGGCAGAAGTGATGTCGATATTGCGACCGGTTAGATTGATTTGCATGTCATTATCCTCCGTTATCGATTTACATCAGCCGCTTGCGCCGGGATGAAGAAGGGATGTTCAGCGCTTCGCGGTATTTAGCGACGGTGCGTCTGGCAACGTCGATTCCCTGATCGTTCAGCAACTGGGCCAGCTTGCTGTCTGACAGGGGTTTGGCTGGTGGTTCTTGTTCCACCAACCGATTAATCATGGCCTGAATTGCGGTAGCCGACATCTCTCCACCGTCACTGGTGCTGACGTGGCTGGAGAAAAAGTACTTGAATTCAAAGATGCCTTTGGGTGTCACCATATATTTGCGAGTCGTCACCCGAGATACTGTGGACTCGTGCATGTCGATGGTGTCGGCCACCTCGCGCAGCACCAGGGGCTTCATCGCCTCCGGGCCGTGTTCAAAGAAGCCTTTTTGATACCTGACGATGGCGTTGGCCACCTTTAGCAGCGTCTCGTTGCGTGCCTCCAGGCTCTTTATCAGCCAGCGCGCCTCTTGTAGCTGGCCGCGCAGATAGTTGGAATCTTCTTTGTTGGCCTTACCGATCATGCCGGCGTAGAAATCGTTCACCCGTAACGCTGGCATCGTGTCGTCGGGTAGCCGAGCAAGCCAGATGCCGGCACGTTTTTCCACCACAACGTCTGGGGTAATGTACTCGGTTGGGGATGAGGCGAAATTTGCCCCAGGCCTGGGTTCCAGTGAACGCACCAGGTCGATGCCAGTGCGCAGCTGATTGTCTGACAGTGACAGGCTGCGACGCAAAGCCGGTATGTCCTGTCGCGCCAGCAGGTCCAGACCATCGGCGACGATTTTTCTGGCAGCGCTGATGCCGGGTGTTTCCTCATCCAGGGTGTCCAGCTGAACGTTGAGGCATTCTCCCACCGAAGTTGAAGCAGCGCCTAAGGGATCGAAGTGCTGGATGCGATGGCGCATGGCTTCGATTTCATCGAGCTCTACCTCCCATTCCGGCAGCAGGCTCAACGCGATGGCCTCAATTTGCTCTGACAGGTAACCGTCGTCAGAAATGGCATCGATGATGGCCACCCCAATGGCAATGTCTCTGAGTCCAGCATGGCTCAAGTTCAATTGCCATAGCAGGTGTTCCGCCAGGGTATCTTGATCTCCGTCAGCAAATTCCATGGGGCGATCGGGGAAATCGCCGCTGTTGCGGGTGCTGGCAGTAGTTGAGGCGGAGTAGCGTTCTTCGTAAATGACGTCACCGGAGTCGGCGTCAACTTCTGGCCCGGCATCGTTTTCTGGTGACTGGGGTACTTCAGAAGGAAGGCTGTCTGCGCTGTCGCTGTCGGCCCCGCCGCTGGTCTCGCTGGGCGAAATCTGATCATCGCTTGCGCTGCTGCTGAGCTCCAGGTCTTCCCGTTCCAGCAGTGGGTTGGTCTCCAGCGCCTCCAGCAACTCGGTTTCCAGCTCCTGCGAGGAAAGCTGCAGCAGCTTGATGGCCTGCTGCAGTTGGGGCGTCATTTTGAGCTGTTGCCCAAGACGCAGTTGTAGGGCGGGTTTCAATTCAATAGTGCCTGATAACCACTTGCCGAATGCGTTCCGGAACGGTGGTTTTGCCGCGCCACAGTTTGGCGCCGACTTTCGGGTATTTTATGCCCGCTTATGGCCCTTTACTAGTGTGTTGAGTGTTAAGAACCGTGTCGATTGTCATGACAACCCCTGGGAGGCAGAGTCAAAGGCCTCACAGCGTGAAATCCTCACCAAGATAGACTTCTCTGACTTGTCGATTGGCCAAGACCTCCTCGGAGGTTCCTTCTGCCAATACTCTGCCTTCGCTTAATATGTAGGCATGGTCACAAATCTTCAGGGTTTCTCGAACATTGTGATCGGTCACCAGCACGCCGATGCCGCGCGCCTTAAGGTGACTGACAATGCGTTGGATTTCATTCACGGAAATGGGGTCGACGCCGGCAAAGGGCTCGTCCAGCAGGATGTAGCGAGGGGCGGCGGCCAGTGCCCGGGCAATTTCCACCCTTCGGCGTTCACCGCCGGACAGGGTGATGCCCTTCTGGGGCGCCAGGTGACCCACCTGCAGTTCGTCCAATAACGACTCCAGTTCGGCATTGCGGTCGTTGCGAGACAGATCGTTGCGCAGTTGCAGGATCGCCATGATGTTGTCGCGCACGCTGAGTTGGCGAAAAATGGAGGGTTCTTGGGGCAGATACCCGATGCCCAGATGGGCCCGCCGATGCATGGCCATGGTGGTGATGTTCTCGTCGTCCAGCCATATGTCGCCGGAATCACAGCGCACCAGCCCCACCATCATGTAGAAACACGTGGTTTTGCCAGCCCCGTTCGGCCCCAGGAGGCCGACGGTTTCACCCTGGCGGACGATGACCGAACACTGATCGACAACGGCTCGAGACTTGTAACGCTTGGACAGACTTTCAGCCCGTAAAGAGGACATCAGCTCAGGCGCCTTGCCAGCGCCACACAGGTAACGTCATCAGGGTTTGTCTGCCGCGGTCGTGGAGGGCGGATTGTAGATAAAGAGCACCGGTGAATCATCGTCTCCGCCGGCATCCAAATGTTGTGAGTTCAGGTCGTAGTTGATGGTGTCGGCGCGCATTTCGTCAGCACCTTTTTTCACCAGGGCCTGGCCGACCAGTACGGCTTTCTCGTCGGCCAAATGGTAGTCAATACGTTCGGCCTGGGCGTTCAGCGCCGAGCCATCGTCCAGTTCTTCGCGCCATTTCGCTGGCACCGCCGAGGTGCCTAGAATTTCAATTCTCACCAGTTCGCCGCTGTTATTGCGAAACAGACGGGCGCTGTCGCTGTTGATGGTGAGCGACCCTTGGGTCAGCTCAAAGCCGCTGCTGAACTCAACAACCCCAGCGCGCTCGGTGGAACGGCCAGCGCGGAATTCAGCCCGTTCGCTGCGATCGCCCGTGCGGGCAGACGCTGGTGCAGACCCGAGGACCAATGCGGTTAACAGCGTAACTGCGGCCAACAACAACGTCGGCGTTATTGTGTTGTCAGGTTGGTGGTTCATAGTATCCCTCTACCTGGCTCAGTATATCGAACTGCTGACGGGAAAGATCCACCTGGAAACCAACACCTTCAGAGCGCATGTCCGATCGAATGACCTCCACCGCTGCATCGGAGCTCGCCTGATGGTCGCGGGGTTTTACCGTCACATCGGCGGTGTTTACGATGGTCTTGGGGGTGATTTCTGAAGCCAGCTTCACGGGTCCAGGCATCTTGATGATGTCGCCCTCTCGGTTGATCCAGGCGTTGTCTGATTGCATTTGCCAGGTGACCTCGCCCGCCTCAAACAAGGTGAGGTGAGGGCTGCGGATATCCAGCGATTCGTCCGTCGGGTTTTTTTCGAGAAACGGCGACTGCAGACGGAAGCTCGGGTTGCCCTGAGGGTCCATAACCAGCAGATCAAAATTCTCCAGCAGGTAGTCAGATCGTGCGGTGGGCAGAATTTCCGGCTCCGGCGGCTGGCGCAATTTGACCGTGAGCCAAAAGGTCAGTGCCAATCCCAGCGCGGCAAGCAAATAACGATTGCGCTGCATGGGTCAATGCTCGCAGGGGAGCCAGGGGGCGTTACCCATGGCGTGACGCCAGCAGCAGATCACAGACGTCTCTGGTGGCGCCACTGCCGCCAGCCCTTGGCGTGACCCAGTGGGCGACCGATAGCGCGCTGGTATGGGCATTGGCTACCGCAACCGCAAACCCAACGCGTTCCATGGCCGGCACGTCAATGGTGTCATCGCCAGTGAACGCGGTGGCGTCAAGGGTCACCTGGCAAGCACCAGCCATCGCTTCGATGGCCGCGCCTTTATCGTGGCAACCGGCAACCAGATGGGTAATCCCCAATTCCTTCATGCGGTGGTTAACGATGGGGTTATCGCGACCGGTAATGACGCCTACCTGGACGCCAGCGGCCATCAGTTGTTTCAGGCCCAAGCCGTCCTGAGCGAAAAATGCTTTTGTCTCGCGGCCTTTCTCGTCGTAAAAAAGACGCCCGTCAGTCATGACACCATCAACGTCGAAAACGGCCAGGGTAATAACTGAAGCGCGCTGACGAACCGCTTCGGACGCGCTCTCAAGGGTCATCTCAGACGACGCCCGCCCGCAGCAGGTCGTGGAAGTTGAGAGCCCCAACCAGCTGCCCATCAGCGACCACCAACAGACTGGAGATTCCGTGGCGCTGCATCAGTTGAACGGCCTCAACTGCAAGCATGCCCGGTTCGATCGTAATACCCTGTCGAGTCATCACTTCCGATACCGGAATTTGACGGATATCTCCGCCTCGATCCAAGGCGCGCCGAAGGTCGCCATCGGTCAGCACGCCCAGTAATTGATCGTCGTCGTCAACCACTGCGGTCATACCAAACCCCTTGCGAGTCATCTCACCAATCACAACAGGCAGGTGAACATCGGGATCAACCCTGGGGATTTCCTCGCCGACATGCATGATGTCGCTGATATGCACCAGCAGCCTGCGGCCCAGTTGACCACCGGGATGGGAACGAGCGAAATCTTCCTCGGTAAATCCGCGAGCATGAAGCAGAGAGATGGCCAGCGCGTCACCCATCACCAGCGCGGCCGTGGTGCTGGATGTGGGCGCAAGGCCCAGCGGGCAGGCCTCTTTATCCACGCTTACATCAACATGACAGGTAGCGTTTCTCGCCAGCGTTGACCGCGGGTTGCCGGTCAGGGCGATAAGCGGAACGTCCAGCCGTTTCATGACCGGTAAGATGGTCAGTAATTCTTCCGTTTCGCCGGAATTGGACAGCGCCAGCGCAACGTCGTGTTTGGTAATCATCCCCAGGTCGCCATGACCCGCTTCGCCTGGGTGAACGAAAAAAGCGGGGGTGCCGGTACTGGCCAGTGTGGCGGCAATTTTGGAGGCGACATGGCCTGATTTGCCCATTCCCAGAACCACGATACGCCCCTGGCAGCTCAACATCTGCTGGCAGGCGGAGACGAAACTGTCGTCAATGCGATCCAGCAGGGCCTCTACGGCATTCATTTCGGTAGAAATGACGGCTTTCGCCATCGTACGGGTAGCGCTGGCGTTCAGCTGGCCTGGATTGAGCGGCATGGTGCCGGTGATCAGGTCAGCCAAGCGTGACGGAATGGGTTCCATGGATTAGGTTCGAGCTCTAACTGGTGAGCTCAGTGTAAAAGACCATCGCCTGGTACGCTACAAAAGCGGTCAGCAAAATAATACCGGAACGGCGGGAAATACGACCGGGGCCTTTAAATCCGTAGGCCATCAGAAACAGCAGTAGAGAAAGGCCCAGCATGATGGTGTAGTCCCGATAGAGCAATATTTTGTCTACCGGTGTGGGCGCAATACTGGCTGCGATGCCAAGCACACCCAGCAAATTGAACATGTTAGAACCAATAATGTTGCCGATAACCAGCTCGTGTTCTCTTTTTAGAACGCTGGCGATCGCGGCAGCCAGTTCTGGCAGGCTGGTGCCAATGGCCACCACGGTCAGGCCGATGACCACGTCGGAAACGCCCATCAGTCGGGCAATGTCTGTCGCTCCCAAGACCAAAATATGGGAACTGGCGGGCAGCACAATCATGCCAAGGGCCAGCCAGCCCAGCGCCACTGGCGTTGACATGTCTGAAGGTATCTCGGTGGCGAACTCGGCGGCGATGGGGTCTGGCCCGCCTCGTTGCATGCCAATCGCGGCCATCCAGGTGGTCATCACCAGCAGTCCCACCAGTAACAATGCGCCATCTACCCGGCTAATATTCTGGTCCAGCATCAATACAAGGGCCAGAACCGACACGACCAGCAAAATAGGATATTCCCGTCTTAACGTGTCGGAATGCACCTGCAGGGGATAAATGGTGGCAGCAACGCCCAGAATTAACGCGATATTGGCGATGTTGGAGCCCACCGCATTGCCGACAGCAAGGCCTGGATTTCCGCGCAGCGCCGCGACCCCGGAAACCACCATTTCAGGCGCCGAGGTGCCAAATCCAATCACGGTAAGACCGATGATCAGTGGCGATACACCGAGGTTACGCGCGGTTGCGGCGGCTCCCGCCACAAAGCGATCAGCGCCCCAAACAAGGAACACAAATCCAATGGCAATGAGCCCTAACGAGAGCATCATGGGCAAATGGTCCGACTGTTGATCAAGTGAATGTCTTGTCCCAGATTTTTTCGAGGTGGCACGAGCTAACCCCACATCGTGCCAAGCCTTGCGGCGGTTTCGGTAGTGCCAGATTTCCTATACCATCGCGGCCGATCATGATCTTCTCGCCACAGGTGCCGGGGTGTCTCATCCCCGCTATATTGGCATTCATCATAGGATCTCAGGGCGACAGCAAAAGCTGGCGCAATATCGGCGGTTAAACGGCAAGGGGCGAAAGTCTATGGATTGCGAGGCCATCAAGCAACTGATTCAACAAGGTTTGCCCGAAGCAACGGTGGAAATAACCGGTGACGACGGCGTACATTTCTCGGCTACGGTGGTTTCGCAGGCGTTTGAAGGGGTCTCGACGTTAAAGCGGCATCGTATGGTTTACGCCACCCTGGGCGATAAAATGGGGGGTGAAATTCATGCCTTGGCATTGCGTACACTGTCGGTCGCCGAGTCTCAGAGCGCCCATTAGCCCAGCAAACAGGAACTTATACCCATGGCCAAAATTGTGATTGCAGGAGGTAGACCACTGAGCGGATCGGTTGTGGCCTCTGGCGCAAAAAATGCAGTGCTGCCGATACTTGCGGGAAGCCTATTGTGTGACGAGCCGGTAGAAATTGGCAACGTGCCCCATCTGCAGGATGTCACAACCACTGTAGAACTGCTGGCCCAGATGGGGGCCGAGGTGGTGGTGGATGAGAGAATGCGACTGCACGTTGATTGTCGCAGCGTCAATCACTGTTATGCCCCCTACGACCTGGTAAAGACCATGCGGGCGTCTATTTTGGTGTTGGGCCCTTTGGTGGCGAGATACGGCGAGGCCAACGTGTCACTGCCCGGCGGTTGTGCCATCGGCACGAGACCGGTGAATTTACACATCGAGGGGCTTCGTGCATTGGGCGCTGAGGTCAGTGTAGAGGCGGGTTATATCAAAGCCGTGGCGCGAGGCCGCCTGAAAGGGTGTCGAATTGTTCTGGACCTGGTAACGGTGACCGGAACGGAAAACATCATGATGGCCGCTGCGCTAGCCGAGGGCACCACCATCATTGAAAACGCTGCCCAGGAGCCCGAAGTGGTTGACCTGGCGAACTTCATCAACACCATGGGCGGAAAAATTTCCGGCGCAGGCACCAATACCATTGTGGTTGACGGCGTTGAGCGTTTGGGCGGTGCCCCTTATGAGGTACTGCCCGATCGGATTGAAACCGGAACCTATTTGGTGGCCGCAGCCATCAGTGGCGGTCATGTCAAAGTCCGCAAAGCCCGTCCCGACACCCTGGATGTGGTTCTGGCGAAGTTGGACGAATGCGGCGCTGAGCTGACGATTGGCGAAGATTTTATCGAACTGGATATGCGCGGCCGACGGCCGAAGGCTGTCGACGTTACAACCTCGCCGTTTCCGGGTTTCCCTACGGATATGCAGGCCCAGTTCACGGCGCTTAATGCGGTGGCTGAAGGCACCGGCATTATTACGGAGACGGTGTTTGAGAACCGTTTCATGCATGTTCAAGAGCTACAGCGCCTGGGCGCTGATATTCAGTTGAAGGGCAACACCGCCATCATCAAGGGGGTGGAAACGATGACTGGCGCCGAGCTGATGGCCACCGATTTGCGCGCGTCAGCGTGCCTGGTGTTGGCAGGTCTGGCGGCTGAAGGGGAAACCATCGTCGACCGGATTTACCACATCGACCGTGGTTACGAGAATATTGAAGAAAAGCTCAAGGCCTTGGGTGCCAACATTCAACGCCTGCCAACCAATCGAGCGGCCTGACACCGCTAGATTTCGCAGGCTTGGCTTTGCCAGCTGGTAAGGCGCATCTCAATGGTTTCGTTGTCGTCGTCATTGACCTGCTGCATGCGCACGGGCAGGTAGCCAAGATCTGGAGCATGCCAGGAACGAGTGTGGCGCTTGGGGTTGCGGTGGGTGCGGCTAACCACCACGGTCGGTAGCCGGCCCTCCGGAGTGTCAATCAGAGCTTGCTGGGTGGAACGAACGAACCCCAGCCGATCGACTTTTCCGCGTTCTACCGTATCAAAAGCGAATTCCTGCTGGCCCTGGGCGAGTTGCCGCATCAGCTTCAGGTTTAGCAGCATGCGGTCGGTTTGGCCTTCCACCAGGGGCAGTTGAAAGGACTTCTTTTTGTGAATCCCTGCAACCTGCAGGCGATCCCAGTCGAAGTGCGCCTTGCCCTCGCGGCGGGAAAACCGGATGCCTTGCTGATATTCGTAGAACAAGGACTGCAGGTCGCCGCTACTGTGCACCTGAAACTCGGTTTTTTCAGCAATCTTTCCGCCCAGCAACCCTGCCAGCCCGCGATCGGCTTCGGTGGACACCTGGTAGGCCCAGTGATCCCCGGATTTTTTCAGTTGCGCTTCAGAGTTACCCAGTAATTTTCCGTTGCGGTAAACGGAATAACGCGCGGTGAAGGGGGCAAGCTGGGTTTCCGGGCAGCTAACCGGCGTGGCCTGAAGTGCGGGTTGAACCAGCACCTCAGTCGCGACGGGGCCGTCAGGCGAGGTTGTGTCAAAATTTTCCTCCGCCAGTGTGTCAGGCGCAGTCGCCGTTAACGTCAGCGTCAGCATCCACCCCGTTAGGGCAAACCGGCGGGCAATCCGGCTCGATCCGCAGTGGCTGGCGCAGCGCGGTTTCGTCAAAATGCGTGAGTCCCTGCTCATAGGTAATTCGTCCTTCACTGCACCATTGCACAACACGTCGCAGCAGTTGGTGTTCCAGGGGCAGAAGTCTCTCTGCCAATGTTTGTGGGGTGTCGCCGGGATGCACAGGTAGCGTGATCTGGGCGATTACAGGGCCGCCATCCAGTTCGGCTGTAACAAAGTGAACGCTGGCTCCATGGACTTTGACACCAGCGGCCAGCGCACGTTCATGGGTATTTAATCCGCGAAAATCCGGCAGCAGTGAAGGGTGTATGTTAATCATGCGCCCGGTAAAACGTTCAACAAATGGCCGCCCAAGAACCCGCATAAAACCTGCTAAAACAATAAGTTCGGGGTTTATTGAAGAAATCACTTTAGCAAGCTGAACATCAAAATCCTGTCGTTCTTCGAAGTCGCGATGATCCACCACCGTGGTGGCAATGCCCGCGGTTTCGGCCAGTTTGAGTCCGATGGCGTTAGCGCGATTGCTGATTACTGCAACAATCTGGTAGCGATCAGCCCCATCGATCAATGCGGAGAGGTTGGACCCGCGACCCGAGATCAGCACCACCACCCGCAACGGGGTCATGAATCTGTATACCGCACTCGCTGGGGGTTTGCCGCTGGTTCGATGTGGCCTATGTGACGGGCGCCCAAGCCCAGTTCGGCCAGCGCCTTTAGCTGCTGATCCAAGTCTTCGGGGGCGCAGACCAGGCAAAAACCCGTGCCGCAATTGAAGGTTCTGCGCATTTCCTCATCCGCAACGTTGCCGGCCTGCGCCAACCACCGAAATACCGGCGGCCAGGGGCAGCGAGACGGATTGATGTGAATGCCAAGACCATCGGGCACCACTCTCAGCAGATTTTCTTCCAGTCCGCCCCCCGTAATGTGGGCCATGGCGTGAACGGTTTGCTCACGCAGCAGGCGAAGGATGGGTTTGACGTAAATAGTCGTTGGCGCCATCAGCGCATCGCCTAAGGCCTGTCCGTCCAGATCCAGGGTTAGCAACTCTGTCAGTGGCTGCCCGGTGTGCTCAAGGATTTTTCGGATAAGGGAAAACCCGTTGGAGTGGGGGCCGGATGAATCCAGCCCGATGATCTGGTGGCCTGCAGCAACGCTGCTGCCGGTGATCAAGTCCGCTCGGTTTACTGCACCAACGGTAAAGCCCGCCAGGTCGTAGTCGCCGGTGCCGTACATGTCGGGCATTTCAGCCGTTTCACCGCCAATGAGTGCGCATCCGGCACGACCGCAGCCATCGGCAATGCCCGCGATAACCCGGGCCGCGATGTCGCTGTCCAGCTTCCCGGTAGCGAAATAGTCAAGGAAAAACAAGGGTTCGGCACCCTGTACGAGGACGTCGTTAACGCACATGGCGACCAGGTCGATGCCAATGGTGTCGTGGCGGTCCAGCTGGCCAGCCAATTTCAGTTTAGTGCCCACGCCGTCGGTGCCGGACACCAGAACAGGCTGGTTGAAGCGCTCAGTATCCAGCGCAAAAAGGCCGCCAAAGCCCCCGACGGGCGCTATCACTTCCGGCCTTGAGGTGGCCGATACCAGGGGTTTTATTCGTTCTACCAGCGAGTTGCCGGCGTCGATGTCGACCCCCGCATCGCGGTAGGTTAAAGAAGGTTGCTTTGATTGCCTGTCGCTCACGCGTGTATCGCCTGCTAGGTGGAGTTTTGGGGCCGTAAATCGGCGCGGCTATGGTATCTTACCGGATTGCCAATTTCGCCTGGTATCGAGTGAATCCCACAGGTTTTTTTATTACATGGGGCAGTCAGCCAACTTTGGCTTTAGCCCTGATTCTGACGTCGCTACTGGCTTTCAACGGGCCAGTACAGGCGGCAGCGAATACCGACGCTTACGTTGGCCGCGTGCCTGCCGTGGAGGCTGACGAGGGCGGGCTGACTGCGGGCTATCAGGCCGCGCTGATCCAGGTTCTGAAAAAGCTCTCTGGCAGTGTGGCTCAGGTGGATACACTGGCTCAGGCGGAACAGCTGGGAAGCGTCTCGCCATTGGTGATGGTGCACCGTTTTGTCGGGCCCGAACTTGGGGAAACCCAGCAACGCTGGTTGGAAGTACAGTTTGACAAAACCCTGACAAACGACCGGGTTCGAGACTTAGGCCTGCCCGTCTGGCCGCTGGAGAGGCCGGAAACGCTGGTTTGGGTCGCTGTGCAGCGCGAAGGGCAGCGGGTTTTGCTGGGCCTGGCAGAAGAGGATTCGACCACGGTTGCAGGCATGGCAGTCGCGGCAAGAGAGGCGGGCATTCCGCTGGTGTTGCCGCTGTTGGATCTGAACGACCAGCGTGAGGTGCGAGTGAGTGACGTGTGGGGAGGTTTCGCTGCCAATCTTGCCGCGGCATCGACCCGCTACGGCGTGCGTCAGACGCTTCTGGGGCGGAGTTATTCTGATCGTGGAGGGTGGACCACCCGCTGGCTGCTCAGCGGTCTTGAAGGCAGCCGACGCTGGGAATCCAGTGGGCAAACACTGCGGGACAGTTTGGCAGCAGGCATCACCACTCTCGCTGCCACCATTGCTGAGTCGTCGGTGATTGTTGCCGATGAGGTCAGTGGTCGAGTGCTGAGGGTGCGAATTCGAGGGCTTGACGGCGCTGATGATTATGGCCGTCTGGCGCGATATTTGGAAAATCTATCGGTAGTGGAAAGGTTTGAACCCGTCAGCGTGTTGGGCAACACGCTGGACCTGAATTTGGTGAGTAACGTGGGCCTGCGGGGGTTCCAGCAGGTGTTATCGACAGGCCAACTGTTGCGACCGGGCGCCAGAAACTCGGGCATCGCTGACCTGGAGTTGGAGTTTCAACGCCAGTGATTGTGGCCCACGTCCTATTGAGCAAGACATGGTGTGTTGCGGACTTTACAGCGTGTCAGGCGTTGTGGGCTCGCGCGGAAAGTCCATGGGTTAATGAAACAGGACATTAGCCGGCCTGTGTTTTCCTGGTCTCATTTGCCAAACATCATCACTATCCTGCGCATGGCAGCGGTGGTGCCGTTAACCTGGCTGTTGATCGAAAAATCTTACGGCAGTGCCCTAGTCGTGGCCTTTTTGGCGGGATTTTCCGACGCGGTTGATGGATTTCTCGCCAAACGATTTGATTGGGCCAGCGAACTGGGCGGTATTTTAGATCCGCTGGCGGATAAACTGCTGCTGCTGAGCTGTTTTTTTGTCTTGACCGTGCAGGGATTGTTGCCCGTGTGGCTGCTTCTGCTGGTGCTGGGGCGCGATTTACTGATCGTCGCCGGCGGGTTGGCGTTTCACTACTGGATTCGCCCGGTCACCGGCGAACCTCTGGCGATCAGCAAACTGAACACGTTTTTGCAGATTTTGCTGGTGTTGCTGCTGCTGTTGCACCTGGGTTGGTGGCCAATGCCAGATGTTTGGCACCGAGTCCTGTTATGGGCTGTGGCTGCCAGCACTGCCCTGAGCGGCCTGCAGTATGTTTTGCTATGGGGCTACCGAGCCGTGGTCGAAAGCCGCGCACAAAGAGAGCAACAATGACCGAATCACGACAATGGATGGTGCTGGTGGTGGCTGTGATCACCGGCTGGTTGATTTACCTTCTGGCTCCCATTTTGACGCCGTTTGCGGTGGCGGCGTTATTTGCATACCTGGGCGATCCAGTTACCGACTGGCTGGAAACGCGCGGCCTAAGCCGCACGCTGGCAGTTTGTGTGGTGTTTGTTCTGTTGTCGCTGGGGATGGTTGGGTTACTGCTGATTGTCCTGCCGGCTCTGGAAGATCAGATTTTCCGCCTGATCGAGGTGTTGCCAGCGTTTATTGACTGGGTGAAAAACTTCGCTGGGCCGTTGCTGGAACGCGCTGAAAGTGCAGGGGTCAATTTACTGGATCGTGATCGCCTGGTTGGCATGCTGCAAGAGCATTTCAAGGAGGCGACAGGTGTTGCCTCAACGGTGCTGAGCTCCTTTGCTCGATCCGGCATGGCGTTGGTGAACTGGGTGATGAATCTGGTCCTGATCCCGGTGGTGGCCTTCTATTTGCTGCGTGACTGGGACGTGATCGTCCAGCGGGTTCGTGAGCTTTTGCCCCGGCGCATGGAGCCAACGGTGGCCACCCTGGCAACTGAATCCAATGCAGTTCTTGGCGCGTTCCTGCGTGGACAGCTCACTGTCATGCTGGCGCTGGGTTTGGTGTACTCCGTTGGACTCTGGCTTGTGGGGCTGGATCTGGCAATTTTGGTCGGAATGACTGCCGGCTTCATCAGCTTTGTGCCTTATCTGGGCGCCATCGTTGGCGTTGTGCTTGGCGTCGTGGGGGCGTTGTTTCAATACGGCGATATCTTCCACGTCGCCATGGTGCTGGTGGTATTTGGTGTGGGTCAGACGCTGGAAGGTGTTGTGCTAACCCCGCTGCTGGTGGGGGACCGTATCGGTTTACATCCGGTAGCGGTGATTTTTGCTGTGCTGGCCGGAGGCCAATTGTTCGGATTCTTGGGGGTGTTGCTGGCACTTCCGGTGGCATCGGTGGTGATGGTGATGTTGCGCCATGCTCATACCGAATATCGGCGCAGTGGATTGTACGACGATGCCAACGACGCGCCGCCGAGGAAATCTCGGGTGCTGGTTGCCGGCGACGAGCACAAAAAGTCGGATGATGGCGCCTGACTCTGCATCGATCCAGTTACCCCTGACCCTGCCCAGCGATGACGAGGCCAGCTTTGAATTTTTTGTTGCTGGCAGCGCGTTTGTCAGTTACCTGAAACAGATAGCCAGTGGCGAAAGTCAAGATTGGGTTTGGTTACAAGGGGCGGAAGGCCGAGGAAAGACGCACCTGCTATGCGCGATGAGTCGGGCTGCAGGTCGCCCGGCGGGCTATCTGGATGCTGCCGTGCTGAAAGACGCCGGCCCAGACTGTCTGGCGGCATTGGACGGCTTGGAGCTGGTTTTGCTTGATGATTTTGATCAACTTCTGAGTCCCCTCTGGGAAGAAGCCTGGTTTCATCAATTTAATCGATGGCGCGCCAGCGGCACACAGCTGGTGGTGGCCAGCGCACGTCGGCTGCATGGTCATGAGGTTCAATTGCCAGACCTTCAGTCGCGCCTGCGGATGATGGTAGAGGTGCAGATAGGCTCTTTGTCCGCTGCCGACCATGCCGATCTGCTGCAGCGCAGAGCCGCCGCCAGGGGGTTTGCGCTGGACACCCCAGTGATCAATTACCTGCTTAGCCGCGAGTCGCGGAGCGCCCGAGAGCTGGTGCTGATGTTAGACCGTCTGGGCCACGAAAGTCTCAGTGCCCAGCGCAAGCTAACGGTGCCGTTCGTGCGCCAGGTCCTTGGACACAAACCTGTCTGACGCCAAATTACGGCTCGCTGCGCTCAACATCCACCGAATGCACTTCGCCATCGAGCATGTGCACGATAAAAATCAGCCCGTGTTCGGCGTCGTCAATCTGTTCATGGTTGTTGCTCCGCTCAAGGGCGTTAAGCAGCGCCGGCGTGGTGTTGCTGTGTCCTGCCACCAGGGCGGGACCGGACAGTTGCCTTAACTCGTCAGCAAATGGCTCCAGCTCTCCAGGGTTGTAGTGGTTGATTGTCAACGATTTGCTGCGGGCCACTGGCGCAATCGTCTGCAGTGTACGGGTGATGTTGGTGGAGTACAGCTGGTCGACAGGCAGATTGGCGAAGTGCTCGCCCAGCCAGGCCGCGCGCTGCAGGCCTTCAGGATTCAGCGGTCGATCCGGATTAACCGAAGAAGAGACGGTTTCGGCATGCCGTATTAGATACAAAGTGACGGTGTCTGCAGGGGGCGTTGCGGCGCATGCAAACAAAAACACAACAGTAAGCAATACCAGTAGGCGGTGTTTCATCGAGATTCTTCCTCATCGTTCATCAGGGCGTGGGCATGATCGAGGCGTTCAGGGGTGCCAATATCCAGCCAACGACCTTTGTGGTACTCGGCGCTTGCGGTGCCGGCATCGGCGGCCTGGCGAATCAGAGGCACGATGGAAAACCTTGACGGCCGGGGCGCCGCGGCTACCAGCGCTGGCTGATAAACGCCAATGCCGGAGTAGGTCAGGGCGGCATCGTTAATCAGGTGGCCTTGGTGGATGCCAAAATCCCCTTCAGGATTGTGCGGGGGATTGTCCACCAACACCAGGTGGCACGCCACAGGGCTCAGTTCCGTGAGCGTGTGCAGCGGAAAGTCGCACACGATGTCGCCATTGATTACCAGAAATGGGGCGGGGCCCAGCAAGGGCATCGCATGGCGCATGGCGCCACCGGAATCCAGCGGCCTGTCGCCTTCTCGAGACAGACGAATCTGCACGCCCCAGCGGCTGCCGTCACCCACAAAACTGGCAATGGTGTCGGCCAGCCAAGAGACGTTGATTACCATGGACGTCACGCCAGCGGATTTAAGGGCAAGGATGTGTCGTTCCAACAGGGTTTGACCGGCGATTTCTATTAATGGCTTGGGCGTATGGTCAGTGATTGGGCGCAGTCGCTTGCCGTAGCCTGCCGCCATGATCAAGGCCTTCATGGGTTGCGCAGCCGCGGCGAGATTTCGTTGATTAACCCAGCCAGCCAGTTTAACGATGGATGACGGTCAGCCACCCGAGTGATGTAGCTGAGAGTGCGGGGTATGTCGGCCATAAAGCCCTGCTTGCCGTCACGGTGCCAAAGGCGGCAAAAGATGCCTGCCGCTTTCAGGTGGCGCTGCACGCCCATAAGATCGCACCAATGCTGCCAGAGGCTGGCGTCGATCCCGGCAATGGTGCTGTTTGGGTGCTGAATTCGAAAGGTCTGCAGCCAGTTTTCGGTGTCATCTTCAGGCCATTGGACGTAGCAGTCTCGGTAAAGCGACACCGGGTCATAGGTTACTGGACCTTTCACTGCATCTTGAAAATCCAGGACCCCCGGGTTGTTGTTCTCAGTGCGCATCAAATTTCGGCTGTGGTAATCCCGGTGCACCAGGACCTGAGGTTGACTAAGCGCGTTGTCGACCAGCGTGTCGCCCAGCGCGCTCCAGTGGCGGTAGAAGGTGTCGTCCAGATTTTGCTCAAGATGGGTTTCCAGCAGCCATTGTGGAAATAACTGAATTTCTCGGCGCAATAGCTGCTCGTCATACGCTGCTAGCCCGTGGGCCTTTGCCTGTTGAATCTTGTGCAGCGCGCGCTCAGCGTCAGCATACAGGGCAGGTGCAGTACGTGAATCAAGGGCGCTCAAATAATCGGTGCCGCCAAAGTCGTCCAGCAGTAAGAATCCATCCTCCAGATTTTGTTCGATCACCCGTGGCGCCTGCACTCCCGCGTCAATGAGACGCTGCGACATCTCGACGAACGCACGGCAATCCTCCTGTGCCGGTGGTGCGTCCATCAGTATCCAGGTTCTGGCATCCAGGTGGGCCCGATAATAGCTGCGAAAACTGCCGTCGCTGGAAGCAGGCTCCAGGGTGACGGAATTTCCCAGCCAGCTTTCGGCCTGGGCTTGGCGTGATTGACTTCGAGAGGGCTGTGTCATGACCGCATTGTGGTGGCATTGACGGGTAGGCACAACGCACAGAGGTGATTTATTATGCCGAGCTACTTTGCACCTCATAGGAAAACCAACGATGAAAACTCGAGCCGCTGTTGCGTGGGCCAAAGGCGAACCCCTGACCGTAGAGGAAATTGACATCGAGGGCCCAAAAACCGGAGAGGTAATGGTTCAGGTCAAAGCCACCGGTGTGTGTCATACCGACGCATTTACCCTCAGCGGCGACGATCCCGAGGGCATCTTTCCTTCGGTGCTGGGTCATGAAGGCGCGGGCGTGGTTGTAGAAATCGGAGCCGGGGTCTCATCGGTTGAGGTTGGTGACCATGTGATACCGCTGTACACGCCTGAATGTGGTGAATGCAGCTTTTGTACGTCGGGCAAAACCAACCTGTGCCAGGCCATTCGAGTGACTCAGGGGCAAGGCCTTATGCCAGATGGAACCTCCCGTTTCAGCAAGAATGGCAAGCCCATATTTCACTACATGGGCACCAGCACCTTCAGCGAATACACCGTACTGCCGGAGATCGCGGTGGCTAAGATTGCCAAAGCGGCGCCGCTGGAAAAGATGTGTCTGCTGGGCTGCGGCGTTACAACCGGCATTGGCGCAGTGCTCAACACCGCGAAAGTCGAACCCGGATCCACCGTGGTGGTGTTTGGTCTGGGTGGCATCGGCTTGGCCGTCGTGCAGGGCGCCGTGATGGCTGGCGCCAGTCGAATCATCGGAATTGACGTGAACCCGGACAAATACGTTCTGGCCAAACAGATGGGGGCCACCGATTTTATCAATCCGAAAGATCATTCTGATCCCATTGCTGAGGTGATTGTTGAACACACTGGAGGCGGCGCGGACTACTCTTTTGAGTGCATTGGCAACGTTGCCACCATGCGCGCAGCGCTGGAGTGCTGCCACAAGGGCTGGGGCGAGAGCATCATTATCGGGGTTGCCGGCGCTGGCCAAGAAATCTCCACAAGGCCTTTCCAGCTGGTGACCGGGCGGGTTTGGCGCGGCACCGCGTTTGGTGGCGTGAAAGGGCGCAGCGAGCTTCCGGGTATGGTCGATCAGGCCATGGGGGGGAAGATTGACGTGGATTCATTTATTACCCACAACCTGCCGCTGGATCGCATCAACGAGGCGTTTGACCTGATGCATGAAGGCAAAAGCATCCGCGCCGTAGTCCACTTTTAAGCGCCAGTGATCGCTCAGACATCGACACAGGTTTTTGACATGCTGCGTAAGCTGGCGGCAGGCTTGGTCTTGTTGGCGGCAGTGGGCCAGGCGCTGGCGGAGGAAAATCTTTACAGCCTGCTGGATAAGCATCTCGACGCCAGGGGTGGGTACGACGCCTGGAAAGCCATAGATACCGTTCGCATGATTGGCGAAATGTCTTTTTCTGATGGTCAATCAGTGCCGGTAGTGATGGAAATTCGGCGCCCAAACCTGTTGCGGTTTGAGTTTCAGCTGAGTGGCCAACAGATTGTGCAAGGCTACGACGGGACTGAAGGGTGGCGGTTAATCTCCGATGGCATCACCCGAGAACTGGAAGACATGGACCCCGAGCAGGCCATGGAGTTCTCTCGCACGGCAGATTTTGATGGCCCTTTGATGGACTGGCGTGAAAAGGCCTACAGCCTGAGGTATTTGGGCGTGGTCGCTGACGCCGAGGCCGGCGGGCACCTGATTGAAGTCACTCGACCGGGTGGCGATCGGCTCAATCTGTTTCTGGGTGAGGGGCAGTATCTGACCCGGCAGGAACAGCTGTTCCGCAGCGAGACTCCGGATTCGCCACACCAATCAACGGTGGTCGACGACTACCGCGAAGTGGCCGGTGTACTGCTGCCGTTCCGTTATGACATCAACCTGCATGCCAACGGCCCACGGCGGCAACTGGTGTTGGACAGCGTTGATCTCAACGTTCCGTTAGCGGCGTCGCGATTTGCAAGACCTGCGCAATAGCGTGAAAACTTGAGAAGGGTGAGCGTCTTTCAAGTTGACGTTGAGGCGGTGCAATCTAAATAGTACAATTTCGGTCCTGTATTGCCGTTCGACGACGATGACCCATGCTAAGAATCAGCAAACTCACGGATTACGCCATTGTGGTGACCGCTGCCATGGCAACGGACGTTCAGCGAATTTTCAGCGCGGCAGATCTCGCAGCGGCTACTCATCTGGAAATTCCTACCGTGGCCAAGGTTCTAAAGGTGCTGGCCCGCAGTGATCTGGTGAGCTCTTTTCGTGGTGCCAACGGCGGTTACCAGTTGGGTAGGGAGGCCGCTGAGATTACTGTGGCAGATCTGATTTCCGCCATGGAAGGGCCCATTGGCATGACCCAGTGCAGTGTCCATGAAGGGCTGTGCTCCACCGAGGCGGTGTGCGCCCTGCGTGGGCATTGGCAACATATTTCCCGTGCCGTGCATGCAGCGCTCAGCGAAATGACCCTGCAGGACATGAGCCAACCCTTGCCGGCTAAGCCGGAGTTTCAGCAAATTCACTTGAGTCCGCGATTTGCCGCGGCAACGGAAAAACGATAAATGGCGACGGAAAAGCAGCATCTGGAAGAACTGGTTAAGCGGCACTATGAGCCGGGGTTTTTCACGGATATTGAAAGTGACACGGTGGCACCGGGCCTGTCTGAAGACGTAATTCGGTTTATCTCCGAGAAGAAATCCGAACCCGGCTGGATGACCGAATGGCGTTTGAAGGCGTACGCACTGTGGAAGACTATGCCGACGCCCAAGTGGGCCCATGTCCACTATCCAGAGATTAACTTTCAGGATATTTCCTACTACTCAGCGCCTAAATCTGGCGCTAAATACGACAGCTGGGATGAGGTGGATCCCAAATTGATCGAAACCTACGACAAGCTGGGTGTGCCGCTGCACGAGCGGGCCAAGCTGGCCGGAGTGGCCGTAGATGTGGTTTTCGATTCAGTATCAGTTGGCACTACCTTCCGCAAAGAGCTGGCCGAAGCTGGCGTCCTTTTCAGCTCCATGTCCGAAGCGATACGCGAGCATCCGGATCTAGTGCGAAAATACCTCGGCAGCGTCGTGCCTCAGAGCGACAACTTCTACGCTGCGCTCAATTCCGCGGTGTTCACCGACGGCTCGTTTGTGCTGATCCCAAAGGGTGTGCGCTGCCCGATGGAGCTGAGCACCTACTTTCGAATTAACGAGCTGAATACGGGGCAGTTTGAACGCACCTTGATCGTGGCCGAAGAAGACAGCCATGTCAGCTATCTGGAAGGCTGCACCGCGCCAATGCGGGATGAAAACCAGCTGCATGCCGCGGTGGTAGAACTGGTGGCGCTGGATCGCGCGCAGATCAAATACTCGACGGTACAGAACTGGTATCCCGGCGATGAAAATGGCAAGGGCGGTATCTATAACTTTGTCACCAAGCGCGGTGATTGCCGCGGTGAGCGGTCTAAAATCTCCTGGACCCAGGTAGAAACCGGCTCCGCGGTCACGTGGAAATATCCCAGCTGCATTTTGCGCGGCGATCATTCCTCCGGCGAGTTTTATTCGGTGGCGCTGACTCACAACTATCAGCAGGCCGATACCGGCACCAAGATGATCCATCTGGGAAAAAACACCCGCAGCCATATTATTTCTAAAGGCATTTCGGCGGGCCGCGGGCAAAACGCCTACCGTGGGCTGGTTCAGGTGCACAAAAAAGCGGATAACGCGCGCAATTTCACCCAGTGTGATTCGCTGCTGATCGGCAGCCGCTGCGGTGCGCATACGTTTCCCTACATCGAGGCGAAGAATGCCAGCGCTCAAATTGAGCACGAGGCCAGTACCTCAAAGATCAGCGATGACCAGCTGTTTTATTGCCTCCAGCGCGGGATTGGCGAAGAAGACGCCGTGTCCATGATTGTGGATGGTTTTTGTAAGGAAGTTTTTAAGGAATTACCCATGGAATTTGCCGTAGAAGCAAAGAAATTGTTGGAAGTTAGTCTGGAAGGAGCGGTGGGATGAGCGCGCCTTTACTGGAAATTTCCGATCTGCATGCGAGTGTGGATGGCAAACAAATTCTGAAAGGGCTGTCGCTAACCGTGGCCGTCGGTGAGGTGGCCGCCATTATGGGGCCTAACGGATCGGGTAAGAGTACTTTGGCCAACGTGCTTGCCGGCAGACCCGGCTATGAGATTGACAGCGGATCGATCTCGTTCCTGGGCCAGGACCTTACCGAGCTGGCCGCTGAAGAGCGGGCGTGTGCCGGTATTTTTCTGGCGTTCCAGTATCCGGTGGAGATTCCCGGAGTGAATAACACCTACTTTCTGCGCGCCGCGCTGAACGCCCAGCGTCGTTCCAGAGGGGAGTCTGAGCTGGACTCCATGGCCTTTCTGAAGCTGGTGCGGGCCCGTCTGAAGTCTCTGCAGATCAAAGACGATTTGCTCCACCGCGCTGTCAATGAAGGATTTTCCGGCGGCGAGAAAAAGCGCAACGAGGTGTTTCAAATGGCGGTGCTGGAGCCGCGCCTGGCGATCCTGGATGAAACCGACTCCGGGCTGGACATTGACGCCCTGAAAATAGTCTCCGACGGCGTCAACGATCTGCGAAATGACGAGAGAGGCTTTGTGGTGGTGACCCATTATCAGCGCCTGCTGGATCACATTGTGCCCGATACGGTGCACGTCTTGATGAACGGCCAGATTGTGAAGTCCGGTGACCGAGACCTTGCGCTGCGGCTGGAACAGGACGGCTACGCCTGGATTGAGGAGGAGTTGGCCGCGTGAGTTTGCTTGAGTCGCTGTTAACCACAGCACCTGAGCCAGCCCCATGGCAGGCGGGTCGGGATGCCAATCGGGCAATTGTTCAGGCTCAAGGTCTACCAAACCGTGGGGTGGAGAACTGGAAGTACACCGCGTTGCGAGCGCTGGAGGGGAAGACCTTTGCTGCCATTGCCCCGTCTGTTTCGGTGATCCAGCCCGAGGATCTTAGTGACGCGTTGCCCGATGGTGATCATCCGTTGGCCACTTCCCATCGACTGGTGTTTGTTGACGGGCGATTTGCGCCGGCATTGTGCCATGGAGACAACCAGTCTCATGTGGTGGTCAAGCCGCTGAGCGAACTGGCCGGTGATGATCTCGACCGGCTCAGCGAGCCTTTGGGTCAGCAATTTTCAGGTGTTGATGAGGGTTTTGCCGCGCTGAATACCATTTTGGCCAGCGATGGGGCAGCGATTCACGTGTCCGCCGCCTCGGATGATCTGTCGTCTCCAGTGGTAGAGCTTCTATTCCTTGAAACCGGCGCAGAGAATTCGGCCGGCCAGGCCGCAGCCACAGCGGTGCGCAACGTTGTGCACGTTGATGCCGGCGCCGAGCTGACGTTGCTGGAACGCCACGTCGTGCTGGGTGGCAGCGAAGCGCAGGGGCCTGGCGGCTTAATCAACAGTGTGGGTCAGATTTTTCTGGCCGAAAACGCCACCGTCAATCATCTGCGATTGCCCACCCTGAGCCCAACAACGGCGCTGATTTCCCGTGCTGATGTGAACCTAAAAGCTGGCGCAAACTATGCTTGCAATGGGCTGGACATCAGCGGCGAACTGGTGCGACATGACCTGAACGTGCAGATGGAAGGTGAGGGTGCCCACGGTGCCCTGGCCGGGGTGTATGCCCCCAACGGCAAAACCCATGTCGACATCCACTGCAAAATTGATCATCGACTGCCCAATGCCACCAGTTCGCAGGATTTTCGCGGCGTCATGATGGAGGCCAGTCGCGCGGTATTTAACGGCAAAGTGGTGGTTCGCGAGGGGGCCGACGGCACCGATGCCAGTCAGTCCAACGCCAACTTGCTGCTGTCGGACAACGCGGAAATTGATACCAAGCCTGAGCTTGAGATTTATGCTGACGACGTTAAGTGCGCCCATGGCACTACCGTGGGCGCTTTGTCCGAAGATCAGCTGTTTTATTTAACTGCTCGGGGCATCGAGCCTGAGATTGGGCGGCAAATGCTGACCACGGCATTTTGCCGCGAGATATTGGAAACCATTCCCAGCGAGTCCTTACGCGATCATGCGCTGGCTCAGCTGGAAAACCACCTGCAGGAAACATCATCATGAGTGCTGTGATTGCCTCTACGCCTACTGAGCCGCTCAACGTTGCGAACATTCGTCGAGACTTCCCCATACTGTCTCGAGAAATACACGGCAAGCCGCTGATATATCTGGACAATGCCGCGTCGGCCCAGCGCCCCGCAGCAATGATTGATGCCACCGCAGACTATTACTCGAAGCACAATGCCAATATTCACCGTGGCGTGCATACGCTGGCGGAGGAGGCCACCGAGCTGTACGAAGCGGCGCGGGTGAGCATGGCTGAGTTGATTAACGCACCCAGTGATCGCAACGTGGTGTTTGTGCGCGGCGTGACGGAAGGGGTCAATATGGTCAGCCAGGCGTTTGTCCGGCCTCGGGTCAAGGCTGGTGATCAGATTTTGATTACCCACATGGAGCACCATTCCAATATTGTTCCCTGGCAGCTGCTGGCAAAACAAACCGGCGTTGAGCTGAAAGTGATCCCGATCAACGATCGCGGCGAGCTGGATATGGAGGCGTTTGCCGGCATGCTGAACGAGCGAGTCAAAATGCTCGGAGTGGTTCATGTGTCTAACGCCCTGGGTACGATTAACCCGGTTGCCGAGATGGTGAGAGCGGCGAAGGCCATGGACATTCCGGTGCTGGTTGACGGCGCTCAGGCCATGCCCCATTTGCCTGTGGATGTGCAGGAACTGGACTGCGATTTTTACTGCGTGTCCGGGCACAAGATGTACGGGCCCACCGGAGCCGGCGTACTGTACGGCAAAAGTGAGCGGCTGCAGGAAATGGAGCCGTACCATGGCGGCGGCGAAATGATTAAACACGTGACCTTTGAAGAGAGCCTGTTTAACGAGGCGCCCGCTAAGTTTGAAGCGGGCACGCCGAACATCGCCGGGGGCATTGGGCTGGGGGCGTCGGCCCGGTATTTGATGGA
This sequence comes from Lysobacterales bacterium, assembly GCA_045106555.1. Classification (GTDB taxonomy): domain Bacteria; phylum Pseudomonadota; class Gammaproteobacteria; order Xanthomonadales; family SZUA-38; genus JANQOZ01. The sequence goes on along the minus strand of JBGCET010000008.1, from coordinate 266,170 downwards.
CATTGGGATGCCCCGGATCCGGGCCTACGAATCGGAGCTGTTGGCCTACGCCACAGATGCGGTCAGTCAGGTTGAGGGGCTCAGAATCATTGGCACAGCGGCAAACAAATCCAGCGTGGTGTCATTTACTCTGGAGGGCATTCACCCTCACGACCTGGGCACGATCTTGGATCACGCCGGCGTTGCTATCCGCACCGGTCACCACTGCGCCATGCCGGTGATGCAATTTTTTCAGGTGCCGGCCACGTCGCGGATGTCCCTGGCCATGTACAACACCCGGGAAGAGGTTGATCAGTTTGTGAAGGCGCTGAGTCGGGCGCGGGACATCTTGTCCTGACCCGATGGCACTGCAGGACCTGTACCGCTCCGCGGTTTTAGATCACAACAAAAACCCGCGAAATTTCCTTGAGCTGGATGACGCCAGCCATTTCTCGCGCGGGCTCAATGCACTTTGCGGAGATGACATCCGAGTTTACCTGAGTGTTGAGGACGATCGCATCACGCGCTTGAGTTTTATAGGCCAAGCCAGCGCCATCACGATGGCTTCAGCGTCAATGATGACGGAGCAACTAATGGGCGCTGCGCTGCCCCAGGCGCGCCAGCTCAGCAGCCAGCTGGATCAGCTGCTGACCGGTGAGGTTGATGATGCGCTGCGCGAGGCCATTGGCACCCTGTCTGCGCTGGAAGGGGTGCGACAGTACCCATCGAGAATCAAAGCGGCGCGGCTGCCCTGGCAGACGATGCTTGCAGCGCTGGAAGGCGACTCAGTGGCTACCACCGAGTAGCGACTCGAGCGGGTCAATCAATGGCTCCCAGAGGCAGCCTTGTCAAACACATCAATGCGCAGACCCGCCGGAGAGTAAGTGGTTAACACCTGACCACTGCCGATCAGGGTTTGCAGTGGGTCCCGAATGTTGGCCGGGTAGTCCAGTGTCATCAACTTCTGCTCAAGAGTTTTCAGTTGATCGGTCTGATAGGTGATGTGGAGAATGCCAAGGGCCGGCGCGCGGGCTTTCGGGTAGAGGTTAGTGCTTTCCACCCCACGGTAATCAATCACCTCCATTTTCCCCAGCGGCTGACTGGCTGCGCCCCAAATGCTGACGTCCAGCGCCGCTCCGGGCGGCAGGCCAACCATGCGCTCGATTTCCGGGCCTTCAAGAATATTGTCGCTGAGCTTTTCCATCCCAAAGCCCTCTCGATAGAAGCGTTTTTCCCGCGGCGCGTCGGCTACGATAATGATCAGAGGGCCGATGCCGGAAAAGCCTCGCGCAGAATACTCATGGGAATCGCCAACAACCTCCAGCAGCACGATGTTCACATCGTCATGGCCCAACAGGTGAATTTCTCTGAACGTGGTGCCCGATGGGGCGGTAATTTCGCTGTAGATGTCATTGCGGAATTGGTAGCCGGACGCTTTCAGCATTTCAAAGCGTTTGGGTAAGTCTTCGACATAAACATCCAGGTTTTTTGGCACCAGATCAAATACCTCGGCGCCGCGTCGCACCGGCGCCTGCGGGCGCGAAAATTGAACCAGGTGCAGTTTGCCCATAATTTGATCAGGGGTGCGCAGCAGCACCTGAGCCTGGATGTCGTCCGGCTGCAGGTTCCACAACGCGGCGAGGTCCGGGTCGGGGCCCATACGGCGTTGCTCAACCTCCAGGCCGAAGTGGTTAACCCACAGCTCAAGTGCCGTCTCCATGTCGGCAACGCCCACAGTCACGCTGGTCCAGCTGCTAAGGTCGTGGGCTCCAGAGGGAGTGGCCAGGGCGGTTGGCCTGGAAAGTTCCTGAGCGCAACCTAGGGATAACAGGATTACCACCAGCATGGGGCAGCAAACTGATAGTCTTGGCATAGGATGTCACCCGTCAGGTAGAGCAATCAAAGTACCACAGGGGGGGCGGGCAGTTGGCAAGCCTTGGTTCACTGGTTATGGTGCGCCGGCGGTGGGCTTTGGGAGCCTTCCGCCTAAAGTGAGAGGCAGTGCAGGAGTGGCAGGTTGCGCAACATCGTATTGATAGTGGGGCCATTGCTGGCCGGTTTAGTAGGGCTGTTGGTCGGCAACGTGTCAGGCTCCTCAGCTGGCTGGGCTGCCGGAGTCACGACCCTGTGTGCTGTCTGGTGGATTTTTGAACCCATTCCTATCCCCGCAACCTCCATGATTCCCCTGGCGGTATTCCCGCTCCTGGGCATATTGACCGCCAAAGAGGTGGCAGATTCCTACGGCAACGCACTGATTTTGCTCCTGATGGGTGGATTCATGCTGTCTACCGCGATGGAACGCAGTGGCGCCCATCGGCGCTTGGCGTTGGGCATGGTCAACGTGTTCGGTGGCTCGGGCGGTAAATCCCTGGTGTTCGGCTTTATGGCAGCGTCTGCCTTTCTCAGCATGTGGATTTCCAATACCGCCACAGTGCTCATGCTGCTGCCCATTGTGCTCGCAGTCACCGACGGCCTGGATGATCATCGACTGAAGCTTGCGTTGATCTTAGGGATTGCCTACGCCGGAAGTGTCGGCGGCATCGGCACCCCCATCGGCACGCCACCCAATCTGATTATGCTGCAGGTGTATCGCGAAACCACAGGCGTAGAGCCAACCTTTACCCAATGGATGGGTTGGGCACTGCCGGTTGTGGTCATTATGGTGCCATTAATAGGACTATGGCTGACTCGGGGTCTTGGCCCGGCGAAACCGATTGACCTGCCGGAAACCGGCGCCTGGCGACCGGAAGAGGTAAGAACCCTGTCCGTGTTTGGTCTTACCGCGTTGGCTTGGATGACCCGTCGCGAGCCCTTTGGCGGCTGGTCCAGCTGGTTGGATTTACCCGCAGCCAACGATGCCAGCGTAGCCATGCTGGCCGTGGTTGTGATGTTTCTGGTGCCCAACGGGCGTGGCGGGCAACTGCTCAGCTGGGAGCGGGCCGGCAGCATCCCCTGGGGCATATTGCTGCTGTTTGGTGGTGGTATCGCCATTGCAAAAGCGTTTGCCGCAACAGGCATCAGCGCTTCACTCGGGCAACAGCTTGCCCAGCTACAGACGCTACCGCTGATATTGATTCTGGCGATGCTGTGTCTGACGGTGACCTTCCTGACCGAGATCACCAGCAATACGGCCACAACGGCGTTGTTGATGCCAATTATGGCGGCCGCCGGGGTGGCTGCAGGCATTGATCCGAAGCTATTGATGGTGCCTGCGGCGATGACCGCCAGCTGTGCCTTCATGTTGCCGGTGGCAACCGGCCCGAACGCTGTAGTCTTTTCCAGTCAACGCATCACCATTCGCGAGATGGCTCGAGAAGGCCTGGTGCTGAATTTGCTCGGCGTGGTTGTAGTCACCAGCGTGAGTTATCTGCTGTTCTCTTAATGGTGGGCTGTCTCGAGCTGCTGGCGCGATCATCCAATCGTGCTGAGATCGCGAGTTTTGGTGGGTGAAGTTGGGCGCTGATGCGTTCTTTTTGCTTGATTTCTGATAACATTCAAACAGTTGTTTAATAACGGGCAAAACTACCGTGACCGATTCTCCCTATCCCCATCTCCTGCGTCCTCTGGACCTGGGTTTTACCGAGCTGAAAAACCGTGTCCTGATGGGCTCAATGCATACTGGACTGGAAGATCGGCGAAGTAATTATCCGCGCCTGGCCGCATATTTCGCAGAGCGAGCGGAAGGCGGTGTGGGGTTGATGGTGACCGGAGGCATTGCCCCCAGCGTCCGCGGCTGGCTGGCACCTCTGGCATCCAGCCTGGTGTCGTCATTCCAGGTAGCGCCTCACCGTAAAGTGACCGGCGCGGTGCACGAGGCGGGCGGCAAGATCTGTATGCAGATCCTGCATGCAGGCCGCTATGGATACCATCCCTTCATCGTTGGACCCAGTGCGCGAAAATCCCCGATCACGCCGTTCAAGCCCAAGGCCTTGTCCAGCGCCCAGGTTGAGCGGGAAATCCGCAAGTTTGTCCGCTGCGCAAGTTTGGCCCGAGATGCGGGCTATGACGGCGTCGAAATTATGGGGTCGGAAGGGTATCTGCTGAACGAATTCAGCGCTCCCCATATTAACGATCGCAGTGACCAGTGGGGCGGCAGCGCCGAAAATCGTCGCCGTATGGCGGTGGAGGTTGTAGCCAGAACCCGGCAGGCGGTAGGCGAAGACTTCATATTGATCTTTCGTTTGTCACTGATGGATCTGATTGAAAAGGGCTGTACGTGGGAAGAAATTGTTGCCCAGGCCAAAGCGGTCGAGGCGGCGGGCGCAACCATCATCAACTCGGGCATTGGGTGGCACGAGGCCCGCATACCCACCATCGCCACCATGGTGCCGCGGGCAGCCTTTGCCAGCGTCACCGGAAAACTGCGCGCGGAGGTGAACCTGCCGTTGATCGCCACCAATCGGATCAATACCCCGGAGGTTGCAGAAAAGGTGTTGGCAGACGGCCATGCAGACATGGTCTCCATGGCCCGACCGATGTTGGCTGACGCCCACTTTGTGCGGAAAGCGGCGGCGGGCAGGGCGGAGACGATCAACACCTGTATCGCCTGCAATCAGGCCTGTTTGGATCATACCTTCAAGAACCAACGTGCCAGCTGTCTGGTTAACCCTCGAGCCTGCCACGAGACCGACATCGTGTATCGACCGGCCCGGCGTCCTAAACGCGTTGCTGTGGTCGGCGCCGGGCCGGCGGGTTTGGCCTGCGCCACTGTAGCCGCCGAGCGCGGTCATGAAGTGGTGCTGTTTGAAGCGGCCCAAAGTATCGGCGGGCAGTTCAATCTGGCACGCCAGATTCCTGGCAAAGCCGAGTTTTCAGAGACTCTGCGCTATTTTGAACATCGAGTTGCCGACACCAACGTCACGCTAAGGCTGGGACAGCGGGCGACCGCGGAGCAACTTGTAGGCAGCGAATATGATGAGGTTGTCCTGGCCACTGGGGTGCTTCCCCGAGAGCTGAGTCTTCCTGGCATTGATCACCCCTCGGTTTTGTCATATCTGGACGTGCTGGGCGCCCATGCGCCCGTCGGCAAGCGGGTAGCCATTATTGGCGCCGGCGGCATTGGGTTTGATGTGGCCGAGTACCTGTTGCACGACGATCCGACCCATCAGGATACGCCGGAAGAATTTTTCACCCAGTGGGGCATTGATCCAGGGTTTGAAATCCGAGGTTCTGTGGCCGGTCTGAAGCGAGAGCTATCACAGCCGCCTAGAGAAATTTATTTGCTGCAACGGCGCGATACAAAACCAGGCAAAACGTTAGGCAAAACTACTGGCTGGATCCATCGACGGAACCTCAAGGACCGAGGGGTAAAAACGATGACAGGTGTTGCGTACCAAGGTATCTCCGACGAAGGTCTGGAAATTGCTGTTGGTGAGGGCAAGGCGCAGTCATTGGCGGTCGATAACGTTGTGATTTGTGCAGGACAGCTGCCCCAACGTCAGCTCGTCGCTGCACTGGAAGCGGGCGGGGTGACGCCTCATCTCATTGGCGGTGCTAATAAGGCCGCAGAGCTGGATGCCAAGCGGGCGATTAAAGAGGGCAGCCTGCTGGCCGCGGGTTTTTAGCGCAAAGAAGGTGTCCGCTACTTGTCCCTGTTGTTGTTCTCAAAAATCGTTGTTGAGAACTCGCAGTCAGACAGCGGCTCGCCGGGCTGCCGCGATGTCAAAGCCACTCTCAGCGATTGCCCATCTTCAGACTCTGTGCCAATTTGCTCGACGTCGAATCGGGTGCTGCCCTCGTCAAAATGCACATCCAGTTCGTCGTCTCTACGAGTCCATGAGCCATAGTCGTAGGTTGCGTCAAAAGAGTCCGGTGCTTTCAGTCGCTCAAGGCTGAAGGTCTTATTGTCCACCAAATTCAATAACGCATCCTGAGCATTGCAGCGGCCTTCATAAACACGAGAGGTCAGCGTGCTTCCTTCCGTTGCCGGTTCGGCATCGAGTCCAAAATACAGTCCCATGGAATTTCTTGTATACAGATGATTGCCACTACTCATGGGGATGAGCTGCACATCAATGCCAATCTGAGACAAAGCAAGATGTATTCGTGTCAGTGAGGTTGAATCCTCAATCATCGGAGAGTAGATGATTGACGGGCTGCCCACGTTGGCAGGTGGCAGGGCAGTAACCTTGGCGGCAAATCCCGCCTTCCGAACCGCCTCAATAATCTGGCTCAGGGTATCTTCTTCCACCCCTTGCTCGAAGATATGTACTGTAGTGGTTTGGCAACCGGCAAGCATCACTGACAAAAAAAGCCCTGGCACCGATAGTTTCGTAAACCGGGGTTTTGAACCGCAAGCGCAGGGCTTGGCGGACAAACTCAATCGCTCGCTCGGGGGTCTGCGGCTTCGCTGTGCAGTGACTGACCGGGGGTAAAGTACACAAATTTGCAGCCGTTAAACGCGGTCAGATCGATGAACGACCCAGGCGGGTGTTGTTTGAGTGCGTCGACAATGTTGACGATGTCCATAGAGTCTCCGTTTAAACTTTTTTCAACAGTTTGACGGTGAACAAAAGGAGCATGGCGCCCACGGTGGACATGATGATGTTACCAATGATGCCGTTGGCAGACAGGCCAAGAAGACCGAACGCGAAACCGCCGACCATGGCGCCAATAATGCCCACAATCATGTTGCCCAACAGACCAAAGCCCTTGCCTTTCATGAACGACCCGGCGAGCCATCCGGCGATGGCGCCGATGGCGAGAAAGATAAGAAGATTCTCCATAACGTTGCCCCTCTATGAACGTAATGTACGGGTGATTAACCGGAAAACTGAAGATTCGCCAAGTGGGCGTATAGCTCAGACTCTTTCAAGAGTATCTCATGGGTGCCCTGGGCAACGATTTCTCCCTTGTCCAACAGCAGTATGCGGTCGGCTTGGCGCACAGTTGCCAGGCGATGGGCAATCATTAGGGTGGTTCTTCCTTGCATGACCGCATCCAGTGCCTGCTGTACCACCCGTTCACTTTCGGCGTCCAGTGCGCTGGTTGCCTCGTCCAGCAGTAAAATTGGCGGGTCGGTTAGCAACGCGCGGGCGATGGCAATCCGCTGGGCCTGCCCGCCGGACAACCGAACGCCCCGTTCGCCGAGAAACGTCTCATAGCCATCATTGAGATCATTGATGAACTCATGGGCGAATGCAGATCTTGCAGCGGCTTCAACCTGTTCGCGGCTGGCCGCGGGGTTGCCGTAACGAATATTCTCCAGCGCATTGGTGGAGAAGATCGTTACGTCCTGAGCGACAAGCGCCAGCTGGCGTCGGTAGTCCAACAAGTTCAGTTCTGCGATGGGGGTATCGTCAATCAGAATTTGCCCCTGGCTTGGGTCGTAAAAGCGCATCAGCAGCTGGAACACCGTGGATTTACCGGCTCCAGACGCGCCTACCAGGGCCAGCTTTTCCCCGGGTTTTACCACCACCTGCATGTCGTTGATGATGGGTCTGTCTGGTCTGGAAGGGTAGGCAAACGACAGGCCGCGAAATTCCAACCCACCATGGGCCCGAGGGGGCAAACGTGTGGGAGTGGTCGGCGAAGCGATTTCCGGTTCTAGAACCAGCATTTCCAAAATGCGCTCCAGGGCGCCGGCGGCCCGCTGCAGTTCGCCGTAGACCTGGGTCAGCGCTCCGGTGGTGGTGGCCGCAATAACGGCATACAGCACAAACTGACTCAATGTGCCAGCGGACATGGTGCCTTCAATCACCTGGCGAGCGCCCATCCACAAAACCCCGATAATGCCGCCAAACATCAGCCACACCACTAAAATTGACATGACAGACTCAGCTTTGATGCGCTTGCGAGCAATGCCAAAAACCGCCTCGGCGTTGTCACCAAAGCGCTGGTTCTCGCGGCTGTCCTGGGCGTAGGCCTGCACCGTTTTGATGGCGTTGATGGTCTCGGTAGCGGTGGCCGACATGTCCGCAATACGGTCTTGGTTGGCTTTGGATAGCTTTCTTACCCAGCGACCCATGACAACAATGGGCGCAATAATCAGGGGGATCAGCAGTCCGATCATCATCGCTAACCGCGGGCTGGTCACAACCATCATGGCGCTGGCGCCCAGAAACATAAACGATGAGCGCAAGGTGATAGAGAAGGTGCTGCCTACCACCACTTCGACCAGGGTAGTGTCAGTGTTGATTCGAGAGAGCACCTCGCCTGTGCGGGTGGTTTCAAAAAAGGCCGGGGAAAATGACAGTATTTTTTTATACACGGCTCGACGCAGGTCTGCCACGACGCGCTGGCCGATCCAGGACACCCAGTAATACCTCAGGCTGGTGAACAGTCCCATTGCCAGAGCCACGCCAAGCAATAGCAGAAAGTAACGGGTAATCGCTGTTTCCTGACCGGGATCAAAACCCAGATCAATCATCTGACGCACGGCGACAGGCAGACTCAACGTCGTTGCGGCTCCCAGTACCAGCAGCAGCAACGCGAGCATCACCTGCTTCAGGTACGGCCGGACAAACGGCCATAGTCGTTTCAGGATGGCTAAGTTTTTTGAGGCTTTACGGTCGGAAGTTGCCAAGGTCAGGGGGGCCAAATAGGACAGCAACTATTGTCTCACAGCCAGCGATTGCCCTGGGCTGAGAATAAAGGTTTTCCAATGGCCCTTGAGATTTCTTCTTGATAAACGTGAGGGCGGCGCCGATCAGCCGCCAGCGGGTGGCGTCATTGGCACCCGGTTATCCGCCATCCAGCGCTGTAGATCATCGGGAAGTGGCGTGTTGTCCCGGTGGTTTTGGTACACCTCCCAGGTCGCCAGAAATCCATCGCGATCGGCATTGTGGGCGTGATGGCGCAGTTGCTCCCACCAAAATTCCGCAGTTTCCGGTGGCGCTGATTGATCAATCAGAACAGTAGTGGACTGAGAGCTGGTCACAGTGCCAATAGCCGGTTGAAAAGTCCGGCCATCCACCGTTGGGTCTGGGGCGTTATTGGCGAAAGCCCTATCCTGAGTCTCCATCGGATCAGCGGCTTGGCCCACCGCTGCCGGCGCCACGGGGGCGGGGTTTACCACTTTGGCCATCTGAGTGACCAGCGTCGTACAAATAACCAGCGACGCCGCCAGACTTGCCGGCCAGATCCAGCGCCCGCTGCCAGCCGGGTCATGGGCTGGCAGACGAGCTTGGCCGAGAATTCGCCGATCGACTTCAGGTGCAGGGCAAACGGCGGGCAGTTCGGTATAAAGCGCTACCACCTGAGGGTCGAGGGCTGCCGGCCCGTCTGCGGGTGCAGATAAACAGGTGGGCTTTTCAGAGTTCGCCATATAAGACTCCCAGAGCATTGCGGAGTTTGGCGCTGGCGTAACGCATGCGACTTTTCACCGTTTCCCGGCCGCAGCCACAAACCTCAGCAATCTCGTTTAATGTCATGTTTTTCTCCAAATGGAGTAACACCGTGCTTCGTTGGTCCAGCGGCAAACTGAGAAGTGCCTCGTTCAGCGCCGCGGCAATTTGCTCCGTTGTGGCTGTGTCGGTGGTGGGCAGGGCAGCCACCTGGTCTGGTTCGGCCAACGCTACCGGGCGGGTCTTGCGGTACCAATCGATTATCCGGTGGTGGGCAATTCGGTAAAGCCAGGTTTGAAAACGGGCCTTAGGTTCATATCGGTGACGCGCATTCAACACTTTGACCCAGGTGTCCTGGTAAATTTCTTCGGCCTGGGCTTTGCGTCCTACGTGGCGAAAAACAAACCGATAAAGCGATTCACGGTGACGTTCATACAGTGCGTCAAAGGCTGGTGCATTGCCCTGGGCAAAGTCGAGCATCAGCTGCTCGCTGCTGATCTCATCGGTATGAGGCAGAGCTCCAACCGTGTCTGGCGTATGGCCGCTTGTTGCCGGCCATAGTGGCTGCGCGATTGTGTCCATACGACGCATTAATACCCCAACCGTTGCCCCAATGCTGACATAAACGCAGTAAGTGAGCGATTGGGGTTAATGCTATTTGGCATGAATCCTCTGGCTATTCCTTGTTAGGCGTCAGGGAGCCGTCGCCGACCACAGACACCAGTTCGCCGTCCGCGAGCAGGCTGGTGATGGTGTCCCCCGATGCAACCTGTGCGGCCTGAGTCACGACAGCACCGGTCTCAGTGCGAGTGACCGAGTATCCCCTTTGCAAAACTGCCCTGGGACTGATGGCATTCAACGCGCGATCCAAACTGGTGAGTTTTTGCTGACGTCGGCTGATATGCCCTACGAGCGCATTGGATAGACGCCGAGCATATTGATCGGTTTGTAGGGTCTGATAGTGAATATTCATGACGGGTGAACTACGGGTTAGCCGGTGGCCAGCAGCCTGAAGGCGCTGCAGCCTTCGTTGCTGGTGGGTTTTCTGTTGTTGAACCATCCGTTGGCGCAGTTCAGCCAGGCGTGAACTCGCCGCGCGGACCCTGGCCGCAGGCTGGGCTCGTCCCAGGCGGTCACCCAACTCTGCCAGCCTGAGCTGGCGCTGGGTTAGCAGGCCATTTAAGCGGCGAGACAAAGCCTGCCCGTGCCGCCTAAGTTGGTTTGCCAATTCGCTGGCGTCAGGAACCAGCAATTCTGCGGCCGCTGAAGGAGTCGCTGCGCGCACATCAGCGACAAAATCGCTGATGGAAAAGTCCACCTCATGACCCACCGCGCTGACAACCGGCAACGGACAGTCAACAATGGCTCTGGCCAGCGCCTCGTCGTTGAATGCCCACAGGTCTTCCAGGGATCCGCCGCCGCGAGTCAGCAACAGGGCATCGGGCTGAATGTTGATGGCCTGCTTTAGGGCTCGCTTGAGCGCTTTGGGTGCCGTCTCACCCTGCACCAGGGAAGGGCACAAGGTGAGCCTCACCACCGGGTAGCGACGGGTAATAACCGCCTGCACATCCCGCCAGGCAGCGCCGGTGGCCGAGGTAATGACGGCAATATGCTTAGGGTAGCTCGGCAGAGGGGTTTTGCGGCTGGTATCAAATAGCCCCTCCGCCGCCAGGCGCTTTTTCAGAGCCTCAAACTCCAGTCTCAGTCGGCCTTCGCCAGCAGGCTCCACCGATTCAACAATCAGCTGATATTCGCCTCTGGCCTCGTACAAACTTACCCGAGCTCGAACCACAATTTGCATGCCGGCAGTGAGCCTGACGTTACTGGCACGATTGCGAAACAGCGCACACCGAACTTGGGCGGTGGCATCTTTGAGGGTGAAATAGGCATGTCCGGATGCTGGCGTGGACAGATTGGAGATCTCTCCCTCCAGCCAAACTAGACCAAACTCACCCTCCAGCAGAGATCGAATTTGCCGGTTTAAGGACGACGGGGTGAGGATTTCCCGACGGCTGAAAAGGTCGTTATTGTTCAATGGTCTGCTCGTTAGACGCAATTGATCAATGTAGCACGTGCCTTTGCCGGGTCGATTGGGATAAAATGGCGCGATTTACTCGAGCCAGCGGTGCGGGGCCCTAGCCGGCACACCGACCGCCCAATCTAAGGAAACGGTCCGATGCGAATCAAACAAGAGGCACTCACCTTCGATGACGTGTCGCTGGTGCCCGCGTATTCCAATGTACTGCCCTCAGAAGTGAATCTGGACACCCCGTTCACTCGAGAGATATCGCTGAAGGTCCCACTGGTCTCCTCAGCCATGGATACGGTGACCGAGGCACGCCTGGCCATCACAATGGCTCAGCAAGGCGGCATCGGTGTCATCCATAAGAACATGACGCCCCAGGAGCAGGCCCGGCAGGTACGGTTGGTGAAGACCTTTGAAGCCGGCGTCATTCGCGACCCCATCACCGTCAATCCGTACACAACGATCCGCGAAGTACTGGAGCTAACCCATGCACGCAATATTTCCGGTGTGCCCGTGGTGGATGAAGAGGGACTGGTAGGGATCGTGACCAGCCGGGATATGCGCTTTGAGCGCAAGCTGGATGACCCGGTGCGCAACATCATGACTCGCAGGGAAAAGCTGGTGACAGTATCCGAAGACTATCAGCCTGAGGAAGTACTGCAGCTGTTGCATAACCACCGCATTGAAAAAGTGCTGGTGGTCAACGATGACTTTAAACTGCGTGGGTTGATTACCGTCAAGGACATGGAAAAATCCAAGGAGCACCCGGATTCCTGCAAGGACCAGCATGAGCAATTGCGTGTTGCAGCAGCGGTGGGAGTTGGCGGCGACACCGAGCAACGAGTGTCGATGCTGACTGAATCCAATGTTGACGTCATTGTGGTTGATACCGCCCATGGCCACAGCGAAGGCGTGCTGTCGAGGGTGCGGTGGATCAAGAAAAACTACCCCAATGTGCAGGTGGTGGGTGGCAACATTACCACCGCGGAAGGCGCTGTCGCGTTAGCTGACGCTGGCGCTGATGGGGTAAAAGTGGGAGTAGGGCCCGGTTCCATTTGCACCACTCGCATTGTGGCCGGAGTTGGCGTGCCCCAGGTTTCCGCCGTGATGAATGTGGCTGAGGCGTTGCGCGAGCGCGACGTGCCGCTGATTGCCGACGGGGGCGTGCGCTACTCTGGTGACCTTGCCAAAGCTGTCGCCGCCGGCGCCCACAGCGTCATGATTGGTGGGCTGTTTGCCGGCACCGAGGAGGCCCCGGGCGAAGTGGAACTCTACCAGGGGCGGTCTTACAAGAGCTACCGCGGGATGGGGTCTATTGGCGCCATGCAACGCGGATCCTCCGATCGATATTTCCAAGACGAGGTCACCGAAGACAAACTGGTGCCCGAAGGCATTGAGGGCAGGGTTCCCTACAAAGGCCCGTTGCGGGCAGTGTTGCACCAGCTTTCAGGCGGACTGCGCGCGAGCATGGGTTACTGCGGCTGCGCGACGCTCACCGAAATGCGGGAAAAGCCGCAGTTTGTGCAGGTCAGCAACGCCGGCGTTCAGGAGTCCCACGCTCACGACGTCACCATTACCAAAGAGCCACCCAATTACCGGACGCAACGATGAACCGGTGGATTCGCTGACCATGGACATTCATCAACATCGCATACTGGTACTGGATTTTGGTGCCCAATACACCCAGCTGATCGCCCGGCGTATTCGTGAGATCGGCGTCTACTGCGAAATCTTGCCCTGGGACGCCTCCGTCGAACTGATTACAAAGTTTGCGCCTGACGGTGTTGTATTGTCCGGCGGTCCAGAATCGGTGCATGGCGACAGCACGCCGCAACTACCTCAGGAAGTGGCGGACATGAACGTTCCCATGCTGGGGATTTGTTACGGCATGCAGGCCCTGGCGGCCCACTACGGTGGAGTGGTGGAAGCCGCTGAACGGCGGGAGTTTGGTTACGCTGAGGTGACCCCGGTAAATCCTTGCCCATTGTTGGACGCGTTGTCAGATCGGGACGACGGTCAGACGCGGGCACTGGATGTGTGGATGAGTCACGGCGATCACGTAGTGAACGTGCCGCCAGGCTTTGAATGTGTGGCCCAAACCCCGTCCGCCCCGATTGCGGCAATGCAGGACTTAAGCCGCCAGATATTTGCCTTTCAATGGCACCCGGAAGTTACCCACACTCTGCAGGGTGAAGCCATGTTGAGCCGGTTCGTGCTCGAGGTGTGTCGTTGTGAGGCTCATTGGACGCCGGCATCAATTGTCGACAGCACCATTGCATCAGTGCGTGAGCAGGTGGGTGAAGACCAGGTGCTGTTGGGATTGTCCGGCGGCGTAGATTCGTCGGTGGTTGCTGCGCTATTGCATGAAGCCATTGGGGATCAGTTAACCTGCATTTTTGTCGATACCGGTCTGTTGCGGCATCAGGAAGGCGACCAGGTGATGGCTACCATGGCGGCCAACATGGGGGTAAAGGTGATCCGGGTGAATGCGGCTGAAGCGTACTTCAGCGCCCTCCAAGGCGTCACAGACCCTGAGCAGAAGCGAAAAATTATCGGCAACAAATTCATCGATATTTTTGACGCGGAGGCGGCCAAGCTGGACAACGTGCGGTGGCTTGCCCAGGGCACTATTTACCCGGATGTCATTGAGTCGGCCGGCGCCTCAACGGGAAAGGCCCACGTGATCAAATCTCACCACAATGTGGGCGGGCTGCCCGAAAACATGAAGCTCAAGCTGGTGGAGCCGTTGCGAGAGCTGTTCAAAGACGAAGTCCGAAAAATCGGCCTTGAGCTGGGGTTGGCCAAAGACATGGTATACCGACACCCGTTCCCAGGTCCGGGTTTGGGTGTCCGTATTCTCGGTGAGGTCAAGGCAGAATTTGCCGAGCTGCTGGCCAAAGCAGACCATGTGTTCATCGAGTGCCTGCGAGAGGCTGACCTTTACGACAGCGTAAGCCAGGCGTTCGCGGTATTCCTACCGGTGAAATCTGTCGGGGTTGTGGGTGACGGGCGTGCCTATGAATACGTCGTCGCGCTGCGGGCGGTGGAAACCATCGATTTTATGACAGCACAGTGGGCGCGCTTACCCTACGATTTTCTGGAAAAGGTCTCGCGACGAATTATCAATGAAATTAGCGGAATCTCACGGGTGGTTTACGACATCTCGGGCAAACCGCCGGCAACCATTGAATGGGAGTAGGCGCTGACGAGCGCTTCATGCAGCAGGCGCTGGTTATGGCGCGTCGGGCAGGGCGTTTGGGGGAGGTGCCTGTGGGCTGTGTGATCGTGCAAGACGGTGATGTGATCGCCCTTGATCACAACGCGCCAATTTCCACCTGCGATCCAACGGGTCACGCTGAGATTCGCGCTTTACGAAAAGCGGGTCAGGCCCAGGGCAATTATCGACTTCCAGATTGTGAACTTTTCGTCACGCTGGAACCCTGCGCCATGTGCGCCGGTGCCATGGTTCATGCGCGGATTCGAAGATTGATATTTGCCACTGCCGACCCGCGTACGGGGGCGGTTGGATCCACCATGGATTTGGCCGGACCAGAGTATGGCAATCACCAGCTTGAAGTATCTTCTGGGGTGCACGCCGATGAAGCCGCCCAGCTGTTGCGGGATTTTTTCAGACGACGACGCTGACGAAGCTCAATCGTTCAGTTAGTCCGAGCGTTTGCTTGCGACCGTGTTGAGTAAGCCGTCGTAATCGAATTTCTGGTTCATTTCTTTTAATTCACCCGCCAGAGAGTGATCAATACTTTCCAGTTCATCAATCAGGGTGGTAAGGCCGTCTGTATCCGCTCGCGCGGCAGCGTTAGTCAAAGAATTGGCCATCTGGGAGGGGATCACAACCTCACTGGTGGGTTGACGGTGGGTCGCCTGCTGCACGGCACTTTCAATGGTTGCGATCAACTCGCGGGCCAAGAAGGGCTTGATCAGCAGCGTATCGGCCCCGGCGCCCAACAGTTGATCCGCACAGGCACCGTCCAGAGAGTCACTGATTGCGACAATGGCGCAACCCGGCAAACGCGCCCGAACCCGGGAAATAGCCGCAATTCCTTCGGCCGCGTTGGTGCTGCAGTCCAGCATGACCAGTTGGGCATCCAGATCCGTTTCACAATCATCCAGCGCTTCAAAGCGAACGATGGATTTACCTTGTTGATTCAGGGTTTCGCTGATACAGCGGTTGTGGAAGCTGCTGTCTCCAATTAATACCATACTGGGTGGACGCTCCCGAGAGTCTCTCTCCCGTCGATCTTCCACCATGCTCACCGGCACGGTGAGAGTAAATTCGCTGCCTTGTCCTGGTTCGCTATCTGCCTCAATCGTTCCATCGAGTTGCTTGGTCAGGTCTCGACAAATGGCCAGTCCGAGTCCGGCTCCGACATGCCCACCGGTTTGTTCCAGGCGAAAAAACGGTTCAAATATTCTCGGCATGACCTCTGCCGGAATTCCGCAACCGGTGTCGGTGACTTTGACTTGGAATGTGTTTCCGTCCTTGATGCTGCCAGCCACCACGATTTCGCCGGTTTGGGTGTTTTTGATTGCGTTATCGACAAGATTGACCAAAATCCGTCGTAACTTGACTTGGTCGGTGCAGATCAATCCGTTGATCTTTTGCATGGTCCACGTCAGCGCTACGTTTTCCAGCGGATGGGAGGCGGTAAACATCTCGGCTAAATCGTTAATCATCTGAAATGGCGAGAAGCCTGCTGAGGCGCTAGTGTCAGGCACCTGCTCACCCAGTTCGCTCTCGATGGTGGACAGCATGGCGTTGCAGTGATTTTCTACTTTGCCCAGGCAATCCTCCTGACGCTCAGTCAGTGGGTCCTTACGCAGCATTTGCGCATATCCCCGGATAGCGTTCAGCGGATTTTTCAGGTCATGAGCCGCTTTGGCCTTGGGGCTGTGGTTCTTTTTGTGCGGCGGCGCCAGTGCCACTTTAGGTTGCACCGCACAAACAATCGATGCCGGGCGTCCATTGGCGTCGGGCAGGGTCTTGCCCAAAATTCTGACTTCTTTGGCATTGGCCGGGTCGCTGCCTATGGTGCATGCGCATTCCAGATCCTTGCCGGTTTGCAGGCTACGACGCAGTTTGTCCGCCAACACACCTCGAGATTCCTCAGTGACCAAGGCGAGAAAATCCTTCAGTCGGGCTCCAAGCATGGAAGACTCGATGCCGGCTATCTGACAGAGAACCGGGTCCAGGGTTACTTCGTTGCGCTGTGAGTCCCAGGTCAGCGTTCCAAAATCGCTGGCGTTGTGGGAGAAGTCCTGATTGGCCGCCTTCTCCTGCAGCATGCCAACATGAGGTCCAGGAATAGGCGCGTTCGCCACCAACCCTTTGGCAATATCGATCGTTTGCTGCTCGTTTCCCGTACCAAAATTGGCAGGGATGAGCATGTCTCTGGACTGCTTTTTGCCCAGGATGATTTCGGTAAGTCTTGGCCTTACGTCGCTCATGAATATCTCTCGAAGTTAATGGGTGGCACTGGAAATGGTTCGGTTTCGGCCGGCACTCTTGGCCGCGTAAAGTGACACATCTGCTTTTTCCACCAGGTCTGAGATGGACTGACCTGGTTCAAGCTCGGCGATTCCTACCGAAATTGTGACCTGAACCCGTTTGTCACGAAACGCAAAGGGACAGTTGCCAACGGCCTCCCGAACCTTGTCAGCGACAGCCACCGCCGCATCAAGCGGGGTTTCCACCAGCAGCATGACAAATTCCTCGCCGCCATATCGACAGACGAAGTCGGATTTACGTAGGTTGCTGGCAATCATGGAACCTACTTCCACGATCACGGTGTCGCCAGCCTTGTGCCCATACCGATCGTTAACCAGCTTGAAGTGGTCGATATCTGCGACTGCCAGCGAAAGCTTGTTGCCGTAACGAACCGCCCGTTCAAATTCCTGTTGAGCGCGTTCCAGAAAACCTGACCGATTCGGCAAACCCGTCAAGGGGTCTAGTTGGGTTTTCACTCTCAGGTGGCTGATTTCGTTATATAGCTCGTTACATTCGGAGTGCGCCTCGCCGAGTTTGTCCTGCAGCAAACCGATGCTGGCCTCAAATTTCTTGTGTCGGATTGCCTCGACTTCAGAAAACGACTCCAAGGTGCCGGACATCTTATTCACGTCAGCCTCCACCGCTTGCTGCAGCTGGCGAAGGTTGGTCGAACTGGCGATGGCGTTGCGCATGCTCTCTGCGCCGCCTGCCAGTTGCTGTTGAAGCTCGTTGCGCTGACTGTGGGCATCGCGTTCATCACCAATGCTGGAATTAACGCTGGCCTCCAGCTGGTCGAACTGGGCCGCCATGTGAGCCACAAATTCCTCGAAGCGTTTTTGCTCTTGTTGACGAATTTCTCCAGCCAGTTCGGCGACGGATTCGAGCAATTCCGGCATGGAGTCAAAAATCAACGTTTCTGCCAGCTGTTTGCGCAAGGCGTTAACCTGGTCAGAGCGGTTGTCGTCACAATCCAGATGATTGACCAATACCAATAGGGTATTGCGCATGTGTTCCAAGGCCTCAGCGGTCTCGTCACTGCTACCTGACCCCAACGCTTGAGCCTGACCTGCAGCGCCCTCTTTTTTACTGACGTCCGTGCCGCCAAGGCGGGCCTGCAGGGCGGCAACCAAGGTGTCCTGGTAGTCTTTCAGGAATTTTTGAAAGTCGTGTTTCTCACTGCGCAAAGCATTGGCCAGGCCTTTGCGTTTTCTGCGCAGTTGCCAGCCAGGTTTGAGCAAATCAATGACGTGCAGCAGGCGGTGACCGAGATTTGCGTTGTCAGCTTTGGTCCGCTTGGTTTTGGCGTCAATGGCCAAAATTCCCTTGGAGACATCGGCCACGAGGGCCTCGACCACCGGCGCACTGGTGGTGCTTCGCATCTTCTTTCGCAGCATCCCCAGTTGGGCGTCGAGGTCATCGTCAATGCCCGACGCGGCATGACTCATGCGAATGATGCCATTGCGCAGCTGCTCGACCAGCTGTTCCTGTCCGGCGTCATTGGCGGCAACTCTTCCTGCTCGATTATGAGCGCTGGCGGAGGTTGCGGTATTGGCGGGCATAAATCGTCTCTATTTTCAGTGGCGCTATTGCGCGGTGTGGGACATGTCCCGGGCCGGTGGCTCTGGTATTACCGGAGGCACATCAGGGGTATCGGCAGGCAGTTCAATTTTCTGAACCATATTGCTGACATTGGCAACATTGCGCACGGGAAGCACCAATGAAATTTCAACACGACGATTCGCCGCGCGGTTGTCAGCGGTGGTATTGGGCTCTATGGGTCGGGTTTCGGCGAACGCTCGGATTTGCAGGCGTTCTCCCTCAAAGGCTTCTTTCTTGGTCATAAAATGTACAAATGCTGCCGCCCTGGCAGAGGACAATTCCCAGTTGGAGGGGAATCTGGCGGTGGTTATGGGTACGTTGTCGGTGTGGCCAGCTACCACCACCTCACCCTGGGTGTCCTTCAGAGTGCCGGTTATTTTGCTTAAGGTCGGGAAAAACGATGGGCTCAATTGCGCACTTCCCGATTCAAATGAGCCTTTCTCTCTAACCCGAATCGCCACCCGGTCTGGTGTGGCTAGAACTTCCACCATGCCCATTTCAATTTCGTCGTTGAGAGCCTGGGCAATCATCTTCGCCGCTTCCAGTATTGCAGGGTCAATCGGGGGCGGCTCTTCGGACGGCGCCTCCTTAGGGTCTTTTTGTTCCTCAGCGGTTTCTTCGGCTTTGCCTTTGAAATCTGAATCGCTGAAGTCCAGGTTCTGTTTGTTTTGGTCCGTGCTTTCCTGCTGCATTACCACGGTGAAGCTCTGGGTCGGTTTTCCTGGGCTGAATTCTTGAGCAATAATGCTGGTCCCCTTGGGGGATTCTTTGGCATTAATCTCCCGCTGCACGCCAAAGGCTTCACTCATGGAGCCCGCAACCTGCTTGTATTTTTTCATTTCCATCTCGGAAAACGACAGCAGCAGCACAAAGAAGCACATCAGCAGCGCCATCAGGTCGGCAAACGTCGCTAACCAACCGCCACCGTCGTCGCCCCCGTCCTGTTCCACCATATCCAGGTCATCTGACATGGAGGTTTTCCCTGGCTATCAAGCGTTCAGACGGTGGTGAATGTCTGCTCACAGAGCGGGTCAGCCATCAACGCTGGCGTAGGCGTCGCGCTTATCCTGGGGCAGGTAGTTGATCAGCAGTTGTTCCAGTACTTTGGGATGAGTGCCGCTCTGAATTCCCTGGATTGACTCCAGAATCAGCTTTTTGTTGAGCGATTCTTCACGGCTGCGCAGCTTCAGCTTCTCTGCGATGGGTATGGCAAAGGCATTGGCCACCACGGCACCGTAGAGAGTGGTCAATAGCGCTACAGCCATTGCGGGCCCAATAGTCTTAGGGTCTTCCATGGTGCTGAGCATTTGCACAAGACCGATCAGAGTTCCAATCATGCCCATAGCGGGCGCTACCTCGCCTGTGGCCGAAAACGTATTAGCTCCAGCGGTTTGATGTTGAATGGTCAGACTGATGTCGTTGGACAGACAGTGTTTGATAACGTCCGTGTCCTGGCCGTCGATACACATGTTGATGCCCTTGGCGAAAAACGGGTGCGAGATGGGCTTGTCTTCAATCGCCAAGATGCCGTCCTTGCGCACAATAGTGGCCAGCTCAACGGCTTCGTGAATCAAGTCTTCCGGCGATTGGCCTTTGTGTAAAAACGCCCCAACGGCCACTTTGAATGATCCGAGAAATTGCGCCAGGGTAATTCGGGACAACACCACCATCAGCGTTCCGCCGATAACGATGAGCAGGGACGGGGCGTTGATGAAACCCAGCGCATTTCCACCGATCAGAACGGCGCCGGTGATAATGCCGAAAGATCCTAGAAGCCCCAGTAGGGTAGCAATGTCCATAACGTTATCAGTTGCCTGTGTCGTGCGCGCCAGACTGGCTGCTGAAGAAAGTTATCGTCCTTTCCGGAAATTTATTTAGCGGTTTGTTGTGAAGCTCAGGTGAGGAGGGGTACAGCGCGGGACCGGCGCCGCATCTGGCTGCCGATAGATGAACCGGGAACGTATTGCAGCGAGGGCTGAGCGTTAGCCGTGGGCGGCTACGCTGCTCTGACGATGAACCAAAGACAGCAGGTGGGCCTCGCTGGCATTAATGGCGCCGCGCTGGATCAACGGTCGGAGGCTTTGACCGTCAGCCAGGCGGGTTTTTGCGGTTGCCAAGGCCTGTTGTCCAGCCTCCAGAGACTCCATGACCGCCAGTCGGCTTGCCATCGCCTGTTGGCGTTGTTTGTGTTCGGCCCCTTCGCCGATCTGGCGCCGCATCAGCTTGGACAGTGCTTTGAGTTCCTGGCGGGTATGATCTGCCTGGACGCGGGCCTGAGCCAGAGCGCTGGAAAGTTGCGTGTGTTGTGTCTCTGCATCCTTGCGATACTTAAGCGCCAGCAACGTTGCAGCGATGGCGACCAGCAGGGCCGCAAATCCCACAGTTATGCCGATGGTCATGAGGGCATTGCTCCTTGCGGAATTTCCTCAGGGTCCAGACGGGCGCGAAGACGGGCAAGAATTTGTCCATGAATCTGGCACACTCGAGATTCACTCACGCCTAAAATTTGGCCGATTTCCTTCAGGTTACATTCCTGGTCGTAATACAGGGCCAACACCATTTGTTCCCTTGGGGGCAGGGTGTCGATCACGCTCGCCAGATAGGTGCTGAAGGCTTCGGACTCCACATGTTTCTGGGGGTTGTCGTATTCGTCCGCATTGGCCCCAACGCTGTCACCGCGCTGTTCCAGCAGAGCATCCCAGCTGAATACGGAAAACGATACTGAATCCTGCAGCAAGTTGCGGTATTCCGTTGGGTTAAGCCCCATGGCGGCGGCCACATCTGTTTCGCTGGCTTCCCTGCCAGTTTCACCCTCAATTCGGCGGATCGCTTCGGACATTTCGCGAATCTTGCGCCGCGTCGACCGTGGTGACCAGTCGTAACGGCGCAGTTCGTCCAGCATGGCACCACGGATGCGAATGCTGGCATAGGTCGCAAAACTAGCCCCATGGCTGGGATCAAAGCGCTGGGCCGATTCCAGCAGGCCGATCGCGCCGGCCTGAATCAAATCGTCCATATCCACGGTGGGTGGAACTCTAGCAGCAAGGTGAAGAGCAATCTTCTTGATCAGCCCGGTGTGCTGTTCAATGAGAACTTGTGGGTGTGCGCCTTCTGGCTGCGCATAAGCGGCTAATCCGTTAATGGCTTTGGTCTCCCTGAGGGGTGCAAGCCTCGTTATCGGCTCGCAGCAGGCGTTGAAAAAATGGACTCTTATGAGTCTCTTGGTGTTCTGGCCAACGCCGCACGGCGTCACCCAGTTTATGAAAGGCGTTGGCAGCGGGACTGCCGGGATAGCGATCTACCACTGCCCGCTGTTGTTCTACCGCTCGGCGCACCATGGGGTCTTCCGGAATGCCGCCGATATAGCGTGGCGATACATTCAAGAACCGCTCGCAGGCGACCGCCAGTTTGGAATACATGGTCAGGCCATCTTGACTAGTTTCGTTCCGATTGCTGAGGATGTGAAATCGATCCATACCCTCATCCCGATGGAGGACTTTCATGAGCGCGTAAGCGTCGGTGATCGAAGCAGGTTCGTTGCTGGCGACGACCAATAACTCATCGCAACCGCTGGCCATAAAAATCACGCTGTCCGAGATGCCGGCCGCCATGTCGATAAGCAGGTAATCGATTTCACCCGCCATAGCCGAAAAATTGCGGCTTAATGCCTGGTGTTGGTCATCAGTCAACGACATCATTTGACGAACGCCAGATGTGGCTGGCACCACCTGCACTCCGCCGGGACCTTCCACCAGTATCTCCTCCAACGTGCGTTGTTGATTCAATACGTGGGAAAGATCAAAGGTGGGTTGCAGGCCCAGCAGAACGTCCACGTTGGCCAGCCCAAGGTCGGCATCTAATATGACCACTCGTTGACCACCGTTGGCGAGATCCAACGCTAGATTGATACAGGTATTGGTTTTGCCGACGCCGCCTTTACCGCTGGCAATGCCGATGACTCGTACAGGCCTGGCATCCATAAACTGCTCCAGCTGATTGCTGTTGGCTGATTCGCGTTGTTGTTGCCGATCAAGCACTGGCTTGTTCTCGGGTCTGTTGTGAGATCAGCTTGCGGGTGGCGCACGATAGGGCGCCCGCAGCGAGTTGAGCCGCTCTGGCGGGTCTTAAATTCTCTGGAATGCGCGCACCGTTAGACAGGTAGGACACCGGCAGTCGGCGTTCAATCAAGGTGCTGAGCAAAGGTCCTACATGGTCCAACTGTTCGCTGTGGGTCAAGATGACTGCAGCGGGTGAAAGCAGGCTGAAACGGGTTAACGCGCGATCAAAAATGGTTGGCGCAAGCTCCGAAGACAGCACAAGGTGGGGCTGTAATTCGTGGATTCGAGCATAGGCCTTCAGCTGTTCGATACTGCGCTCGCCGTGAATGCAGATTCCAGGGGTATCCACCAGAACCAATCTGCGGTCGGCAAAGGCTTTGAGCTGCTCCCGGAGCTGGGCGCTGGATCTGGCAGTGCCGACAGGAATTTGAAGCAACTGCCCAATCCGCTGGAGTTGTCCACAGGCGCCGATCTTTGTTGTGTCAGTGGTGATTAGGGCGACGTGTTCGGGGCCGTGATTTAACAGAAAACGGGTGGCGAGTTTGGCCGCCATGGCCGTTTTCCCCATGCCCTGCGGGCCAGCCAACAGAATGCGTCCACCGTCATTGAGGATGTTGTTGTTCGTCACCCGGATGTCCCGAGCTAACCTCACCAGCACTTCGTGCCAGGTTTTTCGCAGGCTGCCCTCGGTCAGGTTCTTGAGCAGCCCATCACTGACTCGACGACTGATTCCGCAGCTTTCCAGATAACCGCCACAGGCGCTGGCGATGGGTTCTCTTTGGGCCAGGTCGCGGTTAGCCAGCTGGGAAAGACCATCGTCAAGCAGGCTGTGCATACTGCGCATTTCCCGCCGCAGCGATTCCATTTCCGCCATGGCATCTTCGTTTGCTGGGGCCACGCCGTGGATTACGCTATTGGCAGCAGCTTGGGCCGAGCCTGAGCCGGACATTTCGGTTGCGACTCGGGTGACGATCTCCGTCCCATCACCGGCAGCATTGCACGACACGATCACCGCCTCAGCGCCTTGTTCACGTTTGATTTGGCGCATTACGGTGCGGGCATCAGGTCCAAAGTAGCGCTTGAGCTTCATGCGCCGGCCTCCAGTGCACCCTGAGCTGAGCCAATGTTAGTCACAATACGAATGCGTTTGTCATCGGGGATTTCCTGGAATGACAGGACGTGCAGGGACGGCATCACCGGCCGCAGCAAACGCGCCATCCATTGGCGCAGCGCGGGTGACACCACCAATACGGCGGGTTGACCTTTGCGTTCCTGGTTTTCTGCGGCGGATCGAATCATGGTTTGCAGTTTCTCTGTGAGTTCTGGCTCTGGAGCGGCCGTACCGGCGGCGCCACCTGATATAGACTCAAGCAATATTCGTTCCAAGTTTGTTTCTAAAGTAATCAGATCAAGTTCAGGTTCCAGCCCATTGATTTTTTGAACAATTGCCCGGCTCAAGGATGCTCGGACCGCTTCGGTCAGGGCGCCAGGATCTTGACTATTGGGCGCATTTTCCGTCAAAGCTTCGGCGATGGTCCGCATATCCTTAATGGCTACGCGTTCGGACAGCAGGTTTTTCAGCACCTTCACCAGGGCAAACATCGGCACCGCATTAGGAACTAAATCTTCTGCCAGTTTGGGCGCGTGATCAGACAACCGGTCGAGCAGCATTTGCGCTTCTTCAAAACCCATCAGGTCAGGAGCGTGGTCAAAGATGATGCGGCTCAAGTGGGTGGCTATAACGGTCGGTGCATCCACCACGGTGTATCCCAGCGACTGCACCTCCTGTACGCGGGAGGCTTCAATCCAATATCCGTCCAAATTAAATGCCGGGTCACGGGCCGCGACGCCTTCAATGGGTAAGGTGGCCTCACCGGGATTAATGGCGAAATGGCGATCAGGGATGATCTCCGCCTGGGCGACGGGAACGCCCAGCACCCGGACTCGATAAGCGGTTGGCGGCAATTCCAGATTGTCGCGGATGTGCACCGGCTGAATTAGGAAGCCCAGTTCTTTGGACAGTTTTTTGCGTATGCCTTTAATGCGTGAGAGCAGGGGGCCGCCCTTTCCACTATCCAGCAACGGGATAAGCTTGTAGCCCACCTCAATGCCCAGCACATCCGGCCGTTCAATGTCATCCCAGCTAAGCTCTGATGGGGCCAGGGGTTCGGGCAGCGCCTCGGCGGCTTTTTCTGCTGCTTCGGTTTTTCGCGCACGCTGGGTTTGCCAGGCGGCGCCGGCTACCGCAACGGCCAGCACCAAAAATACCATCGTTGGCATGCCGGGGATCAAACCGAGTACCGCCAGGATAACGGCCACGATGTACATGGATTGGCTGCTTCCCAGAACCTGTTTGGAAAACTGCTCGCCCATGGAGGTGGGGTGGGAAACTCGAGTGACCAAGATGGCGGTTGCAGTGGATAGCAACAGCGAAGGCAGCTGGGCTGCCAGGCCATCGCCGATGGTCAACAGGCCGTAATTTTGCAGCGCCGTTCCAATATCAAGGCCATGGCTGGTGGCGCCAATGACGATACCACCCACCAGATTGATCAGCAGAATGAAAACGCCGGCAATCGCATCGCCCCGCACAAATTTACTGGCGCCATCCATAGACCCATAAAAATCCGCCTCCTGGGCGATTTCCTGACGCCTTACGCGAGCTTGTTCCTGGTCTAATATGCCTGCATTGAGGTCGGCATCAATGGCCATTTGCTTACCCGGCATCGCGTCCAAAGTGAATCGGGCGCTAACTTCAGAGACCCGGCCGGCGCCTTTGGTAACCACCACAAAGTTGATCAGGACGAGAATGACGAAGACGACAAAACCCACGGTGTAGTTGCCGCCTGCAACAAAATTGCCGAACGCCTGAATAACCTGGCCGGCGGCGTCGCCGCCCTCGTGGCCATTCATCAAAACGATTCGGGTCGACGCGATATTTAAGCTCAGGCGCAGCAACGTGGCGATCAGGAGCAGACTGGGAAATACGCCAAAGTCCAGCGGCCGTGCGGAATACACCGTAATCATCAGCACGAGCAGGCCCAGTGCGATGTTAAAGGTGAACAGTAAGTCCAGGATAATGCTAGGTACAGGGACTACCATTAGCACCATGATGGTGACTAACGCGATCGGAATGGCGATGCCCTGAGCCAGAAAGGACTTGATGGTTTCCATCGGGTTCATTGGGCGTCACGCCTTAATTTTTCCGGAATATCCTTGTCCACAATTTTGGGCGGCCGAAGTCCTGGTGTGTTGGCCAGCTGCATGACGTAGATCACGACCTTAGCCACCACCTTAAACAGTTCCGCCGGAACCATATCGCCCTCTTTGACAGAGAAAAATAATGCTCTGGCCAATGGTGGGGCGGAAACTAAGGGAAGCTTTTTTTCCCGCGCAATGTTGCGCATCTGTTCGGCAATGACGCCGGCGCCGCGAGCCAATACCAGTGGGGCGGGCAAGCTGGAGTCATACTTCAAGGCAACCGCATAGTGGGTTGGGTTGGTCACAACAACCGTGGCCTCGGCAAGAGACAGTTCCAATCGTCTGCTGGCTGCCTGCATCTGCAGCGAGCGTATTTTCTGTTTTACCTCCGGCTTACCTTCCGTGTCTTTAAACTCATCGCGCATTTCCTGATGGCTCATGCGCAGTTTCTTAAAGTGCTGAAACAACTGAAACGGCACGTCAATGGCGGCAATCACCAGCAGGGAGGTGCAAACCAGCAGAAAAAAGGTCAGCAACATGCCGCCGGTGGTATCTAGCGCAGCATGGATGTCTTGACGTCCCAACATCATCAGGTCTGGCGCCATAGCGCGAAACGCGACAATGCCGACGGTGCCGACCAAAATAAACTTTAAAACGGCCTTACCCAATTCAACCAGGGCTCGCACGCTCACCATGCGTTTGAGCCCTTTGGCAGGATTGATGTTGGAGATTTTTGGCGCAGCGCCAGCGAGTCGAAAGATGATCCCTCCCGTCATTAGCGGCCCAGCGATTGCCAGTAACACCAGTCCCGCAAGAATGGGCAAGACAGCGGTTAAGGCGGCGTTGGCGGCAGTCGACATGGCCTCGGTAAACTGGGCCGGACCACTGATCAGTGATTGATTCAACGCACTGCCGCTGGCCCAGACGAATAGGTTCGCTGAGTAGTGTTTGATTTGATCAATAGTGCTGGCACCGAACAGCCATATCACCACACCGCCGCCCAGGGTGATCAATAACGTACTTAACTCCTTGGAGCGGGCAATCTGACCTTTTTTGCGGGCATCAGCTAACCGTTTGGGTGTTGGCGGTAGATGGCGTTCCTGGGACGAGTCTTGTTGGTCACTCATCGACTGACACCGCTAAACAGCGCCGTAGCGGCTTCGAAAGCTTTTTCGAACAGCGCCGAGGTGGCATCCAGCAGGCTGCCGATATTGATCATTACTGCGGCCATGCCGATCAGCATCATGAGCGGAAATCCCACCGCAAACACATTGAGCTGAGGTGCGGCCCGGGTAATGACGCCAAAGGCAAGGTTGGTCAGAAGCATGGCGGCAATGACCGGAAGTGCCAGGCGCAGGGCGTTGGCGTACATGGTCATGGCCCATTCCAACAGCGGTGTGGCGCCGCCGTGGATATTTCCCCGACTACCCGGCGGCAGCAGGGTAAAGCTGGAGTGAATCATGTCCAGCGCAACGAGGTGACCGTTGATGGCCACAAATAGCATGGTGCCCAGCAGCACAAACTGCTGACTCATGGTGGGCACAGAAGCGCCGTTTTGCGGATCAACAATCGTGGCGAATCCCAGCCCCATACCCACCGCAACGCATTCGCCTGCAATGGTCAGGGCCGCAAACACCATCTGGATACACAGCCCCATTGCTAGCCCCAGCGCCATTTCCCACATCGCGATGGTGATCAGCCCAAAACCGAAGGTTGGCGGCTGATAGCTCACTGGCAAGGTTCCGACGGTTAATGCGGCAACGGTTACCGCCAGTAGGAGGCGAATTCTTGCCGGAACACCGGTGGAACGAAATATCGGTGTAGCCATCAATAGTGCGCTGACCCGGGTTAGTGCGAGCAGGTAAGTCACCGCCAGCCCGTCGAAGTTCAGGGCATTGATATCAAAAGGAAGAACCACTGGCACGGCGTCAGCCCAGCAAACTGGGGATGCTGAGGATGAGCTGGCGCATATATTCCACTAACACCTGCAGCATCCAGTGTCCCATCACGGCGGTGGTTACCAGCACCGCAAACAACTTGGGGATAAAACTTAAGGTCATTTCCTGAATCTGAGTCGCTGCCTGCAGCACACCGATGGCCAGTCCAACACATAGGGCAACCAGTAAAATAGGGGATGCCACCAGCATGGTAGTGACCAGCGCATTGCGACCGATATCGACCAGCGTCTCCGGTGTCATGGTGGGCCCGCCAGGAAAAAACTGGAGGCCAAGGTTCCCAGTATCAGGGTCCAGCCATCCACCATCACAAACAACATCAGTTTGAAGGGCAGGGAGATCACCAGGGGCGATAACATGACCATACCCATAGACATCAGGACACTGGCGACTACCAGGTCAATCACCAAAAACGGCAGCAGCAGAAGAAAGCCGATTTGAAACGCCGTTTTAAGCTCGCTGGTGATGTATGCCGGGATCAGTACGCTCATGGGGATGGGAGCGTCAGCGCTTAGCGGCAGCGGGCCGCGCATGCGAGAAAACAGCTCGACATCAGCCTCTCGTACCTGGTCTTGCATAAACAGTCGCACCGGCTCACCACCAGCCGTCATGGCATCGCGAAAGGTCATCTCTTGCTCCAGGTAGGGAGCCAGCGCCTCCGAGTTGATTTCGGTAAATACTGGGGCCATGACAAAAATTGTGATGAACAGAGCCAGACCGATAAGAATCTGGTTGTTAGGGGTTTGCGCCAGGCCAATACCCTGGCGCAGGATGGCCAGGATGATGATGATGCGAGTGAACGGTGTCAGCATTATCAGCGCTGAAGGCAGCAGGGTAAGCGCCGTCATCATCAGCAACAGCTGAAGGGTGACGGAATATTCGGTGGTACCGCCTGCGGCGGGAGAGGCAACGACAGCCGGCAGACCTGGGTCCACCTGCGCAAAAACGCTGGAGGAAATCAGCGCGGTCAGTATTGCCAGCCACTTCATGCGCTCACTTCCTCAGAGATGGGCGGTATTGTTGAGGGAATGATCTCAACGCTGGTATCGGCACTCACTGGTTGCGATGCCAATGGTTGGATTTGGCTGGCGGTCACGCCCAGGAGTATGTCCTGGTCGCCAAACTGAACCACAACCAGTTTTTCTCTTTGCCCGATGTTCATGGAACTGCGCAGCGACAAACCGGTGCTTTGGCCCTGGCCCATGTGAGGTAGGCGCATGCGCCGTGCCACCCAGGCCAGTGCGGCCATTAGTGCCAGTACCAAAAACAGGGCACTTAACAGCTGTGGCAACATCTCAGAGAAGTTCACCTCAGTTGATGCTCCGAATTCGGTCGCGGGGACTTATCACGTCGGTCAGGCGGACGCCGACACGGTCATTAACCATAACCACTTCGCCGTGAGCAATGGGCGTTCCATTGACTAAAACGTCCATCGGCATACCGGCAGGTTGGTCAAGCTCCAGTACCGACCCTTGGCTCATTTGAAGCAGATCGCGAATGGCGATTCGGGCGCTACCCACCTGCACGGACATCGTCACACTGACATCCAAAATCAGTTCCAGGTTGTCCAGCGAAACCGCATCGCGCGTAGCGCCGATATCGGGCAATTCAGGTTGGGGCGCAGGTGCCGATGGCTCTGCGTTGGACGTGGAATTAACGTCCGGTGATTGATCATTGCTCATTAGGCTTGGCCTTTTTGTTCAAGACGAGGTTGAGGTAGGGGAGAGCCAGCTACCGGCCCAAGAATATGGACCGCGTTCATGGCGCCCGATACGCCCAACAGTCCGCGTAACAGGGGTTGGTCGTTGGCACACAGAACCACGTTCTGATCAATGTCGACGGGAATAAAATCGCCGGGTGCAATGCGCAACAGGTCGCCAATGCCCAGGGATACTTCTGCCGCTTTAGCGTTCAACGTGATTTTTGCATTGGAGGTTGCGTCCGCTATGCCTTGGTGCCAGTTCTCGTCGCAACTGTCAGCGTCAGTGGGTTTGCCCATTAGGGCGCTAAAGGTGTCAGGGCTGGCGGCGATAGTGAGCTCGCCGCCGCCATCGCCGACCGCGAAATTCAATCGCACTATCCCCAACAGGGTTTCTTCCGGCGGGCCGGACAACGCAATAGGGTTCGTTTGAAAGTCCATCGGCTGGGTTTCGCCATCAGCGTTCTGGCGGCCCATCAGCGACATCGCATGTTCGAGCATGTTGCGGGCGATGCGGGCCTCAGACATGGAAAGGTAGTCTCGATTGGTGGCCGTGCCTGAGCCACCAAACAACGCGCTGACCAGGCACTGCGCGCCGGGTCGGCAAACCGTTACCAAAAGGCCCTCTAAGGGTTGGCGAAACTCGTTGCTTAACATTGCGGTTGGCGATTCAATGGTCTGCCGGTACTCGGCGTAAGACATCAATTCAGGCTGGGGCCCAGGCGTCAGAGAGAAGATTTTTGGTAGCGGCGCGTCAAGCATTCCAGGCAGCCGCTCGGCTAACCGGTCTATGAACGGTTCGAGATCTGGCAGGGCGGTAGTCTTTACTGCCGGAGGATTGAAAATATCGTAGCTTTCCACCTCATCAGCCAAATCATCGCGGATCTTCTTTTTTGCCACCGAGTCTGCTTTGTCCAACAGCGCATCGATCTCTTCCTGGCTGAGTATTTCTTCGGTACTCATGTCTACTGAAACACAAACGTGGTGAAGAACACTTCTTCCACACCCGGTTCACCAGTGTGTTTTTCTAAGATTTCCTGAGTGAGTTGAAGGACGGCCATTCGCAATGCTTCGCGACCGTCCAAGGTTTGTAATTCGGCAAACTGGGTCTGACCCAGCTGGCGGTAAATCCCATCAACGATCGCCGGCATGTGATTGCGAATATCCAGCACGGTTTCTTCTGAGCGGGTGAGAAATTGCGCAACGAGCTGCAGGTAGCGTTCTTTTTTCCCGGATCGGAAATTCACCACGACTGGCTTGTCCATTGACTCATAAATAGGGGGCGGCAGTTCCTCCTCCATCTCCTCCGTCATCTCGCCGGATTCTTCCGGCGGCATCAGGTTGAAGGGACCCACTTTGAGGACCAGCATGGCAACCAACGCCACGGTAATCAGAAGATTTGCGCCAACCAGCATGGTGAGCAGCTTGCCGGGGCCGGCAGCCGCTGGAGCAGCGTCCCCGTCAAGTTCGATAGCTTTGTCTGGCATGTGTCAGTCCTTTCTAAATTCACAGATAGGACTAACAGAGCAAGTTCAATGCCAAAAACTAACGTGTTGAAAAGTATAGAGAAAAAAAGTCAGCCGCCGGAATAATGACGACCGGAGTCAATAGTCTGTCAGGCGTACAGGCTGAGCGTTTGACCTTCGGGAAGAGAGCGGGCCGCCGCCGTGGCTGCAGTCAGCAGGTTTAGCTGGGGATTGCTATCTGCGGTGTTAGCGTCACGCGCGCCAGATCGAGCCGCGTTGGGGTTTTGCTGTGGATCAGTTTGTTGCTGGGATGACTGGCCCAGGTCCAACGCGAGTTGATTCAGGCCAACGCCTTCGCTCAGAAACAGTTGCCGCAACTTGGGTATTGCGCTGGATAGCTCGCGATAGAGTTCGGGGTTGCTCGCTTCGATGGCCACATCTGCCTGATCGGCATGGAGCGCAATCCGGATATTGACGGCCCCGAGCTCCCTGGGATGCAGCTGCAAGCGAGCTTCCCGCTGGTCAGACCGAATCATCATCTTGACCTGGTCGGAAACCTGTCCAGTTGCCGGGCCGGGCAATGCGGTGCGCTCGGTTGATAAGAGGCTGGCCGGTGACGCCTGATGAGCTTCGGGGCTGGCGGAAACCAGCCCGCTGGACTGACTCACTGAGGTGGCAGCGCCCACCGATGAGCTTTGGGCGCTCATTAGCTGGCCCTGGGTCAGGGTGTCTCCAAACCCCTCTGGCGTTGATGTGAATTGGGCTGACATGGCATTGGCAGAGCCGAACAGCCCTTGCGCCCCAGCGACCTGTTGCTGCCCCATCATTAGCGCCAAGTTCTGGCTTGACTGAGTTCTTGAGTCTGGCGCCATGACCGAGTCCGCATCGTCGGTAGAATTCGGCAAAAAGGGCGTGCTTTCATCTAAACCTTGAGCTGTCGAAAATCCTTTTGCCGTCGCGGCGGTGGCTACGCCCGAGGTGACGGTTGCCTGACCTAAAGCCGCTGCAATCGCACTGCCAGTGCCGGGGCTAGTTGTCGTTAGTGTCGACAACGCTTGCTGTGCCACGGACGGGGAACGGGCCATTGACCGTTCTAACGTCAGAGCCTCGGTGATTCGTTGCTGGTTTTCAGTCGCCGTCGTTGGATTGTCGGCGTCTGGTAATGATGCCATTGATGCGGCTGTCTGCTCAGCGGTAGGCGTTTGCCTGCCTGCGGCGTTTTGCAAAACAAAAGTCTCACCCATGGGCGCGGCAATCTGGCCATTGAGCGACTCAGTGGTTGCACCGGTATGGGCAAGTGGCCCGCCAACCGCATTCCCTGCGGGCCCCGAAAGTATCGCTGAAGGTTGTTTGATGGATGCCTCCAACAAACTGCTTACCCGGGTTGTTGAGCCTATCTCCGGAATGAGCGACTGATCAAGGGTCGTTTCGGCGAATTGTCCTTGTATCGGTCCAGCCATATTCCACGGATCGGATTGAGCAAGCTGCTGTTCCAATTCTGATTGAAACGCGATCGATGGGTTTGCTGAATCGTTGTTGGCAGGGTTCTGGCCAGACTGAAGGTTCTGGCCAGGCTGAAGTTGCGGCGAGTCCGGCAGGGCAAACGGTAAAGGGTTGATCGTCTCGCTCATCGCAATTTGACCAAAGCTGTGCGTTGGGCCAGTTCATCGGTTTCCTTGGCGCTGAGCTGTTCGGCGCGGCGAGTTTCTGCCTCCTTAACCTTTCTTAATAAGGCTTCAGTGGCCAGAGACCGGGTACGTTTACTCAGCCACTGCTGATTATTTTCGTGGACGCGCTCGCGCTGCTGTTTCAGCACGGCTTCCTGTTGGTAGACCGCTTTGCCTAGCTGTTCAGAAAACTGTCGTTCCCGTTGTATCGAGGCGGCATCCACGCGGGTACTCAGCTGCTGACTGCGAACGTTGTAATGATCGCAATAGTTCACCAGGTCGCCATGAATCTGCTGGCCATGGTCAAGCTGTTGGCGTGCTGTCATGAGCTGACGCGCCGCCAGTAGTTCGTCTAAACGTTTTAACGCCATAATGCGTTCAATGCGGGTGGCCCGGGTCACGCTTGTGGCTCCGGAAACATCTGTTGTAGCTGCGCTAAGCCACTGTCAAGCGGAACGCTTTCGGTAAGATCTTGGCGCAAAAAGTTAAGCATATCCTCGCGCCGAGCAATCGCCTCATCAACGATCGGGTCACTGCCTGCTGCATACGCTCCCACGGTGATCAGATCGCGGTTTTGTTCATAGGTGGCATACAGCCTGAGGAAACGACTGGCCAGCTGGCGATGGCGATCGTCAACCACCGCCGTCATCACCCGGCTGATGGAACGTTCAACATCCAGTGCCGGATAAACGCCGGCCTCTGCGAGGTTTCGGCTCAGAACAATATGGCCGTCCAGGAAAGACCGAGCACTATCGGCCACCGGGTCGTTGTGGTCGTCACCTTCAACCAGCACGGTATAAACAGCGGTTAAAGATCCGGGTCCTGGTCCATTGCCTGCGCGCTCTATCAGCTCGGACAAACGGGCGAACACCGAAGCGGTATATCCCTTGGTGGCGGGAGGCTCGCCCACAGCAAGAGCAATTTCTCGATGGGCCTGGGCGTAGCGGGTCAGGGAGTCCATTAACAACAACACTTTTTTGCCCTGGTCGCGAAAATGACGAGCGATCGTGGTGGCCCGCTCGGCTGCGTGAACTCGGTGCACGGGACTCGTATCCGCTGGGCTTGCGACGACGACTGCGCGGCTCAGTGCTTCAGGCCCGAGGATGTTGTGAATAAACTCCTGTACCTCGCGGCCCCGTTCGCCAATCAGCCCAACCACCACGATATCGGCGGTAGTAAAGCGAGTAATCATGCCCAGCAAAACACTTTTTCCTACGCCACTGCCGGCGAATAGGCCGATACGTTGACCTTGGCCAATGGTGGTGAAGGTGTTGATGGAACGCACGCCCACGTCCAGTGGCTGGTCAACCGGCGCCCGTTGCAGCGGGTTGGCGGAATTTTCACTGGGATTGACCCATTCGCCGCCGCGCACATCACCACGGCTGTCAAGCGGGCGGCCAAGGCCATCGACCACACGCCCCAGTAACGCTTCGCCAACGGCTGTGCGGGCTTCGGTAAGTATCGGGATAACCCGAGCTCCTGGAGTGATTCCATGGCTGTCAGACAACGGAATTAGAAAGGTCCTGTCGTCTTCAAACCCCACAACCTCGGCTTCAATTTCCTGATCTAAGTTAACCACTCGACACCGAATGCCCACGGGTACGCGAACGCCCTCAGCTTCTAAGGTCATTCCCACGGAGCGACGTAGATGCCCGCTGACTGCCAGCGGGTTAACCCCATCCAGGGCCGAGTGCTTGGCACCCAGTTGGTCCAGCCAGTGTTCCAATGAGCGGGCCTGGAGCATGTCAGGGGGCGCTCATCGCCGCATCAATTAACTGCTCGAGTTGGCATTCCAAGCGGCCATCGACAACGCTGGCACCGGACGTTAGAACACAGTCGCCTCGCTTCAACGTTGGCTCTGGCACAATCGTTAACTGGGGAGCGTCAATTTTCAGCTGGTCTGTGACCAAGCTAACATCATCAGGGTGAAGGCTGAGTTCGGCTGGGCTGTCGGGTTTTGGCAGATTTCCCAGGGCGTCTTTGATGACGGTCTGCAATGCATCCGGGTCTGTGGTTAGCTGCTTGCGGGCCAAAATGGCTCCCGCCTTGAGAGCCAGGGTCGTTAACTCGCCTAGCAACTGTTCATTGATGTCTTCATAAGGCTGGGTGAGTCCCTCGAGCAGATGGCGAACAGCCATCGCGTCCCGTTTTCTTTCTCCTTCAACCTTTTCCTGGGCTTTCTTAAGGCCAATGGCATAGCCTTCTTTCTCAGCCTCGTCGAACAGGCCTTTCAGGTCATCTTGGGATGGCCAGGGCGTGCGTCCCAAAGGGACTGATTTAAATCCTCCGCCGGCCGCCAGTTGGGTGAGCGGTATGGGCGCCGAATTTGCCGCATCGTACTGTCCTACCGACATGATTCGACCCACCTTAAGTTCCTTAAACATACTCTTCCGCTCCTTTACCGCCGAGGTTGATGGTTCCTTCGTCCGACAGTCGCATGGCGACAGTCAGTATTTCTTTCTGGGCGACTTCAACGTCGCTAACCTTCATTGGACCTGAAACTTCCAGGTCATCGCGCAGCATTTCCGCGGCGCGTTTTGACATGTTGCTGAAAAAGCGTTCGCGTAGTGCTGGCTGAACGCCCTTGAGGGCCGGGATCATGAGATCCTGAGGCACTTCACGCAGCAGTTTCTGAAACCCGCGATCGTCAAGAGTCATCAGGTTCTCAAATATGAACAGTAGATTCTCGACCTGATCGGCCAAGTCTGCGTCGTCGTCCCGTAACGAGCCCAGCAAGGCTTCTTCGAGCTCTGAATCCACGTTGTTAATAATGTCGGCCGCATGGTTAATTCCCTTCAGTTCAACCGCAGAACCCATGCCGCCGCTGGTGGCTACGCCTTTCTCATCCAGCAGCTCTTTCAGATGCATCATGGCAGCTGGAGGAATCTCACGAATACGCGCAACTCGACCGACTGCGTCCTTGGCGATGTCTTCGTCAAATTCAGCGATGACCTCAGCGCAGTCTTCCGGGTCAATCAAGGCCAGCACGGTGGCGATAACCTGGGGGTTTTCGTGTTTGATCATGTCGGCCAGGTCCTTGGGGTCGATCCAGCGCAGGGCTTCAATCCGCGCCGAGCGCCCGTTGTTGCCAATGCGATCCAGCACCACGTTGGCTTGTTCTTCACCCAATGAGTCGGTAAGCATTTTGCGGGTAAAGTCCGGCGCCTTGATCCGAAACGCGGTCTCTTCCGCCACTTCTTCCTGGAAGCCGGTATTGACCTGCTGTACGTCCTGCCAGGTCACTTTTTCCAGCTCGCCGATAGCCTGACTGACCAGCTGAACCTCTTTGCTGTCAATGTGTTTTAAGATCCGTGATGCCGCATCTTCGCCAATGGACATCAGCAGCACAGCAGCTCTCGTTGGGCCGTCCAGGTCTTCGCTCATGCCGGCTCCGTTAGCCATTCCGACACCACCTGTGCGGCGCGAGCAGGGTCTTCAGCGACCATACTGCGCGATTGGCTTACCATCTGGTTCATCTGGTTGGAGTCCAGGTGGGCGAGGGCATTTTGATCTTCCTCCGGTGGCTCTGGCGTGGGCTCGGGTAGGGCGGGCACGGCAGTTAACGAGCGAAAGGTCGGACGAAAGACCATCAGCAGCAGAAGGACCACGGCCAAAGGTGCAATCACCTGTCGACCCATCTGCCATAGCCAGGCCTGTTCCCAAATGGGCGTTTCTGCGGCGGCTTCCATTGCCGGGGGCTGATAGAACGCAACGTTAGCCACCTCTACCGTGTCGCCGCGTTCCGGGTCGAAGCCTACGGCTTTTTCCACCAAAGCCCTGATCCGGGTCATTTCTTCTGGGGTACGTTCGGTCATCACCACCGCGCCTTCTTCATCGATGGAACGCAGGTGATCGACCACAACGGCGACGGACAGACGTTGCAGTCCGCCGGGTGCATATTGGGTGTGGCTGACCTGTCGGTCGACTTCGTAGTTGCGGGTGGCAGCCCGACGGTTTTCTGTTGGAGTGGTTAGCGGATCTTCGTCTGCGTTTCCGGTTCCCACTTCAGCGGCCGGCGGGGGTTGATTACTCAGGGCCCCAGGAATGCCTTGGGCGGACGGTTCACTGGACAACGATTCGTCGGTAATTTCGCTGCGCAAAGCAATGGTGCCCGGATCAAATGTCTCCTGGGTCTCTTCGCTCCGAGTGAAGTCGATGTCGGCCACCACTTGGGCGTGAACACCGGCAGTGCCTATTACCGGGATGACAATGTCCAATATGCGGTCGACGTAACGCTGTTCCAGTTTATCGGCGTAGTCCAGTCGTTCACTGTCGCTGGCAAAGGCATCTTCATCGGTGTCTTTCGTCAGCAATCGACCGTTGTGGTCAACCACGGTCACGCTGGATGGATCCATATCTGCAACGCTTGCCGCGACCAGATGGACAATGCCGCGTACGTCCCGCTCGCTAAGCGTTTTGCCTTCGTACAGATGCACAATGACTGATGCCGAGGATTGGCGACGGTTACGAAGAAACGCGCTTGGGCGTGCCAGGGCCATGTGAATACGGGTGGACTGAACCATACTTAAAGAAGTGATTGACCGAGCCAGCTCACCTTCCAGCGCTCGCTGGTGGCGAGAATCTTCGCTGCGCTGGGTCATGGTGAAACCCACATCCTGGTCCAGCAATTCGTAGCCAGCAGCGGCCGAGCTTGTGCGCGGGATTCCGTCACCGGCCAGTCGCAGCCTTGCCGTGTGTACGTCTGACTGTGCAACCAATACGGCCCCTGATGCCACGTCCAAACGGTGTTTGATACCGTTGCGATTGAGGGCGTCGATCACCTCCGCCGTCTGGCTTTCTGGCAGCTTTCCGTACAGCAGCGTGTAATCGGGCTGTTGGCTCCAAAGAACACCGGCGCCCGCCAGTGCCAACGAACCGGCCAGCAGCACGATTAAGGCAATTTGACGCAGCCCGGGCAGGCGGTCAAACCCGCGCCAGGCTGCTGTCAGGGCGTTGCTGCCCGAAGGGGCCGCTGCCAGGGAGTCTGTTTCTGCCATTAACCTAGGTCTCTTTCAGGATTGCGACCGAGGTCGGATGGTTTTGGATAGGTCGATGTTTCATTAGTTCGTCTCCATGTCGGTATTACACCGGCATGTTCATGATTTCCTGGTAAGCGGTCACCAGGCGATTGCGCACCTGCTTAACACCTTCAAATGACACGCTGGCTTTTTCCAGTGCAATCATCACCTGGGGTAGGGTCGCTTCAGGGTCACCCTGTTCAAAAGCCGTGGCCGCCTTACCTGCGGCAGCCTGAGTGTTTGAAACGCCCTCTAGCGCGCTGGAAACCATTTGGGCAAAGTCACTCTTCGCCACTTCTGTGGCAGGAGTCGTTGCAGGCGGAGTTGGGATCGCGCCACTTTGAGCCACCTGGCGCATTTGCGCTAATACGGAAGAAATAGCCTGGTTGTTGACCGGAGTCATGGGGCGATTTCTAGTGTCAGGTTTTTGTCCATGTAGGTTATGGAGCAATAACCGTGCCGGTTTTGACTGGTAGAGCGTGAGCGGGCGAATTTGTTGCTGTCAAAGGGCTTGCAGCAAAAGAGGAGGCGGCGCTTAGTGATGCGCGTCAGAAATTCGACGCGGTCGGGTCAAACTTTCGACGATGTCGCTTTTGTCGGAATTGTTGACGCTTTAGCCTGCCGCAGTCTCTTGATACATCGCCATGCCACGGCGTTTTTGCTGGGTTCTATCCAGCTGCTGGGCACACGCCTTGCGCGCTGACCTTGCCTGAAACGACAGGGCATTGCCCAGTTGCTGAATGCCTTCAAGGAGTCTCGCTGGCCGGTCGTCCGCGGGAAGCGCCTCGCTGCTAAACAGCACTTGCAGTTGGTTTTGCATGCTGTCGTGCAGCTCGGCAACGCGCTCCCAGTTTTGTTGGTCCGCGGCCTCCAGCATGGCGCCTGACAGCGCTGCAAGTTCCAATTCAGCCTGTTCGTAGTTCACAGGAAATAGGCGTCCAGGCGTTTGTCGTTTCCACGATGGTTTGGCAGCTCATCCCAACCCGCCTTGATGGTCGTCATGAGGCGCTGCACGTGGGCTATACGCCCCTTGTTTAGGTCGCCGCTGGAGCGCACCAGTTCCTCAATCATGTGGCCATACAACGATTCCAAACGTTGCCCCAGCTCTTCGTTCTCATGGTCGCTGCTCAGACTCTGTCGCAGCGTCTCGACGGCGTCGATGGCTTTACCGAGTGCCTGGCGACATTTTACTGCATCGCTCGTTTCACTGACTGCTGCCGCGTCGGCCAACTGCATCAGCCCGTGCTCCATCAGGATCTGGATCAGTCGATAGCGGCTGGCAGTTTCTACCTCGCTGATCGGGCCTGCTTGATGGTAGGAGTCTAGGGCGAATTGAAGGTTCATTGGATTTCCTTATGAGTCAGATTGTCTGACGTTGAGATTATTCAGTTGATTGGTCACGAACTGGCTGGTTGTTCGAAGGTTGGCCAGTAACGTATCGAGGTTGGCAAACTGACGGGTTAAACGTTGCTCCAGGCCTTCGATGCGAGACTGTAGATCCACACGTTCATCAACAATGTCTTCCAATCGCGACTGAATGCCTTCGGTCCGCACAGCAATGAGTCCGTCATCATTGACGTAGGCGTCGGTTCGCTCAAGGTACGCTGCGCTGATGTCGTTTAGGCGTTCAATGGCGGATTCGAAATCGTCGCCAAGGAAGGCATCCACGCGTTCGTTGTCGATGGACAGCTTGCCATCTTCGCCGGTGGTAATGCCCAGTTCTATCAGCGAATTTGCGCCGTTTCCGGTATTGATTCCTGAGCCGCTCAGGCCGGAGCGAAGGTTGCTGGTAAGACCGCGAAGGGTTGTGTCCCCGAACAAGATGCCCGACTGACCTGACTCCGGGTCAAACGCCGACAACTCGCTGTTGAGGTCGATCAGTGAATTGTAGGCCTCGGTAAATTCGTTGAGTGCCGCAGTTACCGACGAATCACGGTTCTCGACCTTAACGATTGCCGGATCGGTACTGACGGCCTCAAGATTTAGGGTGACCCCTTGAACGGCCGTGATGTCGCTGTTAGAGCCAGAGGTCAATGACAAACCATTCACTGAAAAACTGGCGTCCTCTCCTACGACCGTTTGTTCAAGGTTGGTGGCCTGCGCATTGAACGCGAGTGCGGACAGGCCAGTGGTGTCCGTGTTGTTCAGATCATCGTCGGCCACACTGATCTGTAAAGTGCTGTTGGCACCGCTGGTTTCTGAGGAGAGCACCAGTCTGGCGCCGTTATCGTCGCTGACAATAGATGCGGTAACACCGGCATTGGCATCATTAATTGCGTCGCGAACTTCCGCCAGAGTTTGGTCTCCGGGTCCGATAAGGATGTCAACGGAGGCCCTGCCAGGGTCTGCCGTGAATCCAGAGTAGGTATCGAGATCAGCATCATAGTCGGTGCTGCCAAAGGCAATGGTCAGCGTGCCTGAACCTACTATGGTGTCAGTTGAGGCATATGCCGGGGTAGCCAAACTTTGTTGGGTCGCCAGCTGGTCAACCAATACCGAATAGTTGCCCAATGCCGCGGTTTCATCAGCGCTGGCCGTAAGTGCCTCCACCGATCCAGAGACTCTGGCAGAGCGCTGGGGCGTGAGCTGTGACAGTTTTTCTGCCGCATCGCGCAGGCCCTGAACCGCTGAGGTGAGATTGCCAAACGCTGAGAATTGCGATTGCAGGCCAGCTTCCCGAACCGCCAGGCGCTGTTCGGTTGGCACGCGCTCGGCTGATACTAGCTGGTCAAGTAACCCCTGCAGGTCGATTCCCGAGCCGACGCCTAACGATGAAATCATAGTGAGCTCCGTTGCAAAATAGCTGTCGTCATCAACGATGAGTTATTCATCGAATTGAACTGCAGCTTGGTGATTTTGCTCGTTGCAAGTGTCATGCCGTTTCGTCTAATGAGATGCTGGTCAGAGATTCTTCAGCTAACAGACCGTTTTGAGACCAATACTCAGCCAATTTGACGGTCGATTCACTCGGTATCTGTCGAATCACGGTGTCGGTTTCCTGGTCGACTACTTCAATTACCGCAGTGGACGCATATTCACTGGCTCTGAGGCGAACGCTACGTTGCTGTAATTCCAGTGCCTGGTTCAAATTTTCCACAGCGGCGAATAACGTTTCCGCTGGCGGTGGTGGGGAGGATGCAGGCGCAACTTTCTCGTCCTCTCTGGATGCCGGTTGAGTGGTCCCAGGAAGGGGTTTTTCAGTGGTGCCTGGCGCCGTTTTACCGGGAACAGAAATCACCTTGGAGAGATCGTCGCTGGATAGTTGCATCGCACCTACCGTTTAAGTGGCTACCCGACCTGGTTTAGGCCGGGTAGCCTTAGTTGGATAACTTACTGCAGCAGTGACAGTACGCTCTGCGGGCTGGCGTTTGCCTGACTTAAGATCGACAAACCGGCCTGCTGGAGAATCTGTGCCCGGGTCAGCTCAGCGGTTTCGCTGGCGAAGTCCGCGTCACGAATTCGGCTACGAGCGGCACTGGCGTTTTCCACGGTGCTTGCAAGGTTAGTGATGGCCGACTCAAAGCGGTTCTGAACCGCACCTAAGCTGGCTCGCTCTGATGAAATACCCTGCAGTGCAGAGTCGATAATCGCCAGTGCGTCTTGCGCGCCGTCAACCGTGCTGATGTCTACATCAGCGACGGTCGAGGCCGTTGATGCAACAGCGGTATTGGCAGCAACGTTAATTACGCTGCCAGCGGTTTCTGCCACGCTTGACTGAACAGAGAAGTTCTCCGATGAGTTAAACGTTACGGTGCCGCTCACTCTCGTGCTGTCGGCGGCGCCCGTCACCAAGTCGGTGCCGGTAGCGTTTCCTGCGCCTGCAACGGTGATTTCCGTTGCTGCTGTGGAAGAGGTGAAGTTGGAAATTTCAATGTCATCACCGTTGGCGTCGGTTAGAACGATAGAGGCATTGTTTGCCGTCAGTTCAGCCGAGATTCCGGTGCTGCCGCTGGCATCATTGATCGAGTCCGCCAGGTTGGTAAGGTCGGTCGCCGATGTCAGGTTAGCTGATACCGTAGTGGTCGCATCGCCGCTGGAACCCAGCTGGAATGAAACAACGCCGGCTGCCGTCAGCCCGCTGAGCGTGGCGGAGTTTGTGGCCGTTGCTGAAACCCCTGTGGGGCCAGAATTGCCATTCACTGACGCGGCGATGTCCGATGCCGATTGACCGGCAGTGACGGCCAGAGTCTGGGCACCGGAACTGGTGTTAAATGTGAGGGTCTGAGCAGCAATGGTGTTGTTCGCTGGCAGCGCTGCGTTAGCCACAGTTACCGCGCCAGTACCCTGACTGGCGGTGGTGTTACTGACCGCAGTCAATGCGTTGTTCGAAAGATCCGTGGCGCTGGTTCCGCGAATGGTGACACCAATCACTTCGTTGACGTTTGCCCCAACCTGGAAAAACTGTTGGTTGAAGTTACCATCCAAAATGGCCTGGCCGTTAAACCGTGTGGTGTCGGCAACCCGGTTGATTTCCGACTGCAGTGCGTTCACTTCTTGCTGAAGCGCTGCGCGGTCTTCCGATGAGTTGGTGGCGTTGCTCGATTGCAGTGCCAGCTCTCGAATTCGCTGCAGGTTTTCGGTGGTTTGTCCAAGAGCGCCTTCTGCTGTCTGCGCCAGAGAAATGCCGTCGTTGGCGTTTCGAATGGCCTGAGTCAGTCCGCGAATCTGGCTGGTGAAACGTTCTGAAATAGCAAGGCCAGCTGCGTCGTCCCGTGCGCTGTTGATGCGCAGGCCGGTTGACAGTCGCTGCAAAGAGCGGTTCAACACGTCCTGGGATTCGTTCAAGTTTCGCTGTGCGTTCAAAGACGCAACGTTAGTGTTAATAATCTGGGGCATCGTAGTTCTCCATAAAAGCAAGTTGTGAGCCCACAAGGGCGTTTTACTTAACGACCTCGAAGCTCGCGGTCAAGGAGGTTAACGGCGCCTGTCAGGAAAGCTTTAGCCGGCGGGGGTTACAGGGACTGGACAACAGCGGAAAATACGTGACGAGGGTCACAAAAGACGGAATAGGGAGAGCCCTTGTAGGGATAAGAAGGTTTTTTGCGCGGCCTCCAAGATACTGCTTTCATATTCAAATTCGCTGATTGCAGCGGCGTAGTCCAGGTCTTCAATTCGCGATCGCAATGTTTGCGCCTGGATGACATCGCGGGCGTTTAGATCGCGATAGTCGTCAATGCTGGATAACCGCACGCCCACTGTCGCCCGTGAATCCTGGTTTACCGATAGGGCGTTATCGATATTGTTGATGGCTCGATTCAGGAGGTTCGCGCGCCCGGTGTCGGTAAGGTTGATCTCGCCGCTGAGGACAGCGCTGAGTTCGTCAAGCGTCGTAAAGACGTCTTGAAATACATTACTTTGTATATCGAAGGTGTCTCCGGCTTGTGGTGTACCCACAAAGGACATATCTGCGCCACGAAAGCTGATGGTGCCGGGCTCAGCGAAGGTGCCCGTCTCCACCAGGACGCCGCCGCTATCGCGCACCTCCCAGTTGGTGGTGTCGGAGAACGTGAGCTGGTAGTCGTCAGCGATCCATTGGGACGGGTCGGAAATGCTGCTGTCGCCCGCCACCGCAGTGCCAGTGTTGGTGTTTTGGTCAACCACCTGAAAGCGGCCGTTACCTGCGGGGATATCAATAAAAACGCCATCTCCGGGCAGCCCCATGGACAGGGTTTGGTTGTCTGATATCGCTATGCTGCGGGATTCGCTGTTACCGAAATATTGGTAATTGAGCGAACCCGATAGCGTGAACGGCAAGGTGCCGGAAGCGGTGCCGGCAAACAGGTATTCACCGTTCGCATCGGCCTGGTTGGATAACGCGACGATGGACTCCAAGTTAGAACGGATCTCTTCCCCGTAGATCTGTA
This sequence comes from Lysobacterales bacterium, assembly GCA_045106555.1. GTDB lineage: Bacteria > Pseudomonadota > Gammaproteobacteria > Xanthomonadales > SZUA-38 > JANQOZ01. Next base: position 222,851 of record JBGCET010000008.1, on the reverse strand, counting down.
GATTCTCGTCGTCGTTGATGCCATTAGCAGAGGCGAGGGTTAATTCCCTAACGCGGTTCAGCGCGTCAGATACGGAGACCAAGGTATTTTCAGTAACCGTTAAACGCGCTTCAGCGGCGTCCGAGTTTCGAGAATATTGGGTGACCCTAGAGGTCAACGCATTGAGTTCGACGATGCGACCTGCGCCTACAGGGTCATCAGCGGCGGTATTGATCTGGCGGCCGCTAGCAATGGCACGTTGTAAGTCAGCCAGTCGAGCTTGACCCGAAGAAATGCTGTTTAGCGTATTGCCAAAGAGCTGTGCGCTGGAAATGCGAATCATCGAACCGACCTGATCAGCGTGTCAAACATCTCGTTGGCCACGGAAAACACCTCGGCGGCCGCCGCGTAGGCCTGCTGATAACGCTGCAGGTTGACCGCCTCTTCATCGAGATTCACGCCGCTGATATTGCTTTGTCGGGTTTCCGCGTCCGCCAGTAAATTCCCTTGCACAATGGTTGCTGCATCTAACGTGTTGGCGGTCACACCGACGGTGGATACCATTTGCTGGTAGGCGTCCAGTACGGATAAGGTCTGTCCTTCCAAGGTATCCAGGCGTTCTACTGAGCCAAGTAATCCGGCATTTCCGCCATCACCCACTCCGCCGATGTTGTTTCGCACCGTAAAGGTGTCGCCGGCTGAGGGCGACCCACTGATGGCTAGCTGCCAGCCATTGAGTTCGATATCTGAACCGGGCGCATACGCAATGTCTGCGCCGCCGTTAATTGAGTAGGTGGTTGCGCTGGTAAACACAATATCGACATCGTCGAGTAACGCGGGGTTGTTGAAGTCCGTGATGGTTGTATCGGTAATTTGCCCATTGCCCAGATTCTGCGCACTGGCATCGGTGTTCAGCGCTCGAGACGCAGCCAGTTGATCGGGATTGCTGATGGCTACCTCAAGATCCGCCGCGCCCAGACGCGTGGGGCGGATCAAGTATGTATCGCCGGCAGCAGCGCCAGGGTCAACGGTGAAGCGCATACCTTCGGCTAAAAAGTCGCTGCCGTCCGGGGTCAATGCAACGCCAGCACCGCTGCGAAGGTTAGTTAGCGACCAGTTGCTGCCGTCAAAATCCAACTGATAGTCATCCGCGCTGAGGCTGCCCAGGTCTTCGATACTGGCCGAGGTGGTGTCGCTGGAGAGGTTACTGTTGTTGGACGAGGGAAAGACCTGGGGCGCGCCCTGATTGAACAAAGCAAGGCCAAGGTTGCCGTTGGCATCCAGGCCACGTTGGTGTTGTTGGTTACTGGCAAACGCCAGGCCCATGGCGACTCGACCCAACTCGTTTTGTGTGGGGTTGAGGACGTTGTCTAAGAATGACAAAGCGCCTGCCATTCGGCCGCCAGCGTTTTGCGCGGTAACGGGCTGGTCTCCGACACCGTCACCTAACACCAACCGTATATCGCTAGGATCAAACTCTGACCGTTCCAGTTGGACCTGGTTAACGTCTGTGCCGGTCACAATGGCTGAGCCGTCACTCAACGAAATGTTGAGCGAGACGCCATCTTGAACCACTTGGATATCCAGATACTCCGATAATTCTAAGACGGCCTGGTTACGCAGATCGGTAAGGTCATTGGGCGTTGTTCCGGCAGTTTGTTCGTCGTTGATGCGGCGGTTTAGATCGCCGATGCGCGCGCTGAGGCCGTTAATCTCTCGCGAATAGGCCTGGATACGATTCCCCAGATCAGAGCGCACGTCGTTTAAGCGTTGGTCCAGCACATTGAACCGGTCAGCCATGGAGCCCGCTTCGCTGAGTACGCTTGTGCGTGCTGCAAGAGAGGTTGGGTCGGTCGAAAGGTCTTGCCAGGAGGCTGAAAATCGGTTGATAGGGCTCGTCAGGTCAAATCCGTCGGCGCCCAGAAACCCGTCAACCAAAAAGGCAAGCTCACTGCGAACCTGGGTTTGGGTAAAGTTACTGGTGGCCTGTCGAAGCTGGTTAAACGCCAGCGCGTCAAAGCTCCGTCTTACGGCGGTAATTTCAACCCCGCCACCGAGCTGACCCACCGGGCTTAGATTTCCGGGCAAGTTGCCGAAAACCACCGATCGACGACTGTAGCCAGGCGTGTTGGCATTGGTGATGTTATTTGCGGTGACCGATAAGGCCCGTTGGAAGGCCGCTAAAGCGGACAGTCCGATACTCTCAATGGTCATGGGTGGACCTCATTTCTAGGCTCTTTAAAATGGCCTGTATTTTCTCGGTATAGTCGGGATCGGTGGCGTAACCACCATCACTGAGTGCTTTTAGATAGTCCGACGAGTTTTTAGCGTTGACCGCCGGGGCATATCGCTTGGACTGAGAGATCAGTTCCACATAGTCAGCGACACTTTCAGCCGGGTCGGCATAGGCGCGAAACTGGGCAACCACGTTGCGCAATTTCCCGCCAAGAAATTCTGTGGTTTGGTGCTGGGTCGTGTCGCCGCGCCAGCCCGAGCTACTTTTAACCCCAAAAAGGTTGTTGCTTGATGCGCCATTGGACTTTTGCGGCACGTGCTGGCCCCAACCTGTTTCAAGCGCGGCTTGGGCGATGATGACGCTTGGATCAATGCCCAAGGCCTTAGCAGCGGTGCGCGCCGCGGGTAGCAGTTGATCAATAAAGCGTCGTTGTTGCTCGTTGGTGCTGCCTGAGATTGGCTGCTCGATTGGCGTTGGCCGCTTAGATTCAATGTGCGCGCTGGGAGGGTTTCCGATTATGGTTGCATTTGTTGTCGGTGTCGGCTTTGTTGAGGCGCCGAGTTGCTGAGCGACAATTTGCGCAATTCCCGTTGCGCCCCGGCCAGACAACGAATCTGCGAGAGCGCCATCACGCATTTCTTCAAAAGCAGCCATTTGCTGACGGTCAAAAAGCCCGCCTTCCGGAATAGTGCTGCGCATGGACTTGAGCAAAATCTTGAGAAATGCGCCTTCAAACGCCTGCGCAGCTTCGTGGAGACGCGCGTCACTTTTTTCTGTCTTGGTCCCATCGGCGCTAGCCTCGGCAGGCGAAAGATGGATGGGGGAGGGCACAGAGTTGGGTAACTGCATGACGAATTAGATAACCGTAAATTCGGCTTTCAGTGCGCCGGCCTGGCGCAGGGCTTCCAGGATCGCGACCACATCGCCAGGCGCCGCGCCAACCTGATTAATGGCCTCAACGATGTCGCTTAAAGCTGCGCCGGGTTCTATGAGGAACATGCGGCTTTCGGTTTCTGTAATCGTCACTTCCGATTGGGCCTGCACGGCGGTTTCCCCGCCAGCCAGAGGGTTGGGCTGAACAACCTGTGGGGATTCCGCTATGGTCACTGTCAGCCCGCCATGGGTGATGGCCGCAGGCAATACGCGTACATGCTGACCCACCACCACCGTCCCGGTGCGCGCATTGACAACAACTTTTGCCCTTGGTGATCCTGGGGTCAGAGTCAAATTTTCTAGTTCTGCGGCGAACCGCATGTACAGTGTGGCGTCCATCGGAGCCTTTACAATCACGGTGCCAGGATCGGCTGCACTTGCAGGCAAGTCGGTAAATCGGCGGTTGATGGCGCTGACCAGCCTGTCCGCGGTAGTAAAGTCAGGAGAATGAAGGTTCAGGGTTATGGGGGCGCCGGGCATCCGGCCTCCCGCCACCTGACGCTCGACGGTGGCGCCGCTGGGAATTCGCCCGGCGCTTGGAACATTGAATGTGATGGAGGAACCATCACTGCCCTCAGCGCCAAATCCGCCCACGATCAAACTGCCCTGAGCGATGGCATAAACCTGCCCGTCGGCACCTTTTAGCGGCGTCATCAGCAAAGAACCGCCGCGCAGACTGTTGGCGTTGGCAATGGACGAAACCGTGATGTCGATCTGTTGTCCGGGCTTGGCAAACGGCGGCAGTGAGGCGTGTACGGCTACCGCAGCGATGTTTTTCAGCTGCAAAGGGGTGTCAGGGGGGATCACGACGCCCAGTTGGTTGAGCATGCTGATTAGACTTTGCACCGTGAACGGCGCCTGTACGGTTTGGTCACCCGTGCCGTCCAACCCAACGACCAACCCATATCCCACCAAGGGGTTTTCCCGAAAGCCCGCGACATTCGCCAGATCTTTGATGCGCTGATCAGCTCCGGCAGCGCCGCTTAACAACAGCGCGCAAACGCCCAAGATGATCAGGCGAATACTACCGGTGCCGGTTTTTGCAATGTTCATAGTGAGTTCCAAGAGCTTTAGAGTGGCGACAGCACGTTGGCGAACAAGCGAGTTAACCAGCCTTGTCGGTTTGCGTCGTGCAACGCGCCTGAGCCGGAATAAGTAATCTGTGCGTTGGCGATCTGGGTGGATAACACCGTGTTGTTGGCGCGGACGTCTGCCCCGCGAACGTGACCGGCAATCCTCAAGTATTCTTTGCCCTGATTTAGGGTTAGCCATTTTTCGCCCTGGATGGCGAGCAGGCCGTTACCCAGAACACCCACAACCGTCACCGTGAGCGAACCAGACAGGCTGTTATTTTGGCTGCTGGAGCCGTTGCCCGAAAAATCCTGTCCGCTTTCCAGTTGGCTAGCCTGAATATCCCGCCCAAACAACGGGCCCGGAGATAGATCAAACGAGGTTTCCCGGTCGGTGGCGGTACTGGCACTTTTGCTGGCGTTGGTTTGTTCGGTCAGTACAACGGTAATTACATCGCCCACATTGCGTGCCCGGACATCTTCAAAGAGCACCAGGCGCGGGGAGGGTTGGTATATGGCTCCCTGACTTGCCGGGGTTGCCTGTTGGGTTGTCGTCGGCATTGCCGGCAAGGGCGCAGGAGGCTTTTGTGCTTTGGTTGCACAGCCCCCTAGAACCGTCAGCAGCACTAGTAGCATTAGTAGCGTTAGGCGCGTTATTCGGTTCATAAGTTGTTATTCACGTATTCGAGCATTTGATCTGCGGTGGCAATGGCGCGCGAGTTCATTTCGTAAGCGCGTTGGGTTTCGATCAGGCCGATGAGTTCTTCGACGGAATTGACGTTGGAGGTTTCAAGTGAACCCTGAAGCAGGGAACCCAAACCATTTTGCGCCGGGTTGCCGGTCTGCGGTGTGCCGCTGGCGGCCGATTCCCGGAACAGGTTTTGCCCAACGGCCTGCAGTCCAGTGGGGTTAACGAAATCAGCAAGCTGCAATGTGCCTACCTGAGTGGCGGTATCTTGACCACCAACTTTCACCGTCACGGTGCCGTCAGGCGCGAGCGTGACCGTTTCTGCGCCAGAGGGAATCGTAATCGCCGGCTGCACCGGGTAGCCGCTTGAGGTAACCAATTGACCATCCGCGCTGACCTGTAACGAGCCATCCCGGGTGTATGCCTGAGCGCCATCGGGAAGAAGAATCTGGATGAAGCCGCGACCCTGGACTGCGACATCCAGAGCATTGCCAGTTTGAACCAGATTGCCCTGGCTAAAGAGCTTTTCAGTAGCAACGGTGCGCACGCCAGTACCCAAAGACAGACCTGAAGGAAGCAGGGTGCTTTCAGAGGACTGGGCACCAACTTGCCGAACGTTCTGGTAAACCAAGTCTTCAAAAACTGCCCGCGCTCGCTTGTAGCCGGTAGTGTTGGCATTGGCCAAATTGTTGGATTGGACGGCCAGGCGTGTTTGCTGAGCTTCCAATCCAGTTTTTGCAATCCAAAGAGCGTGGTTCATAGCTTAAGTTCCTATATCGCCTTATCGCATTCGCAGCAGTCGGCTTGCGGCGCGGTCGTTTTCTTCACTGTTTTCGATAAACTTGATGTGCATTTCAAACTGGCGCTGAACCTCGATCATTTGCACCAGTGCGCCCACTGGCTCAACGTTGCTGGATTCCAACGCACCCGAAGTAATTTGTACTGAGGCGTCGGGCAGGGCAGGCAGGCCGTCGCGATGTCGGATGGCGCCATCTGCCGACTTGATTAAGTCTTTGTGGTCAGGTTTAGTTAAGCGCAAGCGGTCGACAACGTTGAGTGCGCCCTCGGTCTCGCCTTCGCCGCGCACGCTGATACTGCCGTCAGAACCAATTTCCAGCTTTTCAAAAGGTGGCAGCACAATGGGCCCTGAGTTCCCTAACACGGGGCGGTTTGAGTGATCCACCAACACCCCATTGGTATCCACTTTCAGATTGCCGGCACGACTAAATATTTCGCTGCCGTCGGCGGATTGGACCATTAAAAAACCGTCACCCTGGACAGCAATATCCAGGTCTCTTCCGGTATGGTTTATGAGCCCTGGCGAGAGGTCGGGCATGCGTTCGCCGGTTTGCGTGGCGTGCACTCGGTCCTGATAGCCCGGGCCTGTCAACGGCTGACTTTCGGCACGGTTTAGGTCGGCACGAAACCCCACGGTTTGGCTGTTGGCCAGATTGTGCGCCTGGGTGGCGTGCAGACGCATGGCGTCCCGCGCGCCACCCATAGCGATGTAAACCGAGCGATCCATTAACGGATGTTCAGCAGTGTTTGGTTAAGTTCATCAGCGGTGCTGATAACCTGAGCATTGGCCTGGAAATTTCGTTGAGCGCTGATGAGATTGACCAGCTCTTCGGAAATGTTCACGTTGGATGACTCAACGCTACCACCCTGGATTGAGCCAAGTCCGGCACCTCCGGGTTCTCCCAGAATGGAGGGGCCGGAGGCAAACGATTCAACCCACTGTGTGTCGCCGACGGCTCGCAGGCCCTGGGGGTTTTGGAATCTTGCCAGGGCAATTCTGCCGAGAGGGTCTGACTGGCCGTTACTGAACCTAGCGAACACAATGCCCGATTCATCGATGTCAATGTTGCTCAACCTGCCGGCGGCAAATCCGTCCTGGGAGATAGAATTGACCGTTGAGCTTCCGGCAAGGTTGGTGGTGTCAGCGAAATTGAAAACTATGTTCAGCGGTTCGGCGCCGTTGCTCGGGGTGAAGGTGCCGTAGTTAATGGTGGCAGGATCAGGGACGGATAATTCTCCGTTGCTGTTAAACTCAAAGTTGCCTGGGTCTATGGTTTGGTCGTCAAGACCGTCGATGACCAACCTAGAGGTGAAATTCAACTCGCTGGTTTGCTGAAAATACACGGTGGCAGCGTGGGTTTCCCCCAAGGAATCGTAAACCGTCACCGTTGTCGAATAGTCGTATGTTGCGGGGAGTTCCGGGTCGATGGGTGTGCTAATGAACGGCGGATCACGCGGGTCGATATTGAGTGCAAGGTTGACCTGGGTAGTGGCCTGAGGCGCTCCCTGGGTGGTTAAGAGCTGAAGGTCATTAGTGGACGCGCTGTTGAATGTTGGCAGGCTGGAGTCGATCACGTCGAATGCCTGCAGTCGGGCACCCGAGGGATTGACCACAAAACCATCACGGTCTACAGAGAAGGTGCCGTTGCGAGTAAAGGCGCTAGCCCCATTGGGGTCGCGCACGGCGAAAAATCCGCCGCCGCTGATGGCAAGATCCAGCGCGTTACCGGTAAAGCTGATGTTGCCCTGACTAAACTGTTGGCGCACCTCCGCCAAGCGCACACCGTCTCCTGGGTCGAGGCTTGAAATGACAAACCCGGCGGAAGCCAGCAGGTCAACAAATTCCCCGCGAGAGGATTTGAATCCCGTGGTTGACGCATTGGCAATGTTGTTGCCGGTAATGTCGAGATCGGCCATGGCCGCATTGAGGCCACTGAGTGCAATATTAAAAGCCACGTTAAAACTCCTGCGTTAGTTATTGAATGCCGCGCACGTCACTTAGACCTACCTGTCCAAGACCCGCGACTGTTAAGACAGTTTGTCCAGCAAACCCGCCGAGAGACACGCTCTCTACTCGGCCCGCCACCAACACTTCGACGGCGAAGTTTTCCTCGCCGTACACCGCTTCAGCGGTGATGTTGTAGCGCCCTGTGGGTGCGGGGTTGCCGTTGCTGTCAAGGCCATCCCAAGAAAACTCGTTACCACCAGCATTTTGCTGTCCAATGTTAAGGACCCGTACCAGGCGGTTGTTCTCATCCTTGATTTCAATCCGCACCCCAGAACTGGACTGGGGCAGGTCAACCTGGCCGGTCAACGGTTCTCCCTCGATCAAGTGGCCAAATCCACCGGGAAGCAAGACTTCTCGGTCAATTAAATTGGAGGCGGCCAGAGCCTGGTTTCCATTGATTGCACTGGCCAGTTGACCAAACGAATTTTCCAGTTCCTGAATGCCGTTAACCGTTCCAAACTGGGCGATTTGCGTCAGGTACTCAGCACCGTCCTGGGGTTTGGTGGGATCTTGATTGCGCAGCTGCGCAACCATCAGTGCGAAATACTCCTCCTGGCCTAATTCTTGATCACCGTCGCCAATGGTCCGAGGACGTTGAGGGCCAAGAATATTGGTCAGGTCATTGACGCCAGTCAGCATAATTAGCTCCTTTGTCCTAGCTGCAGCGTTTGCAGCATCAGTTCTTTACTTGTTGTGATGACTTCCAGGTTTGCCTGGTAGCTGCGGGATGCGGAAATCATGTCGGTCATTTGTTCGATAAGGTTGACGTTAGGCAGAAACACATAGCCCTCGTCATTGGCTTGAGGGTGATCGGGCTGATAGCGCATTCTTGCGGGTGCATCGGACTCAACAATGCCGGCAACCTGCACGCCGCTTAGCTGACCAGCCCCGGTATCTGCTTTGAACACCGGCAGCCGGGCGCGGAAAGTTTCCTCCGCTGAGCTGGCCGCCACATCGGCGTTGGCCATGTTTGAAGCGATGGTGTTGAGCCGAACGCTTTGTGCGTTAAGGGCAGAGCCGGCAACAGAAAAAAGAGAAGAGTCACTCATAGCTGATTCACTGATCGCTCATTGCGCCTTTCAACGCAGAAAATTTTCGGGTTAGAAACATCAGGCTGGCCTGATAGCGCACCGCATTTTCGGAAAAAGCCGTTTTCTCAAACTCTTCCGTCACCGTGTTGCCATCCAGTGAGGGATGTAACGGGATTCGGTACAGCGCATCGTCATTGGCTCGAACCGGTGCCTGCAGGTGGTTTTCATGGGTGCGTTTTGGCATTGCCGCCTCGATGGATTGCTTCAGGCTATTTTTAAAGTCCAGATCCCGCGCTTTGTAATGGGGCGTTTCAGCGTTGGCCAGGTTCTGAGCCAGCAGCTCTGCCCGTCGGGCGCGAAGTTCCAACGCCTGTGGGTGTATGCCGAGTACTGAGTCCAATGAAAACGCCATGGCGATTTCCGATTAATTGTCCTGGGTGAGCTAAAGCAAAGGGCGTGCCAACCGATAACAGCAGGTGCGTTGCGGTTTTTTTGGCGGCCAAACCCGCCCTGGGTGTTTCGAAAAAAATCTGCGGCCCTATAGAGAGGAGTGCGAACGCTGCAATTTTCTCTGGCACGACATTTGCTCTGAAACCCTGCAAGTATCACCAGGGATGGAGACCAATATGCAAAGCGACAAAAATCCGACACCCATCAAGGCAAATCGCAGGAGTTCGTCAATTTTCCGACTGATTATCAGCGTGATCTTGACAGCGCCAATGCTGGTGAACGGCGCTAGCGCAGGCCAACTGCATCCGCTGTCCGATATCGCTGGCAGCGCCGAGACTTTTTTGCGTGATACGGGTGCGCGTCAGTTTGGTGACAACTTAAGCGTCGAAATTCAGGCGCCCGATCCACGTTTACGTCTGGCCTTATGTGACGCCCAGTTGAAAGTGTTTTCTGCGCCAGGCGCCCGTGCCTTTGGCAATACCAGTGTGGGCGTTAAGTGTGAGGGGAGTGTTCCCTGGACGCTCTACCTTCGGGCACGGGTTCGCGTGTGGCAGGATGTCTTAGTGTCCAGGGGGGCGTTGTCGCGGGGGGAAACATTGTCCGAGCACGACGTGATGGTGCAGAAAATGGATATCAGCCAGGTGGGTGGGCGTTTTCTTCACAGTACCAGTCAAGTGGTGGATTTGGAGCTACGCCGTTCTCTGTCTCCTGGAGTGATTGTGACTCAGAGCATGCTGCAGGCACCTCAGATTATTCAGCGGGGTGACCGGGTCACGCTGGTTGCCAGGGCTGGCAACCTAAGCGTACGAGTGGCCGGAAAGGCACTGTCAGCTGGCGCTGCAGGTGATCATATTACGGTGGAAAACATTGCCAGCCAGAGAAAAGTGCAGGGGGTTATTATGGCCAGCGGCGTTGTTCGCACTGACCACAGCGCGCTGCAGACGGCGATCACCGCCCAGGCGGCACATCAGGATAACGACCAGTTGGCTACCCATACTAAAGGTTTGCCAGCCAGCGCCGATAACCAAGGGGTCTTTTAAGGAATTATGACCATGATTACCAACCCAGTTGGGCCGAATGTGCCCGTAACAGAGGTAAATGACCGTTCCGAGAGTCGGGATACGGAAAAGAACCTGCCTGCCGCAACGGGAGCCGATCAGGCGGCTGCCGACAAAGTGTCGTTAACCCTGGAGGCTAGGGCTATCGGACAAATTTCGGAATCGGCCAAGACAGAATCCGACGTCAACGCGGAGAAGGTCAGCGCATTGCGTGAAGCCATCGCCAGCGGCAACTTCCAGGTCGATTCCCGCAGTATTGCTGAAGGGCTGATTCAATCTGAATCCGGCGTTAAGGGACGAGGATGATGGCACGACCGGTACCCCGTTTAGATGACCTGCAGGCGAGTGTGGATGACCTTCTTGGCATCCTGAAGGACGAGTCAGACGCACTGGTGGCGGACGACCTGCGCCAATTGGAGTCGGTTACTGATCAAAAGCGCGCCATGCTGGATTCACTGATCGATTTCGCTGAAGGTGAACTGAAGAGTTCTCACCAGGGGTCGCCGCGCTGGGATGAGTTTGTGGAGTCGCTGACTGAGTGTCGGCGCCGTAATATGATTAACGGCGCATCCATGTCAGCCATATCCAACAGTCGCCAAGAAGCATTGCGGGTTCTCTACGGCCAGGATCGGCAGGATTCAAATTATGATGGTGAAGGGCAGCTGAACGAGTCCGCGCCGTCACGAGACCTGGGTAAGGCCTGAAAACCCGCGGGCTTCGGCTACCGGTTCGACGTTCTGTCTTTCCCCACAACCTCGAATGCCAGGCTACTGCTGGCGCTTACGCGGTCAACACATAACCCTCACCGCGGAACGTCTTAATTAAGTTAGGTCGTTTACCGCTGTCACCCAGCTTCTTTCGTAGTCGGCCAATTTGTACATCGATACTGCGATCAAACGGCATCGCATCATGACCTCGGGTCATGTTCATCAATTGGTCCCTGGACAATACCCGATTGGGGTGACGGGTTAATGCGTCTAAAAGGCGATATTCCGCGCCCGTCAAAGGCACCTGTTTTTCGTCGGTGTCGAGCAATTCCCGACGCGACAAATTCAACGTCCAGCTGCCAAATATCCGTGTCTGCTCGGTGGTTGATTCATTGCTGGCGGCAGGCCCTTCGTCTGCGCATCGGCGCAGGATGGTCTTTACCCGGGCTTCCAGCTCACGCACGCTGAAGGGTTTACACATATAGTCATCCGCACCCAGTTCCAGACCCACAATACGGTCGGTTTCCTCGCCATTGGCGGTTAGCAAGATCACTGGAGTATTCCCCTTCTCACGAATATGTCGGCACAACGAGAGGCCGTCCAGGCCTGGCATATTGATATCCAATACGGCCAGATCAAAGGGTTCTCGCTTGAATGCGTCTAACGCCGACAATCCGTTTTCGGCGGTGGTGACGTTAAAACCTCTGGCACTGAAATGTCGTTCGATAACCGAACGAATGGCCAGATCATCATCGGCGGTCAACAGATTGAGTGGGGTATTCATCGTTTAGTGCTCATGTCAGGTAGATTCCAAAGGAAGTGTTATCCAGAAACGACTGCCCTCGTCCGGGCGGCTTTCTACATCGACGCTGCCCTGTTGTGATTCCATGGCCAGTCGACAAAATGCCAGCCCAATCCCAAAGCCGGAGTCTCGGTGTTGGCGGCGATGGTCGGCCTGGGCGAATTTTTCAAACAGTTTGGGCAACTGGTCCGGGTGAATGCCGCGGCCGTTGTCTTTGACCTGAAGCCGAGCGTGCTGGCCCTCACGACTCACCTCGATGTCAATGCGCCCATTATCGTTGGTAGCGCGCACGGCGTTTTGCAGCAGATTGACAATCACACGGTGAGTTAACCCGCTGTCGGCACTCACCAGCACAGGGTCGTCGTCATGATGGACAGAAAAGTTACGACTGCCTTTCACCGCGTGTTGTGTGTTGAGTGCGCTAAACGCCACCTCGCGCAGGTCAAAGGTGGCAATGTCTAACGGCATTGCCGAAGACTCCAGTCGCGCAATATCCAACAACGAGGACACCAGATCATTGGCGCTGTTGCACGCTTCCACGGCGCTACTGACGTCATCCTGAATCTTTCGACTCAGGCTATCGCCGCCGCCAATCTGGAGCAGTTCCAGATATCCCAGGACACCAGCCAGGGGAGAGCGCAGGTCATGAACGATCATGTGGACCAGGTTGGCCTGGGTTTTGCGTAGTTTTTCCAATTCCCGGTTGCGTGCCTGAAGTTCCTGATTGCGCCCCTCCAGGGAACGTTTGAGCGACTCCAGGTGAAGATGAGTCGAAACCCGCTGCAGCACCTCTTCGATCTGAAAGGGCTTTGTCACATAGTCAACGCCACCGGCGGAAAACGCGGCCACTTTGTCGGTAGGCTGATCAAACGCGCTGAGAAAAATTACCGGGATATGCTGGGTTTCCGGCATGCGCTTGAGGGTTTTACAGACCTCAAACCCATCCAATGTCGGCATATCAATATCCAGCAGGATGAGATCGGGCGGCTGCGCCTTGGCGGCTCTTAAAGCCTGTCGTCCATCAGTTACTGGCCGCACCTGGTAGCCCTCGTCCTTCAACACATCCAGCAGCAAGGTCAGATTTGCCACCACATCGTCAACCAACAGGAGGTTCGCGCCGGCCGTTATCGACTGCACCGGCAGAGGGTCTGCGGCGGTTGTGCTGATATTGGCGGTGGTAGCCAGGGCACGTTCGTTCATCGGGTGTCTGCTCGTTACCGTTTGTTTCAGGGCCAATGCACTTTGCCAAGCTGCGGTTAAGGTTGCCCCGCATAATCAAGGCTCAAAAGCGATCCGGATGGTCTTTATATGACCACTACAAACACTTACATCGACAACACTGAACAATCTCTGAAGGCGGTCGTCATTGAAGATGACCACCGCTTAGGGGAAATTATGCTCAAGATGCTGAAGTTACAGGGCTACAGCCAGGTTCGGCTGGTCAGGCGTTGCGGCAACGCGGTGGCCTTACTGGATACGCTGGGGCCGCACGACGTAGATCTGGTGGTGTGCGATCTGGTTCTGCCGGACGGGGACGGGTTTTTGGTGCTGTCTCATCTGGCAGACCGCGGATATGCTGGCAAGGTTATTATCATCAGTGGCAATGATCCCAGGTTATTGGCCACCGCTGCGACTCAGGCGGATTTCAGTGGGCTTGATGTCGCAGGGACGCTGGCAAAACCGTTTTCACTGCACAAACTGGCGGAAATGCTGACCGTGCTCGGACCCGAGGAAGAGGTTTGTCAAAACACCAATCGCTTTCAATTCAGCCTCAACGCCTTCGAGCAGGCGTTGGCTGACGGCGATATACGCGCGCGCTTTCACCCAATTGTTGATGCCCGCACCCAGCAAATAACCGGCATTGAAGCGCTTGCACGTTGGCAGCACCCACAACATGGGTTGATTGCTCCCGCCCAGTTTATGCCTCAGGTGGAAGCGTCTCCATTGTCCGATCCGTTTTTGCTGGAAATGCTGCGACAAGTGCTTGATGCGCAGCAGAAGCTGGCTGAAACCGGGTATCTGGTTAACGCAGCTGTCAATGTGGGTAGTGGGCAGCTCAATTCGTTCAGCCTTACCAACCGGTTTGTCTCGTTAGTCCGCGAATTTGACGCCGACCCGGACACTGTGGTGCTGGAAATTACCGAAACTCAGGGTTTTGGTGAGCCCAGGGCCGCCATGGAAACCCTGAATCGTCTGCGCCTGCAAGGCTTCCGTCTGTCCGTTGACGACTACGGCACAGGCTTTTCCAGTTTGGAGCGCCTGCGAACTTTGCCGTTCACCGAGCTGAAAGTCGATCGCCAATTTGTTGCCGGAGCGGCATCGAATGATGAACTGACCGCGATTTTGCGGCACTGCGTGGAATTAGCAGATCAGTTTAACCTGGCAAGTGTGGCTGAAGGGATTGAATCGTTTGAGGACTGGCAGTTGGTGAAATCCTTGGGATTTGGCGAAGCTCAGGGCTTTTTCTTCAGTAAACCCTTGGAACTGGACGCACTGTTGGCTTGGCCACAACGACGGATGTCGCAGCCGCCGGCCCATCCAGCCCCTCGGGACCTGCATGTAACCGACCAATTCCAGCGCTTCCAAATGTGAACTTTTTGCGTTGAAATTCCAACGCTTAGCCAAATTTGATTACACTATCACCATGAACGCCAATTTAGTTGTCGCATCGTTGGATGCAACTCGTGGCGGCAAGACCGCCGGTCCCCGTTGTCTGGCTGCGGTTTTGTCCCTGCTGTTGATGGTCGCTATGCCGGTCTGGGCGCAGTCCGGGGCGATGCTGAGCCTCATTGATGAAGCGCTGGAACAGGAGCGAGATCCCGGTGAGGTCACCGGCGAATTACTGGACCAAGGGTATGAGCCGGCTCGGGCCGCTCAGGCGGTAGCCGCCGCCTGGGGTGATTGTAATGCCGCCCAGGCTGCAGTGGCGGTGGCGGTAACCCGTGTGCCAGGAAGCGCGACTGACGTGGTCACCGCGGTTGGTTCAGCCGACGGCTGCGCTTGCGGCGCCAGCAGTGGCTGGGCCCGCAGCCAATTGGATCAACGGATTCGCTTTTCCAGCCCCCAACGCCCCATTGCGCTGGCTCAGACCTGTAGCTGTATGGCCGCTGCGGTTGAAGCCGGCAGCGCAGCGTTGCCCCAGATGGCTGATGCCATTGTGTTGGCCGGCGTTGAAGCGCTGCAGACCGATACCCTGGCCAGAGACTCCGTTGGCGAGCGCGGCGGTAGTGAAGACGATAGCTGGTTACCCAATCCGGATTATCGGGAAACAACAACCTATCGCCGTGTGCCCACAGCCTGCACCGCAGACAGTAATGACGACGACGACTTTGAGCTGGCCAGTCAGTGGGTTGCAGCGACACCTGGAAGCGTAGCCCCAGCCCACCAGTGTGACGGCACAGACGATGACGACAACGTGGCAGACGAACTGTTGCTGCGGGAATTTTCTGCCGACGCGACAGGTGGCGGTCATGCGTGGCTGGTGAATCACACCGACCAACCGCTGGATTTGGCTGCCGCCGGATACCGACTGGGTATCGCTTATCGAGACCAGGCCCAGGCGTCGGTTGTACTTCCACTGATCGGTGAGGTTGAGCCAGGCAAAGGGTTTCTGGTCGCCGCACAAAATTCGCCGCTGGCCGAAAAAGCCAACCAGGTAGTTCCGCATCTGGCTATGGCTCCCGGGGACTTTCTGGACCTCCATCAACCGGTCTCGGTGTCTAACTGCGAGTGCGCAGAAGCGCTGACGGCGGCCGCGTATCGGGGGTC
The DNA here is from genome assembly GCA_045106555.1 of Lysobacterales bacterium. Taxonomy (GTDB): domain Bacteria; phylum Pseudomonadota; class Gammaproteobacteria; order Xanthomonadales; family SZUA-38; genus JANQOZ01. Next base: position 207,323 of record JBGCET010000008.1, on the reverse strand, counting down.
TCGTAACCGGGTGGCGGGCACATCGGCACCCAGTCCGGCTGAGCACAAGATGGAACGCCTGATGGGTACTCATGAGTATCTTAGTGGCTACGTCGTAGACTCCGTGGGTAGCGTCAGCGATCAGGCTGATCTGTCGACTCCCTTGTTTTCGGCCGATGGCGCAACCGCCCAGCTTGGCCGGCGCGCTCGGATGTGTGGTCGCGATGCCTTCGAACTTGACAGCTTTTCTGCCGATGGCTGGCAGCGATCGGCGGGCCTTGCTGGACAGCGCGATTGTTCCGTTGTTCAAAACGATTTGGTGATTGCTGATCTGTTGCTGCTGGAAGAGGGACGTGGCGCATTGCGCCTGGTGAACAGTTCAGCCGGCACCATTGATATGACCGAAGCCGGATACTTCTTGGAAATTTACCCCCCGGAGGCCATCCGGCCACGAGCGGAGATTCCTTTAACGGGAGAGCTTAAGCCTGGTGAGAGTTTTGTGGTTGCCCATGATGATATTGATGAAACCTTGAGGGATCAGTCCGACGAACTGGACGGCGACATGACCCTGGCTGAGGCGTCGGCAGTTGTCCTGGCCCGACGTAGTTTTCCTCGGCCATTGAATTGCCAGCTGGAGTTGGCGGCGTTTGTCGCTTCTCCGGTGGATGTGCCGTTATTCTTCATTGAGTTTACCCCCATCGAGGAGCGCGACCCATTAGCTGAGCCGCCTCGCGTCGACCCCCTCGCCAGCCCAAACTGAGCGAAGGTAAACTTTTGGTCTTGCGCTAGGGCGCCTGGTTGCTGGCGATGTAGTGCATGTAGCTCCGCGGTGTGCGCCCGCTGGCGGCCAAGCTGACGTGCGCTGGGCCAAACTTGGCGTGGCACCACTCGTGCCAGTAAACCTTCCAATCCTTGCCCACGATATAGGCTTTACCCGATTCCTTGCGGTAACAGCCCCAGACGGCGCCGTTTTCCTGGCTGGCAGAGCACTGCTCGGCAATTTCGCTGCTGCCCACCACCTGGACATCAAAACGAATCTTCTGGGTAGGAACTGCGAGTAATTCGTCTTCCAGCACGCCAAAGGCGTTGCATCCGGCGCCAGTTTCCGTGTCAGGCGCTTTGGACGTCGCTACCATTGTGTAACCCTCAGGGGTGCTCGCGCAGGCGTTGAGCAACAGTACCGCGACAATGGCGAGGGGTTTGAGTAATCGGTTGTCACTGAGTTTCATGGCTGGCAATTCCTTTCGCGCTGGCCCGGGTCTGGGCTAAAACGAGAGTCTTGCGAACCGAGGTAAGTGGCTTATTACGTTAGGAAAACAAAGGAAATCACCGAGTAACTGAATGTATATCTGTGGCAGCCGTCACAGGAATTGAGTACCGTGTGCGCAGTTTTTTCGCATAACACCTGGAAAATCAGCAAGGGAAATCAGCACATGAAAACTGCAACCATTGAAACCAGCCGAGGAACCATTCGCCTTGAGCTTCATGACCAAAAGGTTCCGGCAACCGTCGCTAACTTTGAAAAACTCGCAGGCGAGGGTTTCTATGATGGGTTAACGTTTCATCGCGTGATCCCGGATTTCATGGTTCAGGCTGGATGCCCGGAAGGTAGCGGGCGAGGCGGGCCGGGGTATCGATTTGATGATGAGTTCGACGCTGAACTCAAGCATGACGGACCGGGCGTTCTGTCAATGGCCAATGCCGGCCCCAATACCAACGGATCACAATTTTTCATTACCCACGTGCCGTGTCCTCATTTGGACGGGCGCCATTCAGTATTTGGCAAAGTGCTGGACGGCCAGGACGTCGTCGATGCCATTGAGCAGGGCGATACCATGACCCGAGTGGTGATCAGCGATGAGTAGTTGGTCATCAACCCGATACGCAGCGCTGGCCGGGTGTTTGTTGGCAGTGTCTCAGATTGCGGCAGCCAGCGAGCTTGAGCAGGCCATCAGCAAGGACTATGACCAACATCTGGGGCCACTGTTCAAACACTTTCACGCCAATCCCGAACTGTCTTTTATGGAAATGGAGACCGCCGGAAAATTGGCTGGAGAGCTGCGAGAGCTGGGTTATGAGGTCACTGAGGGCGTGGGTAAGACAGGCCTGGTAGCGCTGTTGAAAAACGGCCCAGGTCCAATGGTGATGATGCGGGCGGATATGGACGGCCTGCCGGTGGAGGAACTTACCGACCTGCCGTACAAGTCCACGGTGGTTAAAGAAAACTCAGAAGGGCAAAGTTTCCCGGTCATGCATGCCTGCGGTCACGATGTCCATGTTACGGCGTTAATTGGCACGGCCCGTCAAATGGTCGCTAACCGGGATCAGTGGTCAGGCACCTTGATGTTGGTCGGGCAGCCGGCAGAAGAGTGGAAGATCTCGGGTGCCAAGACCATGCGCGAAGATCAAATCTGGGAGCGGTTTGGCCAGCCCGATTATGCGCTGGCGTTTCACGTTTCCGCAGAACTTGAAGCGGGTAAGGTTTATGCCGCTCCCAGCGCAGCCTATTCCGGTGTGGACAGCGTGGACATCATTGTGCGGGGCATCGGCGCCCATGGAGCCAGCCCCCATCGTGGCAAAGACCCAGTGGTTGTTGGTGCTCAGATCGTTTTAGCGCTGCAAACGCTGGTTTCCAGAGAGCTATCTCCCCGAGAGCCGGGGGTGGTGACAGTCGGGGTTTTCCGTGCCGGTAACAAACGCAACGTCATCAGTGAGGAGGCTCGGCTGGAAGTAACTGTCCGGTCGGACACTCAGGAGACGCGCACGCGTCTGCTCGATGGCATCAGCCGAATTGCCGAGCACGTGGGGCGCGCTGCCGGTCTGCCGGAAGACCGCCTGCCGATTGTTGAAAACAAGGGTACGCTGCCGGTCACTCTTAACCATGGGCCATTGGTGGACCAGTTAAACGTTGCCTGGCGTGCGGAGCTGGGAGAAGAAATTCTCGTCGACTACGATCGTCAGGGCATGGGAGGAGAGGATTTTCCGTACTTCACCAACGATCCGGCCATTCCCAGCGTCTATTTTCAGGTCGGCGGCACGCCCGCAGAAGATTTTGCCCGGGAAGCCGCGGGTGGCGCTCCAGTGCCCTCCCATCACTCACCGCTGTTTCGCATTTCACCAGAGCCTGCTGTGCGTTCCGGCGTGGCAGCAACGGTGGTGGCGCTGCAGGAACTGATGCCGGTTTCCAACTGACAGTTGAGCAAACCTTATGTTGGAATCTTTGACTAAACAGCTGAGGGAATTGATTGATCAGGCCAGCCCCTGGTTGCTCACCAGTGCTGGGTTGCTGGCGCTGGTGATTGCCGCCTGGCTGGCGGATATGGTAGCTAAACGGGTTATTACTCGTGCGCTGCATGCTCTGGCCAAAGCCAGTAAGAGCACCTGGGACGACGTGATCATAGAGCATCGTGTGGTGGCACGACTGGCTCAGCTACTGGTTCCCATCGTGATCTATCTTGGTGCGCCCTGGGTGCCTCATCTGGGTGAGCAGGGCATCAATATCATCCAGAATGTGGCAACGGCCCTGATGGCGTTGGTTCTGGTGTTGGGTGTCAGTGCGATGCTCAATGCGCTCAATGCGCTGTACGAGCGACGCCCCAAGTCCCATTTGCATCCCATCAAAGGGTACATTCAGGTCGCCCAGATCGTGTTGTTCTGCGTGGGTGCCATCATGGTGATCTCCGCCGTTTTGGACAAATCACCGTTGATTCTGTTGTCCGGGCTGGGAGCCCTGACCGCGGTGTTGCTGCTGGTATTTAAGGACACCATTTTGTCGTTTGTGGCCAGTATTCAACTGGCGAGTTTGGATATGGTGCGAGTGGGCGACTGGATTGAGATGCCCCAATACAACGCTGATGGCGATGTCATTGACGTGGAACTGCACACGGTACGAGTGCAGAACTGGGACAAAACCATCACCACCATTCCCACCCATAAACTGATTTCCGATTCATTTCGAAACTGGCGCGGCATGTCGGCATCGGGCGGGCGGCGAATCAAACGGTCGTTGTTGATGGATATGTCTTCGGTGCGGTTTCTCACCGACGCGGAAGCGGACCGTTTCACTCGCTTTGCGCTGTTGGAAAATTACATCACTGAAAAACGTCAGGAGCTCGCTGATTACAACAGCAAGTTGTCACGGACAACAGATAAGGACGTCAACCTACGGCGTTTAACCAATTTGGGAACGTTTCGGGCTTATGTTCATAATTATTTGAAAAATAACGATAAAATTCGTAAAGACATGACGCTCTTGGTGCGTCAGCTGCAGCCCGGGCCGGAAGGGTTGGCGGTGGAAATTTATTGTTTCACCAGTACCACCCAATGGAATGAGTACGAGGCGATTCAGGCAGACCTGTTCGATCATCTGCTGGCAATACTGCAGGAGTTCGACCTTCGCGCCTACCAACAGCCGGCCGGGCAGGATGTGCGAGGTTTGCAGTTGCCAGGAACGTTTGCCGCGTCAGATTGAACCCTGTTCCAGCGGCCGCTCCCGATGCCGCTGAATCCATTCCGCATGTTCATCCAGCGCCGCTTCGCCGAGGATTTGCAGGATGTCGCGTTTTTCTTGATCACTCTCTGCGCTGTCGAGTTTGAGCCTGGCATCGCGAAATACCCGGTACATGTAAGCATACTGTTTCGACAGCTCTGCTTGGGCAGTCTTATTGGCATACAGTTCCCGCACTGCAACGCCAACCGACATTAACCCTATCGCCACAAGCAGGGCCTGCACAAGGCGCTCATCCATCGCAAACTGCAAGGCCGCAAGGGCCGCGGCGGCGCAAATGCTTAGCCAGACACACCCGCGGACTATGTGCCGTGTCCGCTGAGCCGCCTTGGCCATGCGCTGCCAGCGGGAAAGAAAAAACCCGAGTTGACCGCTGTCTTCATCGGCACCCACCCAATGGTCAATGGTCTGTTCCAAGTTAACGCTAGGGTCTCCCAATTCTTCGGCCATGCCCACATGGCGCATGACGTTTCGAATCCAGCCGATTTCCAAATCCTGCTTCTGGAGAAAATTGTCATGGGCAAAGTCGTTTCGATGGCGCCCTGAAACACCGGCCAGTCCCCAGTAAAACTGAACTCGCAGGCCTTCTGCCAACGCGCGGTAGTCCAGGTATTTACGGTGCCACTGGTTTCGGCCAGCCAGCCAGGCCAGGCTGAGCCCAGCGCCAAAACCAAGAAGAAAGCCGTAGATCATCAGAGGCTGATCCAGGTCTGCATAGGCTATGAACGCACAGGTCATCGCCAATCCAACAACGGCCAGCGACCTCAAGGCTGTGAGGTAGCGTCGTTGATAAACGCTGGCCATGGCATCGGAAGTAAAAAAGTGCCGCGCGATGTTGTCCAGCGCGGTGCCTTCTTTAAGGCATGCTGACCATCCGGGTAAATAGTCGGGTTTGGCCAGCGTGAGTGGGTCCTGATCAACGCCGTCTCGATTGTATTCCCCGAGCCTACCGATCATTTGTTGGTAGCGTTCTGGGAGTGCATCGACCTGGCGTCGTTCCGGGTCGGTAATCAGCATCCGTGTGGTCCCCGGGTCCAGACCTTCTGCCGGTTCGCCATCGTCGCGACGACGCGAACAAACAATATGGTAAACCAGGTCCGTATCGTCCTCGGCCAAGATGCTGGGACGGTCGAAGTGACCCTTGACCCCGCGCATCTGACCAAATTGATGGTAGTGAACGACTTGGGATGTGCCTCCGGGATAATTAAGGCTTTTGCCATCCCAAAGTGCCATCAGCACCTGGCATCGGTCCGACAGATAAACGCCAAGGTTGGCGTACTGCATGTCTCGGGCATCACTGTTGGTTGCCAGGTCGCTGATGGAGTAATTGCCTACCCGCGGGAGTTCAATCACCTGAGAGGCCTGGGTGATCAGTTGATCAAACACCCTCAGCGCGCCTTCAGTGGAAAAATCTCGTCGATATTCAGCGAGGGAAAAGGGAATAGGGACGGCCAGCTCCAAGCCCAAGTCGATGGCTAACTGCCCCATCAGTTGGTCGCCACCTTCAGCAAGGGCGCATAACAGCCTCAGCGGCGTATGGGGAAACTGGTCACGTAAAGAGGTGAGAAAGTTTGCCGCCGCCTGGCGGATTTGAGGCGTCTGCTCCGGGCACAAATCCCGGTGCGCTGTTACGCCGATGGTCAGCGGCACGGGCGTGATTGAATATGGTATGTTTTGATTCATAAGCACCCCAATCGGGGTCATAAAAGCTCATTTCCAGGGGGGATATTATGCCTGTAAAGCGCATTGCGATTGTGGGGGGTGGCCCTGCGGGTCTGTCAACGGCGTTTCATTTGACTGAGGAGCCCGATTGGCAGGACAAATACGATATCTGTATCTATCAGATGGGCTGGCGTGTAGGCGGAAAAGGTGCCACCGGCCGCGATGACGAAAACGGTTGGCGCATTCTTGAACACGGCATTCACGGTTTCTGCAGCTGTTATTTCAACACCTGGGCGATGATGAAAAAGGCCTATTCGGGTCTTGAACCATCGAATCGAAAAGTGTTGCCGAACGCCACCATTGGCAAAGCGTTCTTGCCCAGTTCCATGACCTATCAACTGGAACATCAAGAGGGGCATTGGCACGACGAAGTCCAAAGTATGCCTGGAATCCCGGGAAAGCCCTGGATGGGGCCTGCGCCAGAGATGAATTGGCATGGCTTAATGAAGGGCATATTGGCGGAAATGCTTAAACGAGGTCGGACCAGCGATATGGGCCGGCTGTCGCCCGCAGACCTGGTTCACCCGGAAATTCCCAATAAAACCCGCAAAAAGAAGCATAAGGCACTGGGGACATTGCTTCATGGGGCGTTGAAAATGCTCCATAACGAAGTCCACAAGCTGGAAGGCCGGGCTATTGAGGAGTTCATGATGTTTGCCGCTGACCACCTTGATGGGTTACGCAAGCACCTGCAAGACCTGGCTGAGGAACTGGAGCGCAAATTTCACCACAACCATTCACTGGCGATCAGCAATCTGGATCTTTATTGGACGGTGATGAAGGGTATTGTCGATGAGCGTCTTTGGGAGAAAGATCTCAACGACCTGGATGATGAGGATTTTCGCGACTGGCTGAAACGCCATGGGGCCCTGGATCACACCTTACGCTGTGCCATGACTTTTGTGGTGCCGAATATCATGTTTTCCTATCCCGGCGGTGATTCCACCAACCCGCCGCAAATGTCTACGGCCTCCTGGCTTGGCTGGATTCTGAGAAGCCTTTTGGGGCAAGGCGATTACTTCTACTTTATGGCGGCCGGGACGGGGGAAAGCGTCATAGCGCCTCTGTACCTTGCCCTCAAACAGCGTGGCGTCAGGTTCGAGTTTTTCCACAAGCTGACCAGTATCGAAACCGATGACGAGCAGGGCAAGACGATTCAGAAGCTGCATTTTCAGCGCCAGCTCAAACTGAAACAAGGGACTTACGAGCCGCTGCAAAAAGTCCCGGGCAAACCTTGGCAGGTGTGGCCCAGCCACCCACTGTGGGAGCAGACCAAATTTGCTGACCAAAACCAGGGCATTGATTTTGAGAAGTGGTACCAGCCCGATGGCGCCGGTGCCAGTGAGCGGACCTTGACCCGGGGTGGTCGTGGTAAAGACAGTTTCGACTATGTCGTCTGGGCCATGCCGCCATCGATGATTAAACATCTCGCGCCCGATACTTTGGCCAAATCCTGGTCGCGAACTGCAGCCGCCATGAGCACCACAGCCACCCAGGCCAGTCAGATTTGGCTAACCCACAGCACTGAAAAGCTGGGGTGGAAAGTGGATCGAAAGAAATATGGTCGCAGCGCTCGATACATCAGCGGTTCGTTTCCCAACCCGCTGAACTGCATGGCGGTGTTTGATGACCTGATCAGCGCGGAAAACTGGGGCGCAGATGCACCCAAGGGGTTGATTTACTTTTGCTCGCAAATGCACCACGTCGACCAAACCCATCCAGGAGACCTGGGCCGCACCATGGCCCATACCTCGGCCACGTTAAGGGTTTTGGGTAATTTTCTGCGCGATTCGGTGCCTGACGATAAGATGCGTAACGACCCCCAGGCGATGGATTTCAATTATCTGTGGGTGCCAAAATCTCAGGGGCGTCGGCGCGGTGAGGCACGGCTGAAATTGCAGTATCACCGGGCCAACACGGACCCAACCGACGCCTACGTGCAGGCGTTGCCCGGTACCGCAAAACAGCGCCTGATGCCATGGGATTCGGGCTATACCAATCTGGTTCCTGCAGGAGACTGGATCTATACCGGCGTCAATGCCGGGGCCTTTGAGAGTGCAGTTACCGGAGGCAAGTTTGCGGCCATGGCATTAACCGGATACCTGGATAAAGAGCAGGTCTACGGCATCGATTTTCTAAATCCGTCGGTAACCCGAAAAATCCAGAGAGCCGTTGGCCGCGGCGCTGTGCCGGTCATCAAGTAACCGCAGATGAAGCAGGAGGGCGGGTTCCTGGGCGGCGTTTTGGCGGCCAAAGTGCACGGTGCACAAACCACCGGAAGCGATGCTGAGGCGGACCGCCAGCGGCGGGCGCGGCGGCGGCTAGTTGAGCAAATCAGCAACCGCTTTCATGGTCAGTCTCGTTTAACCAGCGACGGCGGTTTGCTCGCCATATTTGATTCAGTGAATGCCGCCGCCACGGCAGCGGTGACTCTGCAGCGGCAGTTTCCTTCGGATTGGGGGGAGATGAGCTGTGCGGTCAGCGGTGGCGAAATCTTCATGGGCATCGGTGGATTCAGCGGTGAACCGGTAGAAAATGCGCTTAAACTGATACATGCCGGTGAGCCGGGGTTGGTATTGCTGGGTTCTGGCGCACGGTCTTTGGCCGGGAGTCGCCTGGAGTTTCCGGTAGAAGATACCCAGGAAGGCCAGTCGCAATTGCGCTGGCAGCCGCGACAACCCTTGGCCAGAGAGCTGAAGATACCGGCGGCTCTGGCTGTGCACGATGCGCAGCCTTTCATTGGACGAAAAAGCGAGCGCGTTATCTTGCAAACGCTGCTGGAAAAGGCTCGTTCCGGCGACACCCAGTGGTGTTCGGTGGTGGCTGCTGCCGGGCTAGGAAAAACCCGCCTGTTGGCGGACCTCGCGTCCCATGCCGCTGATCAAGGCGTGGTCATCGTTGGCGGGGCCGCTGATGAAGACCTGTCCCGGCCCTTTGCACCGGTTGCCCAGGGCCTTGAGCTGGTGGTTAACCGAGCATCTGATCTGGCGACTCGTTTGGGGCCCGGGGCCGGTGATCTGGTCAGATTGCTACCAGCCATCAGCCAGCGACTGGTCGACCTTCCTCAGCCAGCCAAAGGCGACTCTCATTCTGAGCGTCAGGCACTGTTTTCTGCCGTGGCCGGTTGGCTGTGTGCACTGGCCGCAGAAGGGCCGTTGCTGCTGATGCTCGATTCGCTGCATTGGGAGGGCGACTCCACCTTTGAGCTACTCAATCATATTTTGGGGCCAATGGCGGGTTGTCCCATTTTTATCGTGACCAGTCATCGTCATGAGGATTCACGCACCGCCGGAATACTGGCGGCAGCGCGCGAAAAATTGGGTCAGTCGGCTGTGACTGAGATGGTTCTGGGTGGTCTGGATGCGGAAGAAGTAGAGGCGTTTTTACGGTCTTCGGGTACTGATGGCAACGGGCCCAGTGACACGAGAAATCTGCACTCGGTTGTTGAGATTACCGGTGGCTCGCCGCTGCATTTGATGGAGGTTATCCGAAACCCTAGCCAACTGAGCGGTGGCGGCTCTGCGGTAGATCTCCAGAGCGTTATGAGCGCCCGTTTCAGCGCATTGGAACGCTCGCTGCGCCGTGTGCTGGAGGTAGCCTCGGTGGTGGGAGAGGTGTTTGAGCTGAAAGACGTCGCGGCAATTTGCGGCGTTGGTGATGATGCCGTTGAGGCGTTGGATCAGGCGGTTGAAGAGAGGCTGGTACAGTTGATTGACCCACTGCGATTGAGCTATCGCTTTGTTCATTCTATTACTCGCGAGGCCGTTTACGCTGGCCTGGGTGCGGCGCGTAAGGCACAGCTGCATCATCGTGCAGGCCGCGCCGTGGAGGCTCAGGGGCAAACGGATCAACGGCTCAATGACCTTGCTCGTCACTACGTGCAGGCAGCAGCTCTGGACGTGGACAACCGGGCCGTAGACTACTGTCTTCAAGCGGGCAACCAGGCCCTTAACCAGTTTGCCAATGAAATGGCGCTTAGCCATTTTGAACAGGGGCTGGCATTACTGAACAAGGGCCAGGTCTGCGAGACGGAGATTGAGCTTAAAACCGGGGCGGGTAGGGCCCAGCGGCGATTAGGGGTTCCTGGATATCGCAGGCGGCTGTTTGCGGCCGCCGACAGTGCTCTGGCGTTGCGGGACGGGCAGCGGATGGCCGTTGCCGTGTATGCGGCTTACCGCGGTTCCTATACCCGCGCCCTTCACGTGGACAATCAGGCGGTGACGTATCTGCGCCAGGCATTGGACCTGTTGGATGATGAACACGTGGGACAGCGAGCCCAGTTGCTGGCACTACTTGCCATTGAATTGACTTGGTCCAAGGACAGAGGAGCCGCAACCGAAGCCAGTGAGCAGGCTATTGAAGTGGCTCAGTCGGCCTCGCCGGATCTGCTTTTGCAGGTACTGACCCATGCCCTGTGGGTGCAGTTTCATCCCACCTCCCGTCGACTAACGCTGACCGCCCAAGTAGCGCAATTGATGGAGCCGGATACCGATCCCAGGTTGACGTTCGAAATGGCCAGTCACCAGCTTTTTACGGCCTGCAGGGTTAGTGATCGACAGCGGCTGGAACGGGCGCTGAGCGATGCCAGGGCGCTGGCGCGTTCCGTTGATCAGCCAGGTGAACGCTCGATGCTGTTACTGCGTGAAACCACCTTGGCGCTGATGCAGGGACGGTTTCGAGAGGCAATGGTGCTGATGACCCAGCGTCGTCAGCTGGCAAAGAGCATTGGCGAGGCCGACGGTGAGGCAGCGTATCGGATTCACCAATATTGGCTTGCTTACGAACAAGCCGAGCCGGAACAAATTGGCCAACTGGTAGCGATGGCGGGGGCAAAGCTGGAGCCTCATCAGCGGTTTTTTGCCTGGCCTACGTTGCTCATGCCCGCGGTGGATTGTGGGCAAAACGCGATGGCGTCGGAGATTATTCACACCCTGGCGGAGGAGGGATTTCAGAATATCCCTCGCGATCAAATGTGGCTGTGGAACTTGGCCCAACTTGCCTATGGCGTCAACAGACTTGGCTTAGCGCAATACGCCGAAACGTTGCTTGAGCTCCTCAGTCCCGCGTTACAGTTTCAGGCGAATATGGTTTTTAACACCTTGGGCAGCGTGGCTCGGTACGTGGGACTGCTTAAGCTACTTGACGGCGACACTGCTGGAGCTGAACGTCACTTGGAACAGGCGGTGCAAGACAATGATCAGATTGGCGCAGTAACCTGGGCCGCTCGTTGTCGACTCGATTTGGCGCTGCTGGCCAATGCTCGCGGGGAGCCTTTTGCTACGTTGGTGGCGGAGGCGCTGGACGTGGCAGTGAAACTGAAAATGCCATTATTGCGGAGCCAAATCGACCGTCTGCGTGTCAGCCCTGATAACCCTTAGTGGGCCGGGCCGATTGGCAGCAGCGCAAAGTAACGCATTTTTGACTGACCGTCGGTTGACTCTACGACTCCGCGATCTTCAACATTCACCATTCCCGCGGGCAACAGGCGTCGAAACGGATCAGTGCACAAGGCCTCACCAGGTCGGGCATGGTCCTGTAACGCTCGAGCCTCGGAAAGCGGGGTGCCATGGTAAAGCTCGTCTTCGAACAGCAGGTCGCCGCCGCTGACGCCCACTCGCCACAAACGTGGCTTAGCCGCCACCAGTTTTGCGGCCACTGAGGCCGAATCATAGGCCACATACAGCAGGGCACCCTCTTGGCTCAATATCTCCCCGCCGCTGGCGGCGATGTCATCCAGCAGGGCTTGGTCGCTATCAAGTTCAACCGTGTCAATGAACATTACGGTCTTGGTGAACAGTCGGCGTTGTCGGTGCCGACGTCGTTTGTGCATCCAGGCGGAGGATTTGTTGCCCTCGGTTTGCAGCGCTAGGGCATCTTCCCCCAGATTTTTACGCAGCGTATCCAAAAGCTTTTCGCGGTAGTCAGCAACGGTGTAATTATCCTTGACCAATGCCTGTTGGCTGCCCAACGACAGTCGCAGTTCTGCGGGCAAACGTGAGGCCTCCAGAGTAACCACAAACACCGGTTTTTCTTCATCCAGGGCAAATCGAATTTCGTTCAAACAAAACTCGGATTCCACCGATTGAGCGGTTTGCAGAAACAGCAGTGCGCTGGCTCCTTCCAGCGCCTGGGCCAGCGCCTGGCGCCAAACTGAGCCAATCCGAACGCCGTCGTCGTACCAAAGCCGCACCCCAGCATCGTTCAGCCAGATCATCTCGTCGAAGACCTGCCGCGCATCGACGTGGGCGTAACAAATAAAGATGTAAGGCTGATCGCCAGTGTAGGCGGCAAAGGGGGTATCGATCATTGGAATTTAACGGCCGATGGGGGGAGTGCGTCAGTTTTCATCAGAGATCATATTGTAACCAAGGCGTTGAGCCTCGGACAGCAGGATTAAAGTCCCGGTGGACTGTGCTTGAGCCCGGGTTTCAGCCAGACGGATCGTAACGATAGCCGGTGCCGTAGACGGAATGAATTCGCTGACTTTCCGGGCAGGCGGCCGTGAGTTTTTGACGTAAATTTTTCACGTGGCTGTCTATCGTGCGATCACTGACTACCCGGTGGTCGGTGTACGCTCGGTCCATGAGCTGAGCTCGCGAGAACACCTGTGCCGGGTTTTGAACAAAGGTTTCCAGCAATCGAAATTCAACAGGGGTCAGATCCAGTTTCTGTTGATTGAATTCTGCCAGCATGGCGTTGCTGTCGATCGCCAAATCTGAATCAGAATTTTCTTCTGGGTTTTGCAGCCATTGCTGGCGGCGCAGCGAAGCGGCAACCCTGGCCACCACTTCACGGGGCGAAAACGGCTTGCAGATATAGTCGTCGGCGCCAACGCCCAGGCCCAGTAGCCGATCTATTTCGTCCACTCTGGCTGTCACCATGATTATAGGGACATTAGACATCGTGCGGATTTCCCGACACACCTCAATGCCATCGCGATTAGGCATCATGATATCGAGCAGTACCAGGCAAGGCTGCATCTGAGTGAAGCGGGTGACGACTTCGCTGCCGTCGTGGCACATGTCTACCCGATGGCCAGCATCCGCCAGATAGTCCGCCAGAAGGCGAGCAATTTTGGGTTCGTCTTCTGCAATGAGAATGGAGGATTGAATCATGAGCAGCAATCAGGTTGTAGACAGATGAGGCAGGCTAAGCACAATTTTCAGTCCCCCCCTGGAGGACGCTTCTGCTCGTACCTGACCATCATGAGCGTTAGCAATGGTCTTAACAATGGCCAGACCCAGCCCGGCGCCACCGGTGGACCGAGCCCGCGACCCTTCCACTCTGAACAGCGGATCGAATAAATGTTCCAGCGACTCCACAGGCACACCCGGTGGGGAGTCCTCCCATGCAAGATGCCAGTGGGTCGGGTCGGACGACAGTGACAGGGCAATGGTGACGGGTGCGTCGCTGTAGTGCTCGCTGTTTTGCAAAAGATTGGTGAACAGCTGACGTAGTCGAAACGGGTCACCCAGAATTGGCGCATCCAAAGGCATTTCCGGATCAAGGTCGACCACTGGATTTTCACGGCAAAACGTTGTCAATAGCTCGGAGAGGTTCATCGGCTGATGGTCGAACAAGCTACCTCCCGCCTCGGACACGGAGAGTAAAAACAAGTCGTCCACCAGGTGGGTTAGCCGGTTTGTCTCCTGGTTCAGTGATTCCAATGCTTGGAAGTTAACAGGCCGCACTCCGTCAATCAGGGCATGGATCTCCCCGGTCAGGACCGCCAACGGCGTTCTGAGCTCATGGGAGATTTGTGCAATCCAAGATTGCTGCTGAGTGCGGTGTTGGGCAAGCGCTACGGCCAGCCGGTTAAAATCCTGACCCAACTGTTGCAGTTCGTCACCGGTACGGATGTCCACCCGTTCGTCGTAGTGTCCTCGGGTTAATCGACGAACTCCCCGAGTTAGCTTAGGCAAAGGCGAGGTCAGGGTGCGGGAGACCCAAAGGGTTGCCAGCGCTGCGCCGGCCATGGCCAAAAGGCCGATCAGGATGGCATTGCGTGACTGACGACGTGCGAACTCCAGATCCTGGTCTCGGCGAAGAGACGGCACCGGCAGCACCCGTAGTGAGCCAATCTGAAGTCCGTCAGACATCAGCGGATGCTCAATGCCGGCGTTCACCGGCTCCCGGCGTCCTGCCAAGTGGTGACCATCGGCATCAACGATGGCGACACGTTGGGAGATATCAAGAAGCCCGGTTTGGGCTGATTTGCGTGGGGGCGGCCGCTCATTGTCGGTGGGGCTTGGCACCGAACCCACCCGCCCGCCAGGAGGGCGGGGTGGTGGGCGATTCACGCCAGAATCGCCGCGACGCCCGGGGGGCGGACCGAGAGCTGGACCAGACCCTGGTTTCTGGGCCGTGTCGTCACGTGGCCCCGGTGGGGGCGGACCCGGTCGTTTTCCCCGGCGAGGGCCGCGATCGGAAGGTAGACGGGTCGGTGGCCCAAAGGAAAACCCCCATTGGGTACTCTGTTCATCGGGCGGTAGAGTCAGAAAGGACCAGTCGCCAGTAGCGCGGTGTGCGGCGGTCAGTTTTTCTTTCAGCTCACTAATTTCGGCAGCCTCCCATGCGCTGAGGTACTGCACGAAACCGCTTTGGAAACTGCGCCCCATCAGAAGCGTCATGGCCAGCAGTGCCAGAAAGACAACAATTCCACTACCTAGAAAGAGTTTTTGCCAGATTCGCAACGCCATGGCGCGCAGGATACCAGTGCTTAACCCGGATTTAACATGGTTCAGCCAATCTGTCGCGGTTCTCCACAATTACTGCGCGGCGGCTGCGCAAACCTTGGATACCTTACAACCTCACACATCAGTTTGGAGTTGCCCAATGAAACCCTCAATAGCCGCTATCGCGTTGCTGACGTTCTCCTTGTCGAACGCCAGTGCTCAATCCGACAACGAAAAGCCAGAGGGTCGCAGGCCACCTCCGCCCCATCATCAACTTGAGGCGCTTGGCCTGACTCAAACGCAAGAACAGGAAGTTCATCTGATTCTTCAGTCTCATCGCGAGGAGATGCGCGCGTTGCGCACAGATGGCGCAACCTGCGAAGATCAACAGGTTTTGCAAGTGGAGACTGATGATGCTTTGGCGGTGGTGATGAGTGAAGAGCAATTGTCCACCTTTAAGGAGCAGAAACCTCGGGGAAAGGGTCGCGGACGTCGAGATAACCCCTGTGCACAAGCATCCTCACGATGACGGGTAACCGCCATCGGCGTCATTCCAAAGTTCTGGGCCCAATGCCGTCGGGGCTACTGATTCTGGGGATATCGTTGATCACCAGTCACGCCCTTGCCCAGCCGACAGAGACTACTGAGCCAATGCCCCTCAAGACCTCGGTGGGCAGCCAAGCAAAAGACATTCTCGAGGCTGCAGATGACAGCGGCACTGACGCGTCTCCAGTGCGCCGAATCCAGCGCAATCGCGGGTCCGGTAATCCATCGGGACCCGGTCGTCGAGACCCAAGGCCGGGTGCCGGATCCAGCCTGGATGGTAGTGGGAACGATCAATCGTTTCCCGAGGAAAATGCCAGCCATACCGCGTTGGCCCGTCTGACGGTGTCGGCTTACGGCGATGGGGTTGCGTCGCCTGCAGGGAATGACAGACCGTCGGCGAGACAGGTGAGCAACCTGGTCAACGCGCAGTCCGAGGCATTGCCTAATTCTCTGGGACTCACAAGCTTTGTTTGGCAGTGGGGCCAGTTTCTGGACCACGATATCGATCTGACAGACGGAATACGTCCTCCAGAACCCTTCAATATTCCTGTTCCGTCTGGTGACCCATGGTTTGACCCTGATGGAACTGGCAATCAACGCATAGCCCTCAATCGATCGCTTTACGATCTATCCACCGGCCTGAACGCCGCCAATCCGCGACAGCAGGTCAACGAAATTACCGGTTGGATTGACGCGTCGAGTGTTTACGGTTCGGATCTGGAAAGAGCCGCCGCACTTCGATTGTTGGACGGCAGCGGGCGCCTGGCAACCAGCGATGGAGACTTGCTGCCATTTAATGTAGACGGCTTGGAAAACGCGGGAGGACTCAGCGCTGAGCTGTTTGTTGCCGGTGACGTGCGTGCAAACGAACAGATTGGTTTAGCCGCGATGCACACTCTGTTTGTCCGGGAACACAACCGACAGGCGCTGCGTCTTGCCGATCAGGACCCCAGTTTGAGCGGTGATGAGCTGTATCTCCAAGCGCGCAATATTGTCATCGGCATTGTGCAGGTGATTACCTATCGAGAATTCCTGCCGGCGTTGCTTGGCCCGGGAGCGCTGGACCGTTATTCCGGATACGACGCCGATGTTGATGCGCGGATCAGCAATACGTTTTCCACCGCCGCTTACCGTATGGGGCATACCTTGCTGCCGCCGGAATTGCTTCGCTTCGACGATCAGGGGAGCGAATTGTCGTTTGGTCACCTTTCTTTAGCGGATGCCTTTTTCTCTCCGGCCCGCATCATCGAGGAAGGGGGGATTGAACCCATCCTTCGCGGACTGGCGGTGCAGGTTTGTCAGGACTTTGATGTTTACATTGTCGATGAGGTGCGTAATTTTCTGTTTGGATTGCCCGGGTCCGGCGGCTTTGACCTAGCCTCGCTGAACATCCAACGAGGGCGCGATCATGGTTTGCCCGACTACAACACGCTGCGGCTGGCCATGGGCCTGACCCCCGCACTAACGATGGAGGACATCAGTAGCGACCCCGAAGTGGTTGAGCGACTGTCCCGCGCCTATGAATCACCCGATCACATTGACCCCTGGGTCGGTGGATTGGCTGAAGATGCCCTGGAAGGGGCTCTGGTGGGTGAATTGGTTGGCGCGGTGCTGGCCGATCAATTTGAACGTCTGCGTGACGGCGACCGGTTCTGGTACACCCGGACGTTGTCTGCAGCCCAACGCCAACAGGTACAACGTACCCGTTTGGCGGACGTCATTCGTCGAAACACCACGATTGGCGCTGAGTTAGGTGATAGAGACGTTTTCAGAACGGACAACTGAAGACCTTTCACCGGTAACGTGATGACGCGCACCTGTCGAAGGAACGCCAGGTGCGCAATTTTGCTGACGTCATGATAAATCTCGGTTAACGTGGTGTCTTCCCAAGCCCAGAGCGTTTCGACAGATCATGAGCTGCTGCCATTTCTACGCCCCGGCCGAGGGCGCTGACACCGCCTTTTCGGTGGATGTCTCAGCCATCACATTTGGCAGGGGCTGCATGTCCGAGTTGGGAGTGGAAGCCCAGCGGTTGTCGCTCAAGCGGGTGGCGTTGTTTACCGACCCAAGGGTTCGCCGCTTGCCCTCGTTCAGCGTTGCAACGTCCTCCCTGACAGCAGCGGGAATCCCGTTCGAAATTTATGATGATATTTGCGTTGAACCCACCGATGAGTCGCTGGCCAAGGCAATCACGTTTGCCAACGAATACCGACCTGACGGATTTATTTCTATCGGTGGCGGGTCGGTGATTGATACGACAAAAGCGGCCAACCTGTATCTCAGCCATCCGGCCACCTTGCACACCTATGTCAACGCGCCAGTAGGGGAGGGTAAGCCAGTTCCTGGCCCGGTTGCGCCGCACATTGCCTGTCCCACCACATCGGGTACCGGAAGCGAGTGCACCGGGATCGTCATTTTCGACGATACCCAATTGGGGGCAAAGACGGGTATATCGGCCAAACATCTGCGTCCCAGCAAAGCGCTGATTGACCCGGAATGGACTCGGCACTTACCCAGAAACGTGGTGGCATGCTCAGGTTTTGACGTGTTGTCTCATGCATTGGAGTCTTACACCGCGCGGCCATACACCCAACGACCGGCCAATCCTGGGGTTGAACGGCCGCCCAGTCAGGGTGCCAATCCCTGGAGTGATATGGGCTGCGGTCAGGCCCTGAGGTTATTGGGGGAATATCTGTGTCGAGCGGTGGACAGCAACGAAGATGATGAGGCCCGCAGTCAGGTGATGTGGGCGGCCACGTTGGCAGGGATTGCGTTTGGCAATTGTGGGGTTCACTTACCCCACGGCATGTCCTATTCGGTGGCCGTAGGCGTTCCGAACTATCGGCCTGAGGGATATCATGTGGATCATGGCGTAGTACCCCACGGCATGTCAGTAATCCTCAACGCCCCTGCAGTGTTCGCGAAAACCGGCTCGACATCACCCGATCGTCATCTTGAAGCAGCGCGATGGTTGGGTGCCGATACGCTAGGGGTTGGCACTGAGCATGCGGGTGAGGTTTTGAGTGATCAAATTCGCCAGCTGATGCAAGCCACAGGGATGCCCGCAGGGCTGAGTGAGGTTGGCTACACCGCATCGGATATTGAGCAATTGACCCGAGGCGCCATCGTTCAGAAGCGACTGCTGGACAACGCGCCGATTGCCGTTGACGAAGCGCTGCTTTCCCAGCTCTACCAATCGGCCTTGCGCTACTGAGCGCAGGACCACAACGCGGAAAAGCCTGCAGTTCTAGGGTGTGCAGGAACCGATGGACGCCGGCCAATGCTTGAAGACGCGCCGGTTGCTGCTGCGACCGTATTTTGAGGGACTATGGGTTTGTGATTGCATCAAGCTGGCTTTCGCCGTAGCCCAATGCCTGGAACACGTGGTGGGTGTGCTGTCCCAGATCGGGAACTGTGAAGTCGAGAGCTGCGGGCTCATTGGCAAAGTGGATGGGGTTTCCAACATGGCGCAGCCCGTCAGTGTCGGTGGGCGACATGCCGCGGAATTCCCCGTGTGGGTCTTGGTGGGCTTCATGCAGAGACAGCACCGGGGCGTAGCAGATATCGCGCCCCTCGAACCACTGATTCCAGTAGGCCTGAGTGTTACCGGAAAACACCGACTGCAGAAACGCTATCACAGGTTGCTGGTGGGCGCCGGGGCCTTTTTCACACAACTCAAACAGGTCCATGCGATTCAGTTCGGTCAGCAGGTTTCGAACAAACTTGGGTTCTTGACCGGCCAGCGCAATGTAGCGTTGGTCCTGGGTCTCATAAACGCGATAAAACGCGCTGCCACCCAGGGTGCGCTCAAGTCCAGGTGTTGGCGAGCGTTGTTCGGCAAAGACTGGCCCAAGCACGTTGGGCGCCCAGGACAACAATGAGTCCTGCATGGCAATATCCAGGAAGTCTCCCTGCTGTGTTTGGGTACGTCGATACAGCGCCATCAATATGCCGCTTAGCCCCATATGAGCGGCGGCCAGATCGGCCGCAGGGATGGCGGGCAGGGCCGGTTTTCCATCGTTGCCTTCGTTCATGGCGACAAACCCCGTCAGGCTTTGGTTCGCCAAATCATGGGCAGGGCGATCACGATAGGGGCCGGTTTGGCCGAACGCACTGATTGAGCAGTAAATGATGCCCGGATTACGTTCTTTGACTGCCGTGTAATCCACCCCAAGGCGTTTCATTACCCCAGGGCGAAAGCCTTCAACAAAAACGTCGGCAGTGGCACAAAGGTCCAGCAAAGCGTCCCGCCCGGCATTACTCTTGAGATTTAATACCACGCTTTTTTTGCCCCGGTTGGCATTGCGGAAAAACACCGAATGCCCGCCCAGTTGCTGCCCAATCTTGCGGCTGGGATCGCCATCGCCCGGCGGCTCAATCTTGATCACCTCTGCGCCATGGTCGGCAAGCATCAGGGTCAAGAAAGGTCCGGGCAGAAACAAGGAGAGATCGACGACGCGTAGGCCTTTCAGCTTCATGCTTGCGAGCCTTTAAGTTCAGCAATGACCTCATTGGTGGAGCTGACGCGGCCCCACAGGCGCTTGAGCATGGTAAGGGTAGCGTTTTGCATCTCATCACTATCGGTGCCGGTGCCATCTTTGATGATAACTACCCCGTATTGACGGTCGCAGGCCTCCATGGCAGTCATGGCCACACAGTTATTGGTGGATACGCCGGTCACCAGCACCGTTTCAATCCCCATAGCGCGCAGGGTGGCATCAATGCCGGTAGAGGCAAACGCGCCCTGCGTCTTTTTATTGAAAACCACATCCCCCGGCTGAGGCGTCAACGGCTCAACGATGTCGTGCTCGGGTCGGCCTACTCGGTTGTTGGTGTCCTTAACTATCGCCATCATGTGAGGAGGCATGTCGCTGAAGTCTTCAAGGTCGGCACCGTAGGTGATGTAAACAACCCGAGCCCCGACATCGCGGCATACACCGGACAGTTTTTGGATATTAGGTATCAGCATGTTTTCGATGCGATCAAATCGATAACTGGAATTCTGAGACTTTCCTTCTTCACGCAAAAGACGACCCAGGCCCATTTCACGATTGCCCGTGGCGTTTTGCATGTCCACCACGATCAGCGCCGTGTTATCGGGTCGTATTTCTATGGGGCGGGTGTAGCGGTCAACAAAAGTCGGGTGAGGTTGGCTCATTAATTTTGCTCAGTAAAATGTCCGGACAACTTCAGTATAGCGATTATCTGTCGGCCAAAGACAGCCTTGTTCCGACGGGGTTTTGTTGAAGGCAAGCGGGGCCTAAAATAGTTTCTGTTGACCCGCTTCCTGTCCTGCCATGCCGTTGTGTACCAATCGCTCGAAATGGGCTTTCAGCGTATCAGTACCCGTTTCCGGTGTGGCTTTGGCGTCGTAACATTCGCGGTTCTCGTCCCACTTCAGCATGGAATGGGTTGCGTAGTAGTGGCCAATCTTTGCCAATTCAGCCTTGGCGGCTAGCGCGGGAGAAATTCGACCCAACGGCTTTAGCAGAGCAGCGGCAATGTTGAATATGGCGGTGGGAACCTGCTTGAACTTAGGGGGTTTGTTGAAGGCCGCATGCAGCAGCAACCCTTGTTGCTTGGGTGTGAGGGCCGGGCCGGGGCCACCGATAGGCAGAGTGCGATTGTGCAGATGGGGCTCGGTAAGGCAAGACACGAGGTAGGCCGCAAGATCAGCCTCGCTGATGGGCTTACAGGAATTGAGGGCGCCATCGCCAAAGATTAAGTACGGTTTGCCGTTTCTGACCCGTTCTACCTGTCCTGATAGGGATTTGAAAAAGGCGGTGGGTCTGACAATGGACCAGATCAAACTGCTGGCCTTCAGTTCAGCCTCAAAGGTCAGTTTGGCTCGTTGAAACGCCAGCTTAGGTTGTTGCACACAGATGGCTGACAGCAAAACAAAGTGCTGTGCCCCTGCTTTCTGCGCGGCGGCCAACAAATGACGATTGCCCTGGCAATCCACCCGCCAGGCGTCCTCAGCAACTCCGCTGCGCGACGCGATGCAGGAAATCACCCCGTCGAATGACAGACTCCCTATGGCGTTCTTCAGTGTTTGCTGATCGTCCGTAGACGATTCGATCACGTCACACTCGGCGGGAGCGGTCGCAGGGTCTCGTACCAGCGCGGTGACCTGAAAGCCGGCCTTATGCAGCGATGTGGCAACCGCAGTGCCGATGTAGCCCGAGGCACCGGCCAGCAGGATGCGTTTTCCTTGCTCAATCACGTCAACGACGATTACCAGTAAGTGGTTCGTAGACTGTCAATGGCAGCCAGTGTCTTGCCATCGCAAGCGTTACCGTCGAGGCACGCAAGCATCATCTCGGCCAGGTCGCTTCGATCGATATAGCCAAAGGCTTCAGGTGCTTCGGACAACATGCCATTGCCAGAAGGCTGCCCGCTCAGCAGTCCGCCGGGACGTATGATGATGTAGTTGAGCCCGCTGGCGCGAAGATGGGCTTCGGCCTGAGTCTTCAACGGAAGAATAGGGCCCAATATTTTTTGCGTGGGAAAGGGGATAACCTCAAAACTGTCACCCGCGCCGATGGTGGTGATCAACAGCAGACGGTTAATGCCGGCAGCTTTGGTGGCGTCAATAATGTTTCGATTGGCGACAAAATCCACCGGCGGATCGCACTTAAGACACCCAACGGTAGTAACGACCGCACGAAATGGCTGGGACCGGGTGGCCGCCTCTACCGATTCGGCATCCATCGCGTCGCCCTCCAGGAAGCTGGCGTCTAATGCTTCAAGAGCCGTACGATCCGATGTTGGC
This sequence comes from Lysobacterales bacterium, assembly GCA_045106555.1. Taxonomy (GTDB): domain Bacteria; phylum Pseudomonadota; class Gammaproteobacteria; order Xanthomonadales; family SZUA-38; genus JANQOZ01. Next base: position 185,122 of record JBGCET010000008.1, on the reverse strand, counting down.
CGCACAAAGGCAACTACCTGCTCGCCACGAGCGTGGAGCTTTTTGGCGAGCTCCAGGCCGGAATTTCGGCTGGCTCCGAAGATCAGTATGGGTGCGTCCTTGCTGGCAGCGTTTGCCGGGTTGGCTAACTGAATGCGGTCCTGCGGAATGGTCGCCAACATGGAAAAGTATAACCAACCCGCCAAGCCAAGTAGGCCGACCAATAGTCCCAGCAAGAGTTTTTTGATCACAACTGTTCCAATAGCTATTGATGAACCCCTCACACTAACAAACTGCCAGGCCTGCGCACAGGCATGGTGTTGATCCTGAGAGGCTTATCGATGGCAATGTTCTTGCTGAAGTCACGAGCCTGAAATTGGGTTACCATTTGCTCCGTTTCCCCTTTCGGATATACACCATGCAATCAGCTGTTGATGCTATTTCCGGGCTGGTCTGGAGTCCGGCACTGATCTATTTGTGCCTTGGTGCTGGCCTGTTTTTTTCCGTATTGACCCGATTTGTTCAGGTTCGCCAGTTTGGCGAGATGATTCGTCTATTGCGTAGCGGAGGCAGTTCGACCAAGGGGATTTCCACCTTTCAAGCCCTGGCCGTCTCTCTTTCCGGGCGGGTAGGCACCGGCAACATTGCTGGGGTGGCGGCGGCCATCGGATTCGGCGGCCCTGGCGCGGTTTTCTGGATGTGGGTTGTCGCCTTTCTAGGCGCAGCAACGGCGTACGTCGAATCCGCCATGGGGCAGATTTACAAAGAGGTAAACGACGGTGAGTATCGGGGCGGGCCGGCTTACTACTTCGAGAAAGCCTTGGGGCAGAAGTGGTTTGGATGGCTTTTTGCGCTGGTGACCATTGCGGCCGTTGGCTTGCTCTTGCCTGGCGTGCAGTCCAACGCCATGGCCAATGCGGCAGAGGTCGCGTTCGGTTCGGGTCAAGTGATGGACGTATTAGGGTCACAAGTGAGCAGCACCAAGCTCTATACCGCGTTGGCGGTTGTGGCGATTTTAGCGCTGATTATTTTCGGCGGAGTTAAGCGTATTGCTGGCTTCACTCAGGTGGTGGTGCCCACAATGGCCCTGGCCTATATGGTTTTGGCGATCGTGGTTATTGGCATGAATATCAGCGAACTGCCGGGTATCATCATGCTCATCTTGAATGATGCGTTTACGCCCATGGCAGGTTTTGGTGCCGCTATAGGTTGGGGCGTGAAGCGTGGCGTGTATTCCAACGAAGCCGGGCAGGGTACGGGCCCTCATGCGGCGGCGGCGGCAGAGGTCGACCATCCGGCCCAGCAGGGCCTGGTGCAGGCTTTTTCGGTGTATATCGATACCCTGTTTGTCTGCAGTGCAACCGCGTTCATGATTCTTATTACCGGGGCGTATAACGTTCACGGTGTCACCGAGGGTTTCCTCGTGCAGAACCTTGCTGCGGATATCGCGGCTAACAGTCCTGCCTATACCCAAGCGGCCCTGGAAGGCGTGTTTCCCGGCGTGGGTAATATCTTTGTAGCGGTGGCGCTGTTCTTTTTCTCCTTTACTACCATCCTTGCCTACTACTACATTGCCGAAACAAATCTTGCCTATATTCGCCGCAGTATTGGTGTGCCCGGTGGGCTGTTTCTATTGAAATTGGTGCTGCTGGCAATGGTGTTTTACGGCTGCATTCGCACCGCTGACCTGGCTTGGGCGTTGGGTGATATTGGGGTTGGCCTGATGGCATGGCTCAACATCGTTGGCATCCTCGCCATTTTCTTTGTCGGCGGCCCAGCCATCAAGGCGCTGAAGGATTATGAGCGTCAACAAAAGGAAGGGGTGGCGCGATATCAATTTGATCCCGAAGCGTTGGGTATTACGAAAGCCGATTTCTGGCGAGAGCGGAACAACAAGTAGCGTTTTGCCTTTACAAGATCGCTTGGCCTTGAGGCAGATATGAAGGTGCTCGAGTATCAAAACCCGTGCTCTGAGCAGACGCTGAGAGAGGGGATGGCGGAGTACTTCTCCACCTTTGATGAATTCCTATCGACACGCAATTCCTCCACTACAGCCAACGAGTTTTTCCGTTGCCATGACGCCGCGCACGTTGTATTTGGTTGTGGACTGTCGTTAGAACACGAAGTGGTGGTGAAAGTCAGCACTGTATTTGGCTCCACGGGTGGGATGAAGATACTGAAGGGGTACGCGCTTCCTGAATCCCATGAAATTTACGAAGAAATCACCATCCTCGACGGAGCCAAGGTTGCTGCCAAAACATTGATAATCGTGCCGAAGATTCTCTGGCGGTGTTTTCGGATGAGTCGGCGCTGGCCGTGGGATGAGTTTGATGCATATCTGGACCTTCGCCTGATTGATCTCCGAGAAGAGTTTGGAATACGGGTGGGCCACTGATCGTCTGCGGTTTTTGTCACGTTCTCCCACACAGGTGCTTGCTCGCGCTTTAAACAGCTGGCCTTATTGACCACCCTGGGCGGAAGGGCGACACTAATCCCTTCTTGAGGGGAATTGCTGCCACCCCGAAAAATGAGGGCAGATAGGTTGTGACAACCAAAGAGCTTACCAGTGTTGCGTTAAAGGTCTTCGCCATCTTTATCTCAATAAAGGCGATTGCTATGTTGCCTCTTGTCTCGAGTATGGCTGTGTCGTTGGGCCTGCAGGCCGACAACGCTCGTGGGGAAGCGTTCGTTTGGTTTCTGGGGATTGTGGCGCTGCTGTTTCTCTTGTTTCTCACGGCATTGATCTGGACGCTCTCCGAGCGCGTAGTCCATCAAATTGAAACTCAACCAAACTCCCAGGAAGCGCAGCAAAGTGTCGACCCAGCGTTCTTACTCTCGTTACTCGGGGTGTATCTAACCGTTGAGGGTTTGCAGCGGTTCGGGGAAACCATGGCCAACACGCTTAAACTATTAAACACTGATATCGATCTCACGTTCCCTATCATCTCGAGCGTTTTTTTGCTGGCTGTTGGCCTATCTTTCGTCGTCCGACCATCAGGCTGGAATAAAATGCTCTGGTGGTTCAGGGGCGCTGGCCTCAAAGAGAAGTTGTGAATGCGGTGGATAAATTCGCGACACCGGCTTGCGATGGTTGAGCCAACAGTGGCCCCTGTGTTCGATGACAAATGAAACCTTTTATGCGGCATTCGGCGTTGCGCTTCTGGCGCTAATCGGAAGTCCTTCCCGGAGGTGGCGCTTTCCCATTGGAGTTTTGGTACTTTGATGGTGTATTTCTTACTGTTTCTGCCTTTTGTTGTTGTCGCGTGCAATTCGCAGAACCCGAAGATCAAGCTCAGCTGGTTAATTGTTGCAGTCGCGGTTTTTTTGGCCGCGTGTGCGCATATTCCTAACGCGATGTTAGGGAGGTGGGCGGGAGCCAATGACCAGTTCTTATTGAGCTACTTGATTTTGGTGCTGATTCCTTCGGTCATATTCATCGTTATTGGTTGCTTTTGGAAAAAAGGCATTAAACGTGACGCAGACCAAACTTAGTCAGCCATCGAGCCTGATACGTTGGGCTTAAGTAAGCCAAGCCCATGGAGATGATCTTAACCTCACCCACAGATCATCCGGTTGCGGGTGTGGTCGAGTTGTGGTCACTCAACGGCCGGATTCAGGGGATGTATTCCGGGCTGCCCAAGCCCTATGTTGAGATGATTATCTCGTTGTCTGGCAACCACTTTTGGCGGGTCGGTGAACAGTCTGACGCGCTGAACTTCAAGGACGGCTGGGTAACGCCGATTCAATCCGGGCCTCGCTTTGCAGAAACCTTGGGTCCACTGCACCTTGTCGGCGCACGATTAACCATTGAAGCCGCAGTCAAACTGTTCGGCCCAGTCATTAACCGCGATTCGGGTCCGCCTATTCCACTGGAGAGCCTCATAGGCAGCCAGGCCGAGCTGTTGAGAGAGCAACTCCTTGAGCTGAAAACCGAATCATTACGAATGGCTTGCCTGGGTGGATGGGTTTCACAACGCCTGCAACATGTACCGAGTTTTCCGCTACCGACATTGAATGCGCTTGCTGGGATGGGCTGGCGCGCTGACACTCTGGCGGACTATCTGGGGCTGTCTTCACGAGGTCTGCGAAAAAGGTTTAATCGTCAGTTGGGTGTTGGACCCAAGTTCTGGCTACAGCTGCATCGGTTTGATGCTCTGTTAAAGGCTGATGTGTCCAATATGAGCCTCGCACAAGTTGCCGCGGCCTTCGGGTATACGGATCAAGCCCATATGACTACCGACTTTAAGCGCTTCGCCGGGCGCTCACCGCAAGACTATCTCTCCACACGTAAAATCGCGCTGGTTCCCGATGCGGCCCCCCATTTCCTGCCCGGCCGGTCCTAAGATTGGCGGTGCCGATTTTTACAATACGCGACCGCAATGAGTGTCCAAGATGACGGCCTGCATTCGAGAGGGACGGAAAGTGCCGAGATGGTTAGAAAACGTTCTGGCGTTAATCGCCGGCGTATTGGCGGGTGGAGCGACTGTAGCAGCTGTCGAAGCGCTAGGGCATGGGTGGCTACAGGGGCAGGCTCAATTTGTTGTGGCATCCGTTGGGCTGGGGGTGGCGACCTTGATGGGTGGTAGTGTGTCGGCCTGGATTAGCAAAGCCGCCATCATCCCGTTACTTGTTGCAGCTGTGTTGACGTGTCTGATGGTCGTCAACGTGTTTTCCTTTCCCCACCCAGTGTGGTTTTTACCCGCTGCCCTGATGTCCATTGGTGCCGGGTCGGCGGTTGTTTGGCGTTTATTTTCCCCTAAAGGAGCCACAGCATGAGCGAATCCACCCCGTTTGAGGTGCTATCTGAATTGATCAGGCCTTACGCGTCCAAGATGGTTGTGAAGCACGACACCGAGGCCAATTTATACCTGGAAGAAACGACGTCATCAGATAAGCCCCAGATGTTTGCCGCGGTTCAGGCAAAAAAGCGCTACACCAGCTTTCACCTCTTTCCTGTGTATCTTGATCCGTCGCTGTTAGACCGTATCTCGGAAAGCCTGAAAAAACGGATGCAGGGCAAGTCGTGTTTCAATTTTACGACGGTTGATCAGGTGCCTGTCGCCGAACTCAAGGCACTGGTGAACGCGTCATTTAAAAACCTGCATTGTTAGCAGTCAAAGCACTGGGCAAAGCCTATGGGGAGACGCCGGCGCTCTCCAATGTGTCTTTCAAGTTTTCCACGGGCAACCGACAAAAAGCCGCGATTTGATTGGTCGGTACTAGTTCTCTAGCGCACGGTGCGTGGATTTATCCCGAATAAGTAAGATCCCACCAAAAACATACTCAATCGCGGCTCCCGCGTATGCGCCAACCCAGGCTGGCGCCTCAAGCGGAACCAAAGCAGACGCGGTGCCGATGAGTGCGACGCCAAACGCCCAATAGGTCTTCAAGCCATACAGTGTGGAGAAAGTCAGGTAACGCCCGCCAATAATCAACAGCATGGCGGGGAAAAACCAGTCCAGCCGGTAGAAGGATGCGCCAACGGCGATGACCATGGATGCAATCATCCAAACCGTGCCCTCCAGCGCCAGCGGGCCTAGAGGATTGATAGGGTTGTGTTTGCCGCTGCGGCCAAGAATTTTGCAAAAAACCAGCGACACGGGAAAAATGAATATGCCGCCCAACAGCAATGTGATCATGCCTGTTTTGGGTGAAACCGTGGTGACCACCACTGCCGCCACTAGCCAGGCTGTGGCAGAGGTGAGGGCCCCCGTTGCACCGCTGTAGTACGAAGTTCGCATATCAGCCTGGGCATCGGCAAACGACATGGTGGATAGGGCTGGGTCATTCATAAGAGTTGGGCGCTCGTTGGAGGTTCTGTATCTGTCTAACCTAACGTATGTTGGATTTTGTTTTCATTGAAGTGATTTTTGTCAGGAATAGTGGTTTTGAGGTCTGAAACGGCCAAGTTGTTGGGGATGCGCCTTGCAACCGCATCCAGAGAAAAAATGGGCGGCGACAAAATAGCCAGGCCCGGTTCCTGTATTCTACCCGGCATCTGCTTCTTATATTCCGCAAGCATCGACGGGACAAACCTCGGTGCCCCGAAACGCAAAACGCTGATCTGATGAATTCTCCCCACACGCTAACAGTTGTATTGACATTCCTCGCTCTGGGCTGTGCCTCCACCCCAGCGCTTTGTGAGGAGGATCATCATGACCACCACGAGGAGGCGGTAGAGGAAATTGTCGTTCAGGCAACCCGGTCTCGGCGCCGCCTGCAGGACCAGCCACTGCGCGTTGAAGTTCTGGCCGGCGAGGAGGTGGAGGAGAAGCTGCTGATGCGGCCGGGCAACATCTCCATGATGCTGAACGAAACCGGTGGCCTGCGGGTGCAGGTAACCTCGCCAGCACTAGGTTCTGCCAATGTTCGTATCCATGGCATGCGGGGACGCTACACCCAGCTGTTGGCCGATGGGCTGCCGCTTTATGGCGGTCAGGCGTCTTCTCTGGGCCTGCTGCAGGTGCCGCCCAGCGATTTGGGCCAGGTAGAAATTATCAAAGGCGCATCCTCGGCACTCTATGGCGGCCAGGCGCTAGGTGGAGTGATTAACCTGGTGTCTAAACGGCCAGGTGCTGTGCCTGGCGGTGAGTTGATCCTTAACGCTACAACCCGAGACGCACAAGACGTTTCTGTCTACGGCGAGCGTATCGTCGATGAGAAATGGAGCGGATCGATACTGTCAAACTACAATCGCCAATCGCCCCAGGATTTGGACGACGATGACTGGATCGATATGCCCGGCTACGAGCGGTTCTCCGTTCGCCCAAGGCTGTTCTATAACGGACCGGACGGAACAACAGCCTATGCCACATTGGGCGCTATGGTAGAGGACCGGCGCGGCGGGACGGTGGATGGCGGAGTGGTCTCGAACGGACTGGCATTTCCTCAAAATCAGGACACCGACCGTTTTGATGTCGGCCTCGTGCTGGAAAGGCCGTTATCGAATTGGGGCTACGCTCAGATTCGGGCTTCAGGCACACGGCAGTCCCACGATCATCGTTTCGGTGATCTACCCGAAGATGACCAACACGAAACGCTGTTGATAGAAGCCTCTCTTGCTGGTGAGACCCAGGCCGCTTCCTGGGTCGGCGGGCTGGCATATCAGAGTGATGACTATACGTCGGACACCTTTCCCGGTTTTGATTATCGGTATAAAGCACCTGCGGTATTTGGGCAGCTAACTTACGACCTGGGTTCGCAGATCAGCCTGGCCGCCAGTGCCCGCTGGGATGATCACAGCGAATACGGCGGACAGTTCAGTCCCAGGCTGTCGCTACTGTATCGGCCAGGGCCTTGGACTGTGCGGATGTCCCATGGGAGAGGGTTTTATGCACCCACGCCGTTTGTTGAGGAAACCGAGGCCGCTGGACTGTCGCGTCTGGAGCCGCTGTCTGGTCTGAAGGAAGAAAGCGCGGAAACCTTGTCGCTGGATCTTGGTTACACCGCCGGCGGTCTTGAAGCCGGATTGACAGTGTTTGCCTCCGATATCGACGACGCAGTGCGGTTACAACCAACAACTCAAAACAGGATTCAACTGATCAATCAATTTGGCGTTACCCGGACCCGTGGTGTGGAGACTCTGCTGCGCTGGCGCAAGACGCCCTATGTGGTCACAGCCAGCTACCTGTATTTGGACGCTAAAGAACCCTTAACCGAGGGGGCAGGGCGCCGCACGGTTCCTCTTACGCCCCAGCACTCAGCAGGAATTGTGGCCATGTGGGAACAGCACGGGCGCGGTCGCGTTGGCCTGGAGCTTTATTACACGGGCAGGCAGTCGCTGGAAGGCAATCCGTTTCGCACCCATAGCGATCCGTACCTTCACATCGGCCTATTGGGAGAGATTGTGCTGGGGCGATACCGGCTATTTCTGAATCTCGAAAACCTGCTGGACGTTCGCCAGACCAAGGACGATCCTCTGGTGTTGCCAAGTCGCGCCCTAGATGGTCGCTGGACGGTGGACGCCTGGTCGCCGTTAGAAGGGTTTATTGCCAACGTTGGGGTTCGGGTGAGCCTGGGCGATTGATGGCCGATCGGGATAGCCAATGAAACGTTTACGAGGTTTTCATCGTTGGACTGGGCTGCTAGTCGGCGGCTTTGTGTTGTTTCAGGGGATAACAGGCGCCGTATCTCAGCAACGTTTCGTGTTGCTCGCAGCCAGCGAACCCGATGTTTACGCGGTTTCAAAAATTACCGACTCGGCGCTGAGCCCGGCAGAGCTAATTGCCGCAGTCAAAGCGTCTAAACCTGATTTTCGCCCAGCGCATGTCATGTTGCCGATGGACAACAGCCCAGCGACCGCAGCGATAGTGATGGGTGGCCGGAAACTCAAAGGCATTGATATGTCCCGATCCATCACTGTGGATCAGTATTCGGGCAGGGTCATTGCCGAACGCCCCTCATCCGACGGATGGGTGGGCAAGGTGACCGGTTGGCACAAGTGGACGAGCTACGGTGTTGGTGGCCGGATATTCGTGACGGTTTTCGGCATCCTCACGATGGGATTCATGGTTTCTGGCATGGTGCTGTGGGGAAAGACTCGGTCCTACGCTGGCCGTAGGACGGGGTTTTGGCGAATCCATCGAGGGGCCGGATTGGCAGTTGGTATTGTGCTTTCAGTCGTTTCGCTAACCGGCGTTTGGTTGAATTTGGCAACGTGGAAGGAGCGAAACGAAGGACAGAGCGTTGTCGCTGCCAACATGCGCGCTGGCATGCGCCAAGGACACCGTGAGAGTGTTGAAGTTGGCTTGAGTGACGCCTGGAAGATTGCGTCCCAGAAGTTTTCGAACCAAAGACTCGCCGCCTTTTCTGATGTCGGCCCCCATGCGGCGCAGTATTGGTTCGCATTTACCGATTCACAACTGCGTCGAACTGACATCTTAGTCAATCCAGCAAGCGGCGAGGTCGCTACGTATCCGTCTGGGCTGATTGACGAAGGCACTGGCGTTCGCAGCTGGTTGTATTCCATTCACACGGGATTTGTCCTCGGAGCGACCGGTGGCATTGTTATGACAATCGTTGGTGGTTCTTTGCTGTACTGGCCCATCAGCGGATTCGTTATGTGGCGCAGGCGAATGAAAAACGGGTCTGTAAATGATGAGTTTTGAATCAGGAGAATCTATGCTCCCGGTTCAGGTGTTGAGCTAGGTTTCATCTTCGGTGAGAAGGGTGGTAAGGAACTCCCGGGCTTCTCTCGACAGTTGGGCTTTTACAATACCGGCACCGCTAATCTCGATGAACTTAGCGCGTTTGTCGCCTACGGGTATCATGATTAACGTGGCAAAATCACCATCTCGATATCTGACTTTGGTGATGTGTCCGCCAAATCCAGCCACTCTAAGCTTCGGCTGTGCGACGTCTCCGATAACCCCTACCTTTGTGTTGCGCGACTCGCGAATATAAAGATTACCGACCTTGGTATTTGTATAGGTTCGCAGTAAGGCAGATTGCTCAACCGTGACATAGGACTCTGAATTTGCATTCAGCAGCTTGCTATCGACCAAGCCGGCGTCAGAATCGGAAAAATCGAAATCCTTGACGAGGAAGACGTTACGATTGTTGTTGCCCATCAGCTGTTTTCGCACATAGTCATTATGTCGTTTGGCTAATGACTTGGGTTCCGGGCTCTCGGCAAACCCTGACTTATTCAGTTGCAAGCGAGCAGTCTCGATCCGCGATTGCTCTGACTTTGAAATGGTTATTGGTAGACCGGCGGCCAATAAATCTTCTGCCGGTGTCACAAAAGAACTGGCGGAGCTAGGCTCGGCTATTTTCCTATCGGCTTGATCATTTGTTGCGGGTCGAACGTCAGCGATGGACGCCTGTTGAAACATGTCGGGCAGGTATCGAAACACTGAAATACCTAGAGCCATCAGAATGAAGAAGACAACGCAGACGATTTTCTGTATACGCTCGCGGTCGTTAACGGCGGCCAGTATCGCCAAACCCAATAGCGAAAATTGAATGATTCGGTAGGGGTGTAACAGGGACGCGCCAAAGAAAATCTTCGTAATGAAAATCGCTGCGACGATCGTCAGGATCATGACACTGAAAAACCATCGGCGTTGCAAAAAGAAATGCGCTTTCCACGTTTTATCCGTGTCTTCTCTATTCGTCAGAGCAACGGTGCATAGATATAGCAAGCTGGCATAAGCAATCCACACCGAATACAGCACAACGTTGAATGCAACTGTTCGCATTTCCCAGAACGCCCACCAGTTCTGAACGTGAAGCCAAAACAGGGACAGCACCCAGACGGCGTGGGGCCAGTAACGCTGGGCTGAAAAAACCTTGTCCAGATTGCTCAGCAATCGAACAATTCCGAGGCCCATAATGATGGATACCATCACAGCGATGTATTCAAAATGGGTCATTGGGATTTGCTATAAAGCACGGACGCGTGGGGTGGATAGTATCTGACCCGGATGTCAATTTGTTGAAAGGCTGTGGACAAAGATAAATGAGAGCGCGAGAAAAAGGCCGTCGCGAGACGGCCTTCCGAGATAGTGGTGGAGGCGGCGGGAGTCGAACCCGCGTCCGTCAGTCCTCTGCCTCAGGATCTACATGCTTAGCCGTCCTTTAATTTAACTGTGCGCTACCTGACGGCGGGGAAAACACACAGCGGTCCCGGCTAGGTTTTAACGACTCCACATCGGGCGAGCTTCATCGCGATCCTGTGAAAGGTGACATTCCAATTCTGCGCCGCACAGGCACGGCCTCAGTGGAATGGCAATCTACCGGTTTTTAGGCGGCGAGAGCGTAGTTGTCGTCGTTGGCAACTATAAGTTTGCAACGGGATTAACGAGGAACCTTGCGTCCTCGGCATGCACCTTGCGGTTTCGCGACCGGCGTCGAAGCCAGTACGCCCCCACGGGGTGTGCATTAAACCTTTGGATTAATGCATCGACGAGTTACCTATATTGGACTAGTTGGGCGGTTTTTCAAGGTGTTGTGGTGGAAAAGCTGTCTAGCATCGCTTGAATGTTCTGCCTGTCCAGGCGGCTATCGGCGGTGGATTCTGCAGGCGGATTGGCCAAGATTCGCTGTCCAAGCATCAACGCTGTCTCGATGTCGCCCTGGGCGTTCGCCAATTGGGCGAGCGCGGCGCTTGCTGAGATCACGTGTGGATGGTTTTCAGGCAGGGTGCGGGCGCGTTGATCCAGAGCCGCTTGAATCAACGGTTGTGCTTGCTCCAACTCGTCCATCGCCATTAGGGCCTTGCCTAAGGCCAGTTGGCTGCTGGCCACGCTCGGGTGGTTAGGTCGTAGCTTTTGCTCTCGGATCGACAGCGCCTGGGCCAACGCTGCAACGGCTGCCCGATGGCGTTTCCTGGCCATTGAAAGTGCGCCTCGCTGCGTGAGAACCCGCGCCATCTGTGTTCCGTCAGGGCCGTTGACCATTACTGCTGCCACTTCAGCTTCGTCTAGCAGACCTTCAGCAATATCCAATTGGCCAACCCGTATATGCGTGGCGGCCATACCGGTCAGGCCTGCCACCAGGCTTGGGTGAGCCTCGGAGTACACCGCTCTGCGTGTCGCCAGAGATTCTGATCGGTTTTTCAGCGAGGATTCGTATTCGCCAAGTTTCAATTCGATTGCGGCCAATACCGCCAGCGAGTTTGCATACGTTGCCTGCTGTTGTTTGCCATGGCGGCGTTTGATGTCCAGCGCTCGTCGAAGAAGGGTTTTCGCTTTGTCGTATTGGCCCAGGGCATCGGCCGCCTGAGCCAGGTTGTGAAGTGGTGCACCCAGCTGAGCGCTATCGGGGCCAGACAGCGCCTGGTGCATCTCATTAGATCGGTTCAGCATTTCCAGAGCGTCTGGGTAATTTCCCATCTCGCGCAGAAACAGGCCGAAATTGTTGTAGGAGTCCGCCAGGCCCTCGTCAGGACCGGCGGTGATGCGTTGTCGAATCTCCAGCGCCTCACGCAGGGCTGCTTCTGCAGCCTTCAGTTCGCCGTACTCCCGGTGAAAGTTGCCGATGCGATTGAGAGATTCTGCGACCTGTTGGCTATTGTTGCCCAGGAATTCTCTGCGAAGGCCTAACGCTTGATTGAGTAGTTTTTGTCCACCCGCATAGTCGCCTAAATTGGTATAGGCCAAACCCAGCACATGCATCAGGCGTGCTCGTTGCAGCGGGGCGTCAGTAATGTCGCTGTCTATATCGGCGGCGGCTCGGTCCAGTAAATCCCGAGCCGATAACTTTGGCATATCGCCTGCGCGAGGGTCTGATACCTCAAACAATCCCACCATAAAGTCCGCTACCTGGCTGGCAGCGGCAGCTTCCAGTTGTGCACTGTCGCGTTGCTTCTCAATCTCCAGTGATTGGCGCCAGGTAATGGCGGTAAACGCCACGATGCTCAGAAGTAAAATGCCGCTGGCCACAGCGCCCAGCGGATTGCGCGCGATCAGCTTACGAGTTCTATAAGTGAAGGAATCCTTTTGTGCAGAAACCGGCTGGCCATCCAGGAATCGCTGTATATCCTCTGCCAACTGGGCGGCCGAAGAGTAGCGTCGAGAAGGCTCCTTCTGCATGGCCTTGGCAACAATATTGTTCAAATCGCCGCGCAGGTGTCGTTGGCCATAGACCGCGCTTACCGACTCGGTCAGGCGCTGGCTGGGCGGGGCAGGGTTGGTGTCACAGATCTGGCGTTCGAGTTCCAACGTGCTGGCGCTGGCATCCACCTGATACGGCAGCTGGCCGCTCAACAGTTCATACAGCACCACACCCAGCGAGTAGATGTCAGAGGCAATGGTAATCGGCTGGCCTCGCACCTGTTCAGGCGACGCGTAGGGTGGGGTCATGGCGCCGGCGCGGGTGAGCGTACCCAGCTGGCTGGCCTCGCCGTCGCCGGGCAATAGCTTAGCGATACCAAAGTCCAGCAGTTTGACCATACCTTGCGGATCTACCAGCACGTTATCGGGCTTGATGTCGCGGTGCACCACGAGGTTGCTGTGGGCGTAACTGATGGCGCCGGTCAGTTGAAGAAACAGGCCCAGCCGGGCCTTGAGCGACATCGATTGGGATCGAGCAAAGTCGGTCAGGTTTTCACCCTGAACATACTCCATGACAACGTAGGGTTCGCCCAGGTCCGTTGTCCCGGCATCAATCAGGCCCGCAATTGCATTGTGGCGAAGCTTGGCCAAAACCTCCTGCTCAAGCCGAAACCGCTCACGCAAAACGGGCGGTGCACCGGTTGCGTGAAGGAGTTTTACCGCGACCTGTTGATCAAAACCATCCCGGGGCCTTGAGGCGAGATAGACGGTGCCCATACCGCCTTGGCCAAGCTCTCTGACAACCTGGTAAGGACCAATACAGTCGGGTTGTGGGCGCTGCTGCAGATCATTTCGCTGCTGGGAAATTGCCGCGTTCAGCACATCAAACTGACTGTGGCTGTTGTGATCGGCCCGCAGCATATCGCGCAGCCGGTTGGCAGAGTCCGGGTCATCAGCGCACTGCTCATCGATAAACGCTTCTCGACGATCGGGCGCTAGCTCAAGGGCCTGACGAAAGAGCGTGTCCAGCTGCTGAAAATTCATTGCGCTCAGTGGATGGTGGTTTGCCGGTCGGCAAGCTCGGCGGTCAGCCAGGCCCGGGCTGAGCGCAGCTGGCGTTTCACGGTTGCCTCAGAAATATCCAGTAGCTGCCCAATCTCCGCGTAGGTCAGGCCGCCAAAATAATGCATTTCAACCACCTGCGCGGTGCGCGCATCTTGCTGGCCTAGCGTTTCCAGCGCCTCGTGCACCTGGATTAGATCAACGCTGGGTTCGGTGGAGAGCTGGGAGTTGAGCGTCACCCGAAGCCTTGCGTCCCGCTTGGCCGCTTTATTGGCACGAGCATGGTCAACCAGAACCCGCCGCATCACTCGGGCCGCCATCGCCAGAAAGTGGCTGCGACTTTGCCACTCCAGTTTCAAATCAGCCATGCGCAGCCAGGCTTCGTTGACCAAGGCGGTGGGCTGCAAGGCGCCCGGGCTGAACTCTCCAGCCACCTGCGCGATGGCGATGGCCTTCAGGCGTTCATACAGGGTCTCCCAGAGCGGGTCGTCTTCCGCCAGTTTGGTGGTGATGCGGCTCGTCATAACTTTGATTAAAGCATGGAATACGGATTTGACACACGGTTTGATCCAACGGTGACCCGATTGCCATCGCCAATCCGCCATTGGGCAGTAACGGACGGTATTTCCATCGAAAGTGGCTCGTTAAAACCGAGTGGAACATTAACAAGGAAGAGTGATGAAACGCCTTAAATCAACAGGTCTATCGGTCATGCTGTCGTTGTGTGTATTCACCTCAGCCCAGGCTGAGCTGGAAGACAACGACGGTTATCGCCAGGCGTTTACCGCGCTGGTTAGCGCTCAGGTGGCGCTGTTGCCCACGTCGTTTTTGCCAAGTATTGAGGGCACCATTGCTGGGGTGATTGCTACCGGGTTCGACATTGGTCTGAAGTTTTTGCCGCCGGTTCTGCGCGCGTTTACCCCAAACCCGGTGGTGCCCAATAGCCCTGATGAGTGCCACTACAGCTTTTTCTTGCCCCAGGTCGAGGCGGGATACTCCAACCTCTTGGGATTAGCAGACACCCAATCTCTGCCAACAAACTGGGGCGCGTTTAGCAACCCTTTGCCGCCCGAGGTAGAACATGCCAACACCGACGTGGCGCTGCGGCTAAACAACCCCTTTCTAGACGACTGGACATCCGCAGATCCGGTGGTGGTGTTTCCCTCGGGCCGCCACGCTCTGCTTTGGCAGGCTGCCACGCAGTTGGATCCCATTTTGGATATCGCTGTGCCGGTCGCGTTGTTCATCATCGCCAACAAGGTGAAATACGGCAAAGCGTTTTTCGAACTTCAAACCGACCCGAAGACTGCTGCGCGGGCGGTTGAGGTTGGCGGGCTATTCTTGGTCAGCGCTGGGGTAGAAATTGGCGTGATCACCGCGGGTCAGGCAGGCAATCCGCTGGTGGTGGATACCGCGGTGCATGAACAGCGCCGATTTTTCAACGTGCAAGACGTGAACCCGCCGCAGATTGAGTACATGCCAGCGGCCGGCATCAACAACAGCAATACCCCCGTGGTTTTGGAGGCCAACAGTCTGGGCGGCGAGCGTTGGGAAAACCACAAAGACCTGTTTCGTTCATGGATTATCGAAAGCGACCCCTGTGACCAGCCGCTGCTAACCGGCAACGACGCGCCGGTGTTGCTGCCTATCGGCACAAACTTTGTGGAGTGGGAGGCGCTGGATACTGGGCCGCTGGGTCCCGGCAATTCTGGACGGGCGTTTTTGCGTCAGAAAATTGAGGTGAGAGATACGCGGGCGCCCATTATCCTGGTGCCGCCGGCGAGGGTGCTGGAATCGTCCCAGTCGGCCACGGCTTCCGATGTGGATATTGGCACTGCCGTAGTGTTTGACGTGGCCGATCCAAATCCGGCCTTGAGCAATACGGCGCCCAGCAGTTTTCCGGTGAACGCCCGCACCGAAGTGCGCTGGACTGCCACCGACGGCTCGGGCAACAGTGACGCCCGTTCTCAGTGGATTACGGTCAAGGCGCCGGGTACCAATCAGCCGCCCAGTGTGACCTCTGTGGCGGGCAACGCGCTCACCGGTCAGGCCATCGACTTGACCCTCACCGGTAGCGACCCTGACCTGTTATCCGGGTTGTTCGACCCGTTGAAATTCGCCATCAACAGCCAGCCCCAAAACGGCTTTTTTATCGCGCCACTGATGCCTTATTTTATCGAGGACTATCGCGTTCGCCCAGGCAACGTTGTGGGCGACATTATCAATACCTCAAACAACCCGGCGAACGATCTTTTCGATACCTTTTGTGAAAACGGCCAGGACATTCCTATCGATTTTGTTTACCTGCCCCAGTATGTGGTGGTGGCGGTCGACGGCGTGTCGTTTGTGCTTGACCGATACTGGCGATGTGGCGCCAGCGACGCGACCACCTCGCCGCGAATTTCCCGCTGGAGCGCTAGCGGGGTTTTTGAAGATCAGAAAACCGATATCAGTAGCAGCATTCCGCGCATTACCCTGGACAGGGACGGGTTCTTGTACACCGTCAATCCCCAGACCAACAGCAGCGACCTGTCACTGCGCAAGTTTGATCGCGAATTCAACAATCTGGACATCTGGTTTCTGGAACCACCGTCCAACCAGTCGCCGCCAGTTACCGGCGGCCGCTTGAAGAGCGCTCGCATGGACTCGGCCACCGGCATTATTTACGCCACCGACCAAGTGGGAGTGTTTGCTTATGACGGCGCTGATGGACAGCAGGAGCCGGCCTTTCTGGGCGGGCTGAAAAACAACGACCGATTCATGTCCGGCCAAACCATTATCACCGGCTCCAACGGGGGGTATGCGGTGGAAGTGGACAGCGCAGGATTTGTGTACGTGATGGACTCAGGGTTTGACCGCATCCATCGCTTTGAGCCGCCTCAGCGAAACGGCGCCGCGGTTACTCTAGGCGCACATATTGGCTGGCTGGGGCGGTGTGATTCAGGACCGAACTGCGATGATGACAATCAACGATCCATTGGATACAGCTGCACCGACACTACCTGCGTTGATCTAGTAGCCAACGGCAGTAATTGCGGGAGCCAGACGGGCGGACTGTGCACCAACGGTAGCGCTGCAGGTCAGTTTGATGTGCCGACGGGCATGGGGCTGGATGATGAAGACATTCTGTACGTCACCGATTACAACAACGCCCGAGTGCAGCGTTTTTCCGCCATCGGCGACTTTGCCGGGGAGGCAGCGTCTACCTGTGACGGCAGCTGTTTTGTGTTGGGCGATATGGGGCGGCCTGAAGACATTAGCGTTAACGCCAATAAGTTTTTTGTGATTGACCGGGATCGGGCGCTGATGCACGTGTTTGAAACGGCCCCTTTCAAAGACATCACGGACAACAGCGTCGTGTTGTCTTACTCCTCCAACAATAACTTTCAGGGCACCGATAGCTTTACCTTCAGCGCCGACGACGGTCTGGCCACGAGCAACATTGCGACGGCAACCATTAACGTTACTCGCAACTTCCGACCACCCGAATCTTTCGACGATGCAATCTCACTGAACGAAGACAGCACTGCGGATGTGAATTTGCTGGCCAGTGATCCCGACGGCATCGCTGGAATTGATTTCAACGGGCTGGACGAACTCACGTACCGAATTGTCACCCCGCCTAGCCATGGAACGTTGGATGGCAGCAACAATATGCTGACCTACACACCGGAGCTGAATTTCAACGGTTTGGATTCGCTGAGCTTTGAGGTTAGTGACGGCACATTCACCTCCAATGTATCCACCGTGACTCTGACGGTGAATCCGGTCAACGATAAACCCCAGCTTAGGTTTATGGACGATGGGTCCAAGGTGCTGCCAAAGGGACTTTCGGATTTATTAAAAGGGCAGGTGGTCAATACGGGCTTTGAGGCAGGTCTTGGGTTTCCGGTGCCGTTAATGGCCGAGTTCGACGACCCAGATGCAGGTCAGGCTCACGCCCTGCAAATTACCTGGGGCGATGGCGAAACTGACAGCGTGAATCAGACCCCACCCGCTGATCCGAATGCGCCTCAAAACGACGCAATCATTACTGTTGCAGCAGCTGGTACGGGTCAGGTATTGGCGCAACACGTCTATCTGACCCCAGGCGCAAAGGCTGTACAGGTGTTGGTCATTGACGAAGAGGGTGCCGGCAGTAACGCGGAAGATGCGCTGCTCGCGGACGTTACGGTTTTGCCGATGGTGGACCTGGCGCTGGAAGCCCTGCCGGTCGATGACCCTCTGGTACAGCCGGGGCAGGTCGCCCGTCTGATGATCAACGTCAGCAATGAATTGCCTCAGTTGCCTGTGGAGGGTCTAAGCGCCTCCAACGTGGTCTTCACCGGCGTGCTTCCTGACGGTGTGCAGCTGATGTCTTTCGAAACCACCAAAGGCAGCTGCGGTCACGACGCGGTGACCACTACCTGCCAGCTGGGCGCGCTTAGCCCAGGGGAAATTGTCACTGTAACTATCGCCATGGCGCCGGACATCAACTTCGATCCTCAGGCCATGGGCTACGCGATTGACGTGACGAGCACCGAACGCGATGCCACTGGGTCCAATCTAACCATGGAGCTGGTGCCAGTGCTGCCGCAGGTGGTCTTTCAAAGTGGGTTTGAGTAGCGGGGCGCCGGGGCGCGGTCAGGAGTGTTTAAGAATGCGCGCCTGATCGCGCTTCCAGTCCCGGTCTTTTTCCGTGGTGCGCTTGTCATGGAGTTTTTTGCCCTTGCCGAGCCCAATGGCAACTTTTACCTTGCCACGCTTCCAGTAAAGGGCCAGTGGCACCAGTGAGAAACCCTTGCGCTCAACCGCGCCAATCATGGTGTCCAGCTCTTTGCGGTGCAGCAGCAGCTTGCGGGTGCGGGTAGGGTCTGTTTTGACGTGGGTGGAGGCTGAGGTCAGCGGTGAAATGTGGGCCCCAAACAGGTAGGCCTCGCCGTCTTTCAACAGCACATAGCATTCCCCAAAACTGATCCGCGCCTCGCGCAGGGCTTTCACTTCCCAGCCCTGCAGCGCCACGCCAGCTTCAAACTCTTCCTCAACAAAATACTCAAAGCGCGCTCGCTTGTTGCGCGCAATCGTATTGTCGTTAACGGGTTTTTTCGGTTTCTTTGCCATGACTTTTTGTCCCGCCCGTGCGAAATCCCACGGTGGCGGGGGCGGTATTGTACTGACATTCCGCCTTGCGTGATATCCTGCATTCATGCCCCTGATCGAACGCTCTGCGCTGGTGGAACACAGCGCTGACCAGATGTATGGCCTGGTAAACCGGGTCGACACTTACCCACAGTTTCTCAACTGGTGTACCGGTACCGAAATATTGGAATCGTCTTCCGAGGCCATGGTGGCACGGGTCAGTGTCAATATTGTGGGTGTCCGCCAGGCCTTCACTACGCGCAACACCCTCACCGAACCCACTGCGATTCATATGCAGGCCATCGATGGACCGTTTCGTTCATTTGTGGGCCAATGGAGCTTCAAAGCGTTGGGGGAAGACGGGGCTAAAGTAATGTTGAAACTGGATTTTGAATTGGGCTCAGACTTATTGGCCTCGGCGTTCGCCAGCGGATTTTCCTGGGTCGCTAAACGGTTGGTTGGAGACTTTGTCACTCGAGCGGACGAACAGTTTGGGTCCTGAAACGTTGCATGAGGGAGAAGGTTCCATGGTGGTGGAGGTGGTGCTGGCGTTACCGCAGCGCCAACAGGTCGTTTCATTGACGGTTGCTGCGGGTACGACGGTCGACAATGCCCTTGAACAGTCTGGACTGGATTTTGCCGCGGCAGGTATCACTGTCAGCGACAACAACGTGGGGGTTTTTGGTCAGTCCAGGCAGTTGCAGGACGAAGTCAGGGCAGGAGATCGAATCGAGGTTTACCGTCCGCTGGAGCTAGACCCCAAACAAGCACGCCGACTTCGAGCTCAGTCTTAAGGCCAGCCCGTTAGCTGGCAGGCTTCTCTTCAGTTTCCAGGTCAGAATCCTCGGGCAGGTAGTCGCCTTCAATCTTTACCAGACGATTGTCCTCAAACAACAAAGACAGCGTCTTCAGCTCCTCGGGTCCGCCGCGGCGGGAAAACGTATTGACGTAATTCCAGCGATCCTGACGAAACGGGCTGGCTACCGCCGGCGTACCCATCACAAGGGATACCTGGCGTTTGGTCATGCCGGGGCGCAGGTCATTGACCATGTCCTGATCAAGAACGCTGCCTTGCTGAATGTCAATCTTGTAAATGAGATTGCAGCCGCCAAGGGTTGTCAGGCAAAGCAGCAAGGCAATTAGGTGTATTGGTCGCAAGGAAAGTATCCGCAGGTCCGGTATTGATGGGGCGCGATGATACAATACCGGCTGTTAACCTTCCATTAGCGATACTCAAGATCACGCTCGCAGCAACAGCGGATTGGGGTGGTGTGGAAATTTTCCTTTTTTGTCAGGAGCTTAAGCTCGATGCCCGATAGAAACGAACTGCGCAAGGCTGGACTCAAAATTACCTTGCCGCGGGTAAAGATTCTGGAGATTTTAGAATCCAGCGAAACCCGTCACCTGAGCGCGGAGGATATTTACCGTCGCCTGCTGGACGATGGCGAAGATATCGGGCTGGCGACGGTCTATCGGGTGCTGAATCAGTTTGAGGCGGCAGGGCTGGTGGCAAAACACGATTTTGAAGGCGATAAATCGGTGTTTGAACTGGACTCAGGAGAACATCACGATCATATGGTGGACATCAACTCCGGTGAGGTGGTGGAGTTCGTTTCAGAGGAAATTGAACAGCTGCAGCACGAGCTTTGCGAAAAAATGGGGTACGTTTTGGAGGACCACACCATGGTTCTCTACGTTCGAAAGAAAAAGTAGGTTTGACCATTGTTCTCCCAAGGCCTTGGGAGTCGGGTCGGCGGCAGCGCGCCATAGGCCCTTGAAGGAATGGCTCCCTGCGGTCCGCTTTACTTCCTTCAAGGGCCTACGGCGCACTGCCGCCTAGATAGTCCCTTTTTCTCGTGTGGTGCCTTAGTTAACGTCGTGTCCCCAACCAGAACGACCCAAGGTGTGTTCCTGAGTTTGGGAAGCAGCAGGGGGTTAGCTGCTTTGTTTGTCGTTGAGGGCCAGGGATAGCATTTCGGCGGCGTGGGCTTTGGTTTGGCGGGTGATTTTTACGCCGCCCAGCATTCGGGCCAGTTCCTGTAGGCGTTCGTCCTCGTTTAGGGCGGTCACGTGGGTCGTGGTCTGGTCTTTCTTTTGGTGTTTCTCTACCCGGTAGTGCTGATGGCCGCAGGCGGCCACCTGGGGTAGGTGGGTTACGCTGATAACCTGAGACTGTCGAGCGAGTTGGCGCAGTTTTTGGCCCACCATTTGGGCAGTTGCGCCGCCGACGCCGGTGTCCACTTCGTCGAAAATCATCGTTCGACCTCGTTCCTCCGCGGTCAGGGCGACTTTTACTGCCAGGGCAACGCGGGATAGTTCACCGCCTGACGCCACGTTGTCCAGGGAGCCTGCGGGGCTTCCGGGGTTGGTCTGGATATTGAACGTTACGCTGTCCAGGCCGCGCTGAGAGGGGGGCTTTTTGGCATCGAACGTTACCTCAACGGTGAACGCCGCCTGGTCCATGCCAACCTCGTGCAGGGTCTCGGTGATTGCTGTTGCAAAGCCTCGGGCTGCCTTTGCTCGGCGTTGGGACAGTTTTTTGGCGGAAACTCTATAGGCCTTTTCGGCTTCTGCTAGTTTTTCGACCAGCTCTTGTTCCTGATCCTCGGCGTTTTCTGCCTGCTCATAGCGGTCTTTCAACGCCTGCAGATGGCCGGCCAGGTCTTCCGGGGCAATCCGGTGTTTGCGCGCCAGGGTATGAATGGTATCCAGCTGTTGATCCAGCGCAGCCACCTGGGCAGGGTCAGCGTCCAGTTCGCGCAGGTGCCGGGCTAATACGGTCTCGGCCTCTTGAGCCTGCAACAATGCGCTTTGCAGCAAATCGATAGGTTCGTCCAGCGCTGGGAGTGAGTCTCGTTGGCGGCCAAGGTTCTGTAGCACGAGGGCCAGTGGACCGGTAATGTCATCTGCCAGGGTTTGGTTGGCCTGGTCGGTTACTTCAATCAGGGTTTCTGCGTTGGCCAGCTGTTTATGACGGGCGTGTAGCTTGTCCAACGCCTCAGCACTAACGGCAGTGCGCTCCAATTCGTCTACCTGATGGCGCAGTAGCTCTCGCTCGGCCGGTGACAGGGCGCCGTTGGAGCGCAGATGTTCAAGTTCGCCGGTTAGGTCTCGCCACCGGGTAAATCGGGTCATCACCTGGTCCAGCGCTTTGTCGTTGTTGGCGTAAAGATCCAGCAGGCGCTGTTGTTCCAGCGCTTTTACCAGCGTTTGAAACTCGTGCTGGCCGTGAATTTCCACCAGCCGCTGGCCCAGTTCGCGCATTTTTTGAACAGGGGTTTGTACACCGTTAATGTAGGCCCTGGATCGCCCATCAACGCCAATCACGCGGCGCAGCAGCAGTTCGTCTTCTTCAGGTTCCAAGTCGTGATCGGCCAGCCACTGGGCCACCGATGGCCGCTCTTTGAGGCTAAACACCGCGCCGATATCGACTTTCTTTTCGGCGCTGCGCAGGTTGCTGGCGCTGGATCGGCCGCCAAGTACCAGCTGTAGCGCGCCCAGTGCGATGGATTTGCCGGCACCCGTCTCGCCAGTTAACACACTGAAGCCGGAGGAAAATTCAAGCTCTAGCGCGTCAATCAGCGCGTAATTGGTGATAGACAGATTAGTCAGCATGGAGCGATTTTACCCTGTGTTTGCCTGCATAACGCGTAATTTGCGCCAGAATTATGATGAAAGGCCGCTAGTTGCACCGGGCTTTTGCCAATTGGACCTTGCCATCGTCGTCCGATGGCGCAACATAGACAACATGACAGGATCTTCACTGGACGAGCGCGCCCGCCATTTACTGGGTGTGCTGGTTAATCAATATATCGACGCCGGCAGGCCCGTCGGCTCAAAACTTCTGGCGGGGCACGCAGGGCTGGAGCTAAGCGCTGCCACCGTGCGCAATGTGATGGCAGAGCTGGAGAGGCGCGGATTTATCCACTCTCCCCACACGTCAGCGGGCCGTATACCCACCCCGAGGGGATACCGTTTTTTTGTTGAAACCATGTTGACGGCTGAGGCCGCCGAGACCCATTTGGCGGATCATATCCAGTCCAGGCTGGACGAACAGTCCTCGGTCAACGAGGTGATAGGGGAGGTGTCCAGCATGCTGTCCAGCCTGACCAACTTTGTTGGCGTGGTTACGGTGCCTCAGCGCGATTTATTTTGTTTTCAAAAAATCGAGTTCGTGCCCATCGACGAACGCCAGGTGTTGGCGGTGCTGGTGCTGACCGGCGGCGAGGTGCAAAACCGTGTTGTCACGCTGGATCGGGGGTACAACAGCCAGGATCTGGAACGGGCCGCCAACGCCCTTAATCAGGAGTACGCAGGGTTATCGTTCACCGAGATCAAACGCCGCCTGATGGACGACCTGGTGTTGGCCCGGCGTGAAATGGACCAAGTGATGGAGCAGGCCATTGAGCTTGCCGGCAGCGCACTGGGGGCCCGAAACACCAAAGACGTGGTACTCAGTGGGCAGAACAATCTCATTGGTTATGACGACCTGTCAGACTTGGAAAAACTCAAGACGCTGTTTGAGGCATTTCAGGAGAAACGCGAGATGTTGGACCTGCTGGACCGCTGCGCCGAGGCCGACGGCGTTCAGCTGTTCATCGGAAATGAGTCTGAGTCTGATGCGTTTGAATCCTGTTCTCTGGTGGGCGCGCCTTACCGGGTCGATGGGCAGGTGGTTGGTGTGCTTGGCGTCATCGGCCCCACCCGAATGGCGTATCAACGAGTGATCTCGGTGGTAGACAGCACGGCAAAAATTCTTGGCTCAGTCTTGAATCAGGCGACCTAGGCCACATCTCATCGTCGGTGGTAGTGAGCAACGGAGAGATGGAATGAGTGATCCGCAAGATGGCGGCCAGGAAAATCCGCCGGAAACCCCTTTTCAGGCCGATGATGCCCATGCGGCGTCTGCGGGTCCTATCGACAATGCGGTCGAAGGCGTAGAAGGAAGTTTAGGGCAGGGGGACGAACCCTCCGATGAGGCTGATTCTCAGCAAACAACTGAAGCCGAAGATCCCGCCGCGCTGCTTGCGCTGGCTCAGGCTGAATTGAAAAAAGCCGTGGACGAATCCTTGCGTGCCCGGGCTGAAATGGACAACGTGCGCAAACGCGCGGCACGAGACACCGACAACGCCCGCAAGTTTGCTCTGGAAAAACTCATGACCGACATGTTGGACGTCACTGAGAGCCTTGAGCGCGGATTACTGGCTGCGGAAGGCGACCAGGTCACCATCGAGCAAATGGTGGAAGGCACTGACCTTACCTACAAGATGCTGGACAAAGTGTTGGCCAAGCATGGCCTCGAAACCGTTGCGCCGGAAAACGAGCCTTTCGACCCGGAGCGCCACGAGGCGCTCAGCATGATTCCCACCGGCGATTGCGAACCCGACACCGTGGTTCAGGTGGTGCAAAAGGGGTACGTGCTCAACGGACGGCTGCTGAGGCCGGCGCGGGTACTGGTTGCTAAAGCCCTCGACGCCTGACCGTAAGTACTGGCGGGTTGCTGAAGGCTGGCGATTGGAATTGGGCTGAACCAACCCCACATCATTAACCATCTTAATCATCTGGTGCCGTGTGCCATTGAGGCGTTCGGCTAACCACCAAGCTTAACTTAGAGAGGAATGGAGCGATCTGATGGGCAAAATTATCGGAATCGACCTGGGTACTACAAACTCCTGTGTTGCCGTAATGGAAGGCGACCAGGCCCGAGTCATTGAAAATGCGGAAGGTGATCGAACCACGCCGTCTATTGTTGCGTTCACCAAGGACGACGAAGTTCTTGTGGGCCAGCCTGCTAAACGTCAGGCGGTCACGAACCCAACCAACACACTGTATGCCGTAAAACGTCTCATCGGACGTAAGTTCGACGAGAAGGTCGTACAGAAAGACAAGGACATGGTGCCTTTTGCCATTGTGGCTGCCGACAACGGTGACGCCTGGGTTGAGGCTAACGGCAAGAAAATGGCCCCGCCGGAAGTGTCCGCCCGCGTATTGATGAAAATGAAGAAGACCGCCGAGGATTACCTAGGCGAGTCTGTGGACGAAGCGGTTATCACTGTTCCGGCCTACTTCAACGACTCTCAGCGTCAGGCAACCAAAGACGCCGGCAAAATTGCTGGCCTGAAGGTTCGCCGAATCATTAACGAGCCTACTGCCGCTGCCCTTGCTTACGGCATGGACAAAAAAGGCGGCGACCGAAAAATCGCCGTTTATGACTTGGGCGGTGGCACCTTCGATGTATCCATCATCGAAATTGCTGACGTTGACGGGGAAAAGCAGTTCGAAGTGTTGGCCACTAACGGTGACACTTTCCTGGGCGGCGAAGATTTTGACATGCGTCTCATCGACTACCTGGTGGACGAGTTCAAAAAAGACCAGGGCATTGATCTGCGCAACGACCCGCTGGCACTGCAGCGTCTGAAAGAGTCTGCGGAGCGGGCCAAGATTGAGCTGTCGTCAAGCCAGCAGACCGAAGTAAACCTGCCTTACATTACGGCAGACCAGACCGGTCCCAAGCACCTGAACATCAAGCTCACCCGTGCCAAGCTGGAATCCTTGGTTGACGAACTGGTGAAATCCACCATTGGTCCTTGCCGCACCGCCATCAACGATGCTGGCCTAAAAGTGGGCGAGATCAACGAAGTGATTTTGGTCGGCGGTCAAACCCGCATGCCCAAGGTGCAGGAAGTGGTGCAGGAGTTCTTTGGCCGCGAGCCGCGCAAAGACGTTAACCCTGACGAAGCCGTTGCCATTGGCGCTGCCGTACAGGGTGGTGTGTTAGCCGGCGACGTTACCGACGTGCTGCTGCTGGACGTAACGCCCCTGTCGCTGGGCATCGAAACCCTGGGCGGCGTGATGACCAAGCTCATCGAGAAGAACACCACCATCCCGACCAAGGCATCGCAGATTTTTTCTACTGCTGACGATAATCAGACAGCGGTCACCGTGCACGTGCTGCAGGGTGAGCGGGAAATGGCTCAGGCCAATAAGTCTCTGGCGCGATTTGACCTGGCGGGTATTCCGCCGGCAACTCGCGGTATGCCGCAGATTGAGGTGGAGTTTGATATCGACGCCAACGGTATTTTGAATGTGCGCGCCACTGACAAAGCCACCGGAAAAGAGCAGAAGATCGAAATTAAGGCGGGCTCCGGATTAAGCGAAGACGAGATCGAGCGCATGGTGCAGGATGCCGAACTGCACAAAGATGAAGATCGAAAATTCCAGGAACTGGTAACAGCCCGCAACACCGCCGACGCCGTGCTGCACAGCACCCGCTCTAGCCTGACCGAATTGGGCGACAGCCTTACTGATGAGGAAAAGTCCAATATAGAAACCGCAGCCACAGCGCTGGAAGAAGTGCTGGGTGGTGACGATAAGGAAGCTATAGAGAAAGCCTCTGAGGAGCTTCAGCAGGCTGCGGCTGTGCTGTTGACCAAAGCGGCAGAGAAGGCCCAAGCAGAGCAGGCTGCAGGCGAGGGCGCAGCCCCCGAAGGCGAACCGTCTGCGGATTCTGACGACCAAGTGGTTGACGCTGAGTTTGAAGAGGTCAAGGAAGACAAGTAGTCAGGTCCTGGGACACTCGAATGAAACGTGACTATTACGAAGTGCTGGGCGTCGAACGAGGCGTCGACAAGGCTGCCCTAAAGAAGGCCTTTCGGCGCCTTGCCATGAAGCATCATCCGGATCGAAACCCGGATGATGCGGACGCTCAGGAGAAATTCAAAGAAGCCAAAGAGGCCTTTGAAATCCTGTCCGATGATCAAAAGCGGGCGGCCTACGACAAGTTTGGTCACGATGGCGTCAGCGGTCAGGGCGGTATGGGTGGCGGTGGCTTCAGCGGCGACGTTGGGGACATATTCGGCGATATCTTTGGCGATATATTCGGTGGTGGGGGTGGCGGTGGCCGTCGGCGCCAGCAAAGTCGTCGCGGTGCAGATCTGCGGTTTCCAATCGAGCTGGACCTGGAAGAAGCCGTCAACGGCGTCAGTAAAGAAATTCGGGTTCCTTCAGCGGTCACCTGTGAAGGCTGTAGTGGCGCCGGGTCAGAAGATGGCAAAACCCGCACCTGCCAAACCTGCGGTGGCGTAGGACAGGTCCGGATGCAGCAGGGCATTTTCTCTGTTCAGCAAACCTGTCCAACGTGCTCCGGTCGGGGTCAGTCTGTAGAAAACCCCTGCAAGCGCTGTAACGGGGCCGGTCGAGTTCAGGAAAGTAAGACCCTGTCGGTCAAAATTCCAGCCGGAGTGGATGATGGCGACCGTATTCGGCTCAGCGGAGAAGGTGAGGCCGGTGAACGAGGCGCACCATCGGGCGACCTGTATGTGGAAGTGCAGGTGCGAAAGCACCCGATTTTCCATCGCGAAGCGGACAACCTCTACTGCGAAATTCCCATCCGCATTGGGACGGCCGCCCTTGGCGGCGAGCTTAAGGTACCAACCCTTGATGGCCATGTGGTACTAAAAGTGCCTGCAGAAACCCAAACCGGGAAGACTTTTCGACTGCGCGGCAAAGGCGTTCAGTCGGTCCGCAGCCACAGCAAGGGCGACCTGATGTGCCGGGTCGTTTTGGAAACGCCGGTAAAACTCAGCAGCAAACAAAAAGACCTGCTGCGCGAATTTGAAGAGAGCCTGGGTGAATCCACCAGCCACCCGAAGAGTTCGTCGTGGGTGGACTCTGTGAAGCAGTTCTTCGACACTATGACCTGAAGCTTGGGTTGGTTTCGCCGCGAGCGGCTGCCAAGCTTCAAAATTCAATCATTCATAGGACCAGCCTGCCGTGCCCAACGCCCTGCCAATTGCCGTACTTGGAGCCGCAGGCCGAATGGGCCTGGCCACCGTCCGTCGCATCGCTGAATCTACCGACCTTAAGCTAAGCAGTGCCTTGGTCCGACCCGAAAGCGACGCCTACGGCAGCGACATAGGCGTGCTTGCCGGCTTGAAACCCAACGGCCTGACGGCTGGCAACGTTCTTGGTCAAGCCCAGGTGCTGATCGACTTTTCTTCCGGTTCAGTCTTGAACCACTGGTTGCCTGAATGTGCCGAGCGGGGCATTGCCGTTGTGTCTGGAACCACGGCGTTAACGTCCGACCAGGAGGCTGCACTGGACCGAGCAGCCACCAAAACCCCTGTGCTTTGGTCGGCTAATATGAGCCTGGGCGTAGCGCTCCTGAGTCGTTTATGTCGCCAGGCCGCGTCGGTGCTGGGTCAAAGCGCTGATATTGAGATCGTTGAGGCGCACCATCGGGATAAGAAAGATTCGCCTTCGGGAACGGCGCTTGCGCTAGCATCAACCATGGCCACGGCCCGTGGGCAGAACCCCGAAACCACCATCAATCGAGCGCGAGAGGGTGACCAGGCCCTGCGTGTTGATGGGGAAATTGGCATCGCCGCCATTCGAGGCGGGCAGGTGATTGGCGATCATACGGTGCACATCGCGATGGATGGCGAACGTCTGGAGTTGACCCACCGAGCTGGCTCACGAGAGGCGTTTGTAGATGGCGCTTTGCGCGCCGCGCGATGGATTGCCGACCAAAAACCCGGGCGGTATACCCTTGACCACGTTATGGCGCCAAAGGAAAAACTGATGGGCCAAAACGAAAAAACCGACCTCTGACAATAGACGGCAGCGGCTGGGATGCGTAGAATCTCCGGCCCGTGGATACCCCTTATTCGATCGACTCTGCCGGCCGCCGGCAGAATGCCCGGCCACGCCGGATGTTCGTGCTCCTATGAGTAATTTTCCAGCCATTTTGGCGCTTGCAGACGGCACCGTGTTGCGTGGCAAAGGTCTGGGTCCTGCAGGCGTAACTGAGGGTGAGGTGGTGTTCAACACCGCTATGACCGGTTACCAGGAAATTTTGACCGACCCCTCATATGCTCGTCAGCTGGTGACCCTGACCAGCCCGCACATCGGCAATACCGGGTGCAATGAAAACGATAACGAGAGTCAACCGCCAGCCGCGGCCGGGTTGATAATCCGAGATCTGGCGCTGGCCCACAGCAGTTGGCGCAGCGAAAGCAGCCTGCAGTCCTTCATGGAAGCGAACGCTATTCGTGGCATCTGGGATTTGGACACGCGCCATCTCACTCGCCTGCTGCGTGATGGTGGCGCGCAAAACGGCTGTATTGGTATCGGTGACAATCTGGACCCAGACGCATTGGTCGCTCAAGCAGGCCAATTCCCCGGTCTTAAGGGGATGGACCTGGCCAAACATGTCACTACCCAGGAGCGATATACCTGGCAGGAAGGCAGCTTTGACCTCGCCGCCAACCAGCACCAGCCTGCAGGCGACCCGCAGTTTCACGTGGTGGCTTACGATTTCGGCGTCAAACGGAACATTCTTCGGTTGCTGGCCGATCGTGGCTGTCGACTAACCGTCGTGCCTGCTGAAACTCCCGCAGACAAGGTGCTGCAGCTGGCTCCAGACGGCATATTTTTGTCCAACGGTCCTGGCGACCCGGAGCCATGCACTTACGCCATCGAGGCGATAGCGGCGTTCGTGGATAAGAAAATCCCGCTGTTTGGGATCTGTCTGGGCCACCAGTTGCTGAGTCTTGCTTGTGGCGCTGCCACCAGCAAGATGAAGTTTGGCCACCATGGGGCTAACCACCCAGTGGCCGATCTGTCGACGGGGCGGGTCTACATTACTAGCCAAAACCACGGCTTTGCGGTGGATGAAACCAGTCTGCCAGCCCACCTGAAACCCACTCATCGGTCGCTGTTTGATCAAACCTTGCAAGGCATTGAACATACCCAGGCGCCAGCGTTTGGGTTTCAAGGCCATCCCGAGGCAAGTCCCGGGCCGCAGGACATTCAGCCCCTGTTTGACCACTTTATTTCCCTGATGGCGGAGCACCGACGTGCCTAAGCGCACTGACTTAAAGTCTATCCTGATTATCGGCGCAGGCCCTATTGTGATTGGCCAGGCTTGCGAATTTGACTACTCCGGAACCCAGGCCTGCAAAGCGCTGCGGGAAGAGGGCTACCGGGTCATATTGGTCAATTCCAATCCTGCCACCATCATGACGGATCCGGAAACTGCCGATGCGGTGTACATCGAGCCGATCAACTGGCAGTCGGTGGAACGCATTATTTCGCTGGAAAAACCCGACGCGGTGCTGCCTACCATGGGCGGGCAGACGGCGCTGAACTGTGCGCTGGATCTGGTGAAATACGGTGTGCTGGATAAACACGACGTGCAGCTGATCGGCGCCTCGCCCGACGCCATCGATATGGCCGAAGACCGGGAACGCTTCGCAGACGCCATGCGTGACATCAACCTGGAGGTTTGCCGCTCCACAATCACCGGCACTCTTGAGGAGGCGTTGGAACTCCAGCCAGGTTATGGCTATCCCATTATTATTCGGCCGTCATTTACGATGGGCGGAACGGGCGGTGGTATTGCCTACAATCGGGAAGAGTTTATTGAAATAGTGGGCCGTGGCCTGGAGTCGTCCAGAACCCATCAGGTGCTGCTGGAAGAGTCTGTGCTGGGCTGGAAAGAGTATGAGATGGAGGTGGTTCGCGATCGCGCGGACAACTGCATCATTATTTGCTCCATCGAAAATCTCGACCCCATGGGGGTGCATACCGGCGATTCCATCACGGTAGCGCCGGCGCTAACGCTGACGGACAAAGAATACCAACGGATGCGAGATGCTTCCCTGGCGGTGCTGCGGAAAATCGGTGTTGAGACCGGCGGCTCAAACGTCCAATTCGCCATCAATCCAGCCAATGGCCGGATGATTGTGATTGAAATGAACCCTCGGGTATCTCGTTCCTCCGCACTGGCCTCCAAGGCAACCGGATTCCCTATTGCCAAGGTGGCCGCAAAATTGGCCGTGGGCTACACCCTGGATGAACTGAGTAATGAAATTACCGGCGGCGCCACGCCGGCGTCGTTTGAGCCCGCCATCGATTACATCGTCACCAAAATTCCGCGGTTTGCGTTTGAGAAATTTGCCAGCGCCGATGCTCGATTAACCACCCAGATGAAATCGGTCGGTGAGGCCATGGCATTTGGTCGAACCTTTTCCGAATCTTTGCAGAAAGCCATGCGCAGTCTGGAAACCGGCTGCGATGGGTTAACCCCCATCCTGGATCCAGACGATGAACATGCCAAAGATCACCTGATTCGCGAACTGGGCCAACCCGGACCCGATCGGATCCGCTTTGTTGCTGATGGCTTCCGCTTTGGCTACACCCTGGAAAAACTCCACGAGTTGACTGCCATCGACCCATGGTTCCTGGCCCAGATTGAGCGGTTGATCCAAATGGAACAAACCCTCAGCGATAAAGGGATGGTTCACCTGAATGCCGAACAGCTGCTGGAATACAAGCGGCTGGGGTTTTCCGACGCGAGAATGGCCGATTTGATCGGCAGCGACGAAAACGCGGTTCGCCATCTCCGCCATTCCCTGAATATTCGCCCGGTATACAAACGGGTGGACTCCTGTGCTGCCGAGTTCGCCACCGATACGGCCTACATGTACTCCACCTATGAGCAGGTTTGTGAAGCCAAACCCTCCGAGCAGCGAAAGATCATGGTGTTGGGCGGCGGACCGAATCGGATTGGTCAGGGAATCGAATTCGACTACTGTTGCGTTCATGCCGCGCTGGCCCTGCGCGATGATGGGTTTGAAACCATCATGGTGAACTGCAATCCAGAAACCGTTTCCACCGACTACGATACCTCCGACCGGCTCTATTTCGAGCCCCTCACGCTGGAAGACGTGCTGGAAGTTGTGGCACTGGAAAATCCCGAAGGCGTAATCGTTCAATATGGCGGGCAGACGCCTCTGAAACTGGCCCGGGATTTGGAAGCGGCGGGTGTGCCCATTATCGGCACCCAGCCTGACAGCATTGATTTGGCAGAGGACCGAGAACGTTTTCAGCAGCTTCTGAAAGAGTTGGGGCTTCGCCAACCGGCTAACCGGACGGCGCGCAATCCGGAAGAAGCGCTGGCGCTGGCAAGGGAAATTGGGTTTCCTCTGGTGGTCCGGCCATCCTACGTTCTTGGCGGGCGTGCGATGGAAATTGTCTATGGCGAATCGGATCTCAAGCGGTACATGTCTGAGGCGGTTCGGGTCTCCAACGATTCTCCCGTCCTGCTGGACCGTTTTCTGGACCACGCCATTGAGGTGGATGTGGACGCCATTTGCGACGGCAAAGAAGTGGTTATTGGCGGCATCATGGAGCACATCGAGGAGGCAGGGGTACACTCTGGCGATTCGTCCTGCTCCTTGCCCGCACACTCTTTATCTGAGGCCATGCAGGACAATCTGCGCGAGCAAGTGGTGAAGATGGCCCACGGCCTGAAGGTGGTAGGCCTGATGAACACCCAGTTTGCCATCCAGGGAGATACAGTGTTTGTGCTTGAGGTCAATCCACGTGCGTCGCGGACCGTGCCCTTTGTGTCCAAAGCCTGTGGAATCCAGCTCGCGAAGGTGTCAGCTCGTTGCATGGTGGGTCAATCCCTGGCAAGCCAGGGCGTCACCAAAGAAATTGTGCCTGAGTACTTTTCGGTCAAAGAGCCGGTGTTTCCGTTTTTGAAATTTCCCGGGGTTGACCCCTTGCTGGGACCGGAAATGCGTTCGACTGGCGAGGTGATGGGCATAGGGCGGTCCTTTGGCTCGGCCTATGCCAAAGCCAAGGTGGGGGCAGGAGTTGGCATGCCAACCAGTGGTAAAGCCTTTATCAGTGTTCGAGATGGCGACAAATCTCGGGTCTTGTCGCTGGGCCGTGATCTGATCAAAAAGGGCTTCAGCCTGATCGCGACGGACGGAACCTGGCAAGCCCTGGCCGACGCCGACATCCCTTGTGAGCGGATCAATAAGGTGCAGGAAGGACGCCCTCATATCGTCGATGTGATCAAAAACAATGAGGTGCAGTTCATCTGCAACACAACAGAGGGGCGTCAAGCCATCCAAGACTCCTTTTCAATTCGCCGGGAAGCGTTAAACTTCCGGGTCAATTACTCAACTACCGTTGCAGGCGCCCGCGCCACGCTGCACGCCATGGACTACCTGGAAAATATCCGGGTGAATGCCCTGGGTGACCTGCACCAGGAACTGCCATCATGAGAAGACCACCCATCACCAAGCCCGGCGCCGAACGTTTGCGCAAGGAACTGGAACGCCTGAAATCCGAAGACCGTCCCACCGTTATTAACGCTATTGCGGAAGCTCGCGCTCACGGCGACCTGAAAGAAAATGCCGAGTACCATGCCGCCAAAGAGCAACAGGGCTTTATTGAGGGGCGAATTTCCGATTTGGAACGAACCCTGTCCAACGCTGAAATTATTGACATCACCAAGCTCAACCCTGGCGCTCGGGTCGTTTTTGGCGCTCACGTCGAGCTGGAAGACATGGAAGCGGGCACCCAGCGTCAATATCAGATTGTGGGCGACCTGGAAGCCGATATCCAAAAGAACCTGATTTCGGTGAGCTCTCCTATTGCTCGGGCCTTAATTGGTAAAGAAGAGGGTGACGTAGTAGACGTGGTGGCCCCCGGTGGTGAGCGAGAATATGAAATTCTGAGCGTTAGATACGACACCTGAGTTGCGTGTTCTTCGCAGGGAGTTCTCCCTAAAAAACAACAGATTAGGTAACAAAGTTCACGCTGTTTTGCAGCGTGTCTATGCGGCCCGTAATATTCACGAACCCGCTCAGCTTGACCATCGCCTGTCGTGCCTTGCAACGCCGGAGACCCTGGGTGGGCTGCGCGAGGCGAGCATTTTGGTGGCCGATGCCATTGCCGATCATCGGCGAATTGTTGTTGTGGGCGATTTTGACGCCGATGGCGCCACCGGCAGCGCACTGGCGGTTCGCGGCCTGTCGGCGATGGGTGCCGCCGATATTCATTTCCGTGTGCCTAACCGCTTCTCTGACGGGTACGGCCTGACCCCAGGGCTGGTAGAACACTTGAAATCCCTGTCACCTCACATGGTAATTACCGTCGACAACGGGGTATCCAGTGTCAACGGCGTTCAGGCGGCCCGGGATGCAGGCATGCAGGTGGTTATCACCGATCATCACCTGCCGGGGCCAACGCTACCGGCGGCTCACGCCATGGTGAATCCCAACCTTCCAGGAGACGAGTTTCCTTCCAAAAACCTGGCCGGGGTTGGGGTGATGTTTTATCTCCTGGCTGCCGTCAGATCTGAGTTGACGAGCCGCGGATTACTTTCGGCCAAAGCGGTGAACTTGGGCCAATGGCTGGACCTGGTTGCGTTGGGAACAGTGGCTGATCTGGTCAAGTTGGATGGCAATAATCGGGTGTTGGTGGATAACGGCTTGCGCCGAATTCGAACAGGCGCCTGTGTGCCCGGGATCACCGCACTGGCTGCCGTGGCTGGGCGCGACCTGAAAACAATGGGGGCTTCCGATCTGGGGTTTGCCCTGGCGCCCCGTCTCAACGCCGCAGGCCGCCTTGAAGACATGGCCGCCGGCATCGATTGTCTGCTAACCGACGACCCAGGAACCGCCCGTGCTCTGGCGGAGAAGCTTGAC
This sequence comes from Lysobacterales bacterium, assembly GCA_045106555.1. GTDB lineage: Bacteria > Pseudomonadota > Gammaproteobacteria > Xanthomonadales > SZUA-38 > JANQOZ01. The sequence goes on along the minus strand of JBGCET010000008.1, from coordinate 150,963 downwards.
CAGTTGAACCGGCAACGACGGGATCTTCAGGACGATATGCAGACCCAGGCTCAGGAGATAGCCGACCAGCTGGCCGCGCAACCCGATTGGGGTGAGCGTTTTAGCCTGTGCCTGCATGACACCCAGTGGCACCAGGGCATCGTTGGGCTAGTCGCCTCCAGAGTGAAGGATCGACACCATCGTCCGGTGGTGGCGTTTGCTCCCGAGTCGCCCGGCGCTTCTGTGTGGAAGGGCTCAGCCCGGTCCATTCGTGGATTCCACGTGCGGGACGCGTTGGCTGAGGTCGATGCCACCCATCCCGGCATGATTCAGCGCTTCGGTGGTCACGCCATGGCAGCAGGTTTAACCCTTTCCGCAGATCAACTCGACGGGTTTTCTTCGGCTCTGGAGCAGGTGGCCAGGCAACATCTGGATGCCGAGCAGCTGGATCAGACCATTCACACCGATGGCCCGCTGGCGGGCTCGGACTTGACCCAGGAGTTGGCTTTAGCATTGGCTGAAGGTGGACCTTGGGGCCAGGGGTTTACCGAACCTCAATTCGATAACGAGGTGTTCGTGGTTAGCCTGCGTGGGGTAGGCAGGGGCCACACCAAGCTTCAGGTGAGTCTTGATGGCGTCGAGGTGGACGCCATTGCGTTTGGCGTGGATGCGGACCAAGCTCGAGACATGGGCGACCAGCTGCACCTGGTATATGCCTTGGAACTCAATGAATTTCGCGGGCGCCAAACGCTGCAGCTGAACGTACGCCACATGGCGCCGGAGGCAAAATTCCAATGTCCCGGCGCCGTTGAGGTCGATCGGCCAAGCTGCTGATAGCGGCTGTAAACACCGCATTAATCACCGCTATGGCCCTCGAAATTCAGCCCCTCAGGCTGCTACAATTACGGGCTTTTTTCGCCTTCGGAAAACACCATGGAACTCGGTCCACTCAAAGCTCAACTTGACGACATTGCTACGCGCGAAGCAGCGCTCAGGGGGTATCTTTGACTACGCTGGCAAAAAAGAACGCTTAGATGAGGTAAATCTGGAGCTGGAAAATCCGGATATCTGGAACGATCAGGACAAAGCCCAAAAGCTGGGGCAGGAGCGTGTCAGGCTCAGCTCCGTGATCGATTCTCTGGACGACATCGCCAATGGGGTTACCGACGCCAGCGAGCTGCTTGAGATGGCGGAAGCGGAAGACGATCCGGAAACCGTAGAAGCTGTGGAGCAGGACGCTGAGCGTCTGAATAAGGTCACTGCCGGGCTGGAATTTCAACGCATGTTTTCCGGCGAAATGGATCCCAGCCACGCGTTTATCGACATACAAGCCGGTTCCGGCGGCACTGAGGCTCAGGATTGGGCTGAAATGCTGCTGCGCATGTATCTGCGCTGGGCTGAACGCCACGGGTGGGACTGTGAGCTCATCGAATGCTCTGCCGGTGAAGTGGCGGGTATCAAGAGTGCCACTATTCATCTGCGAGGCGACTATTGCTTTGGCTGGGCCCGCACGGAAACCGGGGTTCACCGACTCGTACGCAAGTCGCCGTTCGATTCGGGTAATCGTCGCCATACCTCTTTTGCTGCAGTGTTCGTGGCGCCGGAAATTGACGACTCCATCGAAATTGATATTAACCCAGCCGACCTGCGAATCGATGTTTATCGGGCCAGCGGCGCCGGTGGTCAGCACGTAAACCGAACCGAATCCGCGGTCAGGATTACTCACCTGCCCACTAACGTGGTGGTGCAGTGTCAAAATGATCGCAGCCAGCACAAGAACAAGGCCACCGCCATGAAGCAGTTGAAGGCCCGCCTGTTTGAGCGCGAACTGCAGATCCGCCAGGCCGACCAGCAGGTCGCCGAAGACGCCAAGTCCGACATCGGCTGGGGCAGTCAGATTCGTTCCTACGTGCTGGATCAGTCGCGAATCAAAGACCTTCGCACCAGTCATGAAACAGGAAACACCCAGGCAGTGCTGGACGGCGACCTGGACCCCTTTATCGAAGCTAGCCTGAAGCAGGGATTATGAGCAAAGAGCAGTCGCCCGAAGACAACCCAAACTCCGCGAACGATGAAAACCGGCTAATTGCCGAACGTCGGCAGAAGCTGGATCAGCTGCGCGAGGATGGCATCGCCTATCCCAACGGTTTGATGCCTACCCATCAGTGTGCGCAGCTGGCTCGAGACTATGAACAGCACAGCAAAGAAGCCCTTGAGGAAGGGGCCTTTGCGGTTAGCGTGGGCGGCCGACTTGTGGCCCGTCGGGTAATGGGTAAAGCCAGCTTTGCGTCGCTGCGAGATGGCTCAGGCGATCTGCAGCTGTTCTTGCAGCGTGATGTCTTGCCCGAGGGACAATATGCCAGTTTTAAGCGCTGGGATTTGGGCGATATCGTTTACGTGAAAGGCGTGATGTATCGCACCAACAAAGGCGAGCTCTCGGTGTCGGTGTCGGAAATTGTGCTGCTCAGCAAATGTCTGCGGCCGCTACCGGAAAAGTTTCACGGGCTTTCTGATCAAGAAATGCGCTATCGCCAGCGCTACGTCGACCTCATCGTCAACGAGTCTTCGCGCGACGTCTTTCGCCAGCGCGCGGCGGCGGTCAAATATATCCGAGACTTTCTTGAAGAGCGGGCGTTCCTGGAAGTGGAAACGCCGATGATGCATTACGTGGCAGGCGGCGCTGCAGCCAAGCCTTTCACTACCCATCACAACGCGCTGGATCTGGATCTTTACCTGCGAGTTGCACCCGAACTCTACCTGAAGCGTCTTACCGTCGGCGGGTTTGAAAAGGTGTTTGAGATCAATCGAAACTTCCGCAATGAAGGGGTTTCCACGCGCCACAACCCCGAATTTACCATGCTGGAATTTTACTGGGCCTACGCCACCTTCCACGACTTGATGGATCTGACTGAGGCGTTGTTACGGGGCCTGGCACAGCACGTGACCGGCAGCGCCCAGCTGAGCTATCAGGGCATGGAGCTGGATTTTTCTCAATCTTTTGAGCGCATTACGGTGGCTCAGGCTGTGTTGAACCACAATTCAGCGTTAACCGAGGCATCGTTGCGCGACGTGGATGCGCTTAAGAGCCACGCCGAAGAACTGGGCATAGCAGTGCAGGACAGCTGGGGTTGGGGCAAGCTGCAAATGGAAATTTACGAGGACACGGTGGAGTCAAAACTCATTCAGCCCACCTTTGTCACCGAATACCCCACTGAGGTGTCGCCGCTGTCCCGCTGTAACGACGAGGACCCGGATCTAACCGATCGATTTGAACTGATTATTGCCGGTCGAGAAATCGCCAACGGATTTTCCGAACTCAACGACCCGGAAGATCAGGCGCGACGATTTCAGCAGCAGGTGGCCAATCAGGCGGCCGGAGACGATGAGGCGATGCAGTATGACGCCGACTACATTCGCGCCCTGGAATATGGATTGCCGCCCACCGCCGGCGAGGGTATTGGCATCGATCGACTGGTGATGCTGCTTACAGATTCAGCCTCGATCCGCGATGTGCTGCTGTTTCCTTACATGCGACCGGAGAAAGTGTGACCCAGGCTCGGGTTATTTTGCATGTCGATATGGACGCGTTTTATGCGTCGGTAGAACAGCGAGACAACCCGGAACTTCGAGATATACCGATTGTAGTCGGAGGCACGGGGCCTAGAGGTGTCGTTGCCGCCGCCAGCTACGAGGCGAGGAAGTTTGGAGTAAGTTCAGCCATGCCAATCGCCAAGGCTCGACGTCTTTGTCCAGATCTAACCATCGTCCCAGGCCGCATGGCGGTTTACGCAGGCGTTTCGCGCCAGGTGTTTCAGATCTTTCATCACTATACCCCCCTGGTTGAAGCGCTCTCGTTGGACGAAGCGTTTCTGGACGTTACGGCCTGCGAAAAACTGTACGGGTCCGGCAGGACCATAGCCGACAGTATTCGCCGTAGCATTCAGGAAGGGCTGGGGTTGACCGCATCAGTGGGAATCGCCAGCAATAAATACTTGGCGAAAATCGCCTCTGACATCAACAAACCCGATGGTGTGACCGAGGTTCCGAATCTCCCCCAGTCGTTCTTAGACCCACTGCCGGTAAGAAATATTTGGGGCGTAGGGACCAAGGCTGCAGAGCGTCTTTCGACCCTTGGCATCACCACCATTGGTGATCTGCGTAGGCTGCCGGACGGTCGACTCCACGCGCTGCTGGGACGTAGCGCAAACCGCTTGGCCGAACTGGCCAGGGGGCATGACGTTCGCCCAGTGGTGCCAGACCGAGAAGACAAATCCATCAGCCATGAACAAACCTATGGCGAGGATCTGACCCAATTTGCCCCCTGCGATGTGCAGATAATGGAGCTTGCCGTCGCCGTGGGCGCCAGATTGCGCCACAAAAACCTCTGTGGCCAGGTGGTGCGGGTGAAAATTCGGTTGGCGGATTTCACAACTTTAAGCCGTCAAATGTCACTGCATACCCCCGTCAGTGACGACCAGAGTCTGACGGCCGCGGCGCGCAGTCTGTTCAAACGTTGGTGGCAGCGACACCCCGACTGCGCCATACGCTTGCTGGGCGTTGGAGTCAGTCAGCTTCAAGAGACTCGCCAGGACGATTTATTCGGCCCCTCACAGGCGACCCAAATCGATGCGGTGAAAGATCGTATCAGCGATCGCTTCAAGCAGGCAGGCTTACGTCCTGCGGCGCTAGTTAAGCCGCCGACCAAACAGCCCTGATACTGACGCTTTGGCTATGGCTTTGGTTATACTGGTGGCATGTTGAGGAAAAAAGACGCAGGGCAACGCGACAGTCGGATGACACTTCGGGCCGAAGTGGTGGTGCTGCGTCAAGGTGAGCTGTGGGACAGCGAGGTGCTCGACATTTCCGCCAGCGGGTTGCGAATACGCCGCCCGGAGGGTTGGGATGGTTCCCTGGGCGAGGAAATGAGTATCGAGTTGCTGCTGGTCAAAGACGCCACTATTTCCTTGTTTGCCAAAGTGGTGCGTTATGACAATGACGTGCTGGCGCTGCAGTTTTCCCATATCCCACCGGAGAGCGAAATTCCCCTCTGGACGTTACTTGGCGAACACGCAGACTCCTTGGAAGTCGACATTTAATCTGCTCACCCCAAGGTCGCCGGATATTGAAACCGGCACAATCTGCGCCCTGAATGCTGCCAGTCAGGATTTGTCTCTCAATTCTCGACGCAATATCTTGCCCACGTTGGTCTTGGGCAATTCGTCCATAAACGTGACAATCCGTGGCACTTTGTATCCGGTGAGGTGTTCTTTGCAGTACTCGCGAAGCATCTTGTCCGTCAGGTTCGCATCCTTACGCACCACGCAGATTTTCACCACTTCGCCAGATTTTTCGTCGTCTTGGCCAATGGCAGCCACTTCCAACACGCCGGGGTGGGCCGCTACAACGTCTTCAATCTCATTGGGATAAACGTTAAAGCCAGACACCAAAATCATGTCCTTCTTGCGGTCTACGATTTTGAAGTACCCACCGTCTGTCATCATCGCCATGTCGCCGGTACGCAAATAGCCGTCGTCCGTCATTACCTTGGCGGTCTCTTCCGGGCGTTGCCAGTAGCCCTGCATTACCTGGGGGCCTTTGATGCAGAGCTCCCCAGCCTCTCCGGTCGCGAGGTTGTTCCCATCATCGTCTTTGATCACCGCCTCGGTAGACGAAATTGGCAGGCCGATATAGCCGTTATATTCCTCGGTGTGTACCGGGTTGATACACGCGCCGGGCGAGGTTTCGGTTAAGCCATAAGCTTCTACCAGGGCGCAGCCAGTCACGGTTTTCCACTTCTCGGCCACCGCTTTTTGTACCGCCATTCCGCCGCCCAGTGTGACTTTCAGGGTCGAAAAATTCAGCGAGGAGAAACGCGGATGATTCAGGAGACCATTAAAAAGGGTGTTAACGCCGGTCAGCGTCGTAAAAGGGATTTCCGCCAGCGAGTCCACAAAACCATCCATATCCCGGGGGTTGGTGATTAGGTGGTTGTGGGCACCAAACTTCATGTAAACCAAGCAGTTAGAGGTAAGCGCAAAGATGTGATAAAGGGGCAGGGCGGTAACAATAACCTCCTCACCCAAGCTGATAGCCCCCCCCACCCAGGCCGACGATTGCTGCATATTAGCCACAATATTTCCGTGAGACAGCATGGCGCCTTTCGCCACCCCCGTAGTGCCTCCGGTGTACTGCAAAAATGCCAGGTGGTCATGGCTTAAATCAGCTTTAGGGGCGGAGTGTTTGGCGCCCATGGCCAACGCATCTCGAAACCGGATTGCGCCGGGTATCTGGTAGGGTGGGACCAGCTTTTTGATCCGCTTGACGGTGAAGTTCACGATTGCCCGTTTGGGAAAATCCAGGCAATCCCCGACGCTGGTTAGCAGAACCTGTTGGACCTCCGTTTCGGGCAATACTTTCTGCAGGGTTGCCGCAAAGTTGTCCAGCGCAAGCACCGCTTTGGCACCGGAATCGTTGAGCTGGTGCTTGAGTTCTCTGGCGGTGTACAGCGGATTGGTGTTGACTACCGTCAGTCCGGCGCGCAGTGCGCCAAACAACACAATGGGGTACTGCAGCAGGTTGGGTAACATGATCGCGATACGATCGCCGGTCTTTAACTTCAGTTCATGCTGAAAATACCCACCCATCTGGTCTGCGAGACGGTCAAGGTCAGCGTAACTAAGCGTCTTACCCATATTGGTATAGGCTGGACGGTCAGCAAAGCTGGCCACGGTTTGATCGAGTACATCCACAATCGACCCAAAGGCATCCAGATCGATGAATTCGGGTACGCCGTCCGTGTAGTTCTCAAGCCAGGGTTTCAATGCAGTCTCCACCAATTGACGTTTGGCCAAAGAGCATATCATCGCTGAGGTGGCAAAGATTCTATTGCTCCCGTTAAGGTCGGAAGAAATTGCGGTACAGGTGGCAGTAATTGGGGCCTTTTGGCGCTAGACTCGACGGGCAGTAAATTCACACTTTGAGATTAAGGCAGACAAGTCATGTGGAAAAAAGACGAAAGCGATAAATCCAGCGCTCCCCCATTCGCGGAATCCGGCGGTTCAGACGCCGGCCCGGCCAAGAGCTTCTCAACCTCGCCACCTGCGGTTGTTGGCAGTTCACTCACGGTTAATGGCAACATCGCCGGCACCGAAGACCTTCTGGTAGAAGGGAAAGTCGAAGGGGACATTTCTCTGCCTGACAATGTGGTCACCGTGGGGACCGGCGGCATTGTGAAAGCCCGCATCAAAGCGGCGGTCATTATCGTTGAAGGCCGGGTAGAGGGCGATCTGGTCGGTGAAGAACAAATAGAAGTGCGCCGCTCGGGTCATGTTTTGGGTAACATACAGGCACCCAGGGTAGGACTGGAAGATGGTGCGCAATTTAAGGGCAACATTGACATGTCGCCCAAGAAACCGCCCGCCAGCTCACCTGCCGCCGGCGCAAACGCAAAAACTGATACGGGAAATCATGCCAAATCTTCTGGCCCGACTGCTGACGCGAAGCTTCCCGGGAAAGTCTGACACCCAGTTCCAACCATTGGGTCCAGAGGCTTCTGACCCAAAATCTGATGCGCCCGCTGGCTATGAGTCACGGGCGTTTCGATTATGGCTGGACACTTTGCCGGGCAGGGAGGGACATTCCCCGCGCATCCTTGACCTCGGACGGGTCCATGCCCGCACTTTGAGCTTTTTTCAGAACCTGGGTGCGCGCCTCGGTGTGATGGATCTGGATTTGACGACCGTGGGCACCGCGTTCGAAATGCAGTTGGAAACGTACCGAGATTGGGGACCTTTCGATGGAGTACTGGGGTGGGATTTGCCGAACTACCTTGCCGAAGAAGAACTGGTGGTCCTTGGAAAATGGCTTGAGGCCCACACGACGCCGCCATGCCCAGTCTTGATCTGCATGGCAACGCGCACGCCCTATGCGGACTCGCCGGTACAATACAGCATCGAAACCGACACCACGCTGATCACTGAAAGTTCCGAAGGCGGAAGCAAAACTGAGCGTCACCCGCCAAATGTGATAAAACGCGCCTGGCCGGCGTTTGCGCCCAACCGTTCTTATCTGCTGCGAAACGGCATGCAGGAATTTGTGTTCACCCGCAACGCGCTTCCATAATGGTGTTAACGATGAAGGACCAGGGGGCGCGTCTATGGGCGAACAGTCAGTAAATTCCAGCGACAACGAGCAGGATCGCAGAGTCTTTATGAAGGCGTTGCTCAACGACGTTCGCGCTTTAGAGGAAATGCTGAAGCGACAGATGTTCGAGACGGGCATTCGTCGTATTGGTGCAGAGCAGGAGATGTTTCTGCTGGATCGCGCCCGCAAACCCAGCATGTCAGCGATAGAGATGATGCAGGCCATTACTGACCCTCGATTCACCTTCGAGTTGGCCAAATTCAATTTGGAGGCCAACTTGTCACCGCTGGAACTCGGTGGGGACTGCCTGCGGAAAATGGAGAAAGAGGCGCTGGAGGTTCTGCAGATTGCCCGTAAGGTCGCCGCCAGCCGGGGCGAGGATGTGGTTCTGTGCGGCATCTTGCCGACCCTGGGCCGTTCCGATTTGAGCCTGGAATCAATGGTTCCCAAACCGCGCTACCAGGCTTTGAACGATTCCATGCGCCAGTTGCGCGGGTCAGAGTTCAAGTTTGCCATTGAGGGCGCAGACCGGCTCGAGTTGGCCCATGACAACGTGATGCTGGAGGCCTGCAATGCGTCGTTTCAAGTGCACTTTCAGGTGGCGCCAGACGAGTTTGCCAAGCTTTATAACGTTGCCCAGGCCATCACGGGGCCGGTATTGGCTGCCAGCGTGAATTCACCCACTCTGTTGGGTAAGCGACTATGGCATGAGTCACGAATCGCTGTGTTTGAGCATTCGGTTGATGCCCGGTCGGATGCTCACCGATCTCGCGGGTCGCAACCCCGGGTGCATTTTGGCGACCATTGGATCGAAGACTCTGTGCTGGAGATTTTTCGCGAGGACATCGCTCGGTTTCGTGTTGTTTTGACCTCTGAGTCAGGCAATGACCCCATGGAGGACATCGAAAAAGGTGTCGCGCCGGGTCTGGACGCCCTGCGCCTGCATAACGGCACGGTTTACCGCTGGAATCGCGCCTGCTATGGCATTACTGAGGGCAAGCCTCATCTTCGCATTGAGCACCGAATATTGCCCTCTGGCCCAACCGTACTCGACGAAATCGCCAATTCAGCCCTGTTCTTCGGATTAATGTCTGAATTTGCCGCTGATGTCGGGGATATTACGAAACGGCTCAAATTCGAAGATGCCCGATCAAACTTTTTTGCGGCGGCCCAGCACGGTCTGAGGTGCCAGTTCACCTGGTTGGACGAGGAGAGCATCAGCGCGGTTGATCTGTTGCGCAATCACCTGGTGCCCGCGGCACGTGCAGGTCTTAAACGCTCGGGTATCCGAAAAATCGATATCGATCGCTACATGGGGGTGATAGAGGAGCGGTTGGAATCTCGCCAGACCGGTGCGCGCTGGGTGCTCAACTCCCTCGAGGCCATGGGCACTCGTCGCACGGTAGACGAGCGCATGCGGAATCTGACCGAAGCGATGGTCGTGAATCAACGCGATGAACGGCCTATTGCTCAATGGCCGCTGGCTGACTTTGATGAAAACCTTGATTGGCGAGACAGCTACCGTTCGGTTGGCCAGTTCATGACCACGGATCTGTTTACCGTGCGAGCGGATGATCTGGTGGATTTTGCGGCCAGTCTGATGGAGTGGAAACACATCCGCCACGTACCGGTGGAAGATGACAGTGGCGAACTGGTGGGGCTGGTGTCCCATCACGACCTGCTGAGAATTGTCGCCCGTGGGCTCAAGGAAAATACCCATTCGGTTTCAGTTCGAGACATCATGGAGCCGGATCCGTTTGCGGTTTCACCCGAATGTCGCACTGTTGAAGCCATCCGCCATATGCGAGAACGTCATATCGGATGTCTACCAGTGGTGCAAAACCGAAAGTTGGTAGGGGTTGTCACCGAAGCGGACCTGATCGGAGTGGCCGGTCAGGTGCTGGAGACGATTCTTGACGATTAGTCGCCCCAGCGCCGCTGGCGCGATGGCGGGAATTTTGCTTACCGTTTGCGCATTACTGCAGGGCTGCAGCCGCCCGCCGGCAGAGGAGCGACTGCGTTCTGTCATCAACGAGATGCAGGGAGCGGTGGAAGCAGGGCAGCGGCGCCAATTCATGGCCCATGTTAACGAGAATTTTTCCGGTGAAAGTGGACAGTGGGATCGAGCCAAGCTCGACCAGATTATGCGGGTGATGATGTTGCGACATAAGGCCATTGGCACCACAGTGACCGATCTGGATACGCGCTTTTTTGATAATCGAGCGACCACAACCATGAAAGTTTTGGTCACCGGCGGCCCAAGCGCATGGCGGCCGAACAATGCTGACTTTATCGAAGTGACCAGCGGTTGGCTGGACAGTGATGAGGGTTGGCAGCTGATCAGTGCCGAATGGCAATGAGCCTGTACTACGCGGCTGCATGTCAAACCAATTTTGCTAATCCGACCCACCGACGGGAAATTGATGACCGAGTAAGCCGAATGTGCGCCATGGTGCGTCAAACCGTTGAAGGGTATGCCCCCTTTCACGACGTCAGACTGTTTAGCTTTCCGGAGTTTGCCCACGCGGCGCCCATCCACAATTCGCCGGATAAACTGCTGGAACACCTGGCAGTGGAACTGCCCAACCGGCATACCGAGCGATATCACGCGTTGTGTCGTGAGTTCAACATTTACCTTCAAACGGCCAGTTTTCTGGAAGTGGACAAACGCTGGCCTAAGCGGGTTTTTAATACCACCTTGCTGATAGGGCCTGAGGGGATATTGCTGAAATATCGCAAGGTTAATCCCTGGATTCCTTGGGAAGTTCATGCCAGCCCTCACGACATCCGTGATTACCCCGATCCATTGTTTCCGGTGGCCGAAACCGAAATAGGCCACATTGGGGTAGCCATTTGTTACGACTGGCTGTTCCCTGAGGTGTTGCGTCAACTGACCGCGAACGGCGCTGAAATCCTGATTCGTGTGTCGGCCTACATGGACCCTTGGGGTACCGCCTCACCCATGGATTGGTGGACCTTAATTAACCGCACCCGAGCGCTGGAAAATACGGCCTACGTTGTGGCTTCAAACCAGGCCGCAGATATGAAAAACTACCCGCCGTTTGGATGGCCCGGTGGCAGCATGGTGGTCGATTACGACGGTCGGGTATTGGCCCAGGCCGATCCGGGACCCGGCGAAAAGGTCGTGTTGGCACCGATCAATCTTGACCAGCTTCGCAGCGAACGACAACGCCGAATAGGGCACGACATGACAGCCCATACACGCACCGAGGCCTATGGTTATCTCGACAGTCCCGGGCTGGCTCCAGCCCTTGACCAGGACATTAGTGTTGAATCACTTGAGCAACGAATATTACAAAGCAAATCCTCATGAGTGGCGGCGAGCAGGTGGGGCGCGGCCCGGCTGCCCTGTGGCCGGTTACGAACTGAGCGTCTGCAGCGTCAGGTACCTGTTACTGATCGTGCTGCTGGTCCTGTACGCCTGCAGCAGCGACAACGAGCCTGCCGCTACCGAGGCAAACGAGCCTCTGCCTCATACGCTAAACAATCGGGGTGTGGCCCTGATGGGGCGCTTCGACTATCCAGGTGCGGTAAAGGTTTTTGCTGCGGCGGTTGAGGTATCGCCGGCTTGGGCAGAGGCAAAAATCAATCTGGCGATTGCCACCTTAAATCGTCAAAACCCGGGGGATGAAGACGCCGCCTTAAAACTGTTGGCGCCGATCGCCAACGGCCTTGAAGCGGATTTGGTACATGCCGAAACCAGAGCCAGAGCCAGAGCCAGAGCCAGTTTTACTGCCGGCATCTTGCAGTTCAATCGAGGGAGTACTGAAGAAGCTCAAAGCCTGTTTCAGCAGGCCGTGAGTCTTGCGCCGGAAGATGCTCATGCCCAGTATTTTCTGGGCCAAACATTCTTACAACTGGGCAGTGCTGAACAAGCGCTGGAGTACTTCAAACGTGCAGGCGACCTGGACAGTTATCTGCGCAGTGCCTTCTACGGCCAGTTTCTAGCGCATCAGCGTTTAGGGCAGCGAGCGCAAGCGCGGGAAATGTTGGCGGTCTACGAGCGATTGGAAAACAATCCACGCAGTAAACTGGCGGAAATCAAATACACCCGAATGGGACCGTTAGCCATGGCCGTGGCGTCGCTGGCTGATGAGACCGGGGCCTTCGCTGCTCAAGTGCCCGCTGGACCGTTGTTCGCCAAGCCCTCCATCTTGTCTGGCGATGGCGGGGTCCTGAGCGCCGCAGTCAGAGTGGATTTCGCCGCCGAATCACCGACCACGGCCATCTCGGTGATTACCGCCGATGCCCTCAAAACCTGTTCGTTTTCCGGATGCACACAGTCCAAAGGGCCGATCAGCCAACCGTCGGCATCCGCCTGGGCGGATATGGATAACAATGGCTCCCCCGACCGACTGGTTCTGGGTCCGCTACAGGGGCTATGGATCCAATTCAGCGGCGAGGCCCAATGGACCGAGGTTCAGGCTGGGGAAACTGCTTTGGCGGAAGGACGCTGGGACAATTTGGCGTTGACCGACGCCGACCACGATGGCGATCTGGACGTGTTGGTTTACGGCGTCGGCGAAGGCGCATTGCTGATAGGCAACAATGGCAATCGGACCTTTCGGCGACTGGATGACTTTATGCCCGGCATGATTTCGGCTCGTCAGGTGGTGAGCGTTGACCTGGATCAGGACCGGGATCTGGACCTGGTGCTGATTGCCGCAGAGGGCCCCCATCAAGTGTTACTCAACGATCGTTTGTGGCGGTACACCGACGCAGGTTCATCGGTTATGCCCTGGCAAGAAAAACCGCTGATCGGCGTGGCGCCGCTGGACCTGGATGTGGATGGTGAGCTGGAATGGCTTGTCCTCACTCAAGACGCAGCAACGATCTGGCAAAAACGCCAGGAAGGATGGCAGGCCAGGGATGCGTATCGGCACCGCATTGATGGGCCTGCAGGTCTTTGGGTGATGGATCTTTCGGGCAACGGGAGGCCCGAGATCATCATTAGCGGCCAGGAAACCTGGGTCGTGCTTGACGTGGAGTCGGGAGCGGAAAAGGCCAAAGGCCGCGGCCGTATCCTGGCTCCCTTGTTGGCTGATACGGTGTCCGGCCCCGGATTGTTGGCGGCGGACGAAGACGGTCTAAAATTCCTTCCGCCGGGACCTGGGCGTTTTGCGTTTGCCACACTGGCGCTGTCCGGAAAAAACGACAGTGGCCAGGCCATGCGGACCAATGCCAGCGGCTTGGGAACCCATATGGTCGTTCGGGGAGAGCGGCGCTGGCAATGGTTAACCTCGCCCATGCCGGCTTTGGGCGCGGGCCAAGGCCTGCAGCCGATCACCGTGGGGTTAAACGGCGAGGCACAGATACCTTCGCTAACGTTGGATTGGTCAGACGGGGTCTATCAAAGTGAACTGGACCTGGAACCCGGGCTGCACCAAGTCAGCGAAACGCAACGTCAACTGGCCAGCTGTCCCGTGCTGTTTCAATTTGATGGGCAGGAATTTCAGTTCGTCACTGACGTGCTTGGCGTCGGCGGCCTGGGATTTAACACAGGGTTTGGCGACTATGGGCAACCCCGGCCAAAAGAAAGTGTGTTGTTGTCTCCAACCCCCGATGCTGATGACCAGTTGCGACTGCTCATTGCCGAGCCGATGGAAGAACTGGCTTACTTGGATCACGTCTCGGTCAGCGCTGTAGACTTTCCCTCCTCACTGGAACCGGTACTGGATGAACGGATGGCCACCGACGGTCAACAACCCAGCGGCGAGGTTTTCTGGTCGGCACAGATCTTGGTGCCGACGACGGTTATCGACGCTGAGGGCACAGACGTCACATCCCACATTGAGAAACGTGACCTTGACGCGGCGCCCCTGCCAACATTGGATCATCAGCTGGCCGGTTTGCTTGCCTATCCGCAAACACTGACCCTCACCTTCAGTCAGGACCTCTCGGTACTGAATGAGCCGCGGCTGATATTCGATGGGTGGGTGGAATATGGTTATTCCCAAACCAGCTTTGCCGCGTGGCAACAAGGCCGACAATACGATGCTGTCAGTCTGGAGATTGAGACGACAGACGCGCACGGCACCCAGTGGCGATCCTGGCGACCGTCTTTCGGCTACCCGGCAGGGATGCCGCGAGCCGCGTCATTGCCGTTAGGTGAGCTGCCATCTGGCGTTCGCCGGCTTCGACTGACCACCCACCAGCAAATTTATTTTGATCGCCTGGCGGTGGCTGAGACCAGTAGCTCAACCGGGGTCTTGCAGACCCCGGTTGAGCTGCACTCAGCAGTGGTTCGTCATGTGGGTTTTCCACATCGCAGCAATGGACCGCAAATGCAGCCAGGGTACGATTTCAGCCAGCGGGAGGCGTACTGGGATACTCGCTATCAGCGAGGGCAATACACCGCCCTTGGGTCTGCTCTTCAGTTGATCGAAAAACGCGACAACGCGCTGGTGATTATTGGTCCGGGCGATGGCTTGGAACTGCTGTTCAAAAGTCCCCTGCCGACACTTAGGCCGGGGTATTCCCGGCGCTGGCTGGTGCGATTCCATGGCTGGGCGAAAGACATGGATATGTTTACCGAAAACGGTGAGACGGTCAGGCCGGTTCCGGCAGATCCACGACTCAACGCAGCAAATGCTCAGGCAATAAACACGCAGTACAACACTCGGTTTCGCTCCGGTCGCTGATGACAGCTAAGCCACAGGCGGAAAAACACGTGCCGAGACGATCGGCCGGCCGGCAGCGAGATGTCATCGGCCAACGACTCAAACCGGTTCTCAGCGTGGTGTTGGTGATGTTTGCACTGCTGTGTGTAAACGCCCTCTATCTGGCCAGCATTTCAATGCTGGAGTTTGTCAGCGGGCGCTTACTGCAAGATAACTTCTATCAATACATGTTTCTGGTTCATGTAGTGCTTGGACTGGTCTTTGTGGTGCCAGCGGTGATCTACAGCGTTGGCCATTACCGTCGGGCTTACCGGCGACCCAATCGACGGGCCGTGCGAGCCGGGCAGGGCATAGCGCTGTGTGGTGCGCTTTTGCTGATTTCAGGATTGGCGCTGACCCGTGGTCTACCCGGCGTGACTCTAAACGATGGTCAGGTTCGGTTGATCATGTACTGGGTCCATGTCGTTGCGCCGCTGCTGGTTGTGTGGCTGTTTGTGCTCCACCGTTTGGCGGGTCAGCGGTTACGCTGGCGTGCGGGTGGAGTGGTGTTGGCCAGTGCGGCGGTGCTCTCGGTCACCGGGGTGTTGGCTATCTGGCAAGCCAAAGACCCTTCTCTGGCCCAAACCAGCGAGACCTATTTTGCACCATCGCTGGCTCGCACGGCGAATGCGCAACTGATCCCCGCTGAGATGTTGATGACCGACGACTACTGTGCCCAGTGTCACGGCGATATCCACGCTCAGTGGGAGTTTTCTGCCCATCACCTGGCGTCGTTTAATAATCCTGCTTACGCGTTTTCGGTGCGTCAGACCCGCAGCAAGATGTTGGCGCGAGACGGATCAGTGCAGGGCGCCCGGTTTTGTGCCGGCTGTCACGACCCGGTGCCATTTTTTTCTGGTGCATTCAATAATCCCGATTTCGACGACGTTGCCGATCCAACGTCACAGGCAGGCATCACCTGTGTCAGTTGCCATGCCATTGAGCACATCAATAGCCCGAGAGGTAATGCTGATTACGTTATTGGGCCGCCGGTTTATTACCCATTTACGTTCAGCGACTCGCCATTGCTGCAGTGGGCTAATCGATTTCTGATCGAGGCCAATCCATCGTTTCATAAACGCTCTTTTCTCAAACCGCTGCACACTAGCAGCGAATTTTGCGGCACCTGTCACAAGGTGCATTTGCCCAAAGAACTGAACAATTACCGATGGCTTCGTGGTCAGAACCACTACGATGCGTTTTTACTCAGTGGCGTCTCTGGGGCCAGTGTTTCCAGTTTTTATTATCCTCCCAAAGCGCAGGAAAACTGTAACGGCTGTCATATGTCCGCAGTCCCATCGGATGACCCTACAGCCACCACGGTAAGTGGTCATGAGGGACCATCAGTACCCGACCACCTGTTTGCAGCGGGTAACACGGCCCTGGGGTCGTTGCTGGATCATCCTCCTGAGGTGTTGGAAAAACACCGGGCCATGCTGGAGGGAGCGGTGTCGATTGATATTTTTGGCCTGCGGGAGGAAACGGTGGATGGGGGCCAAATCGCGCCGCTATCGGAATATGACGCACCGTTGAAGCGTGGCGCGGATTATTTGTTGGAGGTGGTGCTGACAACCCGAACTTTGGGGCATCTTTTCACCCAGGGTACGGCAGATTCCAACCAGATTTGGCTGGAGGTCAGTATTCTGCATGAGGGCCAGCCAGTGGCTGTGTCCGGTGCGATAAACGCTCAGGGGGAAGTGGACCCGGGCGCGCACTTCGTTAACGCCTTTGTCATCGATCGGGAAGGCCAACGAATTGATCAACGCAATGCGGAAGACATTTTTACCACGCTGTACAACCATCAGATTCCCCCGGGCGCGGCAGACGTGGTGTTTTACCGCTTTTCGGTGCCGCCGCAATGGGATGGGAAGATTGAATTCAAGGCTCGGCTGCGATACCGGAAATTTGACAGTACCTTCTATCGCTTGTTTAGCAATCAAGCGGATGCACAAAACCCCTTGCCCATTGTCGATATTTCCAGCGCAACCTCCCACCGGCCAAGCAGTGAAGACCCGCTTTGGCGGCGCTGGAACGATTACGGCATTGGTCTTTTGAGAAAGCCTGAAAGCGGAGCTTTGCGTCAGGCCGAAGCCGCTTTCAATGTGGTCAGCGAAATGCCGGCTCCTGGCAATTCTCATGGCTTGATCAATCTCGCCCGAGCTTACCTCAGAGAGGGCCGCTTGCAGGACGCAGAGGCGGCTTTGACTCGCGCGGCGAATACCGATCTCCCGTATCCTTGGGTACACGGATGGTTAACGGCTGAATTGAACCTGCAAAATGGCTTTATTGAAGAGGCTGCGGAAGGACTTGCAACGCTGCTTGAAACGCCGTTCGCCGCAGCCAGACAGTCCGGGTTTGATTTTTCCCGCGATTATCGCCTTCAGGAACAGTTAGCAGGAGCCTATTACGACCTGAGTCGGCTGCCCAGTGCTCCGTCCCAGCGTGCCGGCGCGTTGGGTTTAGCAAAACTGGCATATCAGCAGGTGCTAGCCGCTGAACCTGAGCGAGCATCAGCACATTACGGCTTATCCCGGGTTTTTGAAGCCTTAGACGACTCCCAGGCCGCTCAACGTCATGCTGAGGCTCATGAGCGCTACCGGGTGGACGATAGCGCAAGGGACATTGCCATTACCCGGGCCAGGGCCAAGTATCCCTTTGCCGCTGTCGCCGCCGAGCCCGTTCCGGTTTATCCTCTGAAAATGATTCAGACACCTGGCGATGAAGGTCGTTGACCTCAGTGAATGCGGAAGATGAAAACGCGCCGAACGATGACGCCGTTGTAGGAATATGGTTTCGTCGATCTGCCTTGCTTGCATTGGGCTTGATCATTGTGCTTGCAGGCGCATGGTGGTGGGTCAGCGAGCCGGATGCCGACGATAGTGCCCCTGATGCCTCGACGCAGGTTCCCCAAACGACTTTAGCCGGTCAGTCAGTTCGGCCCATCCCCGAGTTTCGGTTCTTGCAGGAGTCCCTCGAACGAGGGCTGGATTTTCAGTTTGAAAACGGTGCCTACGGTGAACGTTACTTGCCGGAAACCATGGTCGGAGGCGTCGGACTGTTCGATTTTGACAGCGATGGAGACCTGGACATTCTGCTGGCCGGTGGCAATCGCTGGTCCTTCGATCCCAAGGGCGCCAGGCTTGATCAAACCGTGGGGTTGTTTGCCAATCAGGGTGATGGTCAGTTCATTCGTGTTGACCGGGATCTCGGATTGGTTACCGATGCCTACGTGATGGGGATGGCGTTTGGCGACCCCGATGGCGACGGTGATCCTGATATTTACCTCACCACGGTGGGGCACAACCTGCTATTTGAAAATCTGTCCGGGACAGGCTTTGCTTTGCGCCCGGATGCCGGCGGTGCTGCCGGACCCAGTGATTGGAGTACGGGTGCCAGCTTTTTCGATGCCAACGGCGATGGCTGGCAGGATTTGGTTGTGGTGAATTACGTGCAGTGGAGCCAAGCGCTGGATACACAGGCGGACTATCAGTTGGCTGGCTTGGGCAGGGCTTATGGTCCCCCCACCAATTTTGCCGGATCCCTGCCCAGGCTTTATCTGAATGATGGAAGCGGCAGCTTTTCCGACGTGTCTGAAAGCGCGGGTTTTCACACTGTTCCGCCATCCAGCGCCAAGTCCCTCGCGGTGCTTCCCAGAGATTTTGACCGTGATGGCGATACCGACCTGTTCGTGGCCAATGACACTACAAGAAATTTCCTGTTTGTTAACAATGGCAGCGGTATCTTTACTGAGGAAGGGCGCACGTTGGGTGTGGCGTTCGACAATACTGGCAAATCCACCGGCGCCATGGGAGTTGATTTGAGTTATTCGGCTGACGGAACTCAACAAATTCTGGCGATAGGAAACTTTGCCGGTGAGATGACCTCGTTTTATGTTTCTGACTCATCCAGCCTGAACTTTGCTGATGATGCGATCATCAGCGGAGTGGGGCCAGCGAGTCGCCAGGCGTTAACCTTTGGATTGTTTTTTTCTGACCTGGACCGCGACGGTTTCGATGATCTGGTGCAGGTGAATGGTCATGTGGAAAATTTGATTAACCGCGTTCAACCCAGCCAAACCTTCGCCCAGCCACTGCAGCTTTTCTGGCACTGTGACGACGGCTGTCCGCGCGCGTTTGTGCCGGTGCCAGCGCCAGGCACCGGAGATCTGACCAATGTGTTGGTAGGGCGGGGCGGTGCTGCCGGGGACATAGACGGGGACGGGGATCTGGATTTGGTGCTGGCCCAGGCCGGCGGGTCGGTCAGTCTGCTGGTCAACCACACACCGCCGGCCAAGACGTTTTTCCGGCTAAGGCTGGTGGGCCTATCTCCGAATGTTGAGGCTCTGGGGGCACAAGTCTCAGTGCGGTCCGGCAATCAGCTGCAGCGGCGCGAGATCAGCCGCACCCGCAGCTACCTTGCCCAGTTTGATTTGACCCAGGTTTTTGCTGTTGACAGTGACTTGGTTCAGATTCAAGTGCGTTGGCCAGACGGCACATTGTCGGTACACGAAAACATCACACCAGAGCGAACCCTGGTCATCGAGCACCCTGAGCGATAATGACCAGGACAATACTCAATGAGGGCGGCTGGGCTAACGGCACGGTGTTTGTCGAAGATCGGGACGGCGATCGCGTCGTGGTGAAGAGCTATCGGGCGAAAAACTGGCTGATTCGGCTGCTAGGCTCTTATTTGTTGGCGCGAGAACGCAAGGCCTACACACGCTTGAAAGGTATACCGGGAATCCCGGAACTTAAACATGATCCGGACCCGCTGCGGCTCGCCATTGGCTTCGTTGATGGTGAGCGCATCAGCAATCGGCGGCTGGCGCAAAATGGTGACAGTGTGATCAACAGCTTACGTCAGGTGATTTCAGACATGCATGCGCGAGGTGTTTACCATCTGGATCTTCGCAACCAGGGCAATGTGCTGGTTGACAACGAAGACAGCTGTTACCTGATCGATTTCGCCTCCAGCCTTTACACGCCACCGGGAAGCTGGAGGCGCCGCTTCCTCGGTCCTTTTGCACAACGCTTCGATTGTTACGGTTTCAGCAAGTGGGAGAACCGGGCCAGCGACCCGTCACCCGGCAGTGATATTGAAGCGTAAATAACGGAGAACGTCGGTCGTTCGTGACTGCTTAAGGCGCCATAAGCGTGACAGTTCGAACAACCACATTCGCCGTGGGCACGTCGGTGGCTCCCAGGTCTTCTGAAAACCCCGTGGGTACCTGGCTAATCGCTTGCACAATGTCCCAACCCTCGATCACTTCACCAAACACGCTGTATCCCCAGTTACGCCTCCCTGGATCCAGGCTTTCGTTGTCTTTCATGTTGAAGTAGAACTGGGAGCTCGCGCTGTGAGGGTCATCGTGACGAGCCATGGCAATGGAGCGGGTCTGATTGGCCAAGCCGTTTCCGGACTCATTCATTATCGTAGAGCCTTCTTCAACGTCGCTTAAGTCCGGGTGATATCCACCGCCCTGCACCACAAAATCGGCGATGACTCGGTGAAAAACCGTATTGTTGTAGGCCTTTTGCTCAACGTAACGCAAAAAATTGTTAACGGTGACCGGCGCGCGGCGGCGGTTTAATTCCACCACAAAGTCGCCGTGAGACGTGCTGAATTTTACCTGTGGGTAGTGAGCATCTGGATAAATCGGGCTTTCTACCCGACATTCCATGGCCAACAGTCCCCATGGCAGCAACAAAGCGCTGCAAACCGCCAACATAACCTTTCTGATACTCATGTCGGAGTTTCCTTCTGCTATTCATGTTGAGCTGGGAGTTTGTGAGCTTATTCACTGAGGGGCAAGCCATTTTTAAACGTTGCTGGTAGCGTAGCCACAGCGTTTTTGCGTTGTATACTGAAAGACTTAATCCGCTTGCCAGGGGATCAGGGACGTTATGCAGGGGCAATCGATGTACAGAACAAACCGAATTTTTCACGTTTTCGTTGCGCTTTGCGCAGGCATGCTGTGGGTTGAGAGTGCTTTGGCTCAACGCTGGCAGGAACCCATTGCCTTATCGATGGATGCCGGTGGCGCATCGTTCAGCCGAAACTCTCCCAAAGGGATCGGCGTCGGCACGCTGAGCCTTTCGTCCAGCGCCACCCCAACCGTCGTAAACGGTTTTGAGATTGTCAGCTACACGGTGGATATCAACCTGAGCGGCGATCCGGACGGCGAACCGGGTTTTGTATTGGACGGCGTGTTCAATTTTACCGATGCACAGACCGCGTTCGCCGATTTCGCCCCAAGCATCCAAATGCCAGTAGATTCTTTCGACGGCAGCACGTGGACTTGTAGCAACTTGACGGGAGGATTTACCTGCAATCCACCTAACGGTGAGCTTACCGAAGGCGCCCACACTATCGTGTTAACGGTGGAGGTTTTAAATAAGGGTTCTGCTGGTGGCACTTTGATGTTGTCTGCAAGCACGCCAAATTTTTCAGTTGCGCCAACAACCAGTTCGGTGGTCATTGCCGGCACGGGTGATGCACCTTTGAGTTTCACCAGCGCTTTTTCCGACACCGCCCCGGCGCCCGGTGACCCCGTCGATATTTCGGTAACGGTAAGCAATACCAGCCCCACAAATTTCTCGGGCGATTTCGCGATAGATTTTGACACAGCAACCCCAGGCTATAATTTGCCCACCAGCTTTTCGTCAGGTGGTTTCGACTGCGTCCCAGGTCCAACCGGGCTGAGCTGTGCTTCCAGCTTTGGCGGGCTGGCGCCCGGTGCGGACGTCACGCTGACCTTGCCGACCATTGCCCCTAACGGCGCTACACCATTCAGCGCAGATGTCAGCTTGACCCCCTTTTCAACTGATACGGTGATCAGTATTAACCCCCAAAGCGTGGCCGCGGATACCAGCGCCACGTTGCAAGACGCTGTCTCCCTGGTCACCCCCCAGCCAATTGCCTACGGCGATTCCATCGTGTTTAGCGGCACGGTAAGCAACGAATCTGGCGCCCCAGGGCGCAATGTCATCCTGGATCTGGATCTTGTTGATAATCAATTCAGCGGCACGGCCGCGTTTGTCTCTGGAACAGGAACCAACTGGACCTGCGTGGCCTTTGGCGGGGGCAGTCCCGTACGCAAGCGCAACGCGCAGAAGGGTCCTTCGAGCTTCGTTGGCGCGTCCTGTGATTATGGGTTGGATTTGGCGGTTGGCCAGACCACACCGCCGGTAACCATTACCTTTTCAGCGCCCACCGCCGATGGCGTGTCGAGTGTGGATGCCACCGCATTCGGCGGCGCCGACAATCAGTCTAATTTCACCAGCCCGGTACCCATCACCATAAACGTTGCGCCGGCAGTGGATTTGCGTATGTCGAAAACCGCTTCGGTCACGTCGGCAACCGTGGGGGATCAGTTTAATTACTCATTAATCGTGACCAACGACGGGCCTGGCGATGTTGATCGCGGCGCCCTGACCATCACGGATACCTTGCCGCCAGAAGTCAGTTTTGTCAGCGGCCCGACTTCTCCCTATAGCTGCACGGACTCAGGCGGCGGCATCGTGGTGTGCAATTACGTAGATAGTCCGACCCTGTTGGCCAACGGCGACTCGGACACCATCGACATCACCGTGATGGCCGATGGACCCGGTACCGTGGTGAACAGTGTTGAAGTACTAGATGCCAGTGGCACCATCGACAACAACCCGGGTAACAATACCGCCACCGTTGCGGTGGATATTGCGGGTAGCGCAGACCTGTCGCTTAGCAAAACCGCCTCAGTGAGCACGATCGGAACCGGCGGACAATTCGCCTACACGCTGACAGTGAACAATGCCGGCCCCAACGCGCCATCGGTGTTTTCGATTACCGATACCTTGCCGGCCCAAGTGAGCTTTGACAGCTTTTCTGGCCCTGACTTTACCTGCATCGAAAGCACCGGAACGGTGACGTGTGACTACACCGGTGCGCCGTTGGCTATTGGCGTCGCCACCAGTGTCGACTTGACTGTCACCGCTAATACCGATGGAACAGCAGACAACACGGCGACGGTAGCGTTGAGCGGGGCGGACGTGGACCCACTGACCAGCAATAACAGCGACAGCGCCAGCGTCATCGTCACATTACCAACGGCTGACCTGTCGATTGCCAAAACGGCCAGCACCGGCGTGGTGGACGTTGGGGGCACGTTTAGCTATACCTTGGCGGTCAGCAACGCCGGGCCGGATATGGCCAGCGCCTACACCGTCAGCGACAGTTTGCCCAATGAAGTGTCGTTTGATGGGTTTACCGGGGGCGACTTCAGCTGCACAGAATCGGCCGGGGTGGTCACTTGTGATTACGTTGGCGCTGGGCTTAACAGCGGGGCTACGGCCAGCGTTGATATCAACGTAACGGCTCAAACTGACGGAGTTGTCAGCAACACCGCGACGGTGACCCTGACGCCGCCGGCGATTGATCCGGGAACGGCAAACAACTCCGCATCAGTGGACGTTACCATCAACCCGCAAGCAGATCTGGCCTTAAGCAAAACGGCCAGTGCCAGTTCGGTCACCGTGGGTGACGTGTTTGATTGGATTATCACGGTGAGCAATAACGGCCCAGCGGATGCTGACGGATTTACCGTAACAGACACGCTGCCAAGTGGAACGAGCTTCAACGCACTGCTGGCACCTGACTTCACCTGCACGACGGCAGGGGCTGACATTAACTGCGGCTGGACAGGGCCTTCACCGCTGATTGCCAGCGAAACCTCACAAATTACGGTTACCGTGAATGCCGACAGTCCGGGTACCGCGAATAACTCCGCCAGTGTCAGCGCTGCTGCCGGTGCGCCAGATAACAATTTGGCGAACAACTCCGCCAACGCCAGTGTGGTTGTGAATGCGCCGCCAATGACCACACTAGTCACGACCGTGGTTGACACGCCAGATCCGGTTGAGCCCGATGGCACCTTCACTATCGCGGCAACGCTGCTCAACCAGGGGCCGGAAATTGCCAACAACCTGTTTGCCGTGTTCCAGCTGGACACCGGCGTCAGCTTTAACGGAACAACAGCGGTAAAAGGCGGTGGCGGCTGGAGTTGTACGCTGCTCTCCGGACCGGACGTAAAGTCGCGGGCCAAAGGCAGCGTAATAAGCGGCAACGCCGTTGACTGTTTCAATCCTGGCCCGCTGCCGGTTTCGGGCACCACAACCGTGTCCATCGATCTGACTGCGCCCGATGTGCCTGGAATAATCACCACCGGAATAGAAGTCGGTTCGGACGAATTTGGGCCCGATATTCTCAGTGAAACTACATCGGTAGGTGCTGATGTGGATTTGTCGGTAAGCAAGCTGGCAAACACAGATTCTGTGGATGTAGGGCAGGGCTTCAACTACACAATATCCGTCACGAATGCGCTGGGAACCGCGGACAATATTTTGGTGGAAGACAACATTTCGCCAGCCTTGTTCGTGCGCAGCGTCACCGGCCAAAACTGGGCGTGCGAGCAGCTCCGGTCCAACTATCAGTGTCGATACAGCGGCGCACCTTTGGCATCCGGAGACTCAACCACTGACCTGACCTTTGAGGTCAATGCCTTGAATGCAGCGCAGATCAGCAATACGGCAACCGTCAGCTCGGGTCAAAATGATGTAAATCCTGGCAACAACAGCGCCACTGCGATAGTGACGGCCAGTGGCGAGGAAACCGTAGATTTGGTGCTGACCAAGGCAAGCCTGCCTGAAACCGTAATTGCCGGTGAGCAGTTCCAATATGCATTGGCAGTCCAAAACGTGGGGCTTTCCCAGGCGTCCGGTGTCACTGTCTCGGACCAGCTTCCTGCGGGCGTCCAATTTATCTCTGGCGGCAGCGTCGGTTGGACCTGCAGCAGCAGTGGCGGGCTGGTTCAATGCACTCGTAACGGCGTGATTTTGCCCAACGCGGGTACTGAAACCATAACCCTTAACGTTCGCGCACCGACGGTGCTTGGGCAGCTGCAAAATACCGCAGACGTCAGCAGCGACCAGCAAGAAGTGAACCCGGAAGATAACCGGGCGACAGCTACCACATCGGTCGTTAGTGCGGGTCCGGACGTGGCGGTGGTCAAGCAAGTTGATCAAACCGCGGCTCGGCGCAACGACTTGCTGACCTATACCATCGACGTAACCAACATGAGTGATGAAATTGCCACCGGCGTCATGGTGACTGACGTGTTGCCAACCGGGTTTGCGCTGGCCAATGTCACGACGCCGAACTGGGATTGTCAGGTTACCAATCAATCGGTTGTCTGCAGTTTGATGTCAGACCTGGAGGGCGGCGCTAGTGCCGGTTTGATCTTAACTGGACGGGTTACCGTGTCGACCGGCCTGATTACCAACCGGGTGAGTGTGGTGACCGCCAGCGGAGATCCGAACCTGGAGAACAACCAATCTCAGGTGGACACCGCCGTGTCTGGAGATGTCATGCCGGCAGATTTAACCATCTCTATCGATGACACGGTGGACCCCGTGTTGGCCGAAGAGCCTTTTGACTACCTGATCACTTACGGCAACGCGGGTCCGGGTACAGCCATCGATTTTGTTATTACCGGCGATATTCCCGCTGGACTGGTCGTTGGGCCTGTTTCTGCTTCTGACGAAGTGTCCTGTGAAGTGGAAGGGCAACGGCTGGTCTGTCGCTCAGAGGCCAGTCTGGCCCCTGACCAGGATCGCCTGATCACCCTGTCAGTGACCGCCCCGTCGGAAGCCGGCGACCTTTCGTTTCCGGTGGAAATTCAGTTTGAAGGGTTGGCCATCGACGAAAACGGAACCGACAACACCGACGTTGAACAGACAACGGTTCGTTTGACGCCAACCGCTGATGAACTGGAAGATCAGCTGCGGACATCCCTGGGTAACATCGATGATCCGTTGGTTGCCAACAACCTGACGCCTACTGCTGAGCTTTGTGCCAATCCGCCTGCCGGCGTATTGGATTTGTGCCGCGCTATTGCCGACGCGCTGGATGATGGCAGAACGGGCGAAGTTGCCGATGCCATCCGCCAGATTGTTGGTGCGCCTGCCACTACTCAACACACCTCACTGATTGAAGCGGGTTCAACCCAATTCACTAACATGACCAATCGGTTCAATCAAAACCGCCAAGGCCAGGGTACGGCAAACGGCGGTACAGTGAACATTGACGGTCTGGCGTTCCGCTATGGCAACGAAGTACTGCCTTTCAGCTACATGCAGGCCGGTGAATCAGAAGATCCGGTGATTGATTCTGCTGGCTTGATTAAGCCCTGGGCCTTCTTTATCAATGGCACCATCAGCGGCGGTGACAAGGATCCCAGTACCCGGGAGGTAGCCTTCGATTTTGATACGCGCGGCATCACCATGGGGGTGGACTACCGGTTCAGCTCACGTCTCATCGGCGGTGCGGCATTGGGCTACACCGATTTTGACTCTGACATTCAGGGCGGCGGCTCGCTGGAGTCCAATGGCGTTATGCTGCATCTGTTTGGTAACTATTACCCAACCAACCGGCTGTTCATCGATGGCTTATTGAGTTTTGGCAGCATGGATTTTGATCAACGTCGGCCAATCGCCTTCAGTATTGGTGACCTGGTGATTGACGAAATGGCCACCGGCTCAACCGAAGCCGACATGCTTTCAGGGTCATTGTCCGTGGGTTACAACTACAACTCAGGAAGCTGGAATTTCACCCCCAGTGGCAGTATCAGCATTATGGACGCTGAGATTGATGCCTTCGATGAAAGCGGCACTTCACTGAGTCTTAATTACGCCGAACAGGATGTTGAATCGATGATTTTCAGCGCAAATTTGAGCGTGTCGAAAATTATCAGCTTGTCCAAGGGTATCCTTACACCGACGTTTGACGTGTCTTATCTGCATGAAAGTCAAAACGACGATAACAATTTGAGCACGCAAATCTTGGGCGGGCCAGCCGGAGCCAGTTTCCTGGTGGAGGCCGACAGCCCTGACAGAAACTATGCCAGCGCCGGATTAGGTCTGGTCTTTGTCGGCGCGAACGGCAAACAGGCGTTTTTAACGTATCGCAATATTCTCGGGCTCAGCGGGTTTTCTCGCTGGACCGTGAATGCAGGCGTCAGATTTGAGTTTTAACCGGTAAGGTTTCGACACGGATTGGTCGAAATGAACGATACAGGCAACCCCATTAAGGTCTGCCGGGAGAGTTGATATGGAAATAAAAGGCACAATGAGAAATGGACACTCAGGCGCTATGCACCGTTGGCTGTTGTCACTGGTGGTGGCCAGCGTTACCGGCGTGGCCGGTGCACAGAAGGTCAACCCTGACGACTACCAGGGGGCAATCAAAGCCAACGATCTGTTTATCGTAGATTGCCTGTTGCCGCCACAGGTTCGGCAAATGGGTCGGAACTTCACCTACCTTGCGGCTCGACAACCGATTCGAACCTCGGCCAAAGACTGCGCCATTCGCGGCGGTGAATATGTAGCCTACGACAGAGCTAACCTTAAGACGGCACTGGCAGTCTGGCTACCCGCAGCAGAGGGCGGAGACGCTCAGGCGCAAACGTACGTGGGCGAAATGTATGAGGAAGGCATGGGGGTAGCGCCGGACTATGTCCAGGCGGCGAAATGGTATGCCCTGGCTGCTGAGCAGGGTCATCCCCGGGCCCAGATTAACTTGGGTGCCATGTACGAAAGTGGTCGCGGCGTCAACAAAGACATGACCCAGGCGATGAATCTCTACCGAGAGGCTTCCGGTATTACTGACGGAGTTCTGGAATACACCACCGATGAGCAAATGGCGCGGCGCCGAGCGTTGGCCCAGGAAGCAGAGCAACTGCGGGCCCAGGTGCTGGACCTTACCGATCAGCTCAGTGGCGCGGAAAAAGCACTAAATCGTCGCAAGCGCGACTTACGGCGAGCCCGCGATGAGTTAGCCAGAACTTTGGATGAGCTCACCACCCAGCGTACACAAGCCGCAGGCCTAAGCGCTGACGAACGCGAAGCGCTGAAAAAGCTAGAGACTGAAAACCAACAATTACGCAGTGATTTGCAGAAAACTCAGGCCGCCCGAAGTGTTCTTCTGGCCGAACTGGGTGAAGTTCAGGAAAAGAGCGAAATCGCTGAGCTGGAGCTATCCAAGGTGCGCGGCGAACTGGATCAACGTGAAGCCGCGGTTGATCAGTCTCAGGCGGAAATTGAGCGCTTGCGTGAGCAACTGCGAACCGCGCAAACCGGCGGTAATGGCAATGCCGATGAACTTGCCGCAACGATTGCTGATAAAGAAGCTGCGCTGGATACTGAGCGAGACTTAATTGCCGCGCGCCAGGAGGAATTGGCTGAGGCATTGGCTGCTGCCGAAGAACAACTGACACAGTCCCGTAGTCGCGAAAACGATCTTCGAGCCCAAGTCTCCGGTCAGGCAGAAGAAATTGACATTATTCGAGGGTCACTGAGCAGTGCCCAGAACGAACTCATGGAGAGTCAGTTACGTCTGGCTGCAGGCCAGGGGGCCTCGGAAGAACTGCAAGAGCTTCGTTTGGAAATTGCCGACCGGGAACAGGAAATCGCCGCCGCTCAAGCTCAAAGCGACGCGATACTTGATGAGTTACTGGTGCAGCAAATCGCCGCCAGCGAAGAGGTCATCAGCATGATTTCCCCTGAGGTGGGTATAGCGCGTGGCGTGAAGGCGGTAACCCTGTTTGCCGACGTGGAAAATTACGACCTCATTGGCCGTGTATCTCCCCGTTCGGAGCTGTTGGCATTCCGAGTCAATGATCGCAGTGCTTTGGACCTGATTGACGACAACGGCCTGTTTAAGGTGCCAGTGTCTCTGGCTGGGATGGAAACGCCCGTGGCGATCGAGGCGGTGACCGCTGATGGCACCCGGACACGAGAGAGCTTTGTGATCCAAAAAGACCTTCCTCAGGCTCTGGCCCAACGGGCCACCTCGCGTCAGTTTCGCAAACGCCTGCGACGGGATCTGGGTGACTTCCATGCGTTGGTTATTGGCAACAATAATTACGACAATCATGAGACCTTAAAAACCGCGTCTACGGATGCCCAGGGTGTCGCCGACGTCCTGCGCAACCGATACGGTTTTAACGTATCCCTGCTGCAAAACGCTTCTCAGGTAGAGATGGTGCAGGAGTTTGCCCGCCTCACTGAAGAGCTGGATAAGAATGACAACCTTTTGATCTACTACGCAGGTCACGGCGTCATCACGCCGGATGGTAACGGACACTGGTTGGGCGTAGATTCGTCGGCAACGGCGGACGCATCCTGGATTGGCAACAATCAGGTCAGCGACTTTATTTCCGAGATGAACGCCAAGCACGTGCTGGTGGTGGCTGACAGCTGCTACTCAGGGACGTTGTCAGGCGCCGCCATCCGTCCAATTCCCTTGGAAGTGGACGACCAGGACCTGCTGTTTATCTCCCGCGTGCGCGCAAGAACGGTGCTTACTTCCGGTGGCCTTCAGCCGGTTTTGGATGACGGCGGGGAGGGCAATTCAATCTTCGGCGGCGCATTCATTCGTGCCATTTCCGGCAACGCTGACGTGATGGAAGGATACCGCCTGTTTGAAACCGTTGAGCGCGAAGTAGAAACCCGTTCTCGTCTGGCCCAGCTGAGACAGTCGCCGGAATACACCGCGATGAAGTTTGCCGGCCACGAAGGCAGCGAGTTCTTCTTCCTCCCTGAGTCCGACACGGCCTCAGCTATGTCGCCGCAGCGCCTCTAGTCTTCAGACACTGGGAGTTTTCGGGCGGTAGCACGGCTGCGTCCTGGGAGGGGCACTTAAAGGAATGGCTCCCTGCGGCCCGCTTTACTTCCTTCAAGTGCCCCTCCCAGGACGCAGCCTTCCATCGGGGTGAGTTCTGTACGAAGTTCAAGCCTGAAAATCAGGATACGCCGAGGAGCCGTCTGTCCTAGGCCTTAGGAGGGAAGTCAAGCGGACCGCAGGGAGCCATTCCCTCCTAAGGCCTAGGACAGACGGCGCCGTCCAGTCGCCACCAACGTTTTAGCGCCCGTCACAAATCTGAATGATTTCTTCCGCCCGAGTGGGGTTCAACGCTTGCAGACCTCGCCGAGCCTCTTCGTTCTTGCAATCAAACTCTGACAGCACTTTGAAGAGGTTGGCCTCAGCCTGTTCGTAGTTATTGATCCTGGACATGCTGGCAGCTGCGGCCAGAAGCTCCTGCATTCGCTCACGCTCAGCAACATCCAGGTTCTGACCCAGGCCGATGGGTATCGCGCCAGACTGTCCGCTCCCGTTGCTGGGTTCTTCGCCGCCCATCAAATTAATGCCTACAACGGCAGCAACTGCCACTGTGGCGGCAATGGCAATGATAGGAACCAACGGCAAGCCTGATTTAGCCTTGTCGGCCGTCGCTTCGCGGGCAGCGTCTGGTGCAATAGCCGGGGCAGCATCTGCCTGAGCCGCTTTCATTTCTACCTGACTGGCCAGTTCCGACGGCGCTACGGCTATCGTGGCGCTGTTGGCCGGATCCATTGCGGCCACCGATGCAGGCTTGTTGAGGGCCGCTAACAGCTCTCCAGCGCTCTGAAATCGGCTGTCTGGCTCTTTAGCCACCAGCCGGTTCAGCAGCGGCTGGTACTTGACGTAGGGTTCCGGCAGCATCGGGATGGGCTCGTAGACATGGGCATAACTGATCGCAAACGTATCAGCGCCCTCAAAGAGCTTATTGCCGGTGAGCATTTCGTAAAAAACCACACCCAGTGCGTAAAGGTCTGAACGGAAATCAATGGCTTTGCCGGTAGCCCGTTCCGGACTCATGTAGTGGGGGGTGCCAACGACGGCGCCCGCTTTGGTAAAATTGCTCTCGGTGTCTTGTTCTTTAGCGATACCAAAATCCACGAGAACGGCTTTGCCGCTTTCGTGGAACATGATGTTTTCAGGTTTGATGTCTCGGTGGAGCAGTTTGATGGAATGAGCATGGTCTAAAGCGCCAGCCATGTCTTTGAGAATTTCCAGGGCCTCATCCGCGTTGATGCCCCGTTTGATCTTGGCGGTGAGGTCGCCGCCACTGAGCAATTCCATCGCCAGGTAGTAGTGGTGGTCGACCACGCCGCAGGCGTAAACCGTCACGATATTAGCGTGGCTGCATTGGGCCGCCATGTCGCCCTCCAGCTTCAGGCTCTCCATGAAGCTATCGTCTTGACCCGTGGTGGGTGCGACGATTTTGATCGCGACTTTCCGCTTAGGTTGCAGTTGGTTGGCCAGGTAAACACGGGCCATTCCGCCACGACCCAGTTCGTCGATCAATTCAAAGTTGGGTATTTCAATCGGTGCCTGCATGCCGCTCCCCTAGTCAGTGCTTTACGCATCCGTGCGCCTGCAAGGATAAACCATTGCGCCGACCGGGTCAGCGTCGATAGGCCTCTGCTAGTTGGTTCAAGTGACTTCGTTCAGGTTCACGCAAAAACGGCGTTAGCAGTGACATCACCTGGTAGGCACCATTACCCGGCTGATTGCCGAGGGTGGAGGGCAGGGTGCGAGAGGACTGAAAGTTTGTCCAGTACGTAGCCACCATGACCAGGTTGATGCTCAAGTCTTCAATTTCTTTGTCGCTGGCCTGCAATTGACCGCTGTTTCGCAACAGACGACACAGTCGGATGGCCGCACCCCGTTTGGCCTCCAGCAGAAACCCAAACTGACGCCGGGTGGCTTTTAGACGACGCAGGATATCGGTCATATTATTGTAGAAAAACCGGAAATCATTGATCTTTTCCAGCACCAGGTGAAGGAACAGCCAAACGTCCTCCAGCTCCAGAGTTATGTTTTCAGGTACATCCAGTAGGGATGATGCGCTGGCGTGGAACTGATCGTAAAGCTCGGCGACAATCTGATCTTTGTTGCGGAAATGGTAGTAGAGGTTACCTGGGCTGATTTCCATCTCATCGGCGATGTGGTTTGTGCTGACTGCCCCTTCTCCCAGCTCATTGAAAAGCGCCAGGCTGGTTTGCAATATTCGGTCGCGGGTCTTCAACCGCTGAGTTTGTTGACCAGATCCACGTACTTTTTCTTGGCGTCCTGAGGGGCTGTGCCCTGCAAAGCTTCCCAGGCTTCATATTTCGCCGTGGCGACGAAATCGAAAAACCCTGGCTTTTCGCCGCTGATATCGCCTTCCGACCCTTGTTTGTATAGTGCGTAGAGTTTCAGCAGCGTATCGTTGTCAGGTTTCTCTGGAAGTTTTTTGGCGTCGACTGCGGCGGCGGCAAATGCGGTATCGATATCGGTCAATGTTCTGCTCCCTATTTCCTCGAATTATGCTGTCAGCCAACAGAATTCTCAACCTGAGCTACTGCCACAGCACACTAGACTGTTACTCTATGCTCAATCCCCGCGTTAAGAGCGGATAAACTCTACCCAATCACACCTATTAATCCAGGGGGAAACGGGATGTCCTATTTTGTTACTGGCGCCAGCGGCTTCATCGGCCGTCATTTGCTGGCTAATCTATTGTCGAATCGGAAAGGCAAAATCTTCGTTCTGACCCGCAGTCAGTCAAAGAAAAAGCTGTTGGAGATGGTGAAGGAGCTTCCTGGCAACGACCGAATTGTGCCGGTTTCCGGAGACTTGACCCGCAAGAACCTGGGCGTGAACAAAAGAATTCGGGATAACTTAAAGGGCAAGATCAAGCACTTTTTCCATCTGGCGGCGGTCTACGACCTGGGTGCCAGCGCAGAGGCCCAAATACCCGCCAATATTGACGGCACCCGCAATGCGCTGGCGCTGGCTGAGACCGTCAACGCCAAGTGTTTTCATCACGTGAGCTCCATTGCCGCGGCCGGATTGTATGCCGGCACTTTCCGTGAAGACATGCTGGATGAGGCGGAAAACCTGGATCACCCCTACTTCAGAACAAAACACGATTCGGAAAAGCTGGTGCGCGACGAATGCCCAATCAAGTTTCGCATTTACCGTCCGGCCATCGTCATCGGTCATTCCAAAACCGGCGTCATGGACAAAATTGACGGCCCGTACTACTTCTTCAAGCTCATTCAACGGATGCGGTCAATCCTGCCGTCTTGGGTGCCCACCATTGGCATCGAAGGTGGCAAGGTCAATATGGTCCCTGTGGATTTTGTTGCTGATGCGCTGGACCATATCGCCCACCAGCCGGGGCTGGACGGCGAGTGCTTTCACTTAACTGATCCAAAACCCCAGCGGATTGGCGAGGTGCTGAACCTCTTCGCCAGGGCAGGGCATGCGCCGGAAATGAGCATGCGCATAGATGCCCGGATGTTTGGGTTTATCCCACGCAGTATTCGCCAGGGTCTGGCCATGCTGCCGCCGGTGAAACGCATTACCGGAATGATCCTCAATGACCTGGGCATTCCTCAGTCTGTGCTGCAGCTGATCAACTACCCCACAAAGTTTGATTCCCGCTCAACAGAGAAAGCCTTGAAGGGTAGTGGTATAGCGGTGCCGCCGTTAAATACCTATGCATGGAGAATCTGGGACTACTGGGAACGGCACCTGGACCCCGATCTGTATGTAGATCGCTCACTGGCAACGGCGGTGAAAGACAAAGTGGTTGTCATTACCGGCGGATCGTCAGGGATAGGACGCGCCAGCGCGATCACGCTGTCGGCGAGAGGCGCGAAGGTCATTGTGGTAGCCCGCAAAGAGCAGGAATTAATCGAAACCGTAGCGGAGATGAAGGCGGTTGGCGGCGATGCGCACTATTACGTGGCCAATCTTACGGACCTGAGTCACTGTGATGAATTGATTGACAAAATTGTCGCGGACCATGGCGCCGTGGATATCTTGGTAAACAACGCAGGTCGCTCCATTCGCCGCGCCATCGCGTCGTCCTATGACCGGTTCCACGACTTTGAACGCACAATGCAGCTGAACTACTTTGGTGCGTTGCGTCTGATCATGCGCAGCCTGCCTCACATGAGTAAAAAGGGCACTGGACAAATTATCAACATCTCATCCATTGGCGTGCTGTCCAACGCGCCACGATTTTCTGCCTATGTGGCATCAAAATCTGCCCTCGATGCGTTCTCTCGCTGTGCGGCCTCTGAATTCGCTGATGTAGGTATCAGCTTTACTACAATTAATATGCCTTTGGTGCGTACGCCCATGATTGCGCCCACCAAAATCTATCAGAGCGTGCCCACCATCAGCCCCGAAGAGGCGGCCGATATGATCAGCGACGCCATTATTCGCCGCCCTCAACGCATCGCAACCCGGATGGGAAT
This sequence comes from Lysobacterales bacterium, assembly GCA_045106555.1. GTDB lineage: Bacteria > Pseudomonadota > Gammaproteobacteria > Xanthomonadales > SZUA-38 > JANQOZ01. The sequence goes on along the minus strand of JBGCET010000008.1, from coordinate 116,993 downwards.
CTGTGCTCAGGTGATGCATGCCGTTATGCCCAAATCTGCTGAAGTGGTAATGAACACCGCATTCCGGTTGTTTCCCGACTCGTCGGCAGCCCGGGGCAAGAAGGATGGCTCTGGCGGCAGGCCGACCAGTGAGCAAATTGCCTTTGCTTCTCTCATGCGAGGCATTCACTGGTAGATTGTGCCACTGAAAAAACGATGCCGGGGAAAACCCCGGCATCTAATGGCCTGTTACGCGCAGTCAGGGAGGGGCCCAACTGCGGCAGCGTCGATGTAACAGCGCCACAACGGTGACCCAATGCATCGGCTGCTAAACTTCTGCAGCCCAACGGGTCGTTAACTCTTGCGGGTGCGCGTTTTCTTCGATGTGGCCTTCTTGCTGGTAGCTTTCTTGCTTGTGGCCTTCTTACTGGTCGCTTTTTTGCGCACAACTTTCTTCGTCGTTTTCTTGCTGGCAGCCGTCGGCTTGGCTTTGCTGGCCGTTTTGCGGCTGCTGGCCTTCGCGGTACGGGTCTTTTTCTTGCTAGACAGCTTTCTGCGAGCGGGCTTCTTGCCGGTCAACTGGTCAACAGAGACCTGTAGGTCGGCAATTCGTTGACTCAGCGCGTTCACGTCTTCGCTGCTGGGCACACCCAAACCTGACAGTGCTTTGGCGACGCGATCTTCGAAAACTCGCTCCAGCTTGTCCCAGGACGCATTAGCGCGGGCTTGAACTTGCTCAACGGTGCCTTCAACGGCTTCGCGTACTTCGTTGACCCGGCTTTCGGTGTCTTTGCGTGCCTTTTTCTCCATGGACAGGCCGTCTCGCACAAGGTTTTCAAAGAACTTTGCGCCTTCTTCACCCGCTTTGGATAATGCTCCCAAGCCTGCCAGCCAGATTTGACTGGCCGATTCCTTCACGTTGTCGCGAGCGCTTTCCACTTTGGCGCTGCGTCGGCTGCTTTTTTTGCTGGCTTTTTTCTTCGCCATGGTAGTTACTCCCTGTCGCAATAGGCGACAATTCATTGATGATGGCCACTACGATATCGATGTTTTCTAGAATAAACACACTAGTGATCAGGGGGCGGCGGTGATGACCACCCGAACACACATAGAACATCAGCTGGAAGTTAGCCATCAGTGGCAGCTGGAAGTGGAGAGTGCGGGCCTTTCTGACGCCGTTGAACAACTGGAGCAGTGGCAAAAAGATCGTTTGCGTGAAACCTACGGAGACTTCTGGGCACGAGAAAATTATCGCGAAGCGATGGTTTTCTTTGTTGAAGAGCTTTACGCGCCGGCCAACCTTTATCAGCGCAACCGACAAATGGCCAAAATGGTTCCACTAATGTTTAAGTTGCTGCCACCGTCGATACTCAGCACCGTAGAGCAGGCGCTGAAAGCCCAGGCTATGGCTCAGGTTTTGGACTTCAAAACCGCTCGTAGCCTGCATCAGGCGGAGATAAACATCTCAACCATGTCGCCAACTCAGTACGCCCAACATTACCGCAGCAGCGCTAACGCCAAGACCCGAGAGGAACAGATCGGTCAGATCGTAGCGGTGGGTGAGGCCCTGGACCACATGGTGTCGCTGCCGATGATTTTCCGAACCCTGAAAATGGCGCGCTGGCCGGCCCGGGTCGCCGGCCTGTCAGACCTTCAAACGTTTCTGGAACACGGGTTTCAGGCGTTTGACCGAATGGACGGCGCTGACGAGTTTCTAACAGCGATCGCTGAGCGAGAAAACCACATTGCGCGTGCTTTGCGAGAGCCAGATGGGTCCTCTCTGGACTTTGCCTGGCAACAGTTTTCGTAGACAAAAACCGTCAAAGTATAGGCTGGCCCTCATTGAGGGGGCGTGACGGACGCTCGTGGAGAAGGTTACGTTAAGTATTCATCGATGTACTGGTGGATTTTAGATTCCAGCGCGCCTTTGAGTGGCGAGGCCAGCAACCCGAGCTTTGCATCCACCTCGATGACCTCATCAGTGACCTGGATTTCGCCTTTCACCGCGGTATGGGCAAACGCCAGCGTGTCGCCATTCCAGCGGCATCGAACGCCAAATTTTTGGGTCATTTCTTCGGCGATCTGGTCTGCCGCGGCGCGAGCGCTATCCAAACCACCGGAATGTTCTCTACAAATTGATATTTTGCTCATGGGCCACATCTTAGCAGGCCCAATCGTGAACAATGTGCGCGCTGCACGCTGTCTGACGGGCTCTGGCGCGGTATGATGGATGGACGAATCATCATTGGGAACAATCCTCATGAAATTGTTGAAATGGCTGTTTTTTGGCGTCATTGGTCTGGTTGTGCTGGTGGTGGCTGCCGGTTTGATTCTGCCGATGGTGGTTGATCCCAACGATCATCGTGAACGTATTGCCAGTGAAGCGAGCAAAGCCATGGGGCGAGAGGTTTCTCTGGATGGCCCAATGGCATGGTCGGTGTTCCCCTGGATTGCCATTGAACTCAATGACGTCTCTGTGGCCAACGAATCCGGTTTTTCGGCGCCTCACTTGCTGAGCGTTGATGAGGCTACCGTTCGGGTTCAGCTATTGCCCTTGGTCCGCGGGGAAATCCGCATCGGCGATGTGCTGCTGAGAGCGCCAGATGTCAACTTGCAGGTAGATTCCCAAGGCAAAAGCAACTGGCAGAGTCTGGTTTCGGCCGACGCTGGCGTCGCTGATGATTCGCCCGCCAGCGGTGACGGGCAGTCTCTGGATCTGGCGGTGGCAGGCATCCAGGTTTTAGGGGCACGCGTATCGTACAGTGACGCTCAAGCAGACCTGAACGCCAGTATTTCTGAGTTTAATTTAACGACCAGCGCAATTGATGCGAGCCAGCCATTGGATGTTGAACTCTCCATGATGATGGCGGTGGAAGGTCAAATGAACGCCAAACTGCAAACCCAGCTGGAAGGCAGGGGGCTGTTGGATAGCTCGCCGGCAACACTGGCTGTATCCCGTCTCATGGTGGAAGGTACAACGGCGTCAACGAACGCTAATGAACCAGGATTACCCTTTAAGCTCTCACTGACAGAGCCGTTGAGTTACACCGAAGCTGACGATGCGCTGTCAGCCAAAGGCCTGGTGCTTGAGTCAGGGCCGGCCAAAGTCATGCTGAGCGTCAGCGGTAGCGCAGTGACCAGCGAACGACAGGTGATTACCGGTCAGCTTGAAATCCCAGCATTTAATTTGCGCACCTGGCTGGAGGAGGCCATGGGCGCCACATTCCAGTCGGCAGACGAACAGGTTCTGTCGGCCTTTTCCACAAACTTGGCGTTTACCATGCGTCCCAACCAGGCAGCGCTGGACTCGATGACCATCAAAATGGATGACACGACGGTGACTGGCAAAGCGGATGTGACCAATTTGGAACAGCTGGCAGGCACCTTTAGCGTACAGGTTGATGAGATCGACGTAGATCGCTATTTGCCGTCCAGCGATACGCCCACTCAACCGGCAGACACGGCAACAGAGCCAGTTAACCTGGCTGATCTCGACCTTGGGCGGCTTAATGGGCAGATCGGCATTGGGTCCATGAAGGTGGCGGGGGTCAGCGCCTCCGACGTAACGTTGGAGCTCACATCGGGGCCTGAGGGTGTCACCTTGCGGCCGATGAACGCGGGGCTATACGGTGGACTGCTTGACACTCAGATTCAGCTCAAAACGGACGGCATTGGCCGTTTGACCTTGAATCAGGAAATTAGCGATGTCCAGGCAGGGCCGCTGTTAACCGACTTCCTCGGTACTCAATACATGACAGGAACTGGCGATCTGAAAGCCAATCTGGTGATGGATGACCCGCTGGGCGCGAATCCACTGGCCGGAGCCAATGGCACCGTTAGCTTCGCCTTTAACGACGGCGCCATTTTTGGGATGGACGTTTTCGGCGCGCTGAATCGCGCCATGAGCCTGCTGGATCGATCATCCACCGACGGCGAGGCCAAAAGTGAGGAAGGGCAAACCACGTTTTCCTCGATGGTGTTGGAAGCGGCCGTTAACAACGGCGTGCTGAAGACCTCCCAACTGGCGCTGCGGTCGCCGGTGTTGAATATCGACGGCAATTTAACCATCAATTTGGCGGACATGACCGTGAAAGGGGATATCACGCCAGTATTGCTGGACGCTACGGGATTATCGGGCCTGGACAGGATCGCGGGCAAAAAAATCCCCTTAAGCTTGTCCGGTGACCTGTCTGCTCCGGGTATCTCCATTGACGTTGGAAAACTGCTGCTGGCATCCCAGCAGGACAAAATCGATGAGAAAAAAGACGAACTGTTGGGCAAGCTGCTGGGTGGGGATGACGATGATCCCGACGCAGAGGGTAAAGAGGAGTCCGACAAGGACCGGGCTAAGCGGAGGCTGCTGAAGTCCTTACTGGGCGGCGACGATGAGGACGATGGTAACTGACGGCAACTGAACGCGACTGGCTTCGTCTGCTCGGACAGACGTAATCCTTGGCGATTGCGCTAGACGCGTTACGGCATTCGCCATAGGAAAAACATGGGGCCGATGGTACAGTTGGACCCCAAGGACGGTTGGGAACGGTTGCTTGATGCATTTGGTCTTTCCCCATGGGGAGCACGATAAAGTCGCGCTCGGCAAAGGCACCTTTTCCATAGGGGCGGCCGAGGTTTGCGATATCACGCTGGCGCAGCAGGGGTTGCTCGACAATCATGCCATGATTGCCGTGGATCACCGGGGTATCACTCTGCTTGCGGAAGACGGCGTCAGTAACATTACCGTTAACCACCGCTCCATCGAATCAAAATCCATCCTCAGGTTGGGTGACCAGCTAATCATTGGCGACGTGGAAATACTGCTTTCCGGTGACTCGGGTCGACTCAATGATCTTTCCGGTGCCAGTGGTGACGTGGCGCAAGCCAACAGGGAACATCCACCGAAATTCCTGATTCGCGGTTTGAGCGGGCCACTGGCCGGTCAGGCAATTGCTCTTTTCGACCAGATTCATCTTGGCGCAGACGGCGCCAACCCCGTTTTCGAGGGCACCGACGCCGAGGCTAGCTTACAAGTAGAGCAATCCGGCGTGTTTATGCGCAATGCCAAGGGCATTGAGGTTAATGGCCATGCGGTCAGCGAAGCCCAGTTGCGAGCCGGCGATCAATTGGTAGCGGGGTCATTACGCTTCATGTTGGAAGCCCCAGGGTTTGTGCCTGGCAAAGCCTACTCAGGCGTTGCCGAAGAGGTTACCGCGTCGGGCAACACTCAGGTTTTTACCGCTCCGGTGGTTGAACCTGCGGCAGACAGCAGCGGGGGTGCTGACGAACCGTCGCCGGCGCCAGATACTCAACGCAGAGACGCCTTGATTGTTGCCGTTTGCCTGGCCCTGTCAGCGGCCATGGTAGGTTTGCTGATCATGAACTATCTTTCCTGACATGTCTGACCCATCAGGCCCGGCAACGCTGGGCGAGCTGCGCGAACGCATTGATCAAATTGATACCACCCTGCAGGCGTTGATCACCGAGCGCGCCGAAATCGCTCGTGAAGTCGGGCGGACCAAAGGCAGCAACTTAAAAAGTATCGACCTGTTTCGCCCAGACCGCGAAGCGAGCGTGTTGCGCCAAGTGGCGGAACGAAACAAGGGCCCGTTATCGAACGAAGAAATGCTGCGCCTGTTTCGTGAAATCATGTCAGCCTGCCTGGCTCAACAAGACCCCCTCAAGGTGGCTTTTCTGGGACCTGAAGGCACGTTCTCCCAAGCGGCCGCTCTGAAGCAATTTGGCCATTCGATCAATTCTCTTCCGCTAAATTCCATCGAAGAGGTATTTGCCGACGTCGAAAACGGCCACGCGGATTTTGGCGTGGTGCCGGTGGAAAACTCCACCGAAGGCGCAGTGAACAACACGCTGGACATGTTTCTGATTTCGCCACTGAAAATTTGTGGCGAGTTGGAAATACCCATCCACCACAACATTCTCAGCAGCGCTGAGGATCTGTCTGCTATTGAGCGTGTATATTCCCATCGACAGTCGCTGGCTCAGTGCCGTCAGTGGTTGAGAGAAAACCTGCCAGACGCCGAGAAGATACCCGTGGCCTCCAATGGAGAGGCTGCAAGGCGGGTACGGGAGCGACCCGATGCCGCTGCCATCGCCAGCGAGTCAGCGGCCAGCATTTATGGACTGAACCTCCTTCACGCCTCTATTGAAGATCAGGCGGACAACACTACCCGGTTTCTCGTAGTGGGACGGAAGCTGTTGCCCCCCAGTGGGAAGGACAAAACCTCGCTGTTAATTTCTGCGGAAGACAGGCCAGGGCTGCTCTACCACCTGCTCGACCCATTGGCCAAGGCCGGAGTGAGCATGACGCGGATTGAATCTCGCCCATCTCGCCAGGAGAAATGGGGGTATGTGTTTTTTCTGGATGTTTTAGGTCATACCGAATCGGACCCTTTGCTGTCGGCGCTCAAAGAGCTGAAAGATATGAGTTCGTTTTATAAGGTGCTGGGGTCCTACCCAGTCGCCATTACCTGAAACCTCAACGCCGCTAACTGCGGCCCGGGGTTTTTGCGAAAACCACCGGCAACGACGACGCTATTTATGACCGCTTCTATCAGTCCCTCGGCCTTCCTCTGCTATCCCGCCACCGTCCCCCTGGGTGGTGAAACCCAGGTGCCGGGTGACAAATCCATTTCCCACAGAGCCATGATGTTCGGCTGTCTGGCCAGCGGTGTAACGACGGTTACCGGGTTACTCGAGGCAGCGGACGTCCATGCCACGGAAGTAGCCATGAAGGCGCTGGGCGGCCAGGTGGCGCGTGGCGATGAACTAATCACCATTACTGGAGCAGGTTCGGTGGGGTTGCACAGCGCCGCCCAACCGCTGGATATGGGTAATTCTGGCACCGCGATGAGACTGTTGGCGGGATTGCTGGCGGGACAGGGGATTGAGGGCACGCTGATTGGCGATGAATCTCTGAGCGGTCGCCCCATGGGCCGAATCATCCGACCTTTGCGCAAAATGGGGGTGGCGATTGAGGCAGCGGAAGGTGACTGTGCGCCGCTGACCATTGCTTCGGGCGCTTCATTGGCGGGTCTAACTTACGAAATGCCCGTGGCCAGCGCCCAGCTGAAGTCTTGTTTGCTTCTGGCTGGCCTGGGGTGCAACGGCGAGGTGCGCATACGCGAACCTGCGCCCAGTCGCGATCATACGGAAACGTTGTTACGGGCGTATGGGGTAGAGGTCCAGCAGATGGCGGATGAATCCGGGCAGTGGCTGGTGATGAAAGGTAACCAGCGACTGCGCGGGCCGGTGCACATTGATGTGCCTGGAGACTTTTCCTCCGCGGCATTTTTCCTGGTGGCCGCAAGCATCGTGCCGGACTCCGATATCATATTGCGAAACGTGGGCATGAATCCGGTGCGAACCGGGTTGCTCAGCCTGCTGCTGTCCATGGGGGCAAACATCACCCAGATTAACCCAAGGCAATCCGGCGGCGAGCAAGTGGCAGATCTTCGGGTGCGATATGCGCCGTTGACCGGTGTCGACGTGGATCCGGCCCTGGTGCCGTTGATGATTGATGAGTTCCCCATCTTGTTTGTTGCAGCGGCGCTCAGCCAGGGCAGAACCCGGGTGCGTGGTGCTGAGGAACTCCGGGTAAAGGAGAGTGATCGGATCGGCGTCATGGCAGCCGGCTTAAGCGCCATGGGTGTAAAGATTGCCGAGCGCCCCGATGGGCTGGATATTGAAGGGTGCGACCAGCTGCAGGCCGCCCAGGTTCATGGTCGTCACGATCATCGTTGCGCCATGAGCTTCAGTGTCGCTGCATTGCGTGCCAATGGGCCTGTGGGGGTAAATTCGGTGGAAAACGTTGCCACCTCGTTCCCAGCTTTCAGGGAGACGCTGGATGCGCTGGGTGGGCATATCGAACTGGTCGACAAAATCCCCGCTCATTTATCATGAGCCAACTACCCCATATGACCAGCGATTCGCCGTCTGAGTCTGATCAGCCATTGTCTGTTGTCACTGTGGATGGTCCCAGCGGTGCCGGTAAGGGCACGCTGTCAGTGGCTTTGGCGGCCCATCTGGGGTGGCACTTTCTGGATAGCGGGGCGCTTTACCGGCTGGTGGGCTGGCAGGCGCTGGAACAGGAAGCCGCGTTGGACGATCAGAGAGCACTGGAATCTATTGCCAGACATCTCGATGTGACTTTTGATATTGACGAGAGCGGCGGTTACGCCACTGTGGCTTCTGGGGTTGTAGTGGACGGGCTGATTCGCGACGAAAAAGTGGCGGCCGCGGCGTCAAGGGTTGCGGCTGTGCAGAACGTTCGTGACGCTTTACTGCAACGGCAGCGAGATTTTCTGAAGCCTCCCGGGCTGGTTGCTGACGGTCGTGACATGGGAACCGTGGTATTCCCGGGCGCTCCAGTCAAGCTTTACATCACGGCCAGCGCCAAAGAGCGGGCCAGGCGGCGATATGAGCAGTTGAAGGCAAGTGGAACAGATGCTAACCTTCGCGCGCTTTTGAGCGACATACAGGCCCGTGATCAGAGGGACAAAGAGCGCGATAGCGCGCCTCTACGACCCGCAGACGATGCATTTGTCATCGATACGACCCGTATGAGCGTCAAAGAAGTGATTGGCTGCGCGCTGGAGATTTTGCGCCGCCGATTCCCGGCACGCTAACGTTTCGCGCAATGGCATGCATACACCACACAGGACGTGTGGTCGTCTCGTCGGTATACCGCTGATTTTGCGGTGGAGGGCGAGAATCATAGTCAGGAGTTCTGCGTGCTCCAGCAGTGGGCCGCAGGGTTGAGACAGGGAAACGGGAGTTTTGTCGGAATCGGCTCAGGCCATCTGGCAAAATATGGATAGAAACCTTCAACCCATTTTCACAAGGTTTCTGTAAACGAGCAGGCCAACCGTCAGGTGGTCCTGCAGATGCCTGTACCAACGTTCAGCTGGCTGACAGCATGCCGTTGTCAAGGCGCTGAATGATTGGACGACGTAGGAAAATATGAGCGAATCAGTAGAAACCCAACCCTCCGAGGACGCACCGGCAATGGAATCTTTTGCCGAACTGTTTGAGCAAAGCCTCGCATACAGCAACCTGAAGCCAGGTGCCATCGTCACCGGAACGGTGATGGATATCCGCAATGACGTTGTTGTAGTCAATGCCGGACTGAAGTCTGAGGGCATTGTGCCCATTCAGCAATTCCTGGATCAAGACGGCGAAATTGAAGTTACCGTTGGCGACGAAGTTGAAGTGGCGCTAGATGCCGTTGAAGACGGCTTTGGCGAAACCCGTCTGTCCCGTGAGAAAGCTAAGCGCGCTCGCGTGTGGGACGAACTGGAGTCTGCCCAAGAGGGTGAGGAGACCGTTACCGGTAAAATCAGCGGTAAGGTCAAAGGCGGTTTCACCGTCGATATTCGCGACATCCGGGCCTTCCTGCCGGGATCGCTGGTGGATGTGCGCCCGGTGCGCGATCCCAGCTACCTGGAAGGCAAGGATCTGGAATTTAAGATTATCAAGCTGGACCGTCGCCGCAACAACGTGGTGGTCTCTCGACGAGCAGTCGTTGAATCTGAGTACAGCGCTGAGCGGGAAGAGCTGCTGGGCAACCTGGAAGAGGGTGCAACGGCGAAGGGTGTGGTGAAGAACCTGACCGATTACGGTGCCTTCATCGACTTGGGTGGTATCGACGGCCTGCTGCACATCACCGATATGGCCTGGAAACGCGTGCGTCATCCGTCAGAGGTTGTGGATGTGGGTGATGAGGTGGAAGTACGCGTGCTGCGCTTCGACCGTGAGCGCAATCGCGTTTCGCTGGGTCTCAAGCAAATGGGCGACGACCCATGGAAAGATATTGCCCGTCGTTATCCGGTGGGTTCACGTCTGTTCGGTTCGGTCAGCAACATTACCGACTACGGCTGCTTTGTCGAAGTGGAAGATGGTGTTGAAGGCTTGGTTCACGTGTCTGAGATGGACTGGACCAACAAGAACGTTAATCCCGCCAAGGCTGTGACCATTGGTGATGAGGTTGAGGTGATGGTGCTGGACATCGACGAAGATCGACGTCGCATCTCACTGGGTATCAAGCAGTGCCAGGCCAACCCCTGGGACGCGTTTGCTGCACTACACAACAAGGGCGACAAGGTGCAGGGCAACATCAAGTCCATCACCGACTTCGGTATCTTTGTTGGCCTAGACGGCGGTATCGACGGACTGGTTCACCTCTCCGACATCTCTTGGCTTGAAGGTGGCGACGAAATCGTACGCAACTTCCAGAAAGGTCAGGACGTTGAAGCCGTGGTGCTGGCGGTTGACCCGGAGCGCGAGCGAATCTCGCTGGGTATCAAACAGCTGGAGCAAGATCCCTTTGCGACCTTCATGGCCGCAAATCCGAAAGGGTCACTTGTTTTGGGAACCATCAGGGAAGTTGAAGCCAGAGGCGCGTTCGTCGACCTGGAAGACGGTGTGGAGGCTTATCTTCGTGCGTCTGAAATTTCCAAGGACCGGGTTGAAGATGCCACCAAGGTGCTGGAGCAGGGCCAGGAAATTGAAGCGAAATTCATTGGCATTGACCGCAAGAGTCGGGTTCTGAGCCTGTCAATTCGGGCCAAGGAAGACGACGAGCTGGCTGAGGCGCTGGAGGAATATCAAAATGCCAGCACTGGAACCACCAGCTTGGGCGATCTGTTGAAAGAACAGATGAGCAAGAACGACGACAAGGAATAATTGTCGTATTCTGAGACTTGTGACCATGCTGAAAGCCTTTTCGGCGTGGTCACAGGTCCGTTCATCGTGTTACCCTCAGTTGGGGGTTTAGTGCGATCCGGCAGAGTTCCACGGGCCGTTAAATCGATCGACCAAAGCAGGCGCGGTAATTTCTGACAATCCATGACCAAGTCCGAACTGATTGAAGCACTGGCAATGAGCCAGAGACATCTGGCCTACGCCGATGTAGAGATGGCGGTCAAGACGCTGATTGAACAGATGAGCGATTCTCTGGCTAACGGCAACCGCATTGAAGTAAGGGGCTTTGGCAGTTTCTCACTGCATTTCAGGCCACCGCGCATGGGACGAAATCCAAAAACCGGCGATGCTGTAGCGCTACCCGGCAAGCATGTTCCTCATTTCAAACCAGGCAAAGAATTACGTGAGCGGGTTAATCGCTCAGACGATTCTTGAACTCAGGCGAATGTATGTTCTCCGAAAGTGGCAGCCAGTTAAGGCTTAGCCGATGAGTCGATTTTTTACCCTGCTACTCGTCGTTCTGTTTGTTGCCGGCGGTTTGTTTTTCGGCACACTTAACGAAACGCCCGTAACCGTTGACCTATTCTTCGTTCAGATTCAATGGCCCCTGGCCTTGATCGTCATGTCCGCTTTCCTTGCGGGTATTATTCTCAGCGGTACTCTGGTGTATTTTTCCATGTGGCTCGGGGTTAAGCGCCGTATCCGTTCACTGAAGGCCTCCCGGGCAAAATCTGCGGGTGACGGTCGCTCACTAGCCACCAACAATGGCTGAAACCAGTTTATTCTGGCTGCTGCTGCCGGTGGCGGCGGGGTCGGGATGGCTTGCTCATGTGCTGGCGCAAAAGCGTCAAGAGTCGGCATCCCTCAAGCAGTTTTCAACCAGCTACTTCCGTGGCCTGAATTACCTGCTGAATGAACAGCCGGACAAAGCCATTGAGGTTTTTCTTAAAATCGCCGAACTGGATCGGGACACGGTAGAAACCCATTTGGCTCTGGGCAATCTCTTCCGGCGCAGAGGCGAAGTCGACAGAGCCATCCGTTTCCATCAGAACCTTGTGTCCCGCGAAGGTTTGAGTCATGAACAACGAACCCAGGCCGTGCTGGAACTGGGAGAGGACTTCATGCGTGCGGGGTTGTTGGACCGGGCCGAAAAACTTTTTTCCGAGTTGCTGGAGATGAAAGAGCGCCGACCGGAAGCACTGCGTCATCTCATCAGTATCTATCAGCAGGAACGTGACTGGGACAAGTCCATTGAGCATGCCCGAACCTTGCAGGAGGTTTCTGGCGATAACATGCGCCCGGTGATCGCTCAGTTCTTTTGCGAAATTGCTCAGGCAATGTGGGATGGCGGAAATATTCAATCCGCCAGAAACCAAATTCAAAGGGCCTTAAACGTCGATTCACGGTGTGTTCGAGCCAGTATTTTGGAAGGCCACATCAGTATCCAGGAAGGGCAGTGTGAGAAAGCGATTGCCGCCTATCGACGGGTGGCGGAACAAGACCTTGATTACATTCCCGATATTCTTGAACCCATCCTGCGTTGTTACGATAGCGCCAACCGCCTGCCTGAAGCCAAAGAATTTCTTTACGACGTCATCGGTCAGTATCGAGGTGTGTCGCCAGTCATTGCGTTGGCAGAGTTAATCCTGAGTGATGAGGGTCGGCAGCCTGCGGTAGAGTTTATCAATGATCAGTTACGCAAGCGGCCATCGGTTCGTGGGCTGGCGTATTTGATTGGTCTGAACCTCCACGACACCGAAGGACAGCAGCGCGACAACCTGCTCATCTTGCAGGATTTGACCTCAAAGCTGCTTGAAGGCAAGCCGGTTTACCGCTGCAATCAGTGTGGATTCGGTACCCGGTCTTTGCACTGGCACTGCCCCAGCTGCAAACGCTGGAACAGCGTCAAGCCCATCCACGGCGTCGCTGGCGAATAAGGGCCTGCCCGGATGACCGGCCTTTTTCTTTTTGCCCTTCTCAGTTCGTTTGCGCTGACGCCGCTGGCCAGGCGCTACGCCATCAGCTCAGGACTCGTGGATTTGCCGGATGCTCGTCGGGTCCATCAGCAGCCCGTCGCCAGAGGCGGTGGTATCGCCATGATTGTGGTGTTTCTGCTGGCGGTGGCATTGGCACCTTGGGTGCCCGGTATGCAAGGTCATTTGCAACTGCCCGGCATGGCGGGCGCGTTTATCGCCTTGTTGGCGGGACTTGGGTTTTGGGATGACCACCAATCCATTCCGTCACGTTGGCGTGCGCTGGTGCAGGTGCTGGCGACCTTGGCGTTGCTATGGAGCGTCAAGGGGTCGCTGCCGATGGACTCCTCGACGTTATGGTTAGTGCTGCCCGCCACTGTCATCGTCGTTTGGTGGATCAACCTGTTTAACTTCATGGACGGCAGCGACGGCGTGGCAGGGGTTCAGACGCTATTTATGGGGGCTGGTGTTGGGCTACTCTCGTTTCAGTCGGCAGGCTCTCTGTCCGCCCTTGGGCCGGCCGGCATTTGCGGCTTCTTATCCGCGGCTGTTGCATTAGGCTTTTTGCCTTGGAATTTTCCCAATGCCCGGGTATTCATGGGCGATGTGGGAAGCTATGGCCTGGCTTCGATTCTCGCTGTCACCGCAATCTTGGGTTTGGCAGATGGCACCCTGAGCTTTTTTGCTGTCATGCTGTTGCCCGCGGTGTTCGTGGTCGATGCCAGCGCCACTTTGATATCACGGATTGCCCGTGGGCAGCGATGGTATGATGGCCACCGGGAGCACCTGTACCAGCGTCTGGCAATGGGCCGCGCAGGGTCTACAGGTGTTGTGCTTGGGTTGGCCGTAGTTAATGCTCTATTCATCTGGCCGGCGCTAAGCTTGCTCCGCGAAAAGCCTGAGTACAGCCACATGATCGTAATTTCCGTGTATCTGATACTGATTCTCTGCTGGTGGCTGGGCGGACGACAGTTAGACCGAGGCCAAGCTCGGTGAATCGCCTGGTATGGCATCCTCGAACTGCCGTTGTCCTGCACGACTTGATGATGGTGTGGCTGGCGTGGAATGGCGCTCACTGGTTGCGTTATCAGCTGTTGCCGTTTTTTAAGGCGCAGCCCCTGTGGCCTGCAGAAATGCCGGTGGTGCTGTTTGCTCAAGGGGTGGTTTTTGCGGCGATTGGTCTTTACCGCGGAATATGGCGCTTCGCCAGTCTGCCGGATTTGTGGAACATTACCCGTGCCGCGCTTTACGGCACCTTGCTGATATTTTTGGCGCTGTTCTTAATCAGTCGCCTGGAAGGCGCCCCACGATCAGTATTTCTCATTTACCCGGTGCTTCTGAGTATTTTGCTGGGCGCTCCCAGGCTGGCGCTGCGGCTATGGAAAGATCGTTCCCTGAATTTCCGCTCGCGACCAGGCCATACCCGCGTACTGTTACTTGGGGCAGGCACCACGGGTGACCTTTTGGCCCGAGATTTACCCCGTGATGGTCAGTATTATCCCGTTGGGTTCCTCGATGATGACCGGCATCTCAAGGGCAGCAAGCTGCGAGGGCTGCCGGTATTTGGCGCTATGGAAAAGCTCGAGAACATTGTTCGCGAGCAGGCGATTGACCTTGCCATTATCGCGATCCCCTCGGCCAACAACCAGCAGATGCAACGGATAGTCAATCTGTGTGAGCAGGCCCGGGTGACGTTTCGAACGGTGCCGCGTTTGAATGACTTGGTGTCGGGCAAGTCATCGATCCATGAGTTGAAAGACGTGGCGATCGAAGACCTGCTTGGGCGGGACCCAGTGGCCCTGGATTGGAACGCCATTGAGGGCGGGCTGGAGGGCAGAAGCATCATGGTCAGTGGGGGAGGGGGCTCCATCGGCGGTGAGTTGTGTCGGCAAGTCGCTCGACTGAGCCCCAGTCGTCTGACAATCATTGAGCGTTCGGAACATAACCTTTATCAAATCGAACGCGAACTTCGCGAGGCCTGGCCTGGGCTTGAACTTGATGCGCTGTTGATAGATGTTTGTGATGCCGCCGCTGTTGATTGGGCCATGCAGGCATTTAGCCCAGAGGTGGTTTTCCATGCAGCCGCGTTCAAACACGTTCCTCTACTTGAATATCAATTGCGCGAGGCGGCAAGAAACAATGTGGTGGGTACTCGCGAATTGGCGTTGGCCGCCGACCGTCATGGAGTTGGGCGCTTTGTGCTCATCTCATCAGACAAAGCAGTGAACCCCAGCAGTGTGATGGGGGCAACAAAACGCGCCGCAGAAATTCTTTGTCAGGCATTGGCCCAGGCGTCATCGACCCACTTTGTCACCGTGAGGTTTGGCAACGTGCTGAACTCGGCCGGCAGCGTCGTGCCGTTGTTTCGAGAACAGATTCAGAAAGGTGGGCCGCTGTCTGTAACCCATCCTGATGTGACCCGGTACTTCATGACTATTCCAGAGGCGTGCCAGCTTATTATGCAGGTTGCCAGCATTGGCGACAGCGGAGAAATTTATGCCTTGGACATGGGGGAGCCCATTGCGATTCGGTACCTGGCCGAACAAATGATTCATCTGGCTGGCAAAATTCCTGAGAAAGAAATTGCCATAGAATTTATTGGTCTGCGTCCGGGCGAGAAGCTTCACGAAGAGTTGTTTCATGAACAGGAACGTTACCAGACTACGCAGTGGCAACAGATTCTGTTGGCCTTTCATCGGCCACACAACTGGCATAAGGTTCAACAATCGGTCAGCGCGTTGCATCATGGCTGTCGCTCAATGGACGGAGAGGCGATTGGCGCCGCGTTAGCTGAACTCGTGCCTGAGTATTGTGCAAACATCGAGGGCTCGGTCACCGAAGCGGTGTCAATGCCCGTTCAGCCGGCCACCGGTTGAACCCAAACAAAAACGAGACCCTTTTCATGCAAAAAATTCGCAAAGTGATGTTTCCGGTCGCGGGGCTGGGCACACGGTTTTTGCCAGCGACCAAAGCCATACCGAAAGAGATGTTGCCGATTGTTGATCGGCCATTGATTCAATATGCCGCGGATGAGGCAACCGATGCCGGAGCCAGCTCTCTGGTGTTTATTACCAATCGCAGCAAACAGGCGATCAGCGATCATTTTGACAGCGCATTTGAACTGGAAACTCGGCTACGGGAAGACGGCAAGTTGGATGTTCTGGAAAAGGTTCAAGGTACCTTGCCATCCGGGGTCAATCGGGCAGCGGTATCCCAGCCAGAAGCCCTGGGCCTGGGTCATGCCGTGCTCTGTGGTGCCGACGCCGTGGGTAACGAGCCGTTTGGCGTGATCTTGCCTGACGATCTGATCGTCAATAGCGGGCCAGGCTGTCTGGCCCAGATGGTGCAGGTTTACGAACAGACTGGCTGTAGCGTCATCGCTGTGGAGGAGGTGCCTCACGAACACACCAACCGCTATGGCATTGTGTCCACCGTGCCGCACGGCGATCGGGTGGAAAAACTTGAGGCCATTGTTGAAAAACCTGAGCCAGCCCAAGCCCCGTCTAATCTCGCCGTGGTCGGGCGATACCTGCTGACACCCAAAATCTTTGACTTATTGGCAAATACTACACCTGGAGCCGGTGGGGAAATTCAGTTGACGGATGCAATTGCCGAACTGTTGGCGGTGGAAGATGTTTACTGTTATCGCTTCCAGGGCACTCGCTACGACTGCGGAAGCAAGCTGGGGTTTGTTCAGGCGACGGTTGAACTGGCCCTGGCCGATCCGGACATGGGTCAGTCCACAATGACGATGCTTAAGACGTTGCTGAACGAATAAGGCCTGCCTGAGTGAAATGCACCAGAGACTCGATTGTGGCCTCCAGGTAGGCTTCCCGGTCCACGCCGTCGGTCAATTTGGTCATGCCAAAGTCGCCCATACTGTAGGTGAGAGCACCGATGGTGAAGTCCAGTCTTCTCGCCACCTCTTCGTCAGGCAGATGGGGCAGGTGTTTGCCTATGGCAGCAAAAAATCGACGATTGATGTCGCCATATTCTCTGGCGAGAAACTCCCTCAACTCCTCTTTGTACTCTACATACCCTCGGGTCACTATCTGAACAAAGTATTCGCCTTGAGAAGGGTCGGTGCTTAGACGCAACGCTGGCGCGATAAATGCCGTCAGCAGATCGCTGAGGGTTGGCGGTTCTTGTTCGGTGCTGCGATTCATCACGGACTCAAACGCTTTTTCCCGCTCAACATTCAATCCATCGAGATGGCGCCGAAAGACCTCAAGCACCAAATTTTCTTTGCTGCCGAAGTGATAATTGACCGATGCAAGATTAACCTCAGCGAGCTCAGTGACCTGACGTAGGGACGCTCTGACAAAGCCATGTGTCGCAAACAGCTGCTCCGCGGCCTGGATAATTCGGTGTTTGGTCTGGCCGCTGGCCATAGGATGAGTTTCGATCAGACTGGAGATGGCAGAAGACTAGCAGGTAACCGAGACCCAATTCAAACAGTCGTTGGCATTAAATCTTGCGGTTTTTCTGAGACTTACAGCGATTTTTCACGGCCTGCGTGAGCACTATCAGCGGGTTTGGTCACTTTTCCACAAATCACTCACAGGTAGGTGTCCTAACCTCGCGTTATTGCGAAACATTTTGTGGTAATATTTCGCGCTCAAATCCGTACCGATCAACAGACATTCAGGAGCCCAGGTGAGCAGTCAACGCACCCTTTCAATTATCAAGCCCGACGCGGTTGCTAAAAACATCATTGGTGAAATTTATCGCCGTTTTGAAGGTGCCGGCCTGAAGATCGTGGCCGCTCAGATGAAGCACCTGAGCGTTGAGGAAGCCGGCGGCTTCTATGCGGTGCATAAAGAACGCCCGTTTTACAACGACCTGGTGGGCTTCATGAGCTCTGGCCCGGTGATGATCCAAGTGCTTGAAGGCGACAATGCCATCGCGCTTAACCGCGAACTCATGGGGGCCACTAACCCGGCAGAAGCCGCACCGGGAACCATTCGAGCGGACTTTGCCGACAGCATTGATGCCAATGCCGTACACGGCTCTGATGCACCGGAGACAGCTGCTACCGAAATTGCCTTTTTCTTCCCCGGCTTGAGCTGATGACCGCAGCGTCTGCCACAGTTATGCCGGTCGTCGTCAAAAACGACACCGCTGCTGCGGCCAGTACGCTGAAAACCAACCTGCTGAATTTTGATTTGGCAGGTTTGCGCACTGAGCTTGAGACCTTGGGTGAGAAGCCTTTCCGGGCTCAGCAAATTCTCAAGTGGGTCTACCACCAGCACGTGGTGGACTTCCATGAGATGTCCAACATCTCCGTCAAGCTGCGTGAGCAACTGGACGCCCAATACACGGTGTCTTTGCCGCAGGTTCAGCTGAAGAAGCAGTCCGCAGACGGCACCGTAAAATGGCTGTTGGGTCTCGATGGTGGGAACGCGGTGGAAGTGGTTTACATTCCCGAACCCAACCGCGGCACACTGTGCATCAGCTCTCAAGTGGGGTGCATGCTCAATTGTACGTTCTGCTCTACAGCAACCCAAGGGTTCAGTCGGAACCTGACCACCGCTGAAATTATTGGTCAGGTACTGGTAGCGGCTCGCGAACTGGGCCACACCCAGGCGAGCCGAAAAATCACCAACGTGGTGTTTATGGGTATGGGTGAGCCGTTGCTGAACCCCGACAACGTGTTTCCCGCCATTAACCTTTTGCTGGAGGATTTGGCGATGGGCTTTGCAGCCCGCAGGGTGACGATCAGTACCGCTGGCTTGGTGCCCGGAATTGATCAATTAAGAGAGGCAGCTGACGTCAGCTTGGCGGTATCGCTGCACGCAGCGGAAAACACACTTCGAACCACACTGGTGCCGCTGAACCGAAAATATCCCATTGCTGAGCTGCTGGCGGCTTGCAATCGCTATATCGACGGAAAAACCCGGGCTCGAATCACCTTCGAATATACATTGATCGACGGTGTTAATGACGAGCCTGAGCATGCCCGCGCGCTCGTCAGGCTTCTGCGTCAGGTTCCCTCGAAACTCAACCTCATTCCCTTCAATCCGTTTCCTGGCACCCAATACACGCGGTCCTCCCCGCGTCGGATCGAGGCCTTCCAGCGCATTATCCAGGCAGCCGGTGTGGTTGCTACGCTGCGTAAAACTCGGGGCGACGACATTGATGCGGCCTGCGGACAGCTGGTAGGGCAGGTAAAAGATCGAACGAAACGGCAAATGCGTCACCGTAATAAGCTAATGGCAGGCCAAGGTGTTACGCCATGAAGACCATTGTTCGACAATCGCCGTCATGGATCATGGTGCTGGTTTTACTCGCGGGTTGCGCAACCAGCGGCAGTAATAATCAGCGAACCCGGCAGCAAAAGGCTAATGCCGCACACAACGCAGCGGAAACCAATACCCAGCTTGCAGTGGGCTATCTGGAAAAGGGAGAAACAGAAGTAGCCCTGGAAAAAATTCGCCGGGCCTTGCTGCAGGATCCTGAGTCTGCGGGTGCTCATACCGTTGCAGGGGTTATCTTTGAGCGGATCAATCTTTTTGACGACGCAGAAAGGCACTATCGCCAGGCAGCAAAATTGTCGCCCAATAACGGCGATGTGCTGAACAACTACGGCCAGTTTTTGTGCAAAGTTCGGCGCTTTGAAGAATCCATCGAGTACTTCAATCGCGCAATCGCCCAACCTTTTTACGAAAATCCGGAAGTCGCCCTAACCAACGCAGGCACCTGCCTTGAGCAATCCGGAGACCTGTCTTCAGCAGAACAACGTTATCGTCAGGCCCTGGATGCCAACGAACGATATCCTGACGCATTGTTTTTACTAAGTCGGTCGCTGTGTAAGCGCGGTGACGATTTTCGGGCGAGGGCGTTTCTGCAGCGATTGCAGGCCGCAGGTGGCGATTCTCCCGAATCACTTTGGCTTTGTTATGCCATTGAGACACGCATGGGTGATACTAAGACCGCCAGCGATTGTGCCAGCCAGCTCAGATCCTATTTTCCGGAATCGAGCCAGGCTCAACGACTGGGGCAAGAGGATAACAATAATGAGTACTGCGGATAGTTCGATGAGCGAACAGGCAGCGGTCGATGGGGGCCTTGAGGCTGCGCAAAAGCTGGGCAAACGCCTGCTGGAAGCGCGCACGCGTCGCAAGTTAAGTGAGCGGGAATTGGCGCGCCAAATCAATCTGACCGGATACACCATTTCTCGGATTGAATCCGGTGACTGGGATCAACTGGGAGCCCCGGTATATCTGCGTGGGTATGTCTACGGACTGGCGCGAATACTCCAGGTGGACTGCTCAGCCGCCGAAACATACTTTGAATCCAGAGAGCGGGCGGCAGAAAATACCCGGCAGTCTGACTTTCTGGTGACGCCAAAGCCTACGGCTTTTGATCATTCCCATCGTCTGATGGGGTATGTTGCGGCAACCGCTTTGCTGGCCATTCCCATTACCTGGCTGGTCATGGGCGCGTTTGATGGCCAGATTCGGTCACCCGCTGCATCCAACGTTGCCAGTACCAGCAGTGCGATGCAATCGAGTTCTGACAGCGCGGCGAACTCGGCCGAGCAGGGCGCGTCGACTGGGCGAATGGAACCTCGTTTGGCGTCGATGTCGCCTCTGCCGGAGCTATTGAAAACCCCTGCGGTTTCGCCGCCGGCTCCTGTTTTGCCCGTTCCCATGCTGCATCTGGATTTTGCTGAAGAGGCATGGCTCGAAGTACACGACCTGAAGGGTAAACGTCTTGCCTATGGGCTGATTGCTGCAGGTACTCGTCGATCGTTCGATACCGGGCTTGGGTTGTCGGTACGCGTAGGTAATGCCGATGCGGTTGGCGCTTTTCTGGATGACGCTTTGTTTGATCTTGAGCCTCACAGCAAAGCTGAGTTGGCGGAGTTTTCGCTACCAGCGCAATAGCCGCAGTCCGTTAATTTTCGCTAACCGATTCACCGTGATGAACATCATTACAGGGTGATACAGATGTCTGTATAGACCCGCAGGCACTCGTTTTACGGAGCTTTCATGCCGATCCAACGCGTCAAGGGAATGTACGACCTGGTTCCCGACCATACCCCAACCTGGCAAAAACTCGAGTCTGGCGCCAGTCGACTGCTGGAAAGCTACGGCTACGGAGAAATTCGTTTGCCCGTTCTGGAGCGCAGCGAATTGTTCAGTCGGGCGATTGGTCTGGCCACTGATGTGGTCTCCAAAGAAATGTACAGTTTCACTGACCGCAACGACGACTTGCTGAGTCTGAGGCCAGAAGGGACCGCAGGGTGCATCCGAGCAGCGATTGCCGGTGGGCTGCTGAAGGGCCACATGGCAAAGTTGTGGTACCACGGTGCGATGTTTCGCCGCGAAAACGTGCAGAAGGGGCGAAACCGTCAGTTTTACCAAACCGGCGCTGAGGTTCTTGGTCTGCCCGGCCCAGATATTGATGCCGAGATGATCATCATGTTGAGTCGACTGTGGCGGGAGCTGGAAATTTCCGGGCTCACTCTGGAGCTCAACTCACTGGGCACTCGGGAGTCGCGCCAGGAATATCGCGCGCTGCTCGTCGACTATCTCAACGATCATCGCGGGAGCCTTGACGACGACAGTATTCGGCGGCTGGAGTCTAACCCGCTGCGAATCTTGGATAGTAAGAACCCAGCCATGGCGGAGTTAATCGCCAACGCTCCGAGCTTGCTTGATTCCCTGGACAACGCGTCCACCGACCATTTTGCCGAACTCACAGCCATGCTTGATGAGGGCGGGGTGGGCTATCAGGTGAATGCCAGACTGGTGAGAGGGTTGGACTACTACAGCCGCACTGTTTTTGAATTCAAGACCACTGAGTTGGGCAGTCAGGGCACCGTATGTGCGGGCGGTCGCTATGACGGGCTGGTTGAGATGCTTGATGGTCCGGCCACGCCCGGCATTGGTTTCTCCATGGGCGTCGACCGACTGGTTGCGTTGGTACAGCAACAGGGAAATGAATGTGCGGTACCAGCGCCTCACGTCTACTTTGTTGCGGCGGGTGATCGGGCATGGCAGATGGCACTGTCCCTGTCAGAGCGCCTTCGTGATACCGTACCGGGCCTGAAACTGACCCAAAACTTGGGAAGCGGCAGTTTTCGCGCTCAATTTAAACGAGCTGACAAGAGCGGAGCGCAACTCGCTCTGGTGTTAGGTGAGCAGGAACTGGCGGATAAAACCGTGCAAATAAAGCCATTGCGGACCCGAGGGCAGGCCCAGGTTGTATCTCATGACGGTTTGGCTAAGGCCATTGTCAGTCACTTAAACGACACCGCTGCCATTGATAATTCACCCGTAGCTTGAAAAAATGCCGGGTTACGCGGTCCAAACTCAATAACTATACGGAGCCAGTACGGCTGTGAGAAACGAATACTACGACGATCACGAGCAAGGCGAAGCTGTCAAGCAGTGGCTGAAAACCAATGGCATGTCCATTTTCATGGGCATTGCCTTAGGCATTGGCGGACTCTATGGATGGCGGTTTTGGCAATCCAGCCAACAAACAGCGCGAGAACAGGCTTCATCGGCCTATCAGCAGTTGCTGATCGACGTTGACGGAGAGATCGAGGCGACTCGAGAATTGCTGGATCAATTTCGCCAGCGCAGCGATAGCGATGCTTATGCCACGTTAGCCGCGTTTTCACTGGCGGGACAAGCGGTAGCAGACCGAAATTACACGGAGGCGGTGTCTCTGCTGCAATTTGCTGAACAGTCCGGTCAACCGATGGAACTGCGTCCCATCGCTGGGCTGCGAATTGCCCGTGTGCTGCTGCAAAATGGACAGCTGGCTGAAGCCATGTCTGCCGTACAGCGCCATAGCAGCGACCATCACCGTGCACTGGCCGAGGAAATTCGCGGCGACATTCTGCTCGCTCAGGGCAACAATTCGGCCGCCCAGCAGGCTTACCAGAGCGCGCTGGACAACCTGTCAGGAGGCGATCGTTCCATGCTCCAAATGAAGCTGGACAATCTTGCGGTCGTGCAGCCCACAGAGCCTCCTGCGGCTGAGGATGCTACATGACACGCTTATGGGCCTCAGTGACTGATCGCCATCAACGGTTTTTCGGTTTGCGACGCATTTCCGCCATGGTTTACTTTGCGGCCGCCTTTGCCTTGCAAGGCTGCTCGTGGTTTGGTGACGATGAAGAGCTTGGGCCTGCGCCTTTGGTGGATTTTGATACCACTGTTGAGATCGAAAAGGTGTGGTCCACACAGGTGGGTAAAGGTGTCCCGGAAAACGGCTTTCGTCTGACACCGGTTATCGCTGATTCGTCCGTGTTCGCGGCCTCCAGCAATGGAGAGGTAAAAGCGGTCAATATCGACGACGGCAGCACTGTGTGGGAATCGCGCCTGGATTTCACTATCACCGCGGGTCCCGGGGTTGAAGACGACGTGATGGTGGTTGGCGGACTAGATGGTCAAATTGTTGCGCTTTCCACCGACAGCGGCGACGAATTATGGCGTTCTCAGGCTTCCTCTGACGTGCTGGCATCGCCGGTGGTTCATCGAGGCACCGTTGTAGTGAGGTCTGAAGACAGCCGCATATACGGCCTGCAGGCCAGTAGCGGACGACGAAACTGGGTATTTGACAGTGCGGTACCTGCTCTGACCTTGCACGGAAACGGCGACCCGGTGGCCAGCGCTGGATTTGTCTATTTTGGGCTGGACAACGGTAACCTGGTCACTCTTCGGGCGTCGGACGGATCTGTGGTGTGGCAGGAGCCGGTATCTCCGCCCAGCGGACGCAACGTCCTGGAGCGTTTGTCGGATGTGGACGGCCATTTGGCGTTAGTTGCCGGCGATCTCTATGCCGTTGGTTTTCAGGGGCGGTTACGGGCTTTCGCGGCCGATTCCGGGCGCCTGTTGTGGGCCCGAGAGTTCTCCGCTTACGAGGGCCTTACTGCAGATCGTAACGTCATTGCTGTAAGTGATGCGGACGATGCCGTTTGGGCACTTGAGAGACTGTCAGGCGGTACGTTGTGGAAGCAGGACGCGTTGATTCGCCGTCAGGTGGGTTCTCCGGCGCTGTACAACAACCTGGTGGTTGTGTCGGACTTTGAGGGATACTTGCATTTTCTTTCCGTGGACGACGGTAGTTTTGTGGCGCGCGTGCGGCACGATTCTGACGGTGTTGCAGGGTATCCTCTGGTTGCCCGCAACAAACTTCTGATCTACGGCCGCGGCGGCCGATTGACCGCGTATCAGGCTCCCTGACCCCGCTTGGGTCCGCCGCTGCGATGCTACCGGTTGTTGCCCTTTGTGGTCGTCCCAATGTCGGCAAGTCCACGCTATTTAATGCGTTGACCCGCAGTCGTGAAGCGTTGGTTGCAGATTTTGAAGGCTTGACCCGAGACCGACGCTACGGGCTAGCGCAGTTAGAGCATCATTCGCTGATATTGGTGGATACCGGTGGCCTCACCGAAGGCGCCACCGGCATCGATGCGCTAACTGTTGAGCAGGCCAGGGCCGCCATCGACGAATCCGATTTATTGATGTTTATGGTTGACGCCAGAGATGGCTTAACTGTAGACGACCAGAATTTTGCAGGTCAACTCAGGGCTACGGGTAAACCGGTAGTGCTGGTGGTTAATAAATCGGATGGCCTGCACGAAATGGAGGTCAACGCAGAGTTTGCCGAACTGGGTTTTGCCCATACCTGCGTTATTTCCGCCGCCCATCGACGCGGTCTCGGGCAGTTATCCGAGGTGCTGGAACACCTGCACCCACAGGAAATCGCGGGCAACGAAGATGGCGGAGAAGGGGATGAGCAGCGCCAACAGCTGTTTCCTCCAGGGCCTGCAATTGCTGTTGTCGGGCGACCCAACGTGGGTAAATCCACGTTGATCAATCGGCTAATCGGGGAAGATCGGTTGCTGGCGTTTGACCAGCCAGGAACGACCCGTGATGCTATCGCTGTGCCGTGGGAAATCGACGGGAAACCCTTCGCGCTGATTGATACCGCGGGAGTCAGACGCCGATCTAAAGTGTCGGAGACGGTTGAAAAATTCAGCGTAATCAAAGCCCTGCAAACCATCAAGCAGTGCGATCTGGCAGTCTTGATGATTGACGCCTCGGAGGGGTTGGTTGATCAGGACACCACCATACTCGGCGCTGTTCTGGATGCGGGCAAGGCGCTGCTGATCGTTATCAACAAATGGGATGGGCTGTCAGGGGATCAGCGCAAGACCGTTCGCAGCGAATTAGACCGGAAATTGTCGTTTGTGCCTTTTGCTGCCCGAATTACGACGTCGGCTCTTCACGGCAGTGGTTTAGGAGAATTGCAGCAAGCGATTATCCAGACCGATGAGTCCACCCGATGTAAACCATCAACCCATGCGCTGACGGAAATATTAAATCGAGCGGTGGAATCTCATAGCCCGCCCATGGTTCGCGGTTTTACGCCTAAATTGCGCTACGCTCATTTGGGTGGCCACAATCCACTGCGAATTGTGATTCATGGTTCCAGGTTGGATTCTTTGCATGATGCCTACCAACGATATCTGTCGAACGTATTTCGCAAGGCCCTAAAGCTGGTAGGCGTGCCGGTGTGGCTCCAGTTCAGGGGCGGTAACAATCCCTATGCTGGGCGCAAAAACGTGCTGTCGGCGCGCCAACTGGCAAAGCGAAAACGGCTGAAAAAATATACCAGCCGTAAACGCAAGTAGTCGTCAAGAGTCGGCGTTGGCGGCCTTGTAAGCGCGAACCTGGGTATTGAACGCCTCTCCAACCAAGTGCATTTCATCCACCATGGCATTGTGGCGACGGGTTCGAAGGGCGCGCTCCTCTTCTATCGCTTCCTCGCTCATGACGGCAGTGGCCATGTTTTTTTCTTCCTTGACCAGGCACTCAAGGTAAGCATCACCTTCGGCCATGTAGGTCTTGATCTGTTTCTGCGTCGCAATCAGGGCATTTTTGTCTGCGCTGGCGCCGTCAGGAATTTCAACTTTGTAGGGTTTCTCGCAGGTTTCTGCGCTAGCCGTCAGCGCCGCAGCCAGCAAAGGAATGATCAGTAGGGGAGCAGCCATAATATTTCGAATCATGGGGTAGGTCCTTAAGCGATAAAACATCATTATAAATCTGTCGAGCAGGGTTCGCCAAATATCCGCGAATTTCGGTAATTTGTGATTTATTTCACGCAATTCGGGTCAAACTAACAGCTTATGGACAGGTAAACTGACTGCAGACCGCATTTTGCCGCCACATGGCTGGCATTCAGCAATGAGAGCTAACTTCAGGTTATTTTCTTAACTTATTGATAATTAGAGGGTTTAGTGAACAATTTTTTTATCCGCGACGGGCGAATACTCGCGCTGGTCGGCTTGTTGGCTCTTGCTGGGTGTTCAAAGCTGGTTAGCAGTGCAACCAACAGTTTCGCCGGTTCACTGTCTGCTGGGATTCTCAACCAAAATGATCTCCAAACGGTCAGAGACGGTGCGCCAGCTTATCTGCTGTTGGTGGACGGGTTTATTTCTGACAACCCGGATAATGAGGCCCTGTTGCTGGCCGGTGCCGACCTCTACGGGTCTTATGCCGGCGCGTTTGTGGATGACGAGGACAGGGCCAAGCGGTTGTCCGATCGCGCCCGACAATATGCATTGCGAGCATTGTGTGTCCGTAATCAAACGCTTTGCGATGCCATGTCACTACCGTTTGAAGCGTTTGAAACAGCGCTGGAAAATGCGTCTGACGCTGATGACCTGGAGGCGCTGTTCGGCTTTGGTGCCGCGTGGGCCACGTGGATCCAGATTAACAGCGGCGACTGGAACGCCATTGCTGAGATTCCCAAAGTGGAAGCCGTCATGCGTCGGGTGACCGACATCAACCCGGCATTTCGCGACGGCTGGCCTTTCCTTTACCTGGGGGTGGTCACCAGCCAGCTTCCTCCTGCTTACGGTGGCAAGCCAGATGATGCCAAGGCCAACTTTCAGCAGGCGCTTGATGCATCAAAACGGCGTAATTTGATGGTTCAAGTCCTATTCGCCTCTGAGTACGCCCGCCTGGTTTTTGACCAGCCGCTGCACGATGAGTTGCTGCAGGAAGTGCTCTCAGCAGACCCTGACGAACCCGGCCTGACCTTGATCAATACGCTGGCCCAGCAACGGGCCGAACAACTTCTGGAACAAAGTGCGGAATATTTTTAAATGAACAATAGTGCATTAACCAGACCTCTTGGCACGACTCGCCAAGCGGGGAATTCTATTCGTGAGTTGCTGGCGCTGACAGCCCTGACCGGCCTACTGCTGAGCCTGATGCTCTCTGCGCCAGCCCATGGTGTGACTCTGAAAATTGCGACAGTGGCGCCGGAAGGCACCGCCTGGATGAAAGAGATGCGCGAAGCCGCGAGCCGGATCAAAGAGCAGACATCCGGTCGGGTGCTGTTTAAATACTATCCTGGCGGCGTTATGGGCAGCAGCGACACGGTGTTGCGTAAAATGCGCGTTGGCCAGCTGCATGGTGGTGCGTTTACCGCCGGGGAGTTAGCCGGCAGAGACCCGGACCTATTGCTGTACGGGATACCTTTCATGCTCAACTCAGCCGACGAAGCCGACCTCCTGCGCAAGACCCTCGATCCGCTGGTGACAGCCGGATTGAAGGATGCGGGATTGGCAGTGGTTGGCATTTCCGGCGGCGGATTTGTCAATCTGTTCAGCGACAAGCCGGTAAGGAAGGCCAGCGATCTCACGAACGCCAAGGTGTGGACGCCGGAGGGAGACGTTGTGTCGGATCTCGCATTCCGCATGGCCGGGGTTTCTCCCGTTCCGCTGAGTCTGCCCGATGTGTATACCGCGCTGCAGACGGGGGCGCTGGACACCGTCGTTAACACCACCGCAGGTGCGATTGCGTTCCAGTGGCACACAAAAATGAAAACCATGACCGATTTTCCAGTGGCCTATGTAATGGGCTTAATGGCTCTCGACCAAAGAGCGTTTTCCCGTTTGAGTGATGAGGATCAAATGATCGTTCAGGCCGAGATGGCCGAGGCGTTTTCTCAGATCGAGGCAACCAGCGCCCAGGATGTGGTGGGCGCAAAACAGGCGTTAAAAAACCAGGGAATAGAAATTATTGCGCTTAATGAAACCGAACGGGCCGATTGGCTGGCGCTGGGTCAACGCCTGATGGAAAGACTGAAGACCGAACAGAAGTTTGAGCTGGAACACCTGGATATCGTTATAAGCACTCTGGCCAGTTCTCGCGTCCAGGAGTGATACCCGTCCCAACAGGCCGTCACGAGCACCAGCGCTTCCTGTATGGGTAAGCCTCGTTTGCCTACATAGCAGTTGAGACACAGTCACAAGGCACGTATTGTTCGCGGATGAAAATATCCCGTCTGGTTGATGGCGTTGAAGCTGCGCTCCTGGCAGCGTTGCTACTGGGGCTGGTTTTCCTGTCTGGCCTTCAAATTGTGTTACGCAACGTGTTCGATTCAGGTTTGGTGTGGATTGATCCGCTGCTGCGGCTGGCCGTGCTTTGGCTCGGACTGCTCGGAGCCGTGGCTGCAGCCAGGCGGGGGAAAAACATCCAGATCGATCTATTGGGCCACGGCGTTCCTCCATCAGTGCGGCGCTGGTTTGATGTTCTCACCCAGATTGCCGCCAGTGTCGTTTGTGGATTAATTGCCTGGCATGGGGTCCGCATGGTGCTGCTGGAAGCGGAATTCGGCGACACCGGCGTATTGGATTTGCCCATTTGGCTGCAGCAGACCGTGATTCCCGTGGCTTTTGGGTTGATGGCACTGATTTACCTGATCGGTGCCGCCACAGTCGCAATTAAGGGCGCGAAACCACAGCTGAATGTCAATGTGTCCACCACCGACGAGACGTCACCATGAGTTGGCTGACGTTGGTCTTTGCCGTTTTGGCGTTACTGGGAACGCCGCTCTTCGTCATCATCGCCGGTGGCGCGCTGTGGGGCTTTTGGCAATCGGATTACGATTTGCAGATTGTCACCATTGAAATCTTTCGAATGGCAGAAATGCCCATCTTGGTGGCGATACCGCTATTTACGTTTGCGGGTTATCTTTTGAGCGAAAGCGCAACACCCCAACGGCTGGTTCGGTTAACGCAAACCTGGCTGGGCTGGCTGCCCGGTGGGCTGCCCATCGTGGCATTGGTGACCTGTGCCTTGTTTACCGCCTTTACCGGCGCTTCAGGGGTGACCATCGTCGCCCTGGGAGCGATCTTGTTGCCTGCGCTGAACCAAGCCGGCTATCCGGAGAAGTTTAGCCTTGGGCTGATTACCAGTTCAGGCAGCTTGGGGCTGCTGTTTGCGCCATCGGTGCCGTTGATCTTGTATGGAGTTGTGGCCCAGCAGGTGGGAGTAGGGCGGCCCGTCAGTATCGATGATCTGTTCATCGCAGGAATAACCCCAGGTCTCCTGATGATCTTGGTATTGTCATTATGGAGTGCACGCCAAGGGGCGGTGCGCTCAGAGACCCGTCAGTCATTCAGCCTTAAACCGGCTTTGGCGGCTCTGCGAGAGTCTTGGCTGGAATTACCGCTGCCTTTTATTGTGCTTGGAGGCATCTATTCGGGCTGGCTGGTTGTCAGCGAAGCGGCTGCGGTGACGGCCATCTATGTGTTGATTGTGCAGTTGCTCATTCGGCGAGAAATTGGGTTTGGCCAGATGATCAGCATCGCCCGCGATTCGATGGTATTGGTGGGCGCAATTTTGGTGATTCTGGGTGTGTCTTTGGCATCCACTAACTACGTTATTGATGCCGAACTCCCGACCAAGTTATTTGACTGGATCAACGAACGGATCTCCAGTCGAACCAGTTTTCTGCTGTTGTTAATCGGGTTTTTGTTGTTGCTAGGCATGTTGCTGGACGTGTTTTCTGCCATCGTGATCATGATCCCCATCATTTTGCCTATCGGGGTGGGTTATGGCGTTGATCCGGTGCACCTGGGGATATTATTTCTTGCCGCCATGCAGATTGGCTATTTCACCCCGCCGGTGGGAATGAACTTGTTTATCGCCAGCTTTCGATTCAATAAACCCGTGATGACGCTTTACCGCGCAACGCTGCCGTTTTTCTTTCTGCTCATTGGCTGCGTGCTGCTGATCGGCTTGTACAGTCCCATTACCCTTTGGCTGTTGGACTAGCGATCGTTGAAATGAGCCATCCATGGCCCATTCAACAGTTCAAGTTTACCAAGGGTGAACTGCCACATGGGGGAATTCAGAAACCCACACCGCCACCGCCCGGGCGACCTTCGCTGCAACGGCTGAGGCCTCCGCCACGAGTATCGCCACAGGCACCGCCAATGGAACGGCGCTCATGCTGATAACGGGTTTGTTCTTCTAAAGCAGCCCATTCAACCTTGGTTCGGCAAATACGGGTGACCATATGGGTGCCTACGCGGCGTTCGCGGATACAGCGGATGTCGCTGTCATCTTTGACCACAATTTCCTGAACGTCCTGGTTTTGTTCGAAAACCCGCTGAACCCCCGGTGTAGTCACTAATGCGCCGCGATTGGTATCAACCGGGACAGATTGGCAGGCACTGAGGGCTAGTGCCATCGAGGTCAATAACGAGAGGCGTGACAATTTTCGCAACATTGCTAGCTCCAAAAACGAAAGTCTTCGTGCATTCTACCCGAAACCCTCGGTAACGAAATCTTTCAGGTTGCGAATATTGCGATGTCGCCCGCAGAAATTTCCAGCTAAACCCAAAAGGGCCGAGGTCGCTGTTCGCGCTCTCGGCCCCTAAATCCGTCCGTCGGGTTTGTTGTGCCCCGGTTTGTGCCCCAGTCAGACAGGTTATTCGTTAGGGGCTCCAGCGCCAATCTGAGAAATCCCAGGGGTTCCTTTGGGCTTTTCCTCCGGCTTATTACGTTTGCTCATGCGCTGAGGGTTGTCATCCTTGTCGGTGACGAACCAGGGATTGCCATCTCGATCCAAATACAGCTTCTGCTGTTCCTGCATGTTAAAGGGCCTTGACCCAATGCGTCCGAACACCGCGACCTGGCCACCGGTTTCGTCAACACCCCGGTCCCGCTCCAATCCGCGAGACAGGGCTGTTGCCGCATGTTTGGTTGGATACCAAGCAATCAGTTCCGGCTTAGGCTCTGGACTAAAGCCATAAAAATTCGGCTGACGATTGGGCGCGGTTAAGTGCACTACCTTGAGGCCGTTCTTGCCGTCAGCCACGTAGGCGTAGAGCGAGGCATTCGTTGTGCCGACAACAACGTCCCTGGCATCGTTTATTTGCCCACCGGCGTTAAACATTTCGTGCAGGCGGGGCTTATCGGCTTGAGTGATATCCACGATAGCCAAACCTTCACTGCCCGCTGCCACATAGGCGTAGGTTCGGGCGATGTGCATGTGGTGGGCGTCGCGCATGGGAATATGTGCGTCGGTCAGCATTACCGGTTTGGTGGGCTGGGTCACATCGATGACGTGCAGGCCATCAGCCGCCGTTGCGTACAGATAGCGGAACTGTAGGTGCGTTGAGCGAACTCCGGGCAGCTTGATCGTGGTGACATGCTCCGGATTCATTGGATCGTCCAGGTTTAGCACTACGATGCCTGCATCGGCAGCAATGTAGACCCAGTAGCCCGCGATATAGAGGTGCTGTGCGCCGTCCAAAATACCACCGGGGTTCCAGGTCAATGCACGTTCCAGGAAGTTATTGCGAGGTTCCAAGTCGTGCAGGGTGTTGATATCCGTCAGGATCAAACCTTCAACTGAATCGGTGATAAACGCGTAGTTGTATATGGGGTGAAACGGCTGCTCTTTGTTAACTTCGCGCATCAGCTCACCCTTGTTGCGATCCGGGTGGACAGGTTGAGTGGTTGCCATTTTCACGCAGGTGGCATTTTCACTCTTAATTCGCGTGTCATGACCCAAAGGTGAGAATGGCGCGGAAATAATTCGCTGGGAAAACGCTTTGTTGGCAATTGAGGCAACGTCAAACACCTGGGTGCCTTTAGGCCCTTCGGACACGTAAACGTACTCGCCTCGCAACTGAATGCACCCCACGGGTCCTGATCGGTGGGTATAGGCTTCCTGCAGCTCCCGACCCTTGTCTTCGTGTTCGTCATACCATTTAGGGTAGGCGTACTTGTGCAGGTAACTGCCAATCACCGCTTGCGGTTCATCCCATTCGGTCACTCGAACACCTGCAATCTGGCCCTCGGTTCCTACCCAGGCGTTATAGCCGATGAAATCGACAAATTTGGTGCCGTGCAGCAGCAACTGCGCCATGATCGCGTTATTGTCGTTTTCTTTGGACAAGTGACAGTCTGTACAGGTCTTGGTTTCCGTCAGACGTGTGGTGTGAGGGAAGTGGGGCGCCATGGCCTGAGAGCTGTAACCCGAGGCCGCAATGGGCGGCTGCTGAATGTAGATCAACTCGCGGTTAGCGTTGCGCGAGGACAGCACCAGAGCAGAGGTTGAGCGAATGGGGGCAATTTTGTTGTGCTTGATCTCGCCATGCCTGCCCAATTGGAACATCTGATCTCTGGCAACCTGAGGGTTATAGGTGGCGTAAGATCGGCTGAATTCGCCTTCAAAATGGTGTTCTTTGGCTTTCCAGTTCGCCTGAATGGGCAGATGGCAGCCGCCACAACTGGTAGTCCAGGAGGTGTGACACGTATAGCAGAGCATGTTGTCGTACCCATGGGCACGCTCATCTTCCTCCACGTGCTGACCCCAATCCAAGCTGGCAGTGTCTTTGGACATCAGTTTGGCCCTAGCCGACTTTTCGTTGTACTCAGGGTGACCAACGGTGGAACTGTCTTTCAGCTGACTAACCTCCCATTCCAGCCCGGGGTTCACCAACGAGCGCTGAAGCAGTTTTCCGCCGCTCCATTCAAAACGACGTTTTCCGTCAGGGTTACGCTTTAAGGCCAGGTTGTTGCCAGCGGGGGGCGCCATCGCGCCACTGGTGAGCAAAGTGGCATATTCATCTGGCGTGCCGTGACAGTCGATACATTTGATTTCGACGCCGGCCATAACCTCGCCAACAATGTGTCCGTTGCTGTGCCCGTCCTGTTGGAAATGGCAATCGACGCAGTGCATGCCCACATCCGCATGGATGGAAGACATATGGACAGCTTTGTCCCATTTTTTCGGGTCGTTGTTGTCTACCTGGTCGCCTTCAGCGTCCAGCAAGTTGCCCTGACGGTCGCGTTTGAAAACGCCGCGGAAATTCCAACCGTGCCCGTGATAGTCAGCAAATTGGGTGTCATTGAGGTCCGGGTTCATTTCCGATACCTGTTCGAGGAACTCTATGTCAGCCCACTTGCCTCGGGTTACTGCTTCCTCCGGGTTTCGGTCCAGAAGTGTGCGTTTGATGTAATCCGGGTGATCCTGCTGTTGCTCCGGCCACATGGCAGGGGCGTCGGACTCATAGTCCCACATGGTGTTGCCCAGATAGGTATTAATAAACATGTTGGGCTGGTGCATGTGACAGATCATGCATTGGCTGGTGGGGATTGCCCGGGTGAACTCGTGCTTCAAGGGATGCCCCGGAATGTCATCGGGAATGGTTGGGTCAGCAGTCTGGGTTAGGCCCCGGTGACCAAAGTCTTTGTACATACCTGAGCTTTTCCAGGTCCGGTCATTGGCGTACACAACGTGACAGGCGGTACAGCCGGATTGACGGAAGTCCCCCGGATTGTCGTTGGTGCCCATAAACCAAAGATTGGGATCATTAAGCCGGGTCTTGTGGATGTTCAACACAGGAATGGCTACCCGGTTACCGGTAGCGGGACCTCGATTGGATTGGCGGATATCGGGTCGGCCGGGCTCTTCAATACGCTGCAATTGACCCAGGGCATTAGGTAAGCCGGTCTCCGGAAACAGGTTGACGATGTTCCTGCCACCGCGCTCAAACACCCGGAAGTTGTCTGACATGGGTGTGGTTTGCCAGGTGGGCAGGGGAGAGAGCTGAGGCAGGATGCCGCGTTTGCGCATCTTCTCGGTGACCTCCACCGGGTTTTTCAGTAATGCCGGTTTGCCGTCACGGGTGAAGCTCTCGCCCAAAATGTACCTTTTAAAAGGCAGAATTCCGTTGTTGTAAGAAGCGCCGCCGTACAGCATCGCGCCGGTGGCCATGAGGCTGCGTTCCGATGCCTGAATGATAGGCATGTGGCAGGCTCCGCACGCATCACGAGCGATACGCAGATCGCCTGGGTTTACGAAGCGAACAAACTCGGGGTCTTCCTTGTTATAGATTGCGTACGCATCTCTTGGGTTGGTGCTGGATGGGTAAGCAAAGGTGTCAGGATAGCGAGGTTGGACGTGGGAACGGTCTATGTACGATTGATATTGGTCGCTATAAATCGGCTGATCGTGGTCGTAGCCGGTTTTACCCAAGGTCCATGAGCCACTGTGTGCGTCAGATTCGCCATGGCTGTCTTTGGCGCCACCGTGGCCGTCATCGTGGGCATTGCCGTGACCATCGTCGTGATCGCCACCATGATCATCACCGTGGTGTTCTGGATAGCCCGTTTCATGCTTGTGCACCGCTTTGTAATACAGCGGCTCTTCGGGCTCACCGCTCCAGGTTACCGAAGCGTCGCCGCCGTGGCAGTCGGTGCAGCCAAGCACGACGGCTTCAGAGGCATGCATAGTTTTACGATCACTGGCGGTGTGACAGCTGACGCAGCCTGCACTTTTTGCGTCGGCCTGATCCCAGGTTTGGAACGGCGGCGCTGCCGGCGCACGAACATTGCTCACTTCCCGAGGCTTTTCGCCTTCGGCGGCGAATATACCCGCTCCGCCGAGAAGCAGGGTGGCGGCTGCGAGGATTTTTAATGCTTTCATGATGTCTCTCGCCCTAGTAAGCCAGAATAATGTTGGCAAGCACGGAATAGTGCTTCTCATCGCCAAAGAGTTGCTCAAAACCTTCCCCCGGGATCATTCCGGCGGCTGACAACCTGACAACAATGTTTTGCGTGAAGTACGGCCGCCAGATTAGTGCTGCAGATACGTCCAAGCCCAACTCGGAATCTATGGGGCCCTGGTTTCTGGCCACTTCAACCACCGAGGTGTCGTCAAACCACATTTGGTTGACGTTAAAGGACAGCCGGGTCTGGGGCGTCAGATCAAAGTCTGCGCCAATGCCGATGAGCTTCATGCCTGGATTTTCGAAATTGGATTGCCCCAGCTCCCGCGATGAACGCATGGAGGGCAGGACAGAGTTTCTGCCTGACAGAATGACCCCACCACCGCCTACCAGCGGCACGGTTTGACGAATCCAATAAGAGGTGTCAGCGCCAGCAAATATCGGGTTTTCGAAAATGGCATCAAAGCCATTGGCTTCGTCGTCAAACGGGTCATTGTCACCGGAAGCGTAAAGGGCAGAGATTCGCAGCCGTACCCAGTCGAAATCCGCACCGGCTTCTGCAGCGACGAAGGCCGATTCGATGTCCACCTTCTGATCAGAGAAAACGGCGGGAGACACATCACCCACCGCCAGGTAAGCGGAGGCAGTCAGGTTATATCGACCGAAATGCCCGTCGCCGTTAAGACCAAAGTAGGTGACGTCATATTCTCTGGGGCGCTCATTACCCAGGGAGCTGGGGCGGGCGATAAAGCCGTTTTCATCGAAGAAAAACTCGTCTTCCCGGTTGCGGTTATGCACCACGGTCGCCTGGGAGAAGAATCCCAACACTGGCCAATCCTGTTTGTAGACGTTGGCGATGAACACATCGTCGTCGCGGAAACCGGCACCAAGATCGTTCAATCCACTGTTGGTGTCTTTCTCCAGGCGCCGGAACCAGGCCAGGTTGTACTGAGTTTTATTGTTATCTCGGTTGCCGAACAACCGCGCCCCGAACTGCAGGTCTTGAAATAGAAAGCCGCGGAAGTCGGTAGAGAAAGGCTGGATTCCTAGTCGCAGACTGTCAAAATCGTAGCGGGTGGAGACATTGCGCAGGTGCTTATCGACAAACAGTTCTTGCACCCCTACGTGAAAATCTTCCCGTGTGCCTTCATCGAAGCGAGGATCGATGTTCAGAAAACGCCGCTCGTCCACTTCTACCCGGTTGTATTGGAAGGCGAGGGTAAGGCGGTACTCGTAGTCGGGTGGCCTGAAGACCGTGTTTCCTTTGTAGTAAACCGCGCCAACGATCAGGTTTTCCGCGAATATCACTTGGTCGTTATCGCCGAATATGTCGATGGAACCTGGATTGGTTGTTGACTGCAGCCCAACCGGCGTTGGAATACTGCGAGGCTCAATGACCGTGTCCGATATAGCCAAAATATTCAGGAACCAGTCGTCGTACAGGGGTTTGTCCGCTTTGTAGGTGTTGACGTTGTAAGGGTCAAACCAGCGCTGCTTTTGGCCCAAGGATTCCATAATGCGCCAGCGGTCCGGCACGGGAACAAAGTAATCGTCGATATTTTTAGCCGCTACCGGCTGTATTCTGGCCAGATCGATTTCTGGCTCTTCGGGAGCCACTGGCGGCTGTTTTCCCGGTCGACGGCGTCCGGCTCTTCGTCGCAGCACCTCATCGGCGCTACTGACCGATTGGGAAAGCAGGGCGGCGGCGTCAGTCAGGCTCAAAGCCTGTGCATGGTTACCGACCATAAGGCAGAGCAAAAAGACACTGGTTGTGATGCGCTGGTTCATTTACTTACCCTCGCAGACATTGATTTCAGAACTGTCCAGAAAGGGCGACTGGGGGCACTGGACGTAGCGCAACCGAACCCCTTTCGGGGTCAGATTATCGGCGCGAATCTCTGGCGGTGCATTGTTGATGCTGCCAAGAATTTCTCCGGCGTTGTGCAGGCCCAGAAACGAGATCATGTCGTCTTGGTCGATTCCGTCGCCAGACACGCCGATGCCGCCGATCAGGGTATTACCGCGATACACGGGCACGCTGCCGGGGAAGATCTGGATGCCATTGGGTAGTCGACCGATGCTGGTACAGTTATTGCCCACATCCGGGAATGCGCCCAGGACAAAGCCCACGTGCTGGATCACTTGGTTGTAAACCAAATCTAGTTGCAGGCCAACGCTGAAGGGACTCCATATCTCAAATGGCTTGCTGAAAGGCCCATTTTCTGTGCCAACCAAACCGTCGGGGAAGTACGGGCGGGACAGGTTGCCGCCGGATCGGTCGGCAAAGGCGAATGCGCCGTCATCCAGTGCGGTCGGTGATTCCAGAAAGGTTTTGGCTGCGTCCGCGTAGTCGCCGATGCGAATGGTCTGAGTGACTTCGAGAGCGGAGTTGATGTACGACGCGTCGGGCGCGCCGCGCAGGTCGTCGCCAGCGAAGGCTCCGGAAAAGAAATTTGCGGTGCGGGATTTCTGCAGAGACACATCCAGTCCAAATATGGGCGCGTCGCGAGTTCTGGCGATACCGAGAATTGCGCCATTGGTATCAACAATGGAGATGCTGACCCGAGCCTGGGAGCCCACCGGCCGACGGATCTGGGCGCGAGCGCTGTTGGCAATCTTGAGCGCCTCTTGAATCAGCGTTCGCACTTCATTTTCTGTCATGGCGTTGGCGCCATCGGTTCCCGCCACCGGGGGGAATCGATTTTGGTTGTTTTCATCCACCAAAACGAAGGCATCCAGGCCGGGATAATCTTGGGTGTCAGCGCGGATGCCTGAACCGGGCTGGCCAAAAACCGTGCCTTGGATAACGTCTCCGTTGGTATAGCCTGTGACCGGCACCAGTTGACCGATTGAGGGCCCTAAGTTGGCAAAACCTGGTGCTGTAGATGGATCTGTGGCCAGATCTGATGGGCCAACGTCAGCGAAACGAAACGTCTTGCCATCCACCGTAATTCTGTCAGCTTGGCGGTCGGCAGGCGGCGCGAATCCGAAACTACCGGCGACAGCGATCAATTCATCCGGGGCCTGGTCGAAATCAGAGATCACCAAGTCTGCGGTATATATGCCATCACTCTCAATGCCGATGCCGCCAACGGGTACGCCATCGATATACAACGGCATTCCGCCAGGATCTGCTGAAAGACCCAGCGGTGATCTTTTGGGACCTGGGGCTGAACCTCCCATGGGATTAAAACGCTGCATGAAATCCGAGCATGCCAATTGGCTGAATTGAACCCCAAACAGCGGGCCACCGGGCTGATTAAACTCACCGGGATTAAAATGTTCCTGAACAATCTGACTGGCGGTGCGGGTTGTGAATCCGTTGCCTTCCGAAGACAGATAGGCACCCGTCACAGCTTTGGCGATGGCCGACAGGGTGCTGGGGATGATGGAGATTTCTTCCAGCCCGCCGATCGCGCCTTTAGTGGAGGTGATGGTTGTGCTGCCAGGTGCCCCAGCCATTTGGTACACAGCAAGAACGTTACCGGGCCGATCAACAACCGCTATGGTGGCGGGGCTGCCCTGGGCGGTGGCTTCAGCCGCGGCCTGGGCGATGATCTGCTGAACCGCAGCGGTGGTCAAAAATGATCCGGCGTTTACGCAGGATCCATCACAGCCTCGCGACTCAGTGACCTCCGGCGGTGGTTCCGCAGTTCCTGGCTCGTTGCTGCTGCTTCCGCCGCCGCATCCCGCAAGAAAGGTAACGCTGCACGCAGCCAACGCCAAGGCTGCGCTTTTCGTCAGAGACCTGGTCCACAGATTGGTCCATTGGGCCGACATGATTTTCCCCTTTACGTATTACTCTTCGACGCTCTCAGCGGTTCCCGACGCCATGATTACGTCATCGAAGATATGATAGTTGTGACAGCTTACACAGGTTGACGCTACTTTGCGGCTATTGTCCTCACCCCCGTGACAGGCTTGACAATTGTCGATGCCGGGAATGAGTACGTCATCGCTGAATCCAGATTGTTTTGCGTCGTGGCAGCTTTCGCAGGCCATCGTGGTGTGGGAGCCGTGGGTAAACTGGGCTTTGGGAAACCACACGCCGGCCACGCGGACCGGGCTAACGTTCCATGCCAGGCCATCACCTTCGCCACTGCGACTAACCCGATGACACACCGAGCACGCTTGGCCTTCGAAGAGGTCTTCGCCCACCCGTCGAGATTTACTGCGGGCCCAGGCCAGGGCGGCGGCACGTTCGCTCTGACTAAGTCGTTGGACGCTGCCAACACGTCGACGCTGGCGCACCACAGCAGGCGCGGTGACGTCTTCGTAACCCCCCTCCAACGCTCTGTTTGCGTAATACTCTTCCAGCATGAACAGGACTTCGGGCACCTTGCCGTGGGGTACCTGTCGATTAGGCGCCTGAGCATCAAAACCCAGAGTATGGCAGTCCTGACACATGGTCTCGTAGGTAACGGGGAGCATTTTACCGCCGCCAGGCTCTGCCTGATGGCAATCGGCACACGCCAGGACACGCTTGCCGCTGGGGGCGTTGATGCCATCGTCCGCCAGATGGATATCGTGGGGGAATTTGAGGTTGGAATCTTCGCTCAGCAGGTCACTGCTGAGGGATTCCCGTCGCGGCATAAATTCGCCATCAGCCCCCCAGGCTGCCAGTTCGACCTTGAACTGAGGGTGGTTGGTGGTGAAGTCTGAGGCGTTGCCCAACACGGTGAGACCGTTGCTGGTGTGGTCAAGGGCTGCGTGGCAATCGGAGCACAGGCGTTGATCCTGGCGTACCAGCCCGTCCAGCCCGTTGTGATCCTTGTGGCAGCTGGCGCAACGTTCCTCGGCCAACTCTGGCAGAGCAAAAAACTCCGGGTCAGCATGGGCTGCAGTGGTTGAGTGGCAGCTGACACAGGCCTCGTCTTCCACCATTTTAAAGGCTTTAACATGGCAGGTAGAGCAATCCTCACCAAAGAAATGGTGGGCCGCTTGTAATGTCCCGGCTTCCCATTGGCCATCGGAGGGAAGGGGGCTTGCGCGTAATTTTTCCTGCAGCCCAGGCAGGAAATGGCCCGCGACAGGTACCCCCAGGCCGATGCCCAGAGCTAACAGAAAAAAGGCCCAGGCAGGCCCGCGCTTGCTTAGCCAGGTTTTACCCAGGCTGAAGGGGCGATCGCTGAACTTTGACACGTTGGGTTCGTTGGCCGAGTCTGATTCGCTGATCTCAATGGCCGCATCGTAACCAGCTGGCGGCTTGATCATACGGATTAGGTGGGTGCCAATTTCAATCCGAGATCCAATTCCGGCACCGGCAGCTTGCTGCAGTTTGCCGTCGACCCGAACCCCGGCCGCAATCAGCGACTCAACACGAAAGCGTCCGCCTTTCAGCGAATGCACGCGGGCGTGCTCGAGGGCGACGCGTAGATCGGACAGGAAAACGTTTTGACCCGGAGAGCGCCCCAGAGTCAAAGAATCAGCATTTACCGACTCGTCGCTGTGAGCAA
Source organism: Lysobacterales bacterium (assembly GCA_045106555.1). Taxonomy (GTDB): domain Bacteria; phylum Pseudomonadota; class Gammaproteobacteria; order Xanthomonadales; family SZUA-38; genus JANQOZ01. Next base: position 77,088 of record JBGCET010000008.1, on the reverse strand, counting down.
TCGTACCCTTTGCTTTACGGGTGATGGTTCGAATCAGCCAGCGCATATCTTAAGTTCGCCTCACCAGTAAAAGAATACAGAAACAATATGTGCAGTCAGCGCACCCAGCAGGGCAAAGGTGACCGGCACGTGGAAATACAGCCAGATTTCCATCATGGCTTGCTGTTGAACATCCCGCGCGACTTTAGAGGCGAGGGATTTCTTGCGGCTCAGCAAATCCAACAGCTGGCGCAGTTTTTCCGACTCCTGCCCACCGGCGCCAGACAAAAAGTCGACCATGGCGAACATGGTGGGCATTTCAGCGGTTTGGGGCCGTTCGTTGGTTTCTTTTACGGTGTCCAGCAATTCGCGGGTTTTCTCTACCGCGTCTTTGGCCCCGTCATAGGCAAACAGCTGGGAAAAAACGCCGCCACCCAGACGGGTGCGCTCAATGGATCGTAATACCATCTGGTGCACCTTGGCATCGATGCGGTCGGCGACCTTGACGCACTCCTCGTCGAGTTCGGCAATTTCCTCCAGCATGGTTTCCCGGCTGGTGTTGGCCCGATTACGGGTCATCAAGGTCGGGTATCGCAAGTAGGCATAAACGCCGAAAAAGCCGCTCAACACGACGATCATCATCAGGATATAGGCGACGGTGTGAATGTTGTAACCGAATTGAAAGCCGGTGTGCAGGGTGGCGACGATGATCAACGAGCCGCCCAAATAAACGTGGGCAGACAGCCAACCCCGCAAAGTTCCGACGCGATTGTTATAGGTGCGCTTGCGGTAACCGAACAATGTCAGCCAGATGATCAGCAGCGCTCCGATGGTTCCCAGCGTGTAACCCAGCCAAGTTCCACCATTCGGCGCGGTCACCGGAGAGTGCCAGAAGTAGGCAACCACCGAGCCAAGCATCAGCAGGCCTGTGATGGTGAGGTAACGAAATCCGCGATAGGTTAGAAACGAATCATGCATGGGTAATTGCCAGTTATCCTATTGACTGCGCGTAAGAGGAGAGCTCTTCCGGGCTAATTCGAATGGCTGCACCCGTGGGGCAAGATCGAACACAGGCCGGGCCACCTTTCAGGCCTTTGCACATATCGCATTTGACCGCTTTCTTTTCTCCCTTGGCCTTCTTCTTGCCATCCGGATCTTGGCCGGGTCCGGGACCACGGCCAAACATCAGCCACTGCAAAATCCCTGGCTTCTTGGGCATTTGCGCCGACATGTGAATCACGCCGTAGGGGCAGTTTCGCTGACAATTACCACAGCCGATGCAGTTGTCGGCAATGAACACTTCGCCGTTGGGCGCGCGGTGGATCGCGTCAGGCGGGCAGTCCTTCATGCAATGGGGATGCTCGCAGTGCCGGCAGGAGGTCGGAACGTGCACCGTCGCGTACGTGGGGCCGGCTTCACGGTTAAGCCGCGAGGTGCCATTGTGCGTCTCAGCGCACGCCTTTTCGCAGTTGTCGCAACGCACACATAACGCTTCATCGATCAACAAAATGTCGGTGGCTTCGCCGACGCCCTGGGCCACCAGGAAAGAGATCACGTCGCCGCCTTCCGGCTGCGCTTCCATGCTCAGGTTTGCCGCTGCCCGCTGCCGATACTCAGCCTGCAACCGCAGGCGCAGTTCAGGCTCGCGCAACAGAAGTTGCTTGAAGGCTTCACCATCAAGCTGAATGGTTTCAGTGGCAATGGCGGCCTTGGCCGTGGCAGAGCGGGTGTTATCGCCCAGCAACGCCATTTCTCCGACGTAGTTGCCTGCGGGCACGTACGAGAGCACAACCTCGCGCCCGCCGATGGTGCGGGAAATAGTCAATGACCCAACGCGCACCAAGTGAATACAGTCTCCCGCTTCACCTTCTTCAAACAGCACATCGCCAGCGCGAAAATTCTGAATGGTGGCAGCCGCCACAATGTCTTGCAGTTTGTTCGCCGGCGTGTCGGGCGCAAAGCGGGACTGAATCACCCGCATGATGAAGGCCTCGTCGATCACTCGTTTGACCGCGTCAACCGAGTTGATCAACTTATTCATTGTTCGTCGCGGCGTTTCAATCAATACCGCGCCTTGGCCAGCAACCGCGGTGGCCGACCGACGTCGACCGGAGATCAAACTCATTTCACCGAAAAATTCGCCGGCGCCCAAACTGATGGTGCGGCCCGATTCTTCGTCGACAACAATATTGACTTGGCCCTCGACAATGCTGAAAAAGGTATTGGTGTAATCGTTGACGGAAAAGATCTTTTCACCGGGAACCGGCGTTCGAACGTCGCTGTCCAGCATGAATTCGCGCAGCTGCAGTTCGGTGATAGGTGACAGCAAGCGAACGTTGTTCTGAACCTTAACCAACGCGTCATGAACCGAGGTAAAGCCAGGCATCTCCTGAAACTTATTGCGCAGCAGAGGCTCGTCAGCAGGCTCAACGTTGTTGCCCTGAATAAACTCAACGACCTCATAGCCCTGGTTCATGGCCTGCTTGATCAGCGGATACCCGGCCAGCGCGCCAATGATGTATAGCCCTTCGACATTTGACATGTACTTGGGGGTGATTTCCGGTACGGAAACCGGGTCATCGTTCGGAAACACAATGCCGCAGCTTTCCACAAAGCGCCGTGGGGGGATGGCGCCGAGTCGGGCAATGATGCGATCCAGTTCCACCTCGGCCTGACCATCGGGTGTGTTGAGGATGATCTTGCCAGGCTTGCCGGCGCCTTCAACCGCGTCCACACGTTCAATGGTGGTGTTGTAGAAAACCTCTACCTTGCCGTCTTCAATGGCTTTGAGGATGGCAGCTTCGTTAGCATCTTTGGCGCGGGCGAATTCGTCGCGCCGATTGACAATGATGACCCGATTTTGCTTGGCCAGCGAAACCGCATTCTCGATGGCGGCGTCGCCGGCCCCCACCACCATGATGGTCTCATCGCTGTATTCGTCAGGATCGTCCAGGGTGTACTGAACAAACGGGAGATCTTCCCCAGGCGTACCCAGTTTGCGGAAGTTGCCCTGCAAACCAATGGACAGCACCACGTTTTCTGCCAGAATTTCACCGCCGCCTTTCACTGACAACTTGAAGTTATCCGCCTGTTTTTCGATGGCGATCACTTCATTTTGGTGATAGACGTTCGTCTTGTGATGGGCGATACCCTTGTCCCAAGCGCCCAAAACGGCCTCGCGAGCACCGGCCACAAAGTCCAGCGGACTGCGCAGCGGAAGAATGTCCGGCTCCGCCATCACGTGTTTGCCTTTCTGGTAACGGTAGATGGTGTTGGATAAGTGCAGCTCAGTTTCCAGCAGCACATGAGACACTCCGGTCTCAGCGGCTCTGGCGGCTGCGCTCAGGCCCGCCGGGCCAGATCCCACCACAGCAATCTTAAAGACTTCTGCCATGGTGCTCCCCTGTCGATAACATCCTGTTCACGCGAGTGCTTCCCCTAAAAGCCGTTTGTCGTCCGGGCTAAAATTTTGCTTTCATTCAGACCCCTTGCGGATACGAATGTGCACGCCTGAGCGACCTAGTGATTTATAGAGCAAAGCCCCGCTGAAAGCAACCAGAGAGGGTAAATTCGATCCTCCCAAGGGCCCTGTTGACCGAGGTGTCGGTTGACCCATCGCCGGTTTATTTCGCCCCATGTTTTTGCAGCCAGGAAAACAGCTCCTGCCACCAGATTTGTGCAGCTGGTGGGCGTTTGATGACATGGCCTTCGTCAGGGAAAAGCACAATTCTAGATGGCACGCCGCGATCGGCCAGCGCATTGTGTAACAGTCGGCTGTGGGCCGAGGGAACCCGGGTATCGGCTTCGCCATGCAAGGCCAGCACCGGGGTCTGGATTTTGCCAAGATTGCGCAAGGGCGATTGACCGGCCGCGGCGACGCCCTCGCGCCATGGCGGTGTACCCCAGGTGATGTGGCGTCCCCAGGGGTGGTCACTACCGTAAACCAACGACTGCTCAACCACCGGCGCGTGGACCACTCCTGCGGCGAACTGATTGGTCTGACTTAACACCCACAGGGCCAGCATGCCGCCAAAAGACCCTCCGACCAGCGTCATGGCGTTGGCATCAACATATGGCTCGGCCAGCAGCGCCTGCACCGCGGCGAGGGTGTCGCTGGCAGGAAGGGTCAAGGGATCGCCGTTAACGGCGCTGGCAAATGCCTGTCCGTATCCAGTGGAACCGCGCACATTGAGGGCTACCACCAGGTAGCCTTGGCTGGCTATCAGGGCCAAATTCCAACGGCGGTTAAACTCATCAAGCCAGGCGCCGTGCGGGCCACCATGCAACGCAACCACAACAGGACCGGGGGCATTTGCCTGCCAGCCCGGTGGATACACCGTCAGCGCGTGCACAGACTGACCATCAGGCGCAGTGTAGGTCCACTCGCCGACACGAGGCTGGCGGGTATTCTGTACCTCAAGTTCATTGAAACGAGTTAAGGCCACCGAATGACGGCCATCACGATCCAGGCGGTGCAGCACTGGAGGGGTAATGATCGTTTCGTAACGAGCGTAAAGTCGGTCTTTGTTGTCTATGCCTAGGGCAGAATAGCTTCCGCTGTCGGTCAGCGGCCGAGCCTTACCTCCGCTGGCGCCCACCCTGAAAACTGCGCGACGGCCCCGCTGCTGAGCCAGAAAATAGATCTGACTGCCGTCGCTGGAAGTCATCCATTGTTCTACCGAAAGCTGTTTTGGGTCTGTCAGTGACCTTTTCTTACCCTGTCGGTGGCTGTAAACCATCAGTGCGCGAAATTCATCCAGCGCATCAGGCCGTTCGCGGCGACCGTACAACAACTCTCCGCCACCCCGTGAGAACACCGGGCGGGAATCTTCGCCTGGGTTGTCTGCAGAAACGTTGGTCACCTCAGCCGTCTCCAGGGACATCAGGAAAACGTCTGAATTGCGCCGACTGTAGGGTGGAGGGCTGGTGTTGGCGGTGTAGGCGAGCCACTGCCCTCCAGGAGAAAGATCCCAGGTAAATGGCACCACATCGCCGGTGCCGCCAACGCCGGGCATAAGATCGGTAACCACGCCACTGGCGAGATCCAGACTGAAAATGTGTTGAACCTGCTCACCAGGGGCGTTTGCACTGCCAATGACCGCGGTGTCGCTCGCTCGAGCATACCTAAGGCGTTTGCTGGCCTGGCTCACCGCCATCGACAGCTGCCCAAGGTCTGCGCCAACTTGGGGATAGGTGCCTGCCTGGAAGTACACGGATTTTCCATCCGGACTGAAGCGCGGCTTGGATGCGGACGTTGCCAGATCGGTCAATGGCTGAGGGGCGCCGCCACGCAAATTCAACAAAAATATTTGGCTGAGAGCCTTCCCTTCAGGTACTGCGGCGTAAACGATGCTGTGGCTGTCGGGCGCCCATGCGGGGTCAAAGTCGGCGCCAGAATTTCGCGTCAGCTGTCTGGGTTCATCACGACCTGCGCTATCAGTCAGCCAAATGTCCACGCTGGGAAGCGTTGCGCCGTCAGCGAACGCGCTTACGGTAAACGCCACCCATTTGCCGTCGGGAGAGACAACCGGCTGTCCAGGCCGAACCAACTGCCACAGCCGCTCGGCGGTAAGGCCAGAAAAAACGGTCTGTGCAGCGGGTGCCGCACAGACCGTCATCATCGCGACGAACCACACCATGGCCGTCAGGCGCTGAAATGCCGAGAGTGTGGTAATCCTGAAACCTGATGTTGCCACCATCGCCCCAGGCGGTGTGTCGTTGTTGCCTGCCGTCAGGTCAAACCACTCCGTAGGCCAGCATGGCGTCTGCCACCTTCACAAAGCCCGCGATGTTTGCACCTTCCAAGTAGTTCACCCAGCCGTCTTTTTGACCGTACTGCACGCACTGACCGTGGATGCCCAGCATAATTTCCCGCAAACGCGAGTCCAGCTCCTCTCTGGACCAGGACAGGCGCATGCTGTTCTGGGTCATTTCAAGGCCAGATACCGCTACGCCGCCGGCGTTAGCGGCTTTACTGGGGCCGTACATCAACTTGGCTTCCAGATACAGGTCGATGGCACCCTGATCCGACGGCATGTTGGCGCCTTCAGCAACACCCTTACAGCCGTTGGCAATCATCACTTTGGCATCATCTGCATCAATTTCGTTCTGGGTAGCGCAGGGGAAAGCCAAATCACACGGCACATGCCAAGGCTTCTTGCCTTCGTGGAAAGTGCCGCCGTACTTTTCGGTGTACTCACTGATTCGACCGCGGCGGTTATTCTTCAGGTCTTTGATGAATTCAATCTTCTCTTCATTGATACCTTCTGGATCATGAATGAAGCCGCCTGAGTCGGACAGTGTCACAACCTTACCGCCCAGGTGATTGATTTTTTCTACGGTGTACTGGGCGACGTTGCCCGAGCCCGACACCACACAGGTCTTGCCTTCAAAGTCATCATTCTGATGCTTCAGCATGTCTTCCATAAAGTAGACCGCGCCATAGCCAGTGGCTTCAGTTCGAATCAAACTGCCGCCAAACGCGAGACCCTTGCCGGTTAATACGCCGGTAAACTTATTTTCCAGCCGCAGGTACTGGCCAAACATGTAGCTGATTTCTCGAGCGCCAACGCCAATGTCGCCGGCCGGCACGTCTGTGTAGGGGCCAATATGGCGGCGCAGTTCTGTCATGAATGACTGGCAGAATCGCATTACCTCGCCGTCAGACTTGCCCTTGGGGTTAAAGTCAGAGCCGCCTTTTCCGCCGCCCATCGGCAAACCGGTAAGGCTGTTCTTAAAGGTTTGCTCAAACGCGAGAAACTTCAGAATACTTTGGGTGACATTGTGGTGGAAACGAATGCCGCCCTTGTACGGCCCAATCGCGTTGCAATGCTGTACGCGATAGCCCCGATTCACTCGAACCTGCCCTTCATCGTCCTGCCAGCAGACCCGAAAGGACACAATGCGGTCTGGCTCTGACAAGCGTTCCAGGATTTGATTATTGCGGTACTGCGGCTTGTCCTTAATGAAAGGCAAGATGGATTGCGCGACCTCGTAAACCGCCTGGTGAAATTCCGGTTCGCCCGGATTTCGCCGCTGAAGGCCGTTCATGAACTCATCAACTGAGTGGACTGTATCGTACGGCATGGTAATTCCCCTTTCCCTGAGTAATGGTTTTCACAACGTGTGCTAAAGATAGTCGCTCAAGTGGTCGAGTACAAATACTCAGGGCTGGTGGCTAAGAGAAGCTTGGTGGATTTTATTCTCAAACAGGATGCAGCAATGAAATTCTCACTTTTCCCCGGTACATAGCACATTGTCTGAAGGGAAATTCTTGTAAAGCAGCGTATACTGTAGTTCGTGCAACAGAGCACGATCAGATCTCGGAGATCGGCGAAACTTTGGAACCACGAGTCGAATCATTGGCATCCGCCACGCCTCAGCAGGAAAAGCCAGGGCGCAATTCCCGTTTTGCCAGCCGCAAGGCGTTTGATGAATGGCTGGCATCGTTACCCTTGGCCAACGTCACAGCCGCGGGCAACGAATTGCTGGCTGGCGTTCAGGACCTTAACCACTCCAAAGTCAGTGCGCGGTTCAGGCTGCACGCGCTGGAACAGGTTACAGAACCTTGCCTGGCCGTAGTCAACGTCCTGGACAAGCAATATCACGACGCCGTGTTTCCGCTGACGGACAAAACCGACAAGGTAGGCCGCACTGTCGTGCACTTTTTCCGTGAACTGGCTATGGGTTATCGACTGGCAGCCCATCAGTTTGCCAATGAATCGGCACGTTTCTCGCTGGTTGGCAAACGCGCCGGCGGATTGGCCATCCACCGAGCTCTGTCCTGTTGTGAGCAGCTGGTATTCCGTTGTGGGCAGTTGTTTCGGGCGCCGCCCACCGGTATTTGGAGTGAAATCCACATCCTTTATGCGTTCGCTGCCCAAAATGGCATGGAATCGCGGACCATTGTGGACACACTGGGCTGGTCGAAAAAAAGCCACCGCATCGAAGACATCTACAAACGCACCGCGCTGCTGGGCTTGTGCGACCCTCAGCGGCTGAGCCAACGGGCAATAACCCAGGTGCATAAAGCCTGTGAAATGTGGCGAGATAAAACAACGCTGGCAACCGGCAAGGCCGCCGTTGGCCAATTCGCTATCACTATTGATGATGACTGCGCGCCGATGCTGGTGCTGGATGACGAATCGCCCAGCGGAGATTTTCGGTTTGACCTGTCGAGCTTGAAACAATGGCTGCAGAAGCTGTTGTCCTCAGAAAACGGCAGTTCACGGGATATCCCGCTCAAATCCGCTGGCCATGAAACGCTGATTCTCGATGGCATGTTGCTCCGGCAACTGACCGCAACGTGGGGAGAACGAATTGAACGCCGTCATAAGCGGCTCCCAGCCACCCACAAAGCGCGGGTAGTCATTGGGCTCAACGGCATTCACTTCATGGCTGCCGGAGAACAAAGTTTCGGTCAATTTCTGGAAGAAACCGGCAACGAGAAACTGACTCAGCAGGCAGGCTCGATCAACAATTGGGTTGCCGGCAGTGATCAGCGCTTCAGGCCACCTCAGCACGAAGCGGAAATACTCAATCAAAGCCTGGGCGGCTATCGATTGCGTTTTGTGAAACCGCAGAATATGCAAATTCGCGTGGGTGAACTGATCACGCTCAGCACGGCGGCCATCAGTGAACGAGACGCCATATGGATGGTTGCGGCCGTGAAGTGGCTGCAGTCTCCCGATCCGGAAGAAGTTGAAGTCGGCCTTTCAGTGGTGGGGCAGGATGTCAAAGCTGCGGCGGTTCTGGCCGACCTGCCTGGGCGTCGAATTCCTCCCGCACGGGCATTGTTGACGCGGGGCTTTGCCGCCAACGATGCCAACAACCAGTATCTGTTGGTGCCGCCGTTCCATAGCGAAACCAAAGTGCCATGGCTAACGTGCTGGCGGGAGGAAATGCAGTTCCACGAGACCATGCTGCAAGTTGACGGCCTCGCCGATCGAACGACCGAGTATTGCCGCTACACTTACGCTATCAAGCCCTCGCGTATTGACGGGGTGCCAGATTTGGGGCCAGTGCCCATGGAATCGTCGGGCATTCCACCCCTCGATGTCTCTTGACGAACGTTTTTACCTAATATTCCAGGCCCGCCGGACATGGAATTCTGATCAAATCAGTTGGGCAGGCTCCAGCAGTTCCGGATAATTGTTGTGCACTGAATTCACCGCTGTGCTCACCGCATGGGGCTTCACCGTTTGGGTAGGCTGCGCTTCAGCCACCAGCGACGCAATGCCGACAGGATCTTCCAGCGCATGGGATAACCAAGCTTGCTGTAGCTCTGGGTCTAACATCAATGGCATTCGATGGTGAATATCTGCGGCGGGCCCGACAGCCTCTGTGGTCATGAGGGTGAATGAATGGACCATTTCGCCGTCGATATCATCAGTCCAAGATTCCCATAAACCCGCCAACGCCAACAGCTCGGCCTGGGTTGGCAGCACAGCATAAGGGGTTTTGCTTTTGCCCCGACCAACCCATTCATAGTAACCGCTGGCCGGCACAACACATCGGCGGCGTTTCCAGGCCGCCCGGTAAGCCGGTTTTTCCTTCGCGGTTTCCAGCCGAGCATTAATGGTTCGGCTGGCCATTTTTCGGTCTTTAGCCCAAAACGGGATCAGCCCCCAACGGGCATGGATCAATTCTCTCTGGCCATCGTCGTTGGTTTTGACGATGGCGCAGTTTTGCGTAGGGGCAATATTGAAGCTGCTGGCATGGTCTGTTGGTGGCTGGACCAGAAACTGCTCAGCCAGGGTTTGTGGAAGAGTATTGATGAAATAGCGACCGCACATGCGGGGTATTGTGCACCAAACTGCGTAAGACTGCCCCAGTGTCTGGCGCCGTTGTCATCGTAACTAGAGGGTATTGCGCACTGGTCAAAAGCGTTCAGTCGCTGCATACTTCGCGCCGGTTTAGCGCGGCCAGTTGCCGCGCTTGATGGAACAACGTGGTTCACAAGAGAAAATCAGTCATGAAACCCAGTAACGACCGTCACGTTCTTTATCAGCAAGCAGTTCAGGACGTGGAATCGGAAGTCGATTTTGTCGCCAGCACGTTCCGCAAAATTCGAGGCCGAAAGGCTCGCAAACTGCGAGAGGATTTTTGTGGCACCGCCAACACCGCGGCAGAGTGGGTCCGCAGGTCCGGTAAGAACACCGCTCTGGCGGTGGACCTGGACAGCGAAGTGCTGCAATGGGGCAGGAATAACAATCTGGCTTCCTTGAAATCCTCCCAGCAGCAGAGATTGACGTTGCGCGAGGGGGATGTCCGCGATGGCAGCAGCCCGATGGACGTGGTGCTGGCGATGAACTTCAGTTATTTCCTGTTCTTGGATAGAGACGAAATGCGGGAATATTTCGCCAGCGTTCGGCGTTCGCTGGTGGATGATGGCGTATTGTTCACCGACATTTACGGCGGCTACGATGCACCCAAGGAATTGACCGAACCCAGAGACTGCGGGCACTTCACCTACATCTGGGAACAGGCGTCCTTCAATCCAGTGAACTCTCAGATGCAGTGCTACATCCACTTTGAACTGGAAGACGGTACCCGCATGGACCGGGCCTTTTCCTACTACTGGCGGCTTTGGACCATACCGGAGCTGCGAGAATTGCTAAGTGAAGCAGGCTTTAGTCGCACGCGAGTGTACTGGGAGGGAACGGACCCGGACACCGACGAGGGTAACGGCGTGTTTGAAGAAACTGAAGAGGGTGAAGCTGATCCAGGCTGGATTTGCTATCTCGCGGCAGAAGCTTAGCCAGCCATCGTTATCGTTAATGAAGATGGGGTCAATGAAAGTGGCTGACCCGATCGATTGACGTCAACGCCGACACGTCTCGATTGACCACGGCCAGCGCAAGCCATCCGGCGCCTGTTTGCAAAACGTTGATCACCTCTCCGCAGCGCACGTCACCTTGGTCGGACAGCTCCATTCCTGCTGACAGTTCACCCCTGGACTCCAGCAGCGCCAGACCCCGCTTAACCCGACCAAGGTGGCGAGCTCGCGCAACAATCTCCTGACCTGGGTAGCAGCCTTTGCTGAAGCTCACAGCGCCCAGCACGTCAAGCCCCAACATTTGCGGAATAAATCGCTCCTGGATGGCATTGTCGACGCTGACCATGCCAGCGCGCAGATCCCACTGACGCCAGACCGCCAGATGACGGGTATCGGCTTCCGTCTTTGATACCCCAACTTGTCGTCCGTCCGGCAACAAAAACAGATTGGCGCTGCGGGCCGGCAGGCGGCTGAAATTGTCGTTTGCATGGTCCTCGGCACTATCCGTTTCGGGCATGACGCCCACCGCAGACCAGGGGCTTGAATCAATCTCGACCTTGGCCCTGAGAATGTAGCGGCTTAGGTGAGTCGCCGTTTGCTCTGCCACCGAGGGGTGGACCAGCAGCAACCAGTGGCCCGGCTGAGGAAGCAGGTAACCCATCGCCAGCACTTTGCCTTTGGGGTTCAACAGCGCCCCGGCGCAGGCTGACTCTTCATCAAGGGCATTCAGATCACAGGTAAATTGGGCCTGCAAAAAGGCTGTGGCATCGGAGCCCGCGACGGCCAATACGCGGTATTCGCTGACCAGACTCACCAGATCCATAGGACACCTGCAAACGTGGAAAGCGCTACAATAAGTCCATGAGTAAGAAAAATACACCGTCGACTGCAAACGCCGACACAATATCGCCAGAATCTGTTGATCCAAGCGCTGATGAGACTAATGAAAACGGCGTCGGGAAAAACGACGAATCCGTCAGTCGGGCGCGGGAGATTGGCGGCCCCAAAGGGCCAGAGCCCACCCGGTATGGTGATTGGGAACAAAACGGGCGTTGCACCGATTTCTAGTTCATCCAACATTTCCGACCAGTCCGAACCCTTGCCACCCGTTAGCCAGCTCCGCTGGCGTTGCCGGCGGGGCATGCTGGAACTCGACGTGATGCTGCGCCGTTATCTGGATCAACAGTACGAAGGCCTGGACGCGCCGTTGAAGGTCCGGTTCGTCGAATTTCTACAGCGGGAAGACGATCAACTGTGGGACTGGCTAAGCGGCAGGATCATTCCTGAAGACCCAGCAAACAGGAAACTGGTTGAACAGATTCGCCAGCCAGCTTGATCTGAATCTTTCGCTGTCAACGGTCGACCTGATATTGCTTGCGGTGCCGGCCTGTGTGTCTGCTCTGGTGATGGTCACGGTCGTGTGGGCTCAAACAGGTGCCGGCGTTATGGCCGGGGTGGCCGCGCTGTTTCTCTTGTGGGTGGCGCTGGTGATGGTCCATGCCAGCAGGGTTGCTGATTCGGGTTGGCAGCGTCTAATTGCTCATGCAGACGGTACCTTTGAACTTGCTGACGGGCGTCATCGGATAGTGCCAGTAACTATCTGCGGCAACTTTCAATGCCCCTGGGGGGTCTTAATCACCATTAACCACGCCGAAGGACGTCATCGGCAGTGGATCTGGCGTTCTCGTCAGCCTGATGATTTTCGCCATTTGCTGGTTGCTCTCGATCGTCGGGGCCGCAACCTTTAGGACAGGTAATGTATCGACCGCTTCAATTTTACATTGGACTCCGCTACACGCGGGCCAAACGCCGCAATAGTTTCATTTCCTTCATCAGTCTCATTTCCATGCTGGGAATTGCCCTGGGAGTTACGGTGTTGATTACCGTCATTTCGGTGATGAACGGCTTTGAGAAAGAATTGCGAGAACGCATTCTCGGCATGTTGTCTCACGCCACCATTACCAGTGTGGAAGGCAACATGAACCAATGGCCCCAGGCGATGGCGGATGCTGCTGAGCACCCCTCAGTGTTGGGGGCGGCCCCCTTCATTGAGCGGGAAACTCTAATTAAAGGCTTTCGGATCAGCGGCGCGCTGGTCAGAGGCATCGACCCGGAGAAAGAAGGCAGCGTCTCGGATGTCGCCAACAATGTAGTCGCCGGTAGTCTGGACGGTCTGCGCGACGGGGAATTCGGCATCCTGCTGGGGGTCCATCTTGCCGCCGCACTGGGGGTAGAGGTGGGTGAACAATTAACGGTTTTCGCGCCCCAGATTCGGGCCACTCCGGCGGGGGTCATGCCCCAGGTCAAACGCTTTCGTGTGGTTGGATTGTTTGAGGTCGGGATGCACGAGTTCGACCGCGGTACCGCGCTCATTCATCTGAAAGATGCGGCTCGTCTGTTTCGGGTGAGCAGCGGCGCATCGGGCATCCGGTTAAAAGTGGAGGATATGTTCCGAGCCTGGGAGGTGGCCAGGGATTTGCAGTCCCAGCTTTCCGGCGTCTACTACGTGCGCGACTGGACTCAGCAGCACGCCAATTTGTTCAGGGCCGTTCAAATGGAAAAAACGGTAATGTTTGTAATCTTGTCGCTGATTATTGCGGTGGCTGCGTTCAATATTATTTCGACCCTGGTCATGGTGGTCACCGATAAACAGGCTGACATCGCCATCTTGCGAACGTTGGGCGCGAGCCCTGGCGTCATCATGGGCATTTTTGTGGTGCTGGGGTCGTTTATCGGGGTGTTCGGCACAATGCTGGGTCTGATTGGCGGGGTCGCACTGGCCAGTAACGTCGAAACCATCGTGCCGGCCTTGGAGGAACTGTTTCGCGTCCAGTTCATGTCCTCCGACATCTATTACATCAGCGACTTACCCTCCGACATGCAGATGCGCGACGTAGTAAGAATTGGCGCGCTGAGCCTGTTGTTGACCGTTACCTCGACCCTGTACCCGGCCTGGAGAGCCTCCAGAACCCAACCTGCTGAGGCACTGCGTTATGAATGAGCCCATGAAAGGCCCAGTAATTGAGTGTCGTCAGGTGGTGAAGTCCTATTCCGACGCCAGCACCGAGGTGCAGGTGTTGGGTGGCGTCGATATGACCGTCAACAGCGGAGAGCGAATTGCCGTTGTAGGCGCGTCAGGTGCGGGAAAATCCACGCTGCTCCACGTTCTGGGTGGTCTGGACACCATTACCAGCGGCGAGGTGGCCATTGCCGGAAACCCGCTCAAAGGCCTGAGTCAACGTGCTCTTAGCCGACTGAGAAATCAGCATCTGGGGTTTGTCTATCAGTTTCACCACCTGCTGCCAGAATTCAGTGCACTGGAAAACGTTGCCATGCCGTTGTTGATTGGCGGCGCGTCGCGCCAGGTGGCAGCGGCCAAATCCCGAGAGCTGCTCGATGCGGTGGGGTTGGGGCACCGAATGACCCACAAACCGGGCCAATTATCCGGCGGTGAGCGTCAGCGCGCAGCGGTAGCGCGGGCGCTGGTGACCAATCCTGCCTGCGTGCTGGCGGATGAGCCGACCGGCAATCTTGACGAGGACAACGCCTCGCAAATTTTTACCATGATGCTGGAACTCAATGCCGACTTGGGCACAAGCCTGATCATCGTTACCCACGACCGTAGTTTGGCCAGAAAACTCGACCGCGTTCTGGTGCTGTCGGGCGGCCACCTGAACGAGGCCGACTGACGCCACGCTGGCTGACAGGGCTGGTGGCGTTTTGCTGATCGTCGAAATCCTGGTTTAGCCCTAAGCTAACAGACCTTCCTCTCGTGGTTGGTCATGACTGGTCTGCTGCTGACCCTGTGCGCTGCTGTACTCTGCGGTTTGTATGCGGTGGTGCACCCTTGGCAGATCCTGCCATGGCTGATTTGCGCCACCGGGCTGACAATACCAGCGGGGCGCAAGCGTCTGACTGCGGTGTTTGCGGTGGCAACCCTGGGGCTGCTTGTGGGCCAGGGCAGTCTCGAGGCGTTTCGCCAGGGGCAAATTCAGTGGCTAGCTGACCCAGAGTTTCGGGTGCTGACAGGCGAGATCCTCAACTTACCAAACTGCCACGAGGGTTCGTGCCAGTTCTCCTTTTACGCAAGCAGTCCTGGCGCCGGCAAGTTCAAGGTGCATTGGCGACAGGCGCCAACGCTAAAGGCCGGCGACGCCTGTGCTCTCGCAGTCACACTGAAACCGTTTTGGAGTCTGCTTAATCCTGGCGGGTTTGACGCCGAAACGTTTGCGTTCAGCCAACAGTGGGTTGCCAGCGCCAATGTCATCAGCGGGGGGTGCCGGCCTGGACTGGGCTTGTGGGCTCGCTGGCAGCGATTCAGAGATCAACTGGGCCGCAACCTGGCGGCTGTTCTGAGTGGCCCATCCAGGGCCCTGATTCCTGCGCTGGTAACCGGCGATCGGCGGGGACTGTCAACGGAGGATTGGGCCCTGCTGTCCAAAACCGGCACGGCGCATCTAATGGCAATATCCGGCTTGCACGTGTCGCTGGTGGCGGGGTTTGGTGCCATCCCTGCGTTGGGACTATTTGCGATTTTGGGTGTTCGGAGCCCTCCCCGAAGGGTGATGTGTGCAGGCTTTGGTGTATTGGCGGCGACTTGCTATGCGTCGCTGGCGGGTTGGTCGGTGTCCACCCAGCGAGCTTGCCTGATGCTGCTGGCACCGCTGGGAGCTGTGTTGCTGCGACGTCAGTGGAAGCCATGGGCCGGGCTATTGCTGGCGCTGACCGTCATTGTCCTTGTGTCGCCGCAGTCGGCAGCAGGGCGAGGGCTTTGGATGTCGTTCTTTGCGGTTGGCGTCTTGCTGCTGAGCGTTGCTGGCAGACCACTCAATGGGGCCCGCACACCCGTTTGGCGGATGCCCTGGTTAGCATTGATTTCGGTTCAGTGCACGTTGCTGATTGGGCTATTTCCTCTGCAATTGGCCCTGGCAATGCCGACCAGCTTGGCTTTTGTGGTGATCAACCTCATCGCTGTTCCTTGGGTATCGTTGGTCATTTTACCGCTGGCGCTACTGGGTACCATTGGCCTCTGGGTTGATCTGCAGTGGTTACTGCAGATTGCGGGCTGGAATCTCGATTTGCTTTGGGCGTTCCTACACTGGGTAAGCCACCAGTTTCCGGCGAACCCAACGCGGGTTCCTGTTCCGCTCTGGGTCGTGGTTACGCTCAGTGCCTGCCTGTTGGCACCCAGACAACTGCCCGGGTGGAGTGGCATTGTGCCCGGCGCCCTTGCGCTTTGCGTATCTCTTGGAAGCGCCAGCAACTCACCCACTCGATTGCATGTTTTTGATGTGGGGCAGGGCACGGCCACAGCGATGACCGAACGCCGTCAGGCCATTTTAATAGATGCAGGTCCAGGCATCCCAGACGGTTGGAACGCCGGCAGCGCGGTGGTTGTTCCGAGCCTTAAGGCTCTGGGTGTTGACACATTGGAGCGGATTATCATCAGCCACGCCGACGCCGATCATTCGGGTGGGCTAGAGGGTTTGATTGACTCAGAAGTTGAGATTGATTCGCTGCTGGGCGTGAGTCCAGACGGACGCTGGCCGGCGTGTCGGGAAGGGATGGGGTGGCGTTGGTCAACGCTGCAATTTCAGCTCTGGCATCCTGGACCCTGGTTGCCTTATCTGGGCAACGACAGCTCCTGCGTGGTGTCTGTGTCTAACTCGCAACATCAGATCGTGCTTCCCGGAGATGTTGGGCGCTTGGTTGAATACCGACTTATTGAGCGGCGCATGCACCGCCAAAACCCTACCAGTCTGCTGGTATTGGGTCATCACGGCAGCCATACCTCCACCAGTTTTCAGTGGGTCACAGCACTGGCTCCGAACCTCGCTGTAGCCACAGTCGGCCATCAAAACCGGTTCGACATGCCCCATTTTATGGTTCGTCAACGACTCGCGCGCCACGGTACGCCGTTGCTCAGCACCGCCCAATGTGGCTATCTGGCCTTTGACTGGACTCATCGCTCGCTGGAGTTGACCCAGGCAAAACGCCTGCAAACACTTCGGCCCTGGCACTATCCGGGCCTCTGTCCCGAGCCATTTTTCCGCAGCCACAGACAGTGAGTGGCAGGGCGCAGACGGCCAAGCAAAACTTCAGTATCATGTCGGGCGTCTGAATAGCCCCAATAGGAAACAACCGAAGTGCTGGAAATTATTCGTCAGGGTGGCTGGCTAATGTTACCGATATTGGCCTGTTCAGCGATTGCCATGGGCATTATTCTGGAACGATTCTGGACCCTCAGAACCAAGGTGGTTAACCCGCCGGACCTGGGCCAGCAGGTGCAAAGCTGGGCCTTAAGCCGAAAGCTGGAAAGCACCCACGTTGAGGCGCTGTCGGATAACTCAGCGCTGGGAAAAGTGCTGGCAGCGGCGCTGCGCAATCGCAGCCGCACCCGGGAGATTGTTAAAGAAGCTGTTGAGGATACCGGGCGTCACGTGGTGCACGACCTGGAACGCTACCTCAATACCCTGGGAACCATCGCCGGCATTTCGCCGCTGCTGGGTCTGCTGGGCACCGTTATCGGCATGATTAAGGTGTTTTCGTCCATCCTGGTGCATGGCGTCGGCGACGCCAACCAGCTGGCGGGCGGTATTTCACAAGCCTTGGTGACCACCGCTGCCGGACTGTTTGTGGCCATACCCGCCTTTTTGTTTTACCGGTTTTTCAAAGGCCGGGTAGAGCGTTTGGTCGTGCAGATGGAGGAGCAGGCATTGTCGCTGATCGACACAATTGATCTGGGACATCAGCGCCGCTCAACAAACCGCGCACCTTTAGACAGCGACTAATCGACACCATGCAAATTCACAAGAAAGAAAAGGAAGAACCGGAGATCAATCTGGCGCCATTGATTGATGTGGTTTTCCTGCTGCTGATTTTTTTCATGGTAACCACCACCTTCGAGCGCCAGGCGCGCCTGAAGATTGAGTTGCCTCAAGCTTCTGAGGAAGCGGTCACTCTGGAACAAGACCGACTGGAGATTGCCATCTCCAAAGACGGCCGATATTTCATCAATAATAACGAGGTAATCAACCGCGGTAGCAGCACCCTGAAGGACGCCATTTCACGAATTGCCGGCGAAGATCTTGATCAACCCGTTACCATTCGCGCCGATGCCACCACACCCTATCAGGCCGTCGTCACAGCCATGGACGCGGTAAACCAATTGGGGTTTGTCAACTTGTCCATAGCAACGACCCCAGAGTCCGGATAACCCTCTCCCATGCCGGCCAGGGGGGCTAGTAACACCATTAACACGAAGGACAGCACCTGGACGGTGTATAAGCGGCTGCTGGGCTATACCCGCAGCTATTTGCCATTGCTGGGCATTGCGGCGGTGGCTATGGCGCTCGATGCGGCCTGCACCGGCGGTTTTGCTGCACTGACTCGACCGTTGCTGGACGAGGCCCTTTTGGGCCGCGATGAGACCCTTACCGCACGAATGCCGCTGTTTATCATGCTGATTTTCCTGGGCAGAGGCATGGGCAGTCTGATATCCGATTACTGCATGGCGGCCATAGGTCGGTCGGTGATCCGCGACCTGCGCCAACAGGTGTTTGACACCTATCTGAGCCTTCCCACCAGTTATTTTGACCAACACAACCAGGGCCAGATGATCTCCAGGTTGACCTTCAACGTTGAACAGTTGGCAGAGGCGACGACCAGCGCGCTTACGGTAGTGGTGCGAGACACACTTTACGTGGTGGCTTTCCTCATGGTGATGCTGAGTCAGAGCGTCAAGCTAACCTTCTTCACCCTGCTGATCGCGCCTCTGATCGCCATCGTTATCGCCTTTGTCAGTCGTCGTTTTCGAAGGCTGAGCCGAAAAATACAGGACACCATGGGTGATGTGACCCAACGCACGACCGAAGTGGTATCTGGCCACAAAGTGGTCAAAATGCACGCTGGCCAGGACACCGAATCCCGCCGCTTCGGCCGGGTCAACAGCAATAACCGGCGACAGCACCTGAAACTGGTGGCGACCAAATCCGGCAGCACCTCTGTCGTTCAGCTTCTGGCGGGCTTTACCCTCGCGGCGATTGTCTACCTGGCAACCCAGGACAGCATGATCGATACCATTACCCCAGGGGCGTTTACCGCGTTCATGACGGCCATGCTGGCCATTTTGCCGAGCCTGAAAAAACTCACCAACGTCCACGTCTTAATTCAACGTGGTGTGGCGGCGGCAGAGTCGGTTTTTGAACTGCTGGACGAACCCCAGGAGGCGCTGGAGACAGGCAAAAAAATCGACGATCTACAGGGTCGGATTGCCTTTGACGAGGTCACGCTGAGTTACAACGGCGGCGAGCCGGTACTGACCTCCGTAAGCTTCGTTGCCGAACCAGGAACGGTCACGGCACTGGTGGGTAAGTCGGGCAGCGGAAAAACCAGCCTCGTGAGCCTGATACCACGGTTCTACGAGTTCTCTTCAGGCTCGGTTACCCTCGACGGCGATGATATCCAAGACTTTGCGTTGCGCTCCTTACGCCAGAATATCGCCATGGTGAGCCAGGATATCGTGCTGTTTGATGACACGATTGCGGCCAACATCGCGTACGCAAACCCGGCCCTTAACGGAACACCAGATGCCCAGCTTCTGAAGGACATTGAGGCGGCGGCCACTCAAGCTCACGCTATGGAGTTCATTGAAAAACTGCCCCAGGGAATGGCTACACGTCTGGGGGAGGGGGGCGTGCAGCTGTCAGGTGGGCAGCGACAACGACTGGCCATCGCTAGGGCAATTTTGAAAGATGCCCCCATTCTCATTTTGGATGAGGCAACTTCAGCCCTGGATACGGAGTCCGAACGTCTGATCCAGGCCGCGCTGGAGAAGATCATGCAATCGCGCACCACGCTGGTGATCGCACACAGGCTGTCGACTGTGGAAAACGCCGATCAGGTGCTGGTGCTGGACGGCGGTCATATTGTGGAACGGGGTAGTCATGCCGACCTATTGTCCCAGGGAGGGGTGTACACCGAGCTTCATCGACTGCAGTTTGTTGATGGGCGAAGGACTTGAGGGCGCCTGAAGAGATCTGGTATGGCAATCAGCCCGTCCCCTGGCATCTGTCTGTGCTGGAAAAGCTCTACCGTCCGCTGGCAGCGATTCACCAACGACTTCGGCGGCTCAAGGCGGGCCGTGTCGGGGTACCCGTTGTCGTCATCGGAAACCTGACGGTCGGCGGCAGCGGCAAGACGCCGTTGCTGATACACCTGGTCAATCTTCTTAAGTCTGAATTTTCCATCGGCGTGGTCAGCCGCGGCTATGGTTCCAGCGCCGGGCGGGGGCCGATTCCGGTCAATCAGGATTCTGACGCGGCAAGCGTTGGCGACGAGCCGAAAATGATCTGGCAAGGCACTGGGGTTCCAGTCATGGTTGGCAGCAATCGATTGGACGCCGCCAACGTGCTGGTCAAACGCCAGCAGGTCGACTTAATTTTCAGCGATGACGGTCTGCAGCATCACCAACTGGGGCGCGACCTGGAGATTGTTGTTGTGGACGCCGCAAGGGGTTTTGGCAATCGCCGACAAATTCCGGCGGGCCCGTTACGTGAGCCTCTAGAACGGTTGAAATCCGTGGATTTTGTGATCAAAAATGGTGCCCCGGAGTCGATGACACTGGTGCCTGGTAACGCTGTGCTGCTCAATGGCGACGATCAAAAGCCCTTATCCTCATTTGCCGCTGAGCCTGTGCATGCGGTCGCAGGGATTGGCCACCCCGAACGCTTTTTTACCATGCTTGAAGCCGCCGGGCTGGCGGTGCACCGACACCCCTTTGATGATCACCACGCGTATCAGTTGTCCGATCTGGCCGCGCTGAGGAACGAGACCGTGTTGACCACGGCCAAGGACGCCACGAAGCTGGCGCAGTTGGGGTTAACTCGTTGCTGGATTGTGCCTGTCTCGGTGCAACTGGCGCCGGCGCTTGCTGAACCGCTGTTAAAGGCGATTCGGTCCCTTGAAAAGCCGCAGTCGATCCACTGATGGCTACCCCCTACGTCATCATCATTCCGGCTCGCCTTGGGTCATCCCGGCTGGCCGAAAAAGTCCTGTTGAGTGCCGCTGGACAGCCCCTGGTGATGCACACCTGGCAGGCAGCTCGTTGCAGTGGCGCCGATCGGGTCATTATCGCGACGGATAGTCAGGCGGTGGTCGAGGCCGTATCGCCTCTTGGTGCTGAAGTGGTGATGACTGGTCCTGCCGACAGCGGCACCGATCGTCTGGCTCAGGTTGCGCAACAGCTCGGCATTGACGACAACGCGGTGGTGGTTAACCTGCAGGCTGATGAACCGTTAATGCCTGCAGCGGTGCTGGATACCTTGGCCGATGAATTGTCCAAACACCCCACAGCCGCCATTGCCACCGCCTGCTGCCCCATTGTTGACAGCGCAGAATTATTCGACCCCAATGCGGTAAAGGTCGTGCTGGATGCCGATGGCAACGCCCTGTATTTTTCCCGCGCGCCGTTGCCCTATGAGCGGGGCCGCTTTGACCTGACCCCGCCCGCCGCGCCTAACACCGGTCACCTGAGGCACCTGGGGGTTTACGCCTATCGCGCCGCATTTCTCAAGGCTTTCAGCGCTATGAGGCCCTCAGAGGCTGAACAGGCGGAATCGCTGGAACAACTTCGCGCGCTGTATTATGGCTACCAAATCCGAGTGGTCACATTGAAATCCGCGACTCCGCCGGGTATTGATACCGAAAAAGACTGGCAGGCTTTTTCTCAATATATCAATTCGTTGTGAGACACTATGCATCGAGTTTACTAAGTATGGCCGTGATCCATTGACTACACCCACACCTCCAATTCGTCTGCTCATGGTTTGCATGGGCAATATCTGTCGTTCGCCCACCGCTGAAGGCATGGTGAGGTCGAAGCTGGCGCAGCGCGACGCCAGTTTGCTGCAGATCGAAGTGGACTCTGCGGGCACCCACGCTTACCACGTGGATCATCCGCCAGATTCTCGCGCGGAAGATGCGGCATTGAACCGTGGCATCATCATCGGAGGCCAAAAGGCGCGCAAGGTAACCACCCAGGATTTTCACGACTTCGACCTCATCCTGGCCATGGACCAAGCGAACCTGACGGCGCTTCAAGACATAGCGCCTGCTGACGCCAAGGCCCGGGTAGAGAAAATCATGGGTTACTCCAATCTGGGCATCACCGATGACGTTCCCGATCCCTATTACGGCGGACTCCATGGGTTTGAACAGGTGTTGGACTTGCTGGACAATGCGGTAGACGGACTGCTGGACAGTCTGGAGTCGGCGCCTGACGCCTGAATCGGAGCCTCGTGATGGATCACCCCCAAGTTCCCGAATTTCCTGAATCCCTGCAGTGGGTCAACACCGACTTTTCGCCCGCGCTGAAAGAACTTCGGGGAAAGGTTGTGGTGATCTACTTCTGGACGCCGTCCAACCTGAACAGTCGCCGTTTACTGCCAGAAATTCGCGCGCTGGAGACCAAACACGATAGCGGCGTAGCGATGATTGGGGTGGTTTGCCCAAAATTCTCTCGTGAAACCACCATCGGTCCCGTGTTGAAAGCGGTCAACCGCAACTTTGTTCGCCATCCCGTTGCGCTGGATCCCGATTTTTACCTGTGGCAGCAATATGGCATCCGGGCCTGGCCTTCAGCGGCGGTCATCGACGCCAAGGGGCAGTTACGGCGGGTTGTTGAGGGCGATGACGCCGCTGAAGCTATCGATAACGCGGTAACCGCGTTGCTGGATGAAGCGGCCAGCATGGAGATTCGCGATTACGGTCGCGCCGTTACAGCGCGCAAACCGGAACCCGGGGGTACGTTGCAGTTTCCCAGCGCCATCTTGCCGGCGCGAGGGCATATCTACATCAGCGACAGCGGCAATAACCGCATCCTGGAGGTGGGGGATAGTGGGCGTATTATTCGCACCTTCGGCTCAGGTAACCCGGGGTTTTGGGATGGCGCGCTGCAGAATTCGGGCTTTAACTCACCCCAGGGGTTGTCAGTCAATGACAACTATCTTTATGTGGCCGATACCGGCAATCACGCAATCCGCCGAATCAGTCTGTTTACCGGCGATGTTGAAACGGTCATGGGCACAGGAAAAGCAGAAAAGACCCTGGTTATGGCCGGCACCGATTTGCGTTCCATCAGCTGTAACTCTCCCATTGGGCTGGCCTCTAAGGGCCCAGACCTGTTTATCACCATGGCTGGCAACAATCAGATTTGGCGGCTAGACCTGAAAAACATGCAGGTGAGCTGGCACAGCGGAAGTGGTCAGTTAGGTCTGACCAATGGCGAACGGGCCAAAGCGGCGTTTGCATCTCCCATGGGGCTGACCATTTTAGATAACTCTTTATTTGTCGCCGATGCCGACTCATCGGCCATCCGTCAGGTGAATTTGAATACCGGCGCGGTCACCACCAAAAGCGGCCGCGGCACCTTCACCTTTGGCTGTGAAGACGGCGGGCGCTCCAACGCGTTGATGCAGTTCCCCTGTGACGTTGCGCTGAGTCTGAATCGCGAACAGCTGTGGGTAGCCGACACCTATAACTCCCAGCTGCGCCTGGTGGACCTGGAAAGCGGCCGGGTCAGTTCTCCGGCTATCGACTTTGAATTCAATGAACCCACCTATTTGACCGTCCACGACCATGCGCTGTGGGTTGCCGACACCAACGCTCACCGGATTGTTCGAGTCCATATGGCCGACCGGTCAGTCAAACCCTTCGACATTGTTGAAACCAGTATCTGACCATATCCCGGCCAGCAACTGCGGACGTTGCCCGAGACTGGCTGGTTACCGCCGCCGATTGGCCAAAACCTGGCCTGATCATTTTGGCGCGCCGGTGCCGGCATGGGGTGCGGAAAACGCCGCGCTGCTGATTGTTGGGCTGGCGCCCGGACTGCACGGCGCTCATCGCACGGGGATCCCTTTTTTCGGTGACGCGTCCGGCACGTTGCTAATGGGCGCGCTGCGGGCCGCGGGTTACGCGACGCCGGAGTCGCCCACCGGTAAGCCTGTGCGCATCACCAACGCAGTGAAGTGTCTTCCCCCAGGAAATCTGCCGAACACTCGGGAGGTGGGTCGGTGTGGCAAATTCCTGAGCGCTGAACTGGCTCAACTGGGCATGACGGGAGGGCAGGTGTTAACCCTGGGCGGCGTGGCTCATCGTGCGGTGTTGAAAGCGCTTAACGTGACGCTATCGTCGGCACCGTTCGGCCATGGGGTTCGCCATGCCGTCAGCCCTGCTTTGAGTTTGGTCAGCAGTTATCACCCCAGCCGTCTGAACACCAACACCGGGCGACTGAGCGCCGAGGAGTTCCATCGGGTGATTGAACGCCTGGGTGAGTTTCAACTGAGTGCTGGGAACGGTCAACAACAATGAGCTTTGACGGTAAGGATTTCGCCTCCCATCTGTCCACCAAGCCGGGCGTGTACCGGATGCAATCGGACAGTGGCGCGGCGCTGTATATCGGCAAGGCTCACAATCTGAAAAAACGCGTTGCCAGCTACTTCACCCGCACGGTACCCAACAATCGTATCGCCAGCATGCTGTCCCAGGTAGCCCATATCGAAATCACCGTTACCCGTACCGAAGCGGAGGCGCTGCTGCTGGAAAACCAGCTGATCAAAGAGCTTAAGCCGCGCTATAACGTGCTGCTCAGAGACGACAAAAGCTACCCATTTATCTACTTGTCCAGCAAAGACTCGTTTCCGAGGCTGGCCTTTCATCGGGGAGCGAGGCGAGCGCCAGGACGCTATTTTGGGCCATTTCCCAGCGCGTATGCCGTTCGCGACAGCCTCAATTTGATGCAAAAGCTGTTTCGGGTGCGCCAATGCGAAGACAGCTTCTTTGCCAATCGCAGTCGGCCTTGCCTGCAGTATCAAATCAAACGCTGCACAGCGCCCTGCGTCGAGTTCATCTCTGAGGCTGACTATGCCCGTGATGTGCGTCACGCCCAGTGGTTCCTGGAAGGCAGAGACCATCAAGTCATTGACGAACTGGGTGCGGACATGCAGGCCGCAAGCAAAGCGTTGGAGTTTGAAAAGGCGGCCGCTATTCGTGACCAGATTGCGAATTTGAAGCGGGTGCAGTCCCAGCAGCACGTGATGGGCGCCAAAGGCAATATCGACCTGTTGGCGGTGGCCAACGACGGACCCACGGTGTGCGTTCAGGCCATGTATTTCCGGGAAGGGCGCAACGTCGGCAGTCGCTCATTTTTTCCGCGCAACCGCGGTGAGCAGGGCGCAGACGCTGTGTTGTCGGCTTTTGTGATCCAGTACTACTCCCGCAGGGATCTGCCAACCGAACTGGTGGTTGACCAGGATTTCCCCGACCGGGAGCTGGTCGCCGAGGTTCTGTCTGATCGTGCCGGGCGAAAATTTCGCATTTTGCACAAACCTCGGGGCGATAAAGCGCGTTGGCTGGCCATGGCCCAAACCAATGCCAAGTCCGCGCTGGCCAGTCACGTAGCCGGCCGCAGCGACATGAATCAGCGTATGCAGGCACTGGCCACGCTGCTAGACCTGCCGTCTGCGCCGGATCGCATAGAGTGTTTTGATATCAGCCATACTCAGGGGGAAGCAACCGTGGCGTCCTGCGTGGTGTTTGACGCCGATGGCCCGCGTAAATCGGACTACCGGCGGTTCAATATCAGTCATATCACGCCCGGTGACGACTATGCCGCGCTGCGTCAGGCTTTTTTACGCCGGTATCGCCGCCTAAAAGCGGGCGAGGGGACAATGCCGGACCTGCTGCTGATTGACGGCGGCAAGGGCCAGCTGACCCAGGGATTGGAGGTGCTGGCTGAACTCGACATCGATGATGTGCTGCTGGTGGGCATTGCCAAAGGGCCAGAACGGCGCGGCGGCGAGGAGACGCTATTTGTGGGTCCGGAGCAAAAAACCGTGGTGCCCGGCAGCGATTCGGCGGCGAGCCATTTGATCCAGAACATCCGCGATGAGGCCCACCGGTTTGCCATTACCGGCCATCGCCAACGTCGGGCAAAAAAACGTCAAACCTCCGTGCTGGAGCAGGTCGCCGGCATTGGTGCCACCCGGCGGCGTCAAATACTCCAGCATTTTGGCGGTCTGAAAGGCGTTCGGCGAGCTGGCGTAGAGGAACTGTGCGCGGTGGAGGGAATTAGCGCGGAACTGGCTCAACGAATATACGATGCCATGCACGATTGAACTTTGAACTCAGGCCAGCCATGATGCGGGCTGTTTAGAGCGCCAGCCCTCCATGCAACTAAATACCGCAACAAACCTGACCCTGTTCCGCATCGCGTTGATACCGGTGCTGATAGTGGTTTTTTATCTGCCCTACGGTTGGTCAAACTGGGCCGCCACCGTGGTATTCGTTTTGGCGGCGTTGACCGACTGGGCTGATGGCTACGTGGCGCGAAAATATAATCAGTCCTCGCGATTTGGCGCATTTCTTGACCCGGTGGCCGATAAACTAATGGTCGCGACCACCCTGGTATTGGTAATTCAGCACAGGCCCAGTCCGTGGTTGGTGATTCCAGCAGCCATCATTATTGGCCGGGAAATTACCATTTCGGCGCTGCGCGAGTGGATGGCACAAATCGGCGAACAGGCGACGGTCCAGGTGGCCAGCCTTGGTAAGATAAAAACCACTTTTCAGATGATTGCGCTGTCGATGTTGCTGTTTCGAGAAAACATTGGTCCGCTGCCAATTTTTGACTTGGGGCATTTGTGCTTGTTTGTTGCTGCAGGCCTGACCATGTGGTCCATGGTGACTTACCTGCGTGCGGCCTGGCCCGTCATGCGCAGCGAATCTTAATCGGGTTCTTGACAGACGCAGGAACGCCGGTAGACTAGGCCGCCTTCTGCGGGAATAGCTCAGTTGGTAGAGCACAACCTTGCCAAGGTTGGGGTCGCGAGTTCGAATCTCGTTTCCCGCTCCAGAAATTCCGAAAGGGCCACTAGCAGTGGCCCTTTTTTTTGGCCAAGATTTGGACCTCTTAGGCAGACCTTTAGGGAAAGTGCTTGAGCCTGACCGGTAGACCGGGCGGGCCTCGGCCTCAATGACGGATGGAGATCGATATGACAATGAAAACCGTAGCAAGCAACACGATGTTTGGCGGCGTGCAGCACATCATTGAACACCCGTCTAAATGCTGTGCCTGCCCAATGACATTTGGATTGTATCTGCCGCCGGGCAAAGGGCCTTTTCCAGTCCTGGTTTTTTTGTCTGGCCTTACGTGCACCGAGCAGAATTTTGTCACTAAAGCGGGTGCCCAGCGGGTTGCTGCAGAACTGGGTATGGCCATCATTGCGCCAGATACCTCGCCGCGAGGCCAGGGCGTGGCAGACGATGAAGGATACGATTTTGGCCAGGGCGCGGGCTTTTACGTAGACGCCACCGAGGAGCCATTTCAGCCGCACTTTCAGATGGCCAGCTACATCAGTCAGGAGCTCTGGGCCATCATTGAGCACAACGAGGTGCTGGACGATAAGCGGGTGGGGATCAGCGGACACTCCATGGGCGGCCATGGAGCCTTGACGCTGCATTTGAGACACCCGGAAAAGTTTCGCAGCGTGTCGGCGTTTGCGCCCATTGTTGCGCCCTCTCGGGTGCCCTGGGGGCGCAAAGCGCTGGCCGGATACTTGGGCGACAACAGCGAGACCTGGCGTCCCTATGATGCGTGTGAATTGGTGTCTGAGCGCGCCAGCCATGCCCACATTCTCATCGATCAGGGAGCGGACGACGAATTTCTCGCCAATCAGCTGAAACCTGAGCTGTTTCAAGCGGCCTGCTCTCAGGTGGGCCAGACATTGACGTTGCAGATGCGCGAAGGTTACGACCATTCCTACTTTTTTGTCGCCTCGTTTATCGAGGAGCATGTTCGTCATCACTACCAACACCTGAGCCAGTAATCCGAGTCGCCAACTGATGCAATCCCTGCTGGGAATAGGACTGCTCCTGGTAATCGCGTTTTTGCTGTCGGAATCCCGCGGCCATATTCGCTGGCGAATTGTGCTCAGTGCATTTTGCCTGCAGGCGGCCGCTGGCGGCTTTGTGCTGTTCATTCCGCTGGGCCAGCGACTGCTGCATACCCTCGCCAACGGGGTTAATCAGTTGGTGGGTTATGCCGAGCAGGGCACCCAGTTCATGTTTGGCCCGTTGGCAGCCGAGGAGATGGGGTTTGTCGTGGCACTTCGGGTGCTGCCAGTAATTGTATTTGTGTCCTCGCTGGTCTCGGTGTTGTATTACGTTCGTTTGATGCCGCTGTTGGTGAGATCTCTGGGTGGGGCAATCCACCGGGTTCTGGGCGTTAGTCGAGTTGAAGGGCTGGCCTCGGCTGCCAATATCTTCGTGGGGATGGTTGAGGCACCGCTGGCGGTCAAACCTTACCTGGGTACATTAACTCGCTCACAGTTTTTCTGCGTGCTGGCAGGGGGCTTGAGTTCCGTGACCGGGGCCATGTTACTGGCCTATGCCGGACTGGGCATCAACCTGCAGTATTTGATTGCGGCGGCGTTTATGGCCGCTCCCGGTGGCATCCTAATGGCCAAAATGCTGGTGCCGGAGCCGGCGGATCCTGCCGCCCTGGGGCCATTGGAACCCTCAGCGACCGAATACGTGTCGCCAGCAAACATTGTTGAGGCCGCCGCTGACGGCGCAGCCACCGGACTGAAAATCGCCCTAAGCGTTGGCGCCATGCTGGTCGCCTTTATTGGCCTGCTGGCTTTGGCAAACGGATTGGTGGCAGGGGCAGGGGGCTGGTTTGGCTATCCAAACTTGAGTTTTGACACGATACTGGGCTGGCTTTTGTCTCCCATCGCCTTCGCCATGGGCATCCCCTGGTCTGAAGCCGGCATTGCCGGCAACTTGATCGGTCAGAAGACCATATTGAATGAATTTGTGGCCTACGTGAGTTTTGTGAACCTCCAGGGCAGTTTGTCTTCCCATTCTCAGGCCATCATGACCTTCGCGCTGTGTGGTTTTGCCAACCTGAGTGCGCTGGCTATTTTAATGGGCGGCATGGCAACACTCTTGCCGCAACGAAAATCGGAAGTGGCTCAGCTGGGCTTGAAGGCGGTATTGGCCGGAACGTTGTCCAATTTGATGAGTGCCTGCCTGGCCGGCATATTTCTCTCACTTTAATATGACTTTGGCCTGTCCCCGGCGAGAAAAATCCGTACAATAGCGTGCTCTCTGGCTGGGTGGCAGAGTGGTTATGCAGCGGCCTGCAAAGCCGTGGACGCCGGTTCGATTCCGACCCCAGCCTCCAATTGTTACGAAAAAGGCTCTCTTTCGAGGGCCTTTTTTGTGCCATCTTGTGCCTGAATGGCCCGTATTGAGCTTTGACAGACGTCATCTCAGGGTATATGTTTTTTTGATCGTTATTCGGTTCCCCAGCAGGTTTATGCGGTCTTCTTTTCGTAAATCGACAGCCCACGCCCTCGTGCTCATTGTTATTGCGACGCAGTTACTGTGCGGCTGCGCAAATGGGTGGATGCCCGCGTCCTCAGTTGGCGAACAGCAATTAACGCAATCCGTAGACTCCACAAAGCCACCCTGCCACGACGCCAGATCTGAACCGGCCGGAACGGGTCTCCAGAACGACCAAGAGCAGGGTTGTGATCATTGTGAGACCGATTGTGCTAAGGGAATGCTTACTGACTTGCCGGCAGCAATAGTTGCTGCGGGCAGCGAGCCTCCCGATTCAGGACTAACCAGCGACAACAAGCCGGTTTACTCATCAAACGCTTTGCTTCTGCCTGATTCACCCCCACTCATCGAACGCGCGCCCGCTCGATCTGAAACGCTCGTCTCCACGAAGGTTTTATTACCCATCTAGATTTTCACCACAGGTAAGCATCGATTTCGGTGATTGCCTGGCTTCATGCCTGCCTGCTGTGTCTCTCAAGGCGCATGCCCCTCGTTCGTTCGCGACTAGATTGTTTTGACGCCAATACGCTTCGATGGTCAGCACCCGAGTTTGAAGACCCTCTACAGGTAAGGCATTCGAGACTGGAAATTGACAGTTTTCGGTCGTCAATTTTGTCGCAAGAAACACCCATTCATTAGGGCAATCAGCAGCCGGCATGACCGACACGGGCGTGCCGCGACAACGGACACAATTTCGTTGGCGCCGACTGAATGTGAAAGGAGGCTTCTCATGAAGCATGATCCATTGGGGTCAAGATGGTCAGGTGCCATATTGCTGGCTGCGTTAGTCTTTCCATTGAGCAGCAACGCCCAGCCTGATCTGACGCTGGAAAAGGCTGAAGAACTTGCGCTGGCGTCAGAGCCGGGGCGTGAGGCCATGTTGGCCAAGGCACAGGTAATGGCGGAGAAATCCGTGGTGGCGGGTCAATTGCCCGACCCTCAGGTTCGCTTGGGCATGGGCAACTTTCCCATAGAGTCGGGAGGGTTTTCGACTGAGGGCATGACCCAAGCGCAACTGGGTATTCGTCAGGCGTTTCCTGGCGGTAAAACCCGTTCGCTTGGGACTGAACGGTTTCGAGAGTTGGGCCTGCAACTACGCCGCTCCGCTTCTGCCAGAGAGAAAGAGGTTCGAATGCAGGTCCGTCAAGCGTGGCTGGCGGTTTACTACTGGCAGCACGCAAGCGCCATTGTTATCGATTCACGACAGCATTTCGAAGACTTGTTAACCGTCACCCGGTCTCACTACAGCGTGGGTCATCGGGATCAGCAGGACCTGCTGCGAGCTGAACTGGAGCTCAGCCGTTTAGACGACCGTCTTCTTTCAATCAACCAGAGCCTAGCTCAAGCCCGCGCGATGCTCTTTGAGTGGATTGGGTCCGCTGCTTTGCAGCCGGTTGGAGCGGCGTTACCTTTGTGGCACAAGACCCAGCCACTGGAAACCCTGGTAGGCAACTTGTCCGAACACCCACAAGTGCTGGCCGCCCAGTCGTTGGTCAATGCCCAAAGCACAGGTGTGGCACTTGCCCAGCAACAGTACAAGCCGGATTGGGCCATTGATCTGGGCTACGGTTACCGCGATGGCCTGTTACCCAACGGCCAATCCCGTTCAGATTTTGTCAGCGTTACGGTGACTGTTGACATGCCCCTTTTTCGTGCTAATCGGCAAGATCGGACAGTAGCGGCTGCGCGTCAGCAAGAGCGTGCCGCCACCTTGGATCTGGCACTGCTCCGGCGGCAACTGGAGGTGCAACTGCGGAGCGCCTACGCCCGCTGGGAGGATCTTGCGCGACAGATCGAATTGTATGAACGCACCGTTGTGCCCCAGTCTGAGGACCGCGCAAAAGCGGCGTCTCTGGCTTACCAAAGTGACAGCGGCAATTTTGAAGACGTGGTCCGGGCTCGAATTGATGTGCTGGATATCCGATTACAACTGGAGCGGCTCAGCGTGGAGCGACTGCAGAGTTACGCCGTACTGGACAACCTGGGAGGGATGACGCCATGAAAACGGGTATCGCCGTCGCAACAACGTTTGTCTTTACCTTAATGGTTGGCTTTTTCATTGGCAGGTTGTGGCAGTCACCGGCCCTCACAACACATCAAAGCACCGAGCGAAAAGTCTTGTACTACAAGGCGCCAATGGACCCGAACTATCGCAGAGACCAACCCGGCAAATCGCCGATGGGCATGGACCTGGTACCTGTGTACGCCGATGAGTCGAACGGACAGCAAGCAGGGGTCGTCCGTATCTCCCCGTCCGTGGTCAATAACCTGGGTGTGCGCACTGCGCCGGTTCGACAAGGGCCTTTATCGCGAGAAATTCATGCAGTTGGCTATCTTGGTTACAACGAAGAAGAGCTGCAGACAATCTCCACCCGCGTAGACGGCTGGATAGAACATCTGACGGTGTCGGCCACGGGCGACCCGGTCAGCAAGGGCCAAACCTTACTTGAGCTATATTCGCCCGCGCTCGTGAATGCACAACAAGAGTATTTGGCCGCGCAGCAAAGCCGCAATTTGGCGCTTAAAAAGGCCTCACGGGAACGACTTTCAGCGTTAGGCATCGGCAACACAGAAATTCAACGACTGGACCGAGAGAGGACGGTTAACCAACGTATCGCAGTGAAGTCATCCGACAACGGGGTGGTTGTGCAGCTGGGTGTGCAAGAAGGACAGTACGTTACTGCGGCAACCAATGTGATGTCCATCGGTTCGCTTAGCGAGGTTTGGCTGCTTGCCGAAGTGTTGGAACGCCAGGCGTCATGGGTTGCTAAAGGCCAAACTGCGCTGATTGAGGTGGAGGCACTGCCGGGGTTAACACTTAACGGCCAGGTCAGCTACGTTTATCCAGAGCTTGATCCCAAAACGCGCACAATCACGGCGCGAATAGCTCTGGACAATTCGAGCGGCGCGCTTTATCCAAATATGTTTGCGCAGGCAACCATCCTGGCTGCCGACACACCAATGGCGTTACACATTCCCGTTGAGGCCCTGATTCGAGGCGGCTCGTTCGATCGGGTTGTTATTGCTACTGATGACGGTGGTTTTCGATCTCAACGCGTTACCTCCGGTATCGAGTCGAATGGGCGAATTGCGATAACGTCCGGCCTGTCGCCCGGTGACCAGGTTGTTACCTCCGGGCAATTCCTGATCGACTCGGAGTCGAATATTGACAACGCGCTCCAACGAATGGATCCAGCGTTAGAAAAAGAATCGAAAACAATGGCGGACCGCGAGAGTCGCCCATGATCACGGCCGTTATTCAATGGTCGCTGCGAAACCGATTTCTAGTGCTGCTAGTGACAGGTATGTTGATCCCGTTGGGGGTCTACTCGGTGCGGGAGACACCCATCGATGCCTTGCCGGATTTATCGGATGTTCAGGTCATCATCAAGACCTCCTTCCCGGGTCAGGCACCGCAGGTGGTAGAAGACCAAGTGACCTACCCATTGAGCACAGCTATGTTGTCAGTGCCCAAAGCGCTGAGCGTCCGAGGCTATTCCTTCTTCGGTGACTCCTATGTCTACATTATTTTTGAGGACGGTACGGATATGTATTGGGCGCGTTCCCGGGTACTGGAATATTTAAGCCAGGTCTCCTCGCAACTTCCCGATGCCGCAAAACCTGTACTGGGTCCCGATGCTACCGGCGTGGGTTGGATTTATGAGTATGCCTTGGTCGATCGCACCGGAAACCATGACCTGTCCCAGCTGCGCAGCATGCAAGACTGGTTCCTGAAGTACGAACTGCAGACCGTACCCGGAGTTGCCGAAGTTGCAACCATCGGCGGCATGGTGCGCCAGTACCAAGTCGTCGTCGATCCCGATCGGCTGCGGGCATTTGACCTCCCGCTTTCACAGGTGATTGGAGCGATTCGCGAAGGTAATCAAGAGACCGGGGGCTCGGTCGTCGAGATGGCCGAAGCGGAATACATGGTGCGCGCCAGCGGCTATCTGAACGGCGTTAATGACCTTCGCCTGATTCCGCTCAAGGTCAACGAGCACGGTACTCCTGTCGTCTTGAGTGATGTCGCAGAGATTCGCCTTGGCCCGCAGATGCGGCGGGGCGTTGCAGAGCTCAACGGCGAGGGCGAGGTTGTCGGTGCCGTGGTGGTTATGCGGGTCGGTCAGAACGCGTCCAAAACCATCGCGGCGGTCAAACAGCGAATGGCCACGCTAAAAAAAGGCTTACCTACCGGTGTGGAGGTTGTAGAAACCTATGACCGGTCCGCACTGATTGATCGGGCGGTTGAGAACTTGGAAGCAACGCTGATCGAAGAGTTTCTGGTGGTTGGCATCATTTGCGCCGTATTTCTTTTTCACCTGCGGTCAGCAGCAGTCATTCTGATCAGCTTGCCAGTGGGCATCCTGATTGCCTTCATCATCATGAAACTTCAGGGTGTTAACGCCAACATCATGTCATTGGGCGGTATTGCAATCGCGATTGGGGCAATGGTTGATGCCGCAATAGTGATGATTGAAAACGTCCACAAGCACATTGAGCGAAAACCACTGACGGAAGAAAATCGCTGGCTTGTGATTGGCGAGGCGGCGAGCGAGGTAGGGCCAGCGCTGTTTTTCTGTTTGTTAATTATCACCTTGAGCTTTCTGCCCGTGTTTACGCTGGAAGCCCAGGAGGGTCGGCTCTTTGCGCCACTGGCGTTTACCAAGACTTACGCGATGGCGGCGGCTGCTGGCTTGGCCATCACTTTGGTACCCGTCTTAATGGGCTACTTCATTCGTGGCCGTGTGCTGCCAGAGCAGAAAAACCCCGTCAATCGCGGCCTTATTGCCGTCTATCTACCGGTAATCCATGCCGTGCTGCGTTTTCCCAAAACCACCCTGTTGGGCGCGGCCTTGATCATGCTGCTAGGTATTTGGCCGGCAACCCAATTGGGTACAGAGTTCATGCCTCCGCTGGATGAGGGCGATTTGATGTACATGCCGTCGACGTATCCCGGCGTCTCAATCGACAAGGCGCGTGAAGTCCTGCAGCAAACCGACAAAATGATTCGAACGCTGCCAGAGGTCAAAAGCGTTTTCGGCAAGGTCGGCCGAGCCGATACCGCAACTGACCCTGCACCGTTAACCATGATCGAAACGCTGATCCAACTAAAGCCAAAGGAACAATGGCGAGCGGGAATGACCCCAGAGAGTATTCGAGCAGAACTGGATCGTATTGTGCGCGTCCCCGGGCTTACCAACGTGTGGGTCATGCCAATAAAAACGCGTATCGATATGTTGGCCACTGGAATTAAGTCCCCGGTCGGCGTCAAGGTTTCGGGTCCTGACCTGGCTGTCATCCAAGGTATTGGAGAACAAATTGAAGGCCTGCTAAAGGACCTGTCGGGAACGGCATCGGTCATTTCAGAACGGGTTTCCGGTGGTCGATATATTGATGTGGATATTGATCGAGAACGCGCCGCCCGCCATGGGCTGAGCATCCAGGATATTCAGCAGGTTGTGGGTTCGGCCATAGGTGGCATGAATGTCACGGAGACCATTGAGGGGCTGGAGCGCTATCCGGTAAATATTCGTTACCCACAACGGGTGCGTGACTCTCTGCAACAGTTGGAGCTTCTTCCAATCATTACTGACCGCGGCGCTCGGATCGCTTTAGCCGATGTTGCGGACATTCGAATCACTAACGGGCCACCGGCAATCAAGAGCGAAAATGCAAGACTGAACGGTTGGACCTATATCGACATCGCCGGTCGGGATTTGGGTTCCTACGTTAATGAGGCGCAACAGGTTATTTCTGAGAACGTCAGCTTGCCGGTCGGCTATTCGCTTTCCTGGGCCGGCCAGTATGAGTATTGGGTCAGAGCCAAAGAACGCCTCACCGTTGTTGGCCCCTTGACCATTGCCATCATCGTATTGCTTCTGTATTTAAATTTCCGCCGAGTAGCCGAAGTGGCCATCATTATGGCGACGCTGCCCATGGCGTTGGTTGGCGGGTTGTGGCTCCTCTACCTGTTGAACTACCAATTATCCGTTGCGGTGGGTGTTGGCCTTATAGCGTTAGCTGGGGTTGCCGTGGAAATTGGTGTGGTCATGCTGATTTACCTGAATCAGGCCATAGAACGGCAGCGAGACGTTGTAAAAACCCAGGGGCGCTTGCTGCAAACGCAGGATATCCGTCAAGCCGTTATCGATGGCGCAGTGCTACGCGTTCGACCCGTCATGATGACAGTGACGGCGACAATCGCAGGCCTGATGCCCATCATGTTAGGTTCGGGAACTGGCTCCGAGGTGATGCGGCGCATTGCCAGCCCAATGGTGGGTGGAATGGTGACGGCAACATTGCTCGCGTTGGTTGTCATTCCAGCATTGTTTCTACTCTGGCGCACCCGAGGCGTGGCCGATCCAATGTAGATGATTTCTCTAGCGGCGGTAGATCGTCGGCATTGGATGAAATGCGCGTCTCGTTGTGGTATCTCACTAGCTGACTTTTTGGAGTGATGGTTATGGTCTGTAAATCGCCGGACGCAGCGTCCCTTGAGCCTATCGAAACGGCCAGCGTTGACGAACTTCAGTCGTTACAGCTGGAACGTCTCAAAGCGACGATTTCCCATACCTTTAACAACGTTGCGCCGTTTCGCGCCAAGTGTGAGGCGGCCGGCGTTGCACCCTCAGACCTGGTTGACCTGACGGACCTGCAACGCTTTCCATTCACCGTCAAGGAGGACTTGCGTCAGGCATACCCATTCGGACTGTTTGCCGTTCCCCGAGAGCAGGTGGTCAGAATTCATGCATCCAGTGGCACCACCGGCAAACCGACCGTCGTGGGATATACCCAAGCCGACATTGATACCTGGGCGGGTCTGGTGGCCCGCTCCATACGCGCAGCCGGCGGCCAGCCCGGCGACAAGATCCACGTTGCCTACGGATATGGCCTGTTCACTGGCGGACTGGGAGCTCACTATGGCGCGGAAAAACTGGGTGCCACGGTAATCCCCATGTCGGGCGGGCAGACCCCGCGACAGGTTCAATTGATTGAGGACTTTGCCCCCGACATCATCATGTGCACGCCCTCGTACATGCTCAATATTGCTGACGAATTTGAGCGCCAGGGGCTAGACCCACGAGCTTCGTCCTTGAGCGTCGGCATCTTTGGGGCTGAGCCCTGGGGAGAGTCCATGCGACAGGAAATTGAAAGTCGAATGAATATTCATGCGGTCGATATCTATGGTTTGTCAGAGGTCATGGGACCCGGCGTCGCCAGCGAATGCGTTGAAACCAAAGATGGCGGGGTGATTTGGGAAGACCATTTTTACCCAGAGATTATTCATCCGGAAACCGGCGAGGTGTTGCCCGATGGTGAGTTGGGCGAACTGGTGTTCACCTCCCTCACCAAGCAGGCACTGCCGATCATCCGCTATCGCACCAGAGACCTGACCCGTCTACTGCCGGGTACCGCCAGAACCATGCGCAGAATGGAAAAAATTACCGGGCGCAGCGACGACCTGATGATCATTCGTGGGGTAAACGTGTTCCCCTCGCAAATTGAGGAATTGGTACTGAAAACCCCTCAATTGTCACCGCATTATCAGATTCACCTGAGTCGCAATGGCCAGCTGGACAGTATGGCGGTGCACGTTGAATACACCGAGAAGGCCAGCGCTGCCCCAGACCCGGACGTGGACAAAACCCTGGCTCGAGCGATTAAGGATTTTATCGGCGTTTCGGCAAGTATCCAGGTGGGTAGGCCTGGGTCCGTTCCTCGGTCTGAAGGCAAAGCTCAGCGGGTGGTGGATCAACGCTGAACTTTACCGACACGCCCAGTCAAAGGGACGAAAGTGCCGACTGGCCGTTACGGCGCCGGGCGAGCCATACCCGATATCGGGAAATTGCCCTAAGCGCATTGCCCAGCCAGGTAGTAGCCGTTATGCTGATATTTCGAAGCATGCCAATCACTTTTCGCAACACGCATTTCCGGAGTTTCCATGAAGTCTGTTTTTCGATCCTCTTTATTGTGGGCCGCCTGTGTTGTAGGTCTTGGTGTCCTGCCCGCTATGCCGATGACCCAAACCAATGCTTGGGCAGCACCGACTGACAACCAGTTGATCTTGCGTGCAGGTCGCTTCGACCCTGCAAGCGAGTCGCTTAAGACTAGCGCCAAACTTGCTGCCCCCAGTGGCTGGACCCGTTTCGGCATTGTTCAGTTCAACAGTGCCCAGGCCACAGATGCGGCGGTGATAGACGCGGCTGGAGCCACGGTACTTGAGTACATACCCAATAACGCGTTTCTGGTGCGATGGGATGCAGAAAGCCGGCAGACATTGGAGAGTCACAAAGCGGTCCGCTTCGTTGGCAACTGGAACCCGGCATATAAGGTCAGCCCCACGTTGTGGCGGGAAACAAGAAAAACCAGCGCACCAGTAGATCTGGAGATCATGGGCTTTCGGGGTCAAAGTGTTGCTGCCTTGACTAGCGTTGTGCAAAAAATGGTGCCAGGCGCCTCGGTCAAAATTTCCGACAACGTGGCCGGATTACCCCTGGCCCGA
This sequence comes from Lysobacterales bacterium, assembly GCA_045106555.1. Taxonomy (GTDB): domain Bacteria; phylum Pseudomonadota; class Gammaproteobacteria; order Xanthomonadales; family SZUA-38; genus JANQOZ01. Next base: position 39,424 of record JBGCET010000008.1, on the reverse strand, counting down.
GTCGTAGTGCCGGCCGGCGAATCCTTGCTGAACGTGGCCAATAAACTGGCGGTCACCGACCAGGTGATGTGGCTGGATCGACATTATCCGGTGCGCATTCACAACTCCGATTCGGTGGGAGTTATTCAGGCCAACGGCCCCTCCGGCGGCCCACCACCCGACAACGCGCCGCTTTGGGATCAGGATATTTTGGGAACCGGGCAGATTGTTGCGGTGGCCGATTCCGGCCTTGACCGCAACGCCGTGAGCTTCAGCCAGTGGCATGACGGCACCGCCCTTAACACCACAATTACCGACGCAGAATTTCTGCAGGCTGACGAAGTAGGCCAGCTGTTTATGGATCGCAAAGTCGTGGGCTATTTTGTTCAGCCTGGCGCATTCCCCTACGATCACAACGAAGACTGCGGCGGAACCACAGCCGGCTATCACGGCACCCATGTGACCGGCACAGTTGCCGGTGACGGCGGCGATCCATCCACCCCGACCGAACCCAACCACGACGGTGGTGACGGCATGGCCCCCAATGCCCAGTTGCTATTTCAGCAGCTAGGCAACGCCCAGGAAGGATGTCTGGCAGGGCGGGGCGGTTTTCCGATGTTTATCCAGGCCGCAGACGCGGGCGCCGGCGTGTCCAACGGCAGCTACGGCAGTGATGCCCCTGAGCCGCCGGACAACGGCTATTTCGGCAACGACTTTGAAGCAGACGCTGCTGCCTATGCCCGAGAAGACATTCTGCTGGTATTTTCCGCGGGCAATGAAGGCCCAGGCCCCAATACGGCCGGCCACCCGGCCCAGGCGAAGTCGCCGGTTTCCGTGGGCGCAACCGAACACGGTGATGACCGCACCCCGGCCGACTTTTCCAGCCGCGGCCCAGCCCATGACGGGCGCATTAAGCCCGACGTTATGGCACCCGGCGTGCGGATTCGGTCCGTCCTTGGAAATTCGAACAACGACAACCCGGCACCGGTATTTAACAACAACCCAACCTCCGGTCGACAGGGCACTTCCATGTCCTCACCCACCGTTGCCGGCGGCGCGGTGCTGATGCGGCAGTATTTTATGGACGGTTTTTACCCGACCGGGGTACGCAGTACCGCCGATGCAATGGTTCCCTCAGGAGCCCTGATGAAGTCCGCCATCATTAACGGCGCGTCGACCTATGCCGAAAGCCCTTCCATGGAAACCGGATGGGGCCGCATGTTCCTGGATAACAACCTGTACTTTGCCGGAGACACCCGACAGCTCCGCGTGTGGGACCGGCCCAACGGGGCTGGCCTGAATCAGGGCGACACTGAGTCGTTTGCGGTACAGGTTGAGGCCGGGGAGGAGTTTCGTGCCACCTTGGCGTGGACCGACCCACCGGCCACCAGCGTCTCGGGTACCGCCCTGATTAACAACCTCGACCTGGTGGTGAGCAACGGCGACCAAACCTGGCTGGGAAATGTGATTAACGGCGCAGAGTCGACCACTGGCGGCAATGCCGATGCCATCAACACTGTTGAACAGGTGCGACTGACCGCGCCGCAGGCCGGCGAGTACACTGTCAGCGTTCGCGGCAGCGCGATACCCGGCAACGGCGTACAAAACACCAACATTCAGGGGTTTGCTTTAGCGGTATCTGCCGCCCAATGTGAAACCGGCGTTGCCCAGGCTGGCGATTTCAGCGTAACGGCCAATGATCAAACGGTGGACCTCGACATCAACAGTCTGGAGGGCGCTGAAGGCTTCCAGGTGTATCGCGCTCTGGGCAGCTGCGCCAGCCCTGACTCACCCTTTAAGTATGTGGGACAGTCTGCGGATGGCAATTTCGCTGACGCACGCACTCAGGGCGGGTTTGAATACGCCTACCAGTTCCGCGGTGTTGACGGCTGCGGCGAAGGCCCGGTTAGCGCCTGTAAATCGGTGGTCTCCGAAGCGGCATGCACACTGCTGCCGGACTTTGACGCGACCAAAGCGCGTATCAATGTGGTAGGCGGCGATCAATGCGGCATCGACATAGACTGGGATGTTGGCAAGGCATCGTGTCCGGGTGTTGGACTTAAGTACAACGTCTATCGATCTGTTGATCCGTTCTTTGTTCCTGCACCAGAAAACCGTATCGCCAGCATTACGGCAAGCGGCTATCAGGATCTGGACGTAGAGCCTCTGACGACTTACTACTACGCCATCCGCGCCGAGGACGGCGCCGATTCGGGATCAGGCCCAGACGGCGGCAACGAAACTGGCGAAGTTGCCAGAATTCGCGCCACCACTCGGTCTGATGTGAACGTGCCGGGAACCTATGTGGACGACATTGACGTTCAAACCTTTGTTTCCACCGATGCCCCGTGGCAGGTGAGCCAACGTCGATCTTCCACAGGCACCTTCAGCTTTCACAACGCCAACGACGGCGAAACCCACCCAAACCTCACCTGCGCGTACCTCACCACGCCGCCCATAGAACTGGAAAGCGGTTCGCCGCGCCTGACCTATGACGCCTGGTACAACCTGGAAGAATTCTGGGATGGCGTGGTGGTAGAAATATCCACTGATGGCGGTGCCAACTGGCAGGACCTGCCTCCCGCAGGCGGTTATCCCAGCGATTTCTCGATGACCGCTCCTGACGGCGAACCCATCAACGAATGTGGCTATGCGGCAACCCAGGGTGCCTTTAACGGTGTGCGCGAGTCGTTTCAGGAATATGCCAGCGCGCTGGATGCTTACGCAGGACAAACCGTGCAAATACGCTGGGCCTTTTCGTCCGACCCAGGTCTTGAGTTTGAAGGGTTTTATTTGGACAACGTGGCCATTTCTAACGCCAGTACCCCGGCTGCTTGCATCGCTGGGGCCTTGAGCCGAAAAATCAGCGGGCCGTGGTTTAACGAAAACCAGTCTGGACACGGCTGGCTGATTGAATTGCTGCAGGGGCCAGCAGGCGAACCCGATCTGGTGAACGCCTACTGGTACGTCTATCAGGACTCCAAGCCCGTGTGGTTGATTGGTACCGGGCCGGTTGATGGCACCCGCGCTGACCTCAACATGTTTATTACTGATGGCGCCGACTTCCTGCCGAACTTCGAGCCTGATGCGGTGAACTTAACGCCTTGGGGAACCCTGAGTTTCGACTTCGACAGCGACACCACCGGCACCGCCAGCTGGGACAGCAGCGTGGCGGGATTTGGCAGTGGCAGCCTGCCCATGAGTCAACTGGCTCAGATCAGCACCAGCGGCAATGCCTGTCGCAGCGGCAGCTATTTCAACGCCGATCAAAACGGCCATGGCATCGTGATGGAGGTGGTCAGCGTTGGCGGTCAGGACCAGGTGATTTTGGCCTGGTATGTTTACCAGAACGGCGAACAGGTATGGCTGTTTGGTCAGGCTCCGCTCAATGGCGATACCGTCAGTGTGCCGCTCTCAGCGTTCAATGGCGCAGACTTTCCGCCCAATTTTGATGCGGGCGCGGTCAACATCTCTGACTGGGGCACGTTGGACGTCACGTTCAACGGACCCGACGATGCCACTATGAGCTGGCAGCCTACAGCGTCCGGTTACACCAGCGGCACGTTAGACGTTACTCGCCTGACTGGCCTCAAAGGCGGGGGCACTTGCCAGTAAACGGTCTGCAAAGCCTTCTTACCAACCCGTCCCCGTCAGACTTCAAAGCCCTGACGGGGGCGTTGTACAAGGTGGTGTCTTCTCCACCTGGCCAGCGTCAGTGGCCCTCCATTCGCGACTGTTATCACAAAGACGCCAGATTGGTGCGGACAGGGCGAGGGGCAGGGGGGCAAGCCATTTTCGATGTGCAGTCTTTCGACCAATATTTACTGGATGTTGACGCCAAGCTGAAAGACATTGAGTTTCGCGAAACCGAGGTAACCCACCAGTGTCAGGTTTTTGGACAGGTCGCCCAGGTCTCCAGTGTTTATGAATACCAACTGACAGCGCCTGGCCATGAGGTTAATGGTCGTGGCGTGAACTTCCTCACGCTGGTGTTTGACACTACCCAATGGCGAATCATGAGTATCATTTGGGACAACGAGCGGCCCGGCCTTCCTCTGCCCCAAGCCCTGATCAGTTAATCCGTCGGTGGCGTGCAACGACGTTCACCGCAGCTTCATCTAGGTGAGCAACCCCTTCACCACACCTTAACCTCAAAACCATGATCACTGGCGTCTACTGCGCGCTCTCCCCAACCAACGTGAGCAACGTTATGAAAATGTTTTTGAGCGCTTTACTGACCGCCGCCATGGCCACCACCGCCTTCGCCGGTCATCATGAAGAGAAGAAAGATATTGTGGATACCGCCGTGGCTGCGGGCCAATTCAACACTCTGGCCCAAGCGCTTACTGCCGCCGGCCTTGTCGACGTGCTGAAAGGCGACGGTCCATTCACGGTATTCGCCCCGACCGACGCCGCTTTTGCAGCGCTTCCCGCTGGTACCGTAGAGAACCTGCTGAAGCCCGAGAACCTTGACCAGTTGAAAGCCGTACTGACCTACCACGTGGTCGCTGGCAAAGTAATGGCCGCTGATGTGGTGGGACTGTCTGAGGCTGCAACGGTACAAGGCAGCAACGTCGACATCACCGTAGAAGGCAGTTCGGTCAAGGTCAATCAAGCAAACGTTACCGCCACCGACATTGGCGCCAGCAACGGCGTCATCCACGTGATCGATGCGGTGATCCTGCCTCCAGCGAGCTAACTGACGGTCAATCCCCGGGCTCAGCTTCAAGGCTGAGCGATGATGGTCTGTCGCTGATGAACATCCCCGCCTGCAAGAGCACGGCGGGGATTTTTTTGGGAATCGGTCGAGCCCCTCACGATGGCAAGACACAGGCACCGCCAGGCGCTGGTCGTTTATTGAAGCGGCGGCCCACCAGCAACGTTCTGTCCATCAGAACACGGGTCGATCAACCATCGGGAGGTCGACGTCAATTATTCCGTCGCCATCAGCATCGCGATCACACGCATTACCAATACCGTCGTAGTCGGTATCCTTCTGATCTGGGTTAACAGTTAGTGGACAGTTGTCCTCAGAACAGGGCGGACATAACGCGCAAGAGGGGCACTTGGGAATCCCATCGTTGTCGGGATCTATATCGCAGACATTACCTAGTCCATCGGCATCGACATCGGCCTGGAGAACATTGGCAACAGTAGGACAGTTATCGAGGGTGTCGGCGATTCCATCGTTGTCCTGATCGCTAACCTTTTTCACAGCGATGGCTTCAACATCAGCAGTTTTCCGATGTCGCAGACGCAGGCGATGGGTGCCTTCAGCCATATACAACGTCGGTCCGGTATGCCACGCCCAGCCTTCCTCGTCAGTATTGTCACTGTTCAGTTCGATGACGTCGGCAGCATTCCATTCATCGACCGGGGTCGTAACAACCCCCAGCTCATCGGCCAATATTTCTCTGAGAGCAAAATCACTTAGAATTTGACCGCTGGGCGGAGTGCCTTTCCGGCTATCAAGCCAAATAGAACCGCAACAGGATGATCCACGAGCAGAAACGCTCACCTGGTAGTAACCAACAACCGGTACTTCGACATTGATCACGACCCAGTCCGTCGCCTCATTAAACTGAAGGTAACGTATTTCTCCAGTGTTACCCCCAGGGGGCGTCAGCACGTTAAGGACCTGAGAAACATCGGAACTTATTTCCACATCCTGCAACAACTGCAGTTCCTGACAAGGACCGTCTTCAGCACAACTTTCGGTCAGCTTGAGTTTGTGGATTCTGGCCGCCGCCAGGGTGTGCCCGGGCAACTGGCGCAGAGTACCGCAACGATGGCCCCAGCCTACGCAATGGTGGTTGAGCACCGACAAAACTCGTTGATGATCTGAGGGCGATACCTCACCAGCATGCAACAACACAAAATAATGGAACGAAACACTGTTAAAAAACTGCCGGAGACTTGCGCCTTTTGGCAATTCTTTCATCGCGTACGAGTACGCTCGGTTAACCAACTGCAAAGCGCGATCGTCTTGCTGGTCAACAATTCGCTGTCCCGACTCACACGTTTGCAAGTTTCCACTGGTATACCCCGTTCGACAGTGGTTCCACGCGAGCTCCCAATAGACGACGCCTACGGTTTGACCGCAAACATGGATGATTTGATCAGGACCACACTCGGTTTGACCCAGAGGCCTAAAGGACGGGAGCTCAGCCCCATGTTTGACATACGAGTTGTGGCCAAATGGAATCGAATTGCCAAACCGAAGATCCATGTATTCCAGAGAACTGAGATCATCAAAGGATCGCTGTGAGCTGGATTGGCCGGCTCGAAACAGGCTATACCGAGCGACATTGGCGTCTGCCAGCCCTTCGTGCAGAGGGCCAGGAGATTTGTGACCGTACATGAACTGGATAATGTGGCCAAACTCATGGGCCATCGTTGACAAATCTCTTGCACCGCCCAGATCGACCGCAAGACGAAGGAGATACTCCTTGGACTTGGGGTTGGCACATCCGGGCACGTTGTTGGTGCACGTGTTGGTATGGTCCACTTGGACCCTCAACGGCTTGGGGCTGTAGTCTGCCCATCGGTAAATGCTGTCATACGAACTTTTGGCAAAACGCGCCAAGTCGTTTATCCAGAAGTAAACGTTGATCGCGTCGAACAAAGTGTTGCCGGGTAAGGTATCAGGGAAAAACGCTTCGCCTGCGCCGCACGGCGCGGCGAGCTCCAGGATCTTGCTGCCGTACGCAAACTTCCCAAATGCAAAATAACCGAGAATCGGATGCCCATCTCTGTGGGAAGCTCCATGATCGAAACGGTAACGACAGACGTTGTCATCAATGTCGCGTTCGAAGGCGGCAAATCCTTCTTTTGTGCTGTTGGCATTCGGCGTGTCGGTCCGCCCGGTATAGTCGAAGAATCGAACCCGCCTTGATTCCAAAGGATGATCATCCATCTCCAAGTTCAGTCGGCCTACAACACGCGCTTGGCGTTCGTTGAACACGAATCCTACGTTTTCCTGCTCGGCATCCATGAGTCGAGATACGATCGATCTTTGTTGGACATCGTAATACCGTTCGGTGGTTAACAGTGACAATCTGAGAAGCTTTTCAGCAGCACTCCGTGCCTCTTTCTCGGTGGTAAACTGAGTGACTGCCTCCGGTGAAGGAAGCTGTGCCGGATCTACCAGTTGCCCAGCCAACTGCATGACCCGTCCGCGGCTATCCAAAGTTAGTCTGATTCGACTATTCAACACCGGGACTTCGTTGAAGTATCTTTGGATAGTGACATGACGAAGCCCATCGTCGCTGGATTTCTTGTCGGGCACGATAGTCGTCGTTAACTGCGGAACGCTGACCTCAGGTTCGGAGCCAACCCACTCGCCAAGAACACACTCAGCTATCGGATGAGCATGCTTCAACTCAACGCCAAGGCCGCACTGCGGAAATAGATCGACACCAGCAAGATATCTGGGCTTACCTGCAACGCCAATCTCCTGATAAAAAGGCACACCGTCCGCGTTAACAGATACCCCAGGTGCCGGGCGATTAGCGCAAGCGGCCGCAAGCACTACAACCGAAAAAGCGATGGTCCATCGGCGTAAGTTGTTAATTGGTTGACTCATCCAATTACCTTTCAGTTTCGACTCTCCGTTTAAACCCTACGAGAAATTTCCCGATAATGAATGATCATTCGACGAAAAACCGGCGAATTTTTCACGAAATGAATTTCACAGGCCACTGAAATGTTGATGAAGTCGTTTTAAAGAACGTCGTAAGAAAGGATTTAACTCAGACTTGAAAGACACGGTAAAGAAAGCCGTGGAAAGCATGGCACCTGCGTTAAACTGGCGATATGAATGTTAGATCCATTGTTATTGCCGCATCGCTATTGTGGGCTGCGACCGGAAACACCTACGAAACAGGTACCGTTCAAAATAGCGGCACTGCAGTTTACCGCGGACTGACTTTTGTACCTTCAAGCTCTGGCGTCACTGGCTCGCCAGTATTCTTTTTGCCTGAGGCTGTTCCAGTTTCAAGCCGCGGGCTGGCATTTCTCGACCGACTGGAACTTCGGGTGCCGGCGGGCAATGAAGGTCCTGACACCCTCTATCTGTTTGACCAGCTACCCAGCGCAGCGGCCGCCAGTTCGGGTGAAGGGGCGCTTGCCTCAGCGCAACGCATGGGCTGATGTAAGATTTCCGTTTTACGTTCTTCGCTCCGAGGATCCATAACGGCCAGCAATGACTACACTTTGGATAGGAAAAGTTGATGCAATTCAAACTCAAACTGCTTGTTTTATTGGCCATCGCTTTGTTATTTCTCAGCGGCTGCGCGGGCTCCGTGATTCAAACCGTTCAAACGTCTTTTTCCGGCAGCAAGCTGACAACGCAGCGGGTTGAACAGGCCATCCTTGATGGCATGGCAGCGAACAACTGGCGGGTCCGCAGTCGGCAGACAGGGATTGTTGTCGCTGAGCTGGACGTGGGCAGGCAACAGGCGGCCATAGAGATAGCCTTCGATGAAACCCAGTACACCATTGAGTATGTCAGCAGCAAAAATCTGGACGAGTCTACAAGCGGCCGAGGCATCCATCCCAATTACAACAAATGGGTGCAGGAACTTGATGCAGAAATCCAAAGCAAGCTGACCCAAGCTGATGGCGGCTGAAAAACCGTGAAACCTTCGATGAACAGAAGTTGGCTGATTGTCACACTGACGTTGGTGATTGCCCCTCACGGATGGGCAGCAACCACCGTCAACGTAAACAGCCCAGATCAGGAGGTCACACTTGCTGAGCCCGGTGGGCTGCCCAATGGCAACTGCACGCTGGGAGAGGCCATTCTTAGTGTCAATAACCTGGCCGTTGGCGGCGCCACTGTTGACGGCTGTATTGGCGCCACCAGCGGCGAGGTGTTGCCCTATGAAATCACGCTGGCACCGGGCACCCGCTACCCATTGACTGAGATAGCGGCGCAAACCAGTTTTGGCCCATCCGATATTCAACCCACAGCCCTGCCGCTGGTGACTAGGTCGATGACCATTGCTAGTCCGGCGGGCGGTCCTCGAGCTACCATTGAACGCGCCAACGGTGCAGACCGGTTCGGGCTGCTGACGACCTTGGACAGTGTGGAGCTCACCACCCGCAATCTCATCATCGCCAACGGCGACGCCGATCGTGGCGGCGCGCTTCGCACTCGCGGGAACCTTGTTTCCGAGACCACGCTGTGGCGGGATAACCAAGCCGGGTTTGGCGGCGCCATTGACGGCTTTAGCGTCAGTATGGTCGACAGCCAATTGTCCAATAACCAAGCCATCAGCGGAGGCGCTCTCATCGGGTTTGGCGTGTCGCTCATTGATACGGTATTGAACAACAACGAGGCCGCCGACGCCGGCGGGGCAATTTTGGTCAGCGGCGCGCTGTTTATTACGCGGGGGGAATTTACCAACAATAGTGCCGTCCAGGGTGGTGCTGTGCGGGTGATACAAGACGTTTCAACCCTGGATTGGCAGGACGTCATTTTTCGCGAAAATATGGCGAGTGGCTCCGGCGGCGCCGCTTGGGTTGAAACACGGCTCGAATCGAGAATCACCCTTGAGCGCGTTACCTTCTTGGATAATTCTGCACAAACAGACGGTGGCGCATTGGCGATAAATCGCCCCACGGCCGTGCAAAATCCCGGCGAGATTTCTATCAGCGAGAGCGTGTTTGAAGACAACCTATCCGGCGATTTCGGCGGCGCGCTGGCTATTTCCTCGGCCGGAAACCTACCGCCTATTGAAATAGCCCAGACGCAATTTCTGGGCAATCAGGCGGACAACGGTGGCGCACTCAGCGCCATGGCCAGTCATCTTGAACTGACCCATGGTGTCTTTACGGGCAATTCAGCCAATGTCGCTGGCGGGGCGATCTGGGACGAAAGTACGCAATGGAATACATCGGATAACCGATTTTCGGAAAACACTGCGCCCGAGGCCGGTGCCTGGGACTCTAATGGCACCGGTAATACGTTCAATAGCAGCCGGGATGAGTTTATTGGTAATCGAGCAATGGCGGGTAGTGGCGGTGCGTTGTTGTCTCGCGGGACCAAAGACCTGAACCTGGCTCAAGCAACGTTCTCAGCCAACCAAGCCAGCGATCATGGCGGTGCCATTTTCCATAGCAGTACGGGGCTACTGCAGATTCAGCGCAGTACGCTCAATCAAAACCAGGCTGGCGCTGATGGCGGCGCCATTGCCGGTGGTGAAACCCGCCTGGAAGACAGCTGGCTATATAACAATATCGCACTGGGAGACGGCGGCGCGCTGGCCTCCACCGCAGCGGCGTCCGTTTTGGTAATACGCAGCACGCTCAGCGGAAACTCGGCAATCAACGGTGGAGGGGTTTCGGCCACCTCACCGATGACGCTGACTCGCTCTACGTTATTTGATAACCAGGCCTCGGGTTTAGGCGGAGGACTCTATCTTCCGGGATTTAGGCTGGACACGATTGATGCCACCGTTGTGGACAATCCCGACGACACCAACGGTTGTGCCTTTGAGGCCGACCAGGTTTTTTTCAGAAACACCATTGCGCTGGGTAGCGACGGCCGAAGTTGCCCATGCGACTTCATCAATGGCCCAAACCTGGTGTACTGCGGCTCCCAACCCGCGGGGCCTGCTGCAACGATTGTCGAGCTGACCCTGACCGACAACGGCGGCCCAACACCCACCTTGCTGCCTCTGACCAGCGGGCCGGCGGTAAACTTAGGAGAGCCCAACTTTGGTGGCGACATCGATCAACGGGGCTTTTCCCGCATTGTCGATGGCATCATCGATATCGGCGCTGTGGAATTGGGCGCGGGATTTCTGTTTGAACTGGGCGACCAGGTCTTTTCGAGTAGTTTCGAGGAAGATGGCACTGCTGGCCTGCAGCGTTGGAATGATAGAGATGCGTTTTTGAGCGTAACCGGCGCCGCCGACTCGGTAGGCACTTTGGCGCCTGGCGGTAATCTCGGCCAGGTGAGTGCGCAGCGGGGCAGCATCACGTATACCTACTTTGGCGCCAGCGGCCTAAATATCGGCTGTCAGTGGTCCGACCTCATTCCAGACAACGGCAGCTCATCCTGCGAAGACCTGGCTCTAAACGGCCCGGAAGACCTGGACATTACCACTGACGCGCCTGTCAGCGCCCTAGGGTTTGATTTTCTTGATCCTGACGGCAACGGCTCGGCTTTTGAAATTACCGTATGCGCGTCGGCCTTCAGCGCCAACGACACCTTCCAAAACGGCCTTAACCGACGTTGCCCAGCGGGCGACACTTTGGATATTTTTCGTTTCAATGCGCCGGACAACCTGCGGTATTTTGTGGGCGTTTCAAGCCAACGAGAAATTCGCCAGGTTTCAATCCGCGAGGTAACCAGCAACAGCGCAAACGAATATTTTGGTCATGTTTACACCAGCCCGCAGTAACCCGTTAGCCGGGTGACTGCATCCAGACTGCGCACCAGCCATAGCAGGGCGCCTCTTTACAATTCTGCCGGACGAAAAACCAAAAACTGAAATCTCTTTGAACCTTTTCTCTTGCTGCGTCTACTTACCCAGCGACATCGATTGATATGACGATGCATTTATCTAACAGGAGAGCAGAACAATGAGAAAACTGACTAGAACAACACTGATTGGAGCGGTCGTTGCTGGCCTTATGGGCACAACCCATGTTCAGGCAGACAGCTACTACGGAAACACAGACTATCGATGGTTTGGGATTGATTCGGTGCAAGAGGGCGCCGACATTAACGCAACCGACAATCCTTTTGTGCAGCCACAAGATCCCGCGTTGGCTGGCGGCGGCCGCGATCAAACGTTGCAGTTTGGCGACGTGCTGCGCGGCAATAAGCGGGACAACCTGATCATCGGCGGACTCGGCACGGACGTGCTGTTAGGTAACCGCGGAAATGATGTATTGATTGGCGGTCTGGAGCACTTCAATCCATCTAACCGAGACCGCGCCTTCGGTGGTGCAGGCAGCGACATTTTTGTCTGGAAGCCGGGTGATGGTTCCGATTTTTTCGACGGCGGCCGAGGCCACGATGTAATGGTCTTTGGTGTGGTCGGTGAGGAAGGGGAGGACGAGGACGCGCCGGTATTTGCGGTGTCCAATGATCAGGTAGCAGGACAGGTATTTTTAGATCCGTCCACCGGTTTACCCCAAGTTAATGTGTCTGGCTCGCCAGGTTTTTGCGAGATTATCGACGCGTCCAGCAGTGACGATGCCGACGCGCAGCTGGAGGCCTTGGACCTGGACACGCTGGTACAGTTTTCAATACGGGGTGTTCGAAATGCGTTCGAGGCCGGCGACCAGGCCACCGACAACGGATTGCGGGTAACCTTGCATTTGGACCGTGTGGAGACACTGGTATGCACTAGCCGCGACGGCGGGGCTATCGAAGTCTTCGACTTAACTCAATCGCCAGCCAAGCAGATTTCATTACACGATATTCCCTCGCGTAAGACCCGCGCGCGACTGAAAGAAATGTTGTTTTAAGCCTTCAATCTACACCTTCGTAAGACTGGTCGGGGCTGCTTCAGCCCCGACCTTTTTTGTTGGGCCATGCTTAGCCTGCAGCAAAACAACCGCAGCCAGACATGGCAAACCGCTTCCGATTTGACAGAAAAACCCCCGTCCATCGTCTGGCCGCTCAGGGCAAATACCACGCAAATACCACGGCTGCCACGACGCTCACTTCAACGGAGAGTGTGGACACTTGATTGGTCGCAACAATGCGACCGTCCAAGCCCCACTCAACAGTTGCAGTAGAAATCCCCCGCTGTTGTCTCGAAGAGCAGGGCTCAAAAAAAAGATTGAACCGATCAGTGTGTGGATATCACTCACTGAACAATGAGCCGAAAAATGACAAGCACATGGAACAAGCAATGATAAACAGCGCTGAACCGCAGGTTTGCGAGGAGACGTTGCTGAGCGCTACGGCAGCCGGTGATCGTCGCAGCTTTGAACAGCTTTTTCGTATTTACTATCAACGGCTGGGTGGGTTTATCCGGCGATTGCTGGCGCAGCCACAAGCGATCGAAGAAGTGATCAACGACACCATGCTGGCTATTTGGACCAGCGCCAGCCGATTTCAGAGCAAGTCGAAGGTTGATACCTGGGTATTTGGAATCGCCTATAACAAGGCGATGGAGCATATCCGGCGGCAGCAGCGTTACAGTCGACACGAAGTGGCGCTGGAGGACAACGAGATCCCGGAGCCGACCACCGGCCACCATCGAGATGCCCGTGAATGGGTCGCGTTGGCATTAGCGAAGCTGTCCCCCGAACACCGGGCGGTAGTCGACCTGACCTATACGTATGGCTACTCCTACACCGAAATTGCTCAGATTGTGGATAGTCCCGCAGGGACCGTCAAAACTCGAATGTTCCATGCTCGCAAGCTGTTAAAACCGGTGCTTGAGCGCTTGGCAGACCCAAAAACAATGGAGAAAACCCATGACCTCTGACAACAACACTCGGGTACAAGAAGCGTTGTTGCCCTGGTTGGCTAACGACACGTTACAAGGCGATGAACGCGCACGCGTCGTTCAATATGCAAACAAAAACCTGGAAGGTCGGCGCCAACTTCGTCAATGGCAGGCCCTGGCTGAGCAAATGCCCGATGAGTCTTACGGCAACCAAGCTGAAGACCTGGCGTGGGCCCGCCTCAACCGTGCCCTGGACTGCGAAACGGAAAGCCAACTGGAAACACAATCCGGTAGCGAACTGGATTGCCAGCCAGACCAACAGGTCGGCCAAAATCCCCATGCCCCCTCAATTGCGCAGCTAAATTCTGCGGCAAACCGGCACTCAAACCGGCGAATCAACTGGCGCTGGGCAGCACCCATCACGCGCGGCCAGCTGGCGGCGTCGTTTGCCGCAATCGCAGCCATCGGCTTTATTTCCACGTTGGCATTGACGTTGACATTACAGCCGCACCCATCACAGCCTTTCACCACACTGAGTGCACCACAAAGCGCTGCATTGGCCGCTGGCGAGGTTGCGGTGCGGCTAGCCCTGGAACCATCGGCAGGGCTCGCCGTAGGCAGCAATGAGTTTGACGTGTTTCTCAAGATGCGCGGCGCATCGCTGTTGAGCTATTCAGCTCAGGCAGGTGTAGTGACTGTGCGTGTGACTTCGGGAACCCCCTTCAGCGACCCCGCCCGCTGGCAACAAGAGGCGTCGATCCTGTTTGCCGAGCCGGTCAAATGAAACCCACAGTAACCACCTTACTGGTGTTTTGGACTGCGTTGACGTTAACCGTTAGCTGGGCCCAAGATGCCGCGCCGAACGAGGGTCCGAAAATTTTGGTGACGGTTCATCAGCCGGCGACCAGTCAGCTGCGCCGTGGCGGCAATCCAACATCACGCTATGCTCGGCGGACTCAATACCAGCGTCAGCGCGATGTGGAGCAAACGTTAGACCGGCTTGCAGTGGAACATCGGTTGGTAAGGACCACCGGCTGGCTGATGCGCTCTTTGGGAGTGTACTGCGAGGTGTATGAAGCCACGCAAGCGGGCGTTGTAGACCAACTCCTAACTCAGCTTCGCGCCGACCCTAATGTGGACTCGGCACAGCTGATGCAGTCGTTTGCCACCCAATCGCCAGGTCAATTGCCAGTTCGTTCATCGGCCCAGTTGTCTGCCCACGAACCATCGATTCGCTACAACGACCCTTACTATGGATTGCAACACGGCCTGCAACAAATGGACGTGGAGCGCAGCCACGTCGTGGCCACGGGTGCCGGTGTCAAAGTAGCCATTGTTGACTCGGGTATTGAACGAGGCCACCCGGAACTTGAGGCAATGATGATCAGCGAGAATTTCACGGATCGAGCCGATGGCAGGGCAGGATTTCATGGCACCGGCCTGGCTGGGGTTATTGCGGCGAAGCCCAACAACGCGTTGGGAATTGTAGGGGTTTCACCCGGCGCCAAAATTGTGGGATTGCGTGCCTGTTGGGGTGACAGTGAGGCGAACGTTACTGCTGAGTGCAACACCTATTCATTAGCCCGGGCGTTAGACCGAGCAGTGAGTATGAGGGTGGACGTGATCAATCTGAGTCTTGCCGGCCCCAGCGATGCGTTATTAGCCCGTGTGCTGGAGCGCGCTTTTGAACAGGGCATTTTTGTCGTTGCTGCCAGTCGCGCTGGAGCATTCAATTTTCCTGCATCGCTGCCGTTTGTTCTGGGCGTAGACTCTGACTCTCAACTGTCAGAACCCGGCAACGTGTTTGCACCCGGCCAGGAGGTGATGACCACATTGCCGGGAGGAAGTTATGGGTATTTGTCAGGTAGTTCGCTGGCATCCGCCCATGTGGCCGGGGTGGCCGCGCTATTGGTGCAACTACAATCAGATTTGGACGCAAGCGAACTAATGGCGCTGTTCCAACGTCACCCACAGGTCAATGCATGCCGCCTCGCCGCAGAACTAAACCCATCCCTGGGCTGCCAGCGAAACCGGTGACCCCGCGCTCAGTCTCTACCAAAGATAGGTCAGACTGAGTGCAACGCGTCTCCTGGGCTCAGACCATCCCAGTCGATTAACCCGTGAGTCATCCAGAGCATGAACTCGCGCGTCCAGAGCCCATTTCTTGTGACTGTAGGACAAGCCCAACTCTGCGTAGTAGTAGTCCCAGGTTAACGACGCATTGGCGTCAGCGTGCCCAAGGGCAACATCCACTGCGATGCGATCCATGGTTATGCCGGCCCAGTCGCCGCTTAGGGGTTGCTGCCAGTTTATCGCTGCATATCGGGTTAAGCCGGCCCCGCCCCAGGCATTGGGCGCTAACGTCAATTCCAGGCCGATATGTTCGCCGTCAAGACCGAGGGACAGTTCGCTGTACCCGTCAATAGCCCTGTACGCCTCGGGCCCTATGAACTCGTAGTGCGACACCAGCCAGCGGGCCGACCAATTGTGGTTCATCGCCCAGCTGAATCCGCCGTACACAGCCAGCGATTGACCTTTGCTCAACGTTGGATTAACGGTTGTTGGCAACTGACTGTTGCCCAAGCGCGCACCGGCAAACCACTGTTCGTCAGCCCAATCGATTCCCATGGCCAGCGAAGCCTTGCCTGAGGTCTCCGACAATCCGCGATGGATGGAATCGCTGGCCAACGTCAGGTGAGGGGTCCACTGGGCAAGCGCCAACTGGTGGGGTAGGGCAGCCAGCACGATTAGAACTATCCGTCTCACCATGACCCAGGCTGCTCGGTAGATGCCCGCTGGCATCGTCATCAGGTTATCGGGTCCGAACAGTGGGGAATGTATCGGGCCGGCAGGCTGCGCCTTGCCTACCAGATGACCGACCGGTTCCGCCCTTATGTACTAGAAAAGCCTTGCTTGTCTGGGTTTGCATCTCGATGGGCCTCACAGGAGTTTAGCGATGTGATGCTGGACTGTATCTGCAACCCGTGGCAGTGGCCGTAGTAAGAGCGTGGTAGCCAGCGTGGAATTTGAGATTGCACCCACCACTAGTACTTCACATCACTGAGAAAAACGGTAGTTGGATCAGTCATTCGAAACCGTCAAGAAACAATTCGTCCGAACGCCCCAGCCCTCCGCGGGCGACGCTGAACAGCTCGATCCGATCGTCGGTTTCCTGATCGGCTGAATAAATCACACGTTTGCTGTCGACCGTGATGTCGAAGTTTCCAACATCGCCTCCAGCAATCAAAGGCCCGTTGAGTTTCTCGGTGTCGCCACCGCTGATGGGTACGCCGTACAGTTCAAATTGTCCTTCGTCATCTTGGTTGGCAACGTAAACCACGATTTCCTCATCCTGGCTAATTTGAAACTGATGTATGACGCGGCCCGCAGCCAATGGCCCAGTAAGTTGGGATACCGCTCCGCCAGAAACCCCGGCACTAAAAAGGGCGTTTGCAAAGAATGTGTCGCCTTTGGTGAATGTTTTGCCGGAGCCAGAAATCCCTGGGGCAGTTGTGTAAACGACGCGGCTACCCTCAGCGCTGAGCTTAAAACTTTCGACAACCTCACCACTGGCTAGCGGCGCGCTGATGCGAGTCAATTCGCCACCGGTGATGGGCACCGAAAAAAGTTCGCCAACCTCATCGCTTAGCTGGAATACCACCGTCGTTCCTTCGGCAGTGATTTCAAAGGAAGACAGCCCGCCTGCCTGAGGGTCATTCAGCTTTACCACAGTCCCACCCTCAATAGGGACGCTATAGAGCTCGCGAACACCATCGGTGTCTTGATCTGCCCGATAGACCACATGAGTGCTATCCGGGCTCAGCCTGAAGGCGCTTACGTCTCCTCCGCTCACCAGAGCGTCGTTGAGTTTGATGGTGGAGCCGCCGTTGATGGGTACGCTATACAGTTCGCTTACTGAGTCTGCGTCCTGATCGGCTCGATAGACAACAGTGCGTCCATCGGAAGTGATTGCGAAATCCGATGAAACACCGCCGCCTTCAACGAGTGGGCCGTTGAGTTTGGTGGCAGTTCCGCCGCCAATGGGAACGCTGTACAGTTCAAGGACATTATCTGTGTCCTGATCCGCCCTATAAACCACGGTCTGACTGTCAGGGCTGAAACGGATGGAATCCAAGATAAATCCGCTGCTAGTACGCGGGACGTTGAGTTGGACCACCGCTACGCCGTCAATGGGGGCACTAAAGAGATCATTCTCCCTGTCAGTGATTTGGTCGCCGCGGTAGACAACGGCGCTGCCGTCAGGTGAGACGTTGAACGAAAAGAGGTTTCCGCCCGTTGGAAGAGGGTCGTTCAACTTAATGGTAGCCCCCCCGGCAATGGGGGCACTAAACACCTCAACTTGGCCATCGGTGTCTAGATCACCATTAAATACAACATTTTGGTTCGTGACCTCGAAATTGAAGATAAATTGACTTTGCGCCGTCAGCGGCCGGTTCAGCTTAACCGGGTTGCCGCCCCCAACAGGCACGCTAAACAGTTCGTCAAGTTCATCGACATCCTGGTCGGCTAAGTAAACCACGAGGCTGTCGTCGGGCGTGATCCTAAATTGGCGAACCTGGCCGCCCTCTACAAATGGACTATTAAGTTTAATTGGGGTGCCCTGGGCGCCTGCCCAGCCGGGCGTTAAACCAATCAGCGCGCTCAGCAACAGCGCGGTTCTTGTGGGCTTGAGGGGGCGTGCTTGAGAGAAAAAGCGAACACTGTTAATTGGTAATGGCATGACTGGGTCCCGAAGATGTGCCCATTGCGGGCAATTCACAAAGCGATCTAATTCAATTAAGACTTCGGAGTTTGCCGACTGAACGTAGTAGCGAGCGTGTGATCGACCGTGGAATTTGTGGTGATCAAGCTGGCTGTGTTGGGCAATCTAGATGATGGCCCTGAACGGGAGATCGGGGTCAGAGATCGGGGTCAGGTCTTGCATCGCCACATTCCAGCCACGCTGTCAGGGGTGAGTTCGGACGGTCTCATATCAATGAATTCGCCTCCGGTTAACTAACTTTCCAGTGCTTTTTCGCGTTTAGGCTAAACAACGGAAAAAATAATGGCCAGACCGCTAAGGCCGGAGTACCCAGGCGCCCTGTATCACATCACTTCCAGAGGTGATCGGCGCGAAGACATTTTTGACGATGACAACGACCGGCAACGATTTCTGAGTTTGTTGGCCGCGGTTATCGATCGATACGGCTGGTTCTGTTACGCGTTTTGTTTGATGAACAATCACTATCATTTGTTGATCCAGACACCAGAACCAAATTTGTCTCGTGGGATGCGGCAACTCAACGGGGTTTATACCCAGCGATACAACCGCATCCACCGGAAGTCGGGGCATGTCTTTCAAGGTCGGTTTAAAGGCTTGGTTGTGGACTCCGATGCCTACCTGCTGGAACTGAGCCGCTACATTGTTCTGAATCCTGTCCGTGCTGGCATGATTGACCATCCAGCCAACTGGCCTTGGAGTAGCTATGAGCCCACCGTTAAAAAAACACTGGCGCCGCACTGGTTGGCTGTGGACTTACTGCTAGCCAATTTTGGTGATTTTCGCCATTGTGCACAGAAGGAATATAAAACGTATGTCGAGGCTGGAATAGGGCGCCCAGGACCGTGGTCAAAACTGCAATCGGAAATCTATCTGGGCGACGAGCAATTTGTAGCGTCAGTGCAACAGATGGTTGATTGCCTAGACGATGCGCTGGAGGTTCCCAGAGTACAGCGACGATTGCCGAGAAAACCCCTTGAGTATTATCAAGCGAACGCCACTGATAGGAATGCCGGAATGAAAGCCGCTTTTAGCTCGGGGCACTATACCCTTGTCGAGATTGCCCAATTTTATGGTGTGCATTACTCTACTGTCAGTCGAGCTGTTAAGCGCTGATGTGGCGGTGCAAGACCTGACCCCGTATGCTTCTGATGTGGCGATGCAAGACCTGACCCCGTATGTGGGACCCCAATTTCAGAGAGGTTTTTCCGCCTGAATGAGGCGGTGAAAGACGTCGAACAGCGCTTATTCAAACCCGTCAAAAAAGATCTCGCCTTCGGGCCGAATGGTGATCACGGTAGTGAAGGGGATGCCCGTCTGCGCGTTCTGCACGTTGGTTAGGCTCAGCTCCAGCGTCTCGCCGGCGTCAGCGTCTGGGTCGGCAACCAGTGAGACGGGAACTTGCGCTGTCGTTGTACCCGGCGCAATCACCACCGATGAGGTCAGTGTAAAGTCATCGGCGGTGGCGGTGCCGCCGGTCTGTTCGACGTTCAAGGTAACGGGTAACACCGACGCGGCGCCCAGGTCGATTTCAAGGGTAACCGTTGAGCCTTCAAATCCGGTCACCGCTGGGCTGACAAATCCTGCGGCGGCGCGGCCGTCGTCAGCAATGAACAGCTCGGTTTCCCGGTCGGCATCGGCATCCGCCTGGTAAACCACCCGGCTGGAATCTGGCGCGAATCGGTAGCAATTTGCCGAGTTGGCGCATACGTCGCCGCCACTCGCCAACGGGCCGCTGATCTTTACGCTGGCGGCGGCCGGGCCGGTAGAGCCCACGCTGAACAACTCAAACACATCATTGGTGTCGATATCCACACGGTAGGCCAAGCGCTGACTGTCGGGGCTAAAGACAAAGTCGAAAAAGACGTCGGCGGCAGCGGGTAGGGGAGGGTTGAGTTTTATTCCAGCGCTCGCTGGCCCCTCAAGGGGCACGCTCCACAGTTCGCTTTGGCCTGCGGTTTCCAGCGTAGCTTGAAACGCTACCCGGGTCAGATCCGGGCTGACCTGATACTCAGAGGAGCCGCCAACCGTCAGACCAAAATCCTGGTTTAATTTCACTGCATCGGTACTGGGTCCAGTTATCGGTACGCTGTACAGTTCCCGCACGCCATCGGCGCGGCGTTGATCGTAAACCACGGCTTGGTTGCCGGCTAGCTTAAACTCCACGACATCCTGATCTATCGGCGTAACACGAACATTGGCGCTGGCGGGTCCCGCAACAGGCACGCGACTGAGGTAGTCACCGTTATCGCTGGTGATGAAATACACCACCGACTGGTTGTCGGGGGTTACCTGGAAAAAGTTCGAACGCACCCGGTCGCCGGTGGCCGGCGTAACGCTAATCTCCACCGCCGCGGACGCCGGACCTGCGATAGGTACGCTGAACAGGGCGTTGTTGCGCCAAAACACCACGTGGGTGTCGGTGGCAATGGGCGAGTTGCCCAGCGATCCGCCGCCACTGATTTGGGCGGATGGCGCTGAGCCATCCATGGGTACGCTATAGAGCTCCCGGTTGGGCTCAAGGGCGTCTTGGTCGGCCTGGTATACCAACGTTTGCTGATCGCGACTGATCACCGGCTGGCTGACGCTGCTGCTCAGCAGTGGACCGTTCAGCTTGACCATCGCGCCGGCGGGGCCACGTGTAGGGATGCTGAATAGTTCATAAATATCCTCATCTTCTTGGTTGCCTTCAAACACCACGTGCTGGCCGTCGCCGCTGATGAATACGCGGTTAAAATCCAGATCCCAAGCAACGTCCAGATCCAGGCGCACACTGGCGCTTTCTGGACCCAACACCGGAACGCTGTAAAGCTGCAGACCGGCATTGCCATCCACGCCGTAGACAACGGTTGAGCCATCAACGGAGAGTCTCAGTGGGTAGGCAAAGGTGAACGGGGGGCTTAATGGTTCATTTAAGCGCACCGGCAAACCACCGGCTAGCGACACGCTGAATACGTCAAACACGCCGCTGGCGTTGTCATCGGCGCTCAAGATGGCGCGCCCGTTGTCCAGGGGCAGTGATGCCTGGAGGGCCGTGCTGCCGCCGGGCTCTACCGCTAATAGTTTCAGGGTTTCAGATTGCGCCAATTGGGGCAGGGCAAGCGTTGCTACGGACAGCAGCGTTGACAAGACCATTGGCCACCGCGAGGTTTGGCGGTCACAAAATTGATGGGTGATGATATCGATCATGAAACAGTTCCCTTGTGTGGTTTTCCAGGACTCAGCAGGTCGACGTTGCCTCGTCGCGAGCGGCGCCTTCCCAGTAAGGCGTTAGCGCCTGCCCCGAAGGGTCACTAGTCAGTCGACTGGCACCCATCTCCCTCCCGCATCATCACTGAAGCCAGTGCTCCAGGCATTCCGGGTGGTTGCAATTGTTGTCACTGTGGTTGTATCACCCGTCGGAGGCCAGGGTTTCGCTCCGGAGATTGCTTCAGCGCCGGTCGCTATCACTGCCCGCATCACCCGGTGACAGAGCCAAAATCAGGGTCGCAAAATTTGGGCCTCACGCCTCTTGCTTTGCGAAGCCTCGAAGACAATTCTTCGTTAGAATGGGCTTGCGGTGACTATTGCTGGGCCTATTGGACTTATCAACTTCAAGGAGAGCGGGAGGCTTTACGGGCACTCCCCAACCGCATCAACCGAAGGCCAGCCTTAAGCTACCCCGGTCTTAGAATATTATTGAACCCGCTGCAGCTATTGGCAGCGGGTTCCACCCGTTAAGCCCCACTCATTGTTCAAAGCTATCGGCAAACAGCGCGTCTGACCTGGGTCCCTGGCCAATAAAAAAATAACCTAACTGATTCACGGTGGTCGACAGGGTGTTGCGCTGGCTGTCCACGGTTGCCGGGATTTCAGTATAGGGCCCGTCGACTAAGGTTGAAGTAAACAGTCGGAGATCCTCTTCACTGGCCGCCAGCACTTCACTTTCCAAGTATCGAAACGCTATCCCAACTGCGCCAAAGTTAAAACGGTCAGATGATATCTCCCAGTACACATCAGCGCCCGCAGCAGGTAGCGGCGAGCCGACACGATGAAGCGTGACGGTTTGCAGACTGGAGGAAAAGACAGCTCCCTGACCCGCGGTAAAATCCATCCAGACCCTTGAATCTGGCGTGGTGTGGTTGCTGCGATTGCCTGAAGCTCCGATGGCCATGCGCGGTGTATCACCCGGTCCACTGCGAGTGCGATAGGTAGGAGTTGGGTTTGTCGGAGGACCCGGGGCAAATACCAGATACGCTGAACCTGCTGACAAGTTTAGGTTAGGGTCTGCGAGGCTGGCGCCCACGAGTATATCTGCCAGGCCATCATCATTGACGTCACCAGTCCCGCCCACAGCTCGCCCTGCAGAATCGCCCAATGCACCCCCGAATAAATAGCGGTGGCTGTTGCCGGGTATGCTCAGATCGATGTCTGTTGAACTACTTTTGCCGTATACCAGATACGCCACGCCATTGGCTGTGGTGTTGGTATAGGAAGCACCTGGCGCACCAATGATGAGATCTGCCAGTCCGTCGCCGTTTACATCACCGGCGCCGGCAACGGATTGTCCCAACAGTCCACCTGCGACTGCCGAATTTATAACAAACCCACCATTTCCAAGGGTGTTCAGCAAGACGTCATCGGGGCTCCGTTTCCCAAAAATAACATGGGCCTTACCCTGTTGGCTGTTAACCAATCGTTGCCCAATGACAATGTCTGCTAGCCCATCACCGTTCACGTCTCCAGCGCCGGAGACAGAAGAGTGTTCTGAATCGCCAATGATTTCGAACCCCTTTAATCCCGAAGAGCTCAAGTTAATCGTGGTGGCCACCGGTTGGCCAAAAACCAAGTAACTCCTATTGCCGAATCGAGTGCTAATCAAAACATCCGCAAGGCCATCACCGTTCACGTCCCCGGCACCGGAGACCCGATGTCCCAGTCTGTGGTCGATTGTCACGCCAACGATGGTAGTCCCTTCCTCACCTAACGCGCCTAGGTCTACGGGACGAGAATTGTCTTTACCAAAAATAACGTAAGCGCTACCGGTTCGATTGCGCGTAGGCTGGTTGAGGGGGGTATAGCTCGCATACGGTTGTCCGACTACGATGTCGTCCAGTCCATCGCCGTTAAAATCTCCGACGCCAGAAACTGACGTGCCCAATCTGCCGCCGATTAGATTGTCTTGAATGACAAATCCATTAGTGTCTATGTCGGTAATATCCACCGGCCGTGAGCCCGTCTTGCCAAATACCACCACTGCCCTGCCAGTATATCCGGCGGATCCAAGGGCTCCGACAATCACGTCATCCAGGCCATCACCGTTGACATCCCCAGCCCCCGAAGCGCTGTAACCGGCAAGATCGCCCTCAAAGGTGCGGTTCAGCGCAAATCCGTCGGTACGGATATCACCAAGGTCAATGACATCACTTTCTTTGCGGCCGAATACGACGTAAGCCTCACCAGCAGCTCGGTTGACCCCCAAGGCAGAAACAATGGCGTCGGGTATACCGTCCCCGTTGACATCACCAACGCCACTGACAGCTTGACCGGCCTCATCTCCTACATTTAGCCCGTCAAAACGTATGCCCTGATCACCCAGCAGGCTCAGATCCAGAGGTTGTGCCCAGGTGTTGCTGGCACCCGCGGTAATCATGGCCAAAGTTATAGCCTTGGCGAGACGTTTTTGCGTTGGGTTCATGGTTTGCTCCTTTGACAATCTCCTTTCTAAACGTCGGTCAGCGGAAAATCGCACAACATGGCATCAACAAACGAAGGATTGGGGTAATCGGCAAGCTGCTTAGCGCCCCAAGTCTCAAACGTGTATTCAGCGATGGCATAAAGATCTGCTGAAGCGCGGGGGGTGAGCCTCTATAGGTCGTCGTCATGCACGCGAATGAGCACGATCAATGACATCCTGAATATTAAATCTTTTGACGAACTCTTGATTGGCAGCTTGCTCTGCACCCTCAGCCAGATGGGCCCTCAATGATTCAAGTTGTTTTGCTATGTCCTCAAGCTCCCTCAGTGCGTTCCGAATTACCTCGCTGGCTGAGGAATACCGGCCGCTGGAAACCTCTTCGCGAATGAATGACTCCCAATGTTTGCCCGGGGAAAGTGATGTAATTGCCATGGTCCGTTACTTCGGCTGCGTTATTCAATCTGAATTCTATATTGGGATTTTTTCAGAAATTGAGATTGCCCCCATGTCTATCCCTACAGCCAAGATGAACCGCCCCGTGTATTCCGGGGTGGTTCACTACTTTTAAAAAGTTGTCCTAGCTGAGATGTACGCCATGCCGAGTTGACATATGCAAATATTTGCGCAAATATTTGCATTTATACCACGACCTGATGTTCGATGAATACAAAGCCTTTCTTTTTTAGTCTGCCGTACCAGGCAGCTTTCATAGGTCCACGCGCACAAAGGCTCGCCAACCTTATAGGTGAACAAGGAGAGAGTTTCTTCCGTTCCGCTGGTTCTGTAACGCCGGTGCGCTGCGTTTCTTCGCTCTTGTTCATTAACTCGAACGGTCCCGCATCTATTGTTGAAATTGCTCGTTCGTTGGGTGAACAGCACCAGTTGACTGCGCATAGAATGGCCCAATTGGAAAAGCTCTCGCTCGTCAGGCGAAAAGCTGATGCTTCGGACCGGCGGCGAAAGACATATCACCTGACCGCTAAAGGCAAAATCGAAACTGCGCTTATTGAGGAGAGATGCCACCGCGCCGCAGAGATTTTCAACACACTCAGTCAAGAAATCGGTTTCGACCTGCCGGCAGTTCTAGATGCGGCCTTTGATGCCTTATCAAAAAAGTCCCTCGATGAAAGATCGCCGTAATCGTGGGCAAATTTCGAATTTTCTGCGCAGTAGGCGTTCAGTTCCTCGCCTATGTGTGCGGCGGCGTGTGCTTCGTTGGAACGTTTCTTTTTGCGGGGAAACTGATCAGTCAGCCATATGCCCTTATTACACTGGGACTCGTTACGGCGTTCCTCAGTTTAATGCTGTTTTCATGGCTGGCTGGAAAGATATTCAAACTTCACAACACCCGCATCTATGTCAGCGCTCAGGCTGGAGGAGCAACAATTGCGCTATTTCTATTGGTTTGGACATTCTTGCTTCAACCTCTAGTCCCGATACCTAGTCAACACATGGAAACCCTTCCCGAGGGTGTTCAATTTTGGGAGTTGCCAACTGGGTCGCGCATTGCTGTTCGGAAAATCGCCTCACCCGACGCACAAAACAAAAACCCAATCATCTTCCTGCATGGTGGACCGGGAGCATATGCGGTCGGTCTGGCCCAAACATGGCAAGCCATTTCGAAGCTAAGCGATAGCGGGCGCGACGTATATCTTTATGACCAAATCGGGGGCGGCCTGTCGGATCGGCTTGCCGATATTTCTCAATACACTATGGACCGCCACATCGAGGACCTTAGAGCTGTTCGGCAACGAACAGGGGCAGACCAGGTGGTGCTCATTGGCTCGTCATTTGGCGCCACGTTGGCATCCGTCTAACCGCCCCCTCAGCTGGGTAGGCATGCCGCCGTCAATGGGCACGCTATATATCTCTCTGACATTGTCTTCATCCTGATCTGCCACATACACAACCGTGGCGCTATCAGAACTCACCAAGGATTGCCCAACATCACCTCCCTCCACCAGTGGACCATTGAGCTTAACCGGCACACCTTGGGCATGAGCCCACGTGGGAATCGCGAGACAAAGCACGGCACCGGGTAACAGTTTTCGATGGAGAAAATGCCGGGCGTTGGCGAAGGAAAACGAACGTTGTTTTGGCATTGTGTGCATGAGGTAGTCCTCCAAGACTGGCCCATTAAATATCGCGGCCAATGCCGCAACGAGAAAGAAAGCCGCCGAACTCAGGATTTGGCTCGTCGCCCGCCGCTAATAACCAGTAGTTGCCGGGAAGCGCGTTGTATTGGTCGTTGTACTCACCGTTGTAAGGACCATGGAATTAGCACCTACGGAGCCGACGAGTAAGGAATAAGGCAACTTTCCCACAGCAACGCTTCTGGAGCACCACAAAACACCACAAAGGGGTAGGACCAAGACCAAATGAGTGTATGACACGCTTTTTGCCAGCAGCGCGGGCCGTATTCCTCCTTTGGGACCTATCCAAACTTACCGCCGAGCAGCGCGGACATCTGCTGGAGATCTCAGAAGAATGCTGTTGGTCTCGAACGTGGCACTGCAAGACCTGACGTCGACTTTGCGATCCGTTTGTTAAAAAGGCGCACGATAACTATCATCATTGGACAGTCTCAGAGATCTAGAGGCGGCGATCATGTTAGAATTTTCGTTCTGCAAGTGCGGTAGCGAAATAATGGCAGGGACATCTCCTGGGACAACATTTGGAATCTAAAACCCCATAACCCATTGATTTCAATTGAGTAAATTCGACCTTAAAATTCCGCGCCGGCACCACCCATCGTCCCTTCACGATCCTGAGAAAAATCACTGGCGATCAAAACGTTGAAGCTCGCCTGTCAACTGGTCAAGGCAATCTCGATGAACCGATCACTAATCAAAATTCTGACCATCAGCCAAATTGTGTGTGCAGCTGTCGTGCTTGTGTATGCGCTAACCCTCCCGGGGACAATGATGGTGATTTATGGCGCAATAGGCTTGCTTTACCTGTTGTCGGCTATCTTTGCCCACAGACAGTCACTGCCCGGTCGAATTTTTTCATTCATCTTCACTATGATTGTTTGCTGGAAAACAGCGCCATCTGTCTTGACTGTTTGGCATGTTAGCGTTCTAAATCCTTCTGACTGGCCAATCGACATCGTTCTTTACGGCTACTTTTCTCTCACCACATTCGCTCTATCCGCATCTGTGCTGTTGATGCACTTATTTTCGTGGCCTTGGCTGATTCATGAAACGCACCCAGGTAATAATGAGCCGCCCGATCCCCGTAGACTTTGATTTCTCGGAAAACGGTTTGGAGGCTTCTTGTCTTTTGGTCTGCTGGCACATGGTCACCGCGTTGTACTCTGATAGCGATGATATATTAGTCGTGAAAGGAGCATCTATTTTGGCGAGGCTCACACGATCGAGGACAGGATTTTTTTGCCTATTGTTGGCAACGCTGGCAGTGGGCCAAGCATCTGCGGCGGATCAAGCCCAATGGTTGGAACTGCGCCGGCTTAGCAATGAGGCGCTCAAGGAGCGCGTGGATCCCGCCAGCAACTCTACCGCTCAGGAGCGGGTGATTGTCAATCTAAACCTTGCAGAGCGGGCATTGAATGAATCTGTCGAGGCGGCAGCGTCTTTCCTAAAAGACGCCCAATTGAATATTGAGCCGGGATCAGACAACGCTAAATTTGCTCTTGCTGTGCGGTGTCAATTGGAACATCGACAGGGCATGGAAGGAGCTGTTCAGACCTGCTCGACACTAGCCGAAGAGTCCCAGGTATCGACCAACCCCTTGGTAAGGTCATACACCCTCGGGACGTTGGCGTACTTTTATTTTCGTCAGGGCAACCATGACCGCTCTTTAACCGAGGGTCAACGTGCTTTGGCGCTTGCAGAGCAGGTAGGAGATTTACGTTTGCTCGCTTCCACCAACAACCTAATAGGCGTGTACTACAGCACCCGTCTATTACCCAGGATGTCCATTCCGCACTTAGAGAAGGCCTGGGAATATGCCAATGAAGCGTCAGAACCACAGCTGAAAATCTTGGTGCAATTGAATTTGGCCTACAGCTACACGTACTTGGGACGCGGGGCCGACGCGTTGCGGTTACTGACCGATCCTGGCGAACAACCCGTTGTCAGCCTGTACCCCACACGCCATCTAATTCACCAGTCTTACATTGCCCACGCAAGGATTGCGGCGGGCAAGCTCGAAGGCGCTGAAGAACAACTGCAGGGCGTTATTTCAGAAGTGTCCGACAACGTATTGCCCGATGGGATGACGTTTGCCTATATCAGTCTGGGGCTCTTGCAGCTAGCCACCGACCGACCGGAAGAAGCACTGGTCAACTTTGACCGGGTTCTGGCCATTAGCAAAAGAACGCTGTATTCCGGGCTGGATCACCCTCGCATACGGTTGTTGGTGGTGCCTTATGCTCGTGGCCTGCGGATGGCAGGAAAAATTGAGGAATCGCGCCGCCTGATGGAAGCCACCATCAACCATGTTTCCCAAGACGAGCCCAACCAGTTGTTGGTTGACGCCTTTATGGATCTGGGGCTGTCGCTTGAGGCTATGCACAATGTTCGCGAAGCGGCGGAAGCTCGCGCCAACGCGGCTCGGATTGAACAAGAACTTTGGGATGCCAGTTTTCAATATCAGATTGCCAGGCTTAATGCCTCTCTTGAAGTAGACCAGGCCAAGATCGAGTTGCAGCGTGCGCAGCAGCAACAGTCGGTATTGCAGGAGATGGCCAACAGAGAAAAGAAACTAAGATTTCAGTCGTGGATCATGGGCGCCATGATGATCGCGGTGGTATTGCTATTTCAGTCCCGCCGTCTGCAAAAACGGCTGGCCGACTCTCAGCGTTTGGCCAGCGAAGATCTTGAAGACCTCGTTAAAACCCGGACCCAAGAACTGGAAGATGAAATGGCTGAGCGGCTTCGAGTGGAGGTGAAGGAACGAGCGCTGTTGGCGAAGTTAGCAGAACAGGAGAAGTTGCACGCTCTGGGTCAGTTAACTGCGGGGGTTGCCCACGACTTTAACAACCTGATGGCGATTGTGACCCTTTCAGCAGATCATCTTAAATCCAGCGGCAGTGTGTCTGTGCAAAGCACCGACGCTGAGGTTCTTGAAAATATTTCAGCCGCCGCGGATGCGGGATCAAAAATCACCAATGGTCTACTGGCTTACGTTCGCAAACAACCGTTGAAGCCACAGGTATTGGATCTTAAGGCATTTTTAGAGCAGTCCTTGCCGTTGTTTAAAAAAGCACTGGGCGCTGGTTTCGAGCTGAAAGAAGATTTACACCCTTGCGTAGTCGAGGTTGATAGGGCGCAGCTGACCACCTCTTTACTCAATCTGATCATCAATGCCAAGGAGGCCATGGGAACGCAGGGGATGGTGTATTTGATCCTGCGTGGAGTGGATAATCGTGCGGAGATTTCAGTGAGGGATAATGGGCCGGGGATGAGCGAAGAGACTCAACGCAAATCGGTAGAGCCTTTTTACACAACAAAAGACAGCGGCGAGGGTACTGGATTGGGGTTGTCGATAGTGTATGGTTTTGCGCGCCAATCTGGCGGCGATATGTCCATTCACTCGCGTCCAGGCGAGGGCACCATGGTTACGCTGTCGTTGCCGAAAGCGGGCACAAACATCGCCAGTGCCGCCACTGCAGCGCAGCAAACCAAGTCTGATTTAGCCGTCGGCACCCAGGTGTTAGTTGTTGAAGATCGTGAACTATTACGGAATATGCTGGAGCGTACGCTAACCGAATTTGGCATGCAGGTGTGGACTGCTGAGAACGGTGAGAGCGCACTCAGTTTGATTGAGTCCCGCGGTCTACCGGATCTATTGGTGTCCGACATCGTGATGCCAGGCAGTCTCGATGGAATTTCGCTGGCTAATACTCTTCGCCAGCAACAACCCTCGCTGGCGGTATTGCTGATTTCCGGATATTCCGAAGCACTGGACAGCCGCTTCCGCTTTCTGCGCAAGCCCTTTTCGATGACGGAACTTGAACAGGCCATCCACTCAGCCATGGATGAGGTTAGGGACAGTTGGTCGCTGGCCCACTAGGCCCATTGGGAATATTCCGGGATGGGGTTGTTGGAGTGGTTGGGAACTGAAAAGTCGCCGTCAGGTCTTGCATCGCTGCAAAATCGACGTCAGGTCTTGCACCGCCACATTTCTGGTTCGCGATGAGTCCCTATTCGGATGACCAAAACCACCGATTCTCATTGCTGCTTGTTTATCCGTGATTCCTCACTTCACACATTGGGCCCAATGTTGCGTTGCAAGACCTGACCCCGGATGTGCATGACCCCGGATGTGCAGGGATAGGTCTGCATTAAAGCGGTTGCAACGCCTTTAAACAGCGAAGTGTCCCTAGGCAACTGGTTTAGTGCGGGCACTGTCGCGTTGTAATAATCGGTGGCCGCTTTTTTTGTCTCGGGCAGGCATACCAGTTGATGAACCCCGCTAATTCTGCCGGCAAAATCCAACCCTTCACCTATGCCGATGACGACACTCTGACAGTAGCTTTCCTCCGGGTCTCCCGGGGGCGACGGCTTGAAACTCACCGCAAAGGGCTAGGGTGCTGCCGAACGACCCTGAGGAGCCCAGAAACAGAAAAGCAACCAGCATGATCTTTGGATACTTCGTATGGGCTGCCATTACACTAGGTGCTCTCGCTGAACCGGATCGTTAAGGTGCAGCGAATGCCTGAATTGTTGTAGCTCAGCAAAACTCAATGCCATGACCGCTGCCCTGGGCAGTGTTACGGAGAATTCAATGACGCACTTTCTTACCCGCGCTTTACAACACCAAAGAGGCCAACGCCAGACCGCATGTCCTGATGCGACCGGCCGTCGCCAATTCATGCTCAGTACTGCGGCAGCTGCGGGAGCCACCTTGTCATTAACTGCCACCGCGTCAGCGACACCCACAACACCAACGTTTCCCGTCGGACGTATTCGGTCGGAGTTTCTTCATTATCCAAATCCTGAGGAACACCAACGTCAAAGCTACCGAATTTTGCGCAATCTACACGATAAGGCTGACGTGTTGTTTTGGTATCACTTCCAGATGTTCGCAGTGATCGATGGTCGGCGGCCAGAAGCCGTGGTGCGCTGGGAAGGCATTGAGTTTTCTCATCACCAAAAACTGAGTCGTTCGGTCTATCGTGTGGCGGGACACAACTTGTCGTTTCCCCGCGACCTGAGCAGTGGCAAATGGACCGACAAGACGCTTAATCCCATTACCGGTGAGGCGATCGCAGTGCCCCCCATGGCATTAACCGAAGACCCTGGCTATGTGTATACCCCCAAGGGCGTTATTCCTCTGGATAATCCTGACGCCCCACCCCGAATTCGCCACGAACAGTTTTTAATTGAGGGTGACCTGGTGAAAATTGAGCAGGTGCGCCAACCGCCTGCGTCCTGGCCGGCCACATTTATAGAAACTTCTGCCAACTGGTCACCCTTATCCTTATTTGAAGACAACACAATCCTGGACCTACCCACAGGCACCTCCGGTGGATACATATTCCCTTGGCCGGCGTGGATGAAAATGGGCGATCAACCAGGACACATGTTTGCCACTTGGAATGGCCGCAAATTACCAAGCGTGGATAATCTGCCGCTGGAGTTTATTCAACGTGCACAAAGTTCTCACCCAGAATTACTCGAAGTGGATAAAACTGCGTTTAATGAAGCTCTGCCAGAGTCTATTGCCATGCGCCTCAAATCCGGCGAGTGGTAACCCAGAAAACCTGGATCGGAGCACTAGCGGACGTAACACGCCGTTTTTGGCGTATCCGACTTCTGGCACGAAGCAGCAGGCTCATCAAATGCTCGATTGTGTCACCTATGTGCCGGGAACCACACAAAGGGTTACGAGATCTCGGGGCAAATTCCGGACTAATGTAATCCGCTAAAATCCTCTGAAACCCGCCAAAACCCTCCCAAATTTCTTAATCTCAAAGTCTGGCCCAGAGCCACTGATTGAAATCCAGTTTTGCTCGCCGTGAATGATGCCTGTCTCGTCGGCGAGAAATGTCAGCAATACCTGGGTCAGTCCATCTCAATATTTGGAGTCTCCAGGAAACCCGGGGGGATTCAGATTGGAATGGTCCCAAGCAATTCAGTTTGACTCTGTGAGGGTTATTGCGGTGTCTTAGTCGAGCGAATTATCCCCCCCCCAAAATAGGGCCGCTAATTGGTGTGCGAAAAATCGGCCCGTATCGTTTAACAAAACAACCGGTCGGCCCACAGGATCATGAGCGTGAAAGAAGAACTGAGCAGAATGAACACCAGCGGTACACTAGTACGGAAACGCTGGGCTCGCGTATGCCTGGCAATGGCTATCACTCTTTGCGCACTGTCGGCCTCAGCGCAGGTAATTCTCCCGACCCACTGGCTGATCGTCGTTGGCACCAACTCCGACGCGAATCTAGCATCGGGCTGCTCTCTGCGCCAGGCAGTGGAAAGCCATAATGCCGGGGCCAATGTCGGCGACTGCGAGCGGCTCCTGCGCGTAGGCTCAAGCACCAACCGCATTAAGTTTGACGCGGCTTTGGTACCCGGTCAGATATTCCTGTCGCAGCAGCTCGGCATCACAACCAACATGATCATTGAGGGGCCGGGAGCGGATATTTTTCAGATTTCCGGCTCCACTGCTCACCGAATTTTCAACATCACCTCAGCCGCGGATGTGGTCATCCGCGGATTGACGTTAACTCAAGGGAGGACGGAGCTCGACGGCGGCGCGATCGCCTCCGATGGCGCGCTGACTGTAGCGGACAGCCGCATATTGAATTCGAGCGCCGACGGCACGAGCAGCTCCGGCGGCGCTATCGCCACTGACGGCCCGGGGCTGCTGACAATTCAATCCTCGGAGCTCAGCGGCCACTCGGCAAACTGGCTCGGTGGTGCAGTCCAT
Source organism: Lysobacterales bacterium (assembly GCA_045106555.1). Lineage (GTDB taxonomy): Bacteria > Pseudomonadota > Gammaproteobacteria > Xanthomonadales > SZUA-38 > JANQOZ01. Next base: position 6,672 of record JBGCET010000008.1, on the reverse strand, counting down.
GCCCGCGGGCCGTTCATCATCAAAAACAGCACCCTGAGCGGCAATCAGGCTGATTATGGCGGTGCGCTGATGGCCGTCGGCGACGGCTCACTGGAGGATACGGTGGTCGCCGACAATACGACCCGCTTTGGCGCGAGCCTGCAAACCTTTAATGCGGAAGTCTCGGTCTTGAGAAGCAGCTTGCAAAATAGCCGGTTGCAGCCAGAGCGTCTGGTCGAGATTGGCTTCACCGGGTCGCCCGACAACAGCATCATTCGCGTCATTGGGTCGCTGGTTTATGACGCGTCCGAGGGACTGGGTGGATTTGCGATGGACGACGGGGTGGAATTTGGCAACTCGGAGCTGATCCTTCGGAACTCGACGGTCACCGGAAGCCGAGGCATCGTCGTGCGCAACAAACTCGAGCTGATCAACACCACGGTGGCGGTCTCCCGCGGAATCGCAGTTCGCTTTAATTCACCTAACGCTGAGGGCCGCATTGCCAATTCCATTGTTGTAAGCGAGGTGGACGATGACTGCGTTGAGTCGAATGCTACGATTGTTGAAAACAGCTACAACATCTATACCGACGGCAACTGCACCAGCAACCAAGACAGTGTGCTGTTCACCGATCCGTTACTCGGCCCACTTCAGGACAACGGCGGCCCAACGCTGACCCGCATGCCCTTGCCGACCAGCCCGGCGATCGATGCCGGAAGCCTCTTCTGTCAAACCCTCGACCAACGGTACTTCAATCGTACAGACGGGCTTTGCGATATTGGCGCGGTGGAGGTTGGCGCAACTGATGGGCTGTTCTCAGACGGCTTTGAAGGATCCTAGCGTGCATTCTTCATGAACGCCGGCTTGCCGCACAACGGCAACGGCGGCAAAGTTCGAATGGTCGACTGTTTTCAGAGGTAGAGCGAGCCATCTATTGATGCATCAGCAGCAAACAACACGAGACGATCACCCTGGTGTTTCCGGCAATGGAAGGCCTCTTCATTACTTCGCTGTTGAAGACTGAGCCGCGCAAAACAGGCGTTTGCGGTTGCGAAATTCAAAACGAGTCTCTATCGAAAGCTTCGTCATCCAGGTGGAAAGAGGTTTATCGCCGAAGAGAAAAACTTTGCGTTGTAAGATGGCCCAGCGGCGCATTCATGCCGTCGTAATTGTCCGGGTCGAGGGTCAGTTGGCTCGACTCCAGATTGCGCTCCGGCAGCCCCTTGCGTTCCAGATGGCGGTCCACGGCACTAACCGGCGCTGTCTGGCGTGCGACGACGTTTATCACGTTTGGCTAAAGCTATGGCCATAAAGGCCGATGCCAGATCCATTGCGCCGAAGCAAACACCTTATGGCGCCTATGCACATTGGATCGCCAACGTTTCTTTGCCCGTTTTGGGCGATTGGTTAACAAAAGACACAATATTGGGCCGACCAACGAACATGGTCGCAGGACTTAGTACACTCATTGGACATATGGAACTCGCGGACACCAAGGCAGATCAACGGGACAAGATCCAACATCAGGCGCTACTGGATCTTTCTGCTCGCGCTCGCGGCGGTATATTTATCTACCCGACGGTTTGGTTGATTACCACTATTTGGGCAGATATGCCCAGCAAAGATACCAAGGTATTCATCGCCACCTCAGCACTGCTGTTTTCGATCTCATTGTTGAGAATCGTCCATAATTTACTGTTGCCAAAGTATGCTCGCACCCACGCCGAGGAAATGTACGCAGCACTTGTTGGCCTGATTATGTTGATTGGTCTGGTTTGGGGGTTATTGTCCAGCTGGGTCATATTTCACGAGAACTATCCTCAGCTAAAATATCCCTACATAGTCATTATCGCTGCCGTTGGTATCGGGGGAACCTCGGTATTGAGTATTTCTCCTACTATCGGAATTTATTATCCGTTTTTGATTTTTGTGCCGACCATCGCCTGTTCTTTTTACTTTTCTGACACCGAAAACTATATCTTGAGTGTGTTGGCAGTTTTTTCGATGGCTTACGTCATCGATGCGTCAAAGTCGACGCGCAGAGACTATCAAACGGCGATAAAAAATCGGATAGATGCCGATGAAAAATCCCGTCAGCTCAAACGTATGAGCATCGTCGACGAGTTAACGGGACTCCACAATCGCAAATATTTTACCGAACATATAGGTATTCAGTGGAAGGAGTGTAGCCAGGCAAAACGTCCCATTGCCATCCTTATGTATGACCTGGACTATTTCAAGAAAATCAACGATGGCTATGGACACTTAGCCGGCGACAAATGTTTGGCGTTAGTTGGCAGTATGTTAGGAAAGGTATCACTGCGAGACAGCGATATCGTCGCAAGGTACGGCGGCGAAGAGTTCATCATTATTCTGCCAAACGCCAACCTGGACCAAGCATCGGCCCTGGCCAAGCGTTTAGTGAAAAACGCTCAAAATCTCGATTTCGAATATGACAATGAGAGGGTACCCATTACCTGTTCAATTGGTGTTGCTTGCGCCCTTCCAGATCCTGCGGATAAACCGGAGATACTCATTGCGAAGGCTGATCAGGCGCTGTATCAAGCTAAGACTGCAGGTAGAAACCGGTTTTGCGTTGCTGACGCCTGATTGGCGTGCCTGGGAATTACATCAAGGTCCTTTCGAAAATTAATGCTCGGCGCCTTGGTTCAATTCTATTTTTCCTGAATCTGACTGCCCGCCGCCACAGGCAGGCCTAACGCGGTCCAGCGCAACTTGCCGTTGACCGTCGAAGCCGAAGATTTAGCTGCCGAGTTTGACGATCGCGGCACCGAGGTATTGATCCGCTCTGGAACAAGGCTGACGCTCCGATTTATGGGATCAGGTTCAAGTGCCAGAGTGCAATTGGCGGGCTGTTGTGGGGCTGGGTGGTTAGGGCTCCGATTTGAGCTTTTAATTTGTCGGATCCCAGGGCCATGCCGACGTTTATGGAGTGGCGAATCTTGGTGATGACATCGTGATTTAGTTGATGGTTGATGCGCTCGCGATACGCTCACCCCATTTTCACATGCTTTAACCCAAAACGGCTTGCACAGCGAAAAATAAACTGACGGCGCAAGGAGGCAGCCGGCTCCAGTGTAGAAGGTCGCTGTCATTGCCCCATAGGGCACGAGCTTTTCGTCTGTTGCGGCTAACCCGCCTGCTACGCCGCTTGTAGTTCCCATGAGGCCACCATAGATCATGGCGGAGGCGGGATTGTCCAGGCCAAAAAATCGACGTCAGGTCTTGCATCACTGCAAAACAATGGTGGTCTCGAATGTGGCTGCGCTAGTCCTGACGGCGGATTTTTCAAGACTTGAGCCCCAATTTGCGACTTGCATCAGTCGCGATTGTCATGTTGCGCGGCCCTAGCTAATACATGAACCATCTCGCGCTCCTTGAAGGTCGACATTCAGCACGCACCGACCCGCCGACTTAGCCAACGCTGTGCACGCCTTTGGCTGTTGTAGCAAGCGTTTCGAGCAGATCGAAAACAATATCCTGCTCGGCCTCGCTATACCCGGCTTTCGAAATACACTTGCCAAATATATGGCCTACGATGTCGTCCGGCAAACCTGCCTCGTAGGCCCGATTTACGTACAAAAACGTCGACGATTTGACCGCGTCGAGATTGCCGTAATCGCTTCTCAATGTTTTGACAGTTTCGGTTTCCAGCCAGCTAAGAAATAGCTGTGCATTGTCGGAGTTAGGGTCTGTGCGGTAGTTATGTTTCATGTGTAAATTATGAGTGATTGCTAGAGGCGCCGGTAGTCAGATCTCAAACTCCTACATCAGTAAACAAATCGATGTTAGGTCTTGCATCATAATAAAATAACGGTGATCTCGAATGTTGCGGCGCAAGACCTGACGGCGTGTTTCGATTGAGTGGCAGATCAGCCTGTTCGACGGGCAACAATGGGTTATCTCGGAGTGGACTCTCGTCGTAGAAAAATTAGTGCTGTTTGCCTGGTAGGGCTGGACGGGTCAGTCGAGTTTCGAAACGCTGATGTGGCGGTGCAAGACCTGACGGCAGGTTCTATGACGGCAGGTTCTAGGCCTGGCCCTGCACCACCGTAAGTTGCACAAGTGACCACTGCCGTTGAATATGCTGTACTCCACTGGCCGAACGCCGTTGATTGCCCCTGATGCTCACCAAGGATAGATTGATCCGACTCTGCCAGGCTCGCGACCAGCTCCGCGATGTGGGTGAGTGCGAGCGATCTGTTGCTGACATCGCCAACGCTGCCGCCATGTCTCAGTTTCACTTCATTCGCCAGTTCAGGGCCGTTTTTGGTGAAACCCCAGGGCAGTTCAGAATCCGTTCGCGGCTGAACAAGGCCAAACATCTGCTGGCCCGGGGTGAGCACTCGGTGACCGACGTTTGTATGGCGGTTGGGTTTTCAAGCCTGGGTAGCTTCAGCACCCTGTTTGCCGCCCGATTTGGTCAGCCACCCTCCGCCTACCGGCGAAGACTCGCCGGTGCAGGTGACCAGCTCCAGCCTCACTGTATGGACCTGCTGCTGGGCGCATGGAAAAGCAATTCGCAATTTTCAAGAAGCGATGACCAGCTGGTTGGGGTTAACTGCGGTTCTGACCAACAGCACGGGAAAGCAAAATGAAACTCAAATTGACCGGTATTTATGTCAACGATCAGCAAAAAGCCCTGGATTTCTACACAGGTGTTCTTGGATTTGAGAAATGTCAGGATATTCCGGTCGGGGAGTACCGGTGGCTGTCGGTCAAATCGCCGGAAGGCGGCGACACCGAGCTCTCCCTGGAACCCAATGCCAACCCCATCGCCAAGACCTACCAGGAAGCGCTGTTTGAGCAGGGCATCCCCATCAACGCTTTTGAGGTGGACGATATCAAGTCGGAATTCCAACGCCTGAATGATCTGGGTGTTTCGTTTACCACCCAGCCCATGGAGGCTGGCGATGTGACGTTGGCCATTTTCGCTGACACCTGCGGCAACCTGATCCAGATTTATCAGCGCTAGCGGATCTAACGTGCGCCGGCAGGCGCGTATCGGCCCCTCGGCGGTGACCCAATGCTGCTGATGCAGTGGTGCCGTCGTTGGCCTGGGTCATCCTGCTTATGCTTTCCTGGGCCACGCTGGCCTACGCCGCCCTCATTCGGCTGGATGTGCGTCACGTAGGAATGAAAGTGCTACTGGCTTTGATGTCGCTGCAAATGCTGTCAGGCTAGGCCGTGGCCATCGCCACGCAGATTTACGCCATCAGCAAGTTTGCGTGTCTGGGTGGCATCAATGGGAGCGCGATCAGCGCGGGTAGTACGCTGATCCAGGCTATTGCCCTGGCATACTTATTCAGAGTGAGGCCAACAAAACCCGATGGCGCCAGGAAGCGCTTCGGACTATGGGTCTTCGGTTGGGCGGTATTCAACCTGATCGTTTTTTTGGTCCATTGGCGGTCCGCCATTCTTTGTACGGTTTGAACCGGGTAAGGTTTGCGCGGGGCAGGATATGCGCCTGGCCTGTTAATCCACCCGCGCAGAAAACCCAAAGCCCGCGAAACAGCGCCCGTTCAAATGTTTCGCTTCCTGCGCAGCCCATCGATCAGCTCCCGACAGCGCCGTTTCCCAACGCCGGCCAGCAGCGAGTTGTCAACTTACATTTTGTCAGCGCAGGGGAAATTCCGCTTGAAGTGGTCGGCCAGCACAGCAACGGTTGAGAGTGACTGCACTGACGGTTTTTCGATGGCTCGCTCGACAAGAACCAGCAGTACGTCGACGGAAGACAACAGATTCTCGGTATGACAAAACCAGCCCGATTCCGGCGCTGCTTTTGCGCTGCCGTCCAGCGCCATGCTCAGACCGTGAAGATAGCCACTGCAGGCGATCAAAAGGGGCCACATCCAATGGGGTCAAACAACTTTTTTATCGTCACACTGTCGATTTGGCCAGCGAGGTCAACTGCAGCCGGCACGGTAAACACCTATGTATTCAGCAGGTTAGGGGGGTTATCTGGCAGGTCTTGGAACGACCACAACAGCCGGTTGGTGCCCGGGGCCGGATTTGACTGGTTTTTTCAGCGATTTGATCTAAAAAAACTAATCTTTTTTTGGAGTAAAAAGTTGCCCCAAAAGTTGCCCCTTTTTGAATTCGGCTCTAAGACGTCCGATTGCGTCTTTTAAGGTGCATCTTCGTCTTGACCGTTTCCAACATAGAAAATAGCACCCCCAGAGGTATTTGTCTCCTCAGATTTTGCTCGGAGAGATTTCTTCCGCAGCTTCGTAGGCTTGTCTGCTCCTTGTGCTTCGACATGCACAATATTTGTGCTGTGTTTTCTAACCACTCGCGGTTCCGGGATTTTAGAAAATTTGTTTCGGAGTGATTGGATTTCCGCGCTACGTTCCGACAGATTGGCAAGTTCGCGAAACAGGGTAGGGGCGATGTCATACTGGCCACAATTGTCACAAGCGATTCGCATTCTTCCACCACTCCAGGATGGAGGAGTAATCTCTATTCTCGCTTTGCAAAATGGACAATCATCCACGGACAACTCCAACGTCGTAGCATGCGGCAGTTTTTCGTTTTTTTAATTTTGCTGCCGGAAATAGTTGTCAAATGCCTCAGGCAGCTCCGACAAAAGCCTGGCGCCTTCAAAGTACTCTGAATCTCGATTGTGAAACTCAATGAATCCGACTTTCGTTTCAACGTCAAACTCCCCTAATG